>CAWEGW010000019.1:0-129166 GCA_963808825.1 Miltoncostaeaceae bacterium | reverse complement strand
AGCCAGAGGTCGCAGGTTTCGAATCCTCCCGCGCGGCTTCGAGGTTCCCTGCCGGGGCGGTTGTTAGGCGACTCCGCCGGCTCGTTCGGGACGTGGTCGAACGGGCCGGGCGGGCTAAACGAAGCGCCTCACGAACGCGAGTGCGGTGTCGCAGACCTCGCGCCAGCCGCTGTCGATGGTCAGGGAGTGGCCGCGGCCGGGGACCTCGAGGTACTCGGTGATGCCCGGGTTGTCTTGTACTGCTTGTAGGAGGCATGTCGAACACGTGCTTCTGCATCCGCCTCTCCTCGTCGGCCGGTGCGCGGGTGTCCCCCATTCTGCGGCATCGGCGGCCTCAGCGGCCGAGGCTCCGCCCGCCGTTGACCACGAGGTGCTGGCCCGTGACGAAGCCGGCGTCCTCGGAGGCGAAGAAGCTCACCGCGTGGGCGAGCTCCTCGGGGGTCCCCATCCGGCCGGCGGGGACGCTCGCGACGTAGTCCCGGCGGACGGCGGCGTTGACGTCCGCGTGGCGCTCCACGGGGATGAAGCCGGGCGACACGGCGTTCACGGTGATCCCCGAGGGGGCGAGCTCGCGCGCCCAGGCGCGCGTGAGGCCGACCTGCGCGCTCTTCGCCGCCGCGTACGCCGAGCGGCCGGGCGGCGGGAGGTCGGCCACCTCCGAGTCGATCTGGACGATGCGGCCGAACCCGCGCCCGCGCATCCCCGGCAGCACCGCGCGAAGCAGCAGCACCGGGCTCTTCACGAAGAAGGCCAACTGGTCGAGGTGGTCCTCCCACGATACGTCGGCGACCGGTGCCTCGGGCTGCGGGCCGGTGGCGTTCAGCACCAGCACGTTCACCAGCCCGAGCGTCGCGCCGACGGCGCTCACGAGCCGCGCCACCTGCTCCTCGTCGGTCACGTCTGCGCCGAAGGCGCCGGCGACGCCGCGCGCCCGGCGGATGGCCTCGGCCACGGCCTCGGCCCGCTCACCTCCGTGGACGTCGTTGACCGCCACGGCCATCCCGTCGGCACCGAGCCGGCGGGCGATCGCCGCGCCCAGGCCACGGGAGCTGCCGGTCACGAGCGCGACGCGGCGGACGGAGGCCATGCCCCATCCTCGCACCCGCCCAGGGGCGTATCGTCGCCGAAGGATGGACGGCCCCACCGCGCCCCGCCCGGGCCCGGCCCGTACCTGCAGACCGTCTCGGGCCGCTGGGTGATCCCTTCGACCCCGACCCCGGCCAGCTCGACGCCGGCGACCGCATGCCATTTCTACGAGTTGTCAACGACGGTCGAAAACTGAGCCCCCTTCGTCGGTCGAAAACTGACCCCCTCGGGCCCGCCGGGCCGCGACGCTCCCCGGGCAGAGCAGGCCGTGCCCCATGGAGTGGTGTAGTTCCGAGCGCGTGAGCCTCAGCGCGTGATGGAGATCATCGGGGTTGGTCAGGAGGCGAGCAAGGCCGGCAACTCCCACCTGAGCCCCTTTCAGCCCTCCCCAGCCATTTCGGCCGGTCGGCCGGAATCCCGCACCAGCAGCGGGATCCCGTACCACGAGCGCGATCGGCCGGAAACGGCCTGCCGGGTTCAGGGCCTCGTGGACCGTATGGTCCCGTGGCGCTCGGACCCTGCACGAGAATGGCCCGCGCGGCCGGATCACCGGAACGAGGATCTGGCGCTGCCCAGCAAGTCGGGCAGCGCCGCCAGGGCGCCGATGGCGTCTGAAGCTGACATGTTGACCTCCACGACCACGGCGCACAGGGCCAGGTCATGCGTCGGCGCGGCTCCGGCAGAGAGGGTAGAACGCCCTTAGAAGCGGTTTCAGAAGTACGTCGGGCCGCTGCCGCGTCTGGTGAGGCGCCAGCCGGCGCCCCTCGGAGCGAGGCGCCCGAGACTGCTCCCTTCGTGGGGGAAGGAGCAGTCTCGACCTGCGCTCGTGCTCATCGTCCGATGCGGGCGTGTGGGAGGACCCGCTCGGAACGCCCGCATCTGTCAGACGACGCGAGCGGCAGGTCTCTCGTCTTGTGGAGTCGGCCGTGTCCTCCCCGACGGAGGCCGGCTCATGCAGGCGGATGCCGGAACGCAGTGGGCCGCATCGAAGCGCTCGTTGCGCTGGTAGCGCGGCGCGGCCCGGACGGCCTGTGCGGTGCGCTGCCCGACGAGGACACTCGTCCTGAGGCCGTGGTTGAGCGTCACGAGCCGAGCGGCCTCGGTGTCGGGGGCGCGGCCTGCGGGGAGCTCGCCGTTCTCTGGTCAGGCAATCACACGCGGCTCCACCGCCCGCACGTGGGGCAGGTCGGGCAGCTCGAAGCGGCGCCGGTACTCGCCGGGCGTCAGGCCGGTGACGCGTCCTCGACGCCCTCTATCACCGCGCCGTGTAGTCCGGCCAGCCGAGCGAAACCCGAGCACGCGCACGCCGCTCCGTGTTCCCCGTGGTTTCAGCCTTCGAGAAGCCGAGACCCTGGGCGTAGAGCGGCGTGCGCTCCTTTCTCAATAGCTCAGCGACTCACGTAATCCGCAGGGGCAACCTACTTGTTCTTTCCGACGGACGACTGGGCCGCCTCCTCGATCAACGCCTTGCTGTCGTCCTCGAGAATCTCTCGGCGCTTCACCAGCCGGTGCGCCGCCTTCGCGACCCGCTCAACGTAGGCCCCGTGGCTCGGATAGAGCGCTTTCAGCCTGGGCGCGTCAAACGGCGTGAAATGCCCACCCAGCAGGATGAAGAAATCCTGGGCGCTGAAGTCGAAGCCTTCGTACCTGCCCAGCGGAGCGCCGACCTGATGGCCGTCGCTCGTCGCGGTCATGTGCGGGAGCCGGACGCCACCCAGCGCGTTGCCATCTGCATCACGGATCGCCTCGCGGAACGGACCGCCGAGGAGGTCGCCGACCTCTTCGTCGAGGGTGATGTAGTTGCTGTCAGGCGGCGTCCGCCCACGGATCCAGTCGATCAGGTTGCGCAGGGACGCGCGAGCCACGGGCTGCCAGTCGGCGGGGTTCTGCGCCGGCGCGTCGGTGAACGCGAGGGCCGAGATCGGGATGTGGGCGGTGCCGGCGATCTCCATCATGCGGTAGTCGGCGGTCTGCCCACGCTCGCCGTAGCCGGTCCACATCGCATCGGTTTCGCTGCTGAAGGCGATCACCTTGCCGCCGTCAGAGACCGGGCCATCGTCACACAGAGAGAAACCCGAGGCCGGGTCGAAACAGGTGCCGTCGGCGCCGCCGTAGAGGGCGCCGTCGAAGGCGAGACCGCCGGTGCTGTTGGCGTGCGCGCGGTAGAAGCCCCGCAACAGGGAAGCGGACTGTGAGAACCCGTAGGCGATCACCTTGCCCGAGGCGTTCGGGCGACGCTTCGAGGAGATCCTGCTCGGGTCGCGGGCGAGGCCGGCGACGTCACGGATGATCGTAAAGCCATCGCCAGGGTCGGCGATAGCGCCGGTGCCCGCGGCCTCGAGGGCGCCCTTGTCCCAGCTCACGCTCAGGTACACGTGGCCGGATCCGAACAGGTACTCGTCGCCCAGGTGCAGGCGGGCTTGAGAGTAGGGATCGGGCGTAAACGGAGCCGGCAGCGGGTCGGGCCAGGTCACGGCGATGGTGTTGACGACGTTGACGACGGCGACGCCGCTGTGGTCGCGACCGTGCGTGGGGTACGCCAGCGTGACGGGAACGTCGTAGGCGCCGCCGGGAGCGGTACCTCGAAGTTGGAGTTTCACCTCCCGGTAGGGGCGGTGGTTGTAGCTACCGAGTTCCGTCGAGCTCACCACCTCGACCGAGGTGACCTCCGCTCGGGCGGTCCCGTAGGCGCCGAAAAGCACGCACGCCCCCAACGCAGTGGCTGTCACCAACTTCATCAGAGTTCCGCGACGCAGGATCGTCGCGCCGATAATCCCCAGGTTGCGCATGACGCTCGCTTCCGTCGTTTGATGAGAACCGCACGTGTAGTTGTCCGGGGTGGCGGCCTGGCATCTGTGGCATCCGGTCCCACTGGCGTGGGGGATCGATGCCAAGACACAGCCCGTACCGGATCGATCTGAACGACGACGAGCGCCGCTGCCTGCTCCGCTCGTCCCCGACGAGGTACGAGGCGTGGGCGAGGCAGCCGAGGTAGTACCGCTCGAGGATCACCGGGCGCCCGAGCCGATCAGCCGGGCTGGGCCACGATGCGGATGTAGGCCGCGGCGCCCTCCAGCCGTCCGGGTAGGTCTTCCTGGCCTCGTCGTCGGAGACCGAGCCGGCGATGATCACGTCCTCGCCCTGGCGCCAGTTGACCGGCGTCGCCATGGTCCCTCCGTGCTCTGAGGAGTGGCGTTCCATCAGACGCGGGGGAGTAGCGCCACCGGCACTCGCATGACGGTCACGCGGTCGCCGTCCGGTTCTATTTCGAAAAGATCAGAGGCCGCAACCCGCTGTCAACCCCTGGCGGTGGTGCGTTTCAGCATGCGACAGCCGGAGGGGCGCCTCCGCCGCGTCTGCCCCCTCAGGCGGGATCGAGGACGATCAGCCGCCAATGCCGCGGAGGTGACGCCCCGTGGCGGGGCCCGCCGGTCGGCGCCCCATGACGTCTGAAGGTGACATGTTGACCGCCACGACCACCGACCATGGACCACAACGGCGTCCTGCCGGAGAGCCTGGTCCTCCTCGTCGAGCGGTAGTCCCGGCCGCGCTCGTCAGATGCGGCCGGCCGGGAGCCGGGTGAGCGCGAACGGGCTCGCGTTGACCGAGCGCGAGCCGCCGTCGAGGATCATCTCGGCCACCATCCGGCCCGTGGCCGGGGCGTTGAGGATGCCCCACGACGCGTGGCCCGTGGCCAGGAACGCCCCCGGCGCGGCCGGCACCGGGCCGATCAGGGGGAGGCCGTCCACAGTGAGGGGGCGGTAGCAGGCCGAGCGCGCCAGGACGTCGGCGTCGCCCAGCCGGCTCGAGTGCACCCCGGCGATGCGGTGGAGCTCCTCGCAGGACCGCTCGCTCGGGACGATCTCGCAGGGGTCGTCGGGGAGCGCGCCCGGCTCGGGGTGGCCGGAGACGTAGACGGCCCCCCCGGCCCGCGGGTACATCTCGATGGTGCTCCGCTGCCGGTCCCGGCCGATGAACTCGCTGAAGACGGCCTGCGCGGGGGCCTCGGCGGCGAGGACGATGCTCGCGCTCCTGCTGCCGAAGACCTGGGGCAGGGCCAGCCACCGCTGCGCTCCGCTCGTCCACGGCCCCAGCGCGAGCACCACGACCTCGGCCGGCCGCTCGACGCCGTCCACCGAGACGCCGCTGACCGCGCCGTCGGGCCCATCGAACGCCAGTCCGTCGACCACGCCGGTGACCAGCTCGGCCCCGCCCTCGACCGCCGTCTCGAGGGCGGCCCTGGTGAACCTCAGCGGGTCCACCTGGGCGGTCGTCTCGTGGCCGCCGATCACCTCGTGGGCCACCACGTTGCCGTCGAGCCAGTCCGGGCTCGGCAGGCGCCGGTACCGCTCGAGGTCGCCCTCGTCGGCCGCCGCGGTCATGAGTGCGTCCATGGGGCGGTAGCCGAGCCGCTCGGCGCCGACCTCGTCGGCCAGCTCGCGGTGCAGGCCGAAGCTCGCCCGCGCGAGCTCGTCGAGGGGCGTGCCCGCGTTCCAGTCGAGGGCGAGGAAGCCGGCGGCCTTGCCGGACGCCGCCGCCCCCGGCCCGACCCGGTCGACGACCAGCGGCCGCGCTCCGCGCCGGGCCAGGAAGAGGGCGACCGACGATCCGATGGCCCCCGCCCCGCAGATGACGATCCTGGGCTGATCGCTCGCCGCCACCCGCGCGATCGTACTCCCGTGACCTCGCGGAGAGCGGAGGGGGTGGGATTCGAACCCACGCCCCGGCGACCGCCGGGCAGCGGTTTTCAAGACGCCACGGAGCGGCACCGTTCTCCCTGCAAAGCAGCCCCTTCAGCGTCGTCCGAACCGCCATCGGAAAGTGAGCGGCCGCAGGAGCGGGCGGGGGTGGGGGGTCACTGTGAAGGCGCGAGTGCGAGTGCCGATCGGCCGGGTCGCTCAAGCACCGGCTCAATCTAAGTGGTCTGGCTCGCAAGTTGCACACGCCTTGGGCGGACACGCTCGCCCGCCCGAAGAGCAGGTGAAGGTTCGGCGGCGGCGCAGACGACCGCGTCTCGTCCGCAGCGAGCGTCTGGGGTGGCGTCGGCCGCGCTCCTCCTTCCATGGGGAAGCGAAACTCTGATCGGACTTGGGCGGTCCCCTGAACCTGTAATCGCTCGTTGGCCGAGGACTGGCCCGCGCTGGGCAGGGCCGTCTTCGACGCTCACGCACCGCTCGCCGGACGGGTGAGCGAGAAGCGCCAGACGACCTCGTCGTCCTCCTGAGCCTCTCCTTCGAACCGGAAGCCGGCCTTCTCGAGGACGCGGTTCGAGGCGTTGCGCTCCGTCAGCGTGTGGGCGATCACCGCCGTGACCCGCTCGTCGGCGAACGCCTCCGCGAGCATCGCCCGCGTCGCCGCCGTGGCGAGACCGCGCCCCCGCCGCGCTTCGGCGATCTCGAATCCGACCTCGACGACGCCGTCTTTCGGCGGACCTTTGAAACCGCCCCAGCCGACCAGCTCCGGCGGATCTCGTGCCACGAAAAAGCGAGCGCCCCAGGCCGATCCGCTTGGGTTCGCGGCAAGGGCATCGCGGGTGGGCTGCAGCGCCTCGGTAAACGTCGCCCAGCCGGCGACGACGTCGTGGCCGAGCGCTTTTGCGAGCGCGTCGTCACCCGCCAGCGCGGCCTCCATCAGATGGAGCTCGGCACGGACGAGACGGATCACGGAGGTCAGCTTCTCACACGATTGGCGCGACGAGCGGGCGTCTCCGCCACGGCCCAGCACGCTCTCGCAACGGACGAGAAGCAGGAGCGACGGCAGGCTGCCCGCCGCCGGGGCCGTGTGGCGTCTGAAGGCGACATGTTGACGGCGACGACCACGGCTTTGCGGCGGTGAGGCGCTTCGGGGAGCAGGGCCCCCCGGGGTAGGGGCAGGAGGACCGCGCCGGGCACGGCCACTCGTATTGGTTCTCACACCGGTGGGTGCGCCTCGCTTGCCTGGCCCGGCAAGGCCATGTTCGTAGACGCCAGGCGGTTTACCGGACAGCGGTCAGCCCCGGAAACGCGATCTGGGTCTTTCGCTTGGAGGTGGCGGCGCACCCGAACGCGCGACCTCCGCATGTAACCGGCTGGTAGCGGCCGCGGTACTTCGAGGCACGAAAGCATGTCCTCTTGACACGTTAGCGTGTCATCAATTATCGTGGCCGTGACATGAGCACCGCACGGCCATACGAGAGCCCCCTTCGGGCGGAGCAGCTGGAGCAGACGCGGCTGCGGATCCTCAAGGCCATGGCCGATGTGCTCGCGGACGAGGCCGTCGACGAGGTGACGATCCCGATCGTCGCGATGCGCGCGCGGGTGTCGGTACGCACGGTGTACCGCCATTTCCCGACGAAGGAGGCACTGTTCGACGCCTTCGGGGAGTGGGCGGAGGAGCACCTGCGGCTCGTCCTGCACTCCTACCCCGAGACGCTGGAGGGGGTGCGCGAGATGGCGCCGGCGCTCTATCGCATGTACGACGACCACGCGCCGCTGATCCGCGCCCTTCTTTCGAAGAGGGGCCAGGACATCCGAGCGCGAACGCGCCGTCGGCGGCTGAAGACGTTCGAGAAGGCCATGCAGGAGCTGACGCAGGACCTTGAGCCAGCGGAGCAGCGCCGGGCTATCGCCGTCGTCTACCTCCTGGTGAGCGCGCCGGCCTGGCAAGCGATGCGCGACCAATGGGGCCTCGACGGCGCAGAGGCCGGGCGGGCTGCTGCCTGGGCCGTGCGCGTGCTGACGGACGAGCTTCGCCGGAACCCGGCGAGCATCAAGGAGGTTGATGACGATGACCGTCGTCGCTGAGCAGACCTTCGCCCCGCCCGGGCCGGGATCGTGGTTCCTCGACCCGACCCACTGGACGCGGCCGGTGACGCGGTTCCAGGCCGAGCTCTTCCCGGACGCGTTCGAGCGCGGGTTCGGCGAGAGCCTGCGCCGCTACGGGTCTCTGCTCGAGTACCTGGAAGCGGGATTCGTGAACGGGTTCCCGTACTTCTGCGCCCGCCCGGTGGGAGCGCCGAAGGACGCGGTTGGCCATCCCCCGAAGGACGTGTGGGACGGGCTCGCGCGAACCGATCCTGAGATCAAGCGGCGGCTCGAGACGAGTGCGACCGTCTTCGAGCGGAGGCTGTGGCGGGAGGACCTCGAACGCTGGGATCGCGAAGTGAAGCCGGCGGCGATCCAGGGTCACCTCGAGCTCCTCGCCGTCGATCCTGACGCGCTCGCCACGAGCGAGCTCCTCGCGTACCTCGATCGCTGCCGCGAGAACCAGATCCGGAGTGCGTACGTCCACCATCTGTTCAACGTGCCGGCGCTGCTGCCCGTCGGTGACTTCCTCGTCCACGCGAACGAGTGGACAAGACGCCCGCTGGCCGAGCTGCTTCGCCTGTTGCAGGGGGCGAACCCGGATCCGCTCGGCGCTGACGAAGAGCTTGAGCATCTCGTGGTCGAACTCGGGCGAGATCCCGCAGCCGGCGAGCTTCTGTCGACGCCCGGCGATCCCGCCGAGGTCGTCGCGGCTCTGCGCTCCTCGCCTGGCGAGACCGGCAAACGCGCAAGGGCATACATCGATCGCGTTGGCTATCGGCCTGTCAACGGCGAAGACGTCGGCGAGCCGTCGGTGCACGAGCTTCCGGAGTTGATCGTCGGAGCCATCCGGTCGGCCGTCGAAGCGGCCGGAGCTGCAGCGGTCGCGGACGAGGTGGAGAGGCGAACCCGCGAGGTCCGCGCCGACGTGCCCGCCGAACAGCGCTCCGCCTTCGACGAGCTCCTCGCCGAGGCGCGGTCTGTGTACCGGCTTCGCGACGAGCGCGGTACCTACGCCGACCTCTGGGCGATGGGTATCACGCGGCGCGCGACCTTGGCGGCCGGCCGTAGGCTGGCTGCGAAGGGACGGGTCGCGGAGCCCGGCCATCTCGTGGAGGCCGACTACTCGGAGCTGCGCCGCCTGGTTTCGTCCGGCGAGGGGCCCGCGCCCGAGGAGCTGGCCGAGCGGGCGCGCTACCGCCTGGACGCGCGCTACGCCGACGCGCCGCCCTTCCTGGGCGGTGAGCCTGCGCCTCCCCTGCCTGCCGAATGGCTGCCGCCGGCGGCCGCGAGGCTCGAGCGTGCGATTGGTGCGGTCGTCAGGGAGATCTTCTCCGCCCCAGAGCCGCAGACCGAAGAGCGCAAGGTGCGAGGGCTCAGCGTGAGTCCCGGCCTCTACGAGGGCACCGCGCGCGTCATTCGCAGCACCGAGGAGTTCGGTCGGATCCAGCCGGGTGACGTGCTGGTCACGAACTCGACGACGACCGCTTTCAACATCGTGCTCCCGCTCCTGGGTGCGATCGTAACCGACCGCGGCGGGTTGCTCTCGCACGCGGCGATCGTCGCCCGCGAGTATGGCATGGCCGGCGTGGTCGGCTGTACGGACGCAACGTCGGTGATCCCGGACGGCGCCCGGGTGTGCGTGAACGGGAGCCTGGGCGAAGTGGAGGTCCTCGTGTGACCGCGGCACGCGCGCTCGTGGCAGCCGCGGAGCCGGATTCCCGACCGTTCTATCCCGCTGCGGCGCTTGTGGCCGAGCTACTCGAGGCGTGCGCCGCAGGTGCCGCCGTCGGGTCGGCGATCGATCTCGGCGTCGTCGCGCGCGTCCAGGCCGGACCGGTCGCACCGGACAGCGTCGCCGCCGACTGCGGCCTGACAGGGCAGGGAGCGGAGAGCCTGCTGGCAGCGCTTGTCGCTCTCGGCCTCGTTACGCGCGAGGACGGCCGCTTCCGGCCGGCGTTCTCGCGCCTCACCGACTTCGCTGAGCTGCTGCGACCGTGGGCCTCACTGCCGCTCGCACTGCGCGGCGAATGGCGGGCGGCCGACGCGGCGACCACCGCTGGAGCCGAGTATCTCTACCCGAACGTCGTCGGGCAGCTCGCGCTGCTGTTCCGCGAAAGCGCCGAGCACGCAGCCGGCTTGCTGACGCAGGCGAACCCCCGCGTGCTCGACATCGGCGCCGGCGCCGCCCCTTGGAGCCTCGCGCTCGCGGCGCGCGACCCCGACCGCGAGGTGACGGCAGTCGAGCTCCCGGCCGTGATGGCGACCACTCGAGCCGCTGTTCGAGCAGCGGGGCTCGAGCGGAAGTACGTGTTCATCGAGGGCGACGCTTTCGACGTCGATTGGGGCAAGCCCGCCAGCTTCGATCTCGCGCTCGTGGGGAACCTCTGCCACCTCTTCGACGAAGAAGCAAACCTCCGGCTTCTCCAGCGCGTCGCGGAGGCCGTCCGGCCGGGTGGCACGGTCGCAGTCATCGACATCCTCGCCAGCGAGCGTGGGGACGGCCCGCGAGCCGCGGCGCTCTACGCGCTCGGTTTGGTCCTGCGAACGGCGCGGGGCAGGATCTATCCGTACTCGGCCTTTCGCCGGTGGCTGAACGAGAGCGGTTTCGCGGACCTTTGCCGTCACCGTCTCGCAGGTCCGTTCTCGCTCAGCCTGATCACGGCTCGCCGGCGATGAGGCCTCTACCCCTCAGCGGGCAGCTCGACGAGCGTCTCTTCGGAGGCAAGGCCGCGCAGCTCGCGGCGGGAGTGCGCGCGCGCCTGTGCGTCCCGGCCGGCATCGCGCTCCCGGTGACGTTCGTCGACGCCGTCGCCAGCGGCCGAGACGATGCGAGACGTGAGCTGGGCGCGGTTTTCGACGCGCTCGGGGCGCCGCTCGTCGCCCGGTCGTCGGCCGTGGGCGAGGACTCGAGGCAGGCGAGCTTCGCCGGCCAGCACCTGACGCGGCTCAATCTTCGCTCCCTGCCCGAGCTCGTGGACGCGGTCTGCGCCATCCGGGCGTCGGCGCACTCGCCCTCGGCGATCGCCTATCGCGAGCGCCTCGGACTGCCGCCCGAGCCGAGGATGGCCGTGGTCGTCCAGGAGCTTGTGGACGCGGAGTGCTCCGGGGTCCTCTTCAGCCGAAATCCGCTCGACGGATCCCACGAGCTCGTGATCGAAGCCGCCTGGGGGCTGGGCGAGGCTGTCGTCGCCGGCCTCGTGACGCCCGACCGCTTTCGCTTGGCGCCGGACGGCACCGTGCTCGAGCGAGCCGCGGGACTCAAGGACGTCGCGCTGCGGATCGACCCGACAGGCGGCACGCGCGAGACACAGGTTCCCGCAGACCTCGCCCGCGCTCTCTGCCTCGACGACGCGAAGCTCGCCGCGCTTCACGCTCTCGCCCTCAGCTGCGACCAGGTCTTTGACGGGGCCCACGACCTCGAATGGGCCTTTGCGAGCGGCCGTCTCTATCTCCTGCAGCGGAGAACGCTGACGGCGCTCCCGGCGCAGCCAGCGGAGACGAGGCGATGACCGCCGACGGCGTGCGGTCCCTGATCGAGGATCTCCGTAGCGCGATCAAAAGGCACGACCTGGACGCCCCGCGCTCAGCCGGCAGCCAGCGCGGTGACGAGGGTCAGCGCGACGAGGCCGTCGTGCATCGCCTCACGCGGTCACCGCGGACGGGTTCCAGACGCCGGTGGCGGCGGTCTCCCGCGCGTAGGCGCTGAAGTCCCGCGGCTCCCGGCCCAGCGCGCGCTGGACGCCGTCGGTCAGGTACGCGTTGTTGCCGAGGACCTCGCTGAACAGGTAGGTCAGGAACCCGACGAAGTCGGGGGGCACGTACTCGGCCGCCCCAGCCGCGTACTCCTCGATCGTAAGCGGGACATAGCGGATGTCACGGCCGGTGGCCCTGGCGATCTCGCCGACCGCGTCCGCGAAGGTCATTAGCCGCGGGCTGGTCAGCTCGTACAGCTCGCCGATGTGGCGGTCGTCGGTCAGCGCCGCCACGGCGACGTCGGCGATATCGTCGGCGTCGACGAACGGCTCCAGCTGGTCGCCGGCCGGCAGGGCGAGCTCGCCGTCGAGGATCGACTCCAGCATGAAGTCCTCGCTGAAGTTCTGCATGAACCAGGCGCACCGCACGATCGTCCAGTCGGCGCCCGTCTCCTGCACGGCCTGCTCGGATCGCTCCGCCTCCTCCTCGCCGCGTCCGCTCAGCAGCACCTGTCGCCGGACCCCCTTCTCCAGGGCGAGCTCCACGAAGGCGCGCACTTTCGCCACCGCGCCCGGGATCGCGATGTCCGGGTAGTAGGAGACATACACGGCCCCGGCGCCCTCGACCGCGGGCGACCAGGTGGCCCGGTCCTCCCAGTCGAACGGCGGCTCGCCGGAGCGCGAGCCGATCCGCACCGGCAGACCCCGCGCCGTGAGGCGCTCGACCACCCGGCGGCCCGTCTTGCCCGTGCCGCCGAGAACCAGCGTCGGCTTCTGCGTGTTCACTGCTGCTCCTCCTGTTCGTTCAGTCTCTTCAGCGCATCGACGAAGCCGAGCCAGCCCAGGAACTGCTCTTCGGCACCCCGTTTGGGGCGGAGGCATCCGCTGATCGGCTGGCGGTCGAGGTTCATCTCGAGCTGCACGCTCAGCGGGCGACTCCTTGTCGGTGCGGGCGCGGTCATCCATCGGGCCGACCGTACGACCGCGTCCCGGGCGAGCGCGTCAGGGACCTCCCGGACCTGATCCCGAATCTTCAGCGAGCGATGGGCCTGGGGGAGGTCAGCCGCCTGCTGGGGTTCGTCCCGCCATCGCACGCGCCAGCTCCCCGCGTCCAGAGATGGCGAGCTTGCGATAGGCGTGGCCGAGGTGGGCCTCGACCGTCTTGCGGGTCACGAAGAGGGTCTGGGCGATCAGGTCGGCTTGGCGGTCGACAAGGACGTGACGGTCCGGTAGGGGGCTGCGCTTCGTGCAGCTGACCCCGCCCGGCTCAGGCTGCTCGGTCTCGATCGGCGAGGGGACCACCGAGATGGCCGGACTCGCTCCAGGGCCCTCGAGGTCGTGGTGGACGACATCGAGGCGGCTCGGACGAGCTCTCCGGCGAGGCGTGGAGATCTCGGAGGTCCAGGACTTGTCCGCGTTGAGGGCCTCGTGGACCGTATGGTCCCGTGGCGCTCGGACCGCGCACGGGCGTGGCCTTCGCGCGGCCGGACCACCCGAACCAGGATCTGGCGCTGCCCAGGAAGTCGGCAGGGCCTCCAGAGGGCTGCCTGATGGCGTCTGAGGGTGACATGTTGACCTCCACGACCACGGCCCACAGGGCCAGGTCGATGCGTCGGCGCGGCTCCGGCAGAGAGGCTAGAACGCCTTCGTAGCGGTTTCAGAAGTCGTCGGGCCGCTGCCGCGTTTAGTGAGGCGCCAGCCGGCGCCCCTCCATACGAACAGCTCGGGGCCGCGTATTGCCGCGACCGTCTTCCAAGGCAGACAGGAGTGGACGAATGAGAATCGCAGTGGTTGGCCGCGGGAACGTCGGAGGCGGTCTCGCGGAACTCTGGGAGCGGGCCGGTCACGAGGTGCAGCGGGTCGGCCGCGAAGGCGGTGACGTGTCCGAGGCCGAGGCCGTGTTGCTGGCGGTCCCGGGCGGCGCCGTCGCGGAGGCGCTCGAAAACGTGGAGGGGATCGAGGGCAAGACCGTGATTGACGCGACGAACCTCTACGGCGTCGTCCCGCCTGACGGCTTCCCGTCGAACGCCGAGTTCGTCAGGTCGAAGACGAACGGCCCGACCGCGAAGTCGTTCAACATCAACTACGCGTCGCTGTACTCGCGGCTGGGCGACGCGCGCGCACGGCCGAGCAACCTGTGGTGCGGTGACGGCGAGGCGCGCGAGGTGGTCGAGCAGCTGAACCGCGATGCCGGTTATGAGCCCGTCTACCTGGGCCCGATCGAGAATGCCGCCATCCAGGAGGGCATGGTCGAGAGCATCTTCGCCATCGGGCAGGGCATGGGTCCGTTCTTCTACCGGATGGCGCCGCCCGAGCAGCTCTAATGCCACCCTTGCGCGGGCGAGCGAGCCTCCGCGCGAGGAGCTCGCACGGACGGCTGCTCCCCTGATGTATGCGCGTGCGGTCGATGACGCTGCCGCGCGCGGCGCGCGCTTCGGGAGGAGGCGCGCGGAGCTCTCATGCTGGCGCCGTCGCGCTCGCGCGTGCGTACCCCGCGACCCAGGTCCGCCCAGCGCTCACAGTGCCGCTCTCGGGGTCTAGCGGACGGTGGTGCCAAGCGTCTCTCCGGCTCCCTATAACCTCGGCGACCAGTCGTCGAACATGTCACGCTTCAGACGCCATCGGGCATCCTCTGCGAGCGCCCCTGCCCGGCTACTGGGGCAGGGCCAGCTCCTCGTCCCGTGGCTCCGGCAGGCGAAGCCACGCTCGGTGCAGGGTGCCGAGCGACCACGGACCCATACGGTCCACGAGGCCCTCGATGCCGGATGAGCCGGATCTGTTGTCCTCCACGACCACAGCCCACAGGGCCAGGTCGATGCGTCGGCCCGGCTCCGGCAGAGTGGGGTAGAACGCCCTTCGAAGCGGTGTCAGAAGTCGTCGGGCCGCTGCCGCGTTGGTGAGGCGCCAGCCGGCGCCCCTCGGAGCGAGGCGCCCGAGATGCTCCGTTCGTGGGGGAGGGGCAGTCTCGACCTGCGCTCCTGCTCATCGTCCAGCACGGCAGTCAGGGGCGGCGCAGCGTAGGCGCTTCCTTCCATGGCATGCGAGAGTGTCCGAGCGCCAGGACGGGACGACGACCGGTGATCCAGACCGATCAGCGGGTGATGAGCTTGCGGACCGGGTTCACCTCCGGCTCCACTCTCGGAGGGAGCTCGTCGCCGGCGAGCTCCCGGATCGCTGGAAGCAGCTTCTCCTCCCGGAACCGGTCGAAGTCCTCGCGCGACTCCCACACCGTGATCACGCGCCATCCCTGCTCGACGGGCCCGGCGATGTGGAGTTGGCATCCGTCGGGAAGCTGGTCACCGGGCATCACCCTGCTGGAGACTTCGTCGTACATCTCTGCGAAGGGCGCGGGAGCAACGGCCGACACGACGACTGACATGAAAACTCCTCTCGTCTCGGTGGCGCGCTTCAACATAGTGAACGGCGTCCAAGAGTCGATTGCGCGGCAACGCGTCGGCGGCACGAGCGCCCCGAGGAGGATCCCCCACGACGAAGCTCACGGCGCTCCAGACCCGTTTGCGCCGTGTCTTCGGCAGAATGCGCTCGCGCCGTCTCATAAGCGCCTCCCGAGCGCGTCGACCTCCCGGCGGCGGTCACGTGAACCTAACCGGACTGGGGTTTGTCTCGTGCCGCCGGCTGACCGCCTGCTCCCTCCGGCTCGTGGCCGTGGACCGAACTGAGGAGGCGGCGTGTTCCTCGTGACCGGGGCGACTGGCAACGCGGGCGGTGCGGTTGTTCGAGCGCTCGTCTCCGCCGGGCGCAGTGTCCGCGCCCTCACGCGACCTGGATCCGACCTCGGAGCCTGGCCGGCGGGCGTTGAGCCGGTCGAGGGCGACCTCAACCGACCCGAGACCTTGCGGGCGGCGCTCACGGGGACCGAGGCCGCGTTTCTCCTCAGCGGCTACGACCGGCTCGCGGTCACGCTCGAAGAGATGCGACGGGCAGGCGTCGAGCGCGTCGTCCTGCTCTCGAGCTCGGCTGCTCCGAGCGGGGACATGAGCAACGCCGTCGCCCGCTACCACATCCTGTCCGAGCAGGCCGTGCGCGAGTCGGGTCTCGGGTGGACGTTTCTGCAGCCGAACAGCTTCATGTCGAACACCTTCCGCTGGACACCGCAGCTCCGCACGGGCGACGTCGTTCGCCTGCCGTTCGCCAACGTCCGCATCGCCATGATCGATCCCGACGACCTCGGCGCGGTCGCGGCGGCGGCTCTCGGCTCAAAGGACCACGAGGGGCGCGCATATCGCCTGAGCGGCCCGGAAGCCCTCCTGCCGGAGGAGCAGGTACGGATCGTCGCGAACGTGCTGGGACGGGACCTTCGCTTCGAAGCCCAGTCGAACGAGGAAGCGCGAGCCGAGATGAGCACGCAAATGCCGGCCGAATACGTGGAGGCGTTCTTCAGGTTCTTCGTCGACGGCGATGTCGATGAATCGCAGGTTCTCCCCACGGTCGAGGAGATCACTGGCCGCGAGCCCGGTACGTTCGCGCAGTGGGCACGCGCGCACGCCGAGGCTCTCGCCTAGCCGAGAAGGCGGGCGCTGGACGTTCCGCCGGCGCATTGGTGGCGTCTTTACTCGAGATGGCTACCGCGATCACGAGCGCCCGCGTCTCGTCCACCCCCTCCCGGATCCCGACTGTCCGCGCCGGTCGCCCGCGCCCAGCGTCCCCAACGTGGGGCCGAGCCGCTGGGCCATGGCCAACCGCTAACAGCGGCGGGTTGGCGTCGGCGCGTCTGCTGCCGATGGATCTGGCGGCAATGATCCCCGGAGGGACAGAGCATGAGCATCACCCCTGACCTGGCCGCCCGCGCGACGGCCGCCATCATCGGCGCCCTGTCCACGACTCGGGTCGCCTCCACGCCGTCGCAGGACCGCCACGGGCGCCGGCGCGCCGTCCGCGCCGGGCGTTGTCCTGATTGCCGGGGGAGCGGCCGGCTCCCGGGTCCCGACGCCACCGGCGCCCAGGAGCGCTGCCCCTGGTGCGACGGCTCGGGCGCGGCGGCCGCATAAACCCGCCCTGTCATAGCCCGTGCGCTGGGGGTCAGCCGAGATCGGCACTCAGCGCTTTCGCCCTCAGCGACGAGCGAGCGGGCCGGTCGAGCGCGGGAGACGCCCCCTCCGGACGATGAGCAGGAGCGCAGGTCGAGGCTGCTCCTTCCCACGAAGGGAGCGGTCTCGGGCGCCTCGCCCCGAGGGGCGCCGGCTGGCGCCTCACGAAACACGGCGGTGGCCCGACCCCTTCTGAAGCCGCTTCTCAGGGGGGTTGGGAGGCGCGAGGCTCCCGTTGCAGAGCCTTCCGAAGATGCCTCGGTCATCCCTGCGGGCCAGCCGCTCCGCCGAGACGAACTGGCCGCGGTAGCGGAACCGGCCGGCTTCCGCTGCTCTGCCCTCCGGTGGTCACGCTTTGGCCACGGATCTCCCGCCCGATGGGTCCAAGAACGTTCAGGCGGGTGGACGAAATACCTCTTCAGGCGGGTCGGACGACTCGGGCAACCGCCGGTCCGGGTTGAGGGGACCAACTGCGCAAGCGCGGCGCCAACTGAGTGCAGGCGGGGCTCTTCAAGGCGTTCGCCGTCCGCGATCAGAACCTCATCACCGGCCAGCAGCGGTACTCGGGGACCAAGGTCGCCGAGCTGGTGATCCAGGCGCTCGGCGTCGAGGTGTTCTCGCCGGCGGGCCCGCACGGCCCGGGGCGCGTGCCGTGCCGCGCTGGCCACCATCCCGACCGTCCTCGGCAAGTCAAGGGCGAGATGAGCTGGGGGGAGCCCGCGGGCCCGTCACGCCCCGCGTCATATGTGCGCCTGGTGGTGGGCTTCACCCGGGGCGCTCGGGGGATCGACGTGGACGATCGCCTCCCCGAGATGGTCGACCCGCTCGATGAGGCGGGCGCGCACCGCGACGGCGACCGCGTGGCCCTCGGCGACACTCGCCTCGGCCGGCACCACCACGTTCACCTCGGCGCGGACTTGGTGGCCGAGCCAGCGCGCCCTGATCTCGCCAAGCCCGATGACCCCGGCGACGTGGCCGGCCTGTTGGCGGATCTCCGCGAGCCGCTCGGGCTCGATCCCGTCCATCATCCTCAGGCCGATCTCCTTGGCCGAGGCCCAGACGATCCGCAGGATGGCGAGCGAGATGAGCAGGCCGACGATCGGGTCCGCCAGCGGATAGCCGAGCGCGACGCCGGCCGCCCCCGCGACGACCGCCAGGCTGGTGAATCCGTCAACGCGGGCGTGGTGGCCATCGGCGACGAGCGCCGCCGAGCCGATCCGCCGCCCCCAGCGGATCCGGTAGATCGCCACCCATTCGTTGCCGGCGAATCCGATCAAGCCCGCCAGCGCGACCGCCACGAGGTACCCCGGATCGCTCGGGTCGATCAGGCGCCGGATCGCCTCATAGCCGGCGAATACCGCCGAGAAGAGGATGATCGCGACGACTGCGAGCCCGGCCAGATCCTCGGCGCGCCCGTACCCGAAGGTCAGCCGACCCGTCGCCGGTCGTCGGCCCAGGATGAACGCGGCCGCGAGCGGCAGGGCGGTGAGCGCGTCGCCGGCGTTGTGGACGGTGTCCGCGAGCAGGGCGACCGATCCCGAGAGCACCGCAACCACGACCTGCAGGAGCGCCGTCGCGGCCAGCACCACGAGCGAGAGCTTCAGGGTGCGGATCGCCTCCGTGCTTCTGAGAATCGAGGCGTCGACCCCGCCGTGGCCGTGGCCATCGGGACCGTGGGCTTTGGTCCCGTCGGGGAGGTGCGCGTGACCGTGCGTCGTCGTTCCTGTCATGGGGCCCTGGCGCCGATCGTGGGCTGGCGGCCGATGCGGACGTGCTCGGAGTGGCCGATGGCCTCCTCGATGAGCTCGCCCACGTGTGGGTCGTGAAGGTCGTAGATCATCTGGCGCCCGCTTCGCTCGCTCACGACCAGACCCAGGTGGCGCAGGAGCCGCAGCTGATGCGAGACCGCCGACTGCTCCATGGCGACGGCACGCGAGAGATCGCCGACCGAGCACGGCCCAGCGCGCAGGCGATCCAGGATGAGCAGGCGGCTCGGCGTCGCGAGAGCCTGCATCACACCCGCGACCTCCCGCGCGGTCTCGGGTGTCAGGGGCGCGGGCCCCGAGTCGGGAGCGTGGCTCATCACGACTCAGGCTAGCATGAACATATATTCATATGTTTCGAGCCGATCGAAGTGTTGCCGTGCTTGCCGCGATGACGCTGCTCGGAAGCTTTCCGCGCATTGGAGGGTTGAAGCGATCGCGGTGCGAATGCGCGGCCTGCGACGAGGCGCCGCTGCTCCTCGGCGTCGCCACTGAGCAGCAGCTTGTCCTGCTCTCTAGCGGCCGCTGGCGCGAGCGCGCGCGCCTGCCGTTCGTTGGCTAGGCCCGCCGCTTCTCCTCGTCGGGTGCCTGCGCGGCGAGCTCGGTGCGGTTGGCGACGCCGAGCTTCGCGTAGACGTGCGAGAGGTGCGTCTTGACCGTGCTGCGGCTCATGTAGAGCCGGGCGCCGATCTCCGGGTTGGAGAGGCCGTCGACGGCGAGCCGGACGACCTCGAGTTCCGCGGGCGTGAGGCTGCCCCAGCCGCGGTCGGGACGGCGCCGTGAACCGCGGGCGCGGCTCGCGTAGGCGGAGGCCTCCTCGAGCGACATGACGGCGCCGGCGTCGTCCGGCGGGCGGGCGCCCGATGCGAGCCCGAGCTGCACACGCGCCGCCGCCGCCGCGGCGCGCAACCGCGCAGCCTGCTCCTCCGGCGCGTAGGCCACGAGCGCCTCGAGGCTCCGGACGATGCCGGGCCGCAGCCCGTGCCGGACGCGGATCGCGAGCGCCTCGCGGTGACGGTCGGCGTCCTCGTCCAGGTGCCCCTGCTCGTCGAGGCAGTCGGCGAGCACGGCGGGCATGCCACGCTCCCGGGCGAGCGCGGCGCCGCGTCCGGCCGTGGCGGCCGCCTCCTCTGCGGCGCCCGCGTGCCGCTGGGCGGCGGCCAGCGCCGGCAGAGCGCGGGCGGCGAGGTAGGTGGCGCGCCCGCCGTCAGTCGAGCGCGCCTCCTCGGCCAGTCGCGCGATCGCCGCGTCCGGCTCGCCCGCCCACAGGTGCAGCACGCCGAGCGCGCGGTTGACCTCGGGCAGGAACACGTCGTCGGCCAGCGCGCGCACGGGGGCGAGCGCCGCCGCGCCGCCCTCGACGTCGCCCGCCGCGCCCAGCGCGAGCGCGAGCGCTGCACGGCCCATCCCGATGCGCAGGTGGTCGGCGAGCGGCGCGGCGGTCGCGATCGAGCGCTGGGCGAGCTCGCGCGCGCGGCCGAGCTCTCCTGTCAGCAGCGCACTGCCAGACAGGAACGCGAGTGCGCTGGCGGCCACGCCGCGGTCGCCGCGGGCGATCAGGCGCTCGGCGGCGTCGCCCAGCAGCGCCTGCGCGCAGCCGTGCTCATCGCGCAGGTGGGCGATGATCCCGCGCAGCGCACGCCCGGCGTGGATCACGAACTCGTCGCCCGCGCGCGCGGCGATCCGCTCGGCCTCCAGCGCCAGCTCGCACGCCTCGCCGTAGTCCGTGTAGAAGCGTCCGACGCCGGCCAGGACCAGGCAGAGGGAGAGCAGGCGCTCGTCGCCGAGCTCGGCGGCCAACTCGCGGGCGCGCTGCGCTGCGTCGTACTCGAGGTTGAGCGGGCCGGCGGTGTCGGCGACGAGCGCGACGCCGGTCAGCAGCCGCGCCTGCACGGCCGAGCGGTCGTTCGGGTTGCGGGCGATGGCCCGGCGCAGGAAGCTCAGCCCCTCGCGGCCCTGGCGGTGCATCTGCCACAGCCACGGCAGCTCGGCGACCAGGGCGCGCGCCGGCTCGGCGTCCTCAGCCTCGAGGCCGTGCTCGATCGCAGCGCGCAGGTTGTCGTGCTCGGGGGCGAGCGCGGCGCGCCAGGTGTCCTTGTCGGTGTCGCGCAGCGGCGCCGCGTCGCGCACGCGGGCGAGCAGGTGCGCCAGCAGCCGGTCGGTCGCCGCGCGGCGCTCGCCCGCGGCGCGCAGCCGGTCGGCGGCGTACTCGCGGATCGTTTCCGGCAGCCGGTAGCGGGCGCCATCGGCCACCACGAGCGACTTGTCGACGAGGCGCGCGAGCGCGCCAAGCGTGTCCGCGTCCTCGCCGCACACCGCCCGTGCCGCCTCGAGGTCGAAGCTCCCCTCGAACACCGCGAGCCGGCGAAACACCGCGCGGTCGGCCTCCTCGAGCAGGTTGTGGCTCCACGTCATCGAGGCGAGCAGGCTCGCGTGGCGCGGGACCGCGTCGCGCGGGCTGCGCACGAGCAGCGCGAAGCGGTCGTTGAGGCCGGCCTCGATCTGACGCGGGGTGAGCGTGCGCAGCCACGCGGCTGCCAGCTCGAGCGCGAGCGGCGACCCGTCCAGCCGCACGCACATCGCGTCGATGGCGGCGCCGGCGTCCGCGTCGAGCACGAGCCCGGGCTGCACGTGAGCCGCGCGCTCGACGAACAGCGCGTGCGCCTCGCGGGCGGGCAGCGGCGGCAGCCGCCACACGAGCTCGCCCGTGAGCCCGAGCGGCTCCCGGCTGGTGGCGACGATCGCGACCTCCGGGCAGCCCGCGAACAGCGCGCCGGCGACGTCGGCGGCGGCGTCGAGCACGTGCTCGCAGTTGTCCAGGCAGAGCAGCAGGCGGCGGGAGGCGAGCTGCGCCTGCAGCAGTGCGACGGTGCCCCGCGCGGGGTCCACGAGCACGCCGAGCGCCGCGGCCACCGCCTGGGCGACCTGCCCGGGGTCGGCGACGTCGCCCAGCTCCACCCACCATGCGCCGTCCGGGCGGCGGCCGGCCTCGTCGGCCGCGAGCTGGGCCGCCAGGCGCGTCTTGCCGCTCCCGCCGGGGCCGGTGATGGTGATGAGCCGCGCCAGCGCGAGCCGGCCGTGCAGGTCGGCGAGCTCCGCCTCGCGGCCAACGAATGTCGTCGGGTGGCTCGGCAGGTTGTTCGGCGTCGCGTCCAACGAGCGCAGCGGCTCGTCGCCCGGCGCGCCGAGCACGAACACGCGCTCCGGCAGCGAGAGGTCGCGCAGGCGGTGGATGCCGAGGTCGTGGAGCGGGGCGCCGGCCGGCAGCGCGGCGGCGGCCGCCGCCGACACGAGTGTCTGGCCGGGCCGGCCGATCTCGCGCAGCCGCCGGGCGCGAGCCGCGCCGGCCCCCCTGCGGTCGTCCACGTGCACGGCGATCACGGCGTCCGGCCGCGCGCGGCGGAGGGTCTCGGTCGCCGCCAGCGCCTCGGCAGCGGTCGCGAAGGCGGCGGGCGCGCCGTCGCCCGCCACGAAAACCGTGGCGACTGCGACGGTCGGCGGGGCACGATCATGCGGCACGGCCCAAGTGTCTCAATCGGCCACCCGGCGGGCCACTTCATGGCCACCTGGCCGATGTTCCGGCGGGCCCGGCGCGAGATCGTAACCGGCAGTCGCCAACCACTCCTCCAGGAGTCCCGCCGTGTCCAAACTCATCGCAGACATGTCCATGTCCCTCGACGGTCGCGTCGCCACCACCGACGACGACATCAGCCGGCTCGTCCGCTGGTTCTTCGACGGGGACACCGAGGTCGCGCCGGGCGCGCCGTTCCGCACCTCCGAGAACAGCGCCAGGCTGCTGCGCGAGGCGCTGAGCAGCGTCGGCGCGATCATCGGCGGGCGCCGCTACTTCGACCTCGCGGACGGCTGGGGCGGTCGCCACCCCATGGGCGTCCCCGCCTATATCCTCACCCACGATCCGCCGGCGGACTGGCCCGCCGACAGCACGATCCACTTCGTCACGGACGGGCTGGAAATCGCGGTCGCCCAGGCGCGCGAGGCGGCCGGTGGCAAGGACATCGGCATCGCGACCCCCGGCGTCGTGCGTCAGTGCCTCGACGCCGGCCTGCTCGACGAGCTGCAGATCAACCTGATCCCGGTCGTGCTCGGCGACGGCGTGCCCTTCTTCGACGGCATCGCCCGCGAGGTCTCGCTCGAGGGCCCCGAGGTGATCGAGGGCAAGGGCGTCACACACCTGCGCTACCGCGTGGCTGCGGCGGCCGACCCGGGCGACGACGCCACCGAAGCTACCGCCCGCCAGGTCACCCAGGCCCGCCGCGCCCGAGCGTAAAGCGCCAGCTTCGACCCCATCGCCGCCGCAGACATGAGCATGCGTTGGACGGATTCGTCAGGGCGGCCGACCCGACCCCGGAGGAACCGTTGGCCGCGGCGTTCGTTCGCCATGCCCGCCTGGCGCCGTGCGTAGCCCTTGATCGAGGTGCGGTTCGGCCAGAGGCCTGCAGTGGTCAGGCCCGGAGGTTCGGTCGGCGTAGTGTCCGGCTCGTGTGGGTCGTGCTCGGCGCCCCCCTCGACTCCTCCGGCACCGGCCGTGGGGAGGAGCGCGCGCCCGCCGCGTTGCGCGCCGCGGGCCTGCCGGCGGTGTTCGGGGCCGCCGACGCCGGCGATGTGGCGCGGCCGCTGCGCGACCCGCTGCGCGACCCGGAGACGGGGATCATCGGTTTCGCCGACCTGCGCGCGTCCTCCCAGGCCTTGCGCGAGGCGGTGGCCGCCACGCTGAGACGGGGCGAGCGCCCGCTCGTGCTCGGCGGGGACTGCACCCTGCTCCTGGGGACGGTCGCCGGCGTCCGCGACGCCGTGGGGAGGGTGGGACTGTGGTTCGTGGACGGCCACGCGGACTACCTCGACGGAAGCTCATCGCCCACGGGTGAGGCGGCCGACATGGAGCTGGCGATGCTCACCGGGCACGGACCGCCGGGGCTCGTGGACCTGGGCGGGCAGGTCCCGCTCGTGGAGCCCGCCGACGTCGTGATCCTCGGGCACCGCCCGGCCTCCCTGCATCCAGATGTGGCGCTCGAGCTCGGGCGCGTTCCGGCGCCGATCGCTCGCATGGCCGCCGAGGAGGTCGCGGCGGCGGGCCCGGCAGAGGTGGGACAACGCTGGGCACGTGCGCTTGCCGCCCGCGGGCCGGCTTGGCTCCATCTCGACCTCGATGCTCTCGACGAGGCGGCGCTGCCGGCGGTCAGCTACCCGCAGCCCCGCGGGCTCGACTGGGAGAGCTTCGCGGCACTCGTGCGACCGCTGCTGGCCTGCGATGCGCTCGTCGGTGCCAGCATTGCCGACTTCAACCCGGACCTGGACGAGGACGGCGCGCATGCGCGGCGCGTCGTCGACGCGCTCGCCAGCGCCCTGGAGTAACCAGGCTCGGCGCGCCGGGCGGCTGCCGCCGCCGTCTCCACACGCTCGCTCGGCACCACGAGCGGCCGAGCCGACGGTCGCTCCCGCTGCCCGGTCCTGAGCGGGCGCCTGGGGCGGCCGGCCCCCTACACGGACATCGACGCCGATCGCCCCGGCCGCGGCTGAGGACTCCCCTTCCCCCAGGCCTCCAGCGCGTCCACAGCCGGGCGCAGCGCGCGGCCCCGCTCGGTGAGCTCGTAGACGACCGCGGACTGAGGGGAGGGCGCGAGCACCCGGCGCAGGACGCCGGCAGCCTCGAGGTCGCGGAGGCGATTGACGAGCAGGTTCGTCCCGATTCCCGGAAGCGCGTCGAGCAGCTCGCCATAGCGCAGCGGCACGCGAAGGAGCTCCCGGACGAGCAGGAGCGTCCAGCGCTCCCCGACGACGTCCAACGCCACGGCGAGGCCCGAGCGCTCACGGTAGCGGCGCTTGCGGGGCGGCGCCGGACGAGCCGAGTGGTTCCTGGAAGCGCTTGCGCGAGCCATGCCGTCACTATATCTTATTCAAGCTTGCTATCGGTATTGAAAGAGGCGCCATGATCACCGGGCTTCAGACGATCGTCCTCTACGTCACGGAGGTCGAGCGCGCGGCGCGCTTCTACCGCGATCAACTCGGGCTCGAGCAGGTCTTCGAGAGCGAGGGCCGGCTCGCCCTCCTGTGCGGGCCGACCAGGCTCTTCCTGCATCCGACCGAGGACGCGGAGCGCGGGCCGTGGAACGTCGAGCTCTATTTTCAGGTGGACGACGTGGATGAGGTCGTCTCGCGCCTGCGGGCACAGGGGGTCGGGGTGCTCCTCGAGCCGACGGACGAGCCGTGGGGCGAGCGGAACGCAGGCGTACTCGACCCGGATGGCTACCCGGTCTATCTCACTCAGTCGCTCGCGGACTCGTGGATCGCGGGGCCGGGCGCGCAGCCCGGCACCGGCGAGCCGGCGCCATGATCACCGGGGCCCACGCGATCATCTTCACCAGGGACGCCGACGGCGTCCGCGCCCTGCTTCGAGACGCGCTCGGCTTCTCCTCGGTCGACGCCGGGGAGGGCTGGCTGATCTTCGCCCTGCCGCCTGCGGAACTGGCCGCGCACCCCACCGACGAGGCTGGCCATCACGAGCTCTATCTCATGTGCGACGACATCGACGCGACCGTCGGTGACCTCAGGGGCAAGGGGGTCGAGCTCAGCCGTCCCATCAGCGACGAGGGCTTCGGCCTGGTGACGGCGATCATCCTCCCCGGCGGCGGCGAGCTCGGCCTCTACCAGCCAAGGCACCCGACTCCGTCCTTGCCCGCCGGCTGAGGAACTGCCAGCTCGCCATGGACGCCTACCAACGGCAGGCCGAGCCGGCCAACGCGGCCGAGTGCAACCTGCCGGTGCTGCACCTGCCGCAGCTCATCGGCCTGGCGCTCGGCATCGACGTCCAGACGATCGAGTTCGAGCGCCACCTGCTGCCGGACGACCGGGTGCTGGAGACGGTGGGGGTGTCGAGGCAGGGGCGGCCGCCGGACGGCCGCCGGACGGCCGCCCCGAGCTGGTCCTCGTCCTCGTCGGGCTGACGCCTCCGGCGCGGGGCCTCCGGGGTTCCCTGCGAGGATCTGGCGCTGCCCCAGCAAGTCGGCAGGCCGCCAGGTATCCGGTGCGGACCGTCGGCCCGCGGCCGCAACGGTTCCGTACGCTCTGCCATCGCCGCGACCCACCCGCCCCAGCGCCGTCCGCTCCGGAGTGGCCAACGCACCTCCGGTCCGACCCATGCCCTGCTTGCCGTGCCGACGCTCGGGTTCGCGCTGGCGGCGGCGACGGTCACCACGTACCTCCCGGTCGTCGTCGCCGACTCGGCCGGCTCTGCCACCGCCATCGGGGCGCTGATCGCCGTCCAGGGGGTGCTCGCCCTCTTCCTGCCGGTCGTGGTCGGCGCGCGATCGGACCGCCTTCGCACGCGGATCGGCGGCCGGCTGCCGTTCGTGCTGGCCGGGGTGCCGGTCATGGCGCTGTCGCTCGTGCTCCTGGGGCTCCAGGACGAGCTGTGGCCGGCGCTTGCGATCGTGACCGTTCTGTTCGCGGCCTACTACGTCGCCTACGAGCCGTACCGCTCGATGTACCCCGATCTGGTGTCCGTGCGCGACGCCGGGCGGTCGCAGAGCGCCCAGGCGGTGGCTCGGGGCATCGGGACCGCGCTCGCCCTCGTCGGCGGCGGGCTGCTCCTGGCCATCGACGAGACCGTGCCCTTCGTCGTGGCGGCGGGCGTCCTGCTGGCCACGACCGGCGCATTCGTCTGGGCTCTCCTGCGGCGCGAGCTCCCGCTGCGGGAGGAGCCGGTCGGCGCGTTGCGGGCGCGAGCCGCCTTCCGGGAGGTGCGCCGGCTGCTCGTCGAGCTGCCCGGGCTGCGGGCCTTCTTCGCCGCCAACGCCCTGTGGGAGGGAGCGCTCGCCGCCATCAGCACCTTCGTCGTGCTCTGGGTCACCGACGGCCTCGGGCTCAGCCTCCCCGCGGCGGCGGGCGTGATCGGCGCCGGGGGGGCGTGCGTGCTGGTGGGCGCCGCGCTGGCGGGACGGCTCGCCGAGCGCTTCGGCACCCGGCGGGTCGTCCGGGCGACGGCGGTCACCTACGGCGCGCCGATGATCGTGCCCTTCCTGTTCGACGAGACCGTGCTGCTGGTGCCGATGATCCCGCTCATCGCGGCGAGCGCCGGGATCATGATGGCGCTGCCCTACGCGATGCTGATCCCCATGATGCCGAGAGCCGACCACGGTCTGCTGACCGGCATCTACAGCATGAGCCGGGGGGTCGGGATCGTGCTCGGCCCGCTGCTCGCGGGCGCGGCGATCGAGGCCCAGGAGGCGCTCGGCACGCCGCTCGGGACCGTCGGGTACTCGGCTCTCTGGCTGGTCGCCGGCCTCTTGCTGCTCGCGAGCGTGCCACTGCTCGCGATGTGCCGTCCGGTGCCGACGCGAGGACGACTCGTGGCACGGGCGGCCAGGGAGTAGACCGCGAGCGTCACGAGATGGATGCCCGCGGTAGCCGGCCCTGGTCCCCTGCCTCGTCCGCCTCGACCGAACCCACGGGCTCCATCGCGACGACCCCGTCGAGGGTGGGTATTCACCTCCACGCCGCCTCACCTCCCGTGAAGCGATGGAGGATCGCGAGCGCGCGAGCCCGCCGGCTCGACGCGAGCGGAAACGAGGCGCTGATCGGCATGGCTCGGATGGGCGCGGATGCCTTCGGGTACAAGGCGGACCTGCGGATCGACCGCGGTCTCGCCCAGCTCCTGCGCCTGCGGGTTTCGCAGCTCAACAACTGCACTTACTGCCTCAATCTGCACTACGAGGCGGCGCGCGAGGCGGGCATCCCCCGGGCCAAGATCGACACTCTGACCGCGTGGTGGGAGACCGAGCTTCACTCCGCGGCCGAGCAGGCGGCGCTCCGCTCTACCGAGGCGCTCACCCGCGTCGCCGACACCGATCGGGACGCGGCGTTTCAGCGCTTCCACGACGCGCTCGCTACGCACTTCAGCCCGGAGGAGATGCTCGAGATCGTCGCCGTCGTCGTCAACATGAACGTCTGGACCCGGATCAAGCTTGCCGAGGGCGCGATGCCGGGCCCGGCGGATTGAGCAGCTTCCGCAGCTCCTTCATCGGGGGAAGCGATGCCCTGCCCGCCATGCTCCGGGTCGAGCGGCTCGTCTTGGTGGCGTGGGAGCGAGACGCCGAGACTGCTCCCTTCGTGGTGGAGGACCAGTTTCGACCTGCGCTCCTGCTCATCGTCCGAGGCGGGAGGCAGTGGACGCGGATTCGAGACGCTCACTCCTCACGGGAGGGGAGTTCGCTCCTCTTCGCGCCATCGCGCCTCGAGCCTCGCTTGCCGCCGTAGTCAGCCGCCGTCGCCTTGGCTCGCGATCTGGATCAGGTTGCCGCACGTGTCATCGAGGACGGCCGTGGTGACCGATTGCATCTCGAGCGGCTCCTGGGTGAAGCGGACCCCCAGCGCCCGCAGCCGATCGTACTCAGATTTCACATCATCGACGGCGAACGACGTGTAGGGAATCCCGTCATCGACCAGCGCCTGCTTGAACGGCTTGGCGGCAGGGTGGCCGTCCGGCTCGAGGAGCAACTCAGTCCCGTCGCGATCCTCCGGTGAGACGACGGTCAGCCAGCGTGCTTCGCCGACAGGGGAGTCGGCCTTCTTCACGAATCCGAGAGTCTCCGTGTAGAAACGGAGTGCCTTCGTCCTGGTCGTCCACCAGGACGCTCGCCAGGTTGATCCTCATCGCTTCGGCCTCCTCGTCAGCCCTCGATCGACCAGCGCTGCGTGATGCCCTTCAGCGGCGTGGTGTCGAGGTAGTGGAACTTGTACCTGCCTTCGCGCCTGCAGCTCACCAGGCCGGCGGCCTGCAGCACGTCGAGGTGCTGCGAGATAGCCTGGCGCGACAACGCGGTAGCGCGAGTGCCGCGAAGCTCTCCCAGCCTCCCCACGGCCGGTGCCGGAGGAGTCGAGGGGGGCGAGCCACGGCCGCCGACCGGGCGACCATGGTCGAGCACCCGAACGGACGCGGCGCGCTCGGTCACCGTCAAGGCGACGGCGCCGGCGAGCGCCGAGCCGTGCGGCAGGATGCCCAGTGAAGGTCAGGTTGACGGTCGTCGGGGTAGCGGTGTGAGTGGGTTGGCGGCCATGTCGGCGACCTCCGTGATTCAGTACCTCGTGGGAGCGAGTCTCGGCGGCAGGGGCTCGGTTCCCATCGGCGAGATCGCCGGGACGGCCCGGGGGAAGGGCGCTCGCGAGCCATGGGACGAGCCTGCCGTTGGGCGGCGCCGCTCGCATCGGGGAGCCACCCTGATCTCGGACCCTGCAAACTCGGCAGCCGAACCCCCAGTCGTGCGGTCATGGGGCAGGGTCGCTCGGGCGCGCCCCGGGGACCGATAGAGGGAGCCCCCCTCTCTCGTGGTGCGGCTGGCCGCACCAACGAGCGACGTGGCCGAGCGGGGGCCCGGCGGCGTCTGGGAACGGAGATCACGTCCGCGCACGAGGAAGATGGAGACGAGCACGCCGGCGAAGGCGATCACGGTTCCCGCCGAGGACGCGTCCCCGAACCCCTCGGTCAGGGCGGCCGGTTCGGCGATTCCGCGCGCGAGCTCGTCCTCGTGGTTGAGCGGCATCCTCGGCCGCCACAACGCGGCCCGGGCGCTGCTCGAGGGGGGCATGGCGATGTGTGGGGCGCGTAAGCGTTCGGTGAGGTCCAGTTTCGCCGACGGCCGCCGGGGTCTATCCCTTCGGCATCCGCATGCATCCGCCCAGGGTGCCGAGCTCTTGGAGGTAAGACCATGAACGCACGCCGCCGCGCCGCCGTCGCCGGCGCCGTCTCCCTGGCGGCGCTCCTCGGAGTCGGGGCGCCCCTCATCGCCCAGACCGGCCCGTACGACCCGCCCGCCAACGGCAAGGGCCCGGTCCAGACCAAGCCGGTGAAGCCGTCGCCGCCCAAGGCCAAGCCGAAGGCCAAGCCCGCGCGCGCCACCTTCTTCGCCACGCTGCTGGGCCGGAACGAGATCGGCAAGGACGGCAAGAGTCGGGCGGGTGACCTGGACGGGCAGGGTGGCGCCACGGTGGTGACCACCGACACCCAGCTCTGCTTCGCGGTCGCCGTCAAGGGCATCTCCACCCCGAACGCCATGCACGTCCACCGCGGCCGCCCGAACGTCAACGGCGACATCGTGGTGCCGCTGACCGCGCCGACCGGCGGCGACCCGGGCGCCTCGGCGGGCTGCGTTGACGTCGCGAGCGCCCTGCTGCAGGAGATCACCAACCACCCGAACCGCTTCTACGTCAACATCCACACCAGCGACTTCACCGACGGCGCGCTGCGCGGCCAGCTGCACCGCGCGCCCCGGCGGCGCTGACCTGGGCGGCGGGAGGGACGGCGCGCGACGCCGCCCCTCTGCCCTGGACCGTATGCCGGGGCTCCCCGGCATACGGTCCACGGTCGCCGCGGTCAGCCGGACGACCCGCTGCGAGCCGGTGCTCGGGAAGGATCCGCGTGGCCGAGGGCGGGACCTCGACGTCTGAAGGTGACATGTTGACGGCGACGACCACGACCTGCGGCGGTCCTGCGCTCCCGCTCATCGTCCGCAGCGAGCGTCCTCGGACCGCCGAAGAGATGCTCGTTCAGCTTGGGAAGCCGGCGATCAGCTCTCGATCGGGCGCAGCGGTTCCGAGCCGTCCCACCCCTCCGCGCCGCCCTTCACCATCCCGAAGAAGTCGCGCAAGCCCTCGCTGTTGACGTGGATCTCGATGTCGTGGCCGAGGGCGGCGGAGGCGTCGTGAAGAGTCGTTTCGACTTCGCCGAGCTGAGAGCTCAGGTATTCCGGCAGACCTCGTTCCTCGAGCGAGCTTCGCAGATCGGCCACCTCCGTCGGTGGCACGGCGTAGGCGACGTGGTGGATTCGCGGCCGGGGACCGGAGAAGCGCTTCTCGACGCGCTCGGGCGCCAGGCGGACCGCTTCCATCAGCTCGATCGCGCCGCCGCCGCAGTAGCCGAAGGCGGAGTTGTGAACGAACTCCGCTGGCTCACCGCGCGAGAGGACGTGCTCAAGCGGCACCCTCTCGATGAGGAAGAAGGGCCCGGCGCCGAGTTGGTTAACCAGGCGGCTCACGGTCGCCTCGATGTCCTCGACGACGTAGGCGCAATGGTGCGGCTCGCCGAGCTGCGGTCGAAACAGGTCCTCCGGCACGGTCTCTCCTTCGGTAGCTGGTCACGCCGTGGGGTCGACCGGGGGACTCATCAACCCGACCCCACCCTCCATGCATTCCTCCCTCGCAGGAGGCTAGCCACCTCGAGGGAGCGTTCCCCAGCGACGACTCTGAGGCATTCCGCTTCCCACGAGACGGGCACCTCGAGCACTCGATCGGAGGTCCCTCCTTCGGACGAGCAGCGGGAGCAGGATCGGCGAAACCGTGCGCGACTCGCGCATGAGCAGAAGGCGCCGTCGCCCTGCTGGTTCGGGGTGATTGCGGAAGCCTGGCGTACCTGAACTCGGGGCTCGCGCTCGAGCTCGTCGATTCCATGCATCCGCGGCTGTCACGTCTCCCGCTCGCCGCGTGTCATGGGTGTAGTGACCACGAGACCACCGGGAGGAACAGCAGTGCTGGAGAAGGTCTTCTACACGAGCGTGCTCGTCAGCGACCAGGAGAAGGCGCTCGACTTCTACACGAACGTCCTTGGCCTGGAGAAGCGCGTTGAGAACCCGACGCCCGACGGGCCGCGGTTTCTGACCGTCGGCGTCAAGGGGGACGACTTCCAGCTGGTTCTCTGGCCCGGGACACCGGGGCAGGCCGAGCCGGCGATGGGACGCCCCCCGGCGTCGATCACGATCGAGACCGACGATTGCCGGAAGACGGTCGAGGAGCTGCAGTCGCGCGGGGTCGAGTTCGTCTCGGACGTGCTCGAGTTCCCCTGGGGCTACGTCGCGCAGTTCCAGGACCCCGACGGCAACCGGCTACAGATACGAGAGGGCCGCTAGCCCCCAGAGCGGAAACGGCTTGGCGGCTCGGTCGCGCTTGGCGCTGCTGAGATTGAGCACCTCGGGCAGCGCCGGCGCGTCGGCGCACGGCGCCTGCTCCAGTTGAGCCGCCAGCCCGGCGCCCCCCGGAGCGAGGCGCCGAGACTGCTCCTTGTGGGAGGACCAGTGGCGGCGCCCGTCCCCCTAGGCGACGACGAACGTGTAGTCGCGCTCGATCCGGCCGTCTGCGGCGACGACGAGGAAGTTGAGCCCTACTCCGAATACCTCGCCGTCTTTGGCGACCGCCTCCCAGTGGAACGTGACGACGTCGCCGAGTCGTTCGGCGTTGTCGCGCCCTCGGAAGCTGAGCCCCTCCGAGCCGACCCAGTGCTCGTACGCGCTCGCCGCGCGAGCCTCGATCTCCTCGTATCCCCGTGCCTCCAGGATCGCCGTCATGGCGAGCCCGGGTCGCGCCGCGATCGCGCGGATCTCCTGCGGCGGCTGGAGAATGTGCCTCCCGTCCTCCGTCCAGAGCTCGGCGATCATCCGCCGGCGCCGGTCGGCATCGGGCTCGTTCCAGAGCGCGATGTACTTCTCCGCCAACTCGGCCGCGCTCCGGGATGAGATTTCGACGAAAGGATGTGTCTCGCTCATCGGTACCTCCGTTTGGTCGTCCGGTTGCTTCGCCTTCAACAGTCCCGGGGGAGGGCCGCGGCGTCGATTACCTCTCGTGTGATGCCGGCCGGGCCTTACACGCCGGGTGATGGAACCGGATCGGACGCCCCGCTACCGTCAATCGGGTGGCCGTCCAGACCGAGCGGGAGCCCCTGACCGCGGGCGAGCTGATCCGCTTCTGGCGCGCGCGACGCGGCCTCAGCCAGCTCGAGCTGTCCCTGGACGCGAACGTCTCGACCAAGCACCTGAGCTTCGTCGAGACCGGCCGGTCCAGCCCGAGTCGCCAGCTCCTCGTCCACCTCGCCCAGCACCTCGACCTGCCGATCGCCGAGCGCAATCGACTGCTGCTCGCGGGCGGCTTCGCGCCCCCCTATCTGGAGCTGCCCTACGACGGGGAGGTGATGCAGCCGCTTCGGGAGTCGCTTGAGCGGCTGCTCGAAGCGCACGAGCCGAACCCGGCGTTGATCGTCGACGGGCTCTGGAACCTGATCGAGTCCAATCGAGCCGCGTCGCTTCTCTGGGAGGGCGTCGCCCCGGAGCTCCTCGAGCCACCGATCAACATGCTCCGCCTCGGAGTCCACCCGGGCGGCCTGCCGCACATCTCGTCGATGACCGCCGCGTGCAACGCGCCGCTGATCCACCGGCTGAAGCGGAGGAGCCGCGAGGACGCTGATCCCGCCCTCGCCAAGCTCATCGAGGAGGTTGAGTCCTACCTGCCCGGTGAGCCGCCGACGAGCCCCGCGACCGAGCCGGTGGTCTCGCTCAGGCTCCAGACCTCCCTCGGCGAGGTCAAGCTGTTCACGGTCATCGCCACCCTCGGAGCCCCGCTCGAAGTCACGGCCGCGAACCTGGCGATCGAGACCTTCCTGCCGATGGACGCCGAGAGCGCAGCGCGGCTCGCCGAGCTCAGCGCGCCCCGATCGGCTTGACACGACGACGCAAGGAGAGGAGCCCACCCTTGGTAATCGTGCGCTGGGAATCGCAAGCGGACGTCAAGTCCTTCCGCAGAAGCGCCCCCCGCAACAAGTAAGGCGCGGCAATGCTTTCGGCCTCGGTCGCCGAGTACGACATCGCCGACGTGCGGCACCTGTTTGGGGAACGCACAGCATGAACCTGAAGCACGAACGCCGCTCGCGTCCTCAAGGCGAGCGCCTGGTGAACGAGGTCGAGCCACGGGAAGACGCCGGCGGCCGGCATCCCACCTGAGGCGATCCGGTCGAACGTCACGACCCCGCTCAGCCGCAGGAAGCGCCTCCCCGGATCGGACCGGGCGAGCCGCTTGGCCCAGGTCGTCCCGAGCACCACGGCCTCGGCGGCCCCGGCCGGCCTGGCGGCCACGGCGAACCCGGCCTCCGCATAGTGCTCGGACAGCGCCTCGGGCGAGGCGCCGTCGAGGTCGGCCTCGCTCACCACGACCTCGAGCGTCGCGCCCGGCGCGCAGAGCCCCCGCAGGCGGCGCAGGCCGTCCGGCTCGGCGCCCGCGACCGCACGCAGCAGCGATCCCCAGGGCAGCAGCACGGTGACCCGGTCCGCCAGCCCCTCGAGCGCTCCCGGCGCCCGCTCCAGGGCGAGGCGGCCGAACAGCGAGGTTCGGGAGGCCGCCGCGCGACCCGGGGCGCGCGCCGCGCCGCGAGGCCGCCCTCAGGTTGTCGGCGTTGGCGTCGATCCCGACGACCAGCAGGCCGGGGTCCGCCGCCGCCAGTCTGCGGGCGTAGGCGCCGTCACCCGTCCCGACGTCGATGGCGACCGCGCGGTGGCGCGCCGCCAGCTCCGCCAGTCATCAGTTGTCGACCCAGTGCTCCTTGCGGCCCACGATGACGTGCATGGGCACAGGGTAGCCGGGGCGCGGTACCGTGGCGAGGTGCCCGACGACGACCTGCGGCGCATGGTCGAGGCCTCCGAGGCCATGGCGCCGGGCTGGGAGCGCCGGCGCGCCCGCGTCGACGAGGGCCTGGCGCCCGTCCGCGAGTGGCTGGTGGGCGCGCTCGCGCCCGCCTCCGGGGACACCGTGCTCGAGCTCGCCGCCGCCTCGGGCGACACCGGCCTCCAGGCGGTGGCCGCCGCCGGCGAGGACGGCCGCCTGATCGCGACCGACCTGACCCCGGCGATGGTGGAGATCGGGCGCCGGCGTGCGGCCGAGGTCGGCGCCCGCAACGTCGAGCACCGCGTGATGGACGCCGAGCGCATCGACCTCCCCGACGCCTCGGTCGACCGGGTGGTCTGCCGCATGGGCTACATGCTCATGGCCGATCCTGCGGCCGCGTTTGCCGGGACGCGCCGCGTCCTGCGGCCCGGCGGCCGGGTGGCCCTCTCCGTCTGGGGCCCGCCGGAGCGCAACCCCTGGCTCGCGGTCGGCGGGGCGGCCATGCGCGAGCGGGGCCACCTCCCTCCCCCGGCGCCCGGCGAGCCCTCGCCGTTCGCGCTGGCGAGCGAGGAGCGCCTCCTCGGCCTGCTCGGGGAGGCCGGCTTCGCCGGGGCGCGCGTCGAGGAGGTCGCCGTGGTGATGGCCTATCGCGACGCCGATGACTACCTCGACGTCACGGCCGACACCTCGCCGACCGGGGCCGTCATCCGGGGCCTGCCGGCGGGCGAGCGCGAGGAGCTCCGGCGCGGGCTGGAGGCCGCATTTGCCCCCTTCGCGTCCGGGGACGGGCTCGCGGTGCCGGGGGTGGCCCTCTGCGCGGTGGCCTGGGTGCCTTGACCCCCCGCGCGGCGGGCTGCTTCAGTACCCCGGTGCGCGCGAGAGCCCGGAGATGAGCACCACCCGCACGGCGGCCGCGGAGGCCCGTGCCGCGGGCTCGTGCCGCATGTGCCCGGTCTCGTGCGAACGCGTGGTCATGCCCGTCGGCTGCCTGGAGTCGGGCTGCAGCCGCCTGTACTCCTACGAGGAGGACGGGCGCACCTGGATCGGGTGCCTGGAGGGCGTCTACACGGCCGTCATCGACCTGCACCGCTTCCGCCTGCTGCAGCGCACCAAGGGGGGCTTCGGCGGCCTCCGCGCCGCCCGGGAGCCGCTGCCGATGTGCCGCACCGAGATCGAGCGCACCTTCGAGCACCGCTCGGACGGCCCCTGCGTGAACCCCGACTTCCTCCTGTCGGCGAACCGCGACGCCTACCGCGTCACGGTCGGGGAAGCGGGGAGGGACTAGCCGCGGCCGCCGCGGGGAACGTTAACGCCCATGACGACTCCCCGAGATGACCCGAAGGACGAGCGGGCGCCCCGCATCAGCGACGCCGAGGAGGAGGTGCTGGCCCACCCGGACGAGCGCTTCCCGCCCGACGCCGACCCCGAGGCCCTCGACGAGGAGCAGGTCCGCCAGGGCCGGCTCGTGGAGCGCGAGAAGGCGTGGGTCGATCCCCGCGAGATCGTGGGCGGCGAGGAGTAACGGCCGTCTAGGCTGGGGCCGTGACGTCCGCCGACGCCTGGCCCCCGCTCCCGCTCGAGGAGTGGCGGCCGACCAAGGAGACGCTGCACCGCTGGTGCCAGATCGTCGGCAAGGTGCGGATGGCCCTCACGCCGCCCCTCAACCACTGGTGGCACGTGACGCTGCGGGTGAGCGCCCGCGGGGTCACGACCGGCCCCATGCCGTGCGGCCCCGGCCGCCTGGCGGAGATCGAGCTCGACCTCGTCGCCCACCGGGCCGTCGTCCGCACCAGCGAGGGCGCGACGCGCGACTTCGCCCTGTACGACGGGCTCTCGGTGGCCGCCTTCCACGAGCGCCTGTTCGACGCCCTCGCGGCGGTCGGGGTGAGCTGCGTCATCCGGCCGACGCCGTTCGACCTCCCCGACACCACCCCGTTCCCGGAGGACCGCGAGCACCGCGCCTACGACGCCGAGGCGGTCGGGCGCTGGTGGACGATCCTGCGCTCCGCCGCCGACGCGTTCGGTGAGTTCTCGGGCCGCTTCACCGGCAAGACGAGCCCGGTGCAGCTCTTCTGGCACGGCCTCGACCTCGCCACGACCCGCTTCTCCGGCCGCCGCGCCCCGCCCCGCGAGGGCGCCGACCCGGTGACCGTCGAGGCCTACTCGCACGAGGTCGTCAGCTTCGGCTTCTGGGCCGGCGACGACCGGATGCCGGCGCCCGCCTTCTACTCGTACACGGCGCCCGAGCCGGCGGGGCTCACCGAGCGGCCGCTGGAGCCGGCCGAGGCCGCGTGGCAGACGGGGCCCACCGGCTCGCTGGCGCTGCTCATGCACGACGACCTCCGCGCCGCGCCGGACCCGAGGGCGACGCTGCTCGCGTTCCTCGAGAGCGCCTACGCGGCCGGGGCGGGCGCCGCCGGATGGGACGTGGAGGCGCTGGCCCACCGGTAGGTAGGATCCGGCGGTGCCCGAGCCCGCGACGGTCGGACTCATCACCGGGACGGGGCTGTACGAGCTGGACGGGCTCGAGGAGCGATCCGTCGAGTCGGTCGCGACGCCGTACGGCCCCGCCGAGGTGGTGGCGGGCCGGCTGGCGGGCGTCCGCGATCCTCCACGTCCCCCGCCACGGCCGCGGCCACGCCCGCCTCTCGCACCAGGTGACGCCTCGGGCCACGGTCTCGGCGATGGCGCGGCTCGGCGCCGCTGCGCTGGTCTCCACCACGGTCTGCGGCGCCGTGGACCCCTCGCTCGAGCTCGGCTCGCTGGTCGTCTTCGACGACCTGCACTTCCCCTCCAACCGCCTCGCCGACGGCTCCCTCTGCACCCTCTTCACCTCCCCCGAGATCGAGGGCCGGGGCCACTGGATCTACGACCGGCCCTTCGGCGAGCGCGCGCGCGCGGGCCTGGTCGAGGGCGGGAGGGCCGCGGGGCTCGAGGTGCGCGACGGCGGCGTCTACGGCCACGTGGACGGCCCGCGGCTCAACTCGGTCAGCGAGATCGCCCAGCTCGCCGCGGCCGGCGTGACCTGCGTGAGCCAGACCGGCGGCCCGGAGACCGTGCTCGCCGGCGAGGCCCGGCTCCCGTTCGCCCTGATGGGCTTCGTCACCGACCACGCCAACGGCGTCGGCGCCGTCCCGACCCCGCCCGAGACGCTCGCGCGGCTGTTCGGCGAGAGCGCGGGCTTCTTCCAGCGTGCGCTGCGCGCCGCCCTGCCGGCGCTCGCCGCCGATCCCGGCGACCCGGCGGGGATCGTCTTCGCGCTCTGACGTAGGGTCGGCAGGTGATCTTCCGCCAGCTCATCCACGACGACCTCGGCTGCGCCTCCTACCTCGTGGGCGACGGCGACGCCGGGGCGGCGGCGGTGGTGGACCCGCGCTTCGAGATCGACGAGTACCTCGAGCTGGCGCGCTACCTCGGCGTGCGGATCGAGCACGTCCTCGAGACCCACACCCACGCCGACCACGTCTCGGGCCACGGCAGGCTGGCGGAGGCGACCGGCGCGACCATCCACGTGCACCGCGCGGCCGACGCCGAGTACCCCCACGAGCCCTTCGACGACGGCTGGGAGCTCGCGCTCGGCAGCCTGCGGGTGCGCGCGATCCACACGCCGGGCCACCGGCCCGAGCACACCGCCTTCGCGCTCGTCAACACCGCCCGCGGCGAGGAGCCCTGGGCCGTCCTGACCGGCGACTCGCTCTTCGTCGGGGACGTCGCCCGCCCCGACCTCGCCGTCGAGCGCGAGGAGGGCGCGCGGGCGCTGTTCCACAGCCTCCGGGAGGGCCTGCTGGCGCTGCCGCCCGAGACCGAGGTGTGGCCCGGCCACCTGGGGGGCTCCCTGTGCGGCGGGCCCGGCATGGACCAGAAGATCTGCTCGACCATCGGCTTCGAGCTCGGCCACAACCCCATGCTGGCCGAGGGGAGCGAGGAGGGCTTCGTCGACCGCATGCTGGCCGGGCTGGGGCCCCAGCCGCCGCGCTTCGGCGACATCGTCGCCATCAACCGCGGGCACCTGCTGACCAGCGGCGTGCGGGCGGCGCCGCTGTCGGCGCGCCAGCTCGACCGCCTCGGCCGGGAGGGCGCGATGCTGGTGGACGTGCGCACCGACCTGCAGTTCGCCGAGGCCCACGTCCCGGGGGCGGTGCTGGTGACCCATCTCCGTGCGGGGTTCGGGACCAAGCTGGCGTGGGTCGCCGAGCCGGGCCGGGAGCTCGTGTTCATCGGCCGCGACGACGCCGACGGCCTGCGCGCCGGGCGGCTGGCGGCCTCGGTCGGCGTCCGGAGCGTCGGCGGCTACCTGGCCGGCGGCATGACGGCCTGGCGCGAGGACGGGCGGCCGGTGGCGCGCATGGAGCGCATGGCCGCCGGGGACCTGCCGGAGCGGCTCCGGGCCGACCCGGCGCTCCAGGTGCTGGACGTCCGCGAGCGGAGCGAGTGGGACGACGGCCACATCCCGGGCTCGGTCCACGTCCCGTACCACGACATCGAGGGCATCCCGGATGGCATCGACGCCGGCCGCCCGGTCGCCGTCATCTGCAGCTCAGGCCAGCGGAGCGGCCTCGGCGCCAGCCTCCTGATGCGCGCCGGCGCGACCGGCGTCGTCCAGGTCGTGGGCGGCGGCGTCGACACCGTCGCGGCGGCCGGCGTCGAGCTGGAGGGCGGCTGAGCTCACCCTCTGGTCGAGGGTCAGATCGCGCCGCTCGAGCACCCAGGCGAGCTGGGAGGCCAGCCCCTGGCGCAGCCCGACGCGCGGGCGCCAGCCGAGGTCGCGGCGGGCGAGGGCCGTGTCGGCCGCGGTGCGCCGCACGTCGCCCCGGGCCGCCGGGCCGGGCCGCGTGGGCACGGGCCGGCCGGCGATGTCGCCGAGGGCCGCGGCGATCGCCCGCACCGACACCGGGCGGCCCGCCGCCGACGTTGTAGACGGGGGCCGGCGCGGGCGCCGCCGAGCGCCCGCAGGACGGCGTTGACCGCGTCGTCCACGTGGGTGAGGTCGCGCGCCGCGGAGCCGTCGCCGTAGACCGTGAAGGGGCGGCCGCCCGCCAGGGCCTCGCACATCCTGCGCACCGCCATGTCGGGCCGCTGGCGCGGCCCGTAGACCGTGAAGAAGCGCAGCCCCACGCAGCCGAGGCCGCGGGTCCGCGCCAGCGCCGCCAGGTCCTCGCACGCCCGCTTGACCGCCGCGTAGGGGGAGATCGGCCGCGGCGGCGTGGCGTCCTCGCGCGCCGGGCGCGCGGCCGGCGTCCCCGTAGACCGACGACGACGAGGCCCAGGCCAGCCGCGGCACCCCGGCCTCGAGGGCGGCCCCGAAGAGGCGGTGGGTCGCGTCGAGGTTGTCGCGCAGACAGGGCCCGAAGCCGTCGCCGAAGCTCGAGCGCACGCCGGGCCGGCCGGCGAGGTGCGCCACCCGGGGCCGCCCCGCCAGCGCGCCCGCCAGGTCGGCCGCGGCCAGGTCGGCCTCGACGAGGTCGAAGCGCGGCTCGCCGGCGAGCCCGGCGAGGTTGGCCTCCTTGTCGGCGCGGGGGTAGCCGCCGATGAACGCGTCGAGGCCGGTCACGCGCCACCCCTCGGCCACCAGCGCCTCGCAGAGGGTCGAGCCCGATGAAGCCGGCCGCGCCCGTCACCAGGACGCGCCGGTCAGGCGCCGGCACGGGCCGGCCTCCCGACGGGCGTCGTGCGGGCCCGCGCGCGCTCGGCCCGCACGGCCAGCGCCGCGGCCGCCACCAGGAGCGCGGTCCAGGCCCAGTGCAGCGGCCAGGTGGCGGCGTTCTCGACCAGGTAGTCCGGCAGGACCGCGATCCAGGCGCGGTAGAGCGGGTCGGAGGTGCTCTGGAGGTTGACGACCCAGGCGATGCGGCCGAGCGCCCCCTCGGTCGCGACCCACGCGTGCGCGACGACGCCGACCGCCCCGAGGGCGAGGGTCGCCGCCAGGCGGGCGCCGCCGCCGCGCGCCCACCAGGCGATCGCCAGCACCGCGGCCGGCAGCACCACGACCACCTGGCGGCCGGGGAACCACCAGCCCTGCATGGTGAGGGCGACGAAGGTCGCGACCAGCCAGCCCGCCCCGAGCGGCAGCGCCAGCGCCTGCCAGCCGCGCGGGCGGCGCGCGAGCAGGACGGCGATCGCCGGGACGATCAGCAGCCACGCCGGCTGCCACGCCGCCAGCCCGAAGTCGCGGTCCACCAGCAGCCCGACCAGGCGCCGCGAGCGCCCGAAGTAGTCCGGGTCGGACCCGACCACCGTCAGCTCGCCGTCGACGAAGTGCGACCCGGCCGCGTACGGCGTCACGCCTCCGTAGAGCGACCTGGTGGCCGACCAGGTAGGCGATGCCGGCGGCGGCCAGCCCGCCGGCCAGCGCGAGCGCGGCCCGGCGACGCCCGCCGCGCGCGAGCAGCCACAGCCCGACGAGCGCCAGGACGGCCGCGACCGGCGCGTACTTCACCGACAGCCACGGCAGCGCGACGACCGCGACCGCGAGCGTCGCCAGGCCCGCCCCGGGCGCAGCGGCCCCGTGAGGGCCGCGATCGCCGCCGCGACCGCCAGGGCCGCCGGGAGCTCCGGGTAGACCTGGGAGCCGTAGGACGCCAGCGGCGGCGAGAGCGCGAAGACCCCCACGACGGCCGCGCCCGCGACGACCGGCACGCCGAAGCGGCGCACGGCGATCCACACCAGCAGCGCGGCCAGCGCGGCCGCGACGGCCGCCAGCGTCAGCTTGGCCAGGACCCACCCGCCGAGCCGCCGTCGGCAGGGCGAGGACCGCGGGCAGCAGCGGGTCGTGGGGCTCGATCAGGCTGCCGTCCGCCAGGGGGCGCGCCTGGGGGGCGAGCGCGATCTCGTGGAACGGGCGGTACTCCTGGGCGGCGAACTCGTCGCGCACGTCGAGGTCGCCGTCGTGGGCGAGGCTGAGCGCGGTGAGCAGGTAGTGGGGCTCGTCGGCCGTCGTCTGGGCGGCGTAGGACGCGCGCGAGCCGATGCCGGCGGCCGCCGCGGCGAACGCCAGGACGGCCACGAGGGCCATCGCCCAGCGCAGCGGGGTCATGCGCGCGGCTCACGCCAGCGCGTGGTCGCGGCGCACGACCAGCAGCCAGGTCAGGATGCCCGAGACGGCGAGCAGGGCGAGCGCCGCGATGCTCGCGTCGGCCCAGAACGCGTCCTCGGTGGAGCTCCAGATCCGGGTCGCCAGGGTCGGGAAGCCGGCCGGCGCGAGCAGCAGCGTCACCGGCAGCTCCTTCATCGCCGACAGCAGCACGAGGCCCGCGCCGGCCGCCAGCCCGGGCGCCATGAGCGGGAGGTCGATCGTCGCGAGCCGCGCCAGCCGCCCCCGGCCCAGCGTGCGCGCCGCGTCGTCCAGCCGCCGCGGGCACGCCGCCGGCGGCGACCTGCGCCGGGGCCAGCGCCAGGGCGCCGAAGTGCAGCGCGTAGGCGCCCACCAGCAGCGGCAGCGTCTGGTAGAGGGCGCCGATCGGGCCGGGGCTGCGCAGCGTCCAGAAGGCGAGCGCGAGCGCGATGACGAGGCCCGGGGAGGGCGAAGCCGCCGGTCACGAGCGCGGCGGCGCCCGCCCCGACGCGGCCGCGGTGGCGCGCGGTCAGGAACGCCGCGGGCAGCACCACCGCCACCGCGACCAGGGCGGCGCTGACGCTGGCGACCGTCGTGTTGAGGGCCGGCTCGACCAGGCGGGAGGGGTCCGCGACGAGCGAGTTCGGGCGCGAGGTGCCCGCGTTGACGCCCCGACGGTCCAGTAGACCAGCACCGCCACCGGGCGCCGCCAGCGCGAGCCCGAGCAGGCCGACGACGAACGCGACCGCCGCGGCCCGCCAGCGGCCCAGCGGCGACGGTGAGCGCGGCGGCCGCTGCGGCGCGCGTCGGTCGTCCGCCCCCCGGCGACCCGCCGCTGGGCGACCACGACGACGATCGCCAGCAGCGCCGAGCGCCAGGCTGAGGGCCACGGCGACCGGCGGGTCGAGCAGGTAGTTGGCGATAGATCGCCCGGGTCAGCGTGTCGTAGCGCAGCAGCTGCACGGCCCCGAAGTCGGCGATGACGTAGAGGAAGACCAGGAGCGCCCCCGCGGCGATCGCCGCTCGCGCCTGCGGCAGCACCACCGTCGCGAAGGTCGCGGCCGGCCCGCGACCGAGCAGGCGGGCCGACTCCTCCATCGCCGGCGGCAGCTGACGCAGGCGCGCGGCCACCGGCAGGTAGACGTAGGGGTAGGTCAGCAGGGTCAGCACCGCGAAGGCGCCGGCGAAGCCCCGGACCTCGGGGAGGCCGGTCACCCCCAGCGGCGCCGAGCACGCGCTCGAGCAGCCCGCCGGGCGCGAAGGCGGCGATGAGGGCGAAGGCCCCGATGAACGAGGGCAGCACCAGCGGCAGGGGCAGCAGCAGCCGGATGACGCGCCGCCCCGGCAGGTCCGTGCGCATCACCAGCCAGGCCGCCAGCCGTGCCGACGGCCGCCGCGGCGGCCGCCACGGTCGTCGCCAGCAGCAGGCTGCGGCCGAGCGGGGCCGAGGAGCGCGTCGTCGGTCGAGCGTCGACCAGACGCCGCCCTCCTCGGCGTTGCGCACCACCAGGTAGGCCAGCGGCGCCGCGAAGGGCACCGCCAGCACCACCACCAGGGCGCGCAGGCCGAGCCCGCGCGCCCGGGCGCCGTCGCGGACGCTGCGGCGACGGCCGAGCTCACTCCAACCCGCTCTCCTGGATCAGCCGCGCCGTCCCCTCGATGTCGCCCAGCCGCGCCGGGTCCTCGTCGGGCGGCCGCAGCGACTCGAGCGGCGGCACCCCCTCGGCGGGCGGCACGTCCCTGCGGCCAGGGGGTACTCGTAGGTCTCGGCGGCGAAGTACTCCTGGGCCTGCTCCGACAGCAGGAACTGGATGAAGGCCTCGGCCTCCTCCTTCTTGTCGGACGCGGCCAGGACGCTGGCCGACGAGGGGATCACGAGCCCCCCGATGTCGCCGTCCTCGAACCGGTGGTTGCGGCTCGGCAGCGAGGGGTCCTCCTCGAGGAAGCGGTGGTTGTAGTAGTGGTTGACCAGGCCCATGTCGATCTCGCCGCGGCCCGACGGCCTCGACGATCGCGTTGTTGTTCGCGTAGGTGCGGGCGCCGTTGTCGGCCATCCCGCGCAGCCACGCCGCGGCGGCCTCCTCGCCCTCGATGTCGCGCATGGCGGTCACGAAGTCCTGGAACGAGCCGTTGGTCGGGGCGACCCCGACCCGCCCCCGGTACTGCGGCTCGGTGAGCTCCGTCACCGACCGCGGCAGGTCCGCCTCGGCAACCTCGTCGGAGTTGTAGACCAGCACCCGCTGGCGGCCGCTGGTACCGGTCCAGAGGCCCTCGGGGTCCTCGAAGCGCGGGTTGACGAGGTCGAGCGTCGTCGCGCGAGAGCGGCGCGAGCAGGCCGCGCTCGGCGAGGTAGGCCGTCGCGCCCGGGCTCTGGCCCCAGAAGACGTCGGCCGGGGTGCGGTCGCCCTCCTCGGCCAGCAGCAGGGCGAGCTGGGGCGTGTCGCCGTAGCGGACGTCGATCGGGACGTCCTGCTCCTCGGCGAACTGCTCGAGCAGGGGGCCGACCAGGTCCTCGGTGCGGCCGGAGTAGATCGTGAGGGCCTCGCGGTCGCCACCGCAGCCGCTCGCCGCCAGGGCGCGTGCCGAGCAGCGCCAGGCACGGCCGCCATCGCCACCATCACACGCCTCGAGGGCCTCACGCGCGTCTCCTGTCGCTCGCCGTCCGGGGGACTCCGGGCCGCGGGTCCCGCCCGCCCGGCGGGCCAGAGTGTAAGGTCAACCGCCGTTGAATATAAGGCGCACCTTTGAACGCGGGTCGCGACGGCCGAGGCGGGTGGTGGCGGCGGTCGGAGCGGTGGCGCTCGTCGCGAGCGTGGTCTACATCGCCACGGCGATCGACCCGGGGGCGCTCGCCGCGCGCCGCCCGCGCCGCCGCCGACGACCCGCTCGGGCTCGCCCTGGCCCTCGGCGCCTACGGGCTGGCGTTCGCGCTGCGGGCCGCGCTCTGGTGCCGCGCCCTGCCCGGCCTGGGCTTCGGGCAGTCGCTCGCCGCCATCCACGTCTCGCTGGCCGGGAACCACCTGCTCCCGCTGAAGCTCGGCGAGCCGCTGCGGGTGTACTCGGCCGTCCGGCGCGCGCCCGTGCCGCTGGGCGCGGCGACCGCCTCGACGATCCTCCTGCGGGCGGCCGACATCCTGGCCGTGGTCGCGATCGCGGCGGTCCTCGGCCCGAGCCTGGTCGAGAGCCTCGTCGGCGGCGCCGGCATCCCGCTGGCGGCCGTCTCGGCCGTGGTGCTCGTCGCCGCGGCCGCCTGGCTCGCGCGCGCGGTGCGCCGCCTCGGCCCCTCGCGCGGCTGGCTCGCGCTGGCGCTGCCCGGGGCGACGCTCGCGTGGCTGCTCGAGAGCGTCCTGGTCTGGACCTGCGCCGGCTGGGCGGGCATCGACCTGTCGCCGCAGGACGCCGCCCTGGTGACCGCCGTGACCATCGCGGCCCAGCTCGTGGCGGTCACGCCCGGCGGCGTCGGCACCTACGAGGCCGCGGCCACGGCGGCGCTGGTGGCGCGTCGGCGCCGACCCGGGCGCCGGCGCTCGCGGCGGCGGTCGCCGCCCACGCGCTCAAGACCGCCTACGCGCTGGTTGCCGGGGGCGATCGGCGCCGTCCACCCCTCGCCCGGGCTGCTCGGGCGGCTGCGCCTGCCGCGCGAGCGCCCGGCCCCGCCCGCCGGCAGCACCGGCGCCGCCGGGCCCGGTCGTCCTGGTGCTGCCGGCCCACGACGAGGAGGCGACGGTGGCCGCCGTCGTGCGCCGCGCGCCGGCCTCCGTCGCCGGGCGCGAGGTGCGGGTCGTGGTGGTCGACGACGGCTCCCGCGACGGCACCGCTCATCCAGGCGGCGCCTGGCCGGCGCCGAGGTGGCGGTGATGGGCGCCAACCGCGGCCTGGGCGCGGCGGTGCGCCGCGGCCTGGCACGAGGCGGTCGACCGGGGCGCCGCCGCGGTGGCGTTCTGCGACGCCGACGGCGAGTACGCGCCCGAGGAGCTCGAGTCGCTGGTCGCCCCGATCCTCGAGGGCCGGGCCGACTACGTGGTCGGCTCGCGCTTCGCCGGGCGCATCGAGCGCATGCGGCCCCACCGGCGCCTCGGGAACCTCGTCCTCACCCGGCTGCTGTCGTTCGTGGCCCGGAGGCCGCTCACGGACGGCCAGAGCGGCTACCGCGCCCTCTCGCGGCGCGGCCGCCGCCGACGCCGAGATCGTCCACGACTTCAACTACGCCCAGGTGCTCACGCTCGACCTGCTGGCCAAGGGCTACCGCTACGCCGAGGTGCCCATCTCCTACGCGCTTCCGGCAGCACGGGCGCTCGTTCGTGCGCCTGCTGCCGTACCTGCGCCGGGTCGTGCCGGCCGTCTGGCGCGAGGTCAACGGCTCAGTCCTCGACGACGTGGGCCGCGAACCGCCGCCGGGCCCGCGCCCAGCCGGCGTCGTCGAAGGAGCCGTCGGCGGCCGAGGCAGTCGGCCGCGGCCCAGGCCATGGCGAGGGCGTGGTGGGCGTTGTCGTGCACGAACAGCGCCTGGCGGCCGAGCGTCAGCAGGGCGGGCTGCGGCGTCGGCCCAGGCGTCGAGGGCCGCGAGGCGGGCGCCGCTGCCGGCCCGCAGGACGGGATAGGCGTGGCGCAGGCGCGCCGCCTCGACGGCGGCGACCTCCGGCCGCGGTAGGCCCGCCTCGACGAGGCCCGTCGACCGCCACGCGCCCGAGCTCCTCGGCGGGCGCGGCGAACAGCTCGCCGCCGGCCGTCGCAGGGGATCTCGGCGCACAGCACCGTGACGCCCGGCGGGGTCGTCGCCGTCGCGGTAGTTGCGCGGCTCCGAGACGCGCGTGACCGGCGTCGCCCCGCCGGGCAGGTAGTGGGCGTCGAAGGGCGTGTAGCGGGGGCGCGGGACGACGAGGTAGACGAGCGCCATGGCGCGGAACTCCAGCGCCTCGGCGGCCGCCAGCGCCTCCGGCGGCGGCGCGGGCTCGGCCATCCGGGCGAGCGCGGTCACGGGCAGGGTCGACCAGACCCGGCGCGCCTCGAGCTCGCGCCCGTCGGCCAGGGTCACGCGCGCCCCGTCCGGCGCGCAGCTGAGGCGGCGGGCCTCGGCGTCGAGCAGGACCTCCGCGCCGGCGCCGGCGGCGGCCTCCGCCAGCGCCTCCCAGAGCTGGCCGTAGCCGCGCCGGGGGTAGAGGAAGACGCGCTTGCCGGCGCTCGCCGCGGGCCAGCGCGCGCGCCACCAGCTTGCCCGGCGAGCGCGCCGCGACGCGGCGGCGGGCCTGCTCCCCGGCCAGCTCCGACGGCTCCAGGCCCCAGAGCTTGCGCGCGTAGGGGAAGTAGAAGCGCTCGCAGAGGGTGGGGCCGAGCGCGGCGCGCAGGACCTCCTCGAAGGTGTCGGCGCGCGGCCCCCGGCGCAGCGGGGCGAGGGCCGCGTCGCGCAGCGCGCCGGCCGCCATCGCCGGCGGCAGGCGGCGGACCAGGTCGAGCGGGCGCAGCGGGAAGGCGATCCAGCGGCCGCCGAGCCGGATGCGCCCGTTGCGGGGCCGCCGCTGGAGGTCGCCGCCGAGCAGCGCGCGCAGCTCGGCCAGGATGCGGGGCTCGATCGTGGGGTGGAGGCGGTGGCTGCCGAGGTCGACGCGCACGCCGGCGACGGCGTGGCTGGCCGCGGCCCCGCCGACCCGCCCGGCCCGCTCGACGAGCGTGACCCGGTGGCCGTCCCGGGCGGCCCGGTAGGCCGCGCCCACCCCGGCGGGGCCCGCCCCCAGGACCAGCAGGTCGGTCGCCGTCAGCCCCCCGCGGGGACGGCCGCGCCGTCGGCCGCCGCGGCCGGATAGGCGACCGTCGGCGCGCCGCGGAACTCGAGCGACACGCGCGCGCCGGGCGCCAGCGCCGGGACGCCGATGATCCGCGAGCGCACGGCGCCGCCGCCGTCGAGGGCCACGACGTAGACGGCGTCGTGGCCGTAGTACTCGATCCGCTCGACGGTCGCGTCGCCGCCGGGGCGGGCGACCACCCGCTCCGGGCCGGACCAGCACCTCCACCGGGCCCCAGGCCTCGGCGTGCAGCGGCACCGCCCCGAGGGCGGTCTCGGCCTCGCCCGCCCGCCGCCACGCCGGGCACGAGGTTGGCGTCGCCGATGAACCTCGGCCACCTCGCGCGTCGCCGGCAGCTCGTAGAGCTCGGTCGGGCCCGCCCTGCTGGGCGACCTGGCCGCCGCCCATCACGGCCACCTCGTCGCCCACGAGGAAGGCCTCCTCCTGGTCGTGGGTGACGAACAGGGCGGTCGCGTCGATCGAGGTCAGCATCCGGCGGACCTCGATCCGCAGCTCGGCGCGCAGCGGGGCGTCGAGGTTGGAGAAGGGCTCGTCCAGCAGGATCACCGAGGGGCGCGGGGCGAGCGCGCGCGCGAGGGCCACGCGCTGCTGCTGGCCGCCGGACAGCGTGGCGGGCATGCGGTCCTCGAAGCCCGAGAGCCCGACCAGCGCGAGGGCGTCGGCCACCCGGGCGGCGCGGTCCGGGGCGCGGCGCGGCAGCCCGTAGGCCACGTTGCGGCCGACGCTCAGATGGGGGAAGAGGGCCGCGTCCTGGAAGACCATCCCGATGCGGCGCCGCTCGGCGGCCACGAAGGTCCCCGGGCCCGACAGGACCCGGTCGCCGACGCGCACCTCGCCGGAGTCGGGGCGCTCCAGCCCGCGCGACGCTGCGCAGCAGGGTGGTCTTGCCGCAGCCGCTCGGGCCGAGCAGCGCGACCAGCCCGCCCGCCGGCACCGCCAGGTCCACGCCGCGCAGCACCTGGGCCGCGCCGAAGGACTTCGCCAGGCCCGTGATCGTCACCGGCTCGGCGGCCCGAGCGGCCCTCCATTGCGCGTGGCGTCGGGTCGCTGCGGCGCGCCATTCGACGAGACCTTATCGCCCGGCCGGACGGGGCGCGATCGGCGCGATCAGGCGGGGAGGACGTACAGGCCGGCGGCCGCGCGGTCGCCGATCGCCCGCTCCTCGCCGTCGATCAGGATGGTCAGCTGGCCGGCGGCCGGGTCGGCGCGCAGCACCTCGACCTCCGTGCCCGGCACCAGGCCCTGCTCGTAGAACCAGTGCAGGAGGTCGCCGTCGTGCTCGGCCAGGCGCACGATGCGGGCCCCGCCCGACGTCGAGCGCCGACAGCGGCCGCAGCTCGCGGTTCTCCTCCTGCTCGTGCGAGGGGTCCACCGGCCAGCCGTGGGGGCAGCGCTCCGGGTTCCCGAGCTGCTCGGCGAGGCGCTCGACCATCTCGTCGGAGAAGGCGTCCCCGAGCTCGTCGGCGTGGACGTGCGACTCGGCGGCCGAGTAGCCCATGAAGTCGGTGAGGAAGCGCTCGATGACGCGGTGGTGGCGGACCACCCGCTCGGCCTCCTCGCGGCCCTTCTGCGTGAGGAGCGGGCCCTTGCGCGGGCCGCGCTCCACGAGGCCCTCGGCCTCCAGGCGCTTGAGCATCTCGCTCGCCGTCGGCGGGGTGACGTGCAGCATCTCGGCCACCCGGGCCGCCGGGACCGGCGCCTCCTTCACGACCGGCCCGTACTCGCCGATCGGCGTGGCGAGGAAGTAGATCGCCTCGAGGTAGTCGTCGACCGAGTGCGTCCGCGCCACGGTCCGAGTCTTACCGGGTGGCGTCGCGCTGGGTCACTCGCTACATTCGTCACATGACCACGTCGCCCGGATCGGGGGCGCGCCCCCGCAGGATCCTGGTCATCGCCAACGAGACGTGCGCGGCGCGGGGCGTCGTGGATGAGGTGCGCTACCGGGGCGGCCCGGGCGCCGAGGTGATGATCGTCGCGCCCGCCCTGGCGCGCAGCCGCCTGGAGCACTGGCTGACGTCCGACAGCGAGCGCCGCCGGGCTGACGCGCTCGGGCGCCTCGACGCCTCGGTGACCGCCTTCACGGCCGCGGGGATCCCGGCGCAGGGGGCCCTCGGCGACGCCGACCCGCTCCAGGCCCTCGACGACGCGATCCGCACCTTCGAGCCGGACGAGGTGATCATCTCGACCCATCCGCCCCAGCGCTCCAACTGGCTGGAGCGCCAGGTCGTCGCGAAGTCGCGGCAGCGCTACGAGCTGCCCATCACCCACGTCATCGTGGACCTCGAGCTCGAGGCCGCCGCCGCCGACGCCGACGCCGCCGGCCCGCCCGGCCGCCGAGCGCGCGGCCCCCGAGCCCGCCCGCCGGCTCCGCGTCTACCACGCCAGCGACTACGACGGCGCCCTGGCGATCCGCGAGTCCGGCTTCCGCGACGCCGGCGACGGCGGCGGCCGCGCGGGCGTCTGGGTGACCGACCGCCCGGACCCCGGCGACGGCGAGGACCGGGTCCTGTTCGCCGTGGACGTCCCCGAGGCCGTCGCCACGGACTACGAGCAGCCCGCCGAGGGCGACCGCCGCCGCTTCCTCCTCCCGGCCGATCTCCTCAACCGGCACGGCCCCCCGGTCGTCGAGGGCGACTGGTCCGAGTAGGGCGGCGGGGCGGGATCGCGGGCCGGCGCGGGCCCGTGCCAATTGGCCACGTGCCAAGTGGCCAAGTGGCCAGCGGCCAATTGGCCAACGGGCGGGCGGCCAATTGGCCAACCGGGGGACGGCCAAGTGGCACACGGACCGAACGCGGGACGGCTGGGTCAGGCGGCCGGGGCGGCGGGCGGGATCCCGGCCGGGCCGCTGAAGCGCTCGATGTCGCGGAGGCGGAAGTAGGTGAGCGTCCACGCCACCGCCGCGAAGGGGGCCGCCAGGGTGTGCCCGACGGCCGCCTGGAGGAAGCCGCGGGCGGCGCCGTCGAGCGGGGTGAGGGCGAGCCCGAGGGCCAGGCTGAAGGCCAGCAGCACGAGCAGGGTCAGCACCGCCGACGCCGAAGACCGGCCAGGCGTGGCCGCGCACCAGCGCGCGGCTGCGGCCGAAGCCGTGGGCGACGCCGCAGGACTCGAGCATGATCACGGGCGAGATGACGAGCCACCAGGTCAGCAGCACCAGGCCCGGGACGATCAGCAGGGCCAGCCCGGCGATGATCCCGAGCGCGGCGAGCACGCCGGCGATCGTGAGCGCCACCAGGCGGCCGCTCGCGTGGCTGCAGGGTCGCGCCGACCCCGAGGTCGCGCCGCCCGTCGCGGACGTCCTCCACCGCCTTCACCAGCGCGCCCTGCACGAGGAAGATCGCGGCGAGGTTGAGGATGTTCCCGGCCAGGACCCCCGGCCAGCCGATGAGCGCGAGCGCCGCCGAGACCGCCGCCCAGAGGCACGTAGATCACCGCGGCGATGGCGATCAGATGCCTCCAGTGGGCCCGGTAGAGCTCCCAGGTGCGGCTCAGGATGTCGCCCGGGTCCATTTCGCGGCCATCGTACGGGAGGCCCCGACGGCCGGGCAGGGGTCAGGTGCGGATGCCGACCCCGCGCTGGAACGTCCACCAGGCCCACGCGAGCATCGCGGCGGCGAGGCCCAGGGTGATGCCGAGCGACAGCCCGAGCGAGCACCTCCGAGGTCCCGAGCGTGCCGTGCCGGGCCGCCACCACCATGTAGAAGATCGGATCGGCGTGGGTCAGGCTCCGCCAGGGCTCGGCGAGGGCGTTGATCGAGTAGAAGACGCCGCCCAGGAACACCAGCGGCTGGATCACCAGGTTGCCCACGACGTTCTGCTGCTCCCAGCCCGTCGAGTAGAGGCCCACGACCGTCCCGAGGGCCGAGAACGCGATGCTGGTCCCGATCAGGACGGCGGCCAGGACCAGCGGGTCCTCGATGGGGTAGTCCACGAAGACCCGCGCGGCGGCCAGCGTGAGCGGCGCCGATCAGCAGGCTGCGCACGACCCCTCCGGCCAGGTAGCCCACGAGCAGCTGCGCCGGGCCCATGGGGCTGCTCGCCGGGTCCTCGATGAAGCCGTCGTTGCGGGCCTGGTAGATCGAGGTCGCGTTGTTGCCGAATGCCGACGTCGCGACGCCCATCAGCACCAGGCCGGGGACGATGAACCGCTCGTAGGGGATGCCGTCGATCAGGCGGATGCTGGCGCCGAGGGCCACGCCGAAGACGACGATGAAGAGGACGGCCGCGACGACGGGCGGCGCGATCGTCTGGGTCCAGAGGCGCAGCACCCGCAGCACCTCGCGCTCCGAGAGGGCCCCGACGCCGCGCCAGCGGGCGGCCGGCAGCCGGGTCGTCGTCACCGCCCCACCAGCTGCAGGTAGACGTCCTCCAGCCGCTCGGCGCCGAAGCGCTCGCGCAGGTCGTGGGGCGGCCCGTCGGCCACGATGCGCCCGCCGCGGATGAACGCCACGCGCTCGCAGAGCGCCTCGGCCTCCTCGATGTAATGGGTCGTCAGGAGGATCGTGGTGCCGTCGGCGTGCAGCGCCCGGATGTAGGCCCAGAGGTCGTACCGCAGCTCCAGGTCCACGCCGGCTGTCGGCTCGTCGAGGATGACCAGGCGGGGCCGGTGGAGCAGGGCGCGCGCCAGCAGCAGGCGCCGCCGCATGCCGCCCGGACAGGTGGTGGGCGTAGTCGCCCGCCTTGGCCGAGAGGTCGAAGGCCATCAGCATCTCGTCCGCCCGCCGGCGCGCGTCGGCGCGGCTCATGCCGAAGTAGCGCCCGTGCAGCGCCAGCGACTCGCCGACGGGGACGAACCGGTCGAGCGCCACCTCCTGGGGCGCGTAGCCGATCGCCCGCCGGGCCGGCCGCGGCGCCCTCGCCCCAGGCCGGCCGTGCCGAAGACGAGGATCGAGCCCTCGTCGGGCCGCGTGAGCCCGACCACGCTGCGGATCAGGGTCGTCTTGCCGGCGCCGTTGGGCCCAGGAGGCCGAAGAAGGACCCCTCCGGGATCGCCAGGTCGAGGCCCGCCAGCGCCTCGACCCCGCCGGGGAAGGTCTTGACCACCCCCTCGCAGGAGAGGGCGGGGGCGGCGAGGTCGATCACGACGCGGCGAGGGTATCGCCCGCGGCCGCGCGCCCGCGCCCGGCTACCAGCCGACCGCCACGACGGCGACGGCGCAGATCAGGTGGTCCTCGCCGGGCGCCGGCGTCGGTGCCGTTCGGCATCCGCAGGCCGCCGGCCTCGGCCCGGACGCTGACCCGGCCGTAGGGGAACTCGGCCGCCACGGCGGCGGCGTCCACGGCCTCGTGGCCGGGCACGGCGACGGTGACGTCCACGCGCATGTCGGCGCGGTCGCGGCTCGGGATCAGGTCTCGGACGCCCGGCAGGGACGTGCGCCCGATCGCCTCGCGCACCGCCCTGCGCGCCGCCTTGGTGGCGTCCTCGCCGACGAGGTCGACGCCCAGCCCCATCTCGAGGAAGACCGGGAAGGCGCCGCCGCCCTCGCCCACCGCCGTGCCCCTAGTAGGGCGTCTCCTCGGTCCCGCCGCCGCGCTTGCGGAGGAACACGAAGACCGCCGTCGCGGCCCCGCCCACCACGAGCACCGGCCCCATCACGCGCCGGAACTTGCCCTTCTTCTTCTCGGGCTCCTCGAGACCACGGCGAGCAGGGCGTCCCGCAGGTCGACCGCGGAGGTCTCGACCTTGCCGCTGCAGCTTGCGGTCGCTGCGCGATGCGCTTGGCCGCCTTCTTCGGCGGCTTGCCCTTCACCTTGACGGTGACCTCGCGGCCGGTGTCGAAGGCCTGGCGCAGGGCGGCGTGCAGCTCGGGATCGCTCATCGCCCGCTGCACGACCGGGCGCACGGACTCGACGATGGTCGTCGCGCGGTCCGACCACGGCCTGGGGAGCGCTCTTCGTCTTCATCAGGATGGACCCCTTCCTTCCGTCTTGGAGCACATCGGGGGCGACGTCGTCGATCTTCTTGCGCATGACGCGGCGCGCGACCCGCGATGCGATGAACCAGGTCACGTAGCCGATGATCGCTTTGCGGCGGTCGGGCACGGTTATGAGCATAGTGCCGCGGCGGCGCGCGAGGCGAAACCCGCAGGATTCCGCCCCGCGGCGGCGAAGGCGATCCTCGTCGCGCGGCGTGCGGCCGGACGGGCACTCCGGTCCCCGCGCGACGGGCGGCCCGGGCACGGGCCACGCCCCCGGGGGCGCCGAGGCACCGGCGCCCCCGACCTCTGTCACGGGTAGGGTGGCCCGGATGGCCGACGGCCGCACCTTCGCCCTCGTCCGCCACGGGGGCACCGACTACAACGCGGCCCGCCGCCTGAACGGCGACCCCTCGGTGCCGGTCCACCTGACCGACCAGGGCCGCGAGCAGGTCGCGCTGCTGCGCGAGCGCGTCGCCGCCATGCCGGTCGACCTCGGCGTCCGCACGCGCTTCCCGCGCACCGGGCAGACGATCGGGATCCTGCTCGAGGGGCGCGACGTGCCGGTGGTCGTCTGCCCCGACCTCGACGACGTCCGGCTGGGGGAGTTCGAGGGCCGAGTCGGTCGAGGACTACCGCCGCTTCCGCGACGAGCGCGGCCAGGACGCGCGCCCGCGCGGCGGCGAGAGCCGCCTCGACGCCCTGGCCCGCTACGCCCGCGGCTTCGAGCGGCTGCTTGAGGCCGGCGCCCGGGCCCCGCTCGTGGTGACCCACGACATCCCCATCCGCTTCCTCGCCAACGCCATCGCCGGCGAGGACCCGCTCGACGGGCCCGTGCACGCCGTCGCGAACGCCTCGCTCCTGACGGTCTCCGGGGAGGCCGACATGCGCCGCGGCGTGGCGGCGATGCGGGAGCGCCTCGCGGCCGTGTGACGCCCGCCGGCGCGTCCGGCGTCGGCGGCGTGAGATACCATCCTCGGCGGGCTGTGCGCCCGAACCGAGTGGAACGAGCGAAGGACGATCAATGCCAGAGGGTGTCGTGAAGTGGTTCTCGGCGGAGAAGGGGTATGGGTTCATCACCCCGGACGACGGGGGCAAGGACCTGTTCGTGCATTTCTCCGAGATCCAGGGGTCCGGCTACCGGAACCTCGAGGAGGGGCAGCGCGTGAGCTTCGAGGCGACCGAGGGCCAGAAGGGCCCGCAGGCGTCCAGCGTGTCGCCGCTCTAGGCGCACAGCGGGATCGAAGCACGGAAGGGGAGAGTTCCTGGGTACGAAGCAGAAGGAAGAGGCGATCGAGGTGGAGGGCGAGGTCACCGAGGCCCTGCCCAACACCATGTTCCGCGTGGTCCTCGACAACGACCACGAGGTGCTCGCCCACATGGCGGGCAAGCTGAGGCGGTTCCGGATCCGCATCAACCCGGGCGACCGGGTGAAGGTGGAGCTGTCGCCCTACGACCTCAACCGGGGCCGCATCACCTTCCGCCTGAAGTAGCGGCGGTCCCCGCCTAGAGGACCGCGGCCAGGGCCGCCGGAGCGCCCTCGGCGTCCGGCGGTCTCAGCTGCGCCCGCGCGCGTCGAGGCCGCCGCCCTCGATCAGGATCGGCCGCAGGGGCGCCTCCACCAGCCGGTCCCCCGCGACGCCCACGCGATAGGCGCGCCGCTCCGGGCGCGAGGCCACCACGGCCGTGAGGCGCCGATCGACGAAGTGGAGGGCGACGCCGTCGTCGGCCGCCAGGCCGGGCCCAAGCCCCCCGCGCACCGCCTCGACGTAGGCGTCGCGGCGGTGCCGGTAGTGGGGGCAGTTGCTGCCGGGCAGGAAGCCGAGGCCGTCGACGAGCGGCGTGAGCCGGCGGCCGTAGGACGCCGTCACGCCGCCCTCGAACCAGCACATCGACCCCGCGCAGAGGCCCGCGAGGACGACGCCGCCCTCCCACGCCTCGCGGAGCACGACGTCGATCCCCTGCGCGCGCCACACCGCGAGCAGGTTCACGGTGTTGCCGCCGCCGACGTAGATGACGTCCTGGGCGAGCAGCAGCGACGCGGGCGTCGTCCACCGTGCGGTTGAAGAGCGCCAGGTGGCTGGGGTCGCAGTGGCCCCCCGAGAACGAGTTGTAGAACTTGACCGTGTAGCTGGGGCTGTCGCCCCCGGCGGTCGCCATGAAGCACACCCGCGGCCGCTCGCGCCCGCTGGCGGAGAGGACGTACTCGTCGAGGGCCGGGTTGTCCGGCTCCTCGGTGAACCCGCCGCCTCCGAGCGCCACGATCTGGCGCGGCCGCGCCGCGCCGAGGGCCGGACCCGGGTGGGGGATCGGGGGGCCATGCGCCGATGATGGGCGAGCGCGCGCGCGGGCGGCGCGACGGACCTGTGGACAGACTTCCGCGAGCGCCCCTGGCCCGGTGGACAGCGCCCCTCGGCGGTAACCTGCCCCGCGATGAGCAGGCACATCGTGGCGTGCGGCGGCGGGGGCTGGGCTTCGGAGGCCGGCGCGGGGCCCCTCGAGGACTACATCCTGGGCCTCGCCCGCCGCGACCGGCCGCGCGTCTGCCTCGTCCCGACGGCGAGCGGCGACTCCGACTGGGTGATCTCGCGCTTCTACGCGACTTCCCGGCCGACGTCTGCGAGCCGTCCCACCTGGCGCTCTTCCGGCCCCATCCCGGACGGCCCGCGGGCGGCCTGGCGCGCGCGGACGTCGTCTACGTCTGCGGCGGCAGCAGCGCCAACCTGGCGGCGGTGTGGGCCGTCCACGGCGTCGGCGCGGCCCTGCGCGAGGCGTGGGAGGCCGGCGCGGTGATGTCCGGCGTCAGCGCCGGGCGCGATCTGCTGGTTCGCCGCCGGCCTCACGAACTCGCTGGGGCCGGGCTTCGTCCCCATGGGCGGGCCTCGGCCTCGCGCCGGGCGGCTTCTGCCCGCACGCCGACAGCGACCCGGCCCGGCTGGTGGCCCTGCGCGGCCTGGTGGACTCCGGGCGCATGCCCGAGACGCTGGCGGTGGACGACGGCGCCGCCGTGCACCTGGCCGGACGGGCCGAGCCCCGGCTCGTGGTCGGCGCCCCCGGCCGCGGCGCGCGCCGCATCGGGCCGCGCGGCCTCGACGAGCCGCTGGAGCCGCTGGCGCTCGCCTCCTGACCCGCGGAGATCTCGCCTGGCCGCGCCTGGACGATCCGAACTTCAGTCGTTAGGGTCACCGAATATGAGCGGCGAGCACCACGTCTGCCGGTGCGGGGTGAGCGCGGGCCTGCGGCAGGCCATCGAGCGCGGCTGGCGGGGGCTCGCGCTGGGCTGCGTGCCGGCGAGCGGGCCGGTCACCGCCGTCTGCGCGGCGCCGGCGGAGGCGATCGAGGCGCTGGCCGACCGGGGCCTGGCCGTGGGCCTCGCCCCGCAGCGCCCGTGCGGCCACCCGATCCACCGCCGCGTGACGATCGCGCTCGCCGGCGACCGAGCGACGGCCCTGAACCTCGACCTCGCCTTCGCCGAGGCCCGGGCGCTGGCGGCCCGGCTCGGCCGCGACGGCCGTCCTGCGGCTCGGCCCGCGGCGACCTGGCCGGCGCGCCCGTGGTGGTCATCGCGCCCTCCGAGGACGGGAGGGCGCCCGCGGACGCGCCGGACCGGGCCGACCTCGAGCTGGCCTTCCCCTCCGGGCCGCCTCTGCCCGAGGCGCCCGCCGGCATCCGGCTCCGCTTCGACGACGACGAGCAGCGCCGCCTCGCCGAGGCGCTCGCCGGTCAAGAGCGGGTGGCCATCCTGATGCTCGACGTGGGCGGGGCCTGGCTCGCCCAGGTGGAGCTCGAGCTGGGCGAGGAGAGCCGCGAGCTCATCGCCGACGCGTCCCGGCGGCGCTGAGGGCCCCTCCGGCGGCCGCGCCCGCGCCGCCGGGCCCGCCGTCGAATGCGCGCTCGACGGCGGCCCGGTCGGGGCCCGCAGACGATCAGGTACTCGAGGTTGCGGACGTGCGAGACGGCGCCGACGCGCTCGCCGGCCGGGTTGTGGATGCCGATGCGGGCCCCCACGTAGCGCGGGAAGTCGATCGCCAGCGAGGCGACGTGGCCGCGCTCGGCCAGCAGCCCGGCGACGTCGGCGGGGTCGTGGAAGCCCTCGTCGCTGACCGACGCGACGATCCAGGGCGTCGGCAGCGCCTCGACGAGGTCGGCCAGGGCGTCCCAGGCGCGCCGCGAGCTGTTGTAGTCGCTGCGGGTGGTGCGGCAGTCGGCGCGCTTGCGGGCGACGCCGTAGGCCTCGGGCCGGTCCCAGCGCACCAGGGTCTCCCAGACGTGGTAGTTCGAGAAGTAGGAGTGGCCGTTGTAGGGCGGGTCGAGGTAGGCGCAGTTGACCCCCGCGAGGTCGCGCGCCAGGGCGTTGGCGTCGCGCCGCGTCACCTCGCCCGGGCGGGCCGTCGACCGGGGCGGGCTCGCGCAGCTCGAGCGGGCGCAGCGACCGCGGGGCGGGCCGCTTGAGGTAGGCCATCTGGAGGCCGCAGGTCGAGTCCACGCGGTCGGCGGCCTCGAGCAGGCTGGTGAGCAGGCAGCCGCGCAGCGGCTCGGGGGCGTCGATCTCGTCGATCCCCTCGCGGATCGCGTCGATGCGCGCCCCGTTCCCGGGCGAGAAGAAGCGCGCCTCCGCGCAGAAGGTCCGCGTCACGTACCCGGGGCGACCGGCCAGCCCCGCGAGCCGCGCCAGCAGCTCCCGCAGCAGATCGCGGTCGAGGCCGTCGCCGGCGGCGATGTAGGCCTGCCCGAGGGCCTCGGAGTAGGTGGCGAGGTCGTTCGACACGACCCGGCAGCCCGCCCGCCGGAACGCCTGCCCGGCCCGCGTCGTGCCGGCGAAGAGGTCGGCGACCGACCGGATCGGCAGCCGGCGCGCCAGGCGCTCGATCTCGGGCGCGAGCGCCCGCTTCGAGCCGATGTACTTGATCACCCGGCGCTCGCGCCCGCCTCGACCACGGCGCCATCCTCCCGCCGCCCCCGGACGGCACGCCGCGGGGGGGCCCGGGAGGGCCGCCGAGCCCCGGCGTCGAACGGGAGGGCGCCCGTCCACCGCGACCCGGAGGCCCAGGTGCCCCGCATCTCCCCCCGCCTCGCGCCGCTCGCGATCGCCGCCCTCGGCGTCGCGCTCCTGACGCTCGGCTGGCTGCTCGGCCTCGCCGGCTGACGGGACGTTCGGCCCGCCTCACCCGCGCATGGCGGCGCGTACAATCGCGGCGTCGTGGCGAAGGCCAAGCGCAAGCGGGTGAAGGTGAAGAAGCGCTGCTGCGACTCGAAGAAGCCGGTGCGACGACTGCCCGCTCGACGGCCCGAGAACCTGCAAGCTGCGGAAGCGCGGCTGAGCTAGGGCGCGGGCGCGGGGACCTGGTCGCCGTCGGCGAGTCGCTCCCCCACGCCCAGGCAGCCCGGGCAGGTGGTGGGGACGAGCCCGCCGTCGGCGGCGGCCGTCAGCAGACGGCGCTGGCCCCAGCACGTCGCGCACGGCACCCAGACGCTCGTCGCGTCGTGAGTCTCGTGGTGGCGCGGTGTCATGGAGGGCCAGTGTGAGGGGTCGTCGCCGGCAACTCCCTTGGCCGCAGGGCCAAGATCGGTCGCCCCGCCTCCGCCGGTCCGGCGCGGTAGCCTCCCTCCGCCGTGAGAGCCCTGATCGTGCCCGAGCGGGGGGCGGCGCCCGAGCCTGCCGAGGTCCCCGAGCCCGAACCCGAGCCCGGGCGCGTCGCTCGTGCGCGTGCGGGCCGCGTCGCTCAACCCGGTCGACCTGGCCATCGCGGCCGGCCGCTTCTACATGGACGTCCCCGACCCGCCGTACGTCCCCGGCGCGGAGGCCGCGGGCGAGGTGATCGACTCCCTCGCGCATCCCCTCGGGGACGCCGGTCTGGTGCCTGGCCATGACCGGGAGCCTTGCCGAGGTGGTCAGCGTGCCCGACGACGCCGTGGTGCCGCTGCCGCCGGACCTGGGCTTCCCGCTCGCGGCCGGCCTGGGCATCGCCGGGCTCGCCGGCTGGATGCCGGTGCGCGAGCGGGGCGCGCTGCTGCCGGGCGAGACGGTCGTCGTGCTCGGCGCGGGCGGCGCGGTCGGCCAGGTCGCGATCCAGGCGGCGCGCGACGGCGGCGCGGCGCGGGTCGTGGGCGCCGCCCGCAGCGACGACGGGCGCGAGCGGGCCGTGGCCGCCGGCGCCGACGTCGCCGTGCCGACCGGCCCCGGGCTCGCCGCGGCGCTGAGGGAGGTCTGCCGCGAGGGCGCCGACCTCGTGATCGACCCCCTCTGGGGCGAGGCCGCGGTCGCGGCGATCGGCGCGCTGCGGCGCGGGCGGCCGCGTCGTGCAGGTCGGGAGCGCCGCCGGGCCGACCGCCGAGGTCCCCGCGCGGCCCCTTCCGCGGCGGCCGCCTGGACCTGCGCGGGTTCTCGGTCTTCAGCGAGGCGCCCGGAGGACGTCGCCCGCGCCTACCGCGGCCTGGCCGACGCCGCCGTGCGCGGCGCCGTGACGATGAACCTCGTGGGCGTGCCGCTGGCCGACGCCCCCGAGGCGTGGGCGCGGGTCGCGCCGGGCGCGGGCGGCGACAAGATCGTCGTCGCCCCGTGACGGAGGCGTTCCGCGAGCAGATGGCGGCGGGCTACGGGTTCGACGGCCCGCGGATCCACATCGGCCGGCCGATGGCCGCCCCGGGCGCCGAGCCCGCCGGACACGACGGTCGACGTCGCGTTGCCGCTCGGGTTCCTCAACCGCCACGGCCTGATCGCGGGCGCGACCGGCACCGGCAAGACGCGCACCCTCCAGCTCATCGCCGAGCAGGCCTCCGCCGCCGGCTGCCCGGTCTTCGCGGCCGACGTGAAGGGCGACCTGGCCGGGATCGGCGCGCCGGGCGAGGCGAGCGAGGGCGTGACCGCGCGCGCGAGCGAGCTCGCCCACGAGTGGGCGCCCGCGGGCTGCCCGGTCGAGCTCCTGTCGCTGACCGGCGCGAACGGCGTGCCCCTGCGGGCGACGGTCACCGCCTTCGGGCCGACCCTGCTGGCCAAGGTGCTGGGGCTGAACGAGACCCAGGAGTCGAGCCTCTTCCTGGTCTTCCGCTTCTGCGACGAGAAGGGCCTGCCGCTGGTCGACCTCGAGGACCTGCGCGCCGCGCTCGCCTACCTCACCGGGCCCGGGCAAGGCCGAGCTGAAGGCGATCGGCGGGATCTCGACGGCGACGGCCGGGGTCCTCCTGCGCCAGGTCTCGCGGCTCGAGGCCGAGGGCGGCGACGCCTTCTTCGGCGAGCCGGAGATGGAGATCGCCGACCTCATCCGCACCGCGCCGGACGGCCGCGGCATCGTCTCGGTGCTCGACCTGGCCGACATGGGCGAGCGCCCGGCGCTCTTCTCCACCTTCCTCATGTGGGTGCTGGCCGAGCTCTTCGACGAGCTGCCCGAGGTCGGGGACCCCGAGAAGCCGGTCCTGGTCTTCTTCTTCGACGAGGCCCACCTGCTCTTCGACGACGCCTCGGACGCCTTCCTCGAGGCCGTCGCGCGCACCGTGCGCCTGATCCGCTCGAAGGGCGTGGGCGTGTTCTTCATCACCCAGCTCCCGACCGACCTGCCCGACGAGGTGCTCGGCCCAGCTCGGCCACCGCGTGCAGCACGCCGTGCGCGCCTTCACGCCCAAGGACGCCCGCGCGCTCAAGCAGGCCGTCGAGACCTTCCCGGCGACGGAGCACTACGACCTCGCCGAGACGCTGCAGGCGCTCGGCGTCGGCGAGGCGGCGGTGACCGCGCTCGACCCGCGCGGCGTGCCGACCCCCGTGGCCGCCACCCGCCTCTACCCGCCGGCCTCGCGGATGGCGCCGCTCACGCCGGAGGAGCGCGCCGCCGCCATCGCGGCGTCACCGCTGCGACCGCGCTACGCCGACCGCATCGACCGCGAGAGCGCCGCCGAGCTGCTCGAGGCCCGCATGGCCGGCGACGACGCGAAGGCCGAGGAGGTGCGCGAGCGCGCCAAGCCCGCCCCCCGCCGGCGGCCCGCGCCACCGCCCGAGGACACGAGCCTCGCCGGCGAGGTTCAGGACATGCTCGACTCGACCCTCGGCCGCACCGTGGTGCGCGAGGTGATCCGCGGCATCTTCGGCGGGAGGCGGCGGAGGCGGTAGTCGCCGCCTCCTCGCGGGGCTGCCGGGGCCGCGGCCGTGTCCCGCAGCCCCAGCGCCCGGCGCGCGCGCCGGTAGCCCGCGTAGGCGATCGGCCCCCCGATCAGCATCGCCGCCTCGCCGAACATCGCGGCGCCCGTCGCGTAGCACTGTGCGCACATCGGCGTCTCCTCCGTCCGGCCTCGTCGGGGTCGGGCCGAGCCTACCGGGCGGGGCCGGGGCCCGGCCGCCCGGGCCGCCCAGCCAGCGCCCCTCGCGGAACCAGCGCATCATCGTGCGCCGCGAGGGCGGCCGGGCGGGGCCGCCGCGCACGAGCCGGCCCGCGAGCTCGCCGACACCGCCCCGGGCGCCTCGCCGGCGCGAACCGCCGCTCGGCCTCGCGCCGCAGCTCGGGCCAGGCGTAGGAGCCGGGCCGGCGACGGGGCGGCGGCGGGCCGGCCAGGCGGGCCAGGTGACCGTCCAGGGCCGCCGCGCGGGCGGCGCGTGAAGCAGCCGGCCGCCCCCCAGGCCCCCATCAGGCTGGCGCCAGGTCCCGCCCGGCCCGCCGCCGCTGGAAGCCTCGCTCCGGTGGGCCGCGCACAGCCACACCGCCACCCCGCCAGGCAGGTGCAGCTGGGCCCGCTCGCCCGTGGCCCGGGCCCATGCAGATCAGGCAGGGCGGCAGCTTCCCCAGCCGGGCGCCCTTGTAGAGGCTGGTCGCCATGGCTCCATGCTCGGCCTGCCGGGGCCGACCGATCAGCGCCGACGCTTGCCGAGCGAGCGTCAGGGCGCGTGCCGGGCCGCGTGCCAATTGGCCAACCGTCGCCTGGCCAATTGGCACGCCCCCGCCAGCGCGCGCTCGGCCAGGGTCGTTGCGCGGGCGCCGGCGAGCTCCGGCACGGGCCCTTCCGGGCCCGTCGAGGCCGGCTCGCCTGCGCTGGTTGGGGCGCGGCGGCCGGCCTCGGGCCTTCCCTGGCCAATTGGCCGAGTGGCGCGTGGCCAATTGGCACAGAGGCGCACGGCGCCCCTGAAGCGCCGCGAGACACCCAGCGGCGTTCAGGCGGAGGGGAGGCGGATGGGAAGCGCCCGCCGGAGCCCGGCTCGGCGAGGACGTCGCCTCCTGCGGCTCGGGCGAGGCGGCGGGCGAGGGGGAGGCCGAGGCCGGCGCCGAGCCGGCGCCCGCGCCGGCGCCGGCCTCGCCGCTGTTGCCGGCGCCACCGCCCCCGGACGCCGGGCTCGAAGATGCGCTCGCGGTCGCCGGGGTGACGCCCGGGCCGTCGTCGGCGACGGTGACGGCGACGTCGCCGTTCTCGGTGGTCACGCCGACCCGGATCTCGCCGAGGCCGTGGCGGCAGGCGTTCTCGATGACGGGCTGGAGGATCCGCTCGATGACCTCGGGCTCGACGCCGGCGCGGGGGCTCTCGATCGAGGGGTCCACGCGGACGACCACGCGGCGGCCGTCGGCGAGGGGGCCGAGCGAGCCGACGACGCGGGTGGCGGCCTCGGCGACGTCGCCGGTGCCGCGGGGCAGGCGGGCGTCCTGGCGGGCGGTGGCGAGGAGGGTCTCGATGGTCGCGCCGATGCGCTCGGCGCTGGCGCGGATCTCCTCGAGCGCGCGCCGGTACTCGGAGGGCTCGCGCTCGCGGCGCAGGGCGAGGTTGACCTCGGCCTGGATCTGGGCGAGGGGGGTGCGGAGCTCGTGGGAGACCTCGGCGGTCAGGCGGCGCTCGCGCCGCATGCCGGCGGCGAGGCGGTCGAGGAGCCCGTCGAGCGTCGCGGCGAGGCGCGAGAGCTCGTCGTGGGGCGGGCCGACGTCGAAGCGCTCGTCGAGGTCGTGCTCGCTCCAGCGCTCGGCGTCCTCGGTCATGCGGGCGACGGGCCGCAGGGCGGCGCGCAGGATGGCGCGCCGCCGCGATCGCGACGGCGGCCAGCACCGCCACGGCCAGGGCGATCGAGGAGATCAGCGCGATGACCCGCGAGCGGCGGTAGGGCTCGAGGGAGATGGCGGCGACGATCGTCCCGACCCGCTGATCCTCCGGCGACGATCGGCAGGGCGTAGAGGCGGACGTCGTCGGAGACGTCGACCGTCCGCTCGGGCCCCATGACCAGCGACTCCGCCGCCGCGTCGAGCTCGGGGCGCACCGGCGGCCGGCGAATGGCGGTGGTGCCCTGGAAGATCCACGCCCGCGTCTCGATGGCGCCCGGCGAGGGGGCCTCGGGCGCGACGACGCGGCCGTCCTTCACCTCCACGGTCGCGCGCTCGGCGGCGGCGCGCGCCTGGACGATCTCGTCGGCGTCGTTCGAGAGGCTGCGGTCGATCGAGGACGTTGAAGCCGATCGTCCCGGCTGCCAGGGCGGCGCCGACCCCCAGCACGATCAGCAGCAGGAGGCGCGTGCGGAGGGCCCGCGGCGCACGCATCCGGCTCACCGGATCGCGTAGCCGACGCCGTGCACCGTCTCCAGCTCGGGCGCGTCGGGGCAGCTCCGCAGCTTGCGCCGCAGCCGGGCGATGTACGCGTCGAGGGTGTTGTCGTTGACGATCGCGCCGCGCGGCCAGCCGACGCGGATGAGCTCGCGCCGCCGGACCGCCTCGCCCGGGCGCGCGAAGAGCGCCGCCAGGATCCTGAACTCGGTGGGCGTGAGCCGCACGCGCTCGCCGCCGGCGACCAGGGCGTGGGAGCCGGGGTCGAGCGCCACGCCGCCCAGCCGGGTCGGGCGCCGAGGCGGCCGGGATGCGCGCGCACCAGCGCGCGCAGGCGCGCGACGAGCTCGTCGAGCGCGAACGGCTTGGCCACGTAGTCGTCGCCGCCGGCCTCGAAGCCGGCCAGCCGGTCGACCAGCGCGTCGCGGGCGGTGAGGAAGAGCACCGGCGCCTCCACCCCCTGGGCCCGGAGCGCCTGGCAGGCGTCGCGCCCGTCGCAGTCGGGGAGGCCGATGTCGACCACGAGGACGTCGGGCTGGGCGACCGGGACGCGCTCGAGCAGCTGCGCGCCGGTGCCGACGGCCTCGCAGCGGAACCCCTCCTCGCGCAGGCCGCGGGCGAGCACCGAGCGCAGCGCGGCGTCGTCCTCGACGACCAGCACCAGGGGCGACAGCATGGGGTCAGTATCGCCCCATGGAACCCCCGCGGGCGAGCGTTCAGGAGTTCTTCAGGAGAAAGGCGAAACGAGTGACGCTGCGCCCGAAGTGCCATTTGGGCCTGCGGGAACGCGGTCGAGTCGGCGTGCTGCCGGTGGGGGACCTGTGCGGTGCGCCGACCGACTCGATCAGGATGTGACCGGCCTCAACGAGCGGCCGGCGTCGGTTCGAGCGGCACCTCGGGAGGAGGGCCGTTCAGGCAGCTGTGGGTCGGGACCGGGTTGCTCGTGACCTCGTCGGTGGCGGCGGATCGTCGCGAGGGCCAGGACGCCTCCTGCGGCGCAGGCGACCGCGCAGATGATCACCCCGGTCTGGAACCCCTCGTCGAAGGCCTCGGGCACGAGGTAGTCGTCGCCCGAGATGCCCGCCGCGAGCGGGACCACGGCGACCGCGATGAGCCCGGCCACGCGCGCCACCGCGTTGTTGATGGCCGACGCGACGCCTGCCCGCTCCTCGCCGGCCGCGCCGAGCACCGTCACGTTCAGCGGCGCGACCGTCACGGCGAGTCCGAGCCCGAACACCAGCACCGCCGGCAGCACGTCGGCGACGTACGAGGCATCGGGCCCGACGCGGGTGAGCAGGGCGAGGCCCGCCGCGGCGATGATCGGGCCCAGCCCCATCGGGAGGCGCGGGCCGATGCGCTGCGCCAGGCGGCCGGCCCACGACGACAGCAGCAGCATCACGATCGTCATGGGGATCAGGGCCGATCCGGCCTCGATCGGCGAGTAGCCGGCCACCTGCTGGAGCTGGATCGGCAGGAGGAAGAGGGCCCCGGCCAGCGCCCCGTAGACGATGAAGGTCATGGCGTTGGCGGCCGAGAAGAGGCGGTTGCGGAAGATGTCGAGCGGCACCATGGGGTGGCTGCCGCGCGCCTCGACGGCGACGAACCCGCAGAGCGCCGCGACCCCGAGGACGCCGAGCACCACCACGGTCGGGTCGGTCCACCCCTGCGCGTCGCCCTCGGTGAGCGCGTACGTGACGCCCGCCAGCCCCAGCGCGGTCAGGGCCGCGCCGGCGATGTCGAGCCGCTGGCCGCGCACCGCGGGGTTGGACGTCTCGGGGATGCGGCGCGCCGCCCACACCACGACCGCCGCCAGCGGGAGGTTGATCAGGAAGATCAGCCGCCAGGAGACGGCCTCGACGAGCCAGCCCCCGAGGAAGGGCCCGATGGCGGTGGAGACGCCCGCGAGCCCGGACCAGGCGCCGATCGCCGCGCCCCGGTCGTCGGGCTCGAAGACCGCCTCCAGGATGGCCAGGCTGCCCGGGGTGAGCAGGGCCGCGCCCACGCCCTGGAGGGCGCGGGCGGCGATCAGCGTCTCGATGGTCGGCGCGACCGCGCAGAGCAGCGACGCCACGGCGAACCAGGCCACCCCCCAGACGAAGACGCGCCGCCGCCCGAGGTGGTCGCCCAGCGACCCGCCGATCAGGATCAGCCCTGCGAGCGTCAGGGCGTAGGCGTTCACGGTCCACTGGAGCCCGGCCAGATCCGCGTCCAGGTCCTCCCCGATGGCGGGCAGGGCGATGTTCACGACGGTGGCGTCGAGGAAGGCCATCCCGGACCCCAGCACGGTCGCCAGGAGCACGGTGCGCCCCCGGGCGGTCCGGAAGCGGAGCCCTCCCGCCTCGCCGGCGGTCGCCGCCTCGGCCGTCAGGCCCCCTCGGGCGGCACCGGCGTGGGTCGCCGGTCGGGGCCCATGGCGACCATGGTGAAGTGCCCGACCGTGCAGAGCTCGCCGGTGCCGTCGATGGGGCTCTCCTTGCGGACCTCCACCCGCACGCGCATGCTCGTGCGCCCCACCTCGACCACGCGCGCCACGACCTCGACCAGGTCGCCCTGGAGGATGGGCACGCGGAACGCGATGTCCTCGATCGCGGCCGTCACGACGCTGCTCCTCGCCCGCCGCATGGCGGCGAAGCCGGCCGCCTTGTCCATCCACGAGACCAGGGTGCCGCCGAACAGGTTGCCCTGAGGGTTGGTGTCCGTCGGGAAGACGGACTCGAGCAGGCGCGCCTCCACCCCTGATCCCTCCGGCTCGCGTGGGCCCGCCGCGGCGCGGCGGTGGCCCAGGTTAGCCGTCCGCGCGCCGGATCGTCTGCGCCTCGGCCGCGCGCGCGCGCGGCCGGCCGCGGCCCCCAGCGAGCCCGCCGATCAGCGCTCCCGCCAGGCCCGCCAGCGCGAAGACCGCCAGCGCCAGCGCCTCCTCCCAGGTCCCCGAGAGGCCGGTGTGCGCCCAGGCGGGCAGGCCGAGGCTCTGAAGGATGCTGTCGCCGCCGTCGCGGACGGCGATCACGATCGCGTCGGCGCCCGTCGCCAGCATCGCGACGCACCAGGCGAGGCCCGCGTGCAGCAGCGCCGTTCGCCCGCGCGATGCGCGCGGCGGCGTAGCCGCCGAGCAGGAAGGCGCCCGCCTGCACGAGCGAGGACCCAGAGGCCCGGGCAGAAGCCGGTCCTCCACGCCGGGCTCGCCCGTCGCGATCCCCAGGCCGAGGCCGAGGTCCACGCCGGCCTCGCGCAGGCACGCCATCGCCAGGCAGCGGCGCCCCAGGCGGTCAGCCAGCCGAGGAACGGGCGCCGTCGGCGAGAGCGGCGGCACGCGCAGCGTGAAGGTCCGCGCCGCGGCGTCGGGACCTGCGTCTCGACCGGCTCGGCGGTCGGCGTCTCGGCGAGCGTCGCCGTCGCCCCGCCCGTCGCTCGGCGATGTCGTGGCGCTCGGGCACGTCTGCTGCCTACCCACGCGCGGCCGATCTCAATCCCCCGCGGCTTGACGCGGCCGCCGCGGGGCCGTGTGATCCCGGGCGTGCCGGTCCACATCACCCAGCTGACGCCGCTCGCGTTCCTGGAGCGCTCGGCGTACGGTCTTCGCCGACCGGACGGCGGTCGTCGACGGCGACGACCGCGCGACCTACGCCGAGCTGGCCGCGGAGGTCACCCGCGCGGCGCACGCGCCTGCGGGCCTCGGGCGTCGGACCCGGGCGACCGGGTGGCCTACCTGTGCCCCAACGCCCGCGCGCTGCTCGTCGCGCACTTCGCCGTGCCGCTCGCCGGGGCGGTGCTGGTGGCGATCAACACCCGCCTCGCGCCCGAGGAGGTTCGGTGCGATCTGCGCGCACTCGGGCGCGCGCCTGCTCGTCGCCGACGCCGAGCTCGAGCGCGACGCGTCGCGCCGGTCATCGACCGGCTCGAGCCGCGTCGACGAGGTCGTCTGGTCCGGCGGCGCCCCGCCGCCGGGCCTGCGCGGCACCGCGCTACGCCGACCTCCTGGCGCGCGGCTCCGACGATCCCCTCGCCGTGGACCGTCGACGACGAGGACGCGACGATCTCGATCAACTACACCTCGGGGACCACGGGGTCGCCCGAAGGGCGTGATGTACACCCACCGCGGCGGCGTACCTGAACGCGCTCGGCGAGAACGATCACCGCGGGCCACGGGCCCGACACGGTCTACCTCTGGACCCTGCCGATGTTCCACTGCAACGGCTGGTGCCACCCGTGGGCGATCACGGCCGCCGGGGGCACCCAGGTCTGCCTGCGCGCGGTGCGCGGCGACGCGGTCTGGCGGCTGATCGACGAGGAGGGCGTCACCCACCTCAACGGCGCTCCGGCGGTGCTGTCGCTGCTGGTGAACGCGCCCGAGGCCCACCCGCTCGAGCGCGCGCCTCGTGGTGATGACCGCCGCCGCGCCCCCGAACCCGACCGTCCTCGCCCAGACCGAGGCCCTCGGCGCCGAGGTCGTGCACGTCTACGGCCTCACCGAGACCTACGGGCCCGCACACGGTCTGCCAGTGGCAGGTCGGCTGGGAGGAGCGAGGAGCCGGACGAGCGCGCGCGCCTGCTCTCGCGCCAGGGCGTGGCGATGGTGATGGCCGACCCGATCCGGGTGGTCGACGAGGCCGGCCGCGACGTGCCCCGCGACGGCGCGACCGTGGGCGAGATCGTGATGACGCGGCAACAACGTCATGAAGGGCTACCACGACGACCCCGCGGCGACCGCGGAGGCCTTCCGGGGCGGCGTCTTCCACTCGGGCGACCTCGGCGTCTGGCACCCCGACGGCTACATCGAGCTGCGCGACCGGGCCAAGGACATCGTCATCTCCGGCGGGCGAGAACATCTCCACGATCGAGGTCGAGCAGGCCATCGCCGAGCCACCCGGCCGTCCTCGAGGCGGCGGTGGTGGGGGTGCCGGACGACCGCTGGGGCGAGCGCCCGAAGGCCTTCGTCGTGCTCCGCCCGGGCGGCCAGGCCGCGGCGCCCGAGGAGCTGCGCGCCGCACGTCCGCGGGCTGCTGGCGGGCTACAAATGCCCCGACGCGTTCGAGATGCTCGACGAGCTGCCGCGCACGTCCACCGGCAAGGTGCGCAAGACGCTGCTCCGCGAGCAGGCGAGTGGGAGGGGCGGGACCGGAGGATCAACTAGGGGGCGGCGCGATGGGGGCCTACGAGGACAGCACCGGCGCAGCCTGGAGGACCCGGAGGGCTTCTGGCTGGAGGCGGCCGGCGCGATCGACTGGGAGCGGCCGCCCACGCGGGCGCTCGACGACTCGGCGGCGCCGATCTACCGCTGGTTCCCGGACGGCGTCCTCAACACCTGCCACAACGCGCTCGACCGCCACGCCGACGGCGGCCGCGCCGACCAGGTCGGCGCTGATCCACGACTCGCCGGTCACGGGCGAGGTGCGCGCGTTCACCTACGGCGAGCTGCGCGACCGGGTGCGCCCGCGTCGCGGGCGCCATGCGGCGCCTGGGCGTGGGGCCGGGGGACACGGTCGTGATCTACATGCCCATGGTGCCGGAGGCGGTCGAGGCCATGCTCGCCTGCGCCCGCATCGGCGCCGTGCACTCGGTCGTCTTCGGCGGCTTCGCGCCGCGCGAGCTGGCGGCGCGCATCGACGACGTGCGGCCGGTGCTGATCGTCACCGCCTCCTGCGGCATCGAGGTGCAGCGGGTGGTCGAGTACATGCCGCTGCTGAACGCCGCGCTCGAGATCGCCGAGCACCCGCCCGCCGCGGTGCATCGTCCTGCAGCGGCCGCAGGGCCCCGCCGAGCTGGCGCCGGGGCGCGACCTGGAGTGGGGCGAGGCCCTGGAGGGCGCCGAGCCGGCGGCCTGCGTGCCGGTGGCGGCCACCGACCCGCTCTACGTCCTCTACACCTCGGGGTCGACCGCGTCGCCGAAGGGCGTCGTGCGCGACAACGGCGGCCACGCGGTGGCGCTGCGCTGGTCGATGGAGAACATCTTCGCCACCGGGTCCCGGCCAGGCGTTCTGGGCCGCCTCGGACATCGGCTGGGTCGTCGGCCACTCGTACATCGTCTACGGGCCGCTGATCGCCGGATGCACGACGATCCTCTACGAGGGCAAGCCCGTCGGCACGCCGGACGCCGGCGCCTTCTGGCGCGTCATCGCCGAGCACGGGGTGAACGCCCTCTTCACGGCGCCCACGGCCTTCCGGGCGATCAAGAAGGAGGACCCCGACGGGAAGCTGCTGGCCGGCCACGACATGTCGCGGCTTCCGCTACCTGTTCCTGGCGGGCGAGCGCCTCGACCCGGACACCTACCACTGGGCCAGCGACCTGCTCGGCATCCCGGTGATCGACCACTGGTGGCAGACCGAGACCGGCTGGCCGGTCGCCGCCAACTGCATGGGCCTCGAGCCGCTGCCGGTGAAGCCGGGCTCGCCGACCAAGCCGGTCCCGGGCTACGACGTGCGCGATCCTCGACGAGTCCGGCGCCGAGGCCGCGCCCGCCGGCGCCGACGGCGCCGTCGTGATCCGCCTGCCGCTGCCGCCCGGGACGCTGCCGACCCTCTGGGGCGACGACGCGCGCTACGTCGAGGAGTACCTGTCGGCCTACGATGGCTACTACCTCAGCGGCGACGGCGGCCACCTCGACGAGGACGGCTACCTCTACGTCATGGGGCGGACCGACGACGTGCTCAACGTCGCCGGGCACCGGCTGTCCACCGGCGCCCTCGAGGCGGCCCTCGCCGAGCACCCGGACGTCGCCGAGTGCGCGATCATCGGCGTCGCCGACGATCTCAAGGGGCAGGTGCCGGTCGGCCTGGTCGTGCTCAAGGCCGGCGCCGACCGCGACGAGGCCGAGATCGAGGCCGAGCTGGTGCAGATCGTGCGCCGCGAGGTGGGAGCCGTCGCGAGCCTCAAGCGGGTGGAGGTCGTCGCGCGGCTGCCCAAGACGCGCAGCGGCAAGATCCTGCGCCGGACGATGCGCGACATCGCCGACGGGCGGCCCTACGCCGTGCCGAGCACCATCGACGACCCGGTCATCCTGGAGGAGCTGGAGGAGGTCCTGGCCCCGCGGCCGGCGCCCCCCGCATGACGGCCCGGGTCACGGCACGCTGAACGCCAGCCGGAAGGTCGAGCGGTTGCCCGCGTCGTCGCGCAGCCGCAGCACCGCGCGGTAGCCGCCCTCCGGGAGCCTGCCGAGGACGATGGCGGAGGACCCGGTGGCTCAGCCGGCGCGCCGCCGAGCGCCGGAAGGCCCGCAGGCGCGGCGCCCGGCCGCGTCCGCGCGCTGCAGCAGCACGGCGGCCTCGCCGCCGACAGCGGCGACCCCGGCCGCGGAAGCTACGGCTGCGCGCTCGGTTCCGGGGGCGGCGCCGGGGGGCGCTCGCGCTCGTCGGCGCGCGCGGCCTCCTTGGCCAGGCGCGACGGCCACCACACGTTGTCGCCGACCTCCATGACGAGGGCGGGGACCAGGATCGACCGCACCAGGAGCGTGTCCAGGAGGATCCCGAAGGCCACCAGGAAGCCGATCTCGGTGAGCCCGACCAGGGGGAGCACCCCGAGCACGGCGAAGGTGCCGGCCAGCACGATCCCGGCCGACGTGATCACCGCGCCGGTGACGGCGAGTCCCCGGATCATCCCCTCGTGGGTGCCGTGGCGGGCGGCCTCCTCCCGTACCCGCGCCATCAGGAAGATGTTGTAGTCCACCCCCACGGCGACGAGGAAGATGAAGCCGAACAGCGGCAGCGACGCGTCCTCGCCGGGGAAGTCGAAGATCACGTCGAAGGCCAGCGCGCTGACGCCCAGGGCCGCCAGGAACGACAGGATCACCGTCGCGATCAGCAGCAGCGGCGCCACGATCGCCCGCAGCAGCAGGCCGATGATCACGAAGATCACCAGGAGCACGATCGGCGGGATGAGCTTGAGGTCGCGCTCCGACGCCACCCGCAGGTCGTACTCGGTGGCGGTCGGCCCGCCGACGAGGGTGTCCGGGCCGCCCGCGCCCTTGGCGACGTCGCGCAGGCCCGGGATGAGGTCGAAGGCCTCGGTGCTGTAGGGGTCGGGCACGAGGGTCACCGCGAGGCGGACCCCGGGCGGGCCCTCCTGGACCGGGACCACCGCGCTGACCCCGTCGGCGTCCCGCAGCGCTGCCGACACCGCGGGCACGCGGGCGGCGTCGGGCACGATCACGTCGGTCGGGGCGCTGGAGCCGGCCGGGAAGCTGGCCTCCAGCAGCTCCTGGCCCTGTACGGCCTCGACGTCGTCGCGGAAGCTGTTCGACGAGGTGAGGTTGGTGTCGAAGGTCGTGAGGCCGAGGGCCATCACGGCGAGCGCGACGGCGCTCGCGATCCACACCGGCCGCGGGCGGCGGCCGATGGAGTCGCCGAGGCGGCGCCAGCGGCCGCGCTCCTCGGGCACCACGGCGCCGGGCTCGTACCGCGGGATGAAGGGCCAGAACGCCCGCCGCCCGCAGATCACCAGCATGGCCGGGAGGACCGTCAGCATGGCGACAAGCGCGACGGCGACGCCGATGGCCGCCACCGGGCCGAGGCCGGCCGTGCCGTTGACCTCGGCGATCGTGAGGACCAGGAGGGCGCAGATGTTCGTCGCGCCCGAGGCCAGGATCGCCGGCCCGGCGCGCCGGAGGGCGATCTTCATCGCCCGGTGCTTGTCCTCGTTGCGGCGCAGCTCCTCGCGGTAGCGCGAGACCAGCAGCAGGGCGTAGTCCGTCCCGACGCCGAAGACCAGGACCAGCAGGATGCCCGCCGTCTGGCCGTTGATCACGACGCCGGCCTCGGCCAGGCCGTAACCGATCGCCCGCACGGTGACCTCGGCGAAGGCCACCGCCAGCAGCGGCAGTATCCAGAAGATCGGGCTGCGGTAGATCAGCACCAGCAGCACGAACACGATGAACGCCGTCGCCAGCAGCAGGGTCGAGTTGATGTTGTTGAAGACGTCGATGGCGTCCGCCGAGTAGCCGGCGCCGCCCGTGACCTTCACCTCGAGCCCCTCGGGCGCGTCGTGGACGCGGTCGCGGATGTCGTTGACCGCGTTGACCAGGGCGTCCGAGTCGCCCTCCTCGATGAAGAGCGGGGTGATCAGCAGGGCCGCCTCGCCGTCCTCTGAGAAGACCGGCGGGCCGGTCGCGCCCGCGCCGGTCGGACGGTCCTGGTTGAGCGAGGCCCGGTCCTCCGCGATCGCCGCCCGGTCGGCGGCCGTCAGGCCCCCGTCGCGGGCGTAGACGATCACGGCGTCGGCCTGCTCGCCCTCCTGGGTCTGGAACTGGTCCAGCTCCTCGAGGACCTTCGTGGACTCGGCGTCGCCGGGCAGGAAGCTCGTTGACTCGTTCTCCTGGGCGTCCTCGAATTTGCTGCCCGGGTTGGCGGCGACGACGAAGATCACCACCCAGGCGGCGAGGACGATCCACTTCCCCACCCGGCCGGCGGGAAGCGCGCCCAGTCTCCTCAGGCGCTCGAGCACGCCGGGGTGTCTATCACGCCGAGGCCCCTCGGGTCGCTCCGTCCGCCATCGGTGTTTCCTCTCCGCTGCGCCGGCCGGTGCATTCCCCTGCTACGACCGGCGGCGCCGCCGGAACTCATCGCGCCGCGGTGGGATGATGCGGCCACGAGCGACCCGGTGCCCGACACGCCATGACCACCACACCCGGCGCCTCCGCGGCGGTGGGATCCGCCCCGGGGATCCTCCGCACGCGCCTCCTGCCCCCGCGCCTGCCGCCGGGGGCCGTGGCCCGCCCGGAGCTGGTCGCGCGCGTGCAGCTGGGCCTGCAGGGCAGGCTCACCGCCCTCGTCGCCGGCGCCGGCTACGGCAAGACGACCCTGCTGGTGCAGGCGTTGGAGGAGTCGCCGATGCCGTCGGTGTGGCTCTCGTGCGACCCGCGGCTCCGATCGCCCGAGATGCTCGTCGCCCACGTCGCGGCGGGCGTGGCGGAGGCCTTCCCGGGCGTCGCATCGGCCCTGCCCCCCGGCGGGGCGCCCGAGCACCAGATCGCCGCGCTGGCCAACGAGCTGCTCGAGACCATCCCCGACGACTTCGTCCTCGCCCTGGACGACGTCCACGCGCTGGGCGACGGCTCGGTGCTCGAGGCCCTCGGCCTGCTGGCCTCGGACCTCCCGCCGAACGTCCACTTCGCGATGACCAGCCGCCGCGACCTGGCGATCCCGGCCCCCAAGGTGACGGCTGCGGGCGCATCGGTCGTGGGCGAGGACATGCTGGCCTTCAGCTTCCAGGAGGCCACCGAGCTGCTCGAGGACGCGCCGGGGGCGCTCGACGAGGCCACGATCGGCGAGCTGCACCAGCGCACCGAGGGCTGGGTGGCGGGGCTGCTGCTGGCCACCCGCTCGGCCGCCGGCGCCGGCCTGCCCCAGCAGGCGGCGACGGCCGGCCCCCACTTCGACTACCTCGCGGACGAGGTCCTGTCCGGGCTGCCCGCCGACCTGCAGCGCTTCCTGCTCGACACCTCGATGCTGGAGCGCTTCACGCCGGAGCTCGCGGCGGCGGTCGCCGAGCGGCCGGACGCCGCCGACGTGATCCGCGGACTGCTCGCCTCGCACCTGTTCATCGTCCAGGCCGAGGGCGACTGGTTCCGCTACCACCACCTCTTCCAGGCGTTCCTGCGCCGGCGCCTGTCCGAGCGCGAGCCGGGCCGCATGCCCCCGCTGCACGAGCGCGCCGCGCGGGCCTGGGAGGCGGCCGGCGACTACCAGGAGGCCGTGCGGCACCACCTCGAGGCGGGCGACCCCGACGCGGCGGCGCGGGCGCTCGAGCAGGTCGCCGAGGCGATGGTCCCGACGCCCGAGCGCCAGACGCTCGCCGCCTGGCTGGGGCGCATCCCGCCGGAGGCCTGGGGCGCCCGGCCGCGGATCCAGCTGGCCCAGGCGCTCCTGACCTACCTGTCGGGCGACCCGGCCGCCGCCTTCGAGATCTGGGACGAGGCGATCGGCCGGCTCGTGGATGCGGGCGAGGCCGAGCGGGCGGCGGCCGCCCTCTACCGGGCCCAGCTCGCGGCGCTCACGGTCGGGGTGAGCCCGGCGGTCCGGGTCGCGACCGCGCGGCGCCTCCTGCCGGGGGTCGCCACAGCCGGCCCGGCGGCCGGGCTCGTGCGCATGATCGTGGCCGTCGCCCACGCGATCGGCTGCCAGCGGCCCGAGGCCGAGGCCCTGATGGACGAGGCGCTCGCGTCGGCCGGCCGGCGCGAGCTGGCCCTGCTGGCGCCCTGCGCCGAGATGGTGCGCGGCTACTACTTCGACTACCCCGAGGGGCGCCTCTCCGCCGCCACGGCGCGCATCGGCGACGGGCTGGGCCGCCTCGAGCCGGTCGAGGTCGAGGAGTCCTTCATGATGCAGGCCTTCGGGCGCGGCAACCGCGCGCTGCTGCTCGCCGACACCGGCAGCTACCGCGCCTGCCTGGAGGAGGCCCAGGCGGTCCTCGACGTGTCCGCCTCGCTCGGCATGGCCGCCGCGCCGGGCCTCTTGATCCTGTGGTGGCGGCTGCTGTCGCACAGCGGCCTGGACGACTGGGACGCGGTGACCGCCCTCGAGCCGGAGGCGCGCCGGGCCATCGCCGCCGGCCCGGGGACCAACGCCGTCTACCGCCTCGCCGCCCAGCTCGCCAGGGGGGCGGCGGCGCGCGGCGAGGGCGACCTGGCCGTGGCCCGGGCCCAGTCCGCCCGGGCGGCGGCGCGCGAGTACGGCGCCTCCTACGAGATCCCGACCGTCCTCGGCGAGGTCTCGCTGGCCGCGTCGGCGGCGGGCGCGACCGAGCTCGCGCGCGAGGTCGCCGAGGAGGCCGTCGCCCTCGCCGATGGGTACGGGTTCGCCTGGTACCGGGCGCGCGCGGCGCTGCTGTCGGCGAGCGCCCACGCCGGGCTGCCGCTCGCGGACGAGCGGCTGGGCGAGGCGCTGGCGCTCGACGACGAGGCGGCGGTCGAGGCCCTGTGGAGCCGCCGCGAGCGTCCCCGGGCCGCCGCGCTGCTGGCCCGGGCGCTCGAGGCCGGCATCTCCGACCGGGCGGCGGGGATCGCGGCCGCATGCGGCCGCGAGGTGCTGCACGAGACCGTGGAGCGCCTGGACGGGCAGCCCGCGGCCAGGACCGCCGTGGCCGGCGCCATCGGCGAGGACACCGACGTTGACCCCGAGACCCTGCGGGCCCTGCTCTCGGACGGCGACCCGGAGGTCACGGCGGCGGCCGAGCGCGCCCGGGGCCTGCTCGAGCGGCGCCAGCGCCCGCCCATCCGGATCGAGACCTTCGGCGGCCTGCGCCTCACCCGGGCCGGCGCGCGGGTGCCCGACTCGGCCTTCGGCCGGGCGAAGGCGCGCGCCCTGCTCGGCGCGCTCGCCTGCGCCGGCCCGCGCGGCCTGCACCGCGACCGCCTGCTCGACCACCTCTGGTCCGAGCTGCCCACCGACCGCGGCTCGCGGGCGCTGGACACCACCCTGCACGAGCTGCGGCGCACGCTCGACCCGCTGGCGGCGCCGCGCTCGGGCGCCTCGCCGATCCTGCGCGAGGGCGACGTCTACCGGCTCGTCCTGGGCGATCGCGACTCCTGGGACGCCGGCGACTTCGAGCGCCTCGCGGCGCCCGATCCGGCCGCGGCCGGCCAGGGGGCCCTCGACCGGATGCTCGCCGCCGAGTCCCTCTGTCGGGGCGAGTTCCTGCCGGACTTCCCCTACGAGCCGTGGTGCGAGGACACCCGCAGGGCGCTGGAGCGCCAGCGGGTCGAGCTGCTGGAACGGCTCGCCGAGGCCCTCCTCGAGATGGGGCGGCCGGCCGCCGCGATCGAGCGCTACCGCCAGCTCATCGACGCCGACCCCGAGCGCGAGGGGTGGCACCGGGCCCTCATGCGCGCCTACGCCCAGGCCGGCGAGCGGGCCCTGGCGCTGCGCCAGTTCCACGCCTGCCGCGCCCTCCTGCGGGGCCGCCTGGGGGTCGAGCCGAGCCAGGAGACGCGGGAGCTCTACTCCTCCCTGCTCTAGCGGGAGGCAGGCCCGGCGAGCAGCCCGCGGACCCGCGCCGCCGCGTCGTGGACCAGGGGCGGACCGTGGCCGGTCCCGATCCACTCGACGTCGCCGACGGTGGCCAGCTCCGACAGGGAGCGGCGGTTGCGCGCGGTGTCGGTCGTGAGGCCGGCCCAGCCGATCTCCAGGCGCGGCCATGTCACCAGGACGTCGCCCGTGAAGAGCGCCCGCTCCTGGGGCCAGTAGAACGACGTGCTGCCGTCGGTGTGGCCGGGCGTGAGCACGACCTGGAGCGACCCGATGCTGTCGCCGTGGGCCACCTCGACGTCCACCGGGCAGGCCGGCGCGATGAAGGGGTCGAGGAGCCGCCGGGGGGCGCCCAGCCGCTCGAGGTGGGTGCCGATCGTGAGCCCGTACTGCAGGTGCAGCACGCGGTAGGGGCGGCGCGGCACCAGCGTGACCGGCTCGCAGGGCTGCTCGCCCGTGATGGTGCGCGCCTCGAAGGCGTTGGCGTAGACCGTGGCCCGGCTCAGCCGGCGCAGCTCGGCGGCGCCGCGGATGTGGGAGCGGTGGGCGTGGGTGAGCACGATGCGCGGTCAGGTCCTCGGGGCCGCGGCCGATTCGCGCGAGGGCATCGATGACGACCGCGCCGTCGTCGCCCGAGAGCGTGTCGATCAGGGTGACGCCGCCGTCGATCTCCAGCAGGTAGGCGTGCACGCGGCCGGCCGTGCCGTCGGTGATGGCGTGGATCGGGCCGGTCATGCGCCGGCCGCCGCGGGCGCGAAGGGCGCCGTGACCCCCGAGCGCCGGTTGCCGGGCCGGTCCCAGGGCTCGAAGGCGTTCCCGACGTCCGCCATCAGCGGCCGCAGGGTGGGCAGGTGCTCGGCGATGACGTCCTGCATCGTCCTCCCCTCGATCCAGCGGATGCCCTCGCGCGTGTAGTGGCGGGGCCCGTAGAGGTCCGTGAAGGCCGGGTCCGACTTCAGCCGCCGCGAGGCCATCAGCACGAAGATGCGGAAGGCGGTCTCGCTGAACCCGAAGCCGTCCGGGAGCGGCTCGGCGTAGAGGCCGACCATCAGGTCCACGCCGCTCGACGTCGCCGCCGTAGACCTCGGACAGGAGCGCCGCCGCCTCGGGGTCGCCGCCGGTCAGCTCCTCGAAGCTCGACGCCGGCGGCAGGCGCAGCATGCGCCGGAAGGCGTTGTAGCGCGGCACGCCTCGCTCGCGGTCGCGGAGGATGTCGATGGTCGCCAGGTCGACGCGGGGCTCGTCGCCGGCCTCGACGTCGGCCGCGCCGCGGGCCAGGTTCCGGAGCGTGTCGGGGAAGTTGTGCAGCGTGATCGTCCCGGCGCGCGCCACGCCGAACGACGCCATCAGGTCGCTCTCGCGGAAGCCGTCCGCGACCACCTGGGCCGCCGGCCCGAGCAGCTCGGCCAGGCCGCGGTCGGCGAGCCGGCCCCCGTCCTGGGCGCTGACGATCCGCACCTCATCCGGGATCAGCGGGTGCATGCGGTAGACGGCGACGAACTCCTCGGTGAGCGAGTAGGGCACGCCGTGGTCGTCGTGGGGCGAGCCGGGGATGCCGATCAGCACGTCGCGGCGCGTGACCCTGCGCAGCAGCCGCGAGCCGCGGGGGCCGAGCATGCCGTACCAGTTGCCGTGCATCGCGGCGCGGATCGTGGGGTGCGGCAGCACCGCCGGCGTCCACTCGACGGTGTGGATCTTGGCCATGACCGCCGAGTTGACCCGCCGCGCGCACCTGTACAGCTCCTCGTCTCCCAGTCCGGGGTAGGCGGCGGCCAGCCGGGCGCAGATCGCGTTGTGCTCCCGGGCGAAGAGCCAGTGGAGCAGCCACAGGCCCGTCCACCAGTTGTTCGTCACGCCGGTCAGGGGGTCGCCGGTGGCCGGGTCGCGGGGGAGGCCGCCGTCGTCCGCCAGCAGGAGCCGTCCCCCCTCGAACTCCCGCAGCGAGCGCTCGTGCTCGGCGGTGGTCCCGTAGATCTGGCTCGCCGTCCCACCAGTGGGTGTCGCTGTTGTCGTACACGGGCGGCCCGCCCGGGGCCGGCGCCGCCGCGCTGAGCTTGGAGCGGGCGACCGGCATGGCGCCGTCGCTGCCGTGGGGCCAGCCGTCGCCGTCGGGGAGCGGGACCCGGAGCTTGCGCGAGGCCTCGCGCTCCTTGTCGTGCACGACCCAGTCGTGGACCTGGAACTGCAGCCACGCCGCCGCCAGCAGGTTCAGGAAGGGCACCGGCGAGAAGGCCCCGTCGCGGGCGAGCAGCCGCTCGCTGACGACGCGCGGGCTCGGCTCCAGCAGCGTCCCCGCCTCGGTCTCGGCGCCGGCGTCCCAGAGCGGCTGGTTGCGGCCGAAGGGCGTGCCGGCCGCGCCCGTGGGCGGCGTCGCGCCGCGGTGGGGGGCGGGGTCGTAGAGGTTGTGGAGCCGCAGCCGGATCCGGATCGCGATGAGGCAGAGCAGCCCGAGCGGGCGGGGCAGGCAGTGCCAGGGCGCGACGCGCTCCAGTGCGTCGCCGATCCGCACCGCGAGCCGCTGGCGCCAGGTGAGCTTCATCGTCGGTCCCCCCGCCGTCGCGGCGAATCGTATCCGTCGGCGGGAGGTCACCAGCCGGCTCTCACCGGGCTGTCACGAGGGCCTCACAGGGCCCCTGGCCATTGGCCACGGCGTGGTCGGCCAATTGGCCAACCGGGGCACCGCCAAGTGGCCACGTGCCAATTGGCCACGCGTGCCGCGGCCAATTGGCCACTCCGGCGGGGCCGGGAGCGGCACGCCGCCGGTAGCGTGCCGCCATGGACCTCGGGATCGCGGGACGGCGGGCGGCGGTGGCGGCGGCGTCGGCGGGCCTCGGGCTCGGGGCGGCGAAGGCGCTGGCGGCGGCGGGCGTCCGGGTGGCGATCTGCGGGCGCGACCGGGAGCGCCTCGCACGCGGCGGTCGCGGAGCTCGGCGAGGGGGCCCTGGCGATCCAGGCCGACCTCTCGGACGCGGAGCGGGCGGGCGGCTTCGTGGAGGAGGCGGCCGAGCGCCTGGGCGGGCCGGTCGACATCCTGGTCGCCAACGCCGGGGGGCCGCCGCCGGGCACCTTCGCGACGACCGAGCTCGACGCCTACCGGGACGCCCTGGAGCTCAACTGCCTCTCGACGATCGCGATGTGCCGGGCCGCCGTCCCGGGGATGCGCGAGCGCGGCTGGGGGCGGGTGGTGGCGATCACCTCGCTCGGCGCGCGCCAGCCGATTGGGGGCCTCATCGCCTCGTCGACCGCGCGCGCCGCGGTCACGGCCTTCCTGAAGGTCGCTCGCGCTCGAGGTGGCGGGCGACGGGGTGACCGTCAACAGCGTGCAGCCCGGGACCCACCTGACGGCGCGGGTCGCGGCCCTCGACGGCGCGGGCGCCGCCGACGCGTGCCGCGGCGATCCCGGCGGGGCGGCTGGGCGATGCGGACGACTTCGGAGCCGTGGTCGCCTTCCTCTGCTCCGAGCAGGCCGGGCTTCGTCACCGGCGTCGGCCTGCCGGTCGACGGCGGCGCCCACCGGGGGCTGCAGTAGCGAGAGCGGGCGAGGGGAGTCGAACCCCCGTCTGTGGCTTGGAAGGCCATTGCTCTACCGTTGAGCTACGCCCGCGCGGCGCCGCCGAATCGTAGCGGGGCCCTCCGAGCGGCCCGCCCAGTTCGCGGGCGAGCCGCAGCCCGCTGAGGTCGAGCAGGAGTCGGCGGAGCTGGGCGAAGCGGTCCGGGCCGGCGCCCGTCCAGCCGGCCTCGTCTCGGCGATCGCGTCGGCATGCCGCGGTGCGGCGCAGGCCCGCCGCGCGCCGTGACGCCGCATGGCTTGGCGCTGCAGGTCCTCGGAAGGTCCGCCCGGCGCCCGGACTGGTAGCCCAGGCGCGCGGAGCTCGGCCGAGCTCGCAGAAGCCCTTGATGGCGCTGCTGGCGCATGCGCAGCCGCGCTGGCCAGCCGGATGGCCGCGTGCCCTGCGGCAGCCGGGCCGACTCGCAGCGACGATCAGCTGGGCGGCTCTTGTCGAGGTCGCTGAAGACCGCGGCCGTGCGACGACCAGACGTCGATCGTCCGGGCGCGGCACCGTCTCGACGGGCATGCGGGAGCGCGCGATCGCGGCGGCCCGAACGGCGACCGGGCGTGTGATCAAAGTCAAGGGACTTGACGAACTCTCGGCGGCATCACCGCCGTCGAACCACTTTACCACCTGCCGAAGAGGCGCCCGAGTGATGACGACACGTCGAAGTCACCCGGGCCGCCGAAGGCGACGTCGGCGTTCGGGAAGGCGCCCGGCGTCGCTGCCGCGCTCCAGCCCCCCGACGATCACATCGTCGCCGTCGTTGCCGACGAGCAGGTCGGGCCCCAGCCGGCCGACCAGGGCGTCGTCGCCGCTGCCGGCGAGGATCTGGTCGCCCTTGCGCAGGCTCTGGTCGGCGACGCCCACGAGGCCCGGCGGCTGGATGACCGGATCGGCCGTGCTGTCGCCGTCCGGGCCGATCAGCACCAGCGGGCCCGTCGCGCCCGAGCGGTCGAGCAGGTTCGCCGCCGCGGGGCCGGCCGCGGCGCACAGGGCGGCGGCGGCGCCGAGCGCGATCGCCGTCCGGTAGGCCCTGCGGCTGATCCGTGCCATCGGGGCGATTCTCTCCGCCCGCCGCCCCGGGCGCCAGCCCCTCAGGCCGCCCGTGCGCCGCGACGCCCTCCTCGTGCAGGCGCCGGGCGCGGGCCATGTTCTCCAGGTCGGGGCCGCGTGCCGTCCATGCCCGGGACCTCGAGGATCGACGGGCAGGCCCTGCAGGTCGGGGTGGCCGAGGAAGCGCCGCAGCCCTCCTCGCCGATCTCGCCGTCGCCGATGTTCTCGTGGCGGTCGCGGTTCGAGGCGAAGCCGACCTTCGAGTCGTTGAGGTGCAGGCAGCGCAGGCGGTCCATGCCGAGGACGCTCGTCGAACTCGGCGAGCACGCGGTCGATGCCGCCGTCCTCGTGGATCGGGTAGCCCGAGGCGAACAGGTGCTGGGAGTCGAGGCAGAAGGCCAGGCGCTGCGGCACGCCGACGGCGTCGGCCACCGCGCGGAGCTGGGCGAAGGTGCGGCCGATCGTGTCGCCGGCGCCGGCGGTGTTCTCGAGGAAGACGCGGGCAGTCGCCCTCGGCGGCCGTCGAACGCCTCCGCGATCCCCGCGCCGATGCGGGCGATCGACTCGTCCTCCGTCGAGCCCTTGAACGAGCCGACGTGCAGCACGACGCCGTCCAGCCCGAGCGCGTGGCCGGTCGCCAGGTGCTGCACCAGGCTCTCGACCGACGCGCGGTAGATGTTGCGCATCGCGACGGCCGGCTTGCCCGGCGGGCCGGTGGGCACCTCGCGGTCGGGGGCGCCGAGGTTGATGAGGTAGAGCCCGTGGCTGACGACCGGGGCGATGCCCGCGTCGGCCGGCGCCGGCGCGGAAGGCGGCGATCTCCTCGTCGGTGTGCTTGATCGGGCGCCAGGTGCGCGGGTTGTGCGTGAAGACCTGGAGGCTCTCGCAGCCGAGGGCGACGCCCCGGCCGATCGCCTTGCTGATGCCCCCGGATGAGGACACGTGGGCGCCGAATCGCACGTCGGTATCCTAGGGACGATGGCCAGAGAGCGACCCGAGGTGACCGGGCCGGCGCGCGTGCGCTTCGCCCCGAGCCCGACGGGCAGCCTGCACGTGGGCGGCGCGCGGACGGCGCTGTTCAACTGGCTGGTCGCCCGCCACACCGGCGGGACGTTCGTGCTGCGGATGGAGGACACCGACCGCGAGCGCTCGACGCCCGAGAGCGAGGCCGAGATCCTGCGCGTCCTCACCTGGCTCGGCCTCGACTGGGACGAGGGCCCCGAGCGCCAGAGCGAGCGCGGCGCGGTCTACGCGCGCGCCGATCGAGCGGCTGCGCGAGGCGGGCGCCGTCTACCCGGCCTACGAGAGCGACGAGGAGGTCGAGGCCCAGCGCGCCGCCGCCCGCGCCGACAAGCGCGCGCCGGTGGTGCGCGGCCGCCGCGACCGCAGCCCCGAGGAGATCGCCGCGCTCGAGGCCGCGGGGGTCCGGCCGGTCTGGCGCTTCGCCGTGGACGTCGAGGGCCGGACGGCCATCGAGGACTACGTGCGCGGCCCGGTCACCTTCGAGCACGCCGCGATCGAGGACTTCGTCGTCGCGCGCTCCGACGGCACCCCCACCTACAACCTGGCCGCGGCGGTCGACGACCTCGAGATGGGCATCACCCACGTGATCCGCGGCGAGGACCACATCTCGAACACGCCGAAGCAGATGATGGTGATCCGCGCGCTCGGCGGCGAGCCGCCGGGCTACGCGCACGTCCCGCTCATCCTCGGGCCCGACAAGAAGCGGCTCAGCAAGCGCCACGGCGCCGCCTCGGTCGAGGACCTCGAGGAGGCGGGCTACGTCCCGCGCGCGGTCGTCAACGCCCTCGCCCTGCTCGGCTGGAGCCTCGACGACAAGACCACGCTGATGACGGTCGACGAGCTCGTGGCGGGCTTCTCGGTCGGCCGCATCTCCAAGAGCCCGGCGATCTTCGACCTCCAGCGGCTGACCGTGATCAACGGCCGCCACATGCGCCTGATGTCGGCGGACGAGTTCGAGGAGGCCCTGGTCGACTACCTCACGCAAGACCGGGTACCTCGCCGCGCGCGGCCCCGGGCGCCGAGGAGCTGGTGCGCCGCAGCGCCCCGCTGGTCAAGCGCAAGCTGAGCACCCTGGCCGAGTACGACGCGCTCGCGGGCTGGCTCTTCCGTCCGCTCGAGATCGAGCCCGACGCCTGGGAGGTGCTGACCCAGGACGTCAAGCACTCGATCCAGGTCATCGGCGGCGGGCTCGGCCGGCTCGAGGCGCCTGGACGAGTGGAGCGCTCGACGCGATCAAGGACGCCCTGCAGGACCAGCTCCACATCATGGGCGAGGCGGCGCGCGACTTCCTGGAGCCGCAGCGCATCGCGATCACCGGGCAGCGCGTCTCCACCGGGATCTACGAGAGCCTCGCCCTGCTCGGGCGCGAGGAGGCCGTCCGCCGCTACCGCGAGACGCTCGGCCGGCTGGCCGAGATCTGGGCCGCGGCCTGAGCCCTGATGCCGTCGGGCCGCACCCAGCGCACGATCCTGCTGACCGGCGCGCTGGTCCTCGGCGTGTTCTTCCTGGTCGCCTTCGGCTTCCGGCGGGCGGGCGTCTCGCAGGGGACGCTGTCGATCGTCGGCGGCGTCCTCGGCTACCTCTTCCTCGCCGCGGTCGTGGCGATCCTGGTGATCGGGTGGCGCCGCCGCGGCGGGGACGCGGCCGCCGCCGCCGAGCGCTTCGTCGGCCGCCACCCGGCGGTCGTCGAGTCGGTCGGGCGCCCGCTGGAGGTCGGGCCGGCCGGAGGGCGAGGTCCCGTCGGGCCGCGGGGCGGCCCAGGCGAACCTGATGGTCCCGGTGTCGGGACCGGGCGGAACGGGCACGGTGGATCTCGTCATGGCGCGGCTCGCGCGCCACTGGGAGGTACTCTCGGCCACGCTGCTGGTGGACGGGGACCGGGTGCGCCTGGCCGAGGGGCCGCGGGAGGCGTTCTCCGAGGACGACGACTAGGCGCGAGGGGGACGGGATGGCGGATTCGAGCATGGGCCTGCACGAGGCCAAGGAGGATCTGGCGCCGGCGACGCTGGACCGCCACCGCGGCATCGTCTCGCTGATGGAGGAGCTCGAGGCGATGGACTGGTACCAGCAGCGCATCGACGCGGCCGGCGACCCGGAGCTGACGGCCGTCCTCGCGCACAACCGCGACGAGGAGACCGAGCACGCGGCGATGAGCCTCGAGTGGCTGCGCCGCCAGGACCCCGTGCTCGACGAGCACCTGCGCGAGTACCTCTTCACCGAGGGCTCGATCGTCGCGCTCGAGGAGGAGATCGAGGGCGGCGAGGGCGGCGGCGGGGCCCCCGGCGACGGGAGCCTCGGCATCGGCAGCCTGCGGGGTGAGCGGTGAACCACCTCCATCGCGAGCTCGCGCCCATCGACGAGGCGGCCTGGGACGAGATCGAGGCCGAGGCCCGCCGCTCGCTGCGCCACTTCCTGACCGCCCGCAAGGTGGTCGACTTCTCCGGCCCGCACGGCTGGGACCACTCGGCGCTCGGCCTCGGCCGGGTGGCCGCCGCGGCCGACGGCCCCGCCGACGGCGTCGAGAGCAGCATCCGCCTGGTGCAGCCGCTCGCCGAGCTGCGCACGCCCTTCACCCTGGAGCGCGAGGAGATCGACGCCGTCGAGCGCGGCGCGCCGGACGCCGACATGGACCCGGTCGTCGACGCCGCCCGCCGTGCGGCCCTGGCCGAGGACCGCCTCGTCTTCCGCGGCTTCGCGGCCGCGGGCGTGCGCGGGATCGTCGAGACCACTCCGCACGACCCGGTCACGATCGACACCGACTACAGCCGCTACCCGAACTACGTGGCCGATCGCCGTGGAGACGCTCAAGCGCGCCGGGGTCGCCGGGCCCTACGCCATCGCGCTGGGTCCCCGCTGCTACACCGGGCGTCATCGAGACCACCGAGCACGGCGGCTACCCGGTGCTCGAGCACCTGCGCCTGATCGTCGAGGGGCCGGTGCTCTGGGCGCCGGCGGTGGACGGGGCCGTCGTCCTCAGCCTGCGCGGCGAGGACTTCGAGCTCGTCGTCGGCCAGGACCTGGCGATCGGCTACCTCGACCACGACGCCGAGCGCGTCCGGCTCTACCTCGAGGAGAGCATCACCTTCCGCGCGCCCTCGCCGGAGGCCGCGATCGCGCTGGCCTACGCCGACGAGAAGCGGCCGGCCGCCCGGCGCAAGCGCCGCGCCTGACGGCGGCAGCCGCTACCATGCCCTGAACCGCAAGGGGAGTATCCCGCAACGACGTCATCGTCACGACGGCCGCACCGGCCCGGTGACGTCGGCCCCGCGCGACGGGGCGGGAGAGACCTTCGGCGTCCGGTCGCCCAACCGACCCCGAAGGAGCCGATCGCGTGGAACCCCCCATCTGGGCATGGATCGCCCTCATCGCCGCCGTCCCGGTGCTGACGGCGGTCGACGTCCTGGTCTTCGCCCGGGGGCGCCACGAGGTCTCGGCCAAGGCCGCCTCGCTCTGGACCCTCGCGTGGGTCGCGCTGGGGCTGGGCTTCACCGGGATCATCGGCGCGACCCAGGGCGGGACGGCGGCCGGCGAGTACATCGCCGGCTACCTGGTCGAGTGGAGCCTCTCCATCGACAACCTGTTCGTCTTCGCCGTGATCTTCGCCTACTTCGCGGTGCCCAAGGACATCCAGCCGCGGGTGCTGCTGTTCGGGGTGCTGGGCGCGCTGGTCTTCCGCGGCATCTTCATCGCCATCGGCGCGGCGGCCCTCGGCGCCGCCCACTGGGTGATCTACATCTTCGGCGCGTTCCTGATCTTCACGGCCTACCGGCTGGCGAGGAGCTCCGGCGAGCAGGTGGACCCCAGCAAGAACCGGCTGCTGCGGCTGGTCAACCGCTTCGTGCCGAGCACCGACGGCTACCGCGGGCAGAAGGTCTTCGTCCACGAGCGCGGCCGGCGACTGGCCACCCCGATCTTCGCGGTGCTGCTGGTGGTCGCCAGCACCGACGTGGCCTTCGCGGTCGAACTCGATCCCGGCCATCTTCGCCATCACCGACGAGGCCTTCATCGTCCTCGCGGCCAACATCTTCGCCGTCCTGGGCCTGCGGGCCGCCTACTTCCTGATCGTCGGCGCGCTCGACCGCTTCGAGTACCTCCACTACGGCCTCGCGGCGGTCCTGGCCGTCGTCGGCCTGAAGATGCTGACCAGCGAGTTCTACGACCCGCCGGTCTGGATGACGCTCGGCGCCGTCGTGGTGATCCTCGGCATCGGCGATCCTGGCGTCGCTCTGGGCGACGCGCACACCGCGAGCGCGAGTCCGAGGAGGCCGGGGCGCCGCCGCCCGCGCGGACCCCGGTGCCCTAGACGGGCCCCGAGGTCACGGCATGTCGAGCCGGTAGGTGACCGCGCTCCATCCCTCCGGGCTCGACGCCCGCTCGCCGATCGCCCGCAGCCGGGCCCCCGGGTACAGGCGCCCGACCTCCTCCTCGGGCACTCGGTACGGGGGGCCGACGTCCGGCGGCCGGTCCAGGTCGAAGGTCTGCAGGAGCATCCGGGCGCCGGGCCGCATCAGGCGGCGCAGGGCCGCGGCGTACGCCGGCCGCTCGCCGGTGGGGCAGGGCGACGAGCGCCGCGCGGTCCCAGGCGCCGTCGAAGGTGCCCAGGTGCTCCGGCGTCGCGGCGAGCATGTCGCCGGCGAGGACGGTCAGGCTGCCGGAGCGATAGGCGCGAAACGGGCCCGCCGGCGCCGGCGCCACCTCCAGGCCCCGGTCGGCGAAGTAGGCGGCCACGACCTCCTCGACGATCTCCACGCCGACCACCTCGTGCCCCCGCTCCGCCAGCCACGCCAGGTCGAGCGAGCGCCCCGAGAGAGGCACCAGCACGCGGTCCGCGCCGCCCAGGATCTCGTCGTGGATAGGCGACCAGGTCGTCGTGGACCGCGTCCCGGTGGAACGCGGGGCGCCCCTCGCGCCACGCCTCGCGCCAGCGGTCGACCCCCATCCGCCGCCGGCTCAGCGGACGGGCTGGGGCGCGGCCCGCAGCGCCGCGACCACCGGCGCCAGCGCCTCCGCCAGCGCCTCCGGCTCCGGCACGGCGGCCGCGAACCCGCGCGCGATGCCGTCCCGTAGACCGCCCACATGCGCCGCAGCATCGCGCGGCCCTCGTCGTCAGGACGATCTCGGTGCCGCGGCGGTCCGACGAGGAGGCCTCGCGGCGCAGCAGGCCCGCCGCCTCGATCCGGTCGACGAGGCGCGACAGGCCGCTGCGGCTCATGACCACCGCGTCGGCGAGCCGTGACTGGCGCAGGCGCCGGCCCGGCGCCTCGCGAACCGCCCAGAGCACGTCGTACCAGGCGAGCGGGGGCAGCTCCGCGCTCGGCGAGGGCCGCCTCGATGCGCTCGACCACCAGCGCCTGCGACTCGATCAGCAGCCGCCAGGCGTGGATGTGCTCTGGGGACGGCGTGGCGGCCATGCGGCAGCATCGCACAGACGATGTTGCACATGCAACGTCTAGCGGCTATCGTGACGTTGCAGTGACAACAAATGCGGCAGCAACAACCGCCGCCGCACGTCCGAGGAGGCCGACATGCCCCGCGTCATCACGCTCGACGAGCTCCGCGCCCGCCTGGAGGGCGACGACCCCGTCACGCTGGTCGAGGCCCTGCCGCCGATGTACTACGAGGCCGAGCACCTGCCGGGGGCGATCAACGTCCCCCACGACGAGGTGGACGCGCTGGCCCCGGCGCTGCTGCCCGACCGCGACGCCGCGATCGTCGTCTACTGCGCCAGCGGCCCCTGCCAGAACTCCGGCATCGCCGCCCGCCGGCTCGTCGCGCTGGGCTACTCCGACGTGAGCGACTACCACGAGGGCAAGGCCGAGTGGATCGCCGCCGGGCTGCCGGTCGAGACGGGCCGCGGCGCCGCGGCCCGCGCGCGCTCCGAGTGAGCGCTCGGTGTTGACACGGCGCTCGCCCCTCGCCGGAGAGTCGCGCGCGGCACCGACCGCGACGACTCGAGGAGGTCGACCGGCATGGGCGAGCACCCGACCCCGGAGCACATCCTGCAGGTGGGCCTGGGCTTCTGGGCCTCCAAGACGCTCCTCAGCGCGGTCGAGATGGGCGTCTTCACCGAGCTCGCCGAGCACCCGGGCGAGCTCGAGCAGGTCGGCCGGCGCCTCGGCCTCCATCCGCGCTCGGCCGCCGACTTCCTCGACGCCCTCGTTGCCCTGGGCTTCCTCGACCGGGAGCGACGGCGTCTACCGCAACAGCCCGGCGACCGACCTGTTCCTCGACCGCCGCAAGCCGAGCTACCTGGGCGGCTTCCTGGAGATGGCCAACGCCCGTCTCTACGGCTTCTGGGGCGGCCTCACCGAGGGGCTCCGCACGGGCGGGCTGCAGAACGAGGCCAAGCACGGCGACCAGCCCTTCTTCGAGGCGATCTACGCCGACCCCGCCCGCTTGCGGGAGTTCCTCGGAGCCATGACCGGGCTCAGCCACCCCGCCAACGTGCGCATCGCGGAGGGATTCCCCTGGACCGGATACTCGACCTTCGTCGACGTCGGGACCGCCCAGGGCGACCTCGCCGTCCAGATCGCCCTCGCGAACCCCCACCTGACGGGCCTCGGGTTCGACCTCCCCGAGGTCGCCCCGACCTTCGAGGACTACGTGGCCGGCGAACGGGATCGGCGACCGCCTCTCCTTCGCGCCCGGGGACTTCTTCGACGGCGGGCTCCCCCGGGCGGACGTCATCACCATGGGCCACATCCTCCACGACTGGGATCTCGACCAGAAGCGGACGCTGATCGGCAAGGCCTACGACGCCCTGCCGGAGGGCGGGTCGCTGATCGTCTACGAGGCCATCATCGACGACGACCGCCGCGAGAACGCGTTCGGCCTGCTCATGAGCCTGAACATGCTCATCGAGACCGAGGGGGGCTTCGACTACACCGCCGCCGACTGCCGCGGCTGGATGGCCGAGGCGGGCTTCCGGGAGACCCGCGCCGAGCACCTCGTGGGCCCGGACTCCATGGTGGTCGGCGTCAAGTAGCCGGGCGGCGGCTCACGGCGCGATGTAGCGCAGGTCCGGCTCCTGCAGCCAGCCCTCGCCGATCGGCGGCAGGGGTCGCCAGCGCGCGCGCGGTCGGTCCCTGGAGGCGGAAGTCGAGGCCGGCTCCGTCGATGTCGTCGTACCAGAGCACCGCGCGGACCAGGGGGTAGGCCGTGCGCATGCTGGCCAAGGACGTCGATGATCCACTCGCTCGGGTCGCCGCCGATGTCGGTGGTCGCGATCTCCGAGATCATGATCGGCTTGCCGAAGCCCGAGAGCGACCCGGTACGCGGAGCCGAAGATGGCGTCGGCGTCGCGCCACGAGCTCCAGTCGTAGGCGTCGCCCCAGTTGAAGCCGCTGGTCGCCACCCAGTCGACGTAGCGGTCGCCCGGGTAGAGCGGGGCGACCTCGGCCTCGGCGTCCGCCGACTCGAGGTTGTTGATCGACCAGACCCAGCTCACGTTGCCGGCGCCCTCCTGGGCGAAGACGCGGTGCACGTGGCGCCAGGCGGCGACGAAGTCGGCGGCCGTGTTGCCGTTCACGCCGACGCCCCACGAGAACCAGTGGCCGTTCATCTCGTGCATGAGGCGGATCAGCACCGGGCCCCGGTAGGCGGCGACCTGGCGCGCGAACGAGCGGATGTAGTCGTCGTGGTCGCCGGCGGCGATCCGGGCCAGGCTGATGTCCGGCTGCTCGGCGTTGTGCTTCTCGCCGGCGGGCGCCGACCAGGGCTCCCAGGTGATCATCGGGACCGCGCCCTGCCTCGGCGACGCGCGCGGCCCAGTCGGCGCGGAACCGGGTCTCGCCGCTGAGCCACTGCTGGAACCAGTTGACGATGCGCGGGCGCACGCCGTGCTCGGCCGTCCAGTCGTCGATCGGCGCCGGCATCGCGCGGGAGCTCCGGGTTGGAGACGCCCAGGAGCACCCCCGTCGAGGGCGGCACCAGCCGCTGGAGCGGGGGCTCCGACGGCTCGTCCGGGGCCTCCGTCGCCACGGCCGGCGTGCCCGCCGGCAGCGGGCGCCCGCGATCGGCGGCGCCGTCGGCGCCGTCTCCGTGGCGCGCCCCGCCAGGTGCGGGCAGCGCGATCACCGCGGCGACCGCCGCGAGGGCGGCGAGCGGCGGCGAGCGCGAGGCGGATCGAGCGGAATCTCACGATTCCAGCATCGGCCCGGCCATCGCGCCACTTGAGGGATGGAGCGCGTTGGACCGCTTTCCGTAGGGTTCAGTCCGCCTGGCGTCCTGCCGATAGTGACGCCATGCGCACCCGCACTCGTGCCCCAACGCCTCTCGCGCTCATCGCGTCGGGCCGCCCGCTGGCGGTGGCCGTCGCCGGGATCCTCCCGGCCGTCGGGTCGACCTCGGCGGTCGCGGCACCAGGGGGACGGGGTCCTGATGGGCCGCTTCTCCGAGGCGGCGGCGCCCGTGCGCGCGACGACGGCGGCGCTGCGCCGCCCGCGCGCGGCCGTCGGGCGCATCGCCGAGGGCCGCGGCCCCAGCCCCTTCGCCGGCCGGCCGCTGTACCGCGAGCCCTCGGGCCCCGCTCAGGAGCAGGCCCGGCGCTGGCGCGACGATCGCCCGGCCGACGCCGCCCTGATGGACCGGATCGCCGCTCAGCCGACGGCCCTCTGGCTCGGCGACTGGATCCGCGACGTCGGCGCCGCCGCGGCCGCCCGCGTCGGCGCGGCGCGCGAGGAGGGGGCGCTGCCCGTGCTGGTGGCGTACAACATCCCGAACCGGGACTGCGGCCTGCACTCGTCCGGCGGCGCGGACGGCCCGGCCGACTACCGCGCCTGGATCGCCGACCTCGCCGACGGCCTCGGCGCCGGCCCCGCCGCCGTGGTGCTCGAGCCCGACGCCCTCGCCGCCCTCGACTGCCTTCCGGCCGCGGCTCGGGCCGAGCGGGAGTCGCTGATGGCCTGGTCGGTCGCCCGCCTGTCGCGGCGCGCCGGCGTGTCGGTCTACATCGACGCCGGCAACGCCTCCTGGGTGCCGGCGGCCGAGATGGCGCGCCGCCTGCGGCAGGCCGGCGTTGCCCGCGCCCGCGGCTTCGCGGTCAACGTCTCGAGCTTCCACACCACCGCGCGCTCGCGCGCGTACGGCAAGGCGGTCTCGCGCCGGGCCGGCGGCGCGCCGTTCGTCATCGACACCAGCCGCAACGGGGCGGGCCCCGCGCCCGGCGACGACTGGTGCAACCCGCCGGGCCGCGCGCTCGGCCAGGCGCCGACGGGTCAGACCGGCGACCCGGCGGTCGACGCCTTCCTCTGGATCAAGCGCCCCGGCGAGTCGGACGGCAGCTGCAACGGCGCGCCGCCCGCCGGGGACTGGTGGCCCGAGGGCGCGCTGGCCCTCGCACGAGCGGCGGGCGGGTAGCGCGCCATGAGACCCCTGCGCGAGGCCGGGCCGAGGGCCCGGTTGGCGCCCCTCGCCCTGGCGGCGGCGGGCGCGCTCGTCCTGGGCGGGGCCCCGGCCCTGTTCGGCACCTCCGGCGCGGGCGAGGACCCGGCGGAGCTGGCGCAGTACGAGGCCGGCGCCCATGCCTACCACGCCGACGAGACCGTGGCCGGCGAGCGGCGCAACGAGGCCCTGCTCGACCGCTGCGAGAGCGACCCCGCCTACCGGGCGGCCAACTGGGAGTCCTGCCCGGCCTCGGCCGGCCCTCCGCCCGCCTCGGCCCCGGCCGGCCTCCGCTCGCTGGCGGCGGCCGACGCGTCCGAGGTCGGCGAGTGGAGCGGCGAGGAGCCTGTGCCCTCCCTCGCGATCCACGCCGTCGTGCTTCCCACGGGCAAGGTGCTGTGGTTCAGCAGGAGCGCCCAGAACGACGGCGGCGAGGCCCATCTCTACGACCCGGCGACCAAGCAGTCGAGGTCGGTTCCGCCGCCCCCCGTGGTCCACGGGAACGGCCAGACGCTCCCCGCCAACATCTGGTGCGGGGGCCAGGCGCAGCTCCCGGACGGCCGCGTGCTGGTGGCCGGGGGCAACCTCGCCTACCCGACCGGCGACGGGAGCCCGCAGAGCGGCCGCGGGTACAAGGGCGCCGCCTGGGTCTCCATCTTCGACCCGTTCACCGAGACCTGGGAGCGACACGGGGAGGACATGGTCCACGGCCGCTGGTACCCGACGCTCACGACGCTCTCGGACGGGCGCGTGCTGATCGTGGGCGGCTGGGACGAGCGCGGCTACCAGAACGACGTGCGCGAGGTCGAGGTCTTCACGCCGCGCGCGACCCCCGGCGGGGCCGATCGGCTCGACGTCGTGGGCTCGCTGCCGGGCTACGTGAACATCTACCCGCACATGTTCCTGCTGCCGAAGACCACGCTCGCCGGGCGCGGCGCCGGGGACCGCGTGCTGCTGGCCGGCCCGGGCAAGGGCGACGCCTTCCTCCTGCACACCGAGGACTGGAGCTGGCACCGGCTCGCCAACCGTCCCCGCGAGTCCCGCTTCTGGGGCACGGCGGTCATGGAGGCCGGCGGCCCGGAGGGGCCCGCGCGCGTGACCCTGATCGGCGGCGCCGACGTCGAGGCGAGCTCGAGCGCTCCCGAGCCGACGGAGACCTCCGAGTACCTCGACCTGAACGACCCCGGCTGGGCGAGCCCCGCCGGCCCGGCGCCGGCCTGGCGCGACGGCGCCACGCTCGACCACGCCCGCGCGCACTTCAACACCGTGCTGCTGCCGGACGGCTCGAAGCTGTCGACCGGCGGCGGCTGGGGCCAGGCGACCGACGGCAGCCTCTACTCCGGGGCCGTCTTCGAGACCGAGCTCTACGACCCGGCCCTCGACGACTGGCGCCCCGCGGGCAAGGAGGCCGTCGAGCGCACGTACCACTCGACCGCCGTCCTGCTTCCCGACGGGCGGGTCCTGTCCGCCGGCGACGACCGGCCGACCCACCTGCCCGCGGGCGCCCGCACGGCCCAGCTCTACTCGCCGCCCTACCTCGCCGGCGGCGAGGCGGCCCGTCCGGTCGTGACCGGCGCCCCGCGCGCCGTCCCCTACGGCGCGCGCGTGCCGATCTCGGTGAGCGACCCCTCGGCGATCGCGAGGGTCGTGCTCGATGCGCCCGGGCGCGACCACCCACGCGGTCGACATGGAGCAGCGCTCGGTCGAGCTGGCCCGGCGGCCGGCGAGCCCGGGGTGGTGCTGACCAGCCCGCCCGACCCGAGCGTCGCTCCGCCCGGCTGGTACATGCTCTTCGCCCTCGACGGCCGCGGGGTCCCCTCCGTGGCCCGCTGGATCCAGCTCGACCCGGCCGCCCCGGAGATCGCCGGCGCCGGCGGCGCGCCGCGCAGCCGGCGAGCCCGGCCCCGGCCGTGGCCGCGGCCGCCCTCGACCGGCGGGCCCCCCGGGTCAGGGTGCGCGTCGCGCGCGCGAGCCTGCGGGGGCGCACGCTCACGGTGCGGCTGCGCCTCACGAGCGACGAGCGCGCGAGCGTGACGGCCCGCCTCGGCCGCGCGCGCGGCCGGGCGGCGCTGCGCCCCGAGCTGGCGGCGAGCGTGACGCTGCGGGCGCGCGTGGGGGCCCGCCCGCCCCGCCGCGTGCGCGTCGTCCTGACGGCGCGCGACGCGGCCGGAAATCGCTCGAACCTGCAGGCGATGGTGGCCGTTCCCGGGCGGCGCTGAGATTTCCCCCGGGATGGGTTAAGTCGCTCGCCGCGCCCGCCGATGGGCAGCCCAGCACCGCCCACCGTGCCCACCGCCTTCCCAAGGACGGATCCCATCTCCACCTCGACCGCTCCCCACCAAGCGCTTCGTCCGCCGGAGCCACCGCGTCCCCACCGCGCCCGTGCGCCTCGGGACCCACCTGATCGTCGTCGCGGCCCTGGCCGCGAGCCTCGTCTACATCGTGTGGCGGTGGGGCTTCACGCTCGACGGCCCGTCGATGTGGCTCGGCGCACCGCTCGCCGTCGCCGAGACCTACGGTCTCGCCATGCTGGCCCTGCTCGCCTTCTCGTGCTGGCGCATCGCCCGGCGCGAGGTCCCCGCCCCGCTGACCGGCCGCGAGGTGGCGGTGCTGGTCGCGACCTTCAACGAGCCGGAGGACGTCCTGCGCCCGACGGTGGTCGGCGCGAAGGCCATCCGCAACGACATCCCGCCCCAGGTCTGGGTGCTCGATGACGGCGGCCGTCCCTGGGTCCGCCTGATGTGCGAGGAGCTCGGCGTCAGCTACCTCTCGCGTCCCGGCCCCCCGCCGCCACGCCAAGGCCGGCAACATCAACTACGCCCTCGAGCGCGTGGACGCGGAGTTCATCGTCACCCTCGACGCCGACCACGTGCCGCGCCCCGAGCTGCTCGAGCGCATGCTCGGCTACCTCGCCGACGCCGGGCGTGGCGGTCGTCCAGGCGCCCCAGCACTTCTACAACCGCGGCTTCCAGCACCCGCGCGACCACGACGACCCGCTGCGCAACGAGCAGAGCATCTTCTTCGACGCGATCCTGCCGCGGGAAGGACCGCCACAACGCCGCCTTCTGGTGCGGCTGCCCGTCGATCGTCCGCCGCGCGGCGATCGCGTCGGTGGGCGGCGTCGCCACGGACACGGTGGTCGAGGACGCGCACACCAGCATGCAGCTCCACGCCGCCGGCTGGAAGATCGTCTACCACCCCGAGGTGATGGCCCTCGGCATCGCGCCCGAGGAGATCGGCGCCTTCCTCGTCCAGCGCGGCCGCTGGGCCAGGGGCTCCCTGCAGATGCTCCGGCACGACCCGCCCATGTTCAAGCGCGGCCTGACCTGGTCGCAGCGCCTGGAGTACACGGCGAGCTGCCTGCACTTCCTCGAGGGCCCGCAGCGCCTGCTCGGCTTCCTCATCCCGCCGATCGTCCTGCATCTCGGGCGTCGCCCCGATCGACGCCGGGCCGCTCCTCTACGCCTGCCTCTTCATCCCCCAGATCCTCCTCGTCCCGGTGGCCTCCCGCGTCCTCACGCGCGGCCGCTACAGCCTGATCGAGGGCGAGCGCTTCGCCGTCGCGCGCATGACCCCCTACCTGAAGGCGATGGCCGCGCTGCTCGGCGGCCGCGGCGGCTTCCAGGTCACCCCCAAGGGCGGCCGCAGCCGCCAGGTGAGCGTCATGGGCGCCCTCTGGCTGCCGATCGTGCTGGCGTCGGTCACGGCCGTGGCGATCGCCTACCAGACCGCCGCGCAGATCCTCGGCCTCCCGGGCCAGCTGTCGGCCGGCGCGCACGCCATCACGGTCATCTGGGCCGCGGCCAACGTCGCCCTGGTCGTCTCGGTGGTCGTCTGGGCGCGCGGCGTCCGCCACCTGCGCTGGAGCCACCGCTTCCCCGTCGCCGTCCAGGCCGGCTACGCCGCCGGCAGCGGCCGCGCCGACACCCCGGCGCAGGTCGAGGACATCAGCCGCGAGGGCCTCTCGATGCTCGCCTCGACCGAGCACCGGCGCGGCGAGCGCCTGCGGATCGTCCTGCTGCTCGACGACGGCCCGGTCGAGGTCTCCGGCACGGTGATCCGGGCCGGCGCCGGCCACGACCCCGGGAGCTGGCGCATCGCCGTCGCGTTCGACGGCCTCGAGCCGGCCGTCGCCGACACGATCATCGAGTGGTGCTTCCGCCACCCCTTCGGCCTCGACCGGCCGGTGCGCGTCACCGAGCTCGAGGACGAGCCGCGCGTCGAGGGCGGCCCCGCGCCCGTCCCGGCGCCCGAGCCGAGCCGGGCGTGATCCGCGGCATCGGCTAGCCTGGCGGGGGAGGCCGGGGCCCGGTCTCCCCCGATTCGGGACGTAGCGCAGCCTGGTAGCGCACCGCCTTTGGGTGGCGGGGGTCGGCGGTTCGAATCCGCCCGTCCCGATGAGGGCTCCTCCCCTCGGTGTTGCAACGCCCCGGGCGAGCCCATCGCCCGGCCCCGCGACGGGCGTCAACGCGGCGGATCACGCGAATTGCGTGACGACCGCTCACCCCGCGCAGCGCGACCGTGGGGCGCGAGACGAGCGGCGTGACCAATTTCAAGCACGAGGAGTACCTCTCGCGTCAACGGGCTGCGGAGCGCCTGGTGGACATCGCCTACTCGCTCACCGCCGGTGGGACGCTCGAGCTCCGGACAGGAGGCGACCAGGTCAAGGTTCCGGTCGTCGACCAGGTCCTCCTGACGCGCGAGAGCAGGACCGACGGCGACCGGGTGGACGTCGAGGTCAGGCTGCGCTGGTCCGCATGACACCGCGAAACGCCTGCATGACGGCGCGCAGACACTTCAGAACATGTGACGAGCGCTCGCGAGGGCCGGGTCCAGATCGATGAGGGCCGGCGGCGCCGAGGAGGACCGCATGGGCGAACAGGCCGCACGAGGAGACGTCGGAACGCCGCCGATGGCGCGGGAGCCGCGCGAGACCACCGGCTACTGGTGGCTCTGGGTCGTCGCCGGGATCTCCTGGATCATCATCTCGGTGGTGATCCTCCAGTTCGACGAGGCCTCGGTCAGGACGGTCGGGGTCATCATCGGGCTCATGTTCCTGTTCGCCGGCATCCAGAACCTCGCGCTCGCGGGCGCGCCCGTGCCGCTGCGGTGGGTGTGGGTCTGCTTCGGCCTGCTGCTTCGTGGCCGCCGGGGTCGTCTGCCTGGCCAACCCGGAGGACACCTTCGCCGCGCTGGCGGACATCCTCGGTTTCCTGTTCCTGCTCGTCGGCGTGTGGTGGATGGTGCGGGCGTTCCTGGAGTGGGCGTTCAACCCGCTCTGGTGGCTCGGGCTCGTCGCGGGCATCCTGATGAGCGTTCTCGCCTTCTGGACCGCCGGTCAGTTCTTCATCGAGAAGGCCTACATCCTGCTCGTCTTCGCCGGGATCTGGGCGCTGATGGAGGGCATCGGCGACATCGCGCGCGCGTTCGCCGTCCGCGGGCTGCATCGGGCGGGGTAGCCGCCGGGTTCATCGGGCGCGGGCGGGCGCCGGTGCGAGCAGCCCGAGGTCCCGTGCGCGCGCGACCGCCTCTCCGCGGCTGTGGGCGTCGAGCTTGGCGTAGATGTGGCGCAGGTGCGTCCGCACGGTGTTGGCGGAGACGCACAGCTCGGCGGCGATTTCGGGTGCCGTGAGGTTGCTCGGCAGGTATCTCACCACCCGCAGCTCCGCCTCGCTGAGCTCCTCCCGCAGCAGCGCCGTCTCGCCACCGGGCGGCGGCGAGCGTCCCGCGAGCATGTCGAGGATCGTCGCGAGCAGCGTCGCGTGGGTGGTGCGGTGCCTCGGATGGCGCTCCAGCAGCTCTCGAACCGGAGCCAGGGCGAACTGGAGGACGACCCCCTCCGGCTCGGCGAGCTCGAGCGCGCGCTCGATCGACGCCTCCGCGCCGGCCCGGTCGCCGAGCCGCTCACGCGCCGCGGCGTCGAACAGCAGCGCGTGGACGGTCGCCCAGCGCGGTTGAAGCGCCTTCGGCGTGCCGTCGATCAGCGGCGCCAGCACGTCCACCGCCTCCCGGGGGCTGCCGTCCGCCAGCCGGAGCGCCGCGGCGGCGAGGCGCATCCCCGCCGAGTCGCGCTCGTCGGCCCCCATGGTGGCGAGCGCGGCGCGCGCCGCCGCCCGGTCGCCCTTCAGCGCCTGCACGAGGACGATCCAGCCGCGTACGTCTATCGGGAGCGCGTGCTCACGCTCGAGCGAGGCATGCAGCCGGTCCGCGGCGCGGAACTCGGCCAGCGCCTCCTCGAGCCGGCCCTGCCCGAGCCGCAGGAAGGCCCGCGCGAACTGGAGGATAGGCTCCGTCTCGAGCTCCGCGACCGGCGAGCGCACGACCCGCTCGAGCCACCGCTCGGCATCGTCGAAGCGACCGAGCCACGCCAGCGCGCCGGTCGCCGCCGCGACCGCGGGCGCGAGGATGCGATGTGTTCCCCATCCGTGGGCCTCCGCGATCGTCACCGCCTCCTCGCTCAGCCCCAGCCCGACGTTCAGCGAGCTTCCCAGGACGGCGGCCAGCGCGAGGTGCCCGAGGCAGCCGACCTCCAGGTAGGGCCGGCCGATGCGGCGTGCGAGCGCGAGCGCCCCCTCGAGGTCGCGGCGGGCCTCGTCCAGCTGCAGCGACCACAGCTCGGCGATGCCGAGGTTCATCAGGGCCGAGGCGCGATGGTCGTTGCTGCGCGCGAGCTCGCCCTCCGTCTGCGCGTCGAACGAGCCCATCGCCTGGCGCGCGGTGGCGAGGTCGCCGCGCTGACACGCGAGCCAGAGCCGCGCGCTGGCCAGCCGCAGGTCGAACAGCCGCCTCCGCGCGTCGGGTACCGTCGCGGCCAGCCGCTCCGCCGCGGCGATGTGCGTCCCGCTCTCCTCCAGCAGGCCGTCGTACAGGCGACCGGTGGCGAACGCGAGCGCCAGCTCGGCATCCTCCTCGGGCGCGCCCGCCGGGAAGGCGGCCAGCAGCGCGCGCAGGGTCGCCTTGCGGCCGTCGAAGACGAGGTCGACGGAGTTGTCGGCCAGCACGCGGGCGGCGTGCCCCCAGTCACCCGCGGACTGGGCGTGCCGGATCGCCTCGACCTCGAAGCCGTGCTCCTCGAACCACGTCGCCGCGGCGCGGTGCAGCGAGTCGATGATCGCCGGGGAGACCCGGCGGAGCTCGAGCTGCAGCAGGTCGGTCAGCAGGTGGTGGTAGCGGAACCACGATCGCCCGGCGTCCAGCGACACGACGAAGGCGTTCGCGTCCTCGAGGCCCTGCAGGATCGCCTCCGAGCCCATGCGGCCCGTCAGCGTGTCGGCGAGCGGGCCGTTGACCCGCTCCACCACGGAGGTGCGCAGGAGCAGGTCGCGCACGTCCGGCGGCTGGCGCTCCAGCACCTCCGCCAGGAGGTAGCCCGCCACGGTGCGCTCGCTTCCGGAGAACTCGGCGACGAACCGCTCGGGATCGGGGTGTCCGGCCAGCGAGATCGCAGCGAGCCGCAGGCCGGCGGCCCACCCTTCGGTCCGCTCCCAGAGTTGCGCCGATCCCGAGTCGGAGAGCGTGAGCCCGCTCGCGTCCAGCAACTGGCGCGTCTCCTCCAGCGAGAAGCGCAGGTCGGGGCCGCGGATCTCGGTCAGCGCGCCCGCCAGCCGCAGCCGATGCAGGCCGAGCCCCACGTCCTCGCGCGTCGCCAGCACCACCCGCAGCGCCGGCGGCAGGCCGGCCAGGAAGCGCTCGAGCAGGCGGAGCGCCTCCACCGAGCGCAGCTCGTGCAGGTCGTCGAGCGACCAGCACGACGGGCTGCCCCAGCGAGCCCAGGTCGGACAGCAGCCGCTCGACGACCGCCTGGCCGCCGAAGGCCGGCGTGGCGCCGACCCGCTCCACCAGCCCGTCCTCCGCGACCGCGCCGGCGAGCTCGTCGACGACCGAGAGCCAGAAGCGCTGCGCATCCCGCTCGGCGCGCTCGACCGACACCCAGGCGACCCGATCGGCCAGCCCCTCGGACTCCACCCAGGAGCGCAGCAGCGCCGTCTTCCCGCTCCCGGCCGGCGCGCACAGGAGGACGACCTCGCCCGGGCCGACGCGCGACAGCCGGTCGAACAGGGGGCGGCGCGGCACCAGCCCGCGCATGGCCGGCAGGCGCCCGTGGCGGCCGTGGGCTACCACGGCCGGCTCCGAGGCGCGTCCCGCGACCGCCATGCGGGGCGCGAGCTTGTCCAGAACAGGGACACGTCAAATCCGGATCGCGCGTTCTGCGGGTCCTCGGGTCACCCTAAGGGCCCGGGGCGAATCACGTAAACCAGGTGACGACGGCTCACCCGGTCGTGCGTCATGCTCGGCCGCCTGATACCCCTCCATCCCATCACCGCCGTGCCCGTCGCCACGCGCCCCTCGCGATGAACTGGAGAGCGGCGCCTCCGCCCCGCCAGCCGGTCCTGTTCGTCAATCCGAGGTCCGGCGGCGGCAGGGCCGTACGCGCCGGGGTCAGGCGGGGCGCTGACGAGGAGGCGGCGCGGGTGCTCGACGCACTACCCGGGGCGCCCCCGACGTCTGCCACGCACCCCGCAAGCGCGAGCGTCCCTTCCGAGCTGAACTCGCCGCGGCGTTCGGCCCAATCTCGCAACTGGCCGAGGATCCGACCTGGCGGATCACCCTCTGATCGCGAGCTCGACCTCGCCCTCGAACGTGGGTGCGGGTGAGCTCACGAAGCGCCCGACGAAGCTGACCTCGGGTTGGCTCGCGGCGTTGAAGACGTCGCCGCTGCGCTCGTGCTCGTCGCACATCGGGCTGACCGGTCGGGGCCGGCCGCGTCGATCTCGTCGTTCGAAGCGCCGTCGATGCAGCCTCCCTGCCGTTCGACACGCCGGCCGGGACGTCTTGCGCGCCTGCGTGGGAGCCGGCGGGCGTCAGTGGACGAGCGCCTTGAATGCGATCAGAAACCCCCCGATCAGTGCCACCGCAGCGGCCTGGAAGAGCGCCGCCGGCCATCCCTCGCCACGGAGGCGCGCGGCGCAGAGCCCGTAGAAGCCGGTGAGTGGGAGCCCGGACCACTTGGCGACTTCGAAGGCGGTGTCGGTCTCCATGGCGCCGGCCGCCGCGAGTACGAAGAAGACGGCTGGAAAGCTGACTCCGAAGATGACGGCGACGGCGTTCGCCGCGATCTCGCGGAACCGCGTCCGGTCGACCCGCCGGCGCGTCCCGACCTCCGTCCCGATCCAACTCGCTGTAGACCTCGGTGAGCCCGACCGCGACCCCCGTTCCGACGAGGGTTGCGGCCATCACGGCCGGACCCGGCTCGTCGCTCTCCAGGGCGACGACCAGCGCGAGTCCGATGACCGCGCCGTAGATGACGCGCGAGAGCTGACTGGACCCGAGATGACCGTAGACGGCGCTTGGCATCGGCTAGCAAGTATCAGGGTTCGCCAGCGAGCCCAGGTCGGGACAGCAGAAGCGCTGCGCATCCCGGGCCGACGCGCCCGTGGCAGCTGTGCGCTACCACGACCGGCTCCGAGCACGGTCCCGCCACCGCCTTGCGGGGCGCGAGCTTGTCCAGATCAGGGGCACGTCCACCCGGATCGCGCGTTCCACGGGCCCTCGGGTCACCCTAAGGGCCCGGGGCGAATCACGTAAACCACGTGACGACGGCTCACCCGGTCGTGCGTCATGCTCGCCCGCGTGACACCCCTCCATCCCATCACCGCCGTGCGCGTCGCGGCGCGCCGCTCGCGATGAACTGGAGCCCGGCGGCTCCGCCGCGCCAACCGGTCCTGTTCGTCAATCCGAGGTCCGGCGGCGGCAGGGCCGTGCGCGCCGGGGTCGTGGAGCGGGCGCGCGAACGAGGCATCGCGGTGGTCTGCCCGGAGCCTGGTCAGCGCCTGCGGGCGCTGGTCGAGGAGGCCGTGGCCGGCGGCGCCGATGCGCTCGGCGCCGCCGGCGGCGACGGGTCGCAGAGCCTCGTCGCGGCCGTCGCCCGGGCGCACGGGCTCCCCTTCGTCTGCGTCCCGGCCGGCACTCGCGACCACTTCGCGCTGGATCTGGGCGTGGACCGGCGCGACCCGGTGGGCGCGCTCGACGCGTTCACGGACGGGCTCGAGGGCCGCATCGACGTGGGGGAGGTGAACGGCCGCACCTTCCTGAACAACGTCTCGCTCGGGATCTACGGCGACGCGGTCCAGGAGGCGGCGTACCGTGACGCGAAGGTGCGCACGCTGCTGGCCACCGCCCGCGCACGGCTCGGTCCGACAGCCGAGGCGCCGGGGCTGCGTCTCGTGGACGACCTCGGCCGCGAGCACGCTCGGCTCGCCGTGATGCTCGTCTCGAACGGGCCCTATGCGCTGAAACGGCCGTCGGCGCCGGGCGCTCGCCCCGCGCTCGACAGCGGACGGCTCGGGGTCATCGTCCTCGACGGGCCGGGCGATGGCCCGCACCCCCCCGGACGGTCGTGGACCGCGACGAGCCTGGAGGTGAGGGCCCCCGGGCCCGTGCACGCCGGCATCGACGGCGAGGCGGTTGACCTCACGCCGCCGCTGGCGTTCGCGATCCGGCCGGAGGCCCTGCGTATCAGGATCTCAGCCCGCGATGCAGCTGGGTCGGCGTCCGGGCCGCGGCCGGCGTCGGCGCTTGCCGGGCACGCCCCCCGGGCCTCGGGCGGACGTGACGGCGCCGGGCGACGACGGCGCCGCGGCGGACCGCCGGCAGTGGCGGGAGGAGGCCGTGCGCCTCGACGTGGCCGTCTACGCGGCGATCGCGGCGACGCCGACCCCCGCGATGGACGCGGCGCTTCGCGGGCTCTCCCGCGCCGCCGACCGCTCGAAGCTCTGGATCGCCTGTTCCGCGCTCTTCGTCGCCTTCGGCGGCGAGCGCGGCCGCCGCGCCGCCGCGGCGGGCCTGGCGTCGATCGCCGTCACGTCGGCCGTCGTCAACCTGGTGCTCAAGTCGCTCGGCAACCGGCGCCGGCCGGATCGCGGCACCTACGCCGTGCCGGTCACCCGCCAGGTTGACATGCCGCGCTCCACGTCGTGGCCCTCGGGCCATGCCGCCTCTGCGTTCGCCTTCACAACCGGGGTCGGCGGCGTCTGGCCAGGGGCGGGCATCCCACTCAGCGTCATCGCGTCGCTCGTGGCCTACTCGCGCGTCCACACCGGTGTGCACTACCCGTCCGACGCCATCGCAGGGGCCCTCAGCGGGATGGCGTTGGGGCAACTCGTCGTCGCCGGATCCAGGCGCCGGCGTCAGCGGCCGCGTCGCTGAGGGCCCCGGCTGGCGTCAGCCGCGCGGAGGCCGTGCCGGTGGTCGCACGGCCCCCGCGTCGCCCCGCTCACGACCGGGCGCCGGCGCCTCGCCCGCGGCCGCCGCCGCGTCGTCGGCGTCCATCCTCGCGAGCACCGCGTCGAGCACCGCGTACTCGGCTTCGTCGATGGCCCAGTACGCGGCGTCGATCGCGAGGATCGCGTCCTCCTCGGCCCGATCGGCCTTCCACCGGGCCTTGCCGACGTCGTGGGCGGTCTTCTTGCTCTCGATGTCCTCGCGGACCGCGTCGATGCGCTCGTTCCACGATTTCTGCGCGTTGACCCACCAGTCCGAGATCCGGCCCTCGCTGTCTGCGGCCTTCTGGCGCAGCTTGTCGCTCTGCGCCTGAGCGGCTGCGCGCGCCGAGGAGACCTCCTGCTCGAGGTCGGCCCTGGCCTTGCTCCGCGCTGCCGCTGCGCGCGTCTCCGTTTCCTTCGCACGCGCCGCGAGCTTCGCCAACTCGTCCGATAGCGCCATTCCAGCTCCTTCGCCGCCGTTGCTGAACGCTGCGCGAGCCATTTTCGAGTTGACTCGTCGTCAGCTGCGGGGGAGCTTGGACGCCGGCTGGGTGACCGGTCGTCACGCATTCTTGGTGATCGGTCCCCGCCCCGCCGGCGGCAACCCCGAGTCGTAGATCACGGCGGCCCGCAGCGCGAGGTCCTGGAGCGACATGCCGGGGATCGAACGGGGCGGGGTGTCCCCATGACCCCCTACCGGCTCAGGAGAGTCGACTGAGTTCAGGACCGCCGCGGGAGAGACCTCAGTTGCCGGATCGATCCGAGGCCGACGGCCCCCTGCGGCCGGTGCTGGGATCCGCGAGGGCGCGAACCTCCTTGGTCAGCGCCAGGATCTGTCGGGAGAGGTCGAGCAGCTCGATGTTCTGCTTGTCCTCCTTCTGAACCGTCTTCCACTGCTCATCGGCGACCACCTGGCGCTTGGCGTCAGCGCGGTTCTGGGAGATCAGCACGAAGGTCGAGAGGAAGATGGCCTCGAGCGAGACGATCATCGTCAGAAGGCCGAAGGGATAGTCCTCCACGCCGAAGCCGATCCAGCAGCTGAACCAGATGATGTGGACGTAGACGAAGAGCATCGATCCGGCAAAGCCGGTGATCGCGTCGGCGGCCCGGTTCTGCCGCGCCTTCGCCCGCTCCCGTTCGCGCTCCAAAAGGGCCGGATTGATCGGGGGCCCCAGCTTGGGGCCGGGAACGAAGAAGTCGTGCAGGCGTTGGCCCAGCGTCTTGCCGTCGGTTTCCCCGTTGGACGGCGGTCCGGCCACCGTCGGTGCTCTGTGGCTTGACATCTGGCTTCCTTTCAGCAGCGGCTCCGGCCTCCGCCCAGTCTCCCAGGCGGACCACTCCCACGGTGCCCCCAAGGCCGTCATGCCGCCACGGCGACGGCATCTGCCGCAGAATCTGCCGCACTCTCTGCCGCAGAGCCGATCCCGCAGTGTTCCGGGCCCTCGGTCCGATGATCGCCGAGAACCCGCTAGCCCAGCGGGATCACGGGGCATGACGGGACGTCGCGGAACCCCACGGGACGGTGCCCTTTCGCCTTTGGGTGGCGGGGGTCGGCGGTTCGAATCCGCCCGTCCCGATGTGGGTCTGGCCCCGAAAGCCGTGGCGGGTGGACTGGACCGAGCGGTCAGAGGCGCCTACTCAGGGAGCGGTCACGGGGTCACCGCGACCTTGATGACGCCGTCCTCCTGGTTGGAGAAGAGGGAGTAGGCCTCCTCGATCTCGTCGAGGGCGAAGCGGTGCGTGATGAGCTGGCCGAGGTTGAGGCGGCCGGTCTTGACGAGGGTCATCAAGGCGCCGAGCCGCTTCTTGCCCCCCGGGCAGAGGGTGGTGCGGATGTCGATGTCGCCGATGCCGTAGATGAACGGCTCGAGCGGGATCGTCACCTTGTCGCCGTAGACGCCGAGCGACGACACGATGCCGGCCGGCCGCACGGCCTTCAGGCAGTTCTCGAACGTCTCCTGGATCCCGAGCGCCTCGATCGCCACGTCGGCGCCGCGGCCGTCGGTGAGCGCCTTCACCTTCGCGACCGGGTCTTCCTGGGTGTAGTCGATGACGATGTCGGCGCCCATGGTGCGGGCCATCTCGAGGCGCGTCGGGTTCGCGTCGACGGCGATCACGAGGCCCGCGCCGCGCAGGCGCGCGCCGGCCGTGGCGCAGAGCCCGATCGGCCCCTGGGCGAACACGACCACCGAGTCGCCGAGCTGGACATCGGCGGTCTCGACCGCCGAGATGCCGGTGGTGGCGATGTCGGTGACGAAGAGGACCTCCTCGTCGGACAGGCCCTCGGGGATCTTGGCGAGGTTGGCCTGCGCGTAGGGGACCCGGAAGTACTCGGCCTGGACGCCGTCGATCGAGTTGCCGAGGCGCCAGCCGCCGATGATGCCCCACTGGTCCTCGAAGCCGGCGCACTGCGAGAAGTCGCCGGCCTGGCAGAAGTAGCAGGTGCCGCACGGGGTGATGGCACCGACCACGACCCGGTCCCCGACCTCGTAGCCCTTGACCGCCTCGCCGACCTCCTGGATGACCCCGGCAGGCTCGTGGCCCACGACGCGGCCCGGCGCGACCGGGTACTCCCCGCGCCAGATGTGGGAGTCGGTGCCGCAGATCGTCGTGGTGGTGATCTTCACGATCGCTTCGGTGGGGCCGCACCGCGGCACGGGGACCTCTTCGATGTGGATGTCGCGGACCTCCTTGAAGACGGCCGCGCGCATTGTCTCCGGCATGCAACTCCTCTTCGGGGGGACGGGTCGGCGCCCGATACTGGCCGGGCCGCGCGGACGCGGCAACGCGCGGATGCCTTCGCCGGCTCGGCACCGCCTGCCGGATGGCGCCGAGACCGCCTTGGCTGCCGGGATGCGCGGGCGTGGCCGTACCCGGCCGACGCCTCACCCGTTCGGGTGAGGCCGCCTTGCCGCCCCCTCGCCCAGCCACTAGGGTCCCTCCGGTAGCTGGGCGAGGGGGCGCAGTGGCACCGGACAGTCTTGCGTCGCCGGCGGCGGTGCCCGTCGCCGAGGCGTCCGACGCGAACCTGCTGAGGCGTGCGGACGCGGCGGGGCAGCGCCTGTTCCGCGAGCTCGTGGTGTCGCGGATCGCCTGGGCGACCGTCTCCGAGGTCACCCGGCTGATCGCCGTCGACGTGGTCGGCTTCTCGCTGCGCGCGACCGGCTGCACGCACCCCCAACCATGCCGCCTGCACCACTGCTTCGACCGGCTGGAGATGAAGGCCGTGCTCGGAAACCGCGGTCCTCGGCTCCCGGGCCTGCGCCTGGACGCAGGCGCCGGCGTGGGGGGCCAGGTGCTCCGCGACGGCAAGCCCTGCTACGTGCCCGCCTACGCCGATGCCCCCTTCGACCCCGCTCTGGTCGAGATCGTCGCCGGCGAGGAAGGCGTCCGCGCGCTCGTCGGCCTGCCGATCTCCTTCGGCGGCGAGGTCCACGGCGTGCTCCACGCCGGCCTGCGCCGCGCGGCCGAGTTCGGCCCCGGGCCGGTCGAGGCGCTGATGCGCCTGTGCACGTACGCCGGTGCGGCCCTCGCCGCCGCGCGCGACCGCGCCCGCGTGGAGGAGATCGCGGCCCAGCGCGAGCGGCGTCGCCTGGCGCGCGCGCTGCACGACGAGCTCGGCCAGCACCTGTTCGGCATCGGCATCACCGCGCGCCGCGCCCGCGAGAGCGCGACCTCGGGGCGCGCCGACCTCCTCACCAGGCTGCACGGGCTCGAGCGCGAGATCGGCGGCGCGACCGCCGCTCTGCGCGCCACGCTGCGCTCGCTCGACACGCCCGCGGCGTCTGGGGCCGTCGCCGTCAAGCTGCGCGAGGGGGCGGCCGCCTTCACCACCCGCACCTCCGTCCCCGCCCACCTGCTGGTGCTCGGGGAGGCCGCCGATCTCGATCCTGTCCGCGAGGAGCTGCTGGTGCGGGTCGCGCACGAGGGGATGCGCAACGTCGAGCGTCACGCCGAGGCCTCGGAGGTCATCGTCACCCTTTGCTACGGACCGGACTGGGTCGAGCTGGTCCTCCAGGACGACGGCGTGCGCGGGCTCACGTCCGGGAGCGGCACCGGGCTCGGCCTCTCCACTCTCCGCGAGGAGATCGCGCGGGTCGGCGGCGACCTGCGCCTGGCCGCGAACGAGGACACCGGCAGCACGCTGAAGGCGCGCCTGCTCCTGAAGTGAGCCGCGCGCCGCACACCGTCGTGGTTGCCGACGACCACCCGATCGTGCACTCGGGGATGCGGCTGGTGCTGAGCGGCAGCCGCTTCTTCGAGCTGGTGGGCGAGGCGAACAACGGGGCCGAGGCGATCCTGCGCTGCGAGCAGCTGCGCCCGGACGTCCTGCTGCTCGACCTGCGCCTGCCCGACCTCCCGGCCGCGACGATCTGCGCTCGCATCAAGGAGCGCCACCCGGAGATCGCCATCGTCATCCTCACCGCCCATCCGGAAGAGATGGCCGTGCGCGGGTGCCTGAAGGCGGGCGCGTGCGGGTGCCTCTTCAAGGACGTCAGCGAGCAGAGCCTGCTGTCGGCCCTGCGACAGGTGGTCCACGGACGGGCCGTGATCGACCCCCGCATCGCGGGCGCGATGCTGCCGCGGCGGGCGGGCAACGGCCGCGCCGACGGCGCCCTGAGCGATCGCGAGCACGAGGTCCTGCTGCTGATCGCCCGGGGCCTCACGACGCAGGAGATCGGCGATCAGATGGCGCTCTCGGCCAACACCGTCAAGAGCCACACCCGGTCGCTGTTCACCAAGCTCGCAGCGCACAACCGCGTGCAGGCGCTGTCGGCGGCGCGGGAGCGGGGGCTGATCCGAAGTCAGTGACTCCGGGAGGTCGAGTCCAGCCGCTCCCCGAGGCAGATGAGCGAGTCGCCTGGGAGGAACGGCGCCGCGCCGGTGCCGGCGAAGACGAGCCCGCGCGTCGATGACGGGGCGCATGCGCTCGGCTCGAGGAGCGCGCCGTCGTCGCGCGCCCTTCCCGTCGCCGCGTCGAACTCATAGACCGTGCCGAACCCCCCGGGTACGACGAGCGCGCCCCCGGCGGAGAGCGGGGCCGCGAAGACGACCCCGCCCAGCGAGCGCCGCCAGATCACCCGTCCGGTGGCCGGCTCGAGCGCGGCGGTGGTGAACCGCTGGATCGCGCCGTCGTTGGAGACGGCGAAGATGCGCTTTCCGTCGGTCGCGATGGGACCGCCCTCGGGCCCGTCGGTCGGGCCGGCGGTGCCGCCGGGCTTCTCGGACGCGGGGGTCAGCCGCCGATGCCACAGGCGCCGGCGCGCGATCCTGTCCCACGCGTAGATCCCGTCCTTGTTGGCGGCCACGGCGCGGCGGCCGAGCAGGAGCACCGCGCTGTTGAAGTCGAAGCCGCGCCGGTCGGCGGGATAGACCTGGTCCGACCACAGCACGCGCCCATCGCGAAGCGCGATCTCGACGATGGCCGCCGTTCCCGGGTTGGGGCCGGGCACGGTCTCGTAGGGGGACCCCGTGGCCACCCAGACCGATCCCCTCCCCCGGTCCACCGTCGGGGGCGCCAGAATCCCCCCGCCGTTCGCGCCGGGCGGCACCATCGGAGTGCTCCAGACCATCCGCCCGTCGCGCAGCGAGTAGGCGCTCAGCCTGCCCCGGGCGGTCGGAAGCTCGCTCCCGCTTCCCGAGCCCGCGAGCACGAGGCCGCCGACGATGAGCGGGGGTCCCCAGAAGTAGTCGTCGGAGGTCGCCGAGCGCAGCGGGGCCGAGCGCCAGATGGTCTTCCCCGTCCGCGCGCTCAGGCATCGCAGCCGGTCCGAGGCCACCACCAGCCGCCCTCCGGAGACGGCCGGGCCCCCGTAGAAGCCCAGATCGCGGTCGCCGTAGCGGGCGGTGGGGAAGCGGCGCCTCCACGCGACCCTGCCCGTCTCCAGGGCCGCGGCGAGGACGTCGCCGCCCAGGGACGCCGCGATGACGCGGCCGCCGACGAGCGCCGGGGTCCCGGTCACGCCCCCGGCCATGGGGAGCCGCCAGCGCTCGTAGAGACCTCTGGGCGCCCGCGGAGCGTGCCGGCTCGCCCCCAGATCACGGGCCGAGCTGGTCCAGTCCCCGGCGGACGCCGCCGCGGCCGGCGCCGCGGGCAGAAGCCGCCAGCCGGCCAGCGCGAGCGCGCCCGCGGCGCCTCTCGCCAGGAGCTCGCGGCGGTCGAGGCCGGCCTCAGATGGGTCCTCGGTCATCGCATGAGTACGCGGTCGTCGCAGGCCGGGCTACTTCACGCGGATGGTCAGGACCATCCCGACGGATTCATGCGGCTCGCAGATGAGGCGGTAATTGCCCTTCTTGAGGGTGATCTTGAGCCTGTCCCTCGCGACCGGCTTGCCGGAGTCCACCTTGGCCGGGCCCTTCGTGGAGACCACGTTGTGCTCCCCTGCGACCCAGACGAACCGCACGGTATCGCCGGGCTTGGCGGCGATCGACTTGGTCGAGAACGAGAGCGCGCGCAGCTTGACGACGTACTGCTTCGCCGTCGCCGTCGCGGCCGCCTCCTGCGACATGCCGACCGCGACCGGTACGGCGGCCGCCACGGCGGCGGTGGCGATCATGGCGAGGGCGGCGCGGGGAGCTCGGTTCATGGGCGACTCCTTGGCCGTTCGTCGAGGGGTTGAGCGGCGCACCGCTCGGCAACGCCACCCGGAGCGGTCCGGGTGGCGTTGCCGGCGGACGGCCGGCTAGGGCAGACGGTAGGCCACAACCGAGGCCTTCTGGGCCTTGGTCGGGGCGAAGCCGGTCCCCACGACCACCAGGTCCTCGGCGATCGCGGGCGTCGCGTTGCCCTGCGCGGGACCGGGCTGCTTCCAGGCCACGGCCCCGGTCGCGCGGTTGTACGCGTAGGTCACCCCGTTGAAGTACGTCGCGAAGACGAGGTCGTTGGCGACCGTCGCGCCACCGAAGTTCATCCTGTTGACCTTCTTGTTCCAGATGGTCTTCCCGGTGGCGCCGTCGAGCGCGACCGTCTGGCCCGAGGAGCTCGCGAAGTCACAGAGCACGAAGCCGGCATCGGCGTAGCTCTTCTGGGGCCAAGCACTGGTCGAGCAGAGGTTGTTGACCGGGACGTAGATCACCCCGTCCGCGACGGCCATCGGGGTCTCGACCCCTCCCAGGTAGCCCGGGAGGAACTTGGTCGTGCGACCCGGCGTGAGCGGGGCGTTGCGGTTCGGGCCGTCCTCGTCGCGGTGCTTGCCCACGTCCCGCTTCCAGATGAGCTTGTGCGTGGTGCGGTCAACGACGTAGACGGTGCCCATCTTCCCGCTGAGCACGACGACGTCGGTGGGCTTCCCGTTGATCGTGAAGGTGGCGAGGATCGGCCCCAGGTGCAGGTCCCAGTCCCTGATGTCGTGCCTGATGGCCTGGTAGTGCCACTTCAGCTTGCCGGTCCTGCCGTCCAGCACGACGAGGCTGTTCGTGTAGAGGTTCGGGCCAGGGCGGCTCGTCCCGTTGGGGAACTCCTCGGTCCCCGGGAACACCCCCGGGTTCGCGACGGCCACGTAGATGTCGCCGTTCTTGTCCACGGACGGCGTGCCCCAGAGCCCGCCGCCGCTGTTGATCCTGGGGTTGCCCCAGAGGTTGTCGGTGGTCGTGTCGAACTTCCACCTGACGGCCCCTGTGGCCGCGTCCAACGCAAAGACGATGCCCTTGCCGCCACCGCCGTAGAAGGTGCTGAGCGAGTCGCCGGGGACGGTCGAGATGATCAGCATGTCGTTCCACACGAGCGGGGCCATGTCCACGCCCTCGCTCTTCTGGCGGATCAGCTTGCGCTGCCACTTGATCGCGCCGGTGGCGTCGTCGAGAGCGAACGCCCCTGTGGACGTCCCCCCGAAGACGAGCCCGTTGCCGACGGCGACGCCGGTCGGCCCGGTGCTGAGGTCGTTGAACTTCCTCTGCCACAGGAGCGCGCCGGTCGTGCGGTCCAGCTTGAAGACGTTCGAGTTCATGTCCTGCAGATAGACCGCGGTCTTCGTCACGATCGGGTTCGCCGAGAACACGCCGAACGGGCTCTTGCCGGAGAGCCCGAAGGACCAAGCCTTCGTGAGCGTCGCGACGTTCGACGCCTGGATCCTGCTGCCGGTGACGACGCGGTCGTTGGTGTAGTTGGCGTTGGGCGCCGGGAACGCGCTGAGGTTGGCGCTCAGCTCCGGCGGAGAGCCCGGTGGCGCGGCCTGGTCGGGTGTCGCCGCGCTGGCGATCCCCGTGGTGAGCGAGGCCGCCGCGAGCGCGAGAGCAGCGATGCGCAGGCCCCGCACCCCGACTCTCGGCGGCGACCCGCGCCGGAATCGTTGGCTCCTCTTCCAATTCCGTTCCACCGTGCTTCCCCCTTGCGCAGGTGACGGCGACGACCCGTCGCGGGTCGGTCCGAGACGCTCGCAGCGGTGCGACTGCCTGTAAACGTCGTTCTTGGCCGCGAGGCCCTTGCCATCACGGGCGTCCTCAGCGATCCGGTCGACAAGAACCCAGCGATCGCGACCTCCGCGGAGCGCCCGGGCCGTCGCGGCGACGCGCCCCGGTCGCTCTCTTGGATCTCGCCCATTCGGGTGAAGCGCTCACCCGAAAGGATGAGGAGAACGGGTGATCGCCGACCATTCACGGAGCCGAGATCGCCAGCGCGAGCTGATACGAGCTTCAGCGGCGGCTCTGCGACGTCCACGGTGAGAGGTCCAAGGGGCGAAGCGCGGTCAGACGGTGACGCGGGGGGGCTCGCGGAAGGCGGCGCTCACGGACCGGTCTCGCCGGCGTGCGCCTCGTCATGAGCCGCGATCGAGTCGAGGATGATCGAGGCGTACTCCTCCGGCGCCTCTTCCCAGACGAAGTGCCCGGCATCGATGATCGCCAGGCGGCTGGTGGGCAGCCGCTCGTCGAGGAACTCGGCGTTGGCGAGAGGCACGACGGGATCGTGGCGGCCGTTGATGATCGTGACCGGCGTCGCGATTCGCGGCAGCAGCTCCGCGAGCTCGGGCAGCTCCTCGGGATACCTCCGGACGTAGCGCATCGACTCGGCGAAGCGGTCGCCGTCGTAGCAGGCGAGGTAGTCCGCGCGGATGTCGTGGGAGACCCCGCCCGCGATCGTGTCCACGGCCGCGCCGACGATCGCGCGCGGGTCCATCCTCCGGTACTTGTCGAGGTCGGGGTCGAGCACCCACGACGCCAACGGCTCACCGAGCTGGAGCGGAACCGCGGCTCCGCCGGTGCCCACGATCACGCTCGCGATCCGCTCGGGGTGTGCCGCCGCCGCGAACAGGGCGGCCGAGGTTCCCACGTCCGGCGCGACGATGTGAGGCCTGCCCAGATCGGCCTCGGCGATGAGCCGGGCCAGGAACCCGCCCATCGCCCGCGGAGACAGGAGGTCGTCTCGGCGTTCGGATGCGCCGAACCCCGGCAGGTCGACCGCGAACAGGCGGACGTGCTCGGCGAGCGTCGCCCAGATCGGAGCGAAGGCGTAGACGCTCTCCGGCCAGGGGCTCGTCAGCAGCAGCGCCGGCTCCGGCAAGCCGCCGCTCTCCGCGTACCGGATGTTCAACCCGTCGATCATCCGGAACTGCGGCGTGATCGATGCGGTCGGCGGGGTGCTCATGGAACCTCCCTCCTCGTGTGGGTCAGAGGAGACCCTCCCACCCGAGGGGGGGCGCGTTGCACCAGGGGAACTCACCGGTCATGCCGATGAGGCATGATCACCGCGCGACCGACCCGCCCGCTCAACCGGCTCTGACGGCCATCCCGTCCCGGGCTCCGGACCGCCCGGACGACGACGATCGGGCGCTGGCGTTGCTGAGCGCGCCGCCGGCGCCGCCGCGCGAGCCGGGCCGCTTCAGCGCCGACTCGCCGGCGGGTCCCGGGATCCCCCCCCAGGGCCCGCCGATGCGCCCGGCGGCCGGCCCGGCCTGGGACGCTCGCCCGAGCACGGGCGGCGGTCGCCGGGGCGATCCGCGGTCTGACAGGGGCTGGCTCCGGCCCGCCGCGCGCGTCCGGGCGGGCCGCGCGCTGACGCGCGCTGTAACCTCGGCGAGTGCGCCTGTACCACCGCTGGAAGTGCCCGTGGTGCGCCGCCGCCCGCCAGGCGATCGAGAACGTCGGCGCCGAGGTCGAGCTGGTCGAGGTCCCCTACCCGCGGGACGAGCGGGACGAGGTGGAGCGGGTCAGCGGGCAGCGCCGGGTGCCCGTGCTGGTTGACGGCGACGACGTGGTGGTCGAGTCGCGCCGGGTCGTCCGCCACCTCTACCGGCGCTACGGCGACCGCTCGTTCGAGCGCTCGATCGCCGAGCTCGACCGCGACATCCTCGCCGACGGCGACGCCCCTCCGGGCGAGGCCTGCCAGGCGCCCGCGCGGCGCGCCGGGTGAGGCCCGCCGCGCCGCGCGATGCGGGATGATGTGACGGTCCGGACCTACGAGCAGGGAGTCCGCATGGCAGCGCGCGACACGCGCATCGGCGGGATCGGCCTCGGCGGGATCATCGTGATCGTCGGGGTCATCCTGATGTTCGTCTGGAGCTTCTGGATCGGGCTGATCATCGCCCTCGTGGGGCTCATCGCCTTCGGCGGCTTCGTGCGGGGGAAGTGGTACTGAGCAGGCCGTAGCGCCCGCGAAGCCCCCGGGTCAGGCCGCCGGGGGCTCGAGGAACCCGGTGACGGCCCTCAGGCGCCCGTCGTCGGACAGCGTCCCGAAGTCCACCCCGGCGGCCACCGGGGTGCCGTCGGCGGCGTTCACCAGCCGCCAGCCGAAGCGGACCCGGTCGTGGTGCAGGTCCGGCGCGAGCGTCGGCTCGAAGCGATGGCCGGGGAACTGGGCCTGGGCGGCGGCGACCATCCGGTCGATGCCGTCGCGTCCGTCGCCCGCCATCACGGGGTCGATGTAGGTGGCATCCTCGGCCCAGGCCCGGTCGATCAGGGCGCGCCGGCGGGCGGGGTCGGTCTCGTTGAAGCTGGCGATGTAGTCCTCCACCACGGTCGCGATGTCGGTCATGGAAGCCTCCTCCTGTCGGTGTGGGGCGCTGCCACGGTCGCATCGCGGGCGCGCGGCTTCGATTACCCGCGAGGTCATGGCGCCCCGTCGCCGGCGGGCTAGGCTCGGCGCATGGCCGTCTCCCCAGCGGCGCCCCGCGTCGGCCCCCTGCTCCGCGACTGGCGCCGCCGCCGGCGGCTCAGCCAGCTCGATCTCGCCCTGCGGGCGGGCGTCTCGGCCCGCCACCTCAGCTTCGTCGAGACCGGGCGCTCGCGGCCGAGCGCGGAGATGGTCCTGAACCTCTCCAGCTCCCTGGACGTGCCCCTGCGCGAGCGGAACCGGCTCCTCCTGGCCGCCGGCCACGCCCCGGCGTTCGAGCAGCTCGGGCTCGACGAGCCCGAGATGGAGCCCGTCCGCGCGGCGCTGAGCCTCGTGCTGGCCGCCCACGAGCCGTTCCCGGCCGTCGTCGTCGACGGGGCCTGGGAGATGGTCGCGGCCAACGGGGCCGCCGGCCTCCTGACGGCCGGCGTCGCGTCCCATCTGCTCGCGCCGCCCGTCAACGCCCTCAGGGTCAGCCTGCACCCGGAGGGCATGGCGCCGCGCATCCTCAACCTGAGCGAGTGGCGCGCACACCTGCTGGAGCGCCTGGGCCGGCAGGTCGCGCTGACCGGCGACCCGGCCCTCGCCGCGCTGCGGGAGGAGCTGCGCGGCTACCCGGGCGGCGAGGCCGGCGGTGGGGGCCACCCGGTCCCCGAGGGCGCGATCGCCGTGCCGCTCCGGCTCGCGACCGCTGCCGGCGAGCTCGCGCTCATCAGCACCGTCGCCACCTTCGGGACCGCCGTCGAGATCACCGCGAGCGAGCTGTCGATCGAGTCCTTCTTCCCGGCCGACCGCGCGACGGCGGAGGCGCTGAGGGCGGCCGGGCCCGTCCTCTGAGAAGATCCGCGGCGTGCGCCGCCGGGTCGTGATCACGGGTGCGGGCGTGGTCAGCCCGCTGGGCGCCGGGGCCGGGCCGTTCTGGGACGCCCTGGCCGCGGGGCGCTCCGGGGTTGACGTGCTCGAGGTGGAGGGGGTGGGGGCGATCCCCGCCTTCCCGGTCGCCACCGGCGAGGACGCGCGCGAGCGCTTCGGCCAGCGCGAGGCCAGGCGGATGGACCGCTCGGGCCGCCTGGCGGCGGTGGCGGGCGCCATGGCGCTCGAGGACGCCGGGGATGTGGACGCGCTGCCCGAGCGCACGGGCGTCTCGATCGGGAGCGTCCACGGCGGGGCCGAGACCCTGTTCGAGGCCCACCGCGCCCTGCTGGAGCGGGGCGCCGACCGCGTCGGGCCCTTCGCGATCCCGTCCTCGCTGCCGAACCACCCCGCAGCCGCGGCGGCGCGCGCGCTCGGATTGCGGGGGCCCTCCGCGGCGTCCGCGACCGCCTGCGCGGCCGGGGCCGACGCCATCGGCGCCGGCCTGGCGATGATCCGCGAGGGCCGGGCCGACGTGGTGGTCGCGGGCGGCGCCGACGCGCCGCTCTCGCCGCTGGTCGTGGCCGGCTACATCCGCTCCGGCGCGCTCAACCACGACCCCGGCGACGCCGGTCGCGCCTCGCGGCCCTTCGACCGCACGCGCGACGGCTTCGTCATCGGCGAGGGCGCCGGGATGGTGGTGCTGGAGGAGCGCGAGCGGGCGCTCGCGCGCGGCGCCCGCATCCACGCCGAGCTGGCCGGCTACGGGAGCTCCTGCGACGCCGGCCACCCCACCGACCCCGACCCGACCGGCGACGGGCCCGCGCGGGCGATCGCCGAGGCCCTGGCCGACGCGGGGCTGACCCCTGCCGAGGTGGGCTACGTGAACGCCCACGCGCACGTCGACCCAGGCCGGCGACGTCGCGGAGGCCCGGGCGCTGGTGCGCGCCGGCTTCGCGGGCGCGACGGTCTCCTCGACGAAGTCGGCGCACGGGCACGCGCTCGGCGCCGCAGGCGGGGTCGAGGCGGTCGCCACGCTGATGGCCTTCTCGCGCGGCGTGCTGCCGGCCACGCTCAACCTCGAGGATCCCGACCCCGAGGCGCCCTTCGACCACGTCCTCAGCCCCCGGGAGGCCCGCGTGGACGCGGCCCTCTCGAACTCGTTCGGCTTCGGCGGCCACAACACCTGCCTGGCCTTCGTCCGCCACGACGGCGACGACGACGCCGACGGCGACGGCCCGCCGGGCTGACATCGCCGGCGCGCGCCGTCCGGGCCGGCGTGGGATGCTGTCGCGGTGAAGCGGATCCTGCTGCTGTGGGCCTTCAACGCCGTGGCCCTGATCGTGGCCGACTGGCTGATCGACGGCATCCGCTTCGACGACGAGTGGGTGGTCATCCCGGCCGGCGCGGTCTTCGGGATCGTCAACTGGCTGGTGAAGCCGCTGGTGACGCTGCTGTCGCTCCCAGTGATCATCCTGACGCTCGGGATCGCGCTCTTCTTCGTCAACCTGCTGATGCTCTACCTGACCTCCTGGATCGTCTCGGGCTTCGACATCGACGGCTTCTGGTCGGCGGTCGGGGCGACGATCATCGTGTGGCTCGTGAACACCGCCCTTCAGGCGGTCTTCGGCGCCGACGACATGCGCCGCAGGAGGGCCGCCGAGGCCCGCTGAACGTTCAGGAGGAGTTCAGGGCGGCAGGAACACACTCGACCCCGGTGGGTCCGCGATCCCCTCTCCGATCGCGGGCCCCCGGTTTCGTTTGCGCCCGGTCGCGGCGGGTTTGACCGCCCCCCGGGCCGGGGCGGAGGATGAGCCGCATGCTCACCGCGCGGCTCTTCGGAGGGCTGGCCGTCGAGGTGGACGGGCGCCCGGTGGCGGACGTGCCCGGGATGAAGCCCCGGGCCCTGCTGGCCTACCTCCTGGCCCGTCCCGAGCCGATGTCGCGCGCGCGCCTGGCCGGGGCCTTCTGGCCCGAAGTCCTCGACACGAGCGCCCGGGCGTCCCTGCGCAGCGCGCTCTGGAGCGTGCGGGCGGCGCTCGAGGCCGTGGGCGGGGGCGACTACCTGGTCGCGGACCGGGCGCGGGCCGGCCTGGCTCCCGGCCTGCCGCGGTCGATCGACGCCGAGGAGGCCGAGCGGCTGCTGGCCGCCGGGGACCGCGCATCGCTGGAGCGCGCAGTCGAGATCGCGGCGCGGCCCTTCCTGCCCGAGATCGCCGACGAGTGGGCGATCGAGGCCCAGGACGCGTGGCGCGAGCGGGTCGTGGGGGCCCTCGACCGCCTGGCCGACCTCGCCGAGGCCGACGGCGACCTGGCGGCGGCCATCGAGTGGACGCGCCGCGCGCTGCGCCACGACCGGCTGCGCGAGGCCGGCCACCGCGCCCTCATCCGGCGCCTGGCCGCGGCCGGCGAGCGGGCCCAGGCCATGGCCGCCTACCGCCGCTGCCGCGACGTGCTGGCGGCCGAGCTCGGGATCCCGCCGTCGGCGGAGACGCGCGAGCTCGCCGAGGGGCTGCGGGCCGGCACCGCCCCGGCCCCGACCGCTCCGGTCGTTGCGCCCCGGCCGCCCGCGCCCGCCCCGGCCGCTCCCGCGCGGCCGCCCCTGCACGGGCGCGAGGCCGAGCTGGCCGTCCTGCGGGCCGCCCTGGACGCGGCGAGCTCCGGGCGCGGCGGGGTCGCCGCCGTCGCGGGCCCCGCGGGCATCGGCAAGAGCCGCCTCGCGGCCGAGCTGCTGGACGCCGCGGCCGCGGAGGGCGCGCGGACGGCCTCCGGGGCGGCGCTCGACCTCGACAGCGGGCCGCCCTACGCGGCCTGGTCGGAGGCGCTGCGCGGCCTGGTGCGCGCCACCCCGGCGCCGCCGGCGGACGCGCGCTGGCCGGCCGAGCTCGCCCTGCTCTGCCCTGCGGTCGAGTCGGCCTGGGGGCGCTCGCCGGCGGCGCCGGCGACCCCCGATCTGGAGCGGCTGCGGATCTTCGACGCCGTCGTCGAGGCCCTCGCCTGGTCGGCGCACGGCACGCCGACCGTGGTGCTGCTCGAGGACCTGCACCGAGCCGACCCGGCCAGCCTGGCCCTGCTGGGGCACGTCGGCCGCCGGCTGGGCGACGTCCGAGCGCTTGTGGTGGTCACGCGCCGCACGGCGGGGGAGGGGGAGGTCGAGCGGGCCCTCGAGGCGGTCCGGCGGCGCGACGGCGCGCTGTCCGAGGTCGACCTGGGGCCGCTGGGCCCCGAGGCGATCGCGGCCGTCGTCGCCGACGCGGCGTCCGGCCTCGACGGGGAGGGCGCCGCCCGGGTCGCGGGAGCCGCGGAGGGCAACCCCCTGATCGCCCGCGAGACCGCGCGCGCGGCCGCCGCCGGGCTGCCGCCCGAGGAGGGCCTGCGCGGCTCGGTGCGGGCCTCGCTGGCCGGGCTGTCGGGCGCCGGGCGCGACCTGGTCGCCCTGGCCGCCGCGGCCGGGCGGCCGCTCAGCCCGGGGGAGGCCGTCGAGATCCTCGGGCCGGAGCCCGCGGCCCACGCCCGGGACGCCGTCGCCGAGGCCGGGCTGGTCGCGGCGCGCGGCGACGGGCGGCTGGCGTTCTCCCACGACCTGGTGCGGCGGGCGTGCGCGGCCGAGCTGGCGCCCGAGCGCCTGGGCTGGGCCCACCAGTGCCTCGCCGACGCGCTCGCGGGGCGGCCGGCGGGCCGCGCGGCCGAGGTCGCGCGCCACCTGCGCCTCGGGGGGCGGGGGCCGCGGGCCGTGCCCTACCTGGCGGCGGCCGCCGCCGAGGCCCGCCGGCTCGGGGCGCTCGACGAGGCGGCGGGCTTCCTCGCCGAGGGGATCGCGCTGGCGCCGGAGCCGGACGCCGAGGCCGAGCTGTGGCTGGGGCTCGCCGACGTCCACGCCTGGCGCGGCGACCGCGAGGCCCTCGACGCGGCCTTCGGGCGCGCGCGGGCGCTGATCGAGGCCGGGGGCGACCCGGCCGCGCTCGCCGCGGCCTGGGCGGCGCGGGGCCGCTGGCTGCGCACCTCCATCTGCTACCCGCGCGAGTCCCTCGAGGCCTACCGCACCGCCCTCGGCATCCTCGACGACGGCGCCGACGCCCCGGAGGTCGAGGTGCTGGCGCGCGCCGGGTCGGCGTGGGCGGAGTCGGTCGCCGGCGACCCCGAGCGCGCCGAGGCCGACATCGCCGCCCTCGAGGGGCTGCCCGACGCGGCCCACGACCCGGTCCTCGCGGCCGAGCTGGCCCTCGACCGCACCATGGCGGTGATCCGCTCCGGGCGCCTCGCCGAGGCCGAGGAGCAGGGGCTCCGCGCCGTGGCGCTGGCCCAGGCCGCCGAGCGGCCCGAGCTCGCCTCGGTGGCCTACGGCAACATCGCCGCGGCGGCCGCCGCGCGGGGCGACTTCGAGCGCTGCCTCGAGCTGGTCGAGCAGGCCGGCCCGGACGAGCGCGTCGGGCCCGGCCTGGCCACCCACCTCCACGCCGCCCGCACCCACGCCCTCTCGCGCCTCGGCCGCCACGCCGAGGCGGTCGCCGCGGGCCGCGCGCAGGAGGCCCTGGCCGCGCGCGCCGGCGCCGAGGACCTGGAGGCGACCGCCGCCTTCGACCTCGGGTGCGTCCTGCTGGCCGCGGGCGACGCCGGCTCCGCCGCCGAGCGCCTCGGCGCGGCGCTCGACTCGGCCGACGCGCACTTCTCGCGCCCCCTCGCCCGCCTGCTGCGGGCCCAGGCGCTCGCGGCGGCCGGTGACCCCGATGCGGCCGCCGAGGAGCTGGGCCGCTTCCCGTTCGAGCCGGTCGGTGCCGGCGACCTCCCCGAGACGCTGATCGGGCGGCTGCCGCGCGCCCAGGCCGCCGTCGAGATGGCCCGCGGCGAGCCCGAGCGGGCCCTGCGCCGGCTCGACGAGGCCGAGGTGGTCTGGCGCCGGCGGCTGGCCTCGGTCCCCGAGGGCGACGTCTACGCCGCCGTCGTGGCCGACCTCGGCCGCCCGCCCGTCGCGGGCCTCGTCGAGCCCGCGGTCGAGCTCGGCCTCACCCTGGCCGACCGCGCGGAGGCGCTGGCCGCCCTCGGCCGTCACGACGAGGCCCGGGCCGCCGCCGCCGAGGCCGCGGCCCTGGCGGACGAGACCGGATTCGACGGCTACCGCGAGCGGCTGGCGGGCGATGCCCGAGTTCTCTGAGCGTTCGCCCTGCCGGGCGCCGGCCGAGGAGGTGTGGAAGCTCCTCCACGACCCGGCCCGCTTCCCCGACTGGTGGGCGGGCACAGAGCGCGTCGAGCCCGGCGACGACGGCGCCGTCACCCGCTACCTCGACGGCTGGCCCGACTTCCCGATGCCCACCGCGGTGGCCTCGCGGCGGGAGGCCGGGGCCATCGTGATCTCCTGCCTGCGCTCGGACATCGTCCACGAGTGGACGCTCTCGCCGGCGGCCGAGGGCTGCGACGTCGCCGTGCGGGTGACCGTCCCCGAGGAGGAGGCCGCCCGCCTCGAGCCGGTCAGGGCCGAGGTCGTCGCCTCCCTGGCGCGGCTGGTCGAGGTTGCCCAGGCCGCGGCCTGAGACGGCGGCTACGCCGCCGGGATGCCGGGAGGCCCCAGGATCTCGACGCCGTGCTCGGCGGCGAGCGCCGCGAGCCGGGCCGGGTCGGGCGGGCCCTCGGGCGGCGGGGGCAGGGTGAGCGCGCCCGCGGGCTCGGCCACCGCGCGCACGAAGTCCTCGAAGCCCGCGGGCTCCACGACGAGGAGGAAGCGCGCGCGGTCGGACGAGACCTCGAAGGTGGGGGGGACGTCGCGCGGGCCGTAGACGAACGAGCCGGCCGGGGCGGCGACGACCTGGCCGCCGACCCAGAACGTCAGCTCGCCCTCGGTGACGTAGAACCACTCGTCCTCGCGGCGGGGGACGTGCAGGGGCGAGCCGGCGCCGCGGGGCGCCAGGTGCTCGATGACCGCGACCCGGCCGCCGGTCGTGGCGCCGCTCGCCTTGACGGTCACCAGGCCGCCGAGGAACCAGAGCGCCTCGCCCTCATCGGGCCCGAGCGCGATCGGCGCGATGGGCGTGTCGGCAGCGGTCATCGTGGGCCTCCCGCGTCGGCAGTTCGCGAAACGGGCCGTTTCGCATCGGCGTCGCGAGCCTACGACGGGCGTCGCCCGCCGTCAGCCCAGGGGCGACGAGGGCTCGCCGCGAGAGGTCTGGTGGCTCCACGGCGCGCGCGGCGGCGGCGACCACGCCTTCGCCGCCGAGTCGCGCGCCCTCCTCGCCTCCCTGCCCAACGCGCGCGGTCACGTCTCCTTCAGCCGCCCCGGGCCGGATGACCTGGAGGGCCGCGACTTCCAGACGGCCGGCCGCCTCTCGACCGAGCTCCTCTCCGCCCTCGACCCGCCCCGGGATGCCGACGCCTACGTGTGCGGGCCCGCGTCCTTCATGGACGAGATCGCGGCGGCGCTGGCGGCCCACGGCCTCCCCGCCTCCCGCATCCACACCGAGCCCTTCGGCCCGGCCCCGCCGATCGCGCCGGGGGTGGCGCCCACGACGTCACGGCCGCCGCACCCGCCCGCCGCCGGGGGGAACCGGACCGGGCCGACGGTCGAGTTCGCCCGCAGCGACCTCGCCGTCCGCTGGGATCCCGACGACGTCAGCCTGCTGGAGCTCGCCGAGGCCTGCGACGTGCCCGTCCGCTGGTCGTGCCGCACGGGCGTCTGCCACACCTGCGAGACGGCCCTCGTCTCAGGGTCGGTGGACTACGACCCCGACCCCGTCGAGCCGCCCGCGCAGGGCAGCGCCCTCATCTGCTGCGGGCGACCGCGCGGCGACCTCGTCCTCGACCTATGAGCGCCGGGGCACGGTCGAGACGGTGAACGGCGGGAACGCCACGCCCGACACCGACCCGCTGAGGCGTCCGGTCGATCCCGGCGGGTTCCTCACCGTGAGGCGGATGGTGCTGGTGCGGCCCGGCGCCAGCCGCGGGACGGTCCACCTGACGATCCGGCCCGAGCGCGTGCCGCCGGGCCGCGCCGACACGAGGCGGGTGCCGCAGCAGATCGCCAGGCTCAGGCGCACGCCCTGGGCCACCACGCGCCCGCGGTTCCGCAGGGCGGCCGTCCAGGCGACCGTGCCGTCGGCGCGGCGCACGCCGGCCAGCCCGGCGGTGATCACCGGGCGCGCGTAGCTGTCGAAGTCGGCCGCCTGAAGGAAGGAGCCGTCGCTGCTCTCGGAGGGGAGGACGGCCAGTCCGTTCCCGCCCGAGGACGCCGACAGCGCGATTCCGAACAGGTCTGCGCCCACCCGGACGGGCGCGGTCGACCACGATTCGTTGGCCCGCGCCGCTGCCAGCGTGACCGTCGCCGAGCCGGGGCCCTCCTGGTCGAGGAAGCCGACGAAGGCGCGCCCCGTGCCGCCGATCGCCACCCGCGCAAGGGACGCCTCGATCCACGTCAGGCCCTCGCCGGGCGTCAACTCCCGGCCGGCCGGCCATCCCGCGCCGGCAGGCTTCACCGCGGCCAGGATCGGCGTGGCCTGGGGCGTCCCGAGGGCCGCCCAGCTGAGCACGAGGTCGCCGGACGCGTTGGCCGCCACCCGCGGCGCCCGTCCCGGCGTCACGGCCTGCGGCGCGCCCCAGGCGGTGCCGAGGCCGGCCTCGGCCACGGCGACCGACGGCGTCCCGGCCGTGAGATCCTCCCAGGCGACGGCGGCGCGGCCGTCGTAGCCGGCCCCCGCCGAGGGGATGCGGGCGCCGCCGGCCGCGAGCGGCGTCGCCGCCGTCCACGCGCCCTCGGTCGAGCGCACGGCGGCGTAGAGCGGCCCGGTCGCGAAGAAGTCCGGGCCGGACGGGACGGTCCAGGCGGCGACGGCGGTGCCGTCGGGGGAGAGGGCGAGGGACGGCTCGGACGCGCCCGGGCCGAGGGCGAGCGGCGGCGTCTCGGCCCACGCCGCCCCGGAGGTCGGGCGGCGCGCGGAGCGCACGGTCCACGCGCCGGCGGCGCGCTCTGCCCACACGAGCGCCGCGGAGCGGTTGACGCCGTCCATCGCCGCCACCGCCCCGCGGAAGTCGCGCTCGTCGTCCGTGGCGCCCCCCGGGGCCACCGGGATCACGCGCCAGTCGCCATGGGGCCGGTCGCGCACCGCGGAGCGGACCGCGCCGCCGGGGACCCGCCAGGCGACCACCGCGCGCCCGGCGGGCTCGATCGCGGCCGCCGGCCGGCTGGGCGCGGTCGGGAACGTCCCCGACAGCACGACCCGCACCCAGGGCGCGTTGGCGGGATCGCGCACGCGGGCCTCGACCTGGCTGCGCCCCCGGATGGTCGTGGTGAACGCGGCCAGGGCCTCGCCGCCCGTGCCGGCCGCGGCCGACGGATCGTGCGGCTCGGCGCCGCGCGGCGTGATCGTGAGCGGGGGCTGCCACATCCGGCCGGCGGCCGCGGCCGTGCCCGCCGCCGCCACCGCGACCAGCATCGCCGCCACCGCCACGCGCGCCCAGGTCATGGCGGGGACGATGTCATCCGCTGATTGCGGGGGTGCCCCCCGCCCATCGGGTCAGTCCTCCTGCGGCGGCCGGACCGCCGTCTCGACGGATGCGGAAGCGGTGGCGTCGCGCAGCCGCTCTCCGACCTCCGCGATCCGCTCCTCGGGCAGCTGGCTGGTGAAGCCGAAGGCGGCGAGGACGATGACGGGCTCCCCGAGCATCCCGAGGATCGATGCGGAGACGGCGTTCTCGCCACCTCTTTCGGTGACGTGGCCTTCTACGCCTTCGGCGCCTACGTCGCCGGCTGGCTGATGTCGCTGCACTTCGCCGAGGTCGACATCCACTTCCTGACCTCGGGGGCGCTGGAGGTCGCGCCGGGCATCCACATCAACTTCATCCTCGTCGTGGTCATCGCCGCGGCTCTTCACCGCGCTCTGGGGCGCGGTGCTCGGCGCGCCGACGCTGCGCCTGCGCGGCGACTACCTGGCGATCGTGACGCTGGCCTTCGGCGAGATCGTCCCGCGCGTGTTCGAGCGCCGAGAGCGGCACTTCGGCATCGGCTCGACCGACTTCTCCAACGGCCGCCAGGGCATCACGCCGGTCGACCAGATCTACTTCCCGCTGGATCGGCGACGCTGCAGTATCCGCTGGAGTTAGGAGCCGATCTACTACGTCGGCCTGGCGATGGTGCTGCTGGTGAAACTCTTCCTGAACATCCGGCTGCGCGACTCGCGGCTGGGGAGGGCGTGGATCGCCGTCCGCGAGGAGGAGGCGCGGCAGCCGCGATGGGCGTCAACCTCGTCCGAGACCAAGCTCTGGGCTTACGCGCTCGGCGCGGCGATCCGGGGGCGCCGCCGGCGCGTTCCTCGGCGACCGACAACAACACGGTCAACGTCGACCAGTTCGAGTTCGGGTTCTCCGTCTTCATCCTCGTGCATGGTGATCCTCGGCGGCATGGGCAACATCTGGGGCGTCATCCTCGGCGCGATGGCGCTGTCGATGATCAACCGGTACCTGCTGCCCGAGCTCAACAGCGTCCCCGAGCAGCTCGGCCTCGAGTTCGACGTCACCGTCGATCAACTTCGGGATCCTCGGGTTCTTCCTGCTGATGATGATGGTGCTGCGGCCCGAGGGCCTGATCCCGTCCGGCGAGACGAAGGCTCGAGCTGCACGGCGGCGCGAGGTCGACGAGGTCTCCCTCGACCAGACCGACGCGAGGCATGAGTCCGCCGAGATGCCACGACGAGCGCCGGCGACGCGCCGAAGAGCGACGTCCGCGGCGAGCACGAACGGCGGCGCGCTGCTCGAGGCGCCGAGCGTCTCGAAGCTCTTCGGCGGCCTCGTCGCGGTCAACGACGTGACCTTCACCGTGCCCGAGCGGCGGCGATCGTCTCGCTCATCGGGCCCAACGGCGCCGGCAAGACGACGTTCTTCAACCTGCCTGACCGGGCTCTACCGCCCGACGCCGGGCCGGGTGATCCTTCGACGGCAAGGACATCACCGCCAAGCGCCCCGACCTGGGTGACGAGCGCCGGCATCGCGCGCACGTTCCAGAACATCAAGCTGTTCCGGACGATGACCGCGATCGAGAACGTCCAGGTCGGCATGCACGCGCGCCTGCGCCGCGCGTCACGGCGTCGATCCTCACGCCGCCGTGCGCGGCGCGAGGAGAAGCGCAGTCGCGCGACGCGGCGCGCGAGCTGCTCGAGTTCGTCGGGCTCAAGCGCCACCGACGAGCTGGCGATGCAACCTGCCCTACGGCGACCAGCGCCGGCTGGAGATCGCGCGCGCGCTCGCCTCCGAGCCGAAGCTCCTGCTGCTCGACGAGCCGACGGCCGGCATGAACCCGCAGGAGTCCGAGGAGCTGCGCGGCCTGATGGAGGCGCTGCGCGACGAGCGGGGCATCTCGATCCTCCTCATCGAGCACGACATGAAGGTCGTCATGAACGTCTCCGACCGCATCACCGTGCTCGACCACGGCGAGAAGATCGCCGAGGGCTCGCCCGCAGGAGATGCGCAAGAACCCGCGGGTCATCGAGGCCTACCTGGGGAGCCAGGCATGAGCACGACGGCGGCACGGCGCGCATGCCGCTGCTCGCGCTCGGAGGACGATCCACACGTTCTACGGCTCGATCCAGGCCCTCAAGGGCATCTCGCTCGACGGTCTACGAGGGCGAGATCGTCACGCTCATCGGCTCCAACGGCGCCGGCAAGTCGACGACGCTGCGCTCCATCTCGGGGCTCGTCCCGCCGCGCGCGGGGCACGATCAGCTTCGAGGGCGAGGACATCACCGGCATGCCGGGCCCACGAGGTCGCCGCGCTCGGGCATCGCCCAGTCGCCCGAGGGCCGGCGCATCTTCCCGCGCATGACCGTCCTCGAGAACCTCGAGATGGGCGCGTTCACCCGCAAGGACAACGAGGGGATCCCGCGAGGACATCGAGCGCGTCTACGAGCTGTTCCCGCGCCTGCAGGAGCGCGAGAGCCAGAAGGCCGGCACGATGTCCGGCGGCGAGCAGCAGATGCTCGCGATCGGCCGCGCGCTGATGGCGCGCCCGCGCTGCTGCTGCTCGACGAGCCCTCGCTCGGCCTCGCGCCGGTGATCGTCGACCGCATCTACGAGATCATCCGCGAGATCAACGAGCAGGGGACGACGATCCTGCTCGTCGAGCAGAACGCCAACTACGCGCTCGACGTCTCCGCGCGCGGCTACGTGCTCGAGACCGGCACGGTGGCGCTCACCGACGCGTCCGACGCGCTGCGCAACGACGACGAGCGTCCAGGCGCGCCTACCTGGGGACATGACGTCTCGTGATCCTCGCGGCCATCGGCGCCAAGGCCCTGTGGCTGCCTCTACTCTGGCTGATCTCCGCGATCGTCTGCCAGCGAGCTGTCCGAGCGCAAGGGCTACGGCGAGAAGCCCGGCCTGGGCACCGGCCTGTCTCCTGAGCGTCGCGTCTGGCGATCTCTGGTCATCGCCTCAGTCCGTGTCTGGCGCGCCCCGCTCAGGGGGAGGGGCTACGGGTAGGGGAGAGAGGAGACGGCGGGAGCGAGAGGTCGGTCGGAGACGTTCCGGGGTGGGTCGACGTGCAGGAGATGGCCGCTTCTCGCCGGCGACGAGTCCACCGCGTCGGCTGCGCGACGGGCCGCAAGGTCAAGTCCGAGAGCCGCGCAGCAGGGACACGCCGGTCCGCCGCGCGCCCGCGGGGGCAAGCTTCGCGGCGTCGGCCGCGCTACCGGCCCCTGCGCGGCGCGCGTCAGGGCGCTCGATGACAGGACCTGCGTGCCGTCGCAGCGCCAGGCGTCGTCCACCGCGTCCGAGCGCCCCTCCAGGCGACCGAGCGCGACCGCCGCGCCAGCGCGCTAGCCGAGCCGTCCGGCTGCGCGGAATCGGATGGCCGTAGCCAGCTTGATGCGCGCGCTGGCCCTCGGCGCTGACGTCTCGCTCGCCATCTCGCCGTAGAGCAGGCGCAGCGCGAAGCCGGGCACGGGTGCGAAGGCCGGGCGGTGCAGCGCCCGGCCGAGCGCCTTTGAGAAGTCCTGTTGGTGACCGGCTCGGGCGCGCTGCCGTTGACCGGCGCCGCTCCAGCCGGTCGTCGTCGAGCGCGGCGCAGGTAGAGGCCGGCGACGTCGTCGATGTGGATCCACGGCATGTACTGCCGCCCGCTGGCGACCGGGCCGCCGACGCCGAGCTTGAACGGCGGCAGCATCTTCGCCAGCGCGCCGCCCTCGTCGTCGAGCACGACGCCGGTGCGCATCGACGACGCGCACGCCGAGCTCCTCGGCCGCGCTCGCGCCTCGCGCTCCCACTCCACGCAGACGCTGGGCGAGGAAGTCGTCGCCCGGCGGCGCGTCCTCGGTCGACCTCCTCGTCGCCGTGCGGGCCGTAGTAGCCGACCGCGGACGCGCGAGACGAGCACGCCGGCGGCGGCGGCGTCGGCGGCGCGCAGGCCGTCGACGAGGTTTCGCGTGCCGGTCTGCCGCGGCTCTCGGGATCCGCTGCTTGGCGTCGGCGCTCCAGCGCTGGGCGACGTTCTCGCCGGCGAGGTGGACGACCGCGTCGCGGCCGGCCAGCGCCTCGGCCGGCGCCGGGCCCGCCCACGGGTCCCAGGCGGCCGCCTCGACGCCGCCCAGCGCCTGCGCGCCCGCGGGCGCGCGAGAGGACGGTGACCTCGTCGCCGCGCTCCGCGCAGCGCGGCGACGCAGCCTCGGCGCCGATCAGCCCGGTCGCGCCGGTGACGGTGACGTCGCGATGTCACGCGCGGGTCTACGCCGTCGCCGCGGCGATCGCGCTGCGTCGTCGGTCGTCGGCGAAGCCGATCGTCGTCGCCCGCCGGCCGGCGGCGCCGGCCCGCGCGCGGCCTCGGCGGCGACCGCCGCGGCCGACCGCGGGCGCGACGTCGCGGTTGAAGACCGACGGGACGATGTACTCCTCGCGCAGCTCGTCGTCGGCGACGATCGCGGCGATCGCGTGCGCCGCCGCCATCTTCATCTGCTCGGTGATCTGCGCGCGCGCGGACGTCGAGCGCGCCGCGGAAGATGCCCGGGAAGGCGAGCACGTTGTTGATCTGGTTCGGGTAGTCCGAGCGGCCGGTGGCGATGATCCGCGCGTAGGGCGCGGCCTCCTCGGGCGAGACCTCGGGCGTCGGGTTGGCCATCGCGAAGACCATCGCGTCGGTCGTTCATCCGCGCCAGCGCCTCGGCCGGGAAGACGCGCGCGCCCGAGAGCCCGATGAAGAGGTCGGTCGCCGTCGATCGCGTCGGCCGGGCGAGCCGGTCAGCGTGCTCGGGGTTGGTCGCCTCGGCGTACCAGCGCTTGATCGGCGTCATCGAGCCGTCCTGGTAGTCCGCGCGGCGGTGTGCAGCGCGCCCCGCGAGTCGGCGCCGATGATCGTCGCGCACGCCGGCCTTGAGCAGGATCTTCGTCACGGCGACGCCCGCGGCGCCGAGGCCGATGACGAGCACGCGCAGCTCCTCGATCGCGCTGCCGGTCGAGCTTGCAGCGCGTTGATCAGCGCCGCGAGCACGACGATCGCGGTCCCGTGCTGGTCGTCGTGGAAGACCGGGATGTCGAGCTCGGCCTTGAGCCGGTCCTCGATCTCGAAGCAGCGCGGCGCGGAGATGTCCTCGAGGTTGATGCCGCCGAAGCCCGGCGCGATCGCCGCGACCGCCGCGACGATCTCGTCGGGGTCCTTGGTGTCGAGGCAGATCGGGAAGGCGTCGACGCCGGCGAACTCCTTGAAGAGCATCGCCTTGCCCTCCATCACCGGCATCGCCGCGCGCGGGCCGATGTCGCCGAGGCCCGAGCACCGCGGTGCCGTCGCTGACCACGGCGACCGTGTTGCGCTTGATCGTGTACTGGAAGGCCTTCTCCGGTCCTCGGCGATCGCCTGGCAGACGCGCGCGACCCCGGGCGTGTAGGCCATCGAGAGGTCGTCGCGCGTCTTGAGCGGCTCTTGTTGCGCTCTCGATCTTGCCGCCGAGGTGCATCAGGAACGTGCGGTCGGTCGTAGTCGACGACCGTGCGCGCCGTCGACCGCCTCGAGCGCGGCGACGATCGCGTCCCAGTGCTCGGCGCCGGCGGCGTCGACCGTGATGTCGCGCACGCCCCCTCTCGACCTCGACGATGTCGACCGACCCGATCGGCCGCCGGCCCGCCGATCGCGCCGGCCACCTCGCCGAGCATGCCGGGCGGTCCTCGATCTCGGCCCGGATCGTCAGGGAGTACTGGGCGGAGGGAACCATCGGCATCGCGGCGCAATCTACTATCCGCCCGGTGCGCGCCCTGCTCGTCGCCACGGCCTTTCTGACGGTCTGCGCGCCAGCATCGGCCGCGACGCCGGAGCGTTGCCCGGCGCGCCGATCCGCGTCGATGACGCGATCACCGGCAGCTTCGCGGCCGCCGAGCAGGGCGCCTACGTGTACGTGCCCTTCGACGTCCCGCGCGGCACGACCGCCCTCCGGGTCAAGTACTGCCACGACCAGCCCGAGCTGACGGGCTCGGTTCCCAACGCGCCCCGCCACACCCTCGACCTCGGCCTCTACGAGCCGCGGCCCTACTCGCAGGATGAGTGGGGGATTGGCCAGTTCCGCGGCTGGGGCGGCTCAGCCGACGTGGTGCTCAGCGCGAGGGGGTTTTGTCCCAGGCCGAGTACCTGCGCGCGCCGCGGAAGAAGGGCGGGCAAGACCACGCGCGCGTACCTGCCGGGGCCGGTTCATGCCCGGGCGCCTGGGCGGCCCAGCTCGGCGTCGTGGCGGTCAGCACCGAGGGCGACGCCGACGGCGCGGTGGCCTGGCGAGTCGAGGTCGAGCGGTCGACCGACCCGGCGTTCGCCGACGATCCGTACCGCCCGGCGCGGTTGACCCCACGCCCGCGAAGGGCGAGCCGGGCTGGTACGCGGGCGACTTCCACGTCCACGCCGAGCACTCCCCGCTGGGCGCGGCGACGATGGGCGAGACGTTCGACTACGCCTTCCGCCGGCTGGCGCAGGACGGCGCGGGGCTGGACTTCGTGATGCTCTCCGACGACGTGACCTCGTCGGCCTGGGCG
>CAWEGW010000018.1:0-23657 GCA_963808825.1 Miltoncostaeaceae bacterium | reverse complement strand
TCAGATCCGGGCCGAGCGCCGCACCAGGGCAGCGTTGCTGTTGCTGTCGCTGGCGAAGATGCGGAGCTGCAGGCTCGTGGGCCCGCGGCGCGCCAGCGCGCGCGAGACCTTGGGGCTGAGGCCCACGTTCACGATGCCGTTCTTCGAGCGCTTGGCGCGCCGGGTCGTGCCGATCACGACCTGGCTGCCCGAGCCGCTGACGCCCAGGGCGGCCGCGACGGACTTCGAGGCGACGACCTGGGCGAGGACCGAGCAGGCCTCGCTGCAGCGCACCCGCACCGGGAGGCGCATGCTCCTGCCCGCCCGCAGGCGGGCGCGCGCCGCCGACCGGGCCGCGGCGGTGACCGTGGCCCTGGCCTTGGGGGGCGCCGTGTCGTAGGCGAACTCCCTCAGCGGGCCGAAGCCCGTGGGGGTGGCGGCCGGCGTGATGCGCCCGATGCGGTCGCGCCCGTTCTCGGTGAACCAGAGGTCCGTCGCCGGGGAGCCGACGATCTTGAGCGGCTTGGCGCCGGCCGTGGGGACGGCCACCTCGGTGTAGGCGCCCGCGAGGGTGAGCCGGCCGATGCGGTTCGCCGCCGGGTAGGTCAGCCAGAGGGCGCCGTCGGAGCCGGAGGCGATGCCGGTGGCGCCGCCGGGGCCGGCCCCGGCCACGATGAACGACGCGATCGCGCCGTCGGTGCTGACGCGGCCGACGCCGGGATATTGCGCCAGCGAGAACCACAGCGCGCCGTCCCCCCCGACCGTGATGCCCGACGGGTTGCCGTCGCTGGTCGGGAGCAGGAACTCGCTGATGACGCCCGCCGGCGTGATGCGCGCCACGCCGTGGCGGGAGAACAGGGTCACCCACATGTTGCCGTCGGGGCCCGCGACGATCTCCTCGGGGGTCGAGCCCTGGGCCAGCTGGTACGTCGTCACCGCGCCCTGCGGGGTCATCGCGACGATCTTGTCGCCGTCCTTGTCAGCGAACCAGAGGCGCCCGTCCGGCCCCGAGGCGATGCCGCGGTAGTTGCCGAAGGGCACCTGGAGCTCGGTGATCTTCCCCGTCGTGGTGATGCGGCCGACCCGCTCGCCGTACTCCGTGAACCAGAGGGCGCCGTCGGGGCCGGTCGTGATGTCGGCCGGGCCGCGGGCCGGCTCGCCGAAGCGGGTGATCTTCCCGGCGGGGGTGATGCGTCCGATGCGGCGCGTGTGGAACTCGGTGAACCAGATGTTCCCGTCGGGGCCGACGGTGATGCCGTCGGCCAGCGCGCGCCCGGCTCCACCCTGCGCCGAGGCCGTTCCCGCCATCCCGACGACCAGCGCCGCCGCCGCCAGGGCGACCAGCGCCGCCTGCCAGGTCCACCGTCTCCGTCTCACCGTGCGCGCCCTCCCAGGGATCTCCAATCGCGCGGTTGTAACCCATCCCGCCCGCGAATCCCAGCCGCGTCGGTGCAGGTCGGCCCTATACGGCCGGGCGGACTCCGACCTCGCGCAGCTGCTCGGGGGCGACCGGCGCCGGGGCGCCCGTGAGCGGGTCGGAGCCGGTCGCGGTCTTGGGGAAGGCGATCACGTCGCGGATCGAGGGCTCGCCGGCGAGCAGCATCACGATGCGGTCGAGGCCGAAGGCGATGCCGCCGTGCGGCGGCGCGCCCAGCCGCAGGGCGCCGCAGCAGGAAGCCGAAGCGGGCCTCGGCCCTCCTCGGCGTCCAGCCCGATCAGCGCGAACACGCGCTCCTGCACGTCGCGGTCGTGGATGCGGATGCTGCCGCCGCCGATCTCCAGGCCGTTCAGCACCACGTCGTAGGCCAGCGACAGCACGCGCGCCGGGGTCGCTCTCCAGCCGGTCCAGGTCCTCGGGCCGCGGCGCCGTGAAGGGGTGGTGGACCGGGTCCCAGCGCCCCTCGTCCTCGTTCCACTCGAACAGCGGGGAAGTCGACCACCCAGAGCGGGGCCCAGACCCCCTCCGGGATCGAGGCCGCCGCGCCCGGCCGATCCGGATCCGCAGCGACCCAGCACGCGCTGGACCACGGGCTCGGCGTCGGCGACCAGCAGCAGCAGGTCGCCGGGCGCCGGCCCCGAGGTCGCCCGCGCAGCCCGTCCGAGGAAGCGCGCGACGGGCGAGCGCAGGGAGCCGTCGTCCTCCGACGACGGCCCACACCAGGCCCTTGGCGCCGAGCTCGCGCGCCTCCTCGGTCAGCTCGTCGCCCACCCTGCGGCTGACCCCCTCGCCCGCGCCGGGCACGACGATGCCCCGCACGACGCCCCCGGCGGCGAGCGCCCCCTCGAAGACGCCGAAGCCCGTGGCGGCCGCCGGCGCCGCTCCAGTCCAGGATCTCCATCCCGAAGCGCAGGTCGGGCCGGTCGGTGCCGTAGCGGCGCATCGGCCTCCGCGTACGACATGCGCGGGAAGGGCAGCTCCAGCTCGACGCCGCCGGCGGCGAACGCCTCGCGCAGCACGCGCTCCATCAGCTCCTGCAGCTCGGCGCGGCTCGACGAACGACGCCTCGACGTCGAGCTGGGTGAACTCGGGCTGGCGGTCGGCGCGCAGGTCCTCGTCGCGGAAGCAGCGGACGATCTGGTAGTAGCGCTCCAGGCCGCCCGACCATGAGCAGCTGCTTGAAGAGCTGGGGGCTCTGCGGCAGCGCGTACCACGAGCCGGGCTGCAGGCGGCTCGGCACCAGGAAGTCGCGCGCGCCCTCGGGGGTCGACCGGGTCAGGACCGGCGTCTCGACCTCGAGGAAGCCCTCGGCGTCGAGCGCGCGCCGCATCGCCGCGGCGACCGCGCGCGCGCAGCTCGAGCGCGCGCAGGCGGCGCGGCCGGCGCAGGTCGAGGTAGCGGTAGGTCAGCCGCAGCTCCTCGGAGGCCTCCTGGCCCTCGTCCTCCACCGAGAAGGGCAGCGGGTCGGCCTCCGACAGCACCTCGAGCTCCTCGACGCGCAGCTCCACCTCGCCGGTCGCCAGCGTCCGGGTTGACCGTCTCGGCGCGAGCGGCGCACCACCGTGCCCAGCGCGCTGACCACGTCCTCGGGGCTGAGCGCGCCGGCGGCGCGCGCAGGGCCTCGGGCAGCGTCGGCGTGGAAGACGAGCTGGAGGAGCCCGGAGCGGTCGCGCAGGTCGATGAAGACGACCCCGCCGTGGTCGCGGCGGCGGTGGACCCAGCCGGCCACGCGGACCCGCTCGCCGGCCGCGCCGGCCGCGGCGACGCAGGAGTGGGTGCGGTAGCGCGGGGAGCCGATCACGCCCGCAGCGCCTCGGCCAGGCCGTCGAGCGGCACCTCGCGCTGCTCCCCGCTGTCCATGTCCCTCACGGTGGCGACCCCCGCCTCGTGCTCGCGCGGCCCGAGGATCACCGCCCTGCGCGCGCCCAGGCTCGCGGCGTGGCGCATCATGCCCTTCAGGCTGCGCCCGCGCAGGTCCGACTCGCAGCGCACGCCGGCCGCCCGCAGGCGCTCGAGCAGGGCCAGCCCCTCGAGCCGGAGCGCCGTCGTCGGGCACGGCGAGGTAGCAGTCGATCGCAGCGGGCTGCTCGGCGCCCTCGTCCTGGAGCGCGAGCACGATCCGCTCCATCCCCGCCCCGAAGCCGATGCCCGGGGTCGGCGGCCCCCCCAGGGCCTCGACCAGGCCGTCGTAGCGGCCCCCGCCCCCCACGGCGCTCTGGGCGCCCAGCCGGTCGCTCGTGAACTCGAAGACGGTGAGCGTGTAGTAGTCGAACCCGCGCACCAGCGCCGGGTCCTCCTCGTAGGCGATGCCAAGCCGGTCGAGCGCCGCCAGCACCGCCTCGTGGTGCGCGCGCGCGGCGGGCGACAGGTGGTCGAGGAGGGCCGGCGCGCCGCGCATCACCTCGGCCACCGCGGGGTCCTTGGTGTCGAACAGCCGCAGCGGGTTGTCGCGCATGCGGGCGAGCGCGTCCTCGTCCAGGGCCTCGCGGTGGCCCTCCAGGTGGTCGAGCAGCAGGGCCCGGTGGGGCGCGCGGCTCTCGGCGTCACCCATGCTGCCGACGCGCAGCCGCAGGCCGGGCACGCCCAGGCCGCGAAGGATGCTCGTCGAGGAGGGCGATCACCTCGGCGTCCAGGAGCGGGTCGCCGCTGCCGATCGCCTCGGCGCCGAACTGCCAGTGCTCGCGGTAGCGCCCCGACTGGGGCGCCTCGTAGCGGAACATCGGCGCCAGGTACCACAGCTTCACCGGGAGCGGCAGCTTGTGCATGCCGTGCTGGACGAAGGCCCGGACCACCGGCGCGGTGCCCTCGGGCCGCAGCGTGAGCGAGCGCCCGCCGCGGTCCTCGAAGGTGTACATCTCCTTGCGCACGATGTCGGTGCTGGTGCCGACGCCGCGCACGAAGACCTCGGTCTCCTCGAAGGTGGGCGTCACGATCGCCCCGTAGCCGTAGCGCGCGAAGGCCTCGCGGGCAGCGTCGATCACCCGCTCGCGCACGCGCGCCTCGGCGGGCAGCACGTCGCGCGTCCCGCGCGGAGCCGCCGCGCGGCGCGCCCGCTCGCTCACCGGCCCGACTGCCCGGCCCGCTTCTCCTCCCACCGGCGCAGCTGCCGCTTGTAGCGGAAGCGGTCGAGGAGGATGCCGAGGGGGATCATGAGCCCGAAGGCGACGAGGGTCACGAGGAGGGCGGCGGCCGGGCTCGAGCCGACGATGTAGATCAGGTAGGGGTAGAAGAGCACCGCCACGATGCCGGCCCGGAAGAGCACGCCCCTCATCGACGGCGGCGTGGGCTCGCCCGGCTTGAGCTTGGGCGCGGACGCCTTGGGCGCCTGCCCGGAGGCCTCGAGGGCTGCGCGCTTGGGGTTGTGGACGGGCGGCGGCCCGGCGCTCTTGCGTTTCTTGCGCTTGGCCACGGCGGTGCCTCGACTAGGGGCCCCGGCGCAGGCCGGGGGCCCTGAGCTCGAGGATCTGGCCCGGCCGCATCCCGGCGATGCCGAGGGCGGACGGGCTGGGCCCGGCCAGGGCCTCGCGCGGCACCAGCCCGACGAGCTCGACGTCGCCGCTCTCCACGCCCAGGGCCTCGGCCGCCGAGCGGACGGCCCCGATCACGAGCGCCGGGGGCGCCGCGCGGTGGTCCTCGATGTTCATCGACACCTGGGCCATGCCGGCCTCGGGCAGGTAGAGGCCGAGCGCGCGCACGCCGGGCGGCCCCCCGCCCGCCTCGCGGACCCGGGCGGCGATCGCGCGGGCGTCGGTCAGGGTCCCCTCGGGGAGCCAGACGTTGAGGGCGATCAGGGGCGGGCGCACGCCGACGAGCACCGCCCCGGCCGTCGGGTGCAGGCGCGGCGGCCCGTGGTCGGGCGCGAGCTCCCCGTCCTCCACCTCCCGCGCGAGCTCCTCGAGCCCCTCGCGGCGGAAGTCGCGCGGGAGCGTCCGGGCGGGGTCGGTGGCCAGCCCGCCGTAGAGGAAGACCGGCAGGTTCAGCTCGGCCCCCAGCCGCCCCGCGAGGCCGGTCGCGATCTCGCTGGCGAGCGGGACGTCGGCCTCGTCGATCGCCACGACCGGCACGACGTCGAGCGCGCCGACGCGGGGGTGGACGCCGTGCTGGCGGCGCAGGTCGATGCGGTCGATGCACTCGCCGGCCAGCGCCACCAGCGCGTCCTGGAGGGCGAGCGCCTCGCCCACGACCGTGAGCACGCTGCGGTCGTGGTCGGGGTCGGAGTGGACGTCGATCACGCGGGCGCCCGGCACCGCGCAGGCCTCGGCGAGGGCGGCGATCGTGACCGGGTCGCGGCCCTCGCTGACGTTCGGCACGGCGAGCGCGAGGGGCGACGCCGGCGAGGGCGGCAGCCCGGCCTCGAGGACGTCCGCCGCTCCTTGTGCGGCCATGGGGCCGACGCTACCGTTCACCAGTAAATCACCTTGGCCGTCCTGCTCCGACTCCTCGGCTTCCTGGCCCCCTACAAGGGCAAGGTCGCGATCACCGCGCTCTGCGCCGCGGGGCTGATGGCGTGCTCCATCACCTTGCCATACCTGACCGGCCGGGTGATCGACGACGTGCTCGGCGCGGGCGACCGTGACGCCCTCGCGCCCCTGGTCGGGGCGGTCGTCCTGGTGGCGGTGGTGCGGATGGGCCTGGGGCTGATTCGCCGCTGGGTCTCGGGCCAGGTGAGCCTGGCCGTCGAGTACGACCTGCGGGCGCGGCTGTTCGCCCACCTGCAGCGGATGTCCTTCGCCTACTTCGACCGCATGCCGGTGGGCCAGCTCATGTCGCGGGCGACCAGCGACCTGCAGACCGTGCGCTTCTTCCTCGGCTACGGGCTGATCTTCTTCTTCATGCAGGCGTTCACGCTGATCATCATCGCGGCGATCCTGCTGGTGCTCGACTGGTCGCTGGCGCTGCTGGCGCTCGCCATGGGGCCGGCCCTGCTGGCGGTGGCCTGGCGCTACAGCCGCCGCTCCAACCCGGTGCTGATCGACGTCCAGCAGAAGGTCGGCGAGGTCACCGAGATGGCCGAGGAGAGCGCCGTCGGGATCCGGGTCATCAAGGCCTTCGGCCGGGAGTCCGACCGCACCGAGCGCTTCGGGGCGACCGCGCGGCGGGCCTTCGACCGCAGCATGGACGCCGCTCACATCCGGGCCCTCTACCAGCCGCTGATGGGCTTCCTGCCGATCGTCGGCCTCGGCGTGGTGCTCGTGTACGGCGGCATCCAGACGATCGACGGCGCCATGACCCTGGGCGAGTTCGTCGCCTTCTACCTCTACCTGACGATGCTGATGGTGCCCTTCCGCTCGCTCGGGATGCTCATCGGCCAGGCCCAGCGGGCCGTGGCCGGCGGCACCCGGATCTTCGAGGTGCTCGACGCCGATCCGGACGTCGCCGACCGCCCGGACGCGGCGCCGATGCCCGCAGGCGACGGCGCGATCCGCCTGGAGGGCGTGAGCTTCGCCTACGGCGCAGACGGCCCGGAGGTGCTCGAGGAGGTCGAGCTCGACATCCCGGCGGGGAGGTCGGTGGCCCTGATCGGCCCGACCGGCTCGGGCAAGACGACGCTCACCCAGCTCATCCCCCGCTACTACGACGCGACGGCCGGGCGCGTGCTCGTGGACGGCGCCGACGTCCGCGACGTGCGGCTCGACGAGCTGCGCCGGCAGATCGGCGTCGTCTCGCAGGACCCCTTCCTGTTCTCAACCACCGTCCGCGAGAACATCGCGTACGGGCGGCCGGACGCGACCGACGAGGAGGTCCGGCGCGCCGCGCGGATGGCGCAGGCCGAGGAGTTCATCGACGCCCTTCCCGAGGGCTTCGAGACCGTGGTCGGCGAGCGGGGGTACACGCTCTCCGGCGGCCAGCGCCAGCGCGTGGCCATCGCCCGGGCGCTCATCACCGACCCGCGGATCCTGATCCTCGACGAGGCGACCGCCTCGGTCGACGCCTCGACCGAGCGCGAGATCCAGGCGGCCCTCGCCGCGGTCATGGAGGGGCGCACCACGCTCGTGATCGCCCACCGCCTGTTCACGATCGCGCTCGCCGACGAGCTGGTGGTCCTGGACGGCGGGCGGGTCGTGGCGCGCGGCACCCACGACGAGCTCTACGAGCTCAGCGACCTCTACCGCGAGATCCACGACGGCGGCCTGGCGCGGCCCGAGCTGCTGGCGGGCGAGGCGTGACCACGCGCGCCGCCACCGGCCCCGCGCCGCGGGTGGGCGACCGCGCCGCCCCCCCGCCCCGCAGCAAGCTGCGCCGCCTGCTGCCCTACTTCCGGCCCTACGCCGGCCGGGCGACCATCACCGTGCTGCTGATGCTGGTGGTGACCGGCGCCGGCCTGGCGATCCCCGCCCTGGCCCAGCTCGGCATCGACGACGGCATCACCGCCGGCGACAAGGGCGTCCTGGTCCTCGCCGTGGGCCTCTTCGTGCTGGCCGGGCTCGTCGGCTGGCTCGCCGGCTACTACCAGAGCTACCTGTCGAGCTGGGTCGGCGAGCGCGTGCTGCTCGACCTGCGCACCGACACCTTCCGCCACCTGATGCGGCTCGAGCTCGGCTACCACGAGCGGACCCCGACCGGCCGCACCGTGAGCCGGCTCACGAGCGACATCGAGGCGCTGCAGCAGCTCGTCACCGACGGCGTGACCTCGCTGGTGGTCAACGGGCTCACCTTCTTCGGCGTCGTGGCGATCCTGTTCGCCTACGACGCCCAGCTCGCGATGCTGACCTTCGTGATCTTCCCGGCGCTGGCGATCGGGACCGCCCTCTTCCGGGTCTACTCGACGCGGGCCTACCGGCGCACGCGCGAGCGGGTCGCCGAGGTGCTGGCCACGCTGCAGGAGACGCTGGCGGGCATCCGCGTCGTGCAGGGCTTCGGGCGCCAGGAGCCCACCGAGCGCATCTTCCGGCGGGTGAACGACGAGTACCGCGAGGCCAACATGTTGACCGTCCGCCTGTCCGGGGTCTACTTCCCCGGCGTCGAGCTGCTCGCCGGCATCGGCACCGCGATCATCCTCTACTTCGGCTCGACCCGGGTCCTCGACCAGGACCTGTCGGTCGGCGTCATGGTGGCCTTCGTCGGCTACCTGTCGAGCTTCTTCGACCCGATCCAGCAGCTCTCCCAGCTCTACAACACCTTCCAGTCGGCGATGGCCGCGCTGGAGAAGATCTTCGGCGTGCTGGACACCGAGCCCGAGCTCTCCGACCCGCCGGACGCCGCGCCCCTCCCCCCCATCGCCGGCCGCATCGAGCTGCGCGGGGTGACGTTCGGCTACGGCGGCGGCGACCCGGTGGTCCACGACGTTGACCTCCTCATCGAGCCGGGCGAGACCGTGGCCCTGGTGGGGTCCACCGGGGCGGGCAAGTCCACCCTCGCCAAGCTGATCGCGCGCTTCTACGACCCCCGCGAGGGGACCGTCCTGATCGACGGCCACGACCTGCGAGACGTCTCGATCCGCTCCCTGCGCGACCAGCTCGCGATCGTGCCCCAGGAGGGGCACCTGTTCGCCGGCACGATCGCCGAGAACCTGGCCTTCGGCCGGCCGGAGGCGACCGACGACGACCTGCGGGCGGCGGCCGACGCGGTGGGCGCGACCGGCTTCATCGAGGCGCTGCCGGAGGGCTTCGACACCCGCATCAACGAGCGCGGCTCCGGCCTGTCGGCCGGGCAGCGCCAGCTCGTCTCGTTCGCGCGGGCGCTGGTCGCCGACCCCCGCCTGCTGATCCTCGACGAGGCCACCTCCTCGGTCGACCTGCGGGCAGAGCAGCGCATCGACGAGGCCCTCCGCACCCTGCTCGCCGGCCGCACCGCGGTCGTGATCGCCCACCGCCTGTCCACCATCCGCGACGCCGACCGGATCGTCGTCATGGAGGGCGGGCGCATCATCGAGCAGGGGGCCCATGACGAGCTGATGGCCGCCGGCGGCCGCTACGCCGACCTCTACGGCGACTGGGAGGCCGCGGCCGCGGCCTGATCGCGCGGCCTGTGGCGCAGGGTGGAGCGCAGCCAGGCCCCGTTGACGATGAGCGCGACGACGTTGGTGACGATCAGGGGCACCGAGCCCTCGCCGACGCCGTACAGCAGCCACAGGGCGAAGCCCACAAGCAGGACGAGGATCTGCACCGCCGACACGCCGCGGGACGAGCCCTCGCGCCGAATGCGCCGGATCTGGAGCGCCGGGGAGGCCGCCATGGCCACCCCCCAGAACGTGGTCAGCACGGCGATGGTCTGAGCGCCGCTCATCGCGCGGCAGGGTGTCGGGTCACTGCGAGTCCTCCTCGTCGGGCGGCGCGTGCGCTCGCGGCACGCGGGGGCGGGCCGGCCGCGGGAGGGTCAGTCGCCCAGGTCGCGCCGCTCCAGCTCCTGCCCGTAGAGGGCGTGCTTGCGCGGCGCGGCGGGCATGCGCACGATCCTACGCGTGCGGACCGGCCACGCGGGGCCGGCTTGAAGCGTCCGGGGGGGCGTTTGGTACCATCGTCGGCGCCTCCGGCGGTGGGGGATCGTCTAGCGGTAGGACGCCGGGTTCTGGCCCCGGTAGCGGGGGTTCGAATCCTCCTCCCCCAGCTGTCCCGTCGCCCCCGGCGGGCCTGCACGACCCACACGGCGCATTCGTCTAGGGGCCTAGGACGCCGCCCTCTCACGGCGGTAACACGGGTTCGAATCCCGTATGCGCTACTCAGCAAGGGAGCACCCGTAGGCGCCGCGATCCGCTGCGCCGGCGCCGGCGCCAGGTCGGCCACATCGAGCCCGAGCGCGCCGAGGGCGTCGCGCACGCGCCGCGGCCGCCGGGACCCCCGCGGCCGATCCGAAGGCCAGGCGCACGAGGGCTCCCGCCCCGAGGCCGACCGCGAGCGCGCCGAGGGCGCCGGAGGGGAGCGCTGCGCCGACCACGACGGCGCCGAGCGCGCCGAGGGCGACCAGCCCGCCGGCGAACAGGCGGACGGGCCGGACGAGCTCAGGGCCGGCGACGGCGACGAGCGCCGTCACGGATGCGAGGTGGACCTCGGGGAAGCCCCACGGAGACCAGACGCCGAAGTCGACCTCGAACCAGCCCGACTCCACCAGCCGCCCGAGGAGGGTGGCGGCCACGATCACGACGGCGACCGCCACGAGCACGTCCCGGGCCAGGTTCCAGCGCCGCCGGAGGAGGATCGCCGCCGCGATCACGACCGCGGCCACGAAGGCGCCGATGTAGGCCGCGCGCCAGAGCCCGTCGGCCCACCCCAGGAGCGTGTCGAGCGCGCCGGCGACGTCGAGGTCCCAGCCCGGCGCCGACGAGGCCAGGACGGCGGCGCACCCCGTGACGAGCGCGGCGGCCGCCAGCACGACCGCGTCGATGGTCCGCCGGTTCCTGCCGCCCGGCTCCTCCGACGCGAGCAGGGTCATGTCCTGGCGGCGCGACCCCGACGTCGACGTCGATCGCCGAGGCTCGGGCATTGAAGCCTCCATGTCGGTCCGGTGGGCGCCGGTGGGGCGTCGCCAGGATCCGGCCGCAGGCGAGGCCCGGTCAAGCCCCACGCCGGTCGTATCGCCGCCACCGCCTCCCGTCGTAGGATCGCGCCGACCCCGAGCCAGGAGGAGCGCCATGGATCACGCCGCCACGCTGCGACGGTTCTACGAGCTGGTCAGCGCCGGCGACGTCGAGGGGTGCGGCGCGCTCCTCGCCGACGACCTGGTCGAGCACGAGGAGCTGCCAGGCATCCCGCCCACCAAGGACGGGGTGCTGCAGTTCTTCAGGATGAACCTCGCGGCCTTCTCCGACTTTCGCATGGACCCGGAGGACGTCCTGACCAGCGGCGACAAGGTGGTCGTCCGCGCGCGCGTGACGGGCACCAACGACGGTGAGTTCATGGGCATGCCGGCGACCGGCAGGCGCATCGACGTCCAGGCCATCGACATCGTGCGCTTCGGCGACGACGGCCTGGCGCAAGAGCACTGGGGCGTCTGGGACGCCATGGGCATGATGGAGCAGCTCGGCGTCGCCGGGGGAGGCCCGCCCGCGCCGCCGCGATGAGCTCCGGACGCGAGGAGCTCGAGGCGCTGGAGGCGCTCGTCGGCGAGTGGGTCCTCGGCGACCCCGCGGCGCCGGTCGGGAGGGCCGCGTTCTCCTGGCTGGAGGGGCGCCGCTTCCTGGTGCAGCGCTGGACGGTCCACGTCCCCGGGGCTCCCGACGGCATCGCGATCATCGGCGAGGACCCGGCCGGCGACGGCTTCCTCCAGCACTACTTCGACTCGCGTGGGGTCGCGCGCGTCTACGGCATGAGCCTCCGGGACGGCGTCTGGCGCCTCTGGAGGGACGGCGACGACTTCTCCCAGCGCTTCGCCGGCACGTTGAGCGACGACGGGACCACGATCAGCGGCGCCTGGGAGATCGCCCACGACGGGACGACCTGGGAGCACGACTTCGACCTCGTCTTCACGAGGGCCCCGTAGGGGCTACTTGGCGCGCGTTCGACCGCCCTGCGGAGCTGCTCCTTGTTCATCTTCGACCGGCCTTCCACGTTGAGCCTCTTGGCCTCGGCGTAGAGCTGGTCGCGCGTGCGCCCCTTGGGGCGGTTGGTCCCTGAGCGCTGGCCGCCGCGGCGCCCCGACGACATGTCCTTCGTGGACGTCGAGGAGGACGTCTTGGCCTCGCCCGAGCGGGCGCGCTCCTTGTTGACCGTGCGGGCGGCGATCTCCTTCGCACGCTTGGTTGACGCGCCCCGCTTCCTGGCGCTGTCGCGGATGTGCTCGTACTGCCGCTCGCGCTTCGGGCTGCTGCCTGCCGGCATCGCTGACTCCTTGGTCGGGGTGGGAAGGCGCTGCCGGTGGATACCCCGTTCGGGACCGGCGCCAACGCCTCGCCGCCGCGCCTCTCCCGGATCGCGCGGATGAGCTCGGGCTTGCCCACCTTCGAGCGCCGCGGGTCCCGAGGTCGCGCGCGACTCCTCGAGCGCTCTGTGCTCGGCGTACTGGTCGAAGCGTCTGCAAGCGCGTGCCGAGCGGGTGGCGCCCTCATCGCCGAGACCCCCGAGGCCCCCGCGACGAGCGTCGCGCGGGCGCGCGCCGCCTTGTCCACCTGGCCTCGGCGCTGGCCCGCGACCCCACCCGCGGGTGGGAACCGCCCCTCGCTTCAGCCCCCGCGGAGGCCGTCGAGGAGGGCCATCTCCTCGTCGCCGAGCGCCCAGTTCACGACGTCGGCGTTCTCGACGATGCGCTCCCGGCTCCGCGACTTGGGGATCGTCGGCACGCCGTGCTGCAGGCACCAGCGCACGAGGACCTGGGCCGGCGTGCGCCCGAGCCGCGCCGCGATCCCGGCGACCACCGGGTCGTCCAGCATGCGGCCGTGGCCCAGGGGGCTGTAGGACTCGAGCACGACGCCGAGCTCCGCGGTGGGCCCGCAGCTCGGAGGGCGACCAGACCATGGGGTGCCACTCGACCTGGTTGACCATCGGCGGCACGCCGGCCCGCTCGACCGTCCGGCGGAGCAGGTCGGTGCCGTAGTTCGAGACGCCGACCGCGCGCGCGAGCCCCTCGGCGTTGAGGCGCTCGAGGTCCGGCCAGAGGGCGTCGGCGCCGCGGCCGGGCCAGTGGATCAGGTAGAGGTTGACCCGGTCGAGGCCGAGCTTCCGCAGGCTCTCCTCGAGCTGCCGCCGCGGCTCGCCCGCGGCCCGGCCGCAGCTTGGTCGTGACGAAGACGTCCTCCCGCCGCAGCCCGCTCGCCCGCAGCCCCCTCCCCACGCCCTCCTCGTTGCCGTACGCGGCCGCCGTGTCCACGTGCCGGTAGCCCGCCTCGAGCGCCCACACGACGGCCCGCTCGGTCTCGGCGGCGGGAACCCTCCAGACGCCGAGGCCGAGCACCGGCATCAGCACGTCGTTCGCCAGCCGGACGGCGGGCGCTCCCGCGAGCAGGTCCTGCGATGCCGGTCCGCTGGTCATGGCGCCTCCGCCGATCGTGTACGGGCACACGGTAGGCCGGTTGCCCGCGACGCGCCCCGGCTGTAGACAATCGCCGTGCCGCTGCTCGACGGCGTCCACCACGTCACCTTCCTCACCGAGGACCTCGACCGCCTGCTCGCCTTCTACGTGCGCGTCTTCGAGGCCGAGGTGACCCTCGACATGACCGAGGACGGGGTCCGGCACGCCTTCCTGACGGTCGGGCCGACGACGGTCCTCCACCCCTTCCAGCTCCTGGAGGGCCCGGGACCGCCCGCACCGGCGCCCATGTTCCGCCGCGGCCGCCTCGACCACTTCGCGCTGCTCGCACCCACCGAGGAGGCCTTCCGCGAGCTGCGCCGCCGCATCGAGGCCGAGGGGGCGGTTCACGGCGACGTGCGCGACATGGGCGCCTTCTGGATCATGGGCTACCTCGATCCCGACGGCGCCGGCCACGAGATCATGCTGCGGCGGGTGGGCATCGCCGACTCGGAGACGCTCGAGCGGGCCCGCTGGACCACGGTGGCGCTCTGAGCGTCATGCACCAGGTGCACGGCCGCCGGCCCGAGTCGCCGGCTCAGCCCAGGCGGTTGTCCAGGTAGCACCAGCGCCAGGCCTCGCCGGGCTCGAAGCTGCGCATGACCGGGTGCTCGCACTCGGCGAAGTGCCCGGTCGCGTGCTTGCCGACCGACGAGTCGCAGCAGCCCACGTGGCCGCAGGTCAGGCAGAGGCGCAGGTGCACCCAGGTGAGGCCGTCGCGCAGGCACTCCTCGCAGCCCTCCGGCGTGCGGGGGGCCAGCCATGCGGGCGCCTCGCGCAGGTGCTCGCAGTCGCCCGGCGCGGATCACGGTCGGCCGCAGCTCGCGATCGCGTCATGGCCTCCGCGTCCTCGACGCGGGTCGAGCAGCGACTCCTCGAGGTTGACCGCCGTCATGGCCGCGCGCAGCACGTCGTCGTCCACATAGCCGGCGTCGCGGGCGTGGACGATCGTCGTCCCGCTCGGCGCCGAGCATCTCCAGGCGCAGGCGCCGGTAGGTGGCCGCGGGCGGCTCGACCTCGGCCTGGCTGCGGCCGAGGCGCTCCCAGACGCCGTTGGCCCGGAGCTCGGCGCGCTCGCGGAGCTGGTGGATGACCTCCTCGGGGTCGCCGGGCGAGCGGACCTCCTCGAGCCTCGCCAGCCCCGCCCGCGACGCCTTGCTGATGAGGGCGGCCGCCTGGAGGGCGTCCTCGGCCGGGCTCGGGGCCGGCAGGCGCAGGCGGGCGACCAGCCACGGCAGCGTCGTCCCCTGGAGGAGCAGGGTCCCGGCCACGACCACGAAGGCCGCGAGCTGCAGGACCTCGCGCTGGGGGATCTCCTCGGGCAGCAGGAAGGCCGCGGCCAGCGTCACGACGCCCCGCATGCCGGCCCAGGATACGACCGCCCCCGCAGCCCAGCTCCACGCGTGCGCGCGCATCCGTCGCCGTGCCGTGGCGGTAGATCCAGACCGCGGCCATCGTGTACGCGATCCGCACCAGGATGGTGACGATCAGCACGACGGCGCAGATCAGCGCGATCCGCCCGACCCCGAGGTCGGAGTCGCCGACGGCCTCGAGGATCGGCCGGATCTGCAGGCCGATCAGCAGGAAGACGGCGTTCTCGAGCATGAACTGGACCGTGCTCCAGTTGGTCGCCTCGGCCAGCCGCGACGCCGCCGACTGCAGCGTCGGCGCCTTGTGCCCGAGCAGCAGGCCGGTCACGACCACGGCCACGACGCCCGACGCGCCGATCGCCTCGGCGGGCAGGAACGCCACGAACGGCGCGGCGAACGACAGGGTTGTGTCGAGCACCGGGTCGGTGATGTGCCTCCGGATCGCGGCGAGCAGCGTGGTGGCGGCGAGGCCGACCACGAGCCCGCCCCCGGCGGCCAGGACGAAGTCCCACCCGACCTCGAGCGGCGTGACGCTCGAGGTGATCGCCGCCGTGGCCGCGGTCAGCGCGACCAGGGCCGTGGCGTCGTTGACGCAGGCTCTCGCCCTCGAGGATGGTCGCGATGCGCCGCGGCAGGCCGATCCGGCGTGCCGACGGCGGTCGCGGCGACCGCGTCCGGCGGCGCCACCACGGCGCCCAGCGCCAGCGCCGCCGCCAGCGAGACCGAGGGCACGCCACCAGCGACAGCCCGACGACCGACCGTCGTCACGGCGACCAGGCCGACGGCGAGGATGATCGAGCGCCTCCCTGACGGCCGCGAAGTCGATGAGCGACGTGCGGATGGCCGCCGCGTACAGCAGCGGCGGCAGCAGGCCGAACAGCACCAGGTCGGGGTCGAGCTCGAACGTCGGGACGCCGGGGATGAACGACGCCACGACCCCGACGACGACCAGGACCAGCGGCGGCGACCATCCCAGGCGGCGCGACGCGCCGGCGACGAACGCGACGGTCACGACGATGGCCAGGACGTAGAGGGCGGGCTCCACGCGCGCATGATGCCGCGACCGGGGGCCGCCCGCCTCAGCCGCCGCGCGCGCCCTCCCGCACGGCCCCGGCGGCGGGAGCCGCGGCCCGCCGGGGCATCCAGGCGGCGACGGCGAGCAGGGCGGCCGCGGTCACCCCGGCGGCGACGAGCATCCCGGCGCGGAAGCCGTCAGCGACCACGTCGGGCTCGGCGCCGGGGGTGGCCTCTCCGGCGACGGCGAACACCGCCCCGACCACCGCGACCCCCATCACGGCCCCGAGCTGGCGCGACTCGGTCACCAGGCCGGCGGCGAAGGCCCGGCGCTCGTCGCTGAGGGTCGCGAACGGGCCGACGCTGGCCGGGGTGAACACGGCGGGGCGGCCGAGGCTGAAGACCAGCAGCCCCGGCAGCAGGAGGAGCGCACTCAGCGCCTCCGCCGAGAGCCCCATCCAGACGAGCCCGGCGGTGGCGAGGGCGAGCCCGGCCAGGACGAGGCCCCGCGGCCCGCGGCGGTCGGCCATCCGCCCCGTCCGGATGGACAGGAGCGGGGTGAAGACGCCCGCTGCGGCCACGAGCAGCGCCGCCTCGAGCGTGCTCAGCTCGAGGCCGCGCTCGGCGAAGAGGACCAGGTGCACCGCGCTGCCCAGCACCACGAACTGGATGGCGAACAGGGCCGCGAGCGAGGTCGCGAGCAGGCGGTCCCTCAGCAGGTTGACCCGGATCAGCGGCTCGGGGACGCGCAGCTCGCGCCGCACGAACGCGGCCAGCACGAGCGCGCCGGCCGCGACGAGGCCGAGCGAGCGGACGCCCCACTCGGCGACCTGCGTGACCCCGACGACCGTGGCGGCGAGGCCGGCGAGCAGCAGCGCCGCCGCCCGGAGCTCGAGCGGCTGGGGGCGCGACTCGCGCGACGGCGCCACCCAGCGCCGCGCCAGGACGAACGCGGCCGCCAGGACCGGGAGGTTGATCGCGAAGATCCAGCGCCAGCTCCCCGCCGCCAGGATGCCGGCGGCGATCAGCGGTCCCAGGAGCAGGAATGTGGTGCCCCCGGTGGCCAGCACCCCGATCGCCCAGCCGCGACGGTCGTCGGGCATGGCGCGGGTCGTGTTGGCGAGCACGAGCGGCTGGAGGATCGCGCCGCCGAGCCCCTGCAGCGCGCGGAAGCCGATCAGGGCGGCCATGGACGGCGCGAGCGCGCAGGCCAGCGACCCGAGGGCGAAGACGGCCATGCCCGCGAGCAGGGTCCGGCGCCGGCCGAGGTGGTCGGCGACCCGCCCCGCCAGGACCATGAAGACCGCCAGCGGGAGCAGGTACGCCGTGACGGTCCAGCGGATGTCCTCGGGGGTGCCGCCCAGGTCGTCGGCGATCGACGGCAAGGCCACGACGACCGCCGTCTGGTCGAGGAAGACGAGCGCGTTGCACGCCAGCATCGCCGCCAGCACGCGCCGCTGACGCCTGTCGAGCGCGCGCCTCCTCGTCACGGTCGCGGACCGTATAGCCTCAGGGCATGTGCCGGAACATCCGAACGCTCTACAACTTCGAGCCGCCGGCGAGCGAGGACGAGGTCCGCGCCGCCGCGCTCCAATACGTCCGCAAGGTGAGCGGGTTCACGAAGCCCTCGCGCGCCAACGCCGAGGCCTTCGAGAACGCGGTCGAGGCCGTCGCGGCGATCACGCGGGAGCTGATGGGCGAGCTGACCACCTCGGCCTCGCCCAAGGACCGCGAGGTCGAGGCGGCCAAGGCCCGCACTCGCTTCGAGCGGCGCCGGGCGGCCTGATCGCCTGAGCCGCGCGCGGCCGTCCGGACGGCTTGACGGGCCGTTCCGGGCGCCGTAGCGTCGGTCCGTCGCGTCGGTTCCTCCGGCGCGCCGACGACCCATGCACCGACCCAGGCCCATACGCAACGTTGACGCCGGCGACCTCATCGAGATGATGCTGGTGGTCGCCGTCGCGACCATCATCGTCATCCGGGTGATCCTCGAGCTGATGGGCTACCCGAAGCTCGGCAGCGGCGGCCTCCACATCGCCCACGTGCTCTACGGCGGGCTGATGATGATCGCCGCCCTGATCCTGGTGTTCGCCTTCCTGAACATGGCGGTGCGCTGGTTCGCGGCGTTCGTCGGCGGGGTCGGCTTCGGCTTCTTCATCGACGAGGTCGGCAAGTTCGTCACCAACGACGTGGACTACTTCTTCGCGCCGGCCTTCAGCGTGATGTACGTCGTCTTCATCATCCTCTTCCTGGTCGCCTACGCCATCAAGCACGCGCGCCTCCGCGCGCACGACGTGCTCGCCAACGCCCTCAGCCTCATGCGCGAGGAGCGCGACGGCGCCTTCGACCCGGAGACGAGGCGCCAGATCCTCAGCCTGCTGGGCCAGGCGAACCCGGCCGACCCCCTCGTGCCGGTCCTGCGCGAGCGCGTGCGCGACGCGCCCACCCTCGAGCGCCGCAACCTCACGCCGTACGCCTTCGTGAAGACTCGCGTCGCGGCCTGGTACCAGGGCATCGCCGGGCGGCGCTGGTTCACGGCGACCCTGATCACCGTGATGGTGCTGGGCCTCCTGATCGACCTCGCCACGCTCGCGACGCCGATCCTCGGCTGGGTCGGGGATGAGAACGGCGTCGACAACGACAGCCACGGCTTCGTGGCGTGGTTCCAGGGCGGCGCCGCCGCCGCCACCGCCGCGCTCATCGTCGCGGGCCTGATCGTGTGGCGCCGGTCGCGCCTGAACGCGTACCGGCTCTTCAAGCTCTCGGTCCTGGTCGCCCTGCTGATCGGCCAGGTCTTCGCGTTCTACTACGACCAGCTGTCGGCCATGATCGGGACGATCTGGCTCCTCCTGCTCTACGCCTGCCTCAGCTACGTGATCTCCCGGGAGGAGGCGGAGGAGCGCCAGACGGCCGCGAGCGAGCCGATGGTCGCCCCCCCGGTCGCCGGCGTCGCCCCCAAGGTGACCCGAGCCGCACGGGACGGTACGGTCGGTCGGGCACGGCGTCCCGGCCGGAGCGGACATGTCAACACGGGGGCAGAGCGCGAGCCGCACCGAGGTCGGCGACCTCGTCGTCCTCCCTGCGGGCCGCTACCGGCTCGGCGAGCCCGGCGAGGAGCGCCAGGTGGACGTCGCCGCGGTCCTGGTCGGCCGCTTCCCCGTCACCAACGCCCAGGCTCGCGGCCTTCGCCGCCGACGCGGGGCCGCTGGGCGAGGCGGGGCTGCGGGCGCGGCTGGCCGCCCCCCACCTGGCCGACCACCCCGCCACGGGGCTCACCTTCGACGAGGCCGAGGCCTTCTGCGCCTGGGCGTCGGCGCGGACCGGGCGCCGCGTGCGCCTGCCGACGCGGCGCCGAGTGGGAGGCGGCGGCGCGCGGCGACGACGGCCGGCCGTGGCCGTGGGGGGACGACCTTCGATCCCGACCGCTGCGCCTGCGCCGAGGGCAACGCCTGGGACCCCACCGCGCCGGTCGACGCGCACCCCGGCGGCGCCTCGCCCTGCGGCGCGGAGCAGATGGCGGGCAACGTCGGGAGTGGGTCGGCGACCCGCCCGACGAGGACGGCTGGCGCCGCGTGCGCGGCGGCTGCCACCTCGACCACGCCTGGGGCCTCCGCGCCAGCCGCGCGCTGCCGGCCGACCCGCGCCGCGCCACCGACACCACCGGCTTCCGCCTCGCGATCGACCCCGACACCGCAGACCACGACGAGGAGGTGCCATGACCGCGCCAGCTCGCCGCTCGCGAGCGGGTGATCGACGCCCTGCGCGACGTCTACGACCCGGCTGCGCCGACCGCGGCATCAGCGTCGTCGACATGGGCCTGGTCGAGGACGTCCGCGTGGACGGCTCACACGTCGCAGTCGACATCGTCCTCACGACCGGCTGGTGCCCGTTCGTCGCCTCGATGTCCGACGCCATCCCCGCGCGCCTGCGCGGCCTCGACGGCGTCGAGAGCGTCGAGGTCGAGGTGGTCTGGGACCCGGTGTGGACGCCCGACCGGCTCTCGCCGCGGCCCGCGACAAGCTCTCGATGCCCATCGAGGAGCTGCTGCCCTACCGGGAGCAGCGCCTCGCCCACGCCCGCGAAGGAGGCTGAGCATGGCGACCACCGAGACCACCCCCGGGGCCGCGGGCGCGCGCGAGCGCAAGGTGCCGGCGTTCGTCTTCGACTGCGTCTGCCACATCTTCAACTTCGACAAGCGCAACGCGCTCGGGCCGCCCGGGCGAGATGTTCGACGAGCACCTCTATGCCTTCCACCAGTTCCTCACCAGGCAGGGCGAGCCCATCCTCAGTCGCGGGACGAGTTCTTCAAGGAGTGGCTCGGTCGACGAGATCTACGACATGGTCATCGAGGGCTCGGACACGGACATGATCGTGGCCCAGCCGCTGCCGCTGACCGACCTCTTCCACGACGGCCTCTCGCCCTGGGAGAAGTGCGCCGAGATGGCGGCCAAGCACCCTGACCGGGCCGTCTTCTGGGGCTCGGTCAACCCGCTGGAGGGCAAGAAGGCGCTCGACCTGATGACCCGCCAGGTCGAGGACCACGGCGCGAAGGCGTTCAAGTTCTACAACGTCCGCTACGACTACGGGCAGCCGTTCCCGTGGCGCATGGACGACCCGCGCGTCGCCTTCCCGGTCTTCGAGCACGCCCAGAAGCTCGGGGTGAACCTGATCGGCGTGCACAAGGGCGTGCCGCTGGCCCCGCAGCCGGTCGAGCACACGCGCACGTTCGACATGGACGGGGCGGCCGCCAACTTCCCCGACATCAACTTCGTGATCTTCCACGTCGGCCTGCCGTGGCTCGACGAGGTGCTGTGGCAGATCGTGCGCTTCCCCAACCTCTACGCCTCGATCGCCGCCACGGTGAACTTCATCTCGCGCCACCCGCGCGTCTTCGCCGAGACGCTCGGCAAGATGCTCTGGTGGTGCGGCGAGGACAAGATCATCTACGGCGGCGAGTCGCCGATCTGGCACCCGCAGTGGGCGCTCGAGGCGTTCTGGAACTTCGAGCTGCCGCGGGACATCATCGAGGACTACGGCTACCCGGCAGCTCACCGAGCAGGCCAAGCGGAAGATCCTGGGCGGCAACCTCGCCCGGCTGCACGGGATCGACCTCGAGGCCAAGGCGGCGGAGCTGGGCGCGCCGGTCTGTCCCGCTGCGGCGCGGGGCCCCGGGCGTCTCACGCCAGGGGCCCCGCCGTCGTTTCAGGGGCATGACCATCACCGCGACTCCCCACCAGCTCTTCACCGTCGTCCTATCCCCCGTCGGCCGTCTGCTCCTGAGCGGCGACGGGCAGGCCCTCACCGGCCTGCGCTTCGCCGGCCGCGACGCGCCGCGCGGCCTGCGGCGCGACGACGCGCGCTTCGCCGAGGAGGCCCGCCAGCTCGCCGAGTACTTCGCGGGCGAGCGGACCGGCTTCGACCTCGCCCTGCGCCTCGACGGCCCGGCCTTCGACCGGCGCGTCTGGGACGCGCTCCGGAGATCCTCACGGCACCACCACGACCTACGGCGAGCTGGCGCGCGCATCGGCGCGGCCGGCCAGGCCTGGGCGGTCGGCTCCGCCAACGCCCGCAACCCGGTCGCGATCGCGGTGCCCTGCCATCGGGTGATCGGCGCGAACGGCAGGCTCACCGGCTACGCGGGAGGGCTCGAGCGCAAGCACGCAATGCTCGCCCACGAGGGGGCGATCCTGATCTAGGCCCCGCGTGGGCGCGGCCGCGCGGGAGAGCAACCCGGCGTGGAGATCGTCATCGCCGTCCTGATCGCCCTGGTCGTGCTGGCCGTCTTGGCCGTGCTCGGCAGCGGCGCCGTTGCGCGGGCGGGGTCAGGGTGGCGTGGCCGGGCCGACGCGAATGAGCGTCCTCAGCAGGCGCCGAGATCGGCGGCCTGCGCGGGTCGTGACCCTCGACACCGCCGAGGACGTGGCCGAGGTCAAGCACTGGATCTCCGCATCGGTTCGAACGCCGTGGTGGGCTTCAGCCTCAACAAGCGGGGGTTCCTGGGGGTCGCCGATGCGCGAGCGCCTGCCCTGGTCGCGGGTCACCGCGCTCGGCCCGGCGATGCCGCGGTCACCCAGTTGGCCGCCGCGCTCGGGCAGGGTGACGAGGTCATGGAGGAGGCCGCCGCCTCCGGCGACCGGGACGTGATCGGTGGCGCCGCGACGACCCACGGCGGGTACGAAGCTCGGGGACCGTCAAGGACGTCATCGTGCAGGTCGAGGCCCAGCGCGGGGTCGGCGGGTTCAGAGATCACGGGCCGGAGGCCCAGCGCGACCGCTCCGCCGCGACGCTGCCGCTGCCGGTTGACGACACCGTGCGGTTCCTCGGCCGAGACGCTGAATGTCCCCGCTGCTGCAAAGCAGTTCGGTGCGCGACGACCTGTCCGGGCTCTTCGGGAACGGCGGTGGAGGAGTTCCGCCTGCTGGTCGGGATTGGCTCGGTGAGGCTGCAGCGAGGCCGACGGCCGCCCGGTCCTCAGCAGGGCAGCGCGCCGAGAACCTCGGTGAGCTGAAGCACGTCGTCGTGGACGTCGGCGCGCCCGCCGCATCCTCGCCCTGCACGTGGCCGGGGGACGGCGCCACGCGCGCCGGGTACCAGTTGCCCGCTTCATCGTCGGCTTCGGCCTCGACGGCATCGTCGTCGAGGACGACGACGCGGCCCGCCTCCCGGAGGACGACCGCGAGGCCGCGGTGGCCGCCGGCAGGCTCGACCTCGACGGCCGCCTGGTCCGCCAGCGACGGCGGCGACGCGCTCGGCGCGATCACCGACGTCGAGTTCGACGAGGAAAGCCGCGGCGCTGCGCTCGATCCTGGCCGGCCACCAGCGGCTCCGACGCCGACCGCCTGCGGGCGATCGGCTCCCACCGCCTCATCGTTCGCCCCTGAGGTCTCGGCAGCAGCGCCCTGAGATGTTGAATCCTTAGAGCGTTGTCATCCCAGCCGATGGAGGCTCGCGGTTGCCGCCAAGCAACCAAGAGTCCAGGAGGGCCCGGATGAGGCTCACGTAACGCCAAGCTGACGCCCGAGGGCAGGGGGCTGCTGTGCCGGCGCGTCTGCGCAGGGCTGGTCGATGGCCGACGCCTGCGCGCCCGCCGGGTGAGCGTGCGCACCGGCTACCGCTGGCTCGCCCGCTGCGCCATGAGGGCCGGGCCGGCCTTGTCGAACCGGCCCTCGGTCGCGCACCGGCTGGCCCATGCCACCGACCCTGCCCGGGTGAGGGCGATCCTGGCCCTGCGGGGCCTGCGCATGACGGGCCTGCAGATCGCCCAGGCGCTGTCGATGCGCCCTCGACGGTCTCGGGCATCCTCGCCGCCATGGCCGCGGCCGGCTGGCCGCCAGCGAGCCCGCCGGGCCGGCCCCCGCTATGAGCGCCGCCATCCGGGCGAGCTGGTCATGTCGACGTCAAGCGGCTCGGCGCATCGGCGCATCGGCCACCGCGTCCATGGCGACCGCCGCGCACGGGTGCGCGGGTCGGCTGGGAGTACGTCCACGTGGCGGTCGACGACGCGACCCGCCTGGCCTATGTCGAGGTGCTGGCCGATGAGCGCGCCCCGAGTGCCGTGGGCTTCCTCGAGCGGCCCTGACCTGGTTCGCCGCCCGGGGCGTGCGGGTCGAGCGGGTGATGACCGACAACGGTCCGAGCTACCTGTCGCACCTGCACGCGGCGGCCTGCCGGCGCCTGGGGCTGCGCCACCTGCGCACCCGTGCCTACCGGCCCAGACCAACGGCAAGGGGGAGCGCTTCATCCAGACCCTGACCCGTGGCTGGGCCCACGGGCAATCTATGCGAGCTCGGCCGAGCGCACCGGTGCGCTCGGCCGATGGTCGACTGGTACAACCACGCCAGACCCCACGGCGGCCTTGGCCGGCAGACTCCTGCCGGCCGCCTCCATCAGCTGCTACTGACGAACGCTGCTGGGAATCACAC
>CAWEGW010000017.1:0-24605 GCA_963808825.1 Miltoncostaeaceae bacterium | reverse complement strand
AGGTGACGGCGGGATTCGAACCCGCGAATACCGGTTTTGCAAGCCGGCACGTCAGACCAGCTTCGCCACGTCACCGCGGGCCGCGAAAGCGTAGCAACGGGCAGGGTCCGCACCCCGATCGGCGAATACCACGCCTCGTGGAGAAGTCCGCGCCCTTCGCTAGTGTCGCGCCGGTGAGGAGGTGGCTCGCCATCGGAATCCTGTCCGCCGCCATCGCCGCCGTGCTCCTCGCCGTGAGCTCGGCGACGGCGGCCGAGAAGAAGCCCCGGGTCACCATCATCGGCGACTCCGTCCAGGCCTCCTTCTCCTACGTGCCGAAGGCGGTCAGCCGCCTCGGCAAGGGCCTCGACCTCAAGGTCGACACCGTGGTCTGCCGGCGCCTGATCAGCTCGAGCTGCACCTACAACGGCGTGACGCCGAAGACCGCCCTCCAGGTGATCCAGAGCAAGGGCCCGGCGCTCGGCTCGGTCGTCGTGATGAACGTCGGCTACAACGAGGCCTCCGGCACCTACGACGTCAACGCCGTCATGCGCGCGCTGCGCAAGGCCAAGGTGAAGGGCGTGGTCTGGGTGACGCTCCGCGAGAAGCGCAGCGTGTACACCGCCATCAACGGCCGCATCCGCCAGGCCGCCGGCCGCTGGAAGGGATTCGTCGTCATCAACTGGAACGCCGCGAGCTCGGGCAAGCCCTGGTTCGGCTCGGACGGGCTGCACCTGAACTCGGCGGGCGCCTTCGCCCTCTCGGGCCTCATCCGCCAGAAGGTGCTCGCCGCCACCTGACGCGCCCCTCCGCCGGGCCGCCGTCGGACGAGCCGGTGGACTGCCGTGCCGGGCCTCTACGAAGATCACGGCGATGCTCGGCGTCGGAGGAGGGGGCCAGCCCGGTCCCGGGGGACGTCATTGGCCGCGGCCTCTCCCACGGGACGTCGCCGCGCCTCGACCGCCCCCAGGCGGCGAGCCTGCCGCCGGAGCGCGGGCAGCCGCCGCCCTTCCGCCCCGAGTCGCCGCCGGCGGGCCTCCACTGGGACCGCAGCACCGACTGGCCCTCGGCGCCGGCCCTCGACGCCACGGGCGGGGAGCGGCGCGAGCTCGTCTTCGCGATCCGCCTCGAGGCCGGGCAGCTCGTCGGCCTCGATCTCGAGGCGACGCGCGACCGCGTGCTGGGCCGGGTCCGCGAGGCCGACCCGGGCGCGCTGTGCTGGTGCGCCGCCGACGACCGGGGCGGCTGGCTGATCGTCGCCGTCCTGGCCCCGGCCAACATGTGGTCGGTCGCGCTGGCCGCGGTGCAGGACGCCTTCCCCGGCCACGAGGTCCTCTCCCGCCAGTGAGCAGCGTCCCGCCGGACCGGATGGGCGAGCCGCCGTCGGGTTCGTCCCGGTGTCAACCGGCGACCGCGACGACCCCGCGTCTGGAGCCGGCCGGCCCGGTCGGCTACGGCTCGGCGGTCGAGGGCGCCGGCCTGACCGCCGCCCCGCTCCTGGCCGGCTTCTCGTTCACGCTGCTCGCCCTGGTCATCAGCGCCGGCGACGGCGGCAGCGGCATCTCGGCCGTGCCCGAGCTCGCCGCCCTGCTGTTCCTGGTCGCGGGCCTGCTGCTGGTCTTCTGCGTCCAGTTCGCCTTCCGCACGCGCGGCTTCGCGGCCGGCCCCGGCGCGCTGAGCGTCTGGATGCCCGAGGAGACGGCCCCCTCGTCCGAGACCGGGGCCGAGGCGCGCCTGGCCTCCGGCGCATGGGAGTCCTGGACGCTGAAGCCGCGCCGGGTCGGCGACCTCTGGGTCAGCGGCCGCCTGCGCCAGCTCCAGCGCGAGCAGCGCGCCGAGGAGGTGCGCTGGTCGGCGCGAACGCGCTGGGCCTACAACTGCGGGATCATCACGCTGCTCGGCGGCCTGACGGCGCTGCTCGTCCCGCCCGACGCCGACGAGCGCGTGCGGCTGGTCGCGGTGGTCATCGCCGCCGCGGTGACGATCGCGGAGATCACCTGGGTGGTCGCCGACGCGCTCGCCGCCGAGGAGCCCGGCTGATCTCGCCCGGCCCGAGGCGCTCCCGCTTGCAGAGCTATGGTCCGTAGCTTATAACTACGGACCATAGCTTTCCAGAGGAGGCGGAGATGTACGACGCGATCGTCGTCGGCGCCCGGTGCGCCGGCTCCCCGACGGCCATGCTGCTCGCCCGCGCGGGCCACCGGGTGCTGCTCGTCGACCGGGCCGGCTTCCCGAGCGACACGCTCTCGACCCACTACATCCACCAGCCGGGCGTGGCCCGGCTTCGCCGCTGGGGCCTGCTCGACCGGGTCGTCGCGACCGGCTGCCCGCCGGCGCGCCGGCTGACCTTCGACGTCGGGCCCTTCGCGCTCACCGCCGCGCCGGTCGCGGCCGACGGCGCCGACGCCGCCTACGCGCCGCGCCGCTACCTGCTCGACCAGCTCCTTGTGGAGGCCGCCGCCGAGGCCGGCGCCGAGGTGCGCGAGCGCTTCTCGGTGAGCGAGCTCGTCACGGAGGGCGGCCGGGTCACCGGGATCCGCGGCCGCGCGCCAGGCGGCGCGACGGTCACCGAGCGGGCGCCCATCGTCGTCGGCGCCGACGGCATGCGCTCGCGCGTGGCCCGGGCCGTCGGCGCGCCCGTCTACGGCGCCCGGCCCGGCCGCACCTGCGCCTACTACACCTACTGGAGCGGCGTGCCCGCTCGACGGCGCCGAGCTCTACCCGCGCGACGGCCGGATGATCATCGCGGGCCCCACCAACGACGGCCGCGCCATCGTGACCGCCTTCTGGCCGAGGGACGAGTTCCACCGCGTGCGGGGCGACCTCGAGCGCAGCTTCCTCGAGGCGACCGCGCTCGCCCCCTCGCTCGCCGAGCGCATGCGCGCCGGGCGGCGCGCCGACCGCTTCTACGGCACGGGCGAGCTCCCCTTCTTCCTCCGCAGGCCGCACGGCCCGGGCTGGGCGCTGGTCGGCGACGCCGGCTACCACAAGGACCCGATCACCGCGCAGGGCATCAGCGACGCCTTCCGCGACGCCGAGCTGCTCGCGGGGGCGATCGACGACGGCCTGGCGGGCCGCCGGCCCCTCGACGACGCCCTCGCCGGCTACGAGCGGGCGCGCAACGAGGCCGCCCTCCCGCTCTACGAGTTCACCCACGACCTGGCCGGCCTCGAGCCGCCGGGGCCCGAGATGCAGGCGCTCTTCGGCGCCCTGCGCGACGACCCGGAGCGGACGAGCCGCTTCTTCGGCGTCGTCGCGGGCACGGTCCCGGTGGCCGACTTCTTCGCCCCCGAGGGGGCCGCGGCGGGTGTTGCATGAGCTGCGCGATCGAGGACAGAAGCTGACCTGAACCGCTCGTACGCTGGTCGGGCCGATCACGCGAACGAGGAGCGAGGCGATGCGCGAGCGCACCGAGTACCCGGCCGGCGTCCCGTGCTGGGTGGACACCGCCCAGCCGGACCCGGAGGCCGCCGCGGCCTTCTACGGCGGCCTGTTCGGATGGGAGTTCGTCGACCGCACGCCCGAGGGCATGCCGGGGCGCTACCTGGTGGGCCAGCTGCGCGGCCGCGACGTCGCGGCGGTCAGCTCACCGCCGCCGGGCGGCCCGCCGATGCCGGTCTGGAACACCTACGTCGCGGTCGACAGCGCCGACGAGGCCGTCGCCAGGGCGGTGGCCGCGGGCGGCAGCGCGCTGATGGAGCCCGCCGACATCTCCGACGCCGGGAGGCTGGCCGTGATCGCGGACCCCGAGGGGGCCGTGGTCGGCGCCTGGCAGGCCGGCACGACCATCGGCGCCCACCTGGTCAACGAGCCCGGCACGTGGAACTTCAGCGAGCTCAACACGCGCGACCCGGAGGGCGCGGCCGCCTTCTACGGCGCCGTCTTCGGCTGGGAGATGGTCAGGGTCGACCGCTCCGAGGGCGCATTCTCCATGTTCCGGATGCCCGGCTACGGCGACCACCTCGAGGCGCTCGATCCCGGCCTGCGCGAGCGCCAGGCCGCCGACGGCGCCCCCGAGGGGTTCGAGGACACGGTCGCGTGGGTCCTGCCGATGGCGGAGGGCGGCCAGCCCGAGGGCACGCCGCCCCATTGGAGCATCACCTTCGCCGTCGACGACGCCGATGGGGCCGCCGAGCGGGCGGAGCGCCTCGGCGGAACGGTCCTCATGCCACCCACCGACGCCCCCTGGGTCCGGCTGACCGTCCTCCAGGACCCTCAGGGCGCGGTCTTCACGGCGAGCAAGTACGTGCCCCCGAGCTGACGGGGGCGCACGGCCTAGATGCGGACCGACCCGTCCTCGGCCAGCGTCCACCCGGGGTTGTGGGCGACCTCCCAGACGTAGCCGTCGGGGTCGGCGAAGGCGCCCGAGGTGCCGCCCCATTCGGCGAGCGCCGCCGGCCGGACGATCGCCGCGCCGGCGCGCTCGGCCTCGGCGAGCACCGCCTCGACCTCCTCGGGCGAGCGGACGTTGTGGGCGAGCTCTATGCCCGGCGCGCCGTGGCCGCCGAGCGCGGTCCAGAGGCCGAAGGCCATCCCGCCGGCCTGGAAGAAGCAGACCTCGTCGTCGGGCTGGCGGGCGCCGCCCCAGCCGAGCGCCTCGTAGAACGCGCGCGAGCGGGCGAGGTCGGACACGCCCAGGGTCACCAGGCTGATGCGCTGCTCCATGCCGGCACCATCGCACGCGCCCGGCGGCGCGTCTTGGAAGAATCGGCCGCACGGCTCAGCCGAACACCCCCTCCGGGTCGTACCTCTCCTTGACGCTCCGCAGGCGCTCGAGGTTGCCGCCCCAGTAGGCGCGGTGCTCGTCGGGGAGGTCCGCATCGGGGAAGTTCCCGTACACGCCGCCCGAGCCGCGTGGGTGCACGAGCTCCCACGATTCCGACAGCCAGGCGCGGGCGCCCTCGATCGCGGCGGCGTCGAAGCCGGCCGGGACGACGACGGAGTGCTCGAGCAGGAAGCGCTCCTGGCGGTGGGGGAACGCGGTGGCGTCCACGGGCACGCGGTTGTACGCGCCGCCCCAGGGCATGAAGTCCAGCTTCCGCGCCTCCCCGGGCCGGCGTCCCCGGACGAAGAGCTCCACCAGCGCCTCGACCGCGCCGGCCGGCAGCGGCTCGCGGAAGAACTCCGACTTCATGTACGGGCGGCCGTCCTCGTCCTCCTGGTCGCCCGGGCCTCGGTCCGCCAGGTAGCCCTTCAGCGAGCCGTAGCGCATGTGCGCCCGCTCCGAGGAGACGGGATCCGCCCGGGTAGCCGACACGAACTCGTCGAGCAGCGCCGCGGTCTCGGTCTCGCCACCGATCATCGAGCCGAACAGGTGGACCACCGGCTCGGCGCCCGGCTCCCCGCCGACGGTGAGGAGCATGCTCGCGGCGAGTTCGTCGGGCCCCGCCGGCGACCACTCCTGCCAGGCGGCGATCAGCGCCGGAGCGCGCTCGTAGGGCCAGGTGAGGTGGAACGAGCTGGCCGCGGGCTCGGGCACCGTGCGGAGCGTGAGGCGCGTGACCACCCCGAAGCCCAGGGCGCCGGCGCCGCGCAGCGCCCAGAACAGGTCGTCGTTGCGCTGCTCGTCGCACTCCACCACCCGCCCGTCCGCGAGCACCACCTCCGCCGCGACGACCTGGTCCGAGGTGAGCCCCCGGCTGCGGCCCAGAAGGCCAAGCCCGCCGCCGAGCGCCTGGCCGCCGATTCCGACCGTCGCGCCGCAGCCGCCCGGGATCGTCCGTTCGTGGCGGGCCAGGGCGACGTAGAGGTCGCCGAGGCGGGAGCCGGGCCCCACGGTGGCCAAGCCGCCCGAGACCTCCAGGGAATGCATCGGCGTGAGGTCCAGCACCATCCCGGGGCCGGACGAGCGACCGGCGAAGTCGTGCCCTCCGCTCCGCACCGCGACCTCGATCCCCGAGCGACGCGCGAACGCGATCGCCTCGACCACGTCCTCCGGCGTCCGGCACAACACCACGGCCTGCGGGCGCACGTCGTGGAAGCGCGGGATCTGCGGCTTCCGGACCTCGTCGTATCGCGGGGAGCCGGGGAGGACGACCTCGCCCTCCAGAGCCTCCGTCAGGTCCCGCCACGCGGTTCTGATGGTTGCCATGTCAGACCTCCGCGGCGGGGCAACACCGGTGGCCCGGCCCCGAAGAGCGGATGAAGGGACTCGAACCCTCGACCTTCTGCATGGCAAGCAGACGCTCTAGCCAACTGAGCTACATCCGCGGGAGCGGTCAGTCTAGCGGCCGTGATGAGGGCGTCCAAGCCGGCCGACGCGGCCGCGGTCGAGCGCGAGCTCGCCGCCCTGGCCGACCCCGAGCGGGCCGCCTGGACCGCGCCCTACCTGGGCGTCGTGCCCGGCGGCTACGGGGAGGGCGACGCGCTGCTCGGCATCCCGGTGCCGGCCCAGCGCCGCGTCGCCCGGGCGGCGCGCGACCTTCCCCTCCACGAGGTCGCGACGCTCCTGGCGAGCCCGATCCACGAGCACCGCTTCACCGCGCTCGTCGTCCTGGTGGAGCGGTACCGGCGCAGCCGCGACCCGTCCGCCCGCGCCGAGCTGTCGCGCTTCTACCTCGACCACCGGGCCGGCGTTGACAACTGGGACCTGGTGGACGCGACCGCGCCCGACCTGCTCGGCGGCGAGCTGATCGACGGCGACCGGGCGATCCTCGGTGAGCTGGTCGCCTCGGAGCGCCTCTGGGACCGGCGCATCGCGATCGTCGCCACCCTCGCGCTGATCCGGCGGGGCGAGCTCGGGGAGACCTTCGCGCTGAGCGAGCGCCTGATGGACGACCCCCACCACCTCATCCACAAGGCGGCCGGCTGGATGCTCCGCGAGGCCGGCAAGCGCGACGAGGCGGCGCTGGTCGCGTTCCTCGAGGAGCACCGCGCACGGATGCCGCGCACGATGCTCCGCTACGCGATCGAGCGCTTGACGCCGGAGCGGCGGGCCGCGCTCATGGCGCGCGACTAGCCGAGGGCGTCGGCCGGCGTCGTCGCGAACCCCGGGCCCACGAGGTCGCGCATGTCCGTGCTGACCAGCGCCCATCCTCGGCCTCGGGCGCACGCGACGTAGGCCGCGTCGTACACGGTCAATCCCTCGGAATCCGCGATCGCGATCGCCTCGTCCACGAGGCTCGCGTTGACGCGGACGAGGCGCGGACCGCACGCGACCCGGATGGCGTGGGCGAGGTCGTGGGCGATCGGCGCCGCGTGCCAACGGGTCACCGCGACGTTGGCGACCTCGTAGAGCGTGAGGTCCAGCGCGGCAGCGCTGTCGCCGCGGACGAGCGCGAGCGCCGCCTCGTGGAACGAGTCCCTGCCGTCGCGCGCGGCGAGCCAGACCCCGCTGTCGAGGAGCAGGGTCAGCGCGACCGGCGGTCCTCGCGCACGTGCTCGGTCCCCTTTCCGTCGAACCGCATCGGCGGGGAGAGCAGGCGGTCGATCACCCCCCGGCGCCGCGCCGCCTCCTCGGTGAGCGACTCACGCGCGAGATGCTGCAGGAAGCCGCTCCGGCTGAGGCCGCGCGAGCGCGCCTCGCGGTCGATCTCTTCGAGGAGCTCGTCGGGAATCGACACCATGACCTTCGCCATGCGGCGAGTATAGCCGGTATGTCCAGTCGGCCTAGGCCACCTGCCAGGGGTCGGTGTCGGCCTCGGCGAAGCGGACCTCCACCCCGTCGGGCACCAGGGCCTGCTCGAGCGACTTGGTCCAGCGCTTCATCGCGACCCGCTCGGCGCGGGCGTGGGGGACGCAGACCAGGGGGAGCCCCTCGGCGCGGTCGGCGTCGTGGTAGCGCAGGTCGCTGGTGACGTAGGCGTCGGCCTCGGCGGCGCGGGCGGCGTCGATCAGCGAGCCCCCCGAGCCGGTGCAGCAGGCAAGGCGCTCGACGCGCGCGAAGGGGTCGCCGGCGTAGGTGACGCCGTCGCCGCCGAAGCCGGTGCGGACGCGCTCGACCAGGGCGCCGAGCGTCGTCGGCGGGACCGGGCCGACCCGCCCGAGGCCCCGGGCCGGGTCGTCGGAGCTCGGAACGAGCGCGCGCTCGGGCGACATCCCGAGCAGCCCCGCCATGACGTCGTTGAGGCCGCCCGCGGCGGCGTCGAGGTTCGTGTGGGCCGCGATCACCGCGACCCGGCCCTCGGCTGCGCGCAGCACCAGCTCGCTGGCGGCGCCGGCGTCGGTGAGCGCCGTCAGGGCCGGGAAGATCGGCGGGTGGTGGGTGACGACCGCGTCGCAGCCGGCCTCGCGCGCCTCGCCGAGCACCTCGTCGCGCAGCTCGAGGGCGACGAGCACCCGCCGCGCGGGCTGGTTGTGGCGGCCGACGAGCAGGCCGACGTTGTCCCACTCCTCGGCGAGCGCCGACGGCGCGAGGCGCTCGATGGCGGCGATGAGCTGCGCGACGAGCATCGCGACCATCGTAATGCGGCGGCGCTCAGGGGCGGTCGAGCGCCTCCAGGAAGGCCGTCTGGGCGACCTCGCCCCAGAGCACGAAGCGCACCAGCTCGACGCCCGGCGCCCGGCCGGCGGCGGCGGTCCCGCGCACCGCCACGACGGCCACGCGCGCGACCTCCTCGACGTCCCAGCCGTAGACCCCGGCGCCCACGGCGGGCATCGCCACGGTCCGCGCACCGAGACCGGCCGCCACTTCGAGCGAGCGTGCGAAGCTGGAGGCGAGCAGCGCCGGGTCGGCCTGGCCGGCACGCCGGTTCGGCCCCACCGTGTGGACGACCCACCGCGCCGGAAGCGCCCCCGCTCGAGTGGCGACCGCGTCGCCCACAGCGAGCCCGTCGGGATGCGTCGTGCGCCGCAACTCCCGGCAGGCCGCGAGCAACGCCGGCCCGGCCACGGCGTGGATCGCCCCGTTGACGCCGCTGCCGCCCAGCAGCGACGGGTTGGCCGCGTTCACGATGGCGTTGACGGCCTGGGCGGTGATGTCGCCGTTGACCGCCTCGACCCGCACCGTGTTCCCCGCCGGCTCCTAGGCCGCCGCTGCCGCCGCCGCCTTCTCGGCCAGGTGCGCCGGCACCTGGGCGTAGTGGTCGAACTCCATCGTGTAGTCGCCGCGGCCGCCGGTCATGGCGCGCAGGTCGGGCGCGTAGCTGAGCATCTCGGCCATCGGCACCTGGGCCCTGATGACCTCGTTGCCGCCGCGCGTCTCCATCCCCTCGGGGTGGCCGCGGCGCGAGTTGAGGTCGCCCATCACGTCGCCGACGTGCTCGGAGGGCACCGTGACCTCGACGCGCATGATCGGCTCGAGCAGCACCGGGCCCGCCTTCTCGATGGCCGCCGCGCACGCCGAGCGAGCCGGCGATCTTGAAGGCCATCTCCGAGGAGTCGACCGGGTGGTACTTGCCGTCGTAGAGCGTCACCCGGAGGTCGACCACCGGGTAGCCGGCGAGTGAGCCCTCGCGCAGCGCCTCGACGACGCCCTTCTCGACCGCCGGGATGAAGGGCCGCGGGATGGCGCCGCCGACGATCTTGTCGACGAACTCGAACCCGCTCGCCGCGCGGGAGCGGCTCGACCTTGACCCAGCAGTCGCCGTACTGGCCGCGCCCGCCGCTCTGCTTCTTGTGCTTGCCCTCGGCCTCGGCCGAGCCGGTGACGGTCTCGCGGTAGGGCACGTGGGGCGGCGCCAGGTCCATGCCGACGCCGAAGCGGCGCTCGATGCGCTCGGCGATCACCTCGACGTGCATCTGGGAGAGGCCGCCCACGAGGAAGTCGCCCGTCTGCTCGTCGCGGTGGACGTCGAGGGTCGGGTCCTCGTCGGTCATGCGCCGCAGCGAGGCGTGGAGCTTGTCCTCGTCGGCCTGGGTGCGGGCGGTGACGGCGAAGCTCATCAGCGGAGGCGGGAAGGCGACCGCCGGGAACGCCACCGCCGGCCCCGTCGGTGAGGACGTCGCCGGTCGCGACGTCCTTGAGCTTGGCGACGGCGCCGATGTCGCCGGGGCCGATCTCCTGCAGCGGCACGTGGTCCTTGCCCTGCAGCGTGAAGAGCTGGCCGATCCGCTCCTTGCCGCCGGTGCGGGCGCAGGTCGCGTGGCTGTCGCTCGGCAGCGTGCCGGAGATCACGCGCAGGAGGTTGATACGGCCGCTGAACTGGTCGGCGAGCGTCTTGAAGCAGAACGCGGTGACCGGGTCGTCCTCCGACAGGGTGATGGAGACGGTCTCGCCCGAGTCGTTGACCGCCTCGCGGGCGGGCGCGTCGGCCGGCGAGGGCAGGGCCTCGGTCACGAGGTCGAGGGCGCGGTCGACCCCGACCGCCGCCGCGCCGGCCGCGCAGACCACGGGGAAGATCCGCCCCTCCTTCACGCCGGCGAGGATCGCCCCGATCAGCTCCTCGGTGGTGATCTCCTCGCCCTCCAGGTACTTCTCGATCAGGGCGTCGTCGTTCTCGGCGACCACGTCGATGAGCGCCTCGCGCGCCGACTGGGCGGCGTCGGCGAGGTCGTCCGGGATCGCGCCGGTGCTCCCCGCCGGCGTGGCGGCGTCGTAGGTGGTCGCGGTCATGGAGACCAGGTTCACGACGCCGCGGAAGCCGGCCTCGCTGCCGATCGGGACCTGGATGGCGACCGCCCCCGGCGCCAGCTCCTTCAGCGCGGCCATCGTCGCGTCGAAGTCGGCGCGCTCCCGGTCGAGCATGTTGATCACGGCCGCCCGCGGCAGGCCGAGCTCCTCGGCCCGGCTCCAAAGCCGCTCGGTCTGGACCTCGATGCCCGCGGTCGCGTTCAGGACCATCAGGGCGGCGTCCACGGCCCTCAGCGCGGTGAGCGTCTCGCCCTGGAAGGAGGGCTCGCCGGGCGTGTCGATGAGGTTGACCTTCACCCCGTCCCAGGTCAGGTGGCACAGCGCGGCGCTGATGCTCATCGTGCGCCGGCGCTCGTCGTCGTCGAAGTCGGCGACGGTCGTGCCCTCGGCCACGCTCCCCAGCCGGTTCGTCTCGCCGGCCGCGAAGAGCATCGCCTCGACCAGGCTCGTCTTGCCGCTCCCGCGGTGCCCCAGCACCGCGACGTTCCGGATCTGTGCAGGGTCGGGATGCGCCATTTGCTCGTGCCTTTCCTTACAAACGGGGAGGGCAGTCTACCCGGCGGCTCAGGCCGAGTCAGCCTGCTCCACCTGCTCGAGGAGCCGCCCCTTCAGGCGCAGGACGGCCTTCGTGTGGAGCTGGCTGACCCGGCTCTCGGTGACCTGCAGGATCTCGCCGATCTCCTTCAGGCTGAGGTTGTCGTAGTAGTAGAGCGCGACCACGATCCGCTCCCGCTCGGGCAGCCGGGCGATCGCGTCGGCGAGCGTGTCGCGCAGGTCGGTCGCGTCGAGCAGGTCGGCCGGGTCGCCCGCGCGCGCGTCGCCCAGGGTGTCCATCAGCGAGACCTGCTCGCCGCCCGGCGACACCGACCACATCTCGTCCAGGGCGACGATCGAGGCGTTGGAGATCTGGGTCAGGGCGTCCTGGAACTCGTCCGGCTCCATGCCGAGCGCTCCGGCCAGCTCCTCGTCGGTCGGCGCCCGGTGCAGGCGGCTCTCGAGCTCGACCGACTTCTTCTCGATCGCGCGGGCCCTGGCGCGGACCGACCGCGGCACCCAGTCGAGGGCCCGCAGCTCGTCGATGATGGCGCCCTTGATGCGCGTGACCGCGTAGGTCTCGAACTTGACCCGGCGGGAGGGGTCGAAGCGCTCGACCGCGTTGATCAGGCCGACGAGGCCGTAGGAGATCAGGTCGGCCTCGTTGACGTGCGACGGGAGGGCGCTGCGCATCCGGCCGGCGACGTACTTCACCAGCGGCGCGAAGGTCAGGATCGAGCCGGTCGCGGGCGTGGGCGTCGCCGCGCTCGCGGTAGCGGCGCCAGAGCATCCGGAGCTCTTCGTCTCCCTGCGCGGCGCCGACCGCCCCCGCGGTGAACGCGTCGCGGCTCATTCCGTCAGTCTAAGGGTCCTCAGAGCGTGCGGCGCGAGCGGCCCTCCGTGCGGGACACCAGCGCCACGTCGAGGGCGGCGAAGGCGGCGATCGCCAGCCCCATCGAGAGCGCCAGCGCGGTGTTGTCGCTCCCCTGGCCGATCACGACGGCGATCACGATCGTCCCCCCGAACCAGATCAGCGCCCGCCCGAGGCGGTTCATGTAGGCGTGACCGAGGCCCGGGAGCAGGAGGCTGAGGACGACGGCGATGATCAGGGCTCGCCGGCCGGCCGGCGGCGGCCGGCGGCGGAAGCTCACGCGGCGACCGCCTCGTCCTGCTCCGCCCACCCCGCTGGGCCGTCGAACTCCGCGCGGGCCGCCGCGAGGGCCGCCTCGCGGTCGTGCTCCGGGAAGCAGTGGGTGAGCAGCAGGCGGCCGGCCCCGGCCCGCGCCGCGATGCCCCCCGCCTGGCGGCCGTTCAGGTGGGGCACGCCCTCGGGCACCTCATCCGCACCGAACGAGCACTCGCACAGCAGCACGTCGGCGCCCCGGGCCAGCGCGGGGAGGGCGTCGTTGTCGGCGCAGTCGGCCCCGAAGCACACCGCGCCGCCGCCGGCATCGACGCGGAGGGCGAAGGTGGGCGGCAGGTGGGGCACCTGCCGGTAGCGGAGCGTCACGCCTCCGCCGAGGTCGCGCTCGCCCGCGTCGCCGGTCAGCTCCTCGAAGCGCATCGCCTCGTCCCAGCCGTCGGACCCGCCGAAGGCCAGCAGGCGCCGCCGCAGCTCCGGCGGCCCCAGCACCCGCAGGGCGGTGCCGCGTCCCGGGCCGTGGGCGAGGTAGACGCGCAGCGCCAGCAGGTTGACGCAGTGGTCCGCGTGGAGGTGGGTGACGACCAGCGCCGCGAGGCGCTCGGGCGGCAGGTGCTCCTGGAGGCGGTTGAGCGCGCCCGAGCCGAGGTCGAGGGCGACGGCCCGGTCGCCGGTGCGGACGAGGTAGCAGCTCTGGGCTTCGCCCGGTCGCGCGTAGGCCGCGCCCACCCCGACGGGCACGAGGACCGGTCGTGGCGGCGTCACGTCCCGTCCGGTCGCCCGCACATCGCGGGGCATGCTATACCGCGGCCATGGCGCGCCCGCTCCGCGGCCTCCTGCCGCCGCTCGTCGTCCTGGCGCTCGCGGCAGGCCTGCTCGCGGGATGCGGCGGCGACGGCGGCGGCGGCGAGGACCGGGCCCAGGGGCTGACGCCGGCGCAGCTGCTCGACCAGAGCGCCGCCGCGGCCCAGGAGGCCGGGCCGTTCCGCATCGCGCTCGACGTGACCGGGCGGATCGACGTCGCCGACGCCTCGGCCGTCCCCGGAGGCAACCTCCTCAACGGGCCGCTGGACATCTCCGGCGAGGGCCCCGTTGACCCGCCCGACAAGGCGTCCATCGACGCCAGCATCGAGCTGTCGGGGCTGCCGCTCCAGATCAACATCACCCGCGTCGGCGACGAGGTCTTCGTCGGCGCGCTCGGCCAGGACTTCCGCGTCGGCCTGCCGCCCGAGCAGGTCGCGCTGCTCGACCTCGGCTCCCTCTACCCCACCCTTGTCGACTGGATCGAGACCCCCGCCGAGGACGGCCGCGAGGAGATCGACGGCACCGACACCGTCAAGGTCACCGGCGAGATCGACCCGGTCCGGGCCCTCGGCGGCCTCGCGCCGCTGCTCGGCGGCGAGGAGCCCACCGCCGCCCAGGCCCGCGCCGCCCTGCGCCAGGGCACCGTCGAGGCCTGGATCGGCACCGAGGACCTGCTGCCGCGGCGGGTCCACCTCCTGCTCGACGCCGACGGGGCGCGCATCGCTGAGGGCGTCGGCCGGGTCGAGATCGACCTCACGGCCAACATGTCGGAGTGGGGCCAGCCGGTTGAACATCCAGGCGCCCGCCAACCCGCGCGAGCTCGACACGGACCAGCTTGGCGGGCTGTTCGGGGGGTGACCAATGCGGATGGCCGCCTCTTGCGGGCGGCCATGCGCGCCTCCGGGCCCTAAGTCGGGCCCTCCGGCAGACCGGCGCACCGGCTTCGCCGGGGCGGGCGCCGGAAAAAGCAGACTCCCCCTAGGCCTCGCCTCGCTCGACGCGGCCGAGGAGCTCGACGTTCCGCGTGTCGAAGTCCTCCGTCCCCTCCGGTTCCTCCAGGAAGGCCTCGAGGATCTCCCGTCCCACCGGCGGGCTCGTGGAGCGCAGCGACAGCGCGAGCACGTTGGCGTGGTTGTACTTTCGCGCCATGCGGGCGGTCTCGGCGTCGACGCAGAGGGCGGCGCGGGCGCCCGGGACCTTGTTGGCCGCGATCGAGGCGCCGGTCCCCGACCAGCAGCAGACGACCCCGCGCTCGGCGGCGCCCTCGGCGACCCGGCGGGCGACGGCCGCGCTCGCCTCGACCCACTCCTCGTCGCCGCCGGCGGGTGGGCCGTGGAGCTCGATCTCGTGCCCGGCCTCGCGCAGCGCCGCCACGACCTCGTCGGTGAGCGGGGTGGCCTCGTCCGATCCGACCGCGATGCGCATGCGGCGCTAGTCTCGCAGGAGTGATCCTGCGCGGCGGCACGTTCGGGCCGGTGGCCACCAACACCTACGTCGTCGCCGACGATCGCGGGGGGTCGGCCTGGGTCGTTGACCCCGCGATGGGCAGCCGCGGCTGGGTCGAGGAGACGCTGAAGCGGCTGGACGTGACGCCGGTCGCCGTGCTCGACACGCACGGCCACTGGGATCACGTGGTCGAGAACCACGTCTGGGCCGACGCCGGGCTCCCGGTCTGGGTCGGCGCGGGCGACGAGGACTGGGTGGAGGCCCCGGCGCCGTTCAACCCGGCCCTCTTCGGCCACCCGCCCCCCACGCCCGGCGTCACGCCGGCGCGGATCCTCCAGGACGGCGAGGTGCTCGAGCTCGGCGACATGCGCGTCCGCCTGCTCGCCGCGCCGGGCCACTCCCCCGGCTGCATGGTCGCGCTGGTCGAGGGCGGCGAGGACGCCCTCGTGGGCGACGTGGTCTTCGCACAGGGCATCGGCCGCACCGACTTCCCCCGCAGCGACCCCGCGGCAATGCTGCGCAGCCTGGAGCGCATCTTCGCCGAGATCCCGCGCGAGACGCGCATCCACCCCGGCCACGGCCCCTGGGGCGTCACGCTCGGCGAGGCCGAGCCCTACGCGAGGATGTTCATGTGACCGCCGTGAGCCGCGACGCGGCGCTGGCCGCCCTGCGCGAGGTGCAGGACCCCGAGCTGCACCGGAGCATCGTCGACCTCGGGATGGTCGGCGACCTCGACGTGAGCGACGGCCGGATCGTCGTCGCGATCCGCCTCACGGTGGCCGGCTGCCCGCTCAAGGCGGAGATCCAGCGCCGGGTGACCGACGCGCTCGCCCCGCTGCCGGGGGTCGAGGGCATCCGCGTGACGATGGACGTGATGACCGACGAGGAGCGCCGCGGCCTGCGGGCCGGGCTCACGGGCGAGGAACGGCCGTCGCCCTTCCAGGAGGGCAGCGCCACGACGGTCATCGGGATCGCCTCCGGCAAGGGCGGGGTCGGCAAGTCGAGCGTCACGGCCAACCTGGCCCTGGCCCTGGCGGCGCGCGGCGCGACCGTGGGGGTGCTGGACGCCGACGTCTACGGCTACTCCATCCCGCGCATGATGGGCGTCACCCGGCCCGCGGTGGCGGTCGAGGACCTGATGCTGCCGGTGGAGTCCCACGGCGTGCGCCTGATGTCGATCGGCTTCCTCACCGAGGAGGACAGCCCCGTCATCTGGCGCGGGCCCATGCTGCACAAGGCCCTCACGCAGCTTCGTCACCGAGGTCTGGTGGGACGAGCCCGACTACCTGCTGGTCGACCTGCCGCCCGGGACCGGCGACGTCTCGATCTCCATCGCCCAGCTCCTGCCGACGGCCTCGCTGGTCATCGTCACGACGCCCCAGCTGGCCGCCCAGCGCGTCGCCCGGCGGGCCGCCGCCATGGCGACCCGGGTCAACCTGCGGGTCGCCGGCGTGATCGAGAACATGAGCTGGTTCGTGGCCCCCGACACCGGGGCGCGCTACGAGGTCTTCTCCGGCGGCGGAGGCGAGATCCTCGCCGCCGAGCTCGGCGTCCCGCTGCTGGCCCAGGTGCCCTTGGAGCCGGCCGTGGCTCGGGCCGGTGACGCCGGGCTGCCCGTGGTCGCGTCCGACCCTGAGAGCCCGGCCGCGAAGGCCCTGATCGAGGCTGCCGAGGGCATCGTGGCGGTTGTGCGTGGGACGTCGCCGGCCCGCTCCTGACGCGCGCGTTCGCTGGTAGCATTTCTCTTCTCGCGACCCCCCGACCGCCGAGGATCGCCGAATGACCTACGTCATCACCGAGCCCTGCATCGGCACCAAGGACAACTCCTGCGCCGACGTCTGCCCCGTTGACTGCATCCACCCCGCCCCGGGGGAGGAGCACCACGAGGAGGCGACGATCCTCTACATCGACCCGGCCGAGTGCATCGACTGCGACGCCTGCGTCGAGGCGTGCCCGGTGGACGCGACGATGGCCGAGGACGACGTGCCCGAGCAGTGGCAGATCTTCACGGAGATCAACCGGGTCTACTTCGAGGACGGCCACGAGGCCGGCGAGAAGATGGTCGCCGACTACCTCGCGAGCAAGGCCTAGGGGACGGGCCCCGAAGGACCCTCGGGACCGCGCCGCCCGGGCCTTCGGGCTGGGACGCGGCGCGCGACGAACAGGGCGACCCCGAACCACGGGATCCGCCGGATGAGGAACCGGGCGAGCAGGGCGAAGGCCAGCCCGGTCCCGACCACGATGGCGGCCAGCAGGCCGGGCGACGGCGCGCTGCCCGCGACGGCCGCGACGGCGCAGCCGATCAGGGCGAGGATGGCGCCAAAGAGGCCCGCCGCGAGCGCCGCGTAGGTCACCAGCCGCCGGAGGAGGATGTCCACGGCCTGCTCCTGCCCGCCGCCCGCCGCCCCTACGCCTCGGCCGGCGCCGGCCGGACCACCGGGGAGGCGTGGTGCAGCGCGATGCGCCAGCCCGTGGCGTCGAGGACGAAGAGGTTGGTGGCCGCGATCTCGGCGACGCGCGTCCCGCCCTCCGCCGGCCGCTGTGATGCGCTCCACGCAGGTCACCCAGGCGACCGGATCACTGCACCTCGGCTGGCTCTCGCGATCTCGAACTCGATGTAGCCCGTGTTGGCCATGATCGCCTCCCAGGCCGAGCGCACCTCGTCCCACCCGCGCTGGACGGGTCCTCCGGGTGGATGCAGGCGACATCGATCCCCGACGCCCAGCACTCCTCCATCGCTCGATGTCGAGCGCCTCGAGCGCGTCGTAGAAGCGCGGTTGGCCTCGAGCACCTGGGCGGCGATGGCGTCTTCATCAGTTCATCCTTCGCCTGAGGTCCTGAGGGCCCGCAGCTGCTGCTCGACGGCGGCGCCGAGCGGGTGGTCCGGACGGTCGGCGAGGAAGGCCGAGGCGACCTCCTCGGCCTCGTCGTAGCGGCCGCTCCCGGACAGGAGCGCGACCGAGGCCCGGCTCAGCTCGGCGTCGCCGGGGGTGACGATCAGCCCGACCTCCACGGTCCAGAGGGCCTGATCGAGCAGGCGCCGCCGCAGGTAGGAGCTGCGCAGGTTGCGCAGCGTGCGCGACAGGATCTCGCGCGGGGGCACCGGCTCGAGGTACTCGAGCCGGAACGGAGGCCGGTCGTCCGCTCGACCAGCCGCGCGCAGTCGGCCAGTCGAGCCGCACCCAGCCGTTGAACGGGTCGATCACCACCGGCTCGGGGCCGCTGCGGTCGGCGATCGCGAAGTGGCCCGGCAGGCCGACCCCCGCGAAGGGCGCGCCGGCGCGGTCGGCGACGGCCAGCGCCAGCGTCGCCAGGGCGATCGGCAGGCCGCGCTTTCGCTCGAGCACCTCGTGCAGGAACGAGTTGCGCGGGTCGTCGTAGTCGTCCGCGTCGCCGCGGAAGCCGTGCTCGCGCAGCACCGCGACGACGCCCTCGGCGCGCGCGAGCTGTGCGAGCCCCTCGACGTGGACGCGCGCCGTCTCGAGGTCGAGGCGACCGACGCCTCGGCGGCGATCATGAGGTTCGCCTCGGCGAGGTCGATCGCGTCGCCGGCGAGGATGTCGGCCAGGCGCGCCCGGGTGGCGGCGCTCACCGCAGCAGCCCCGCCTCGGCCTCGATCTGGGCCGAGCGCACGAGGGCCTGGACCACCTTGCGGGCGGCGTCCGCCGTCGCCGAGTCGCCGGCCGGGTCGCACGCCCGCGCCAGCGCCGCCGCGGCCGCGGCGGCCGGGGCCGACGGCAGCCCCTCCGCGTGCCGGGCGGCCTGCGCCAGGAGGGCCGCCGCCACGGCGTCGCGGCGCACGAGTGCCATCTCGCACTGGGCCAGCGAGGCCGTCAACCGCACGAGGTCGGGGCTCACGACGCGCTCCCCGTCCAGCAGCGCGGCGGCGTTCCCGCCGAGGACGGCCGCCACCTGGTCGCCGCTCCAGCCCGCGCACGCGGCGGCCCGCGCGACCAGCAGGAGGGCGGTGCCGTGCTCGCCGTACGGGCGGTCGGAGCCGAACAGGAGCCGCTCCGGGGGCAGCGCCACCAGGTCGGCGAGCGCGGCGAGGGACGTGTCGAGCAGCACCCCCGGGCGGGTCGCGACCTCGCGCGCGATCGCGCGGGCGTCCCCGCGGCCGGCGTGGGCGAGCACGAGCCGCGCCCCCGGGGCGGCGTCGAGCAGCTCGGCGAGCGGCCCCGCCAGCGGCCGTGCGCCGAAGCCGGCGTGGATCGTCACCGGCCACCCCCACCCGCGGCCGCCTCCCGCACCACGGCCGCCACCTCGCGGTCCTCGGGCCGGAAGCGCTGGGCGACGGGGTGGAGCTTGAGGCCCCGCCCGCCGCCCGCGGCGGCCCGCTCCATCGCCGCGGCGGCCCCCGGCCGCGACGGGGTCAACGCGGCAGAAGGGGACGATCCGGCCGCCGGACCCGGCGGCGGCGGTGAGCACGGCCGCGTTGGCCTCCGCGAACTGGCCGCCGGGCCCGGGATCGTTGGCGGGGAAGCAGACCGCGCGGGCGATGCCCCACCGCGCGAGGTCGTCCAGCAGCGCCGCCGGGTCGAGGCGGTGGCCGTCGGCGTCGCGCCCCAGGTGGACGTGGGCGTCAACCGCGGCCACGCCCTCGCCCAGGCCCGCCAGCTCGGCGGCCATCGCGTCCTCGAGCCGCCCGAGGGCCGCGAGGTCGGCGCCCGCGCGCTCGAGGTCGGCCGCCTCTTCGCCCCAGAGCCTCACGCGCACCGGCACCCGGCCAGGGTACCGAGCCGGGGGCGGTGGTACCCTGCGGCCGTGGCGAGGGGCCAAGAGGCAGCACCAAGAAGCGCACCGGCGGGCGGCGGGCGAACTACGCCCCAGTGGCGACCGAGGTCGGCTACCGCAGGTACCTTCCGATCGGCTGGGCCAACTGGCTGGGCTTCGTGATGTTCGGCTTCATCACCGTGGCCCTCTTCGCCGAGACGATCAACGCGACGATGGAGCACCGGGGCTCCGACCCCATCGCCGCGGGGATCATGACCATCGTCTTCGCGGTCATGACCTACCTCTTCGGCACGACGCGCGTGAAGGACGTCTAGCGCCGGGAGCCGTTCTGCTCGTACGCCTCCCTCAGGAGCGACTCCACCTCGGGGGTGACGTCCCCGACCGAGGCGAGGCCGACCTTGTGGGTGGATTGGCCGGGGCCGCTCCTCGCCACCGCGAGAAGGGCCGACGCCGGGGCGCGCTCGAACCGCAGCCCGAGATCGACTCGCGTCCGGGTGGCCGCCCGAGCGGACAGCCGCAAACTGACGGCGGCGCACGAAGGGGGTGTAGCCGCCCCGCCCCTCCACCGAAACGTCCTCGCCGAGCGCCTCCGCGACCGCGCGCAGCCGGTCGAAGACCGGGCGCAGGCCGGCCTTGGCGCCGGCGTACTGCGCGTCGATGTAGCCCTCGACGTCCGGCCGCACCCAGCCGGCCCGCTCGGCCGCGGCGAAGGCGATGGCCCATTGGCTGTTCTGAGGGACGCCGTGCTCGTCGCGCAGCCAGGCGCGCACCGCCCGCTGGTCGAGCGGGTCTGGCCCGCCGCGCTCGACCTCCGCGACCCACTCCTCCAGCGATCGTCCCGTCCGCTCCCTCATCGAGGAGGCGACGGCGGCGGCCATGTCGTCGGGGGACGCTCCCACCTCCGCGGCGTCCGGCGCTAGCTGTGCTGCCCACGGACGTTGTGAACGCGGCTGATCGGCGGCCGGTCACCGAGCGAGCTGTGGGGCCGGCGCCGATTTAGGTCCGCAGCCAGGATGAGAGGGCCCGCGCACGGGCGGCCGATGAGGGCCACTCGTGGGCGTAGGCCCACTCGCGCTTGAGGGTCTGGATCAGGCGCTCGGCCTTGCCGTTCCAGCGCGGGGTGTAGGGCGGGGTGAGGATGTGGCGCAGGCGCTGGGCCGCCAGCACCGCCGCGAAGGCGCGCGAGCGCCGGTAGGCGACCGCCCCGTCGGTCATCACTGCCTCGGCCGCCATGCCGAACTCCGTGAAATGGGCCAGGGCCCGCTCCAGGAAGGCCGCGCAGGTCTCGGCGCGCTCGTCGGGGAGCTGCTCGATGTAGGCATAGCGGCTGTGGTCGTCGACGGCCACGTGGACAACGACCCAGCCGGCGCCGCGGTTGCGCTGGGGCTCGCCGCGGCCGCGGGTGCGATGCCCGGGACGGTCAAAGCGGGCCAGGCGGGCGGTGTCGATGTGGATCAGGCGCCGGGCCGGCCCCACTCATAGCGGCGGCTGAGGGGCTGCGGCTCACGCGGCAGCCGCGAGATGCCCGCGCGGTGGAGCACCTTCCAGATCGTCGAGCGGGCCCGCCCCAGGATGCCGGCCAGGCGCCCCGGGCCCAGGTTGGTCTGGGCCCGGGCGGCGCAGATGCGCTCCTGCTCGGCCTGGCACGGCGGCGCGGGCAGCGGTGCGGGCGGCTGGAGCGGTCGGCCAGACAGGCGCGCGAGGCCCGGCCAGCGGGGTCGGCGCCGGCCCAGCGGTGCCACCAGCGGTGGGCGGTGGCCGGGGCGACGCCCAGGGCCGCCGCGGCGGCCCTCATCGAGGTCCTCGCTCGATCAGGCCGACCAGCTTTGCCCGGCCGGCCAGTCCGAGGGCCGCGTTAGCGTGCAGGCGCATCCGGATCTCCTTGGTGAGCTGCAGGTTCGGCAACCCGCAGCCTCACCGGAGGTCCGGATGCCTCCTCAGCCGTTCACAACCTGTGTGGGCAGCTCAGCTAGCGCTCCACCGTCGCCACGCAGGCCTCGTCGCCGCGCGCCCGGGTCGTGGCCACGCGCAGGGTCGCGTCCGGCGCGAAGGCGGCGAGCATCCCGCGCCAGGATCGGCCCGGTCGAGGCCGCAGATGCGCTCGGGGTCGTCGAAGGCGATCTCCTCGAAGGGGCAGGCGCAGGCGCGCAGCCCCTCGTCGCCGTCCGCGCGAGCCGCGAAGCCGTAGCGCGACAGCAGGCGCACGACGTCCTGGATCGCCGCCGAGGACCCCGCGCCCGGGCCGCCCGCGCCGGCGGCGACCTCGGCCAGGCCGACCTCGTGGCCGAACTCGTAGCCGACCCGCTCGAGGACCTCCTGGGGCGAGCCGGCGCCGCCCGCGGCCGTCGCGCGCAGCAGGAGCGCGGCCAGCAGCTCGTAGTGGCGCTCGGGCAGCGCCATCAGCACCTCGGCCTCGGCCAGCCGGTAGCGCTTGGGCGGGCGCCCCGACACCGGGCCGCCCCGGCCGTCGCGGCGGAAGTCGGCCTCGAGGAAGCCCTGCTCGACGAGCTTGTCGAGGTGGAAGCCCGCGAGGCGGCGCTCGATGCCGAGGTCGGCGGCCACCTGCTCCTTGCTCAGCTCGCGGCCGGCGGCGCGGACGGCGAAGAACACCCGCCGGCGCGTGGGATCCCCCAGTGCCGCCGCGAGCCGACCGATGTCGCGCTGGGCCTGTTCCTCTGACGGTGCCGCCACGTCTCGCCTTGCCACCGGCGCGCCTTTCCTCGCTGAGGATACACCCGTCCCGTTGTACCGTCTGCCGATGCGTCCCTCCCGCCTGGTCGCCGCCGCAGGAGCCCTGGGGCTGGCCGCCGTCGGGTCGCCCGCGGCGCTGGCATGGGGCCCGCCGCAGCGGGCCTCGTCCGGCGCCGAGGACGCCCGCACCCCCGGGGTGGCGGTGAGCCCGGCCGGCGACGCCATCGCGGCCTGGGTGCAGGAGCGCGACGGGCGCGGCACCGTGGTGGCCGAGGCGGCGCCCGCCGGACGGCGCTGGAGCGCACCCAGGCGGATCTCGTCGCCGGGCCTGGCGGCGATCGATCCGGCGGTGGCGGCCCTCCCGGGCGGCGGGGGCATCGTCGTCTGGCGGCAGGCCGACCGCACCCGCGTGCTGCGCGGGACACGCCAGGCCGTCTACGTCGTCCGGGCGCGCGAGCTGACGGCGGCGGGCCGCTGGGGGCCGGTGCAGGCGCTCTCGGACCCCCGCCAGAAGGTGGGCGAGCCCCAGGTCGCGATCGACGGCCGGGGCGCGGCCGTCGCGGCCTGGCACTGGGGCACCGGCACGCGCGCCGGCACGCCCGGCCACGTCGGCGAGATCCAGCTCTCGGAGAAGCCGCCTGGGGGGCACCTGGACCCGCGCGCGCCGGGTCTCCGGGGCCATGGGCTGCGCCCTGGACACCCGCCTGCCGCGGGTCGCCGCCGGGGCCGGGGGCCACGCGCTCGTCTGGTGGCAGTGCGACCTCCCCCCGGAACCGCAGCGGCGCGCGGGCGATCGGCCGCGGCCCCTCGCCCGCGGCCTGGAGCGGCGACCGCCGCCTGCCCTTCGACACCGCGGGGGACCAGGTCGCGGGCCTCGCCGTCGAGCCCGGCGGCGCGGTCGTGGCGCTGAGCGCCGCGGCCGGGGGCGCCGTGGCCGCCTGGCGCGGGCGCGCCCCGCTCGGGGCGGCGGGCGCCCTGGGCCTTGCGCCGCTCGCGCTGCCCGGCGCCCCAGCCGCTGGCGCGGGGCTCGGGGCGCCTGTCCGTGGCCACCTCGACCGCCGGCGCGATCGGGGGCTGGATCGCCCCGGGGGGGCTCGGCCTCGCCGACGTCGGCGCCGCCGGGACGGTCAACCGCGTCACGACGCTCGGCGGCCCCCTGGCCGCGCGCCGCGAGGCCGAGGTCGCCTCGTTGCCCGCCGGGCCCGCGGTCGCCGTCGCGCTCGCCCGCGGCGGCGTGGTGGCCACGAGCCGCGGGAACGGCGGCGCCTGGGCGCCCCTCGTGCGTATCTCGGCTCCCGGCGCCGTCGCCGACGCCGTCGTCGCCGCGACGGACCAGGTGGCGACCGCCTACTGGACGCGCCGCGCGGACGGCCGGACCGTGGTCGAGCGGGCCGAGTTCGAGGCTGGCGCCGTGAGGGCGGCCCCGGGCGCCGCGCTCGCGGCGGCGGCGCTGCTCGGCGCGGCGGCGGTCCCGGCGGCGGCCGCCTGGGACGAGGCCCGCCGCGCCTCGGTGGGCCCCCTCGACGCGACCAGCCCCGACGTCGCCCTGAACGCGCGCGGCGACGCCGCGGCGGCCTGGGTCCGGGGCAGCGGGCGCGGGCGCCAGGTCGTCGTCTCGGTGCGGCCCCAGGGGGGCGGCGAGGAGCAAGCCGGAGGGGATCTCGCGGCGCGGCCGTCCGGCCATCGACCCCGACGCCGGCCTCGCCCCGGACGGGCGGGTCGTCGTGGCGTGGCGCCAGGTTGCGCGCACCCGGGTCGTGGAGGTCGGGGGCCGGCGCCGGGCCCAGGCCGTCTACGTCGCCCGGGCGCGGGAGCAGGACATCGTGGCGGGGCGCTGGGGCCCGATCGCCACCCTCTCGAGCCCGCGCCAGAAGGTGGGCCGGGTCTTCCTCGGCGTGGACGGGCGCGGCCTCGCCCTCGTCGCCTGGCACTGGGGCACGGGGACGCGCCCCTCGGACCCGGGCTACGTCGGCCAGGTCCAGTTCTCCGAGCGCCCCGTCGGCGGCGCCTGGAGCGCCCCCCGGCGGGCGTCCACCGGCAACGATTGCGTGCAGGTGCGGCGGCCGCGCGTCGCGGTCGGCCCGGCGGGCCACGCCGCCGTCTGGTGGCAGTGCGACCTGGGCGGCGGGCGCTCGGTCGGGGCGGCGGTCGCGCGCGGGCCGAACGAGGCCTTCGGCGCCGAGACCCGGCTGGCCATCACCGGCGACCCCGACGTCTCGGCCGACATGGCGATCGGCCCCGACGGGCGGGCGGTGGCGGTCAGCGGGGCCGGGGCCGTGAGCTGGTGGCGCGGGCCGGTCTCGGCCTCCGGGGTCGGCCTCGCCCAGCTGCCGGCGCTCGGCGCCGCCGAGCGCACCGAGCCCGGCGCCGGCTCGCCGCGGCTCGCGGTCGGGTCGTCGGGCGACGCGCTCTCTGCCTGGATCGGCCAGGGCGGGGTCACCCGCGCGGCCCCGATCGCCGGCGACCTCGGGGTCGGCGCGCCCATCACGCTGGGCCAGGACCGGAGCGCCTCGCGGGCGAGGGTCGCGGTCGGCCGCGACCGCCTCGGCGTCGTCGCCTGGCTCTCGGACGGCCGCGTGATGGTGGTCACCCGCGGCGCCGACGGGAACACCAGCCCGCGGGCGGCGCTGTCGCGGCCCGGGGTCCCCTCCCGCCAGCCCCCGGCGCTGGCGATGGACGAGGGCGGTACCGCGATCGCCATGTGGTCGCGCACCCGGGGCGGCCGCAGCATGGTCGAGCGCTCCGTCTACACGCCCTGACCACCGC
>CAWEGW010000016.1:0-67290 GCA_963808825.1 Miltoncostaeaceae bacterium | reverse complement strand
CCGGTCGAGTAGGTTCCCGCTGCACGTGGCACAGGCGCTCGAACCCCTCGCTCGACGCGTGAGGCCGTGACGACGGAGCGCCGCCCCTCGTCAGGCTCGCGGACGCTCTCCTGGCTGATCGGCTCGATCGCCGTCGGCTGGCTGATCGTCTACAACGCGATGCGCCTGGCCGGCTCGAACCCCGCCGACGCCGCGTGGCCCTCGCTGGGCATCGGCGCCGTCGTGGGGCTCGCGGCCTTCGGGCTCGGGCTCTGGATCGTCCGCCGCAGGGCCGCCGCCGGCCACCCGGTGCGGCGGGGCCCGATCGAGATCCCCTCGCCGTCCGAGCTCGACCACGGCCAGCGCCGGCTGCTGGACATCGCTTGGCCGGTGCTCGGCGTCCTCGCCGCCGCGGCGCTGGTCATGGGCGTCTACCTCGGCGCGGACTGGCTGGGCACGGACCCGGACGACCGGGCCACGACCACCATCATCCTGGCGGCGTGGAACGTCCTGGTCGGCCTCTGGCTGGGCGACGAGACGCTGCGCCTGCGACGGGGCGAGGCGGACGGGGTGGAGTCGATCGTCCTGGGCTGTGCCCTGACGGCGGTGCTGGCCGGCGTCGGGCTCTCGCGCGAGCTCGCCGAGGCCGCGCAGGTCGTGCTGATCATCCTCGCCGGCGTGGCCGGCATGCTCTGCGGCCTGGTCGCCTGGCGGCTGCAGGGCGGGCGCGGGGTGCCGGTCGCGGCGATCGCCGCCGCGGTCGTGGCGGCGCTGTCGGTGATCCTCCCGGTGGTCCTCTAGGCCGATGGTCGCGGTCCGGCTGGTCTGCCCCCTGTGCGGGGCGGCCGTCGCCGACGGCGCCGAGCCGGAGCCGGGGTCCTGTCCGGGCTGCGGCGCGGCCTTCGCCGGCGGCGGCGCGAGCCCGCCCGAGGGGGTCGAGGCGGCCCTCCGCGCCTGGGGGATCGAGGGCGTCGAGCCGCAGGCGCTCGCCGCGCGGCTGTTCGCCTCCGACCCGCCGGCGGCGCCGGCCCCCGCGGCGGCGATCACCTCCGACAGCCGCGACGGCTTCTACCTCTGGTGGCTGTTCGTGCGCGACGGGGGCCGCGAGCGGGCCGACGTGCTGCTCGAGCAGCCGGCCTCCTGACGCGGCTGGCGGGCGCCGAGGGCGTCCGCTAGGGTCCGTCTGGCACTCTCCATCCGTGAGTGCCAGCGCGCGTGCCGGCGCAGCCCGCCCGCGCGCTCCCGGAGTGCCACACCACTCGACCCGGGAGGGCCGATGAAGCTCAAGCCCCTGGGCGATCGCGTGATCGTCCGGACCGTCGAACCAGGAGGACGTCACCGCCACCGGCATCGTCCTGCCGGACACGGCGCAGGAGAAGCCCCAGCGGGGCGTCGTCGTGGCCGTCGGCGACGGCCGCGTCATCGACGGCGAGCGGATCCCCCTCGAGGTGTCCGATGGCGACGAGGTCATCTACTCGAAGTACGGCGGCACCGAGGTGAAGCTCGACGGCGAGGACGTCCTGATCCTCAGCGAGAACGACATCCTGGCCCGCGTCGCGGCCGCGGCGAAGGCGCCCACCAAGCGCACCGCCTCGCGCAAGCCGGCGGCGAAGAAGGCGACGGCCAAGAAGAAGTAGGCGCGCCCGCCGGGCGCCCGCCCCAACCCCCGCAGACCCAAGGAGACGCGCCAGAGATGGCAAAGCTGCTCAAGTTCGACGAGGACGCCCGCCGCGCGCTGGAGCGCGGGGTCAACACCCTGGCCGACGCGGTCAAGGTGACCCTCGGCCCCAAGGGGCGCTACGTGGTGCTCGACAAGAAGTTCGGCGCGCCCACCATCACCAACGACGGCGTCACCATCGCCCGCGAGATCGAGGTCGAGGACCCCTTCGAGAACCAGGGCGCCCAGCTGGTGCGCGAGGTGGCCACCGCCACCAACGACGTGGCCGGCGACGGCACCACCACCGCCACCCTGCTGGCCCAGGCGATCGTGCGCGAGGGCCTCAAGAACGTGGCCGCCGGGGCCAACCCGATGGGCCTCAAGCGCGGCATCGAGGCCGCCGTGGAGCGGGTGGTGGACCAGATCGCCGCCCAGTCCAAGGAGGTGGCCGGCAAGGAGGACATCGCCCGCGTGGCCACCATCAGCTCCCGCGACCGGGCCATCGGCGACGTGATCGCCGACGCCATCGAGAAGGTCGGCAAGGACGGCGTGGTCAACGTCGAGGAGGGCCAGACCTTCGGCATGGACCTCGAGTTCACCGAGGGCATGCAGTTCGACCGCGGCTACATGAGCCCCTACATGGTCACCGACCAGGACCGCATGGAGGCGGTGCTGGACGACCCCTTCCTGCTCATCCACGGCGGCAAGATCAGCTCGGTGCAGGACATCCTGCCCCTGCTCGAGCAGGTGATCGGCCAGGGCCGGCCGCTGCTGATCATCGCCGAGGACGTCGAGGGCGAGGCCCTGGCGACCCTGATCGTCAACAAGCTGCGCGGCACCTTCACCGGCATCGCCGTCAAGGCGCCCGGCTTCGGCGACCGGCGCAAGCGCATGCTCGAGGACATCGCCATCCTCTCCGGCGGCGAGGTGATCAGCGAGGAGATGGGCCTCAAGCTGGCAAACGCCCAGATCTCCCAGCTGGGGCGGGCCCGGCGGGTGGTGGTCTCAAAGGACGCCACCACCATCATCGACGGCGCCGGCGAGAGCGACGAGATCAAGGGCCGCATCAAGCAGATCAAGGCCGAGATCGAGACCACCGACTCGCGACTTCGACCGCGAGAAGCTCCAGGAGCGCCTGGCCAAGCTGGCCGGCGGGGTGGCCGTGGTCAAGGTGGGCGCCGCCACCGAGACCGAGATGAAGGAGCGCAAGCACCGCGTCGAGGACGCCCTCCAGGCCACCCGGGCGGCCCTCGAGGAGGGCATCGTGCCCGGCGGCGGGGTGGTGCTGATCAACAGCATCGGCGCCCTCAACGAGCTCACGCTCGAGGGCGACGAGGCCACCGGGGCCAACATCGTGCGCCGGGCCCTGGAGGAGCCGCTGCGCCAGCTGGCCGAGAACGCCGGCCTGGAGGGGTCGGTGGTGGTGGGCGAGGTCAAGGCCAAGAAGGCCGGCATCGGCCTCAACGTGGACACCGGCGAGTACGTCGACCTGGTCAAGGCCGGCATCATCGACCCGGCCATGGTCACCCGCTCGGCCCTCCAGAACGCCTCCAGCATCGCCAAGAACATCATCACCACCGAGGCGGTGGTGGCCGACAAGCCCGAGGAGAACGCCGGCCCGGGCGGCGGCGGCATGCAGATGAGCCCGAACATGGGCGGCATGGGCATGGGCGGCGGGATGATGTAGACGTGCCGCCACGGGCGGGGCCGCGCCGGCTCCGCCCGTCGGCGTGCCGGCCCGAATACGGGTTGCAGGGGCCGTCGCGCACCGCGTGGGCGCCTGCCATACGATCCGGCGGTGGACATCGCCGAGTCGCAGATGGCGGAGGAGCAGCCGGGCGACGCCGCGATCCGCACCCCGGACCAGCGTCTGCGCGTCTTCGTGAGCTCCACCCTGGCCGAGCTCGCCGACGAGCGTGCCGCGGTGGCCAACGCCGTCTCGGCCCTGCGGCTCACGCCGGTGCTGTTCGAGCTCGGTGCCCGGCCGCACCCGCCTCGCGAGCTGTATCGGGCCTACCTCGCGCAGTCCGACATCTTCATCGGCCTGTACTGGCAGCGCTACGGCTGGGTCGGGCCGGACATGGACATCTCGGGACTCGAGGACGAGTTCCGGCTCTCCCACTCGCTCCCCCGGCTGCTGTACGTCAAGACGCCGGCGCCCGACCGCGAGCCCGGGCTGACGGCGATGATCGAGGAGCTCCAGTCGGAGGGGACCGACTCGTACCGCTCGTTCCGCACCCCGCGGGAGCTCGGGCGACTGGTGCGGGACGACCTCGCCCTGCTCCTCAGCGAGCGGTTCGCGGCCGCGAGCCGCCGGGCCGGCCGTTCGGCGTCGCCCGCGTCGACCGGCGACCGGCGGGGCCCGCGCTCACTGCCGGTGGCGTCGACGTCGTTGATCGGGCGCGAGCAGGACATCGCCGAGGTCTCGACGCTGCTCGCGAAGCCGGAGGTCCGGCTGGTCACCCTCACCGGTCCCGGCGGCGTCGGCAAGACGAGGCTGGCGATCGCCGTGGGGGAGCAGCTGGACGATCGCTACCCGCAGGGCACGGTGTTCGTGCCGCTCGCGTCGGTCGCCGAGCCCGAGCTGGTGCTGCCGCGCATCGCCGCCGCGGTGGGCGCGACCATCGAGGGCGCCCGCCCGCCCATGGACGTCCTGGTCGAGCGGTTCGCGGAGACGCCGACCATGCTCGTGCTGGACAACCTCGAGCAGGTCGTCGGCGTCGCGCCCGACCTCGACCAGCTGCTGGCCCGCTGTCCCGGTCTCGACATCCTCGCGACGAGCCGCACCGTGCTCCGGCTCCGGGCCGAGCGCGAGTACCCGGTCGGGCCGCTGACGGTGCCGGCGTTGGCGGGGCCGGCGCCGCTCGAGGAGCTGGCCTCCTTGCCCGCCGTCCAGCTGTTCGTCGATCGCGCCCAGGCCGTCCGCTACGACTTCGCGCTGACCGACGACAACGCGCCCGCGATCGTCGAGATCTGCCGGCGCCTCGACGGTCTGCCGCTGGCCATCGAGCTCGCGGCGGCGCGCACCCGATTGCTGGAGCCGGATGCGCTGCTCGCCCGGCTCGCCGGCCGCCTCGACGCGCTGGGGACCGGACCGGTCAACCTTCCCGAGCGTCAGCGCACCCTGCGCGCGACCGTCGAGTGGAGCGTCGGGCTGCTCGACGACGCCGAGCAGCGCATGCTGGACACCATGTCGATCTTCGTCGACGGCTGGACGGTCGAGGCGGCCGTGCACGTCTCCGGCCTTCCCGAGGACCGGGCGCTCGACCTGCTCGACGCACTCGCCGGGCACAGCCTGGTGAGCGTCGATGCGACCGATGCCGGGCCGAGGTTCCGCATGCTCGCGGCCGTGCGGGAGCTGGCCGCCGAGCGGCTCGCCGCCGGCGCGGACCTGCCGGACGTCGAGCGACGGCACGCCGAGTACTTCGGCGCGCTCGTGGAGAACGCCGAGTGGCCCGCCGAGCGACAGGCCGAGTGGGGCGAGCGACTGCGGACCGAGGAGGGGAACCTCGGGGTCGCCATCCGGTGGTTCTTCACCCACGACATCGCGCCCCTGCCGCACATCTTCGTCATCCTCTGGCTGTTCTGGCAGATGCGCGAGCGCATGCCCGAGGGCCGGGCCTTGATCCAGGAGCTCATGCTCCGAGCCGACGAGTTGGAGGATCGCGCGCACGCCGAGGTGCTGCTGATCGCGGCCGTGACCGCCGTCGAGGTCGGTGACGACGACGCCGCGCAGGCCGCGCTCGAGGGGATCGAGCGACTCGAGGGGCGCATCGACGATCCGTATCTGGAGAGCGCGGCGCAGCTGGCCGTCTCGTGGACCCTGCCGATCGTCGACGACCTCGACGGCGCGCTCCAGGCGGCGTCGACCGCGCTCGACGGCTTCCGCCGGCGGGACGAGCCGTTCAGGGGGTGGGCGGCGCTGACCGTCGGGCTGCTGGAGATGACGCTCGGCCGGCACGACGCCGCGCGCGAGTCCCTCACCGAGGCCGACGAGCTCGGCGGCCAGCTCGGCAACACGTGGCTCGAGTCGGCCGCACGAAGCCAGCTCGCCTCGCTCGCCGTGAGGGCCGGCCGGCTCGAGGAGGCTCGAGCGAGGCTGGTGGAGTCGGTGGAGGCGGGCGAGGACGCAGAGCTCAGCACCCAGACCGTGGCCTTCTCGCTCGTCGCCGCCGCCCAGCTCGCGCTGGCGGAAGGCGATGCGCGGCGGGCCGCGACGGCATTGGGCGCGGCCGATGGGCTGCGGCGGCGCGCGGGGCTGCGGGCGTGGCCCTCGATGCGGCGCGGCGAGGCGGAGCTCGCCACCCGGGTGGCCGAGGAGATGGAGCCCGGCGGCTTCGAGGAGGCCTTCGCGGCCGGTTCCGAGCTCACTCAACGTGACGCGGTCGCGTTCGTGCGCGGCTCCGAATGAGCGGTTACGGACGCGTGGTGGTCTCCGCCACCGGGTGGGATTAGGGTCGCCGCTCCGGCCAAGTAGGGCGAAGGGAGGACTGACATGGCGGCTCCCGCACCGAGGTTGGAGAAGCCGAACGTGGTGCTCGTCCACGGAGCCTTCGCGGACGCCTCCGGGTGGGAGGAGGTCTACCGGATCCTGAAGGCGGCCGGCTGCACCGTCGCCATGGTCCAGAACCCGACCGTTTCCCTCGAGGGCGATGTCGCGGCGACCAAGTGGGTGATCGCGGCCCAGGACGGCCCCGTCGTCCTGGTCGCCCACTCCTACGGCGGGGTCGTGATGACCGAGGCGGGCACCGATCCGAACGTCGCCGGGCTCGTCTACATCTCCGCCTTCGCCCCCGACGCGGGCGAGTCGGTCAACAGCCTGATCGCGGATCCGCCGCCGGGGGCGCCCGTGGCGCCGCTCCTTCCGCCACGAGACGGCTTCCTGATCCTCGACCCGGAGAAGTTCCCCGCCGCATTCGCGGCCGACGTGGACCCGGAGCACGCCGCCTTCATGGCCGACTCCCAGGTGGGGTGGGGCGTCGGCGCCCTGGCCGGGGAGGTCAGCGAGCCGGCCTGGAGATCACGGCCGAGCTGGTGGCTCATCGCCACCGACGACCTCATCATCCCGCCCGATGCCCAGCGCTTCATGTCGAAGCGGGCGGGCTCGACGGTCGTCGAGACCGACGGCAATCACGCGATCTACGTGTCCAACCCGACGGCGGTCGCCGAGCTCATCCAGACCGCCGTCAGCGAGCTCAGGTCCGCGGGCTGACGCCGAGGGGCGGCATGGGTATGGGCGGCGGCATGATGTGATCCCGCCGTTCGTATGGAGGTGCTCATGCCGTCCGGAAGCGCACCGCCCACGCTGAGGCTGGGCGACACCGAGGTCGCCCGCATCGGGCTCGGGACCAACAGGCTCACCAACACGCCCGCGCACGTCGCCTTCGTGAAGGAGGCGGTCGCCGCCGGGGTGGGCCTCGTCGACACCGCCCACACCTACACCCGGGGCGAGAGCGAGGAGACGGTCGGCGCGGCGCTCTCGCCCATCCCGGCCGATCGCGTCGTGGCGACGAAGGGCGGCTACGTCGCCGGCGACGGCCGCCCGGAGGTCCTGCGGACGCAGATCGAGGAGAGCCTGCGCCGGCTGCGCACCGACAGCATCCCGCTCTACTACCTGCACCGCGTCCATCCGGACACGCCGCTCGAGGAGAGCCTCGGCGCCATCGCGGAGTACCGGGAGCGAGGGGCGATCCGCCACGTCGGGCTGTCGCAGGTGGGGATCGACCAGATCGAGCGGGCGCGCCGGGTCGTGCCGATCGCCGCGGTCCAGAACCACTACAACCTCTCCGAGCGAGCCTACGAGGATGTCGTCGACCACTGCGCCGCGGAGGGGATCGTCTTCGTCCCCTACTTCCCCCTCCACGGCGACGGCGGCCGTCCGCTCGCCGAGATCGCCGAGCGGCACAGAGCCACCCCGGCGCAGATCGCCCTCGCGTGGCTGCTGAGACGCTCGCCGACGACGCTGCCGATCCCGGGGACGCTGTCGCTCGAGCACCTGAGGGAGAACCTCGGGGCCCTGGAGGTCGAGCTGAGCGAGGAGGAGTTCCAGGCGCTGCGCTAGCGCCGCCTCACGGGCGCCGGGGGCGGCGGCGCTCGTCTAGAGTCCCCGCCCGTGCCCCTCTGGGTGGTGGCGCTCGTCATCGTGGCGACGGTCGCGTTCGCCGTGGTCGTCAAGCTCCTCGTGCGCCGCCGGGCGCCCGAGGGCGGCTGGTTCACGGACTCCAGCCGCGGGGCCGGCACCTTCGGGGTGCTCAGGACCATGTTCTCGGTCGTGCTCGCCTTCGTGATCTTCCTCGCGCTCGAGAGCCTCGGCAGTCCTGGATCGAGCGCCTCAGGACCGCGGCAGCATCAGCCCGACCGAGATGCGCAAGACGCTCGAGCTGATCGACGATGGGAGCGCCGCGCCGTGCGACGAGGGCGGCCTCCCCCGTCCCGCCTGACGCCGTGGCGCTCGGCGACCTCTTCGCGGACCCGGCTGCGACGGTGGCCGGCGTGGACGTCGGCGGGCCGCGCAAGGGCTTCCACTACGCCGTCCTGACCGGGCGGGAGCTGGCCGCGTCGGGGCGGGCGACGACCGCCGATGGGGTGGCTGAGGCGGTCGGCGAGCACGCGCCCGGCGTCGTGGCCGTCGACAGCCCCCGCGCCCTGGCCCCGGACGGGCTCGCCGGCCGCGCGTGCGAGCGCGAGTTCATCGGCGCGGCGATCTGCGGCATCCGCCTGACGCCGGACCGGGCGACCATGGCCGCCCGCGGCCATGAGAACCACCTCTCCTGGATCCTCCAGGGCCTCGACCTCTACCGCCGGCTGGACCAGGGGCCCTGGGAGACCATCGAGTGCTTCCCGACGGCCTCGTGGAGCGTGTGGGGAGGGAGGAGGGGCGCCGCGTCGCGGGCGCGCTGGTCGGCGCGCGTCCTGGAGGGGATCGGGCTCACCGCCCTCCCGAGGCGGATGAACCAGGACGCCCGGGACGCCGTCGGAGCGGCCCTGACGGGGCTGGCCTACGCGCGTGCGAGGCACCGATCGTTCGGCGACCTCGTGATCCCGGCCTGAGCCGCCGAGGGCGTGGACCTCGCCTCCGGCATCGCGAGCGTCTTCGCGGCCGTCGGCCTCTCGGGGGCCGCCGGCCTCAACGCCTACCTGCCCCTGCTGCTCAGCGCGGTCCTCGACCGGCTCGACGTGGTCGAGCTCGGAGAGCCCTTCGGGGCGCTGTCGAGCGACGCCGGCATCGCGGTCATCGCGGCGCTCTTCGTCGCCGACTTCGTGGGCGACAAGGTCCCCGGGGTCGATCACGTGCTCCACATCGTGGGCACCGTGGTCCACCCGGTCTCGGGCGCGCTGCTGTTCGTCGGCCAGACCGGCGTCGACACCGAGATCCCGGCCGCGGTGGCGGCCATCCTGGGCGCGGCGACGGCCGAGACGCTCCACGGCGGCCGGGCGGCGCTGCGGCCCGCCTCGACGACGACCACGGCAGGGTTCGGCAACCCGCTCCTCTCCCTCGGCGAGGACGCCGCCTCGCTCCTGCTGACGATCGCCGCCTTCGCGCTGCCGCTGGTCGCGCTGGTGGTGGTCCTGGCCCTGCTGGCGGCGGTCATCACCGCCGCCCGCCGCCTCAGGGGCTCTCGCCGAGCGCCTTATTGAGGTCCCAGGCGGCCGAGATCAGGCCGAGGTGGGTGAAGGCCTGGGGGTAGTTCCCGAGCGCCTGGCCGGTGTCGCCCACCTGCTCGGCGTAGAGGCCGAGGTTGTTGGCGTAGGTGAGCATCTTCTCGAACACCAGCCGCGCCTCCTCGAGGCGGCCGGCGCGGGTGAGGCACTCGACCAGCCAGAACGAGCAGAGCGAGAACGAGCCCTCCTCCGAGCCGCCGAGGCCGTCGTCGGCCGCGTGCTCGGGGTGGTAGCGGTAGACCAGGCTGTCGGAGACCAGCTCCGCGTTGATCGCGTCGAGCGTGGCGAGCATCCTCGGGTCGCGCGGGCCGATGAACTTCACCAGCGGCATCAGCAGGTTGCTCGCGTCGAGGACGTCGCCGCCGTAGTACTGGACGAAGGCCTTGCGCCGGGGGCTCCAGCCCTTGTCCATGATCTCCTCGTAGATCGCGTCGCGGCACTGGCGCCACTTGGGCGTGTTGCCGGGCAGCCCGCGCTGGGACTGCATGCGCATCGCGCGCTCGAAGGCCACCCAGCACATCAGCCGCGAGTAGACGAAGTCGCGCCGCCCGCCGCGGACCTCCCAGATGCCCTCGTCGGGCCGGTCCCAGTTGTCCGACAGCCAGTCGAGCAGCCGCCGCAGGTTGCTCCAGAGCTGCCAGCTGATCGGCTCGATCTTGTTCGAGAGGTAGACGGCGTCCATGAGCTCGCCGTAGACGTCGAGCTGGAGCTGGGTGTGGGCGCCGTTGCCGATGCGCACCGGCCGCGAGTCGCGGTAGCCCGAGAGGTGGGTGAGCTCGACCTCGGTGAGGTCGCTGGTGCCGTCGAGGCCGTAGACGATCTGCAGCTGAGGGTCGTCGGGGTCGGTCTCGCGGCAGCGCTGCTCGAGCCAGTTGTTGAACGCGACCGCCTCGTCGTAGAACCCCAGCCGCTGGAAGGCGAAGGCGGTGAAGGCCGAGTCGCGCAGCCAGGCGTAGCGATAGTCCCAGTTGCGCTGCCCGCCGATCGTCTCCGGCAGGCTCGTGGTGGGCGCGGCCACCATGGCGCCCGTCGGCGAGTAGGTGCAGAGCTTGAGCGTGATGGCCGAGCGCTGGACCATCTCGCGCCAGCGCCCGTCGTAGCGCATGCGGTTGACCCAGCGGCGCCAGTGCCCGTGGGTCTGCTCCTGGCAGCGCGCGACGGCCTCGTCGGACCAGCGCTCCCCGCAGCCCCCGGGCTGCAGGACGAACCACGCCCCCTCGCCGGCCGCCAGGGTGAAGCGGGCCATGGCGGCGCCGTCCTCCGCGGTCATGGGCAGGCTCGAGGCCAGCTCGGTGGCCTTGCCGTCCGACGCCGTGAAGCGGGCGAGGTCGGGACGGGGCAGATCGAGGCGGTGGTCCAGGCGGGCGTAGTCGAAGGCCGGCCGGCAGCCCATCCTGAGCTCCACCTCGCCGCGCACGACGAAGACGCGGCGCACCAGCGCGCAGGGGTCGAGCTCCGGGGGCATGAAGTCGGTCACCTCGGCGACGCCGCCGCCGCTGAAGAAGCGCGTCACCAGGGCGGCGGTGTCCGGCAGGTAGAGCTGCTTGCTGGAGCACGGGACCGTCGGGGCGACGCGGAAGCTGCCCCCGATCCCGGCGTCGAGGATCGCGGCGAACAGGCTCGGCCCGTCGAAGCGCTGGGCGCAGAACCAGTCGATCGACCCGTCCATGCCGACGAGCGCGGCCGTCCTCAGGTCGCCGATCAGCCCGTAGCTCTCGATGGGCCGGTAGCGGGGCTCGTCGCGGCCCCATCCCGCCTCGTCGACCGTGATGACGGGCTCGGCGCGCATCCCGGGACTGTACCCCGGCCGCGACCGGCGAGCGCACGACCATCCGCCGGCCGCCCGGCCCCGCCTTGGTAGCCTCGATCGCGTGAGCTCCGGGGGCAGGCGGCACTGACCGAGACCGCCTTCGGGGCCCTGGTGATCATCCTGGCGGGGGGCCTGGCCCGCCACTTCGGGATCATCCGCCCGGCCGACGGGCCGGTGCTGGTCAGGTTCGTGATCTACCTCGCGCTGCCGGCGCTGGTGTTCCTGATCCTGATCGACGCCGACCTGGACGGGGCGCTGATCCTCGTGCCGGTCGCCGCCTTCGCGATCCACTTCCTGCTGCTGGGGCTCTCCTGGGTCGCGACGCGGGTGTGGGGCATGGAGCGCCCGCGGGCGGGCGCGCTGATCGTCGCCACCGCGGTCGGCAACACCGGCTTCTTCGGGCTCCCGCTGATCGCGGCCTCCGGCGACGACTTCTCCCTGCCGGCGGCCGTGATGTACGACTCGATCGCGACGGCCCTGATCACCTGGACCTCGACGGTGGCCGTCTCCACCGCCTACGGCCGGGCCGACCACGAGCCCAAGGTCTCGCTCGGAGACCTGGGGCGCTCGCTCCTGCTGCCGCCCAACTGGGCCCTCGCGGCCGGGCTCATCGCCAACGCCGCCGGCTGGCACGACCTCCCGGCCCTGGTCGAGCGCCCGCTCGACCTGCTGGCCGCCGCCGTGCTCCCGCTCACCATGGTCTACGCGGGGCTGATGATCGACTTCAGCAGCCTGCCGCGCCTGTGGGGCGAGGTGAGCTACGCCGTCGTGGTGCGCCTCGGCATCGCGACGCTCTTCGGCCTCGCGGTCGGCACGGCGCTCGGGCTCACCGGAGCGACGCTCAACACGGTCGTCATCATGGCGGCGATGCCGACCGCCATGATGTCGCTCGTGATCGGAGCGCGCTCGGGCCTGCGGGCCGACGTCCTGGCGGCCGCCGTCGTCGTGACCACCCTCCTGTCGACCGCGACGCTCCCGGCGTGGCAGGCGGTGCTGTTCTGAGCGCGCCCGACGGCTTCGGCGCCCGCCTGGCCGCCGCCGTCGAGGCGCGCGGCAGCCAGGTGGTGCTGGGGCTCGACCCCGACCCGGCCAGGGTGCCCGGCGGCGCCGAGGGCGCGCGCGCCTTCTGCCGCCGCGCGATCGCCGCGGCCGGCCCGGCATGCGTGGCGGCGAAGCTCCAGCTGGCCTCGTTCGAGCGCTTCGGGGCGGCCGGCTGGGAGGCCTTCGAGCGCGCCGCCGCCGCGGCCGCCGACGCCGGCCTCCTCGTGATCGCCGACGCCAAGCGCGGCGACGTCGCGATCACCAGCCGCGCGTACGCCGAGGCCTTCCTGCGGCCGCCGATCGACGCGATGACGGTCAACCCGTCGCTGGGCGGCGACGCCCTCGCGCCCTTCCTCGAGGCCGCCGCCGGGGGCCGGGGGCTCTTCGCGCTGGTGCGGACCTCGAACCCGGGCGCCGCCGAGCTGCAGGACCTCCCGCTTGCGGCGGGCGGGTTGTGGCACGAGGAGGTGGCCCGCCGGGTGGCCGGCTGGGGCGCGGCCTCGGTCGACGGCAGCGGCCTCTCGGCGCTCGGCGCGGTGGTCGGGGCGACGGTGCCCGAGCGCCTCGCGTCGCTGCGCGGGCTGATGCCCAACCAGCCCTTCCTGATCCCGGGCGTCGGCGCCCAGGGCGGCCGCCCCGAGGACCTCGGGCCGGCCTTCGGCGGGCGCGCGGCGGGCGCCCTGGTGGCGGCCAGCCGCTCGATCATCTTCGCCGAGTCGCCCCGGCGCGCGGCCGAGGAGCTCCGCGAGGCCCTCTGGCGGGCCTTCGAGGCGGCGCCCGCCTCGGCCTGAGCCAGTCGCGGGCGACCGTCACGGCCTGGAGAAGTGACCGAACCCCGGGCGCCGGCCGGACCTCCGGCGCCACGGGGTTCGATCTGCGCCTCCCATCGCGTCCGGCCCGGCCTCCGGCATACGACGAGAGCCGCCTGCGGGCGGCGTCAGGCGCGTGGGGCGGCGTTCCCCTAGGCGGCCTCCAGGAGCAGCAACCCGCGGATGGAGGACGACGAGAGCACCTCGGCGCCGAGGCGGCGCTTGGTCTCGCGCGCGCTCTCGTGGACCAGGTCGGCCGCGACGACGGTGCGGTAGCGGCGGGCGATGGCCTCGTTGGCCGTCGCGGTGCAGGAGGTCGGCGTCATGACCCCGGCCACGATCACGGCCTCGATGCCGCGGGTGGCGAGGTGGCCGTCGAGCCCGGTGTCGGCGAAGGGGCTCGGGCCGCGCGCGTCGAGGACCGCCTCGCCGGCGATGGCGCCGCCGCGGCGAGGGTCGGCGCCGGCTGGGCGCAGATGGATCGCGGGGGCGTCCTCGCCCGCCAGCACGCGGCGCACGTGCCAGACGTGCGCTCCTGCGCGGCGGGCGTGGCGCAGCAGCGCGGCGGCCGAGTGGAGGGCGGGCAGGGGGCCGGCTGGCGGCCGCCGGCTCAGGTACCTCTCCGCCCCGATCATCAGCAGGGCGGTGCGCTCCGGCGTCAGCGGCGCGGCGGCGATCACGTGGCACTCGGTTCGATGGTGGGGCTCATCGGACGCTTTTGGGCTACGTGCGAGCGCGCGAGGTGGATCACACGGATTTCCGCAGGCCTCGACGGGGCGGCTAGGATCCCCGGCGTGCTGCGCAGGCTCGCGGTCGTCGCCGCACTGGCATTGCTCGTCGCGGCGTGGCCGGCGCGTGCGGCCGCCCCGGCGGTCGACGCCGACGCCTACGTCGTCGTTGACCCGGCGACGGGGGAGGTGCTGGCCGAGCGCGCGCCGGATCGGGGGCTGCCGATGGCGAGCACCACGAAGATCATGACGGCGCTGGTGGTCCTCGAGTCCGCGGACCTCGACGACGTCTACACGGTCCCGCCCGAGGCGGCGATCGGCGGCTCGTCGGGGCGGCTGGAGTCGGGCGAGCGGTTGAGCGTGCGCGACCTGCTGACCGCGCTCCTCGTGGCCAGCGGCAACGACGCGGCGATCACGCTCGCCGACGGCGTCGCCGGCTCACAGGAGGCCTTCGTCGACCGCATGAACCGCAGGGCGCGCGAGCTCGGCCTCACCGAGACCCACTTCGCCAACCCGCACGGCCTGGACGCCCCCGGCCACCGCTCGAGCGTCCGCGACCTGGTGACGCTGGCGCGGGTGGCGATGCGGAACCCGGTCTTCCGGGAGACGGTCTCCCAGCGGCGGGCGTCCATCCCCGGCCCCAACGGGATCGGCACGCGCGACTACGTCTCGGAGAACACCCTCCTCGACATCGACCCGGACGTCAACGGCGTCAAGACCGGGATGACCGACGGCGCCGGCTACGCACTGGTGGCCCACGCCCGCCGCCGGCCCGAGTCGCCGGAGCTCTACGCCGCCCTCATCGGCGCGACGAGCGCGGCGGCCCGGGCCCGCGAGGGCCTCGCCCTGCTCGACTACGGGCGCTCCCAGTACGCGACGGCGACGCTGATCCCGGAGGGGGCCGTCTTCGGCAGCGTGCCGGTGGACGACCGGCCCGGGACGTCGGTGCCCTACCGCGCGGCGGCGCCCCTGGTCGCCCCGCTGCGGCTCGGCGAGCCGGTCACCGAGACCGTGACGGCGCCCCCCGAGATCGAGGCGCCGGTCGCCGAGGGCCAGGTGATCGGGAGCGTGACGCTGCGCCAGGGCGAGCGGGTGCTGGGGCGGCGGGACCTCGTGGCCGCCGAGTCCGCCGGCGAGCCGAGCGTCTGGGACCGCGTCCGCGCCGGGGTGGAGGCCCTCGTGCCGTGATCGTCACCGTCACCCTCAACGCCGCGCTCGACCGCACCGTGCGCGTGCCGAACTTCCAGCTCGGCGGCCGCCACCGCGCCGACTCGTCGCTGCGCCTGCCGGGCGGCAAGGGCGTCAACGTGGCGCGGGCGCTGAAGGCGCTCGGCCAGCCGGTCATCGCGACCGGGCTCGCCGGAGGGCGCACCGGCCTGCACATCATCGAGGAGCTCACGGCCGAGGGCATCCTCAACGACTTCGTGCGCATCGCCGACGAGTCGCGCACCAGCACGGCCGTGATCGACCCCACCAACAACCAGCAGACCGAGATCAACGAGTACGGGCCCCACGTCCTGCCGGCCGAGCTCGACGTGCTGGTCGACAAGATCCGCTACCTCTCGAAGGGCGCCGACGTCTTCGTGCTGGCCGGGTCGCTGCCGCGCGACGTCCCCTTCGACTACTACGAGACCCTGCTGCGCGAGCTGCGGAGGGTGAAGATGGTCACCGCGGTCGACGCCGCCGGCCCCGCGCTGCGGTCGGCGCTCGCCGCCGAGCCGGGCGTGGTGAGCCCGAACGTGCGCGAGGCCGAGGAGATCGTCGGCCACGAGTTCGGCGACGAGGAGGACATGACGGCCGCGGTCGGCACGCTCGCCCAGCTGGGCGCCGAGACCGCCCTCATCCACCACGAGGACGGCTGCGTGGCCCACGTCCGCACCGCCCCCCGCAAGCGCGGGCACACCTACGCGGCCCGCCTGCCCGCCCGCGCGGACGTGGTCTCGACGGTGGGGTCGGGCGACGCCTTCCTGGCGGGCTACCTGTCCGCCCGCTACGGCCACCAGCCGGTCGAGACCTCGCTCGCGCTGGCCGTCGCCTGCGGCGCCGCGAGCACCCAGCGCTTCGGCGCCGGCGTCCTCGACCCGTCCGACGTCGAGTCGCTGATGCGGCGCGTCGAGGTCGTCCCGATCGACTGACCGCGGCCCGGCGGCCCGGCTCCTCCGGCGACGGCGTCCGGCCGGGGCCGCCGCTACAATCCACCCCCCTTGGACGCGCGTGGCAGAGGGGGCTGAGTGGAGATCGAGATCGGGCGGGGCAAGAAGGGCAGGAGGGCCTACGGGCTCGACGAGATCGCGATCGTGCCGAGCCGGCGCACGCGCGACCCGGAGGACGTTGACCTGTCCTGGCGGCTGGACGGGCACACCTTCGACCTGCCGCTGCTGGCGTCGGCGATGGACGGCGTCGTCGACACGCGCAGCGCCGGGATCATGGGCAAGCTTGGCGGCCTGGCGGTCCTGAACCTCGAGGGGATCCAGACCCGCTACGAGGAGGCCGACGCCGAGCTCGAGCGCATCTCCCGCATGCCGCCCGAGGAGGCCACGCGCGGCCTCCAGGAGGTCTACCGCGAGCCGGTCAGGCCCGAGCTGATCGCCCAGCGCATCAAGGAGGTCAAGGACCAGGGCGTCGTGGCCGCCGGGTCGCTGACGCCCCAGCGCGTCACCGACTACGTCGACGTCGCGCTCGAGGCCGGCCTCGACATCCTGGTCATCCAGGGGACGGTGGTCTCCGCCGAGCACGTGTCCTCGGTGGCCGAGCCGCTCAACCTCAAGCGCTTCATCGCGGAGCTCCCGGTCCCGGTGATCGTGGGCGGCTGCGCCTCGTACCACACCGCCCTCCACCTCATGCGCACGGGGGCGGTGGGCGTGCTGGTCGGCGTCGGCCCCGGCGCCGCCTGCACGACGCGCCAGGTCATCGGCGTGGGCGTCCCCCAGGCCACGGCCATCGCCGACGCGGCCGGCGCCCGCATGCAGCACCTGCTCGAGACGGGCCAGTACGTCAACGTCATCGCCGACGGGGGCATGGCCTACGCCGGCGACCTCGCCAAGGCGATCGCCTGCGGCGCCGACGCCTGCATGATCGGCTCGCCGCTGGCCAAGGCCGAGGAGGCCCCCGGCCGCGGCTACCACTGGGGCATGGCCACCTTCCACCCCCAGCTGCCGCGGGGCACGCGCGTGAAGACCTCGACGATCGGCAGCCTGGAGGAGATCGTCCTCGGCCCGGCCCACGAGAACGACGGCACCCTCAACCTCATGGGCGGCCTGCGGAGCGCCATGGCCACCTGCGGCTACGACTCGATCCAGAGCTTCCAGAAGTGCGAGGTCATGGTGGCGCCCGCCCTCAAGACCGAGGGCAAGAAGCTCCAGCAGGCCCAGTCGGTGGGGATGGGGTAGGAGAGGCGCCGGGCAGGGCTGGGGCCCCCGCCCGGCGAACCCCTCCAGGGTGATGCCGGACCCGGAACCGGCACGGATGCCCGACCCGCGCAGCTTGGCCGACGGACCGGCCGGTCCTATCGTCGATCGCCGAGAAGGGGGGAACGGGTGGGAGTGAGCCGAGCGCCACGGCGTCTTGCGGCCGGCGCGGCGCTCGCGGCGGCCGCCCTCGGCGTGCTCGCGCTCCCCGCATCGGCCGCGAGGGACGACCTCGACCTCGTCTCGCAGGCCACCGGCGGCGCGGCCGCCGACGACGCCTCGTCGGCGCCCTCGATGTCCGGCGACGGCCGCTTCGTGGCCTTCGCCTCCGACGCGAACAACCTCGCCGGGCCCCAGCTGACCCAGACGTCGGACATCTTCCTCCGCGACGTTGACGCGGGGACGACCTCCTTGGTGAGCCGCGGGGAGACGCCCGCCCTCGGCCCCTCGTTCGAGCCGGCGATCTCCGCGGACGGGACCCGCGTGGCCTTCGCCTCCGAGGCGAACAACCTCTCCGACGACGACGGGTCCTTCTCCGACGTGTTCGTGCGCGACCTGCGGACGAACGCCACGATCCTCGTCAGCCGCTCCGACGGGCCGTCCGGGGCGGGCCTCGACGGCATCTCGAGCGACCCGGCCATCTCCGCCGACGGGCGCTTCGTGGCCTTCGTCTCCGACGGCGCCGCCCCGGGGGCGGTCGGCGGCGTCGGCAACGTCTTCGTCCGCGACCTCACGCTCGGCACCACCACCCTCGCCAGCCGGGCGCCCGACGGCGCCGGGGGCGACCGGAACTCGTTCGCGCCGGCGATCTCGGCCGACGGCCGCGAGGTCGCCTTCCTCTCCGGCGCGACGAACCTCTCGACCGAGGACGCGGCCGTCGAGGGGGTCTTCGTCCGCGACCTGGTGGCCGGGACGACGACGCTCGCCAGCCGGGCGTCCGGGCCCGCGGGCGCGCCGGCGTCCGGGGTGTCGGTCTCGCCCACGATCTCGGCCGACGGGTCCCGGGTCGCGTTCGCGACGGGCTCCCCCAACCTCTCCTCCGAGGATGCCGACGCGGCCACGGACGTCTTCGTGCGCGACCTGGACTTCGCCACCACGATCCTCGCCACCCGCGCGACCGGCGTCGCCGGCGCCGGCGCCGACGCCAACGCCTTCGACCCGGTCATCGCGGGCGACGGCAGGAGCGTGGCCTTCCGCTCGGGGGCCACCAACCTCTCGGCCGAGGACCTGGACGGCGTCGTCGACGTCTTCGTGCGCGACCTCATCGGCCACTCCACGATCCTCGTGAGCCGCGCCGCCGGCAGCTCCGGCGCGCCGGGGAGCGGGCCCTCGGGCGAGCCGTCGATCTCCTCCTCGGGGCGCTTCGTCGCCTTCGCCTCGGAGGCCGACAACCTCTCGGGCGCCGACGCGGACGGCTGGAGCAACGTCTTCCGCCGCGACGTCGCCGGCGCTCCGTCGGGCGCCGCCCCGCCGCCGAGCCCGGCCGCGGCCGCGGCCGGCGCGCCGGCCCCTTCGGCCGCGAGGAGGGCGCGCTGCGCCGGCCGGCTGGCGACGATCGTCGGGACCGCGCGCGGCGAGGTGATCCGGGGCACCCGCCGGGCGGACGTCATCGCGGCCATCGGCGGCGACGACGTGGTGCTGGGGGCGGGCGGGAACGACCTGATCTGCCTCGGGGCCGGCGCGACCGCGCCCACGGCGGCCGGGGCGCCGACCTGGTCCAGGGCGGGCCGGGCCGCGACCTGATCCTGGGCGGGCCGGGGCCGGACCTCCTGATCGGCAACGCCGCGATCGACCTGACGCGCGGAGGGCCGGGCGCCGACATCTGCCGGGCCGAGGGCCGCCTGAGCTGCTGAACGGCGGCCGCGGCGTCCGTCCGGGGGGCTCCGCTAGATTGACGCCCTGACCACCTCGGCTCCCACCCCCCGCACGCAGGCCGCGCTCGACCCCGCGCTCGCCGCGGCGGCGCCGGGCGGGGTGCTGGTGGTGGACTTCGGGGCGCAGTACAGCCAGCTGATCGCGCGCCGCATCCGCGAGTGCCGCGTCTTCTCGGCCGTCGTGCCGCACGACTCCCCGCCCGAGGAGATCCTGGCGCTGGAGCCGGCGGGCCTGGTCCTCTCCGGCGGGCCCGCGTCGGTCTACGAGCCCGGCGCGCCGGCCCTCGACCCGCGCCTATTGGAGCTGGGGATCCCGGTGCTCGGCATCTGCTACGGCGTGCAGGCGATGGCGCTGGCCCTCGGCGGCGAGGTCGCGCGCACCGGCGCCGGCGAGTACGGCAAGACCCCGCTCCAGGTGCGCTCGCGGCGCGGCATGTTCGGGGACCTCGCGGCCGAGGTCTGCTGGATGAGCCACCGCGACGCCATCGTGCGGGCGCCCGAGGGCTTCTCGGTGACGGCCGAGACGGCCTCGTCCCCCGTGGCCGCGATGGAGAGCCGCGCGCGCGGGATGTACGGCGTCCAGTTCCACCCGGAGGTGGTCCACACGCCCTTCGGGACGGACCTGCTCAAGTGGTTCCTCTTCGAGGCCTGCGACTGCACGCCCACCTGGACCGCGACCCACGTCATCGAGGAGCAGGTGGAGCGGGTGCGCGCGCAGGTCGGCGAGGCGCGGGCGATCTGCGGCCTCTCGGGCGGCGTGGACAGCGCGGTCGCGGCGCTCATCGTGCACCGCGCGATCGGCGACCGCCTGACCTGCGTGTTCGTCGACCACGGCCTGCTGCGGCTCAACGAGGGGGAGCAGGTCGAGGCGGCCTTCGGCAAGCACTTCGGCGTCCCGCTCGTGCACGTGCGGGCCCAGGACCACTTCCTGTCGGCGCTCGCGGGGGTCACCGACCCCGAGGAGAAGCGCAAGATCATCGGCCGCGAGTTCATCCGCATCTTCGAGCGCGAGGCCGGCAGGCTCTCGGACGCGCGCTTCCTCGTGCAGGGCACCCTCTACTCCGACGTCATCGAGTCGGGCTCGCGCGACGCCGCCAAGATCAAGAGCCACCACAACGTCGGCGGCCTGCCCGAGGACATGCAGGTCGAGCTCATCGAGCCGCTGCGGCAGCTCTTCAAGGACGAGGTGCGGGTGGTCGGCGAGGAGCTGGGGCTCCCGGAGCGGATGGTGTGGCGCCAGCCCTTCCCCGGGCCGGGGCTCGCGATCCGCATCATCGGCGACGTCACGCGCGAGCGGCTCGACATCCTGCGGCGGGCCGACCACGTGCTGCAGGAGGAGATCCGCCGCGCCGGCCTCTACCGCGACCTCTGGCAGAGCTTCGCGGTCCTGCCGGCCGTCAAGAGCGTCGGCGTGCAGGGCGACGAGCGCACCTACGCCTACCCGATCGTCATCCGTGCCGTCACCTCCGACGACGCCATGACGGCCGACTGGGCGCGGCTGCCCCACGATCTCCTCGAGCGCATCTCCAACCGCATCATCAACGAGGTGGACGGCGTCAACCGGGTCGTGCTGGACTTGACCTCCAAGCCCCCGGGCACCATCGAGTGGGAGTAGGAAGGAGCCGTCCATGCTGTCTGAGGCACCCGTCGCCGCGGCCCTCCCGGCGAGCGATATCGCCCGCGCCAGGACGTTCTACGAGCAGACCCTCGAGCTCCCCGTCGCCGAGGAGGACACCGGCGGGGTGACGTTCAAGTGCGGCGAGGGGACCGCACTGCTCGTCTACCCGAGCGAGTTCGCCGGCACGAACAAGGCAACGGCGGCCGCCTTCAGGGTGAACGACCTCGACGCCGTGATGTCCCGGCTCCGCGAGCGCGGCGTGGTCTTCGAGGACTACGACCTGCCCGGGCTCAAGACCGTGGACGGCGTCGTGGCCTTCGGCGACTCCAAGGGGGCCTTCTTCACCGACCCCGAGGGGAACATCATCGGCCTGGCCCAGATGGGCTGAGCCTCCCGACGCCGGGCGGCGGCCGGGCGCGCGTGCGCCCGGCCGCCTCCGGCGTCAGCCGGCGCTGGGCGTGCCGGCGGGCTCGCGCGCCTGCTCCCCCGCGACGGGCTCGGCGACCGGCTCCGGGCGCCGCCCCCCGCGCACCAGGGCGAGCACCGCCAGGGCGCCCGCGATGGCGAAGCCGGCGGCCGCGATGAGCGCGATCTGGAAGCCCTCGGTGAGCGCCACCGGGGCCGCCGTGCCGCCCGCGACCAGGTCGTCGCTGCGCGAGATGGCGAGCGTGGAGAGCACGGCCACCCCGAGCGCGCCGCCGACCTGCTGGGTCGTGTTGACGAGGCCCGACGCCAGGCCGGCGTCGCGCTCCGCCACCCCCTCGAGCGCCCCGATCGAGAGCGACACGAAGGACGTCCCCAGGCCGAGGCCGGTCACGAGGAGCCCCGGCAGCAGGTCGGCCACGTAGCCGCCGTCGGCCGGGATCTGCGCCAGCAGCAGGAGCCCCGCGCCGGCCACCACGAGGCCGACCGCCAGCGGGATGCGCGTCCCGACGCGCGTCACCAGGCCCGACGCGACGATCGACGAGGCGAGGGCCGTGAGGGACATCGCCAGCCAGGCCATGCCGGTCTCGAGCGGCGAGTAGGCCAGCACCTGCTGCATGTAGAGGGTGAGGATGAAGATCATCCCGAAGACCGCGCCCCCCAGGGCGAGGCTCGCGACGTTCGAGCCCGTCACCGCCCGGATCCGGAAGATCGAGAACGGCATGATGGGCGCGCGCGATCGCAGCTCCACCGTCGCGAAGAGGGCGAGCAGCGCCGCCGAGGCGCCGAGCAGCCCCAGCGTCTGGGCGGAGGCCCAGCCGGCCGAGTCGGCCTCCACCAGCGCGTAGACCAGCAGGGCGATCCCGGCCGTGACCGACAGGGCGCCCGCGAGGTCGAAGCGCCGGTGGCCGACGTCGACGCGGCTCTCCTGCAGCAGCGCCGGGGCCACCGCGATCACCGCCAGGGCGACGGGGACGTTGAGGAAGAAGATCCACTCCCACCCGATGGTGTCGGTGAGGACCCCTCCCAGCAGCACGCCCACGGTGCCGCCGGACGCGCCGACGGCGCCCCAGACGCCAAGCGCGGTGTTGCGCTCGGCGCCCTCGCGGAAGGTCGTCATCAGGATGGACAGCGCCGCCGGCGTCATGACCGCCGCGCCGATGCCCTGCAGGGCGCGGGCCAGAATCAGGACCGTGTCCGACGCCGCCAGGCCCGCGAGCAGCGACGCGGCGGCGAAGATCGCCAGCCCGGCGATGAACACGCGCCGGCGCCCCAGGAGGTCGGCGGCGCGGCCGCCGAGCAGGAGGAGGCCGCCGAAGGTGAGGGCGTAGGCGCTCACCACCCACTGGAGGTTCCGCTGCGAGAAGTCGAGGTTGACCTGAATCGTGGGCAGCGCCACGTTCACGATCGCCACGTCGAGGATCACCATGAAGAACGCGGCGCACAGGACCACCAGGCCCAGCCACTTGCGCCGCCCTCCCGTGGCGTCGGTCGTCATGGAGGAGGTCATCGTCATCGTCTCCCGCGCCGAGGTCGGCGCCTTGATAGTTGACCGGTCGTTTACTTGGAAGGCCACGAACGTCGCGCCTCTGTTCGACAAGGACGCGGCGCGGGCCGCGAAATCGACAGGCCGGCGGCGTTCGCCTCAGGTCGTGGGCGCCGTCCGGGGGAGCCGGGCCGGGTCAGCCCCGGCCAGCCGCAGGGCGAGGGGGAGGAGGTCGGCCGCCGAGAGCGGGTCGTCCTTCGCCTTGATCATGACCCCGAGCCCCTCGATGAAGGCGAGCACGGCGCGCGCCGCCTGTCCGGTGTCGATCTCGGGCAGGTCGCCGGCGGCCACGGCGTCGTCGAGGGTCCCCTGGATGAGGGCGGCCCAGTCGTCGAAGAGCTGAGAGAGGCGCTCGCGCAGCACGGGGTCCACCGTCCCCAGCTCGACGACCAGGTTGCCGAAGGGGCACCCCACGGTCGCGCCGGTCGACTCCTTCAGCCGGAGCTGCCGCTCGAGGCCGCGCTCGAAGTACAGGGCGAGCCGCTCGAGCGGCGGCAGCGGCCCGGTCAGGATCGACGCCATCTCCCGGACCCCCTGGCGCTGCCAGCTCTCGTCGATCACCGCGAGCGCGAGGTCCTGCTTGGAGGAGAAGAAGTGGTAGAAGCTGCCCTTCTGGACGCCGGCGTGGTCGCAGATCTCGCTCACGCCCACGTCGGCGTAGCTCCGCGCGTGCCAGAGCTCGCCGGCCGCCTCGATGAGCCGCTCCCGTGCGTCGCTCCGTCGTCCCACCGCCCGCTCCTTACTAGACGACTGGTCAACTATCACGGGAGCGGGCGGCCTGTCAACCGCTGAGGGCGGCCTGGCCGTCCATCAGCCCGGCGATCTCCTCCCAGTCGACGGCGGTCTGGCGGCCGGCCTCGAACTGGCGGGTCAGCTCCGCGTGCACCCGCACGAGCTCCGGGTCGTCCTTGGCGAGCTCGCGGCCGGTGTGCCGCCGGATCAGGAAGACCAGGCCGGCCAGCCCCGAGTCGCGCGTCAGGCTGACCTCGAGGGGGCGCCCGATCAGGGCGGGCACGTCGAAGGGCGCGTACATCCACCAGAACTTGTTCAGCCCGTCGGCGTGGATGCCGGCGCGGGTGCGGTGCGCGTCGCGGCCGTACAGCGGGTAGGTGGGCGAGACCGGCGCGCCGAGCCCGGCGTAGAGCTCGGCGAGGTCGTTGAGGGCGCGGAAGTCCGGCAGCGGCTCGTCCAAGAGGCCCATGCCGATGACGTGCAGCAGCACGCCCTCGAGGGGGGCGTTGCCGGTGCGCTCGCCCTTGCCCAGCAGCGTCCCGTTGACGACCGCGCAGCCCGCCCGGATCGCCGCAAGGCAGTTCTCGACGACGAGGTGGGTGTCGTTGTGGGGGTGGAACTCGAGGTCCTCGCCGGCGACGCCGAGCTGCCGCAGGCGCCGGATCCAGCGAGGCACCGACCTTGGCGCGGCCACCTCGTCGAGCGGCAGGCCGAGGCCCATGGTGTCGCAGACGCGGAACTTGGGGCGCTGGCCGGGGCCGAAGGGCGCGGAGGCGTCGATCACGGCCTGGGCGAAGGGCAGCACGAACTCCTCGGGGGCCCGCGTCGCGTCCTCGAGGTGGAGCCGCGGGCGCAGGCCGGCGTCGAGCACCGCGCGGACGGCGTCGAGGTAGGCCTCGGCCGCCTGGCGCCGCCCGCCGGGCCGGAACTTGTGGAAGGTGTGGTAGTCGCTCGCCGAGGCGAGCATCCCGGTCTCGGCGACGCCGATCTCGCGCACGAGCGCGGCGTCGCGGCGGCTGGCGCGGATCCAGGTTGTCGGCTCCACCGGCGCCCCGCCGGCGTGGCGCTCGAGTGCCGCCTCGAGCATGGCCCGGTCGTCGGCCCGGTAGACGAAGAACTCGGCCTGGCGCACGGCGCCGCTCGCGCCGGTGAACGCGCACATCAGGTCGTAGATCCGCACGCCGTCGGCGACGGTCAGCGGCAGGCCGCCCTGCTGGCCGTCGCGGTGGGTGGTCTCGGTGCACCACGCCGCGGGCGGCAGGTCGGCCGGGCGGGCGGTCCACTCGTAGCGAGGGAAGCCCTCGCGCGGGAAGGCGGCGGGGAAGAGCTCCGGCGCCTCCGGGTCGGTGATCGCGATGGTGTCCATGCCCGGCACGGTAGGCATGCTCGCCATACGCGTCAATCTTGATTACACTTGTCAACCATGGCGGCGGAGGACGCGCTCAGCGCACAGGAGGCGGCCGACCTGCTCGGCGTCTCGCGGCCCACGCTCTACGCGTACGTCAGCCGCGGGCTGGTCGCCTCCGAGCCCGGCCCCGGCCCGAGCCGCGCCCGCCGCTACCCGCGTGCCGCCGTCGAGGAGCTGCGGGAGCGCCGCGAGCGCGGACGCGACCCGGCGATGGCGGCCCACGGCGCCCTGCACTGGGGCACGCCGGTGCTCGACTCGGCGCTCACCCTGATCGAGGACGGCCGCCCCCACTACCGCGGCCGCGACGCGGTCGCGATGGCGGCGGAGGCGAGCTTCGAGGAGGTCGCGGCCCTGCTGTGGACCGGCGACGCCGGCGACGCCCAGGCGCTCTTCCCGCCGGCGCCGCCGGCGGGCGGCGGCCCCCCGGATCCCGCGGCCCTGGCGCGCCACCTGCTGGCCGAGGGCGAGCGGGCGGTCGCCGGCGTTGCCGCGCTGGGCGAGGCGGCCCCGCGCCGCGCCGGCGCGGTCGTCCAGAGCCTGTTCGCGGCCGCCGGGGCCCGCGGGCGGGGGCCGCTCGGGCAGCGCCTCGCCCGGGGCTGGGCGCGGCCGGCGGCCGCGGCCGACGTCACCGCCGCGCTGGTGCTGTGCGCCGACCACGACCTGAACGTCAGCGCGTTCACCGCCCGCTGCGTCGCCTCCGCCGACGCGCCCCTCGAGTCGGCCCTGCTGGCGGCGCTCTGCGCGCTGCGCGGGCGCCGCCACGGCGGAATGGCCGAGCGCGTGGCGGGGCTGCTGGCCGAGGCGGACCGCGACGGCGCCCGCGAGGCGGTCGCACGGGCGCTGGCCGAGCAGGGCGCCCTGCCCGGCTTCGGCCACGAGCTCTACCCGGACGGCGACCCGCGCGGCGCCGAGCTGCTGCGCCGCGCCGGCGCGGCGCGGAGCGACCCGGCGGTCACGGCCGTGGTCGCGTTGGCCCGCGACGAGCTGGGCCTCGAGCCCACGCTCGACGTCGGCCTGGTCGCGCTTGCCCGCACGCACCGCCTGCCGGACGCGGCGCCCTTGTGCCTCTTCGCCCTCGGGCGCTCGGCGGGCTGGGCCGCGCACGCGATGGAGGCGGCCGGCGACGCGCGCCTCATCCGGCCGCGCTCGCGCTACACGGGGCCGCGCCCGGCCGCCGCCGTGGGATGATCCGGCGATGGCGGAGGGGCGGGTGCGCATCGACAAGTGGCTCTGGGCGGCGCGCTTCTTCAAGACCCGCTCGCTGGCCACCCAGGCGGTGCAGGGCGGCCGCGTCCAGGTCGAGGGCCTGCGGGTCAAGCCCTCGCGCGACGTGCAGGTCGGCGAGACCGTCGCCGTGACGGTCGGCGAGACGACCACCACGGTCGTCGTGCGGGCGCTCGCCGACAAGCGCGGCTCGGCGCCCCAGGCGGCCCTGCTCTACGAGGAGACCGACGAGAGCCGCCGCGCCCGCGAGCGCCGGCGCGAGCTGCGCCGCATGGCGCCTCCCCCCGGCGCCGACCTGGCGGGTCGTCCCTCCAAGCGCGACCGTCGCCGCATCGACGCGATCCGCGGGCACCAGCGCAGGCGCGCCCGCTAGTCCTCCGCCGAGACGAGCGGCACGAAGCGAACCGGGATGCCGAGGTCCTCGACGCGGTCCTCGCCGTCCTCGCGGCGCCTCACCCGGATGAGGCGCTGGCGGCCGGGCCGGCGGCCGAGCGGCATCACCAGCCTCCCGCCCGGGGCGAGCTGGTCGAGGAGGGCACCCGGCACGGCGGCGGCGCCGGCCGCCACCGAGACGGCGTCGAAGGGCGCGCCCGGCGGCCAGCCGGCGGTGCCGTCGGCGACGTGGACGGTCGCGTTCCCGACCCCGGCGGCGGCGAGGTTCTCGGCGGCGCGGAGGGCGAGCGCCTCGCGCACCTCGACGGCGTCGACGCGGGCGGCCAGCCGCGCCAGGACGGCGGCTGCGTAGCCGCTGCCCGCGCCGACCTCGAGCACCCGGTCGTCGGGGCGCAGCTCGAGCGCCTGTGCCATCAGGGCGACGACGAGGGGCTGGGAGATCGTCTGGCCCTCCCCGATCGGCAGCGGGCCGTCCTCGATGGCGCGCCCCGCCTGGTCCGGGTCGACGAACCGGGCCCGCGGCACCATCGCCATGGCCTCCCGCACCCGCGGGTCGGTGACGCCGCGCGCGGTCAGCGCCCAGGGGTCGAAGTGCTCCCGGGGGGCGCTCAGGCCGTGCGGCGCTGACGCGCGGGCCGGTCGGCCACGCTGCGCTCGGTGAACACGCCGCTCTCGTCCCGCACGATCAGGAAGGCGCCCTCGCGCACGTTCTCGAGGAAGTCGAGCAGCTCCTCGACCCGCGCCGGCCCGAGGGCCTCGGCGAGGCGCAGGGCCACGGCCTCCTCCGGCGTCCAGGCCGCGCGCCGGTCGGCGCGCGCGCGCCGGTTGACGCCGGTCCGGCCCTCGTCGCCGGGGGCCGGCTCGGCGGGGCCGCCCGTGCGCGGGAGCGGCGCGGGTGAGCCCAGGGGCCGGCTCGGCGCCCAGATCTTGCGGCTCTGGGTGTGGTGCCAGCAGTAGGGGCTGCCCCGGAACGGGCTCTGCTGACATCTCTTACCGTGGGCGGCGATCGCCACACAGCGGCTCACCGAACGGGTTTCCATCGCGCCCCCGTCACGGATGGACGGTGCCTTGCCGCCCACCTGTTTCCCGGTGTACCGGTTTTAAACGTCTCGGACTGCGAAGTCCAGGGAATCCATCGCCGTCGAGTTGCGGTGCTGGCCGCATTTTCCTAGACTCCGCGGTCGTTCTCGCGGCGCCCTGGGTGCGCCGCGTCGTCATGTTTGTGGAGGTTCCCGCCCGCTCGTGAGCACCGTCAGCGCAAAGCCCGGCACCGTCCAGCGACGCTGGTACGTCGTGGACGCCGAGGGCCAGAACCTGGGCCGGCTCGCGTCGGTCATCGCCGAGACCCTCTCCGGCAAGCGCTCGCCCTGGTACACGCGCCACGCCGACACCGGCGACTTCGTGGTGGTCGTCAACGCCGAGAAGATCACGGTCACCGGCAACAAGCTGAGGGACAAGCGCTACTGGCGGCACTCCGGCTACCCGGGCGGCATCCGCAGCCGCACCCTGGGCGAGCAGCTCGCGCGGCGCCCCGAGGAGGTGCTGCGGCGGGCCGTGCGCGGCATGCTGCCGCGCAACCGGCTCGGCCGCGCCCAGCTCACCAAGCTGAAGATCTACGCCGGCCCGGACCACCCCCACGAAGCGCAGCAGCCCGAGCCGCTGCGCCTGACCCGCATCGCGGAGGCCCCATCGTGAGCACCGACGTCACCGCCGCCCGCTACAGGGCCACCGGCAAGCGCAAGTCCTCGGTCGCGCGCGTCACGATGACGCCGGGCACCGGCCAGATCACCTGCAACGGCCGGCCCATCGACGAGTTCTTCGGGCGCCCGGTGCTGGTGACCCAGGCCCGCATGCCGCTCACGGCGACGGGGACCGAGGGCCGCTTCGACATCTCCGCGATCCTGCACGGCGGCGGGATCTCCGGCCAGGCCGGCGCCCTGCGCCACGGCATCGCCCGCGCGCTGACGGTCGCCGACGAGGCACTGCGCCCCGAGCTCAAGAAGGAGGGCTTCCTCACCCGGGACGCCCGCATCAAGGAGCGCAAGAAGGCCGGCCTCAAGGGCGCGCGCAAGCGCCCGCAGTTCTCGAAGAGGTAGACCGGCCTCGCCCGGCCAGGCTCCGGTGCCCCCGTCGCGGCGGTTGTTCGGGACCGACGGGGTCCGCGGGGTCGCCAACCGTGACCTGACGCCCGAGCTCGCGCTCGCGATCGGCCGCGCGCTCGGGGGGCGGCTGCCGGCCGGCGCGCGCGTCCTCATCGGGCGGGACACGCGGCGCAGCGGGCCGATGCTCGAGGGCGCGCTCGCGGCCGGGCTCGCCAGCGCGGGGGCCGACGTCGGCCTCCTGGGCGTCCTGCCGACGCCCGCGGTCGCCGAGCTGGTCGGCGCCTCCGACGCCGCCGCGGGAGCCGTCATCAGCGCCTCCCACAACCCCTTCCCGGACAACGGCATCAAGCTCTTCGGCCCGGACGGCTTCAAGCTCGCCGACGCCGAGGAGGCGGCCGTCGAGGCGGCCCTCGACGCGGACGGCGCGGCCGGCGAGCGGCCCGAGGGCGGGCGCCTCGGGGCGATCACCCACTGGGAGGAGGGCCGCGCCCTCTACGTGGAGTCGCTGCTGGAGCGGCGGCCGGTGGACCTGGGCGGCCGGTCGATCGTGGTCGACTGCGCCAACGGGGCGACCGCGGTCACGGCCCCCGAGGTGCTCGAGCGCCTCGGCGCCAGGGTGACGGCCATCGGCGTCGAACCGGACGGCGTGAACATCAACGTGGGCTGCGGCTCCACCGACCTGGCGCTGCTGGCCGCCACCGTGCGGGAGGCGGGCGCCGACCTCGGGCTCGCCTTCGACGGCGACGGCGACCGCATGCTGGCCGTCGGCGGGGACGGCGTCCCGCTGGACGGCGACCAGATCATCGCCATCTGCGCGCTCGAGATGCGCCGCCGCGGCCACCTGGACGGCGGGGCGGTGGTCGTGACGACGATGACCAACCTCGGCTTCCGGCGCGCGATGGCCGCCGAGGGCATCGAGGTGCGCTGGACCGACGTCGGCGACCGATACGTGCTCGAGGAGATGCGCCGCGGCGGCTACGCCCTCGGCGGCGAGCAGAGCGGGCACGTCATCAACCTGCGCCACGGGCCCTCGGGCGACGGCCTCGCCGCCGGCCTCCACCTGCTCGAGGCGCTGGCGGCGCGCGGCGAGACGCTGGGCGAGGCCGGGCGGGTGATGCAGCGCCTGCCCCAGCGGCTGGTGAACGTCGCGGTCGAGCGCAAGGGCGACCTGGCCGGGGCCGAGGCCCTCTGGGCCGCCGTGCGCGAGTGCGAGGCCGCCCTCGGCGAGGACGGCCGGGTGGTGGTGCGCGCCTCGGGCACCGAGCCGCTCGTGAGGGTCATGGTCGAGGCCCCCACTGCCGATGAGTGCGACATGTGGTGCGCGACGATCGCCGAGGTGGCCGCCCGAGAACTGGGCGGACGTCTAGCCCCGTCCGCCGACGCACCGGCGTAACCTCGGGACCGGAAGGAGGCTGGGGACATGTGCGGGATCATCGGATACGTGGGCGGGCGCCCGTGCCGTGAGCTCATCCTCACCGGCCTGGAGCGGCTGGAGTACCGCGGCTACGACTCCGCCGGCTTCGCCCTCATCGACGAGGGCCACGGCGTGGTGGAGGCGGTCCGCGCGGTCGGCAACCTCGCCGAGCTGCGCACGGCGGCGGGCGCGGGCAACGGCAACGGCGCCACCGCCGGCCTCGGCCACACCCGCTGGGCGACCCACGGCCGCGTCACCACCGCGAACGCCCACCCCCACGCCAGCGCCGACGGCACGGTGCTGGTGGTGATGAACGGGATCATCGAGAACTACATGGAGCTTCGCTCCGAGCTGCAGAACGCCGGCGTGGTGTTCGCCTCCGACACCGACACCGAGGTCGTCCCGCAGCTCATCGCCCGCGCCTACGACGGCGACCTGGCCTCCGCGGTGCGGGCGGTCCTGCCGCGCCTGGGCGGCCACTTCGCCTTCGTCGCGGCCCACGTCTCCCAGCCGGACACGCTGGTCGCCGCCCGGCGCGAGTGCCCGCTGGTCATCGGCGTGGGCGAGGGGGAGCGCTTCGTGGCCTCGGCCATCCCGGCCTTCCTGAGCGAGACCCGCGACGTGGTGCTCATCGAGGACGACGAGGTCGTGGTCCTCGACGCCGGCGGGCACGCCATCTGGCAGGGCGAGATCCGCCAGCCGGCCCGCGCGCCGAGCCGGGTTGACTGGGACGAGGACGCCGCCGAGAAGGGCGGCTACGAGTCGTTCATGCTCAAGGAGATCCACGAGCAGCCGGCGGCCCTCTGGGACACGATCGGCGACCGCCTCAAGGGGGACGGCTCGGTGGAGCTCGACGGCCTCGGCCTCGACGACGCCGCGCTGGCCCGGGTCGAGCGCATCCACATCGTGGCCTGCGGCACCTCGTACCACGCCGGGCTGGTCGGCCGGTACCTGATCGAGGACTGGGCGCGCGTCCCGGTGCACGTGGAGGTCGCCTCCGAGTACCGCTATCGCACCTGCCTGGCGGGGCCCGGCGACCTGGTGCTGGGCATCACCCAGAGCGGCGAGACCGCCGACACCCTCGCGGCGATGCGGGTCGCGCGCGAGCGCGGCGCCCACGTCGTCGCGGTCACCAACATCATGGGCTCGCAGGCGACGCGCGACGCCGACGGGGTCCTCTACACCCGCGCCGGCCTCGAGATCGGGGTCGCGGCGACCAAGACCCACACCGCCCAGGTCATGGCCCTCTCGCTGCTGGCGCTCAAGCTGGGGCGCCTCAAGTGGGCGCTCACGGCCGCCGGCGCCCTCGACCTGGCCGACGAGCTGCGGCGCATCCCCGACGCGATCGAGGCCTACCTGGCCTCGGCGGCGCCGCGGCAGGTGATGGAGGCCGCCGCCGCCTACGCCGAGCGGCCCTTCTTCCTCTACCTGGGCCGCCACGTGGGCGTGCCGGTCTGCTTCGAGGGGGCGCTGAAGCTCAAGGAGATCTCCTACATCCCGACCGAGGCCTACCCGGCGGGAGAGATGAAGCACGGCCCGATCGCCCTGCTCGACGAGGGCTCGCCCGTCGTCGTCGTGGCCACCGACGGCCACGTCTTCGACAAGGTCGTCTCCAACATCCAGGAGGTCCGCGCCCGCGGCGCGCGCGTGATCGCCGTCGCCACCGAGGGCAACGAGGAGATCGAGCGCCACGCCGAGGACGTGCTCTGGGCCCCGCGGACGCCGGCCCTGCTCTCGCCGATCGCGGCCGTGGTCCCGCTCCAGCTCTTCGCCTACGGCATCGCGCAGGCCCGCGGCCTGAACGTGGACCAGCCGCGCAACCTGGCCAAGACCGTCACCGTCGAGTAGAGGGTTAGAAATGGCGATCGTCGGCGTCGGGACGGACGTCGTCGAGATCGACCGCTTCGCGGCGGCGCTCGAGCGCCGGCCCCGCCTCGCCGAGCGCTGCTTCACCGAGGCCGAGGCCGCCTACTGCCTGTCGCGGCGCTTCCCGCCCCAGCACTTCGCCGCCCGCTTCGCCGCCAAGGAGGCGGTGGGCAAGGCGCTCGGCATCGGGATGACGCGCTGGCGCGAGGTCGAGGTGGTCCGCGGCCGCGGCGCCCCGAGCATCGCCCTGCACGGCCGCTACAGGGCGCGCGCCGAGCAGCTCGGGGTGGAGCGGGTCCACGTCTCGCTGACCCACGGGCGCGACTCGGCCGTGGCCTTCGCCGTGGCCGAGTCGCTCTGAGGGCCTAGGAGCGCCACCTCAGCCAGGCCCAGACGGCGGCGTAGGTCACCCCGCCCACCGCCAGGATCGGGAAGTACCGGTCGGGGTCGCCGTCGCGGACGAGCTCCACGACCAGCGCGGCCGTGAGGGCGATCACCAGAACCGTCCCGGTCACCGCCATCGCCGTGCGCTCGATCAGCGTGTCCCGCTCGTCGCCGCCGTCGCCGCGCGCGACCCGTACCGACTCGAAGCGCCCGCCGAACGCGAGCAGCGCCCCGAGGCCGCCGAGGATCGCGAACCACACCAGGCCGGCCACCAGGTCCCCGTCAGCGGCCTCCACGCCGAGCGCGACGGCGCCGATGGCGACCAGGCTCAGCGTCGTCGCCCAGCCGCTCCAGCCCATGGGCCTACCCCCCCGCATCGTCATCATCGAACATCTCCTCCACGGTGGTGCCGAAGTAGCGCGCGAGCGCCAGCGCCAGGGGCAGGGAGGGCGTGTAGCGCTCCGTCTCGATGGCGTTGATCGTCTGGCGGGAGACGCTCATCGCCGTTCCGAGGTCGGCCTGCGTGAGCCCCCTGCCGATGCGCAGCTCGCGCACCGCGTTCCTCATGAAAGACAAGTTAGCTTGACACTCGGGACGAGTCAAGCGTGCTTGACACCGGGCCGCCCCGAGGCCCGCGTCTGCGAGGATGACTGGCCGTGCCCACCGCCCGATCCTCGACCCCGGCGCCGCTGCCGGGCTGCACCCCGCTGTTCGACGCGGCCGGCATGCGCGAGGCCGACCGGCGCGCGGGCGAGGACCACGCCATGCCGTCGATCCTGCTCATGGAGCGGGCGGGGCTGGCGACGGCCGAGGCCGTGCGCGCCGAGTTCGGGGACGCCCGCTCGGCCCTGATCCTCGTCGGCCCGGGCAACAACGGCGGCGACGGCATGGTGGTGGCGCGCCACCTGGCCGAGGCGGGCTGGGAGGTCGAGGTCGCGGCGCCGGGCGAGCCCCCCTCGACCCCCGACGCGAGCGCGATGACGGCGATCGCGGCGACCATGGGCATCGCGGTGAGACCGTTCCAGACCGCGCCGCCCGGCGACGGGATCGTGGTCGACGCGCTGCTCGGCACCGGCGCCCGCGGCGCGCCCCGTGAGCCCGCGGCCGCGGCGGTCGCCTGGATGGCCGGCTGCGGCGCGCCGGTGGTCGCGGTTGACGTGCCATCGGGGGTCGAGGCCGACACGGGCCGCGTCCCCGGCCCGGCGGTGCGGGCCGACCTCACCGTCACCTACCACGGCGACATGGTCGGGCTGCGCGTGGCGCCGGGGTCCGGCCACGCGGGACGCGTGGTGGTGGCCGACATCGGCATCCCGTCCGCCGTCGCGGTCCCGGCCGCCGCGTGGCTCGTCGGCCACGGGGCCGTGGCGGCCGTCCCGGCCAAGGGCGCCTCGGGCGACAAGTACGCGGCCGGCGCGGTCCTGGTGGTGGCCGGGTCGCCCGGCCTGACCGGCGCCGCCAGCCTCGCGTCGCGGTCGGCGCTGCGCGCCGGGGCCGGCCTGGTGGTCGTGGCGACCCCGGCGGCGGTCCAGCCGGCCGTCGCGGCCCACCTCCTCGAGGTGATGACGGCGCCGCTGCCCGACGAGGGCGGCCACCTCGCCCCCGTCTCGGTGGACGAGGTGGTGGCGCAGGCCGGCCGGGTCGCGGCGATCGCGCTCGGCCCCGGGCTCGGCCGGGCGGAGGCCACGACGGCGGCCCTGGAGCAGGTGCTGCGCCGGGTCGAGCTGCCGGCGGTGATCGACGCCGACGGGCTCTGGCACCTCGGCGACCGGCCCGAGACCGCGAGCGCGCGCGTCGCGCCGGCGGTCCTGACGCCGCACGCCGGCGAGGCCGCACGCCTCCTCGGCCGGCCCCGCGCCGAGGTGGAGGAGGGCCGCCTCGAGGCGGCACAGGAGCTCGCCCAGCGCTCGCGCTGCATCGTCGTGCTGAAGGGGCCGGGCACGATCACCGCCGCGCCCGACGGCCGGGTCGCGGTCAACGCCGGGGGCACGGCCGCGCTGTCCACGGCGGGCACCGGCGACGTCCTCACGGGCGCCGTCGCGGCCTTCCTGGCGAAGGGCGTGGAGCCGTTCGCCGCCGCGGCCGCCGCGGTGGCCGCCCACGGGCGGGCCGGCGAGCTCGCCGACCGCGGCCCCGGCACGATCGCCTCCGACGTCCTGGACGCCCTGCCGGAGGCGATCCGGCCCCCGGCGGGGTGAGCGCCGCCCGCGCCGCCGCGCGGATCGACCTCGGGGCCATCCGCCACAACGCCGCCGTGCTGGGCCGGGCCGCGGGGGGCGCGCGGCTCATCGCCGTCGTGAAGGCCGACGCCTACGGGCACGGCGCCGTCCCCGCCGCGCGGGCGGCGCTGGAGGGCGGGGCCTCCGCGCTGGCGGTCGCCGCCGCCGCCGAGGCGCGCGAGCTGCGGGACGCCGGGATCGAGGCCCCGGTGCTCGTGATGGGCCCGCTGGCCGGACCGGACTGGGAGGCCGCCGCGGCGGCGGGCGCCGAGGTCGTCGCCTGGACGCCGGAGTCGGTGGCCCGCGCGGCCGCAGCATCGGCGGCGGCCGGCTCCCGGGCCCGGGTCCACCTGAAGCTCGACACCGGCATGGGGCGCCTCGGCGCCCGGCCCGAGGACGTCGCCGCGCTCGCCGACGCCGCAGAGGCCGCGCCGGTTGACGTCGTCGGGATCATGACCCACTTCGCGACGGCCGACGAGCGGGAGGGCGAGAACGCCGCCTTCATGGCCGAGCAGCTGGTGCGCTTCCGCGCCGCGGCCGCAGCGCTGCGGCCCCGCTTCCCCGGGGCCGCGTTCCACGCCGCCAACTCGGCGGCGATCCTGCGCGACCCGGGCACGGCCTTCGACATGGTGCGCTGCGGCATCGCGCTCTACGGCTGCTCGCCCTTCGCCGGCGACCCCGCCGACCACGACCTGCGGCCGGCCATGTCGCTCGTCTCGCACGTCGCCGCGATCCGGACCGTCCGCTCGCGCGAGAGCGTCGGCTACGGGCGCACCTGGCGCGCGGCCCGGGGCACGCGGGTGGGCGTCGTGCCGGTGGGCTACGCCGACGGCTACGCCCGCGCCCTCGGGGGCCGGGCCGAGGTGCTGGTCGGCGGCCGGCGGGCGCCGGTGATCGGGGCGGTCTCGATGGACCAGCTCACCGTTCACCTGGGCCCCGCCTCCGAGGACGAGGTGGGCGACGAGGTCGTCCTCCTCGGGAGCCAGGGCGGCGAGCGGGTCTCCGCCGAGGAGCTCGCGGCCGCGCGCGGCTCGATCAACTACGAGGTGACCTGCGCGATCGGCGCCCGCATCCCCAGGGTGCACGAGGGATGAGCCGGGACCCGCCGGCCGGTGCGCTGCGCGCGCTCGTGGAGCCGCTGGAGGTTCTCGGGCCGCGCGCCTGGGCGGTCGGGGGAGGGGTGCGCGACGCGCTGCTCGGCCGTGAGGTGGCCGATCTCGACGTGGCGGTCGACGGCGACGCGGCGACCGCCGCGAAGGCGCTGGCGCGGCCGGCGGGCGCGACCCGCTTCCGCCTGTCGCGGGACTTCGGGGCCTGGCGCGTCCAGGGGGGCCGGCTGCCGTTCGCCGTGGACCTCACCCCGCTCCAGGGGGGCACCCTCGAGGAGGACCTCGCCCGCCGCGACCTGACCGTCAACGCCCTGGCCCTGCCGGCCGCGGGCGAGGAGGGGCTGATCGACCTGCACGGGGGCCTCGAGGACCTGCGCGGCCGCCGCCTGCGCCTGGTGCGGCCGACCGCCCTGGCCGACGACCCGGTGCGCCTGCTGCGGCTCGGGCGCCTGGCCGAGGACCTCGGCTTCGCCATCGACCGCGACGCGATCGCCCGCGGGCGCGAGGCGTCGGGGCGCCTGTGGGACGCGCCGGGTGAGCGGCTGGCGGTCGAGCTCGGGCGCATCCTGCGCCTCCGCCACCCCGACCGGGTCTGGCGGCGGCTGGACGAGCTCGGCGCCCTGGGCGCGCTGGTGCCCGCGCTGGAGGAGTCGCGGGGGCTCGACCAGAGCCCCTACCACCACGAGGACGTCCTCGGCCATATCCTCGAGGTGACGGCGCACGCCGCCGACCTCGCCGCCGACCCCGAGCGGGTCTTCCGCTCGCGCGCCGCCCGGGTCCGCGAGGTCCTGGAGGCGCCCCTCGCCGACGACCTGACGCGCGGCCAGGCCCTCGGGCTGCCGGCGCTCCTGCACGACATGGCCAAGCCGGCCACCCGCGCGGTGACCCCGGAGGGGCGGGTGACCTTCATGGGCCACGACCGCCTGGGCGCGGCGATGGCCGACGACCTCATGCGGCGCCTAAGACGTCGACGCGGCTGCGCGAGTTCGTGGTCCGCTGCGTCCGGATGCACCTGCCGCTGGGCTTCATGGTGCACCGCACCCCGCTGTCCCTGCGCCAGATCGACCGCTACCTGCGGGCCACGGCGCCGTGGGAGGTGGAGATCATCGTGCTCTCGGTGGCCGACCGGCTGGCGACGCGCGGCCCGCGCACCTCCGAGTCGGCGATCCGGCGCCACCTGGCGCTCGCCCGCGAGCTCATGGACGTCCACTTCGAGCTCGTCGACCGCGGCCCGGTGCGGCCCCTGCTCGCCGGCGACGAGGCCGCCGAGGACCTCGGCCGCCCGCCGGGGCCGTGGCTGGCGGAGCTGCTCGACCAGCTGCGCGAGGAGCAGGTGGTCGGCGCCGTGCGCACCCGCGACGAGGCGCTGCGCTTCGCACGCCGCTGGGCCGCGTCCCACTCCTGAGGGAGGCCACCCCACGACTGAGGGATGGTGGCGCGCCGCCCGGCCGGGAACCGGCGATCGCGACTGTGAGAAAACCGAAAGGACGTCTTGTGACAGCCGGTGTCAGCCCACTAGGGTTCCTGCAGCCGGCGAGGACGGCCCGGTGCCCTTCCACCCCCCGGAGGACACGCGAATGCGTTTGGTCGCCCCGCGCGCCGCATTGGTCGCCGCCGCCGCAGTCGCCGCCGCCGCCCTTCCCTCCGCGGCCGCCGCGGCGCCCGCGTGTCCGACGGCGCTGTCGCCGGGCGACGAGGCGACCCTGACGGCGATGATCAACCAGACCAGGGCGGCCGAGGGTGTGGCCAAGGTCAAGCGCGACCAGGTGCTGACGGCCGCGGGCCGGCGCAAGAGCATGGCGATGGCCAAGGGCGGGGCCTTCGCCCACTCCACCAGCGGCAAGCTGCCCTGGGCCGACGGCCGCGCGGCCGGCCAGAACATCGCGATGGCGCCCTCGGCGGCCGCGGCCTTCCAGGCGATGCTCGAGAGCCCCGGCCACCGCGCCAACATCCTCGCGCGCGCCTGGCGCTTCACGGGGATCGGGGCGGCGATGCGCTGCGACGGGATGGTCTTCTTCACCATCAACCTGATGGCGCCCAAGGCCTAGCCGGACCCGCTCCCGTGGCCGCCGGCGCGGCGGCGGCGATCCTCTAGGCTGGCCTCGTGGTCCGGCTGACGCGCATCTACACCCGCCTGGGGGACGCGGGCGACACGCACCTGGGCGACATGAGCCGGGCGCGCAAGACCAGCCCCCGTGTGGTCGCCTACGGGGAGGTCGACGAGCTCAACTCGGCGCTCGGCCTCGCGCGCGCCGAGGGGCTCCCGGAGCCGGTGGACGGGTGGCTGCGCCTGATCCAGAACGACCTCTTCGACCTCGGCGCCGACCTCTGCGTCCCGCCGGGGGACGCCGAGGAGGAGGGCGCGCGGCTGCGGATCGCGCCCGCCCAGGTGGCGCGGCTGGAGGGCTGGTGCGACGAGGTCAACGAGACGCTGGAGCCGCTCACGAGCTTCGTGCTGCCCGCGGGGACGCGGGCCGCGGCCGCGCTCCACCTCGCCCGCGCCGTCTGCCGCCGGGCCGAGCGGGCGGCCGTCGCGCTCGCCGACGCGGAGCCGGTCACGCCCGAGGCGCTCGCCTACCTGAACCGGCTCTCGGACCTGCTGTTCATCCTCGCCCGCGCGGCCAACCGCGACGGCGGGGCGGGGGACGTGCTCTGGACGCCGGGGGCCAGTCGCTAGCGAAACGGGGGTTTCAGCCCCTCTCTCAGCGGGAACGCTTGCGATAACCCCCTGATTGGCCGCTTGCCGTTTCACGGCCGATCACCCTCAACCGCCCCGTGCCCGGTGGCGGGGGGAGAGGAGACCAGCATGCGCCGACGTGCCCTGGGCGCCGCGACCGCGGCGACCCTCGCAACGGTGCTGCCCACGTCCACCCAGGCGACCGCCCAGGCCCCACCGGGCTGCGCGGTCACGCCGGCGCCCGACGCAGAGACCGCGATCGCGGGGATGATCAACGGCGCGCGGGCCGCCAGGGACCTGCCCCGGGTGCGGATGCACGACGCGATCCGCGCCGCCGGGCGGCGCTGGAGCGTCCGCATGGCGAGGACCGGCGACTTCCGCCACACCGGGCTGGAGTGGGCCGGGGCGCGGTCCGCCGGCGAGAACATCTCGATGGCGCCGACCGCGAGGGCCAACTTCGTCGCCCAGATGAACAGCCCGCCCCACCGCAGGAACCTGCTCACGCGCGCGTGGCGCCTCGTGGGCGTCGGCGCCGCCGAGCGCTGCGACGGCGCCCTCTACGTGACGGTCAACCTGATGCGGTGAGCACCACCCGCCGGGCGCCGGGGTCCGCGGCCACGAGCCGGACGTCGACCTCGTCGCCCGGCCGCGGCCCCTCGCCGTCGAGGGTCGCGAGCACCGCCGGCTCGGCGATCTGCACCACCGGCCGGCCGTCGCGGACGTCGACCACGACGGCGCGAAAGGTCTCCCCGACGCGCGGGGCGAGGACGACGGCCTCCACGTAGTCGAGGGCGGCCCGCTCGGCGGCCCGGGCGCGGGAGCCGGTCTCCCGCATGATCTCCGGCATCTGGGGGAGGACGGCCAGCGCCCAGGCGGGCGGGCCCCTGCCGGCGGCGAGCGCGAGGACGATCTCGTTGGCGATCCGGTCGGCGAGCCGGCGCAGCGGCGCCGTCACGTGGGCGTAGGGGGCCGCGATGGCGGCGTGCCGGGGCGGGTCCGCGCCGCCGGGCGCGCCCGCCTCCCAGGCGGCGTAGCCGGCGGCGCCGGTGGAGCGCGACGCCCGCACGGCGAAGGCGGCGTCCCCCGGCCGGCCCGGGTCGAGGCCGCGCACGACCTCGGGGTAGGAGGCGCCCTCGGGCCAGCGCACGCCGAGCGCCCGGGCGCTGTGGCGCAGGCCCTCGAGCGCCCGCGGGTCGGCGGGCGTCGAGGGTCCGGAAGAGCCCGACGCCGCCCTCGATCATGATGCGGGCCGCGCAGATCCCGGTCAGCAGGGAGACCTGGGCGTTCCAGTCCTCGACCGGCAGGGGCGCCTCGAAGCGCAGCGCGTAGGCGTCGCCCTCGCGCACCACCTCCTGCACCGGCACCGTGAGGCTGACGCCGCCGCGCTCGGCCTCGCGCTCCAGCCTCAGCAGGCCGACGTCGCGCAGGGCCGCCAGTGCGCGGTCCTCGCCCGCGTCGATCGCGTGCTGGGCCCGCTCGTAGGAGAGCGCCCGGCGGCTCCGCACGGTCGCCCGCTCGACGGACACGGCGCCCTCGCGGCCCTCGCCGTCGAGGTCGATCGTCCAGAGCAGCGCCGGCCGGTCGACGCCGGGGAGGAGGCTGCCCGCGCCCTCGCCGATGACGTCGGGGTGGAGGGGCGAGCGCCGGTCGGGCATGTAGACCGTGACGCCGCGGGCGCGCGCGGCCGCGTCCACGGCCCCGCCGGGGGCCACCAGGGACGCGACGTCGGCGATCGCGTAGCGCACCCGGAAGCCCTCGCCGCGCGGCTCCACGAGCACGGCCTGGTCGAGGTCGCGCGCCCCGGGCGGGTCGATGGTGACCAGGTCGAGGTCGCGCGCGTCCCGGCGCTCGTCCGGTGCGGGCCCGCGCGCCGCGGCCGTGGCCGCCTCGGCCCGCGCGCCGGGCGGGTGGGGCCCGGGGACGCCGAGCTCGCGCCGGATCCGCTCGAAGCCCTCCGCCAGGCGCTCGGCCGGCGGGGCGATGCGCAGCGCCGGCGCCGGCATCGCCCTAGGGGCCGGCCGAAGAAGTCGGTCGCACACCTGCCGGCTGCAAACCTTCGCCCTTCGGCGTCCGCGTCAACGCCGATGCCGCAAGGGCATCGGCGTCGGCCGCGTCCATCCGACGTGCTCGGTTTTCGCTCGGCATCTGCACGACCTTGGTTCTTCGACCGTCCCCTAGCCGCCCGAGACGGAGAAGTGCTGGTAGTCCTTGATCGAGCTCCAGCGGCCGCCCCAGCCCCAGCCGACCGCGTCGAAGGCCTCCACCAGGGCGCCGCCCTCGACCGCCATGCCGGGCCGCGCGGGCGAGCGGTCGAGGTAGGGGACGCTGCGGCGGTGCGACGTGGTCCCCCCCGAGACGTAGGGGTTCTCGATGGGGTTGATGTCGATCGCCCGGCCGTAGGCGTGCTCGGACCAGCGCGAGGACCCGGTCGCGGGGCGGCAGTTGAAGGCGGAGGTGTTGTCGGCCTCGATGCTCGCGAAGTCGTCCCCCCCGTAGGCCTGGATCGGCCGCATCCGCCGGATCGGGAAGCGGTCGCGGTAGAGGGCGCGGAAGGCGGTCACGACGTCGCGCGCGGCGCCGTTGTGCACCACGAGCGCCCCCCGGTGGGCCCGCCCGTCGAAGCCGACGAAGGGCAGGCTCACGTGGCGCAGGGCGGAGAGGCCGACCGGGCAGCCCGGCCGCCAGACGCTGGGCGTCATCTGGGTCCGCTCCGCCTGCGAGATGGGCCGCACCACGGCCCGGAACTCGGGCAGCGGGGCGGCCGCGGCGCCGCCCTGGCCGAGGGCGAGGGCGGCGAGGGCGAGCGCTGCGGCGGCCGGGAGGAGGGCGCGGGGGCGTCCGGGCACGGTCAGGCACCGTAGCCGACGCCCCCGCCGCCGTCACGGCGGGGCGGCAGGCGGCACCGTCAGCGCCTCGTCGGCCGGTGAGCGGCGCCAGTCGAGCACCACCTTGAGCGCCGTGGCGCCCAGGATGAGCACCCCGCCGGCGATGGCGACGCCGCTCGGGGCCTCGTCGTGCACGAGCCAGGACCAGACCGGGTTCAGGGCGGGCTCCACCAGCAGCAGCAGGGACACCTCGAAGGCGGGCACGTGCCGCAGGGCGGCGACCAGCAGGAGGTAGGCGACGCCGATCTGGACGACGCCCAGGTACAGGATGAGCGCCCAGTCCTCGGCGTCCCCCGAGGGCGGGATCGCCCAGGGCAGGCAGACGACGAACGCGATCAGGTTGCCCGCGACGGTGGCGCCCGCGGCGGCGTCGCCGCCCCCCTCCTCGCGCCCGATCCAGCGCAGCCCGAGCAGGGTGCACGCCCAGGTCACGCCCGAGATCAGCGCCAGGACGTCCCCGAGCCACGGCCGAGGCGCCGTCGCCACCGCGTCCTGGGGGCCGAAGGCGACCATCGCCAGGCCGGTGATGATGACCAGCATCACCAGGACGTCGGCGGTGCGCACCCGCTCGCGGAGGAGGAAGAGGCCGGCCAGCAGCACGTAGAGGGGCGCCGTGCTCTGGAGGAAGATCGCGTTCGCGGAGGTGGTCTGCTTGTTCGCGAGCACGAACAGGATCACCGTCGCCGCGTAGGCGGCCCCGACGAGCCACGTGCGCCGGGTCCAGTTGCGGCGCGAGCCGGGCAGGACCGCCGCGATCGCGGCCGCGGCCACGCCCGAGCGCAGCGAGGCGACCTCCAGGCCGCCCCGGATGCCGCTGAAGCTGGTCGACTTGATCGCCGCCCCGCCGGTGGAGAACAGGACCGCGGCCCCGATCGCCTCCAGCCGGGCGAAGCGCGCCGGATCGGTCGTCGCCGGCACGGTCCCGCCCCGGGGCGCCTACGCCCGGACGGCCCCCATGTAGTCGCTGCGCTCGCCCAGGTTCGAGACCTTGACGACGTCGCCCGTGCTGGGCGCGTGCACGTACTGGCCGCCGCCGACGTAGATCCCCATGTGGCCGCCGCCGTTGAAGAAGACCATGTCGCCGGCCTGGAGGTCGTTGTTCGAGACCTTGGGGAACTCGTTCCAGATCGCGCCCGTGTAGTGCGGGACGCTCTTGCCGATCTGGCTGTAGGCGTACGAGGCGAGGCCGCTGCAGTCGAAGCCGCCGGGGCCGCCGCCGCCCCAGACGTAGGGCGTGCCGAGCTGCTGCATCGCGACCGCCACCGCCGCGGCGTTGCCGTCGCCGCTCGGGAGCGGCGCGGTCGCGGCGGGCGCGCCGCCGGCGGCGGGCGCCGCCACGGCGGGGCTGCCGCCGCCGCCGCCCTGGGCCGCTGCGGCGGCCGCCGCGGCGGCGGCCTGGCGCTGCTGCGCGATCAGGGCCTGCTGGGCGGCGATCTGGCGCTGCCGCTCCTCCTCGGCCCGGATCATCTGGGCGAGCTCGCCCTTGACGTTCTCGAGGACGGCGGCGCGCTGCGCGAGCAGGCTCTCGACCTTCTCCTTGTACTGCCGCGTCTTCTCGACGACGGCCTCGACCTTCTTCTCGTCGATGAGCAGCTCGGCGCGCAGGTTCTCGAGGCGGGCCTTGGTGTCCTTGAGCGTGTTGACCACGCTCGCGTCCTGCTGACCGACCGTGTCCAGGAGCTCGATCTGGTCGGCGGCGGCGCTGATGCTGCCGCTGCTGATCACGACCTCGGCGAGCGTGGGGTCGGGCGTCGCGTAGAGGTCGCGCAGGCGCTCGCCGAGCACCTTCTCCGACTTCTCCAGGTCGGCCTTGGTGCCCGCGATCTGGCGCTTGTTCTGCTCGATGCGGGCCTTGATGACCCCGAGCTCGTAGCGGGCGCCGTTGTAGGCCTCCGCCGCGCGCTCGACCTCGGCGTCGATCGCCGCGAGCTCGGCCTGGATGGCCTCGACCTGGGCACGCTTCTGCTGGATGGCCGCCGGCTCGGGCGTCGCCACGCCCACCCCGAACAGGAGCAGGACGGCGCCGACGAGGGCCATGAGGCCGAGAACGAACGAGGAACGCCGGGGTCTCAGGAAGCGAGTCTCCTGCGCGTTTACGGGGGAAGGGGCCCGGGCTCGGCCCCTGGTACGACGCGGGCACGTTACCAGCCGTGATCGTGCACGCAAGGGCCAAAGGTGCCGAGTTTGGGCCATTTAACGAACGCCCGCCGTCATTGAAGGCGTGCCGCCGGATCTCCATGATTGCCGCGTGGCGCGCCTCCTCACCCTCGTCGCGCTGGGCCTCGGGGCGGTCCTCGCGGGGATCGCCGCCGCGGCCGCCGGGGCGCCCGCCGGAACCCCGGCAACGGCGACTTCGACGGGCTACGCGGCCCTCCTGCCCTCCGGGAGCCAGGGCGCGGTCACCGCCACCTCGAACGGGGCGCACGAGCGCTCGGCCTCGGTCGGCGGCCTGCGGCCGGCCGGAGGCGGCACGGTGTCGGGGATCGAGGTGCTGGTCGGGGCCGCGCCGAACGGCGCCGAGGGCATCGCCGAGGGCACGATCCGGATCTCCGGCGTCGCCCTCCTCGACGGGCGAGTCTCGATTTCCGGGATTCGCCTGTCAGCGCGCAGCACGGCGGCGCCCGGCGGCGCCCAGTCGGGCCTCACCGAGGCGGCCGTCGAGGGGCTCACGGTCGACGGCAGGGCGGTGGCCGCCGGCCAGGGGAGCCGGGTGGACGTCCCCGGCATCGGCACCCTGGTCCTGCTCGAGAGCGTGGCCGACGGCGCCGGTGGGCTGCGCGCCAACGCCCTGCGCGTCGAGGTCAGCGACCCGCAGGCCTCGACGCTGATCGGCCAGCCGTTCGTGATCGGCCACCTCGACCTCTCGGCCGCCGCCGGGCGCCGAGGCGCCCGACCCGGCCGCGGCCGGGCCGGCGCCGGCGGAGCCGGCCGAGCCGGCGGCCGCCGCGCCGCGCCGCGCCGCCCCGGCGCCCGAGCCGGCCCCGCCGCACCGCGCCGGCGACCGGGGCCGCGGCGGCGCCCGCTGGCCGCCCCCGCGCCGCTCGGCCTGCCGCGGCGGCCGGCGCCGGAGATCGCCCTGCCCCCGGGCGAGGGCTACGTCTTCCCGGTCTTCGGCGAGGCGAGCTTCAGCGACGACTACGGCGCGCCGCGCGCGGTCACCGGCTGGCACCACGGCAACGACATCTTCGCCGCCACGGGCACCCCGGTGCTGGCGGTCGCCGACGGGACCCTGTCGCGGGTCGGCATCAACACCCTCGGCGGCAACCGCCTCTGGCTGACCGACGAGGCCGGCAACGAGTTCTACTACGCGCACCTGTCGGCGTACGCGCCGGCCACGGTCTCGGGGGCGCGGGTGCGCGCGGGCCAGGTCATCGCCTTCGTGGGCAACACCGGCCAGGCGATCACCACGCCGCCCCACCTCCACTTCGAGGTCCACCCGCGGGGCGGCGACAGCGTGAACCCCTACCCCTACCTGATGGCGTGGCGGCGCGGCAGCGGCATCCCGCTCGCCTTCCGCCAGGCCGCCGCCTCGCCCGTCGCCGGCGCCGTCGATGGGCGCGGTCCTCGTGGACGGGACGCCCGAGCTCGACGAGCCGACCGCCCCCGACAGCGGCCTGGCGGTCCCGGTCTCCTAGAACGCGTCCCGGGGTCGATCGCAGCAGGCGTCACCCTGCAGGCCCGCTGCCGCGAGCGGCTCGGCGACGCAGCAGCCCTCCCCGCGCCAGGCCTCGATCCCCTCTCGCACGGCGACCGCCGCGATGACGAGGCCGACGACGGCGTCGAGCCACCACGCGCCGACGAGGGCGTTGCCGAGCAGGCCGACCAGCAGCGCAGCCGCCAGGAAGGCGCAGAGCAGGTTCTGCCGCCCCTCTCCCCTGGTCGCGGGCGACCCCAGCCGGTCGGCCAAGCGCTCCTTGGCGATCCCCAGGTACGGCATGACGACGACGCTCGCCGCGGCGAGCGCGACCCCGATCCAGCTCGTCTCGGGGCGCTCCCCGGTCGCCAGGGCGCTGACCGACTCGTAGGCGACGTAGGGCGCCAGCAGGAAGAACTGGATCGCCACCAGCTTCTGCGCCCGCTCCTCGGCTCGCTCGGAGAAGACGCGGTGGCCGGTGAAGCGCCAGACGATGATCGCCGAGGCGACGCCCTCGATGGCCGAGTCGATGCCGAAGCCGATGAGCGCGATCGAGCCGGCGGCGACCCCGGCCGCGATCGCGATGGCGCCCTCGGCGGTCATGTAGACGAGGCTCAGCCACGACAATCGCCGGACCCGCGCGGCCAGGCGCTCGCGCTCGGCCGGGTCGAGCCGCGGCCCTGCGGGCGCCAGCGTCGTCACGGGCTCACGGCCGCCGGCGAGGAGCACGGGTACTACCCCGCCGCGCCCACGCCGATCTCGTCGAGCACCTCGCGCGTGTGCTCCCCCAGGCGAGGCGCGGGCCGCGACGTCAGCGCGGGGGTGCGCGAGAAGCGCATCGGCGGCCCCGTGACGAGCTCGGGGCCGAGGGTCGGATCGTCGACCTCCACGACCAGCCCGATCGCCCGGGCGTCCGGGTGGTCGAGCAGGGAGTGGGGCCGGTCGCTCACCCGCCCGTGCGGGCAGCCCCGCGGCCGCCAGCCGCTCGCGCCAGGTCTCGGTCGTCTCCGTCGCCAGCCGGGCCCCGATCAGCTCGGCGAGCTCGTCGGAGTGGCGCGCGCGGGCGGGCAGGGTCGCGAAGCGCTCGTCCTGGGCGAGCTCGCCCAGGCCCAGGGCGTCGAACAGCCGCAGGTGCATGCTCGGCGCGTAGCACGCGAGCGGCGATCGCGCCGTCGGCGGTCGCGTAGGGGCGGTAGCAGGCGCCCACGAAGCGGTTGAACATCGGCTCGCCGCTGCCGTCGCGGATGAGCCGGTGGGCCGCGAGCGCGGCCGAGGCCTCGAGCAGCGAGGTCTCGACGACCTGGCCCCGGCCGCTGCGCTCGCGCTCGTAGAGCGCGGCGAGGATGCCCGGCGACCATCACGAAGGGCGCGATCGTGTCGTGCACGGGCACCGGGACGATCGCGGCCGCCGTTGGCCGCCACCAGGCCGCTCTCGCACTGCAGGGCGACGTCGGTGCCGCGCCGGCCGCGCCGGGCCGAAGGCCGACAGCGAGCAGTGGATCAGGCGCGGGTTGCGCGCCAGCGCCTCCTCGGCGCCGGCGCCGAGGCGCTCGGCGACGCCGGGCGAGAAGCTGTGGACGAGGACGTCGGCGCCGTCGATGAGCGCGCCGAGCGCCTCCCGGCCCTCCGGCGTGCGCAGGTCGAGCACGATCCCGCGCTTGTCGCGGTTGGCCGCGTGGAACTGGCGGCTCTCGCCCGCGACGTCGTCCACGCGGCGCCACTCGTCGCCCGAGGGCGGCTCCACCTTCACGACGTCCGCCCCGAGCTGCCCGAGCGTCATCGTCGCCAGCGGGCCTCCGAGGTGGTGGGTCAGGTCGACCACGCGGATGCCGGCGAGCGGGCCGGCGGGGGACGGGATCGAGCATCGGGGGCCTCCGTGGGACGGGTGCGGTGACGCTCTCATCCTGCGCGGCGGTCGCCAAGCCCCCGTCTCCGGGTCCGTCACGCCCTCGTCAACCCGGCGGCCTTGCGCCGCGTGCCATCCTCGCTCGGGTGCGCTCGCAGGGTCCCCAGGAAGGCGTCGATCGCGCCGGCGACCGCGCCCGGCGCCTCGTGCCCGAGCGCGTGGGCCGCGCCCGGGACGACGGCCACGCGCGCCGGCCCGGCGGCGCTCCGGCGCAGGTCCTCCGCCCAGCGGCCGGTCGTCAGCGCGTCCCGGCTGCCGCGCACGATGAGGACCGGGCTGCGCGTCGGCGGCCACCAGGTCGTCGAGCGGGATGCCCGCCGCCTCGCGCAGGGTGACGAGGACGCGCCGCGGCCCCGCGCGCAGGTAGTCGCGGAGCCCGCCGGCCACCAGCGACGGGCCGCTCCATGGTCGCGTCGAGCGTGAGCCGCAGCATCTGGGCGAGAGGGGAGCCGAAGCGGCGGTCGAACGCCGGACTCATGAGGATCAGCGCCGCGACGCGCTCGGGATGGCGGGCCGCCAGGCACGCGGCGACGTGGCAGCCGTAGGAGTGGCCGGCCAGGACGACCCGCGCGAGGCCGCGGGCGTCGAGCAGCTGCCGCACGGCGTCGGCGATGCGCCCGGTGCGCCAGATCTCCCCCGACGCGCTGTGCCCGAAGCCGGGCAGGTCGCAGCTCAGCACCGTGTGCCGTTCGGCGAGGCGCCCGGCCAGCGGGCTCAGGCTCGCCGCCGACACGCCGAGGCCGTGCAGCAGGACGATCGGCTCAACTTCGACGGCGGTCGGGCCGACTATCTGAGCGTGCAGCACCACGCCGTCCACCGGAGTCCACGTATCGACGACGCCCAGGTGCGCGTTGACGGCCACCTCGTCCGCTACCGCGCCGTCGGCGACGGCCCGCCCGTGCTGCTCGTTCACGGCCTCGGTGGGTCCCCCCGGTGGTGGAGTCGCACGACGCAGGCGCTGGCCGAAGCTCATCGCGTCATCTTGCCCGAGCTGCCGGGCTTCGGCTTCGGCCTGCGGTTCGGCGCCGAGCGCGTCCCGTTCCGGCTCTCCGAGGCGCCCGACGTGCTGCACGGCCTGATGGACCGCCTGGGGATCTCCGGCGCCCGGCTCGTCGGCCACTCGCTCGGCGCCCTCGCGTGCGCCGGCGTCGCCGCGCGGGCGCCGGGGCGCGTCGACCGGCTCGTGCTGATCGCGCCGCCCGTGCGGACCGCGGCCTCCGGGCTGCTCGGCAACGCCCTGCCGGCGGCGCGCACCATCCTCGGCCTGCCGCTCGCCGCCGCGCTCACGGTCGCGACGGACATCGCCGTGCGCTCGCCGCTGACCCTGCTGCGCGCCGCCGGCGAGCTGCTGGTCGGCGAGCACGCCGCCGAGCTCGCCCGCATCCTCGTGCCCGACGCTGCTGCTCTGGGGCGCGCGGGACGTGCTCGTCCCCACCTCGGGGGCCGCCGAGCTGGCAGCGGCGATGCCGCGCTGCGAGCTCCGCGTCATCCCCGGCGCGGGTCACGTCCCGATGCTCGACCGCCCGACGGAGCTCACGAGGGAGCTCGAGGCCTTCCTGGCGGCTTAGCCGCCTCTCGGCGCGCCATCTGGGCCCTGCGGCCCGCGCGGCTTGGCGCCGGCGGTCACGATCCGCGATGACCGCGGTCAACGATCGCCAGGCGCGAGTCGTCGCGACGCAGACCACGCTCGGCGTCCCCGACCTCATCCGGCGGCACCAGGGCGACTGCGCAGGTAGTTGAAGGCGCACGATCGGCACCAGGTAGGCCCACCAGGGCGCCCACCGCGATCGGCGTCGTGTCCCGGGGCTCGCTCATGGCGTCTCTCTCCTTGCGTGTCCGCGCAGGGATGCTGGGGGACGAGCCGGGCCGCGGCGGTCCAGGCCGGGGCCGACCAGCAGCCAGACGACGGCGACGAGCGCGAGCTGGGCGAACCAGCCTCCTCCGGCCCAGAGCGCCCGCGTGTCGGCGGGACCGCCGACGAGCACCAGCGCGCCGAGCATTGCGGCGGCGAAGCCGCGCGGCGAGCACGGCCCGCAGCCACAGCCGCCACTGGGCGGCCAGCCGCTCGGCGGCCGGGGGCTGGGGCGGCCGGGGCCGGGCCCGCGCCGAAGCGGCGCGCGACGCGCGCGGTCGGCCGCCCGCATGAGCGAGGGCCCGAAGGCCACGCTGACGCCGAGGTAGAGCGCGGCCAGGCCGTGGCTCCAGTCGGCCTGCGCCCCGCGCGCGAGGTCGGCGGCCGTGATGGCGAGCAGCGCCACGTTGACGAGTGGCACCCCGACGAGCAGGGCCGCCCCCAGCCGCGGCCGGCGCAGGCCGTAGCGCGCGAGCAGCCCTCCCAGCAGCAGGACCCAGAAGGCGACCTCGGCGGCGATGATGGCGGCGGCGACCATGTCCGTCCTCCACTCGATTACAATACGACTGTAATGAAAGCACAGGTGGCAAGTGCCCCGCCCGCCCCGGATCTCTGAGGCCGACCTGACCGACGCGCTGGTGCGCGTCGTGGCCGAGCGCGGGCTCGACGCGGTCAGCGTGCGCTCGGTGGCGCGCGCGGCCGGCGTCTCGGCGGGGGCGGTGCAGTACTACTTCCCGACGCAAGGACGCGCTGCTGCAGGCCGCCTACCGGCGCGTGATCGACCGCGTGACCGAGCGCGCGACGCGGCTGCTGCCGGCCGCCAGGGCGAAGGACTTCGTGCGCGCCCTGCTGCTCGAGCTGCTGCCCGCTCGACGAGGAGCGCGAGGCCGAGCTGCGCGTCGGCCTCGCCTTCACCGCGCGCTCGGTCGTCAGCCCCGCCGCTCGCCGACCTCTACGCCGAGGGCTACCGGGCGCTGGTGGAGGCGCTGGAGGCCGCGCTCCGCTCGCGGTCGTCCAGGGCGAGGCGGCCCCGGAGATCGACCCCCGCCGCGAGGCCGTCACGGCCGCGGCGCTGGCCGACGGGCTGGCCTGGCACTTCCTCTGCGCGCCCGGAGCGCTCTCGGCGCAGAGAGGTCACCGAGCCCTCGACGCCCACCTCGACCGGCTGATGCCGGGCGAGCGTCAGCTCAGGCGCTGAATGAGTCCCCGCAGGAGCAGGTGCCGGTCGCGTTCGGGTTGTTGATGCGGAAGCCCCGGCGCAGGAGGCCCGACTCGTAGTCGATGACCGACCCGGTGACGTGGATCGCCGACTTCAGGTCCATGAGCATCGTGACGCCGTTCGACTCGATCGCGCGCTCGCCCTCGCCGACGGCCTCGCCGGCCTGCAGGAGGTCGAGCTTGTACTCCAGCCCCGAGCAGCCCCCGGCCAGGATCTTCAGGCGCACGCCGGCGGGGCGGCCCTGCTCGGCGGCGGCCGCGCGGATGTAGTCCGCGGCGGCGGGGGAGATGGTCACGAAGGCCTGGCCCCCCTCCTCGGCCTGGCGGGCGGCCTTGGCGCGGGCGCGGGCGGCGGCCTTCTTCTCCTCGAGCGTGAGGGGGCGGTCCGTGACGGCCGCGGCCGCGGCGGCGGGGGGCTCAGCCATAGCCCATGACCTTCATGAGGAAGCGGCCCTCCTCGGTCATCGAGTCGGGCGACCAGGGCGGGTCCCAGACCCAGTTGACGTCCACGCTCGTCACGCCGTCGAGCGGCTCCAGCGCGGCGCGCGAGTCGCCCAGGATCTGCTCGGTGAGCGGGCAGCCCATCGAGGTGAGGGTCATGTCGAGCACGACGTGGCCGTCGTCGCCGATGTTCACGCCGTAGAGCAGCCCCAGGTCGACGATGTTGACGCCCAGCTCGGGGTCCTCGACCTGCTTCATCGCGCTGCGGATCTCGTCCTCGGTCGCCATCGCTCCTCACCCCCCGCCGTTGGCGTTGTAGGTCTGGATCGCGTCCTTCGCCGCCATCCAGCCGAGCAGGGCGCACTTCACGCGCACCGGGTACTTCGCGACGCCCTCGAGGGCGATCGCGTCGCCCAGGCGCTCCTCGTCGCCCGCCTCGGCGCCGTGCATCATCTGGCGGAAGTGCTCGATCAGGCTCGAGGGCCTCGTCCAGCGAGCGCCCCGTGATCGCCTCGCTCATCATCGAGGCCGACGCCTGCGAGATCGAGCAGCCCTGCCCCGTGTGGGCGAGCTCCACGACCCGGCCGTCGTCGATGCCCAGCTCGAGGTGCACCTCGTCGCCGCAGAGCGGGTTGTTCTGGTCGACGGCCACGGACGGGCTCTCCAGCGACCCCTCGCCGCGCTTGCGGCGGTAGTGGTCGAGGATCAGCTCCTGGTAGAGGTCGTCCAGCCCGCCCACGTCGCCCTCACCCCTTCCTACCCGAACGCGGCCCGGGCGGACGCCAGGGCGCGCACGAGCACGTCGATCTCGTCGGGCGAATTGTAGAGGTAGGCGCTCGCGCGGGCCGTGGCGGCCACGCCGAGGACGCGCATGAGCGGCTTGGCGCAGTGGTGGCCGGCGCGGATGCAGACGCCCTCGCGGTCGATGAGCTGGGCGATGTCGTGGGGGTGGAGGTCCGGGCAGGCTGAACGAGACCGCCGCGCCGCGCGCCCGCGGGTCGCGGGGGCCGTAGATCGTGATGCCCTCGACCTCGGAGAGCGCGGCGAGCATGTGCTCGGCCATCGCCATCTCGTGGGCGCGCACGGCCTCCATGCCCACGCCCATCAGGTACTCGGCGGCCGCGCCCAGCCCGACCGCCTCGGCGATCGGGGGCGTGCCGGCCTCGAACTTCCAGGGCAGGTCGGCCCAGGTGCTGCCCTCGGTGGTGACGTTCGAGATCATCTCGCCGCCGCCGAGGAACGGCCCCATGGCGTCGAGGATCGGCGGGCGATGCCGACCAGGCAGCCGATCCCGGTGGGGCCGAGCATCTTGTGGCCGGTGAAGGCGAAGAAGTCGCAGCCGATGCGCCGGGACGTCCACCGGCATGTGGGGGACGCTCTGCGAGCCGTCCACCAGGCAGAGGGCGCCGACGTCGTGGGCCAGCTGCGCGACCTCGGCGACCGGGTTGATCGTGCCCGAGGACGTTGCTGGCGTGCACCACGCCGACCATGCGGGTGCGCTCGGACAGCAGCCCGCGCAGGGCGTCCATGTCGAGCTCGCCGCCGGGCGTCACGGGCGCGAAGCGCACCGTCGCCCCGGTCACCTCGGCCACGATCTGCCAGGGGACGATGTTCGAGTGGTGCTCCATCTCGGTGACGAGCACCTCGTCGCCCGGCTTCAGCTCGCGCGCGCCCCAGGCCCAGGCGACCAGGTTGATCGCCTCGCTGGCGTTCTTGGCGAAGACCACGCCCTCGCGCGGCGCGCCGACCAGGCGCGCGACCGCGTCGCGGCCGGCCTCGAAGCGGGCGGTGGCCTCGGCGGCCAGCTCGTAGACGCCGCGGTGGACGTTGGCGTTGGTCTCGCGGTAGTAGGCCTCCATCGCGTCCAGCACGGCGGTCGGCTTCTGCGAGGTCGCCGCCGAGTCGAGGTAGACCAGCGGCGCGCCGTGCACCCGCCGCGACAGGATCGGGAAGTCGGCCCGCAGGGCCGCCACGTCGATCGCCGCGGCGGTGCCCATCACCCGGTGGGCGCGGCGGCCTCCTCGGCCGCCCCGAACTCCACGTAGCCGTGCTCCTCGAGGTGCTCGGCCAGCTCCGGCCCCCCGGTGCGGGCGATGCGCCCCTCGAACATCACGTGCACGACGTCCGGCTGGATGTAGCGCAGGATCCGCGTGTAGTGGGTGATGAGCAGGACGCCGAGGCCCGGGCCGCGCATGGCGTTGACGCCGCTCGAGACCACCTTGAGGGCGTCGATGTCGAGGCCCGAGTCGGTCTCGTCGAGCACCGCGAAGCGCGGCTCGAGCATCGCCATCTGCAGGATCTCGTGGCGCTTCTTCTCGCCGCCGGAGAAGCCCTCGTTGAGGTAGCGGTCGGCGAAGGCGCGGTCGAAGCCGAGCAGCTTCGACTTCGCGTCGAAGAGCTTCACGAAGTCGCGCGGGGCGATCTCCTCGCCGCGGATCGCCTGCATGCGACGTGCGCAGGAAGTTCATGACCGAGACGCCCGGCACCTCCACCGGGTACTGCATCGCGAGGAACAGCCCCAGCCGGGCGCGCTCGTCGGCCTCCATCTCGGCGATGTCCTGGCCGTCGAAGCGGGCCGTGCCGGCGGTGATCTCGTAGCGCGGGTGGCCGGCGAGGGCGTAGGCGAGCGTGCTCTTGCCGGACCCGTTCGGGCCCATGAGGGCGTGGACCTCGCCCTGGGGCACCGTCGAGGTCGACGCCCTTGAGGATCGGCGTGTCCTCGACGGCCACCTCGAGGCCCTCGATCTGCAGGATGGGGTCGGAACTCACGGTCCTCCTCAGCGGATCAGCGGGTGTTCATGGCTCGGGGTCGGATCGACCAGCACGCGGCCGTCGCGCACCTCGACGGCGAATGTCGGCAGCGGCCGGGTGGCCGGCGGGGTCAGCGCCTCGCCGGAGCGCAGCGAGAAGGCAGAGCCGTGGCGCGGGCACTCGATGCGGTCCTCCTCGACCCACCCGCCCGACAGCGACTCGAGGGCGTGCGTGCAGACGTCGTGCACGGCCAGCACGTCGCCGTCGACCTTCACCAGCACGACGGGCGTGCCCTCGACCTCGACGAGCACCGGCTCGCCGGGCGCGAGGTCGTCCGCGGAGGCCACGTCGATGAGGGTGCGCTCGGCCACGGTCAGCCCAGCTTCTCCCGCACGGCGGCCTCGAGCTCCGTCCGGAGCTCGGCCAGGGACACCTGCTCCAGAACCTCCTGGAGGAAGCCCATCACGATCAGCCGCTTGGCGGCCGCCTCGGGGACCCCGCGCGAGCGCAGGTAGAAGAGGTGCTCCTCGTCAACGCGGCCGACGGCGCCGGCGTGGGAGCACTTGACCTCGGCGGTCTCGATCTCGAGGAACGGGATCGTGTCGGCGCGCGCGCCGGCGTTGAGAACAAGATTGCGATTCGTTTGATACGCATCAGTGCCGGGGGCGCCCGGCGGCACCACCAGGTTGCCGTAGAAGACCGTGTGGGCGCGGTCCTGGATCGCGCCCTTGTAGAGCAGGTTCGAGTAGGCCTGCGGCGCCTCGTGGCGCGCGACCACCCGGTGCTCGAAGTGCTGCTCGCCGCCGGCGAAGAAGAGGCCGAGCGCCCGGGCGTCGGAGCCCGGGCCGGCGCAGACCAGGGTCGGCTCGACGCGCACGACGTCGCCGCCCAGCGTCACGACCACCGAGCGGGCGCGGGCGTCGCGGTCGACGCGGGCGCGCAGCAGGGCGTGGTGGCGCACCCCGGCGCCCCAGCCGATCACCGAGACGTGCTCCAGCTCCGCACCCTGGCCGACGTAGAGCTCCACCACGGAGGACGCGACCACCGGCGCGCCGAAGTCGCGGCGAGCCGTAGCGGTCGATCACCGTCGCCCGCGCGCCCTCCTCCACCACGACCAGGGTGCGGCCGAAGACGCGCCCGGTCGCGCCGCTGGCGGTGAGCAGGGCCTCGACCGGCAGCTCCACCTCGACGCCGCGGGGGACGTACACGAAGGTGCCCCCGTCCCAGCGGGCCGCGTTGAGGGCGCCGGGGCGGTCGTCGAAGCCGATCAGGCCGTAGAGGCGCTCGCGCACCAGGGCCTCGTGCTCGCCGAGGGCGGCTCCCAGCTCGGCCACGATCACGCCCTCGGGCAGGCCGCCGAGCTCCGGCGCCGCCGGGCGCCCGTCGGCGAGGTCGAGGAAGGCCGCGCGCTCGCGTCGGGGCCGCGCGCTCGGCGGCGAGCGGGCCGTCGGCCGGGGCCTCGGGCTCGGGGCCCAGCAGGGCCAGGTCGCTCGGCGGGGTGAAGCGCCAGACCTCCTCGCGGCCGGTGAGGGCCGGGAGGGTGGTCAGGTTCTCGTCCGCCGCCTGGCGGGCCGCCTCGGCCCAGGCGGGAGGGCTAGCCAATCGAGCCCTCCATCTGCAGCTCGATCAGCCGGTTCAGCTCGACGGCGTACTCCATCGGGAGCTCCTTGGCGATCGGCTCGATGAAGCCGCGCACGATCATCGCCATGGCCTCCTCCTCGGAGAGCCCGCGGCTCATGAGGTAGAAGATCTGGTCGTCGGCGACCTTCGACACCGTCGCCTCGTGGCCGACCGAGGAGTCCTCCTCCTGGATGTCCATGTAGGGGTAGGTGTCCGAGCGGCTCTCCTCGTCGAGGAGCAGCGCGTCGCAGACCACCGACGCCTTGGCGCGCTTGGCGCCCGGCTCGACCTGCACGAGGCCGCGGTAGCTGGTGCGCCCGCCTCCGCGCGAGATCGACTTGGAGATGATCGTCGAGGACGTGTCGGGGGCGACGTGGACCATCTTCGCGCCGGCGTCCTGGTGCATGCCCTCGGAGGCCATGGCCACCGACAGCACCTCGCCGCGCGCGCCCCGCCCGGTCATCCAAACGGACGGGTACTTCATGGTCAGCTTCGAGCCCAGGTTGCCGTCGACCCACTCCATCGTGGCGTTCTCGTTGGCGACCGCCCGCTTGGTGACGAGGTTGTAGACGTTCGTCGACCAGTTCTGGATGGTCGTGTAGCGGCAGCGCGCGCCCTCCTTGACGATGATCTCCACCACCGCCGAGTGCAGCGAGTCGGAGGCGTAGATCGGCGCCGTGCAGCCCTCGACGTAGTGCACGAAGGAGCCGGGCTCGCAGATGATCAGGGTCCGCTCGAACTGGCCCATGTTCTCCGCGTTGATGCGGAAGTAGGCCTGGAGCGGGATCTCCACCTCGACCCCCGGCGGCACCCAGATGAAGGAGCCGCCCGACCAGACGGCCGAGTTCAGCGCGGCGAGCTTGTTGTCGCCGGGCGGGATGACCGTGGCCCAGTGCTCCTTGAAGATGTCCTCGTGCTCGCGGAGGGCCGTGTCGGTGTCGCAGAAGATGACGCCCTTCGCCTCGAGGTCCTCGCGGATCGAGTGGTAGACGACCTCGCTCTCGTACTGGGCGCTCACGCCCGAGAGGTACTTCTGCTCCGCCTCCGGGATGCCCAGCCGGTCGAAGGTGTTCTTGATGTCGGCCGGGACCTCGTCCCACTCCTTGCCCTGCTTCTCCGAGGCGCGGATGAAGTAGAAGATGTTCTGGAAGTCGATCCCCGTGAGGTCGCCGCCCCAGTCGGGCAGCGGCTTGCGCTCGAAGATCTCCAGGGCGCGCAGCCGGAACTTGGTCATCCACTCCGGCTCGGACTTCAGGAACGAGATCTCGCGGACGACGTCGGCGTTCAGGCCGCGCTTCGGCTCGAAGACGTAGTTGGCCGGGTCGTGCCAGCCGAACTTGTACTGACCGAGGTCGATGTCGGGCGGCTTGACAGTGGACATGCGATCTCCTGTCGCTGGTCGCGCGATCTCGTCGTCTAAAGGATACGCCCGTTACCGGAATCGGTGAAGGGGCGGCCTCGGGCACCGCTGCCGGCCCGTGTCCGGCGCGGCCGAAGCCTAGCGCGGCGGCGCGGGCGCGGTGGTCAGGGCGTGTAGACGGAGCGCTCGACCATGCTGCGGCCGCCCCTGGTGCGCGACCACATGGCGATCGCGGTACCGCCCTCGTCCATCGCCAGCGCCGGGGGCTGGCGGGAGGGGACCCCGGGCCGCGACAGCGCCGCCCGCGGGCTGGTGTTCCCGTCGGCGCCGCGGGTGACCGCCATCACGCGGCCGTCCGAGAGCCAGGCGACGACGCCGAGGCGGTCGCGGCCGACCGCGACCCTCGCCCGCGAGGCGCTCCGGTCCTGGCCCAGCGTGATGGGCGCGCCGACCCCGAGGTCGCCGGCGATCGGGGCCGCGCGGGTGACCCCGCCCTGGCCGATCCAGGCAGAGAGCGCGTCGCCCGACGACCCGACCGCGAGCCGCGGCGAGCCGGCGCCGGGCTCGGTGCGCTCGGCGGCGCCGAGCGCCGGCAGCTGGGCGAGGCCGACCCCCGAGGCCGAGACCGGCCCGCGCCACCAGCTCACGGCCCCGGCCCCGCTGACCGCCACCGCCCGCCCGTCGGGGCCGATCGCCATGTCGGCCGAGACGTCGGGGTCGCCGGTGATGGCCAGCCGGGTCTCGGCGCCGAAGGCCTCGTCCGGCCCGCGCGCGACCGCCGCCCCGACCGAGCGCCCGCCGCCCAGGTCGCACTGCCACCAGACGGCGGCGTGGCCCGCCGGGCCGACCGCGACGCGCGGCCGCCGCACCTGCACGCAATCGTTGCCGGTGGACGCCCGCCGGGGGGCGCTCCACGCGCCGCCGAGGGCGCGCTCGGAGAACTGGACCTGGCCGACGTAGCCCGGGTCCGAGGGGCGCGTCCCCGTGCCCCAGTGCCAGGCGACGAGGGCGAGGCCGCGCCCGTCCACGCCGAGGAAGACCCGGCCCACCTTCTGGCGCGGGCTCGAGAGGGTGGCGATCGGGCCCCAGCGCCCCGCCACGATGTCCTGCTCCCGCGCCCGGGCGACGTAGACGGCCTGGGCCCGGCGCCGGCCCCCGACCTCGCACGACCCGGGTGCGCGCGACCTGGCGCCACGCCACGACGACCCGCCCGTCCGGGGCGAGGCGCGACGTCGGGGTCGATGGCCGGACGGCCGCGGCGCGAGATCCCCTCCGGCTTGCTCCAGCCGCCCCCCTGGGGCCGCACCGAGACGACGACCTGGCGCCCGCGCCCGCTGCCCCGGACCCAGGCCGCCGCGGCGTCGCCGCGCGCGTTCAGGGCGACGTCGGGGCTGGTCGCGTCGAGGGGGCCCACCGAGGCGCGGCGGGCCTCGTCCCAGGCGGCCGCCGCCGGGACCGCCGCCGCGCCGAGCAGCGCCGCCGCCGCGAGCGCGGCGCCCGGGGCCGCCCTCACGGCGCCAGCCTCGACTCGGCCCGCTCGACCACGGTCCGGCCGTCCGCGCGGCGCGTCCAGTAGGCGGTCGCCACCTGGTCCGTCGCGGCGACGACGGCGTCGGCGACGGCGCCGGGCGCCGAGATCCGCACGAGGGGCGCCCAGGCGCCGCCGTTCCCGCGGCTCGTGGCCACCACGCCGCCGCGGGCGAGCGCGACGGCGACCGCGGGCCCGGCGGGCAACGAGGCGACCTCGGCCTCGCGGCGCGCGGCCAGGGGGCCGCCGAGCGTCGTGACGCGGTCGACCGTCCCGGCGGCGCCGACGTCGGCGAGGCCGAGCCCCCCGGGGCGATCCAGCCCCCGATCGCGCCGGCGGTCGAGGTGGCCACGGACAGGCGCCCCGAGCCCCGCGCCAGCGGCTGGGGCGCGGGCAGCGCGAGCGGCGCCAGGCCCAGGGCGCCCGCCGCCCCGAGCGGGGCGCGCCCGCGCCAGGCGGCCAGGGCGCCCCCGGCCGCGGCGCTCAGCGCCACGACCGCGCCGCCGGGCTCGACGGCGAGGCCCGCGACCTGGTCCCCCGCGGTGTCGAAGGGCAGGCGGCGCTCGCCGCTCCAGGCCGCGGGCGAGGGGCCGCGGCCGATCGCCCGCGCGCCGCTGCGGTTCCGGGGGAGGTCGCACTGCCACCAGACGAGCGCGTGGCCCCCGGCCCCGGCGGCGACCCGCGGCAGGCGGGTGTCCAGGGCGCAGCCCATGGCCCCGGAGACCCGGCGCGCGCGGGTCCAGGCGCCCCCAGGCGGCTTCTCCGAGAGCTGGATCTGCCCGACGTGGCCGGGCGTGCCGGCGCGGGTGCCGGTGCCCCAGTGCCAGGCCGCGACGGCCGTGCCCCGGCCGTCGATCGCGACCTGGGGCTCGCCCACCTTCTGGCGGGGGTCCGAGAGCGCCTGCACCGGCCCCCAGCGGCCCGCCGCCGTCAGCTCGCGCGCCCGGACGACGTAGACGGCCTGGCGTGTCCCGCGCAGCACGCGGGTGCGGTCGGCCTGCCGCCAGACGACGATGCCCCCGCCGCCCGGGAGGGCCGCCACCGCCGGATCGATCGCCGCCAGGCCCGGCGGCGAGATCCGCCTGGGTGCGCTCCAGCGCCGTCCGGCGGGCGCCGCCTCGGCCACCACGGTGCCGCGCCCGTCGCGCTCCTGCACCCAGGCCGCGATGGCGTCGCCGGCCGGGCTCACCGCCACCCCGGGGGTGCGGGCGTCCTCGGCGCCGGACGAGGCCCGCTGCGGCGGGCCCCACGCCAGCGCCGCGGGCGACCCGGCGGCGGCCAGCCCCAGGGCTCCTGCGGCGGCGACCAGGCGGGAGGGACGCATCGGCAGACGGTACAACGGGACGGGTGTATCCTCAGCGAGGAAAGGCGCGCCGGTGGCAAGGCGAGACGTGGCGGCACCGTCAGAGGAACAGGCCCAGCGCGACATCGGTCGGCTCGCGGCGGCACTGGGGGATCCCACGCGCCGGCGGGTGTTCTTCGCCGTCCGCGCCGCCGGCCGCGAGCTGAGCAAGGAGCAGGTGGCCGCCGACCTCGGCATCGAGCGCCGCCTCGCGGGCTTCCACCTCGACAAGCTCGTCGAGCAGGGCTTCCTCGAGGCCGACTTCCGCCGCGACGGCCGGGGCGGCCCGGGCGCGGGGCGCCCGCCCAAGCGCTACCGGCTGGCCGAGGCCGAGGTGCTCATGGCGCTGCCCGAGCGCCACTACGAGCTGCTGGCCGCGCTCCTGCTGCGCGCGACGGCCGCGGGCGGCGCCGGCTCGCCCCAGGAGGTGCTCGAGCGGGTCGGCTACGAGTTCGGCCACGAGGTCGGCCTGGCCGAGGTCGCCGCCGGCGCGGGCGGCCCGGGCGCGGGGTCCTCGGCGGCGATCCAGGACGTCGTGCGCCTGCTGTCGCGCTACGGCTTCGCGGCGCGCGCGGACGGCGACGAGGGGCTGCGCGCCTGCGCCTGCCCCTTCGAGGAGATCGCCTTCGACGACCCCGAGCGCATCTGCGGCCTCGACCGGGCGATCTGGCGCGGGATGCTCGCCGCCTTCGCGCCGGACGCGACCCTGCGCGTGGCCACGACCCGGGCGCGCGGCGACGAGGCCTGCGTGGCGACGGTGGAGCGCTAGCGCCGGACGCCGCGGAGGTGGGAGCGTCCCCCGACGACATGGCCGCCGCCGTCGCCTCCTCGATGAGGGAGCGGACGGGACGATCGCTGGAGGAGTGGGTCGCGGAGGTGGAGCGCCGCGGGCCCGACCCGCTCGACCAGCGGGCGGTGCGCGCCTGGCTGCGCGACGAGCACGGCGTCCCTCAGAACAGCCAATGGGCCATCGCCTTCGCCGCGGCCGAGCGGGCCGGCTGGGTGCGGCCGGACGTCGAGGGCTACATCGACGCGCAGTACGCCGGCGCCAAGGCGGGCCTGCGCCCGATCTTCGACCGGCTGCGCGCGGTCGCGGAGGCGCTCGGCGACGACGTCTCGGTGGAGGGGCGGGGCGGCTACACCCCCTTCGTGCGCCGCCGTCAGTTCGCGGCTGTCCGGGCGGCCACCCGGACGCGAGTCGATCTCGGGCTGCGGTTCGAGCGCGCCCCGGCGTCGGCCCTTCTCGCGGTGGCGAGGAGCGGCCCCGGCCAATCCACCCACAAGGTCGGCCTCGCCTCGGTGGGGGACGTCACGCCCGAGGTGGAGTCGCTCCTGAGGGAGGCGTACGAGCAGAACGGCTGGGCTAGACGTCCTTCACGCGCGTCGTGCCGAAGAGGTAGGTCATGACCGCGAAGACGATGGTCATGATCCCCGCGGCGATGGGGTCGGAGCCCCGGTGCTCCATCGTCGCGTTGATCGTCTCGGCGAAGAGGGCCACGGTGATGAAGCCGAACATCACGAAGCCCAGCCAGTTGGCCCAGCCGATCGGCAGGTACCTGCGGTAGCCGACCTCGGTCGCCACGGGGGCGTAGTTCGCCCGCCGCCCGCCGGTGCGCTTCTTGGTGCTGCCTCGGCCCCTCGCCACGGCCGCAGGGTACCACCGCCCCCGGCTCGGTACCCTGGCCCGGTGCCGGTGCGCGTGAGGCTCTGGGGCGAGGAGGCGGCCGACCTCGAGCGCGCGGGCGCCGACCTCGCGGCCCTCGGGCGGCTCGAGGACGCGATGGCCGCCGAGGTGGCGGGCCTGGGCGAGGGCGTGGCCGCGGTCGACGCCCACGTCCACCTGGGGCGCGACGCCGACGGCCACCGCCTCGACCCGGCGGCGCTGCTGGACGACCTCGCGCGGTGGGGCATCGCCCGCGCGGTCTGCTTCCCCGCCAACGATCCCGGGCCCGGCGGCCAGTTCGCGGAGGCCAACGCGGCCGTGCTCGCCGCCGCCGCCGGGTCCGGCGGCCGGATCGTCCCCTTCTGCCGCGTTGACCCGTCGCGGCCGGGGGCCGCCGCGGCGATGGAGCGGGCCGCCGCGGGCGGCGGGCGGGGCCTCAAGCTCCACCCCGTCGCCCAGCGCTTCCGGCCCGAGGACCGCGAGGTGGCGGCCGTGGTGCGGGAGGCGGCCGCGCGGGGGTGGCCGGTGACGATCCACGCCGGCTTCGGCGCACGGCCGCTGGCGGGCCCGCTCGCCGAGCTGCTCGACGCCGCCCCGGGGGCGCGGCTCGTGCTCGCCCACGCCGGCCGCGGGGACGCCCGCGCGATCGCGCGCGAGGTCGCGACCCGCCCGGGGGTGCTGCTCGACACGTCCCTCGCCGCGCTCGCCGACCTGGTGGCGCTGCCCCCGGAGCGGCTCCTGTTCGGCTCCGACCGCCCGTACGGCGAGCACGGCACCGCCCTCCTGCTGGTCGCGCGGGCCGCCGCGTGCGCGGGCTGGAGCGGCGACCAGGTGGCGGCCGTCCTCGGCGGGAACGCCGCCGCGCTGCTGGACGGGAGCGCGTCGTGAGCCCCGACCTCGTGCGGTTGACGGCCTCGCTGGCCCAGTGCGAGATGGCACTCGTGCGCCGCGACGCCGTGGCGGCGGCCCTCCTGGCGCAGGCCGCCCGGCACGCGGAGGGGCTGCCGTCGGCCCCGGCCGCCGCGGCCGCGGCGGCGCTGGCGCGGGCGTGCGACCCGGCCGGCGACTCGGCGACGGCGGACGCCGCCCGCAAGGTGGTCCAGGCCCTCGTGCGCTCGGCCCAGATCGAGGCCGAGGCGGGGCTGCTGCGATGAGCGCCGCCACGCGCGCCCGGCTCGCCGCCATCCTGGCCGACGAGCCGCTCGACCTGGCCGAGGCGAACCTGCTGATCAGCGCCGAGGCCGCGCCGGGCGTCGACATCGCGGCCTGCCTCGAGCGGGTCAACGCCCTGGCGGCCCGGGCCGCGCGCGACGGGGTGGCGCGCTCGCTCCGCGGCGAGGGCCTGCGCGGCGACGTCGAGGACTACGACGACCCGCGCAACTCGTTCCTCGACCAGGTGCTCGAGCGCCGCCGCGGGCTGCCGATCGCGCTCGCCACCCTGACCCTCGCCGTCGCGCGCCGGGCCGGGGTGGCGATGGAGGGCATCGGCATGCCGGGCCACTTCGTGGTCGCCGACGTCTCAGGGGCCGAGCCCGCGTACCTCGACCCGTTCGCCGGCTGGGCGCCCCGCTCGCGGGACGACCTGGCGGCCATCGTCCGGCGCACGAGCGGCCTCGACATGCGCCCCGAGTTCCTGGAGCCGGCCGGCGACCGGGCCATCCTGGCCAGGACGCTCGCCAACCTGCGCGGCTCCTACCTGCGCCGGCGGCGCCTGCGCGACGCCCTCTGGGCGACCGAGCTCGGGCTGCTGGTGGCGCCGGCGACCCGGCGCTCGAGAGCCAGGCGATCGGCCTGCTCGCCGCCGCCGGCCGCTACGCCGAGGCCGAGGAGCGCCGCGGCGGCCTTCCTGGCCGCCCACCCGGCGCACCCCGGGCCGCGGCGGTGCAGGCCCGCCTCGACGCGGCCCGCGACATGAGACGGAGGATGAATTAGGACGGACCCGATCGCCGAGCAGGTGCTCGCGGCCAACCGCGTCTTCTACGACGCCCTTCGAGGCCCTCGACATGGAGCGCATGGCGGCCTGCTGGTCGTCGGCCGAGACGTGGCCTGCCTGCACCCGGGCGGCCCCTGGCAGCGCGGCTGGGACGAGGTCCGCGAGGCTGGGAGGCCATCATGGGCAACACCGGCTACATCGAGTTCGAGATCGCGGGCGCGGCCGTGACCCGCGTCGACCCGGTCGCCTGGGTGACCTGCATCGAGCGCATCACGTCGGCCGGGGGCGAGCGGCACGTCCGCCGTCGCCGAGTTCGCGGCCACCAACCTCTTCGTCCTCGACGCCACCGGCTGGCGCCTGCGCTGCACCACGCCTCCCCGGTGGTCCGGCCGGCGCTTGGCCGAGGCGTAGGGGCGGCGGGCGGCGGGCAGGAGCAGGCCGTGGACATCCTCCTCCGGCGGCTGGTGACCTACGCGGTGCTCGCGGCGGGCCTCTTTGGCGCCATCCTCGCCCTGATCGGCTGCGCCGTCGCGGCCGTCGCGGGCAGCGCGCCGTCACCCGGCCTGCTGGCCGCCATCGTGGTCGGGACCGGGCTGGCCTTCGCCCTGCTCGCCCGGTTCCTCATCCGGCGGATCCCGTGGTTCGGGGTCGCCCTGTTCGTCGCGCGCCGCGTCCCAGCCCGAAGGCCCGGGCGGCGCGGTCCCGAGGGTCCTTCGGGCCCTGTCCCCTAGGCCTTGCTCGCGAGGTAGTCGGCGACCATCTTCTCGCCGGCCGCGGGCTGTCCTCGAAGTAGACCCGGTTGATCTCCTTGAAGATCTGCCACTGCTCGGGACGTCGTCCTCGGCGATCGTCGCGTTCACCGGGCACGCCTCGACGCAGGCGTCGCAGTCGATGCACTTGGCGGGTCGATGTAGAGCATCGTCGCTTCCTCGTGACGCTCCTCCCCCGCGGCGGGGTGGATGCAGTCGACGGGGCAGACGTCGGCGCAGGAGGTGTCCTTGGTGCCGATGCAGGGCTCGCTGATGATGTAGGTCATCGGCGTTCCTCGGCGCGTCGGGGAGGGTCCCCGCAGCATGAGAAATGTTACGCAGGGGGACGCGACGACCAGCGCGGCCGCTTCAGGAGCGGCCGGCGACCGTCCCACGCGACGGCCGCGAGCGATGCGCCTCGGCAGCCTTGATGCAGGGCCTTCGGGCCGGGCTCTCAGGGTCGGACGCGACCACGGGAAGCCCGGCGTCGCCGTCCCGAGCCACGGTCGGCTCAAGGGCACCTGCCGCCAGCAGCGGACATGCCCAGCTCGGCGGCCAGCATCGCCTCCGCCGCCGAAGAAGACCTCGTAGCGCGTCCCCGGTGTCGGGAGCGACGGACCAGCTGATGTTCTCGATCGGGCCGGCGACCGGCAGGTTGACGCGGCTCGCCATCGCGGCGGTCCGTCGGGCGACGCGCTGGGCGGCTAGCTGGGGCGTCGCGACGATGACGAACGACGCCCTCGGCAGCAGCTCGCGCCATGCGACATGGCGACTCGCCGGTCCCGGGCGGCAGGTCGACCAGCAGGTAGTCGGGCTCGTTCGATCAGGCCTCGGCGACGAAGCTCGTGAGGGCCTTGTGCAGCATGGGCCCGCGCCAGATGACGGGGCTGGTCCTCCTCGGCGAGGAAGCCGATCGACATCAGGCGCACGCCGTGCGACTCGATCGGCAGCATCAGGTCCTTGATCGTGACCGCGGGCCGGGTGATGCCTATCATGCGCGGGATCGAGTAGCCTAGACGTCGGTGTCGAGCCCCCCGACGGTCGCGCCGCGCGCCGCCAGCGCCAGGGCCAGGTTGCCCGTGACGCTCGACTTGCCGATCCCGCCCTTGCCGGAGGCGATCCCGAGCACCGTCGTGCGCTGCCCTCCTGGAAGGGCGACGGCCGTTCCTCGCCCGGAGCCGGGCCCGCAGGCCGCGGCGCGCCTCGTCGGGCATGGCGTCCATCGTCACCGGATGCCCTCGACCCCCGGCAGCCGGACGAGGGCGTCGGTCACCCGGCGCTGGATCTCCGTCTTGAGCGGGCAGCCGGCCACGGTGAGTCGGATCGCCACGAGGTTCCGGCCGTCCCTGACATCGAGGTCGCCGACGATCCCGAGGTTGACGATGCTCCTGTGCAGCTCGGGGTCCTCACCTCGTGGACGGCGGCCAGCGCCGCGTCGCGGTTCACGGCGGTCACATGGACTCCTCGCGTAGGGCCGGCCTCGCCGAGCGTGACGCCCCAGGGCCCGTGGCCCGGGTAGATCCGCGTCTCCCGCGGCATCTCGGCGAAGACGCGCTCGAGGCTCGCAGCATGCCGCGGGGTCGCTGCGGGGGAGTCGGTGCGGCCGATGCCCTGGGCGAAGACCAGGTCGCTCACGAGGGCGTCCTCCCCGCCCTCGGCCAGCGCGTCCATGCACCCGGGCGAGTGGCCCGGCGAGGCGAGCAGGCGGACGCGCATGTCGCCGAGCTCGAGCACCTCGCCGTCCTGGAAGATCCGCGCGCGCGTGACGCCGGGCGTCGGGCGGGTCGCCGAAGAGGGCCGGGTCGAAGGGCCCCGGGGCCTCCACCCAGTCCTCGTCGCCGCGCCGACCCAGACCGGCAGCCCGGCGTCGGTCGAGACGTGGTCCTCGACGACGTGATCCTAGTGGCCGTGCGTGTCGAGCACGGCGACCGGCGTCACGTCCAGCCGCTCCAGCGTCTCCTCGACCCAGCCGTGCCTGCCCATCGCGGGGTTGACGACCCAGGCCGACCCCCTGCGATCGTCGGCGACGACGTAGGTGTTGGTGGCCACCGGCCCGAAGGTTCCGCCACGCAGGATCACTCCTGCGAGACCAGCGGCGCATGCGCGATCGCCATCGGCTCGGACGAGGCCACCCCGCTCACCGACGAACTCGTCGCGGCGCTGCGCGAGGCAGGGCACGCGGCCGAGTTGACGGCCCCCCGCCGGGCGCCGACGAGGAGTGGGTCGAGGCGAACGCGGCCGTCGCCCGCCGGGTCGCCGAGGGCGCCGCCGAGCGCGGGCCGTCTGCCGCTGGTCGGCGACCGGCGCCTCGATCGCGGCCAACAAGGCCCCGGGCGCCCGCGCCGCCCTCTGCGCTGACGCCGAGATCGCCCGCACGGCGCGAAAGGAGAACCATGCCAACGTGCTCGCGCTGCCGCTGCGCGCCACGAGCCCGCCGATGGGCGGGAGATCCTCGGCCTTCCTCGAGGCACCGGAGGGGACGGACGACTTCGACCGGCGCAACGTCGAGCTCCTCGGCCGCGTCGAGCGAGGCGAGGCCTAGGGGGAGTCTGCTTTTTCCGGCGCCCGCCCCGGCGAAGCCGGTGCGCCGGTCTGCCGGAGGGCCCGACTTAGGGCCCGGAGGCGCGCATGGCCGCCCGCAAGAGGCGGCCATCCGCATTGGTCACCCCCCGAACAGCCCGCCAAGCTGGTCCGTGTCGAGCTCGCGCGGGTTGGCGGGCGCCTGGATGTTCACCGGCTGGCCCCACTCCGACATGTTGGCCGTGAGGTCGATCTCGACCCGGCCGACGCCCTCCGCGACGCGCGCCCCGTCGGCGTCGAGCAGGAGGTGGACCCGCCGCGGCAGCAGGTCCTCGGTGCCGATCCAGGCCTCGACGGTGCCCTGGCGCAGGGCGGCGCGGGCCTGGGCGGCGGTGGGCTCCTCGCCGCCGAGCAGCGGCGCGAGGCCGCCGAGGGCCCGGACCGGGTCGATCTCGCCGGTGACCTTGACGGTGTCGGTGCCGTCGATCTCCTCGCGGCCGTCCTCGGCGGGGGTCTCGATCCAGTTGACAAGGGTGGGGTAGAGGGAGCCGAGGTCGAGCAGCGCGACCTGCTCGGGCGGCAGGCCGACGGGGAAGTCCTGGCCGAGCGCGCCGACGAAGACCTCGTCGCCGACGCGGGTGATGTTGATCTGGAGCGGCAGCCCCGACAGCTCGATGCTGGCGTCGATGGACGCCTTGTCGGGCGGGTTGACGGGGCCCTCGCCGGAGATGTCCAGCGGCCCGTTGAGGAGGTTGCCTCCGGGGACGGCCGAGGCGTCGGCGACGTCGATCCGCCCGGTCACGTCGAGCGCGATACGGAACGGCCCGGCCTCCTGGGCCGCGGCGGCGCTCTGGTCGAGCAGCTGCGCCGGCGTCAGCCCCTGGGCCCGGTCCTCGCCGCCGCCGTCGTCACCGCCGCATCCCGCGAGCAGGCCCGCCGCGAGCGCCAGGACGACGAACGGCGGCAGGAGGCCGCGGAGCGGGCGCGCCATGGCCGCGGTATAGCATGCCCCGCGATGTGCGGGCGACCGACGGGGACGTGACGCCGCCACGACCGGTCCTCGTGCCCGTCGGGGTGGGCGCGGCCTACGCGCTACTGGGCGAAGCCCAGAGCTGCTACCTCGTCCGCACCGGCGACCGGGCCGTCGCCCTCGACCTCGGCTCGGGCGCGCTCAACCGCCTCCAGCAGCACCTGCCGCCCGAGCGCCTCGCGGCGCTGGTCGTCACCCACCTCCACGCGGACCACTGCGTCCGACCTGCTGGCGCTGCGCGTTCAACCTCGCCCACGGCCCGGGACGCGGCACCGCCCTGCGGGTGCTGGGGCCGCCGGAGCTGCGGCGGCGCCTGATGGCCTTCGGCGGGTCCGACGGCTGGGACGAGGCGATGCGCTTCGAGGAGCTGACCGGCGACGCGGGCGAGCGCGACCTCGGCGGAGGCGTGACGCTCCGCTACCGGCAGGTGCCCCACCTGCCGCCCACCTTCGCCCTCCGCGTCGATGCCGGCGGCGGCGCGGTGTGCTTCGGGGCCGACTGCGCCGACAACGACGCCCTCCCCGCGCTGGCCCGGGTCGCTCGACGTGCTGCTGTGCGAGTGCTCGTTCGGAGCGGATGAGGTGCCCGAGGGCGTGCCCCACCTGAACGGCCGCCAGGCGGGGGGCATCGCGGCGCTGGGCCGGGCCCGCCGCCTGCTGCTCACCCACTGCTTCCCGGAGCACGACCGCGAGGCGGCCCTCGCGGCGGCCCGCGCGGAGTTCGACGGCCCAGCGGGGTGGGCGGAGCAGGACGAGGCGGTCGCCGCGTGAGCTTCCGCC
>CAWEGW010000015.1:0-519303 GCA_963808825.1 Miltoncostaeaceae bacterium | reverse complement strand
CCGCCGCGCGGTTCACGACGTAGAGCCCGCCGGCGTAGCCGCCCTCGCGCAGGTGGTGGAGCACCTCCCCGCCCACCGTCCCGCGTGAGCGCGACGCGCCCACCACCGCCACCGAGGCCGGGACCAGCAGCCGCCTCGCCATCGCCACGGCCGCCGTCCGGCTGCGCTCGGCGAAGGCCGCCACGGTGCTCGGCGAGAGCGATGTCGGGAACCGGACGAGCTGCGACCCCCCCTCCTGGCGCACCTCCGCGGGAAAGCCGCTCGCCTGGAACATCTGGATCATGCGGCGGTTGCCACCCAGCACCTCCGCCTCGAAGACCTCGATCCCCGAGGCGTGCGCACGCTCGGCGAGGTGTGCGAGCAGCAGCGTCCCAAGGCCGTGGCCCTGGAGCTCGTCGGCGACCGCGAACGCGGCCTCCGCGGCGGGGCTGCCGGGCGTGCGGGAGAACTCGGCATGGCCGACGATCCGGCCGGGGAGGCCGGTGACGGCGACCAGGCCGTAGACATCCGATCCGTCTGCCTCGACGAGGCCGCGCGCCGCCTTGTCCGGGTCGCCCAGCCCGAAGAACCGATACCGGTACGAGAGCGTGGAGAGCCCTCGGAGGAACTCCGCCATCGCGTCCAGGTCGTCGGTCCGCACCGGTCGGACGGCGACGGTGACCCGTCGCGGAGCACCACGTCCACCTGGTGAGTCCGATCCCCAACGGACATCCGCGTCACCCTAGCCGTGCCCCGACGGCGCGACGAGCGCCCCGTCCCTACACGTTGAAGCGGATCTGGAGGACGTCGCCCTCCTGGACCACGTAGTCGCGGCCCTCCATCCGCAGCAGCGCCTCCTCCCGCGCGCGGGCGAACGAGCCCGCCGCGACCAGCGCGTCCCAGGGGATCACCTCGGCGCGGATGAAGCCGCGCTCGAGGTCGGAGTGGATCCGCCCCGCGGCCTCGGAGGCGGTGGTGCCGCGCCCCACCGGCCACGCGCGCGCCTCCGGCGGGCCCGAGCCGGTGAAGAAGGTGACCAGGTCGAGGAGCCGGTAGCCCGCGGCGACGACCGCGTCGGCGCCGCGCGCCTCGCCGAGCTCGAGCTCGGCGGCCAGCTCGGCCGCCTCGGCGGGGTCCATGTCGGCGAGCTCCAGCTCCATCCCGACCGGCAGGGCGAGGGCCTGGCCGCCATGGGCCTCGGCGTGCGCGGCGAGCCCCTCGGCGGCACCAGGCCCTCGTCGGTGTTGGCGAGGTAGAGCACCGGCTTGGCCGTCAGCAGCTCCATGCGCGCCGCCAGGGCGGCCGGCTCGTCGCCTGCGAGGCGGGCCGGCCGCCCCGCGTCGAGGGCGGCGGCGAGGGCCTCCAGCGACGCGAGCTCCGCCGCCGCGCCCGCCTCGCCGGCGCGGGCGCCCTTGCGCACCCGCTCCAGCCGGCGCTCGACCTGGTCGCGGTCGGCGACGGCGAGCTCGAGGTTGACCGCCTCGGCGTCGCCGACCGGGTCGAGTCGGTCGGCGGGGTGCGGGACCTCGGCGTTCGCGAAGGCGCGGACGACGTGCACCAGCGCGTCGGTCTGGCGCAGCTGGCCGAGGGCCGCCCCGCCCAGCCCCTCGCCCGCGCCCGCGCCGGCCGACAGCCCGGCGATGTTACGAGCTGCACCTGCGCCGGCACCCGCCGGGGGATGTCCTGGACGTCGGCGATCGCGTCGAGGCGCGGGTCGGGCACGTCCGCCATCGCCCGCGCGGGCTCGCGGGTGGTGAACGGGTAGGGCGCGATCTCGGCGTCGGCGCCGGTCACGAGGGCGAAGAGCGCCGTCTTGCCGGCATTGGCGCGGCCACCAGTCCGAGGTCCACCGCTCAGGCCCCCCGCGAGGGGGTCAGGAGCCCCCGAAGCCCACGTGCCCCGGGACCTCGCCGGGCGCGAGGCGCACGTAGCGCAGGTTCCGCTCGGAGATCCAGAACGTGCCCTCCTCGGCCTCGATCGAGCGCCACGCGGGCCCGTCCGAGGCGCTAAGGCCGCCGGTCAGGGTCTCGCTGACGCCCTCCTGCACGGTCAGCCGCAGCACCGTGCCGCCGTCGAAGCCGAGCTCGAGTCGCCTGGTCGCCATCGCGGGGCAGTCTAGGGGACCCCGGCCTGGCCCGGCCTCACCAGCTCGGTGAGCACGCCGTTCGCCGAGCGGCTGGACGAAGGCGACCAGGTGGCCGCCCAGGCCCCGCCGGGGCCGCTCGTCGATGAGCTCGGCGCCGCGCGCGCGCAGGTCGGCCAGCGCGGCCCCGAGGTCGTCCACCTCGAAGGCGACGTGGTGCAGGCCCTCGCCCCGGGCCGCCAGGAAGCGGGCGATCGGGCCGTCCTCGTCGAGGGGCCGGATCAGCTCCACCGCCGCCCCGGCGGGGCCGCAGAGGGCGGCCTCGACCCCCTGGTCGGCCATCACCTCGCGCACCTCCGGGCGCAGCTCGAAGGTCGCCCCCAGCCGCTCGAGGGCGGCGTCGATGTCGGCCACGACGTAGGCCACGTGGTGGATCCGCCCCAACATCGGGAGGCGCCTACTCGACCAGCTCGAGCCGCGGGTTCGGGCGCTAGTCGCGCCCGACCTTGGCGCAGGGCGGCCGTCGAGCCGCACGACGTCGGCCGTGAAGTCGTTCGACCCCCGCAGCAGCGAGGTGCCCACGCCGTAGGCGTCCACCGGCACGCCGGCCTCCTCGAAGGCGCGGATGCGCCGCGTCGAAGCCGCCCGGAGGCGACGATCTGGACGTCGCGTGTAGCCCGCGCCGTCCAGCGCGCGGCGCACCTTCCACACCAGCTCGGGCACCGACCCCGTTCGGGCCGGAACGCGCCCATCTCGTGCCAGAGCGAGCGGTCCACCATGGTGCTCGCTGGTGTCCAGCCGCACGCCCCACAGGCGCGGCGCCGAGCGCGTCGGCGCACCTCGAGCGCGGTGCGCACGCGAGTCGTTCTCGAAGTCCACCAGCACCGTGACGTTGAGCTCGTCGGCGTAGGCGTCGGCGAACTTGCGCGCCGCCAGCACCGTGTCGCCGCCGTAGGCCGCGATCAGCCCGTGCGGCACGGTGCCCATGCCCTTGCCGCCCCACCACGAGGCCTGGGCGTCGGTCGACACCCCGATGGCGCCCGGCGATGTGGGCCGCCCAGCCGTCGCCGGTCTGCACCTGCCAGTGGTCGAAGCGGGCCGGGAAGTAGAGGATCGGCTTCCCGCCGGCCGCCGTCGACCACGTCGCCGCACGTTGCGGCTGATGAGCGTGCGCCGCGCGAGCACGCCGAGGTAGAGCGTCTCGAGGTGGGCGAAGAGGCTGTAGTCGCCCATGATCGTCAGCATCGTCTCCCACGGCTCCGATCTCGTCGCCGTCGTGCAGCGCGCGCACCTCGAGGCGGTCCCAGCCCGGCTCCCAGGCACCGTCGGCGCCCCGGCGGCCGGAGCACAGCCTCAGGATCGCGATGGCCTCGTCGATGCCGCCGAGGACCGAGCGCTCGCGCTGGAAGACCTGCATCAGCACCTCGGGGTGGTGGTCGTCGCGCTCGAGCACCCCGCGGGTGTAGGTGAAGTAGGCGTCGCTGTAGTAGCCGTCGCGCATCCGCTCCACCGGGAGCTGGAAGGTGGCCGGGTCCAGCCGCGGGCGGCGCTCGGTCCTCACCGGCCCTCGCCGTCCTCGGGCAGCCGCGCCGGCCGCGTCGACCAGAGGAAGCCGACGGCGAGCGCGGCCAGCAGCGAGATGCCGATCGCGATGACCCCCAGCCAGATGCCGGCGTCCGAGCCGTCGTCGCCGTCGTCGGCGGCGACGGCCGAGCCCGCGGGCGCCGTGCCGGGAGCCGTGATCTCCACGGCGGCCGCCGGGCCGGGGTCGGTCGGCCCGCTCTCGCTGGCCTCGGCGCCGGGCTGCTCGGGCGGCCCGGTCCAGGGCTTCACCTGCCCGTCGGCGTACGTCTGGCGCGTGGGCCAGACCGCGGTGCCCTCCTCGAAGGGCGTCCCGAGCATCGTTGAAGTCGGCGTAGCGGCCCACCGGGATGAGGCCGCCGCTGTAGATCACGCCGCGGAAGCGGCCGTCCTGGCGCCGCACCGGCGTCATGCGCCAGCCCGGCGGGGGCTCCGCGAAGCTGAAGACCGTCACCTGGGCCGGGAACTCGACCTGCACCCCGGTCGTCGGCAGGTCGCGCTCGGTGGGCACGCGCACCGTGAACTCCACCGCCTCGCCGGCCGGGACAGAGGTCGGCAGGACCTCGACGTGGGCGGTCGCCGACGGCCGCGCAGGCGAGCCAGGCCGCCACGGCGGCCAGGGCGATCAGGACCCTCACGCGCGCAGGCTGTCGCAGAGGGCGTCGAGCATGGCGACGTAGATTAGAGCCTGGGTGCGGTCGGTCACGCTCATCCTGTAGGTGAACGCCATCGGCCCGTGCGCAGCGGCCTCGATGGTGACCCGGGTTCCGTCCGGCTCCGGGCCGAGCAGGGTGCGGCTCGGGGCGCGCACGCCGAGCGCCCGCGCCTCCCAGACGATCTCGCGGCCGGGGTCCACCCGGGTCAGGCGGGGACGGGTGTAGAAGTCGCGCCCGCGCGGGTGGCGCAGGTGCAGGTCGAGCGTCGTGCCCTCGGCCAGCGGCCCCTTGAGCTCGGCCTCGATGCAGTGGGGGTTCCACTCCGGCCAGCGCGCGAAGTCCGTCCAGCGCTGCCAGGTCGCCTGCACGGCCGCCGGGGCCACCACGGTGACCGAGACGCTCATCGCGCGCGCCCGTCAGGCGGGCGCGTCGGCCGCCTCGGCGCGCAGCAGCGCCTCCATCGCGGCCTGGCCGACCAGGAGGTCGCCCTGGCTCGGCTCGCGGGTGGCGAAGCCCGACTGCATCGCGTGGCCCATCCCGTGGATGGCCCGCGACAGGGGGTGCTCCGGCCTGCGCGCCGAGAACGCGAAGACCTCGACCGCCGCGCCGATGCTCAGCGCCGCGACGACGGTGCGGCCGCCGACCGCCCGGCGCCCCATGAGCTTGCGCGCCACGGTGTTGCCGATCGTGGTCGTGACCAGCAGCGGGACGACCAGGTTGCTGCCGCAGCGGTCGTGCTCCTTCGAGTGGGCGGCGGCGTTGGCGATCTCGTCCGCGCCGCCCGCCTCGTAGGCGGCGATGCTCTTGTGCTCCACGGCGTGCCAGACCGCCGCCTGGGAGCCGCGCAGGGTGACCAGGGCCGGGGCCAGCCCGGCCACCGCGCCGACGGCCTCCTGCGCGAGCACCGACCGCAGGCGCCGGCGCGCCAGGCCCGCGACCGCCGCGGCGCCGACCGCGGCCACCGCCGCCCGCCGGTCCTCGAGCGCGAAGCGCGCCTGGGGCAGCCCCTTCTTGACGGCGGGCAGGACGGCGAACGCCTCGCCCAGCCGCACCAGGCCGCGCGCCAGCGGCAGCTCGGTCAGGCGCCCGGCGCGGAACAGGCGCTTGCGGCCGGTCGCGATGACCATGCGTCCGTCCTCGTCGCGCACGGCGGCGGCCCAGTGGCGCGGGCCGTGCACGAGGAGCCCGTTGGCGAGTGCCATGCCGCCGAGGCGGCTGTCGCGGGGCGGGTCGGCCATCGACGAAATGTAGCGCCGGGCGCGCCCCTCAGGGCGCGATGACGGCCTCGGCCTCGATCTCGACCCGCCAGCGCGGGTCGAGGAGGGCGGCGACCACCACCATGGTGGCCGCCGGCCTGACCGCGCCGAAGGCCTCCCCGTGCACGGCCGAGACGGCCGGCGCGTCGGCTGCGGCGACGAGGAAGACCCTGGTGCGCACCACGTCCGCGAGGCTCGCTCCGGCCGCGCCGAGGGCCGCGCCGACGATCTCGAGGCAGCGCCGCGCCTGGGCCGCCGGGTCGGCGTCGCAGGAGCCGTCGGGCCAGACCGGCGCGGTGCCGGAGACCAGGACCCGGTCACCGATCCGGACCGCGCGGCTGAAGCCGATGGCCTCCTCGTAGGGCGAGCCGCTCTCGACCCGGCGCCGGGGCGCGCTCACCGGGCCGCCCGCCGCGCCTCCTGGCGCCGCTCCGCTGCCAGCCGGCCCGCCGCGGGGTCGCTTGCATCGACGAACGACATCATCGCCGCGATCGCCCGGTGGCCGGCCACCTCGGCGATCTGCCGGTGCATCTCGCGGGCGACCCAGCGGTAGGACTCGTGCCCCTGTGGCTGGCTGCGCAGCTCGATCAGGTGCATCGCCTCGCGGGCGTTGAGGACCATGGTGAAGCGGATGCGGTGGGCCAGGGTGACGGCGTAGGCGGCCTCGTCGGGGACGGCCTCGGCCAGCGCGTCGTGGAGGGCCGCGCAGGCCGCCTGGACGGCGTCGTAGACGCCGGCCACGCCCGCGTCGGCGACCTCCGGCGGGACGTCGTAGCCGAGCTGCGGCGTGAGCGGCTGGGCCTGGAGGGTCAGCATGCGGTGGCGCTGCAGATCGCGGTAGGCGCCGTAGTCGCAGACGACCTCGAACGCGTAGGTCGTGGCCTCGAGCGCCCGCCCGGGCCGCTGGCGCCGGTCGCGGCGGTCGCCGGCCCAGGCGGCGAGGGCGCGCGCCCTCGCCTCGACGTCGAGCTCGGCCGCCCGCGCCCGGCGCCTCGGCCAGGCCGCCCGCTCCCGCGGGCCAGATGGCGTGGGCGAGGACGCGGGCCTCCCCGTCGGGGTCGAAGTCGACGAGCCGCACCCGCGCGCCGGCCGGCTCCGGGGCGGGCTCCGGCAGGACGCGCGCCGCGATCTCGGCCGCCGCCCGCTCGGATGCCCGCAGGTAGCGCCCGTGAGCGACGCCGCGGTCGTCGCGGTCGACGCGGGTGAGGAAGGCCGGGATGACCTTGCGCAGCTCGGCCAGCATCCGGGCGGCGCACTCGCGCGCTTCGGGCAGGGGGTGGGCGGCCATCCGCACCAGCATCGCCTCGTAGGCCTGCCCCGAGGCGAAGATCCCGACGTTGGCGGTCGTGGCGGCGGGCAGCAGGCCCCGCAGCAGGTCGAGCGCGCGCGCCCGGATCGCGCGCTCCCGGGCCGCCGCGGGCATGGCGGGGTCGTGCGGGACGCCGGCGCCCACGTGCTCGACCATCCGGGGCAGCAGCTCCGCGTAGGCGTCGAAGGCCCCGTCCAGGGTCGCCGTGTAGGCGGGGCCGAGCTCGGGGTGGCCCAGGATCGTGGCCGGGCGGTGGTAGCGGTAGGCCCCGCCGGGGCGGTCGGTGAACGCGATGTAGCGCGTTCGACTGCTCCAGGTAGCTCGCCAGGCGCCCCCACTGCAGGACCTTGGTGAGGATGTTGGAGGCGCCCTCGACCGCGATGTGCGCGCCGCCCAGCTGGGCGACCGAGTCGTCGCCGTACTCCGCCAGCACCCGGCCGTAGAGGGCCTCCGCGCGCGCCTCGCCGACGGCCGGTGCGGCGCCTGCGGCGGCCGGCGCGTCGGGCAGGAACTCGTCGAGCAGCAGCCGCCGAAGCGACTTCGGGCTGCGGGAGTAGCGGGCGAACAGGGCCCCCTTCACGACCTCGGGGAGCCCCGTCAGGGCGAAGACCGGCCCGGCCGCGTCCGTGACGTAGGGCGCGACCCGCTCGCGCTCCTGCTGGTCGAGGTCGTCGCTCATCGCGCACCTTGCAGGTTGGCACCACGGGGCCGAGACGCCATCCTAGTCGCGTGCTCGGAGGCCGCCTCATCGCCGCCGCGGCGGTGGCGCTGGCCGTCGCGGCGCCGGCAACCACCGCCGCGGCCCCGTCGCCCGCGGTGCTGGTGACGGCCGCGCCGGCCGCCGCCGACGCGCTCGGTCCGGGCGCGCGCCCGGCGCTGCCCGCGGCCGCGCTCGGCCGGCTCGAGCGGCGCGCCGGGCGGCCCCTTCCCGAGCTGCGGCGCCTGTACCGGCTCGAGGCCACCGGCGCCGCCGCCGCCCGCCGGCTCGCGGGCCGCCTCGACGCGCGGCCCGGGGTCGAGGCCGTGGTCGCCCCCCCGCCGCCGCCCCCGGCCGTCTGCCGGGAGGCGCCCCCCGGCGGCTGGCCGGCCCTCGACCCTGTGGCGGTCACGCCCGACCTCTCGGCCTTCCAGGACTACCGGCTCGGGCTGGGGATCCCCGACGGCGCGGCGGGCGCCGGCGTCAGGGTCGCCGACATCGAGTACGAGTGGCGCCGCACCCACGAGGAGCTCGGCGACCGCGGGCTCCCGCCCGCCGGTCCTCACCCCGGGCGGGCTCGCCGACGCCTTCCGGGCCGAGGAGCACGGCACCGCCGTGCTCGGCATCCTCGGCGCCGACGACGACGCGTCCGGGATCACCGGGCTCGCCCAGGCTGCGCAGATCGAGGCCCTGTCCCCCTTCTTCCAGCCGAACCCCGAGGTCTACGACCCGCTCAGGGCGGCGCTCGAGGCGTCGCTGCGGCTGCGGCCGGGCGACGTCCTCCTGATCGAGCAGCAGACCCTGGTGGGCTCGCCGGCGAGCGCCGTCTTCGCGCCGATCGAGGCCCTGCCGCCGATGCGGGACCTGATCCGCGCGATCGTGGACGCGGGCGTCGTGGTCGTCGAGCCGGCCGGCAACGGCAACCTCGACCTGGCCGCCCTCAACCTCCCCTGGCTCGCCGGTCAGGGCGAGCCCGGCGACAGCGGCGCGCTCGTCGTGGGCGCCGGCGGCTCGCCGTCGGCGGGCACCGACCTCGCGCGCACGACCGGGGCCAACGGGTCGAACTACGGCGCCCGCGTTGACGTGCAGGGCTTCGGGGCGGGCGTCCTCACCAGCGGCTACGGCGAGGGCATCGGGACGCCCGAGCCGAAGGACCGCGCCTACACGTCCTGCTTCGACGGCACCTCCAGCGCCTCGGCCACCGTGGCCGGCGCGGTGGCGGCGCTCCAGGGCCTGGCCCGCGCGACCCGCGGCGCGCCCCTGACGCCGGCCGCCGTGCGCGCCGCCCTCGTGGCGACCGGCCTTCCCCAGCCCGACGTCTCGGAGCCGATCGGCCCCCGCCCGCAGGTGTCCGCCGCCGCCGCGCTCGTGGGGGCGGTGCCCCCGCCGGCCACCACCGAGGCGCCCGCGGCGGCCCCGGCCCCCGCGCCCGCCGCCGTCCGGCCCCCGCGCCCGCTCGCCCCGGCGGTGCGCCCGGCCGCTCGCGGCGCGAGCGCCCGCCTCGACCGCCGCGCCGGCACCCTGACGATCACCTTCCGCGGGCTGGCGCCGCGCGCCATCGTCTTCGTCGGGGGGCGGCGGGTGCGGCTGGCGCGCGGCCGCGTGGTCCTGGACGGCGTCCGGCCGCGGCGCTTCGTCCTGGTCGTCAGCGCGCCCTCCACGCGGCGCCTCGCCTACGCGGTGGCGGGCTTCCGGGTCGTCGTGCGGGCCCGCGGGCCCGTGCGGATCACGCGGCTCTGAGCCTCACCAGCCGCCCGAGCCCGGGCCGCCCTTGAAGGGCCCGGCGATCTCGTCGGTGATCCAGCCGCCGTAGAAGCCGCCCTCCTGGGGGCGCGCCGGCTCCTCGTCCACCAGGCACGCGTTGACCCGCCCCGGGTAGAAGGCCACGTGCCCGGCGATCGCGGCGAAGGGCGCCGACGGGGAGGGGTAGTGCCAGGCCGCCCGGGGGGCGACGCGGTCGCCCACGACGACGTCGAAGTAGGCCGCCTGGCCCTTCCACTCGCAGAAGCTCCCGCCCGCGGCGGGCGCGAGGTGCTCGGCGCCCACGTCGTCGATCGGCAGGTAGAAGGCGGGCGGGTGGCTGGTCTCGAGCACCCGGACGGCCCGCCGGGTGTCGACGATCAGCACGTCCCCGTGGACCACCCTGATGCGCCGCGCGTCGGGCTCGATCCGCGGCGGGCGCGGGTAGTCCCAGACGGACTCCTGGCCGGGGGCCGCGGCGGCCCTCCGCCTACCAGGACGCAGTGGAGCCGCTCGTGTCGGTCTGCTCCATCGGCCACACGTCCGGGAGGTTGACCTCGAAGTTGCCCTCCTCGTCGGCGTGCTTCTTGTGCCACTCCGTGAAGTTCGGGATCGAGAAGCCCACCACGCGGAAGTTGTGGCGGTTGACGCGCACGATCAGCTCGCGCTCGGGGTCCATCACGGCGAGCGCCGGCGAGGGGATGCCGTACGAGCAGTGGTAGGCGTCCTTCTCGGCGTCGTAGCGGGTCATCGCGTCGGACGGCGAGTGCGTGCCGCCGCCGATCGCCGAGGCCGGACCCTCGGGCGGCTCCTCGCCGCCGGGCGGGGTGCCGGGTGGTGTCGGTGGAGTGGTGCTCATGAGCCTCCTTCCAGCAGGCGCTGGGCGATCGCCCTGACCTCTTTCCCGTCGGCCTGGCCCCCGACTCGGGCCATCGCGGCCTTCATCACGCGGCCGAGGTCGCCGGGCCCCGACGCGCCCTCGGAGGCGATCACCTCCGACACGACGCCCGCGATCGCGGCCTCGTCCATCTGGGCCGGGAGGTAGCCCTCGAGCACGGCCATCTCCTCCTGCTCCCGCGCGACCAGGTCGTCGCGGCCGCCGGCGCGGAACTGCTCGATCGACTCGCGGTGCTGCTTCACCAGGCCGCGCAGCACCTTCACGGCCGCGTCGTCGCCGAGCGCCCCCCGGTTCTCGATCTCCGCGTTCTTGAGCGCCGCGCGGGCGCGGCGGATCGTGCCCAGGCGAACCTTCTCGCCCGCGCGCATCGCGTCCTTCAGGTCGCTGTCGAGCCGCTCGGCCAGGCCGGCGGGCGCGTCATCCGGCATTCGTCGGGCCCTCCCGTCCCAGACGGACTCTAGGGATGGCCGGCGGGCCACGCCGTCCCCGCCGCCCGTCGAAGGGCCGGTCCAGGAGCCAGAAGAGGGCGAGGGCGAGGGCCGCCGCCGAGGCGATGTACCACGGCCACGGGCCCATCAGGTCGAGCAGGCTCCCGCTCTCGGGCGGATCGCGCAGGAACATGTAGTTGCCGTCGAACAGGAGCGTCCCGGCGGCCGCGAGCACGGTCACCCCGAGGCTCCAGAGGAAGACGCGCGTCACGGCGCCCCGCCGCGGCGTCCGCCGCCGCCCCCAGGCGAGGAAGACGGCGGCGACCACGACGCCCGCGTGGGCGATGAAGAACCACCACCAGCGGTAGTCGGGGAAGCCCTGGCGCAGGTCGGGCGTCAGCAGCGCCTGCAGCGTCGCCGTCCCGGCCCAGAAGTACGTGAGCTCGAAGGCGAGGGCGCTTGGGCGCCAGAGGGCGACGACCGCGGCGATCGTGGCCGCGTCGGTCAGGTGGAGGGGCAGGTCGCCGCGCGCCGACAGGCCCTCGTCGAGCTGGTGCACCACGTGGAACGCGATCTCGTTCAGCGCCAGCAGCACGGCGAGGCCGCGCGAGACCGGGGTGATCCAGCGCGCCTCCGGGTCGCGCCGCGCCGCCATGCCGAGCCCGACGCACGCCGCGGCCGTCAGGGCGAGGACGACGAGGTGCTGGGGCGAGAGCAGCTCCACGCCGAGGCCCGTCAGAAGGGCTGGTCGTCGCCCTCGGGCCCGGCGTCCCCGCGCAACCGCCGGAGCCGCTCGGACAGCTCGCCCTCCGGTCCGCGACCGGTGGGATGGAAGAAGGATGCACCTTCCATGCCCTCGGGCAGCAGCGACTCGTCGAGCACCCCCTCGGGGCTGTCGTGGGGGTACCGGTAGCCCTGCCCGTGGCCGAGGTTGCGGGCGTTCGCCCGGCTCGCGTCGCGCAGCGCCAGGGGCGGCCGGCGGGCGCCCTCGCGCTCCACCAGCGCAAGGGCCTCGTTGATCGCGGCGTATGAGGCGTTCGACTTGGGCGCAAGTGCGATGTATGTCGTCGCCTGGGCGAGGTTGATGCGCGCCTCAGGGAGGCCGACGAACTCCACGGCCCGGGCGGCGGCGACGGCGACCTCCAGCGCCCGGGGGTCGGCGTTGCCGACGTCCTCGCTGGCCGCGACGATGAGCCGCCGCGCGATGAACTTGGGGTCCTCGCCGCCGGAGAGCATGACGGCGAGGTAGTAGACGGCCGCGTCGGGGTCGCTGGCGCGCAGGCTCTTGATGAAGGCCGAGATGGTGTCGTAGTGGGCGTCGCCCTCGCGGTCGTAGACGACGGCCCGTCCCCCGGAGGCCGAGCGCACGGCCTCGAGCGTGATCTCCTCGCCGTCCGGCGTCCCCGCCGCGGCGGCCTCCAGCAGGTTGAGGGCGCCGCGGGCGTCGCCGTTGGCGCGCGCGATCAGCGCGGCGCGGGCCTCCGCCCCCAGGCGCACGCGGTCGGCCAGGCCCTGGGGCGCGGCCAGGGCACGGTCGATGAGGACGCCCACCTCGTCCGGCCCGAGGGGCTCGAGGACGAACACCCGCATGCGGGACACGAGCGCCGCGTTGACCTCGTACCAGGGGTTCTGGGTGGTCGCGCCGATGAGGGTCACGAGCCCGTCCTCGACCGCCGGCAGCAGGGCGTCCTGCTGGGCTCGGTTGAAGCGGTGGATCTCGTCGAGGAAGAGGACGGTCCGGCCGCCGGCGGCCAGCCGGTCGCGTGCGCGGGCGAGGACGGCGCGCACGTCGGCCACCGTCGCCGAGACGGCCGAGAGCTCCTCGAACTCGGCCGCGGTGCCGTGGGCGACGACGCGGGCGAGGGTGGTCTTGCCGCTGCCCGGCGGCCCGTAGAGCACCATGGAGGGGACGCGGTCGCCCGCGATGGCCTCGCGGAGAGCGCCGCCGGGCCCGAGCAGGGCCGGCTGGCCGACCACCTCGTCGAGGTCCTGCGGGCGCATGCGCGCGGCGAGCGGGCGGGTCGTCTCGAGGCGGGCGCGGACGGCCTCGCCGAACAGGTCGTCGCCGCCGGCGGGCGGGGGGCGGCGCGGCATCAGGCCGGCGCTCCGGCGAGGGCGGTGCGCCGGCGCTCGGGCAGCAGCACGGCGACGGCGCCCGCCAGCAGCGGCAGGGCGGCGACGCCCCAGAGGGCGGCCTCGCGCCCGGCCGCGTCGGCGATCGCGCCGAACAGCGCCAGGCCCGGCGGCGCCGAGCCGATGGCGCCGAAGCCGATCATCAGGCCGGCGGCGAGGGCGAGGCGGCCCGGCAGGTACTCCTGGCCCATCATCACGGTCACCGAGAAGGAGGCCAGCAGCACGAAGCCGGCGGCGGCCAGCAGGACGATCGAGAGCGCGCCGTCGGTGAGCAGGAAGCCGGCCACGAGCGGCGAGACGACCGGCAACGTCCACAGCAGCATGCGCCGCCCGCCGACGCGGTCGGCCAGCACGGCGCCCGCGATCGTGCCGACGGCGCCGGCGCCGGCGAACGCGGCGATGGAGAAGCCGGCGGCCTGGTCGGAGAAGCCGCGGTCGTCCACCAGAAGGAGCGGCACCAGGGCGAGCAGGCAGAACTGGGTCCAGGTGCGCATGCTCGTGACGAACAGGAGCAGGCCCACGCTCCAGGCCCTCGCGTTCGCCGCGCCGCCCGCGCCGGCGCGGCGCGGGCCCTCCCGGCGGGCGGCGGGGAGGGGGACGGTGAGGCGCTCGCGCCGCTGGTGGAGCCACAGCGCGACGGCGATCCCGGGGACGAGGAAGACCAGCGTGGCGCGCTCGTCCAGGAGGGGGATGAAGAGCGCGGCGAGCAGCGGGCCGGCCGCGAAGCCGGCGTTGCCGCCGACCATGAACCAGGCGAGCCCGGTGGCCTTGCGGTCGGCCGAGATCTGGTTCGCCACCCGCGCCGCCTCGGGGTGGAAGGCGGCGATGCCCAGGCCGGAGCCGACGATGCAGGCGAGCACGCCGAGGTAGCCCCCGGCCAGGCCCGAGAGGGCGAGTCCGGCCGCCCCCACGGCCACGCCGCCCCAGATGAAGGCCGGCGTGGGCCGGCGGTCGGCGAGCAGGCCGAACAGCGGCTGGATGGCCGACGAGACGAGCAGCGAGGCGCCGAGGATCATGCTCGCGGCGAGGTCCGAGAGCGCGTAGATGGCCGTGAAGACCGGGATCATCGCCGGGACGGCGCCCACCAGGGCGTCGATGACGAAGTGGCCCGCCCCGAGCAGGGTGAGGCCGCCGCGGTCGATCGACCCGCGCGCCTCGGCGGGCGGCGGCGCCGTGCGGACGGTCGCGCTCATGGGCCTAGGTTAGGGCCTCGGTTAGGTTGTTCGGCATGCCCGGCGGGCGGCCAATCCTCGGGCGCGACCTCCAGGCCGCGCTGCGCGCGTTCGGCCAGGGGGACGGCGACCCCGACGCCCTCCGCGCCGCGGTGCCCGACGACGCGGAGGTCGCCAGCTACGAGGAGCTGGCGCGGGCGGCACCGCCCGAGCGCATCGGGCTCACGTCAGGCGCCCATGCGGCGGTGTTCGGGCCCCTCTTCGGCGAGTTCGAATGAGCCCTCGGCGGGCTCGAGCTCGGCGACGCTCTCGATCGCCGCGACGGCGTCCTCCTCGCGCACCTGCCACCAGCGCGCCCCCATGACGAGGCTGTAGACGCGCGCGCCGACGAGGCCGAAGCCCAGCGAGCAGCAGACGATGATGAGCGGCGTCATGCCCCCGGCGTCGACGCCGAAGAGCCCGGTCGGCGTGTCGAGGCGGGCGTCCGCGGCGCCGCAGAAGACGAGGCCCACGACCAGCGACGTCACCGCCCCGAGCACGAGGCCCTGGACCACCCAGTGCCGGCGGACGAAGCGGTGGATCACGAGGGCGTGGAAGAGCATGAGGACGCCCGCGCCGACGAGGGTCGCGTAGAGGCCCGTGGGCCCGGCCGAGTCGCCGATGACGCCGAAGGCCTCCGAGACCCCGGTCTCCTCCTCCGCCGACCCCTGGATCATGGTCCCGAGCACGTGGTTGAAGTCGAGGTCCGTGTAGCCCTGGCGGAAGCAGCCCTGGATCATGATCAGGAAGATCACCGCCGCGACGCCGGCGCCCAGCGCCACCCCGAGGGCGGCGCGGGCGAGGGACCTGATCACGCTTCCTCCTCGGCCTCGTGCGGGTTCGCGCGCAGCCACGAGATGCGCAGGAAGAGGTCGCGGTCGGAGACGTCGGGCTCGAGGTCGAAGGCCTCGCCGCAGAGCGGGCAGGCGGTGAAGGGCTGGAAGGACGGGATGCCGTCCTCGTCCGCCGCGCCGGTCGGGATGAGCAGCAGGTCGCCCCAGCAGTCGGGCGTGGGGCAGCGGGTCCGGCCGTCGATGTTCGAGAAGGCGCTCTTGGGGAGGGTCGCTCGGGCCATTGCCCTCATCATCGCGGTTCGCGGCGCTACACTTTTGAAAGCATCGGCGCGGCGGGGAGCGCCGTCGGTCCGCCTCCGGGCGTGAAAAGGGTAGAATCCCCGCGTAGAATCACTGGTTCAGCCGCTTTCACTGGAGATGACATGGCGCGCAGCTACCAGGATCTCCTCGCCAAGTCCCGCGAGCAAGTCCCCGAGATTCAGGTCGCAGAGCTGGCGGCGCGGCGCGAGGCCGGCGATCCGCCGCTCGTGATCGACATCCGCGAGCAGTCCGAGTGGGACGAGGGGCACATCCCCGGGGCGATCCACATCCCCCGCGGCCTCCTCGAGAGCCGCATCGCCGGCGTCGCCCGCCCCGACCAGGAGATCGTGCTCTCGTGCGCCGCGGGCAACCGGTCGCTCCTGGGCGGCACGACGCTGCGCGAGATGGGCTACGAGGACGTCTCGAGCCTGGCCGGCGGGTTCTCCCGCTGGAAGCAGAGCGGCCAGCCCTGGGACGTGCCGCAGACGCTGACCCAGGACCAGCGCTCGCGCTACGCCCGCCACGTCACCATCCCCGAGATCGGCGAGGCGGGGCAGCTGAAGCTGCTGGGCTCGAAGGCCCTGCTCATCGGCGCGGGCGGCCTGGGCTCGCCCGCGGCCTACTACCTGGCCGCCGCCGGCGTCGGCACGATCGGGCTGGTCGACGACGACGTCGTCGACGCCAGCAACCTGCAGCGCCAGATCATCCACACGACCGACAGGGTGGGGATGCTCAAGGGCGAGTCGGCCAAGATCGCCATCGAGGCGCTCAACCCGGACGTGCAGGTCAACGTCCACCCCTTCCGGGTGACCAAGGAGAACGTCCTCGACCTGATCGCCGACTACGACGTGATCGTCGACGGCGCCGACAACTTCCCGACGCGCTACCTGCTCAACGACGCGGCGCTGATGACGCGGACCCCCCTGGTGCACGCGAGCATCCTGCGCTTCGAGGGCCACGCCTCGGTCTTCCTGCCCTACGAGGGCCCCTGCTACCGCTGCCTCTTCCCCAGCCGCCCCCGCCGGACATGGCCCCGTCGTGCGGCGAGGCCGGCGTCCTGGGCGTGCTCTGCGGCGTCATGGGGAACATCCAGGCGAACGAGGCGATCAAGGTGCTCCTCGGCATCGGCGACACGCTGTCCGGCCGCCTCCTGATCTACGACGCCCTGGCGATGACCTTCACCGAGCTCAAGGTACGGCGCGACCCCGACTGCCCCGCGTGCGGCCCGAACGCCGTGCTCGAGTTCCGCGACTACGACGCCTGGTGCGCCGGCGTCGGCAGCCACGCCGCGACCGCGGCGGCCGCGACCGCGTGAGCGTGGTGCGGATCCCCCCGGTGCTGCGACAGGCCACCGGGGGCGAGCGCGAGATCGAGGTGTCGGGCGCGACCGTGAGCGAGGTGCTGGACGACCTCTACGCCAAGCACCCGGGCGTGCGGGCCCAGCTCCAGACGCCCGACGGCGAGCTGCACCGCTTCGTGAACGTCTACCTCAACGACGAGGACGTGCGGCTGCTGTCGTGGCTCGACACCGAGGTCGCCGACGGCGACACGCTCCTGATCCTGCCGGCGATGGCCGGGGGCGAGCGGTGACCGACGTCGGCCTGGCGCCGCCGCCCACCGCGGTCTCGCCGGACCTCGTCGCGACGATCGGCGAGACGCCGCTCGTCGAGCTGCACCACATCTCGCCCAACCCGGGCGTTCGCATCCTCGCCAAGCTCGAGAGCCACAACCCGACGGGGTCGATCAAGGACCGCACCGCCCTGTCGCTGATCGCGGACGCCGAGCGCCGCGGCGCGGTGCGGCCGGGCGACACGATCATGGAGCCCACCTCCGGCAACACCGGCATCTCGCTGGCCATGATCTGCCGGGTGCGCGGCTACAAGCTGGTCGCGGTGATGCCCGAGAACGTCACGCCCGAGCGGCGCCAGCTGCTGGAGCTCTACGGCGCCGAGATCGTCGCGACCGACGGCGAGTTCGGCTCGAACGGGGCCGTCGAGGTGGCCAGGCGGCTGTCGGCCGAGAACGGCCTCTACATGCCCTTCCAGTACGGCAACCCGGCCAACCCGCGCGCCCACTACGAGGGCACGGCGGAGGAGATCGTCCGCGACTGCCCGGAGATCGACGTCTTCGTGGCCGGCCTCGGCACGGGCGGCACCCTCATGGGGTCGTCGCAGCGGCTGAAGGAGCACCGCCCCGAGATCGAGATCGTCGCCTGCGAGCCGCTGCAGGGCGACCCGGTCAGCGGGCTGCGCAGCCTGGAGGACGGCTTCGTCCCGCCGATCCTGGACGTCGCCCGCCTCGACCGGAAGCTGCTGGTCTCGAACCGCGACTCGATCGTCATGACCCGGCGGCTCGCCTCTGAGGAGGGCATCTTCGCCGGCGTCTCGTCGGGCGCGGTCATCCACACCTGCGCGGGGATCGCGGCCAGGATGACCCGCGGCACGATCGTCGGCATCGTCTGCGACGGCGGCTGGAAGTACCTGTCGGCCGGCATCTGGACCGACGACGTTGACGACGTCGAGGACGCCCTGGACCACGGCGTCTTCTGGTAGCGGGCCGGCCGGTGCCGCCGGCTCCCGGCCGCTGACCGTTTCCTTACCGAACCCGCGCCGAGTCCGCGACCGCCGCTGACCCGCCGCCAACCGGGCCGCGCCTACCGTTGCCCTGAGAGGGGCGATGAGGGACTGGTCGTGGCGGCGCTTGCGACCCTGGCCGGCGTCGCCGGCGTGGTCGGCCTGAGCGCGGCGGTTGACGGCGGGCAGGGCGAGCCGGCGCCTGAGCCGTCGGCGGCGGCGACCGCCGACCCGGCGCGGCTGGACGCGCGCATTGACCGCCTCGCCCGCGCCCAGCGCGCCGCCGACGAGGCCCTGGCGACGACCCCGGCCACCCCGCCGGCCGCCGCCCCCGCGCCGGCCCCGGCCGCGCCCGCGGCGGCGACGACTGATGGCCGGCCGCCGCACGCGCGCCGCCATCGCGGCCGGCGCTGTCGCGATGACCGCGGCCGTCGCCGTCACGGTCGCGGCCGACCCGCTGCCCGGCCGTCCGCCCGGGCCGCCCGCGGCCGCCCCGGCGAGCGCCGACGCGGCGGTCGCCGCGCTGGAGGCCCGGGCCCTCGCCCGCGTCCAGGCGGCCGAGCGCCACCTGCGGGGCTCGCGGGCGGGGCCGCGGCGGCCCCGGCCCCCGCCCCGCCGGTCGTGGCCGTCGTGCCCGAGCCCGTCGCCCCCGTGACGAGCAGCGGGAGCTCGTGATGCTGCGCGAGCGCTTCCGCGCGATGGGGGGACCGAGGTCGAGCTGCTGCTCGACGCGCCCGACGGGCCGTCGGCGCGCGCCGCGCTCGCCGCCGCGCGGGCCGAGATCGGACGGCTCGAGGGCCTGCTCTCGCGCTTCCGCCACGGCTCGGAGCTGAGCGAGCTCAACCGGCGCCGGCGCATGCGCGTCGGCCCCGACCTCCTGCGCGTCGCGGCCGCCGCCCTGGCCCTGCGCCGGCGCACGGGCGGCCGCTTCGACCCCACCGTGGGCGGCGCCGTGCGCGCCTGCGGCTACGACCGCTCGTTCGAGGGGATCGCCGGCGACGACCCGCGGCCCGCGCCCGCGGGCGGCCCCGCCGGCGGCGCCGTCGCGCTGGACCCGGCCGGCGGGTGGATCGCGTTGGGCCCGGGCGCCGAGCTCGACCTCGGCGCCATCGCCAAGGGCGACGCCGCCGACCGCGCCTGCGCGATCCTGGCCGGCGCCGGGCCCGCCCTGGTCAACGCCGGGCGGCGACCTGCGCGTCAGCGGCCCCCGGGCCGGCGGCCGGGCCTGGCCCGTCGCGATCCGCGCCGGGGCGGGCGAGGTGAGCCTGCTGCTGGAGTCCGGTGCGCTCGCCACCTCGGGCGTTCGACCGGCGCCGCTGGCGGCGCGGCGGCCGCCCGATGCACCACGCCTTCGCCCCGCGCCGGGGCCTGCCGGCCGACACCGACCCCTGCGCGCGACGGCGGTCGCGCCGACCTGCGCGGAGGCCGACGCGCTCGCCACCGCGCTGCTCGTGGCCGGCGCGCGCGAGGCCCCGCGCCTGGCCGACGGCTGGGGGGTCCCGGCCGCCCTGGTCGCCGGCGACGGGTCGCTCGCACTCGCGGGGGGCCTGCGGTGAGCGCCGAGATGCTGCCCTGGGTGTTCGCGCGCGCGAGCGGCATGGCCGCCCTGGTGCTCCTCGCAGGCGCGATGGTGGCGGGGCTGCTGGTCCGCACGCGCTCGCCGGTGCCCGGGCTGAAGGCGAGCGGCACGGTTGACCTGCACCGCCTGCTGTCGCTCTCGGCGCTCGGCGCCACCGCGGCACACGGCGTCTTCCTGGTGCTCGACACGGCGGTCGACATCTCGCCGCTGGCGCTCGTGGTGCCGGGCCTGGTGCCCTACCGCCCGGTCTGGACCGGCATCGGTGTGGTCGCCGCCGAGCTCGCGCTGCTGGTGCACCTCTCGTTCCGGTTCCGAGGCAGGATCGGCGCGAGGAACTGGCGGCGGCTCCACTGGCTCGCGTACGCGGTCTTCCTCGGGGCGCTGGTGCACGGCATCGGGAGCGGCACCGACACCGGGGCGCCGTGGGCGCTGGCCGTCTACGGCGGCACCGCCGGCGCGGTCGCGGGCCTGACCGGCTGGCGCGCGGCGACGGCTCACCGCGCCCCGCGCCCGCGGCGGGCGCCGTCCGCCGCGACGGCCGAGGGGGGTCGGGCCGCCCCGCTCGGGTAGCGTTCCGCCGGTGCGGATCGCCCCCTCCCTCGCGCAGGAGCTCATCGACCACGCGATCGCCGACCTGCCCAACGAGTGCTGCGGCATGATCGCCGGCCTGCACGGCGAGGCCACCCGCGTGCTGCGGGCCGCCAACACCGAGGGCAGCCCGTTCATGTACGTCATGGAGCCGCGCGAGCAGCTGCGGATCATGGACGACATCGAGGGCTCGGGCGAGGACCTGCTGGCGATCTACCACTCGCACACCCGGTCGGCGGCCTACCCCTCGCGCACCGATGTCGAGCTCGCCTTCTTCCCCGAGACGCTCTACCTGATCGTGTCGATCGCCGACCGCGACGCGCCGGTGATCCGGGCCTTCCGCATCAGCCGCGGCGCAGCCGAGGGCGAGCAGATCGCCGAGGAGCCCGTGGAGATCGGGTGAGGCGCGGGCTCGCCGCGGTCCTCGTCGCCTGCGCGGTGGCGGCGGCGGCCGCCTGCGGCGGGTCGTCCGGCGACGACGCAAGCGAGACGGCCGGCACCGCCGCGCCGCCGCCGCCGACCGGCGCCACCGCGCCAGCGGACGACCTCGCGAGCCGCCTCCCCGCCGAGGACGCCGTGCCCGGTGTGCGGCCCGGGGAGCTCCGCCCCCTGCCGACGGCCCAGGACTTCGTGGCCGTCCTCTACCAGGCGGGCGACCCGGCGCGCGACGCGGCCCGCCGCCGCCTCGAGGAGGGCGGCTACGCCGACGGCGTCGTGCGCGACCAGGCGGGCGAGGACCCGCAGGCCGGGGTCGCGCTGCTGCGCAGCTACGCGATCCGGCTGCGCGGCGACGAGGCGGCCCGGGCCGAGGTCGCGGCCGCCGCCGACGAGGTCGAGGGGAGCGAGCTGGGCGAGGCGACGGCGATCGAGGTCCCGGACGTCGAGGGCGCCCGGGGGCTGCGGGTGGAGGTCTCGCAGGGCGGGGTCGCCGGCCAGGTCGTCTTCGTGACCTTCTCCGAGGGCCCTTACGTCCAGGGCATCCAGGCCGTGGCCCGCGAGGGCGCCGACCTCCCGCAGGACGAGGTCGTCCGGGCGGCGCAGGAGCTCGCCGCCCGGCTCGGGTCGCCCTAGGTCCCTAGCTGTAGGGCCCAGGAGCGTTGTTGCGCAGCTCGGCTAACCGAGCTGCCGGGGGCCTGTGGCCGAGCGCGCCGTGTGGTCGGTGCCGGTTGTAGCGGATCAGCCAGCCGTCCAGGGCGGCGGTGCGCTCGGCTGAAGAGCCGTAGATGGCCCCGTAGGCCCATTCGGTGAGCATCGTGCGGATGAACCGCTCGGCCTTGCCGTTGGTCTGAGGGCCGGCGCGGGTCGGGTGCGGAGGTGGCGCATCCCAGGGCGCCGGCAGGCCAGCGCGTGGGCCAGCGAGACGTACGGCGCCCCGTTATCGGTCATCAGCCCCTGCACCTGGACGCCCTGGCGCCGGTAGAAGGCCACCGCGCGCTCGCAGGAAGCCGACCGCGCGCTCGGCCGTCTCATCGGCCAGCACCTCGGCATACGCCAGGCGGGTGGCGTCATCGATCGCCACGTGCACGCACTCCCAGCCGGCGCTCTGCGTCGCACGCCGGCGCGGTCGGTGTGGGTCGGCCGGTGTAGTGGCGCCTGCCGGTGATGGCCTTGCCCGCCCCGCCGCTGATGCGCCCGAGCTTCTTCACGTTCACGTGCATCAGCTCGCCCGGCGGGCGCGCTCGTAGCGGCGGGCCGGCTCCATCCCCAGCCGACCCAGGCGACCCATGCCATGTCGCCGCAGCACCGCAGAAACCGTCGAGGTCGGCATGCCAGGATCTCGGCGATCTGGGCGCCGGTGAAGCGCAGCCGGCGCAGGGCGCAGATCGCCTCACCCGCCCCGGGCTGGTGCGCCGCGGGATACGCCGGGCCACCGAGGATCGGTCGTCAAGGCCGCCTGGCGCCCTCGGCGCGGTAGCGGGCCAGCCACTTGCGGCAGGTCTGGGGGCTGACCCCGGCCGAGCAGGCCGCGTCCCTAACCGTCCACCCTGCGATCACCCGCTCGACCATCACCAGCCGACCGCGCGGGCCGAGCCTGGCATTAGCGTGCAGCCTCATCCGGACCTCCTTCGGAGAGCTGGGCGTCTGGCAACGCCCAGCCTCCAGGGAGGCCCGGACAACAACGCTCCTAGGCACTACACCTAGCCGCGCCTCGACCGGCTCCGGCTCGGCGGCGGGCTCGGCCTTCTTGCGCGTCGTCCGCCGGCGCGGCTTCGGCGCCTCGTCGGCCTCGGCGGGCGCGGCGCCGTCCGACGCCGCCTCGGCGGCGGGCTCTGCCTTCTTGCGCGTCGTCCGCCGGCGCGGCTTCGGGGCCTCCTCGGCGGCGGCGCGGCCGCCTCGGCCTCCGGCTCGGCCTTCTTGCGCGTCGTCCGCCGGCGCGGCTTCGGCGCCTCCTCGGCGGCGGGCGCCTCGGCCGCGGCGGCCTCGGCCTCCGGCTCGGCCTTCTTGCGCGTCGTCCGCCGGCGGCGGCTTCGGGGCCTCCTCGGCGGCGGCCTCGCCGGCCGGCTCGCCGGCGGGGGCCTCGGCAGCGGCGGCCTCGGCCGCCTCGGCGGCAGCGGAGCGCCGGCGCACGCGACGCCGGGGCGTCGCCGCCTCCGCGGGCGCGGCCGGGTCGGGCACGGCGACCGGCGGGCCCTCGACGTCGACGACCGGCGCCGCCGCCTCGGCCTCGGGCTCCGGAGCGCTCTCGGCGGCCGCGGGCGCCGGCTCGGGCTCGGCGGGGCCCGTCACGCGCCGCCGCCGCCTGCGCCGCGTCCCGGCCGCCTCGTCGGCCTCGGCCGGCGCCTCGGCCGCCGCGGCGGGCTCGGGCTCGGCCGGCACGGGCTCCTCGGCCACGTCGGGCACCAGGACCACCAGCTCCTCATCGACCGGCTCGAGGTCGGCCACCGTGGGCTCGGGCTCGGCGACCGCGGCGCGGCGACGGCGGCGGCGCGAGCTGCGCGGCGGCGGCTCGCCGGCGCCCATGTCGGTGGCCTCGACGAGATCGGGGACGTCCTCGCCGACCTCCGGGGCCGGGCCGAGCATGATCATGTCCTCGTACGAGATCGGCTCGTCGAGGGGCGGGAGCGCGCCGAGGTCGGGGTCCGGGGTGGGCTCGATGCGCACCTCGAAGACCTCCGCGTCCTCGTCCTCGTCCTCCTCCGCGGCCGTCCCGGCGACGACGGGCTCGGCGGGGGCCGGCTCGCCGCGGCGGCCGCCGCGGCGCCGGCGCCGGCGGCCCTCGCCCTCGTCGGCGGCGGCGCGCTCGGACGGGGCCGCGGCCGGCGCCGGGGGAGGCGCCGTGGTGTCCGCCAGCTCCACCCGGTAGGTGCCGCTGCGCGGGTCGGTCTCGATCTTCACCAGGCCCGTCCCGGCGGCGTCCTCGAGGAACTTCGAGAAGGTCGAGAAGCCGTGGTCGGTCTCGTCGAAGGCCGGGTACTTGCGGCGCATCGAGTCCTTGACGACGCTCGCCAGCGGCCACTCGATGCCCTCGCGCTGGAGCGCCGTGAGCGTCTCCTGCAGGAGCTGCACCGGGTTGAGGCCTCCGGCGCTCCCGCGGCGCCGCGGCGAGCCGCCCCCCGCGCGGGCGACCAGGGTGTCGTAGTAGATGAACTCGTCGCAGTTGGCGACGAGCAGGTCGCTGGCCGACTCGCGGTTCCCGACCCCGATGACGCGCTTGTTGAGCTCGCGCAGCTTCCCGACGAGCGGCGTGAAGTCGCTGTCGCCGGAGACGATCACGAAATTGTCGACGTGATCGCGGCTGTAGGCGAGCTCCATCGCGTTGACGGCCATCTGGATGTCGGCGCGGTTCTTCGCGCCCTCGCGCGCCGAGGGCATCTCGATGAGCCCCAGGCCCGCGTTCTGCAGCTCGTGGCGGGCGTCGCGGTACCGGCTCCAGTCCGCGTAGGCGCGCTTCACGAGCACGCGCCCTTTCTCCGCGAGCCGGTCCAGGACCAGGTGGATGTCGAAGTCGTTTCGTCCCTTGGCCCCGGGTCGGGCCATGTTCTCGAAGTCGACCAGCACGGCGAGAGAGCTCTCGTGCTCGGCCAAGGTGCCTCCAGGATTCCGATGTGGGCCGCCGAGCGGCGGCGTGTCAAGCGGCGTGAGCCGTATCCCGCGCGTACGCAGGACCCGACGATGGTACCAGCCGTCGCCGGATCCCCTCCTCGGCAGCCCTCGGAAGCGCCGCGTCACTAGAATCCCCGGGGACCCCGGGCACCGGCAGGTGCGACACCCGCGTCAAGGGAAAGCTGCATGACCACTCAACAGTTGACGGCGACCACCTCTCCTGCTGGCGACTCCGGCGCCGAGACGCTCACGATCACGGACAACCGGACCGGCACCAGCTACGAGCTGCCGATCGCCGACGGCACGATCCGGGCGACCGATCTGCGCCAGATCAAGGTTGACGAGGACGACTTCGGCCTCATGACGTACGACCCGGCGTTCATGAACACCGCGTCCTGCCGCAGCGCGATCACCTTCCTCGACGGCGACGCGCGGCATCCTGCGGTACCGGGGCTACCCCATCGAGCAGCTCGCCGAGAAGAGCACCTTCCTCGAGGTGGCCTACCTGCTGGTCTACGGCGAGCTGCCGAGCCGGCAGCAGCTCGACGACTGGGTCCACCAGATCACCCACCACACCTTCGTCCACGAGAACGTGCGCACCTTCATGCAGGGCTTCCGCTACGACGCGCACCCGATGGGGATGCTCGAGTCGAGCGTCGGCACGCTCAGCACGCTTCTACCCCGAGGCGAAGGACCTGACCGACCCGGAGCCGAACGACCTCCAGATCATCCGGCTGATCGCCAAGATGCCGACCCTCGGCGCCTTCGCCTACCGCCACATCACCGGCATGCCGTTCGTCTACCCGAACAACGAGCTCTCCTACTCGGAGAACTTCCTCTCGATGCTCTTCACCACCGGCGTTCCCCAGTACGCGCCGGACCCCCGCCTGGTGCGCGCCCTCGACGTGCTCTTCATCCTGCACGCCGATCACGAGCAGAACTGCTCGACGAGCGCCGTGCGCAGCGTCGGCTCGTCGCAGGTCGACCCGTACTCGGCGGTCGCGGCGGGCGTCGCCGCCCTCTACGGGCCGCTCCACGGCGGCGCCAACGAGGCCGTGCTGCGGATGCTCCGCCGCATCGAGACGACCGACAACGATCCCGGCCTTCATCGAGGGCGTCAAGGCGGGCGAGGAGCGCCTGATGGGCTTCGGCCACCGGGTCTACAAGAACTACGACCCGCGGGCGACCATCATCAAGAAGGCCTGTGACGACGTCTTCGCGGTGACCGGGGTCAACCCGCTGCTGGCGATCGCGGTGGAGCTCGAGAAGATCGCCCTCGAGGACGAGTACTTCGTCAAGCGCAAGCTCTACCCGAACGTGGACTTCTACAGCGGCCTCATCTACGAGGCGCTGGGGATGCCCGCCGACATGTTCACGGTGCTCTTCGCAATCGGCCGCACGCCGGGCTGGGTGGCCCAGTGGCGCGAGCTGATCGGGGACAAGGAGCAGAAGATCTCGCGGCCGCGCCAGATCTACGTCGGCGCGGACGAGCGCGATTACGTGGAGATCGGCTCCCGGTAGCCGGCGGCGCGGTCGGCGACGGCCTGCAGGAGGGCGGCGAGCTGGGCCAGCTCGCCGTCGTCCAGGCCGTCCCAGATGCGCTCGATGACCTCGCCCCGCCCCGGCAGCGCGCGCTCGGCGACGTCCATGCCCGCGCGGGTGACGTGGGCCTGGACCATCCGGCGGTCGCTCGGGTGCGGGAGCCGCTCGACCAGGCCCCCGCGCTCCAGGCCGTCCACGAGCTTGGTCACGTTGGGCCGCGTCACGCCGAGCTCGTCGCCGAGCGCGTGCAGGCAGGCGCGCCGGTCGTGGCAGCAGCTCAGCACCTCGAGCACCTCGAGCTTCGCGTCCGAGATGCCGTAGCCGCCGGCGTGGCGCTCCAGCCTGCGCTCGGCGGCGCACGCCACCCGGTCGAGCGCCTCGCTCGCCCGGTGCGCCAGCTCCGCGCGCGACCTCCCGGCGGTCGTTTCCGGGTTCATCATTATGGACGGTACCACCCTCGCGGGGCGGGTCGTCAAGACCGGGGATGTGCGAGAGTGCCGGGTGTGAACGACTCACAGGAGCAGGTCCGCCAAGCCTTCCGCGATCTCGGCCAGGAGCTGTCGAAGGCGATGGAGCAGGCCCAGCGCCTCGCGCGGCAGGCGGCCGACGACGTCTCCAAGCTCGTGGGCGACCCGCCCATCCGCCGCCCGAAGCGCGCGCCGGACGCGCCGACGGAGCTGATCCGCGAGATCGCCCGGCTGCGCGACGAGGGCCTCATCACCGAGGAGGAATTCCAGGCGAAGAAGGCCGACCTCCTCTCCCGTCTTTGAGCCTCCGCCGACGAGTTCCGCCGCCGCCGAGAGCGGCGGGCGAGGCGGCTTGACCGCCCCCGAGGGCTGGGCGGAGCTGGTCGCCGGCCTCCGGCCTCACGTCTCGCCTGAGTGGGTGCGCCACGCCGAGGAGCACGGCGGCCAGTCGTGGATCCGCCTCATCCTGCTGGTCGACGCGCACCACCAGCTCTCGAGCCCGCGGGTGACCGAGAAGGTCGCGATGACCATGGCCGACCTCGCCGTGGGCCACGAGCGGGAGGGCGAGCGCGAGGGCTGGGAGGAGGTGCGGCGGGTGGCCCAGGAGGAGCGGATGGAGCTGGTGGCGGGCCTCGTCGACTCCGCCGAGGCGCTGCTGCCGGAGGACCTGCGGCCGCTCTTCGCCCGCTCGATCGAGCCCTCCCCTCCCGGGATGTGAGCGCGGCCGCCGGCCGCCATCCGAGCGACGCCGATCGGGCCGAGGCGGCGCGCCCGGTGCTCGAGGAGCTCGTGCGCGCGGCCGGCGCCGCCGACGCGGAGGCCGTCGCGGCCTGCCTCGACGAGGACGTCACCTGGCTCGACGCGGGCGGGCCGGTCCGCGGCCGGGCCGAGGCGGCCGCGCGCCTGCTGCGGCGCGCCGGCGAGGGCGCGGCCTGGAGCCCGCCGGTGCAGCACGGCGCCCACGCCGTCCTGGGCTGGAGCGCCGCCGACGGCGTGGCCGGGGGCGTCGGCGTCGAGGTCCGGCGCGGCCGGGTCGTGCTGGTGACGGCCCCCTAGGCCCAGGCCCCAGGAGTCCACCCTGTCGGCGTGGATCCTGATCAGCCCGCCTCGTTGAGGCGTCGCTGAAGCTGCTCACGACCCTCACCTGCAACTGATGATCTGCTGGCTGATGATCTGTCGGAGAACCGAACCGCTATCATGACGCCATGAGCGACGAGCCCGCCCGCACCGACGCCGATCTCATGCTGCTGCTCGCCCAGACGAGCCACGCGCTGGCCAACGAGCTGCAGGCCGGGCTGGAGTGCCTCGGCGTCTCGCCGCGCGCCCACTGCGTCCTGTCGAAGGCGATGGTCGGCGAGTTCACCCAGGGCCACCTGGCCGAGCTCTGCCACCTGGACCGCACGACCATGGTGGCGACCCTCGACGAGCTGGAGGCGGCCGGCCTGGCCGAGCGCCGCCCCGCCCCCGGGGACCGGCGGGCGCGGATCATCGCCGTCACCGCGGCCGGCGAGGGCATGGTGGCCCAGGCGCAGTCCATCGTCAACGCGATCTACGCGGACGTGCTGGGCTCGCTGCCCCCGCGCGAGCGCGCCGCCTTCGTGGCGGCGCTGGAGCGGCTGGTCACCGGGCGGCTGTCCGAGCCCGCCGAGTGCGCGAAGCCGGTGAGGCGGCGCGCCGAGCGGGCTCCCATGGTTGTTACATAGCAGATCATCAGTCAGTAGATAATCTGATACGGTCGCACCTGGACACCGATTCCAGGAGGCGAAGCGATGACGTCCACCGGCCCTGCGGCCGAGCGCTCGCGCTGGCTGGCGCTCGTGGTGCTCTGCGCGGGGATGCTGATGGTCATCCTCGACGGCACGATCGTGAACGTGGCCCTGCCGGCCATCCAGGACGACCTGGGCTTCTCCCAGTCGAGCCTCGCCTGGGTGGTCAACGCGTACCTGATCCCGTTCGGCGGGCTGCTCCTGCTCGCGGGGCGTCTGGGCGACCTCCTGGGCCGCCGCAGCGTCTTCCTCGCGGGCCTGGGCGTCTTCACCGGGGCGTCGCTGCTCTGCGGCCTGGCGCAGAGCCAGGAGGTCCTGATCGGCGCGCGCTTCCTCCAGGGCGTCGGCGGCGCCCTCGCCTCGGCCGTGATCCTGGGGATGATCGTGACGATGTTCACCGAGCCGCGCGAGCGGGCGACGGCGATCGGCGTCTACAGCTTCGTCGCCTCGGCGGGGGCCTCCATCGGCCTGCTGGCGGGAGGCGTCCTCACCCAGGGGATCAGCTGGCACTGGATCTTCTTCGTCAACGTGCCGATCGGCATCGCGACGGCGCTGTTCGCGCTGCGCCTGATCGCCCCCGACCGGGGCATCGGCCTGCGCCAGGGGGCTGACCTCCTGGGCGCCGTACTCGTCACCGGCGGGCTGATGCTGGGCGTCTACACCATCGTGGGCGCGGCCGAGCACGGCTGGGCCTCGGCGCGGACGCTGGGGCTGGGCGCGATCGCGGTGGCGCTGCTGGCCGGCTTCGTCGTGCGCCAGGCGCTGGCCCGCACGCCGCTCATGCCGCTGCGGATCCTGCGCTCGCGCAACGTCTCGGGCGCCAACCTGGTACAGGTGCTGATGGTCGCCGGGCTCTTCGGGATGTTCTTCCTCGGCGTGCTCTACATGCAGCGCGTGCTCGGCTATGACGCCATCGAGACCGGCCTGGCGTTCCTGCCGGTCGCGGTCCTGATCGGTGCCCTGTCGCTCGCGGTCACCCCGCGGCTGACGATGCGCTTCGGCGAGCGGCCGGTGCTGCTGGTCGGGCTGGCGCTCGCGGTCGCCGGCCTGGCGTTCTTCGCGCGGGTGCCCGAGGAGGCGTCCTACGTCGCGGACATCCTGCCGTCGATGGTGCTGCTCGGCGGCGGGGCCGGGCTGGCGTTCCCGTCGCTCATGAACCTCGCCATGTCGGGGGCGACGCCCGCCGACGCCGGCCTGGTCTCAGGGCTCGTGAACACGTCGCTGCAGGTCGGCGGCGCGCTCGGCCTGGCCGTGCTCGCCACGCTCTCGGCCTCCCGCACCGAGGACCTGCTCGCCGAGGGCGACTCGACCGCCACGGCACTGACCGGCGGCTACGCGCTGGCGTTCATCGTCGCGGCGTCGCTGGTCGGAGTCGCCCTGCTGATCGCCGCCACCGTGCTCCGCCCGCGCGCCCGCGCGAGCGAGCAGGAGGCGCGTCAGGAGGCCCCGAGCCTGCGCAGCGCCGAGGGCGGATAGAGCGCCCTCAGCCGGCCGCCGCCCGGGCGGGCGCCGTCGATCTCCAGCAGGGCCAGCGAGCCCTTCCGGAACTCGACGGCGCCGCCCCCCGTCAGCGCCGCCACCACCTCGGAGAGGTCGGGCTGGTGGCCGCAGACGAGCACGGAGCCCGCGTCCGGGTGGCGCAGCAGGGCGCCGCCGAGGGCCTCGAGGTCCATCCCCGGCGCGAGGCGGCGGTCCTCGATGGGCTTGCGGCGCAGGCGCACGGCGACGATGTCCGCGGTCTGGCGGCAGCGGACGAGCGGGCTCGTCAGGACGACGTCCGCCTCGATGCCCAGCACCGCCATCCCGTCGGCGGCGGCGCGCATCCGCTCCGCGCCCTCGAGGGTCAGCTCCCGGGGCGCGTCGTGGAAGTGGGTCCGCGGGCCCGCGTCCTCCGCGATCCCGTGGCGGAGCAGCAGCAGCCTCGTCGTCAGTCGATCATCCGGTAGGCGGGCAGCGTCAGGAAGTCGACGAAGTCGTCCGAGGTGGAGATGTCGTCGAAGAGCGCCGCGGCGCGGTCGAAGAAGGGCGCCAGGTTCTCCGGGTACCTGCCGTGGATCTTCTGGAGCTCCTCGGCGAGCATCGTCCGGAACAGCTCGGCGTCGACCTTCCGCCCGTCCTCCAGCACCCCGTTGGCGCTGTGGATCCACTGCCAGACCTGGCTGCGCGAGATCTCGGCCGTTGCGGCGTCCTCCATCAGGTTGTTGATCGGCACGCAGCCGATGCCGCTGAGCCAGGCGCCGAGGTACTGGATCCCGACGCTGATGTTGGTGCGCAGCCCCTGCTCCGTGATCGGCCCCTCCGGCACGAAGGTCAGCAGGTCCTTCGCCGTGATCGTGACGTCCTCGCGCTTGCGGTCGATCTGGTTGGGGCCCGTCATGACGGCGTCGAAGGCGGCCTTGGCGATCGGCACGAGCCCGGGGTGGGCGACCCAGGTGCCGTCGTGGCCGTCGTCGGCCTCGCGCTCCTTGTCGGCGCGCACCTTGGCGAGCGCCTCCTCGTTGGCCTCGGGGTCGTTCTTGATCGGGATCTGGGCGGCCATGCCGCCGATCGCGTGGGCGTCGCGGGCGTGGCAGGTCTTGATCGCCAGCAGCGAGTAGGAGCGCATGAAGTGCGTGGTCATCGTGACCAGGGCCCGGTCGGCGAGGACGAAGTCGGGCCGGGTGCGGAACTTCTTGATCACGCTGAAGATGTAGTCCCAGCGCCCGCAGTTGAGGCCCGCCGAGTGCTCGCGCAGCTCGTAGAGGATCTCGTCCATCTCGAAGGCGGCGAGGATGGTCTCGATGAGGACCGTCGCGCGCATGCTGCCGCGCGGGATCCCGAGCTCCTCCTGGATGACGAGGAAGATGTCGTTCCAGAGCCGGGCCTCGAGGTGGCTCTCGAGCTTCGGCAGGTAGAAGTAGGGCCCGGAGCCCTTGTCGAGCAGCGTCCTGGCGTTGTGGAAGGCGTAGAGCGTCAGGTCGAAGACGCCCGCCGAGACCGGCTCGCCGTCGACCAGCACGTGCTTCTCGATCAGGTGCCAGCCGCGCGGCCGCACCAGCAGCGTCGCCAGCTCCTCCCCGAGCGCGTACTCCTTGCCGTCCGGGTTGGTGAAGCTGATGGTCCCCTCGACCGCGTCCCGGAGGTTGACCTGCCCCTGGATCGTGTTCTCCCAGGTGGGGGTGTTCGAGTCCTCGAAGTCGGCCATGAACACCTTCGCGCCGGAGTTCAGCGCGTTGATGATCATCTTCCGGTCGACCGGCCCGGTGATCTCCACGCGGCGGTCCTGGAGGTCGGCCGGCGCCGGCGCCACCTTCCAGCTCTTGTCCTCGCGGATGTGGGCGGTCTCGGGCAGGAAGTCGGGCTCGGCGCCCTCGTCGAGCGCGCCGGCGCGCGCCACGCGCGCGGCCAGCAGCTCGCGCCGCCGCGGCTCGAACTCTCGGTGGAGCTTCGCGACCAGCGCGATGGCCTCGTTGGTGAGGATCTCCGCCCCCTCGGGCGGGACCTCGGCGGTGAACTCGACTCCCTCCGGGGGGCTGATCGTGCTCATGGGCGGGGGAACACCTTTCCTCGAGTGCTCGTCGGTCGGGGCCGACAGCCTACGTCCCGCCGGGCACCTGCGCCACGAGCAGGGAGGCGATGACGACGATGGCGAGCGACAGCGCGAGCTCGGAGGCGGCCATGCGGCGCACGAGCCGCATCGAGGGCATGTTGGGCCGCGGGACGCGCTGCAGCGCCACCAGGATGCGCCGGTTGTAGAGCGCGAGGGCCGCGATCGGGATCAGCAGCGCGACCTTGAAGAGGATGCTGCGCCCGTAGGCCGTGTTCCACAGCTCGGCCGGGTCGTCGAGCTCGCCGAGCGAGCGGATGACGCCCGTCAGCACCGTCAGCCCCACGGCGATCAGGGCGACGAGCGAGAAGCGCGCCAGGACGCGGGTCGAGAGCGCCGGGCCCGCCGCCGGGGCGACGGCCGGCAGGCGCCGGTAGGAGAGCGCGACGAGCGCCAGCCCGGTGATCCAGACCGCGGCCGCGACGATGTGGACGAGCTGGGAGCCGACCTGGACCCAGGTCAGGGGCGCCACGCTGGCGTGGCCCTGGGCGGCGATGCCGCCGAGCACGGCGAGCAGCAGGCCGGCCATCAGCAGCGCGCCGAGGCGCGAGCCGGTGGCCGAGGGCGGCCGGGGCGAGCCGGCGTTGCCGTACTCGCGGATGAACCCGATCGCCCCGATGGCGAACAGGCCGAAGAGCAGGGCGCCGCGCAGCTGGACCAGCGAGCCGAAGCGGGTGTCGCCGAGCACCTGGCTGATGCCGGTGGCGTCGCCCAGGGCCTCGAGCACCCCGGTGCCGAGGACGCTGGCGCTCTGCACCACCAGCAGGTAGCCCTCGGCCAGCATGGCGCCGACGGCGAGGGCGCCGAAGCCCACCCAGAAGACGTCGCGGCCCCAGCCCAGGATCGCGTCGCGCTCGCCCCCGGCCTGGCCGCGCACCGCCGGGCCCCACACCAGCCAGCGGAAGGCGAGCAGCCCGATCAGGCCGCCGAGGCCGACCATCTCCAGGAAGCGCGAGCTGACCCCCCAGGGGCCGGTCTCGGAGGGGCCGTCGTTCGTCCCGCCGAGGACGGGCGGGCCGAGCTCGCCCGGCCCGACGCCGAACACCTGCACCCCGGCGATGACGTGGGAGTCGGCGGAGACGACCTGGTACCGGACCGTGTAGGTGCCGTCGCCGAGCCCGGGCCGCAGCGGGACCTCGACGACGCGCGCCTGGGCCTCGTTGGCCGCCGGCCCGGCGGTGACGTCGTTCCCCTCCTCGTCAACGACCTCCACGTCGTCGCTCTGCACGATCTCCACGGGCTCGCTGAAGGTCAGCGTGACCCTGTCGGGCGCGGCGCTCAGGCGGGCGTCGGCGGCGGGCGCCGACGACGCCAGGACCGCGTGCCCCAGCGCCGTCCCCGCCGACGCCAGCAGGGCGGCGACGGCGACGAGGACGACGAGGGCGCGCTGCACGCAGGCAGCGTGGCTCCCCGCCCCTGCGGGCGCAAGCGGCCGGGGTGGTAGCGTGCCGCCCGATCCGGGCGCCGGGGACGACCGTCACCGCCCGGTGAGCGACCTCTGGGAGGACCGCGCGTGCCCGAGCTGCTCGACGGAACGACCGGCCTCGTCGTGGGGGTGGCCAACAAGCGCAGCATCGCCTGGGCCATCGCGCGACGGCTGGACGCGGCCGGGGCGCGGCTGGCGCTGACCTACCAGAACGAGCGCACCGAGGGCGACGTGCGAAAGCTGGCCGACACGCTGGACAACTGCGCGGCCGTGCTCCCGCTCGACGTGCAGGACGACGCCCAGGTCGCCTCGGCGGTGGCCGGCGCGGCGGAGGCCCTCGGCGGCCTCCACACCCTCGTCCACGCCGTCGCCTTCGCGCAGGCCGAGGACCTGGGCGGGCGGTTCGTCGACACCGGCCGCGAGGGCTTCCACACGGCCCTCGACGTGTCGGCCTACTCGCTCGCGGCGCTGGCCCGCGAGGCCGAGCCCCACATGCGGGCCGGCGGCGGCGGGTCGATCATGACCCTCAGCTACATCGCCGCCGCGCGGGCGGTCCCCGGGTACAACGTGATGGGGGTCGCCAAGGCGGCCCTCGAGGCGATCGTGCGCTACCTCGCCTGGGACCTCGGCGACGGCGGGATCCGCGTCAACGCGATCTCCGCCGGCCCGGTGCGCACCCTGGCCGCCCGCGGGATCCCCGGGTTCGGATCCATGGCCGACCAGGCCGCCCAGCGCGCGCCCCTCCGGCGCGACATCAGCGCCGACGAGGTGGCCGACGCGGCCCTCTTCCTGGCCTCCCCGCTGGCGGCCAGCATCACCGGCGAGTCGCTGTTCGTGGACGCCGGCTTCCACGCCATGGGGTTCTAGCTGCGCGAGGCCCCGGCGCGGATCGGCGTGGTGGCCGACACGCACGTCGGCGAGCACCTCCCCGCCCTGCCGGCCGAGGTGGTGGAGGTCCTGGACGGCGTCGACCTGATCCTCCATGCCGGCGACCTCACCGACACGGTGGTGCTGGAGCAGCTCGGCGGCATCGCGCCGGTCGTCGCGGTCCGCGGCAACCACGACGAGGAGGCCGGCATCAACGGCCTCCCGCGCGACGCCGTGGTCGAGGTGGGCGGGCGGCGCATCGGCCTCACCCACGGCTCGCGGACCAAGGCGGTCGAGCTGCCCGCCGCCGCGCTCTCGCTGCTCAGCGCGCGCACGGTGCTGCTGGGCTTCGAGGGCGCGATGCGGCGCCGCTTCGGCGACGTTGACTGCGTGGTGGTCGGGCACCTCCACATGCCGATCCACCGCGTGGTGGACGGCGCGCTCCTGTTCTCCCCGGGCGCCGTCTACGTCCCGGAGCTGGACCCGGGGTACTCGTGGTCGAGCCTCCAGGCCCGGGGCTACCGGCGCTTCCGCGACCGCCTGCCCCCGGCGGCCCGCGTCCCCGGGGTCGGCCTCATCGAGGCGGGCCCGGCGGGGGTCACGGCCCGCGTCGTCCCGCTGAGGCGCCCGCTCCGCGCGGCGACGTGACCGAGCCCATGCCGCCCCAGGAGGAGGCCGCCCTCGAGGGCTGGTTCCTGCGCAACGGCGTCCCCCAGCTGGTGGCCGACTACAACCCGCGCGAGGACACGCTCACCCGCCTGCAGCCGGTGCTGGTGGTCCTGTTCCTGCTCGCCCTCGCGCTGGTGCTGCGGCCCGACTGGGAGTGGTGGCAGCGGGTCCTCGCCGTCCTCGTCGGGGCGGGCCTGGCGGTCGCGGGCCTCGTCCTCGCGAACGTGCTCCGCCGCCGCCGGCCGTTCGCCCGCCCCCAGCGGGTCGGCTTCGCCGAGGCCATCGTGGTCGTGTTCACGCCCGCCGTCGCCAGCCTCGTGCTCGGCGACAGCCCCGAGCGGGCCGGCTGGATCGCGCTCGGATCGGCCGGCGTCGCCGTCGCCGCCTACGCGCTCACCAGCCTGGGCGTCCTCGCGCCGCTGCTGAGCCAGGGCCGGCCCGCCTTCGAAGGCCTGCGCGACACGTTCGCGGTCGCGGTGCGGGCGCTCCCGCCGCTCCTCGCGGTGCTCCTGTTCCTGTCGCTCACGCAGGAGACCTGGCAGGCGTTCGGCGACCTCGAGGGCTGGCGCTTCGGGGGCGTGCTGATCGGCTTCGGCCTCCTGGCGGTCGTGATCCTGCTCGTGGGGCTCCGCGCCGAGCGCGCAGAGCTCGCAGCCCCGAGGCCCGGGCCGGAGCTCGCCCAGCGCGCGCGCCAGACCCCGGCGGCGCCGGTGGTCGAGCGAGGGGTCGAGCCCACCGCGCCGCCGCTCGACCGCATCGAGCGGATCAACCTCGCGGTGGCGCTGCTGGTGACGCTCGGCCTGCGGGTGCTCGTCGTCGGCGCGGTCGTCGGCGGGGCGTTCTTCCTCTTCGGCCTCCTGGTCGTCGACGAGGAGCTCACCGAGGAGTGGGCCGGCGCCGCCAACGTCTTCCTCTCGATCAGCATCGCGGGCCGCGAGGTGGTCGTGACCGAGGCCCTGCTGCGGGTGGCGATCGTGCTCGGCGCCTTCGCCGCCCTCTACTTCGCCGCCGTGGCCCTCGGCGACGCGCGCAACCGGGAGTCGTTCCTCGACGATGTGCTGGAGCGCTTCCGCCGCGTCATGGCGGCGTGGTCGTACTACCGGGGGGCCCTGGCGGCCCGGCGAGGCCGGGGAGCGGCCGGGTGACGAGGCCCTGCTCCACGTACCACTCCGCCGCCCGTCGCAGCGACTCCTCGATCGGCGTGTAGGCCAGCCCCAGCTCCCGCGCCGCCCGCGAGCCGTCGTAGCGGTGGCCGTGGAGGATGGTGCGCACCATCTCCCGGCAGACCGGCGGGCGCCGCCCGCGAAGGCGCGCGACCCCCTCGGCCGCGGCCGCCATGGCCATCGCGACGGGGGGCGGCAGGCGCCGCGGCCGCTCCTCGGTCCCGGCGATGCGGCCCAGCAGCTCGACGGCCTCGCGCACGGTGAGGGTGGCGCCCGACAGCAGGTACCGCTCCCCCGGCGCGCCGCGCTCCTCGGCCAGCAGGTGGCCCGCCGCGCAGTCGGCCACGTCCACCACCGAGAGCCGCGAGTTGACGACCAGCCGCAGCCGCCCGTTGAGGGCGTCGATGAGGATCCGGGCCGTCCCGCGCGTGCGCCCGGGCCCCTGGACCGAGGCCGGGTTGACCGAGACCAGCTCCAGCCCGAGGCGCCCGGCCTCCTCGAACGCGACCCGCTCGGCATCGTGCTTGGAGCGCTCGTAGTGCGACAGGAAGCGGCCGCGGTGCGGGGAGGCCTCGTGGCCGAGCGTGCCCGCCTCCTCGCCGATCGTCGCCGCCGACGAGGTGTAGACGACCCGCCGCACGCCCGCCGCGGCCGCCGCCCGGACGAGGTTGCGCGTGCCGTCGACGTTGCCCCGGTACAGCACCGCCGGGTCGGGGAAGCAGAAGCCGTTGACGCCGGCGAGGTGGTAGACGACCTCGGCGCCCGCGAGGGCCCGCTCCAGGGAGGGGGGGTCGAGGAGGTCGCCGCGCACCGGCTCGGCGCCGGCGGACGCCAGCGCCGCCCCCGACTCCTCCGTCCGCGACAACGCCCGCACCGGCCGGCCGGCCGCGACCAGGCGGTCGAGCACCGCCCGGCCCACGAAGCCGGAGCCGCCCGTGACGAGGACCGGCGCGCTCACGGCACGGAACCGTATCCGTCGCGCGGCCCGCCTGAGGTCGAGGCCGAGGTCGCGGCCCTCGTGCGGAGCTCGGCTCTCGGCTCTCCGGCGCCGGGCCCCCGGAGGGCCGGACGCGGACTGGTGGGAGGGCCATGTGCTCGCCGGGCCGAGGCGGTTCCGGTTCGTGTCGGCGGGCCGCGGGGCGGTCGTCCTCGCGGCCCGGGTGCGGGCCGCCGATCCGACCTCGCCGTCCCGGCCGCGGCGGAGCGACGGGCGCAAGGACCCCGAGCGCCGGACGGGCGCGACTTCGCGTCATCGCGGCCCTGATCGAGCGGGTCGCGCCGCCCCTCGCCCTGGAGCTGCGCGACGCCGTCTTCTGAGCGATGAGTTCCGCCTCGCGGCGGCGTCGATAGTTCGACAGCCCAGGAGAGGAGGCGGAATTGCTGCTCGATGACAGGACGGCGGTGATCTACGGCGGCGGCGGCGCCATCGGCGGCGCGGTGGCGAGGGCCTTCGCCCGCGAGGGGGCCGGCGTCTTCCTGGCCGGCCGGACCGCGGCGCCGCTGGAGGCGGCGGCCGACGACATCCGCGCGGCGGGCGGCTCGGCCGAGACCGCGGTGGTCAACGCGCTCGACGAGGGCGCCGTTGACGCCCACGCCGACGAGGTCGCCGCGCGCGCGGGCGGCATCGACATCTCGTTCAACGCGATCTCGCACAACTCCGCGCACGGGACCCCGATGGCGGAGATGGCGCTCGACGACTTCGCCGGGGAGATCATCACCACGGTGACCACCCAGTTCCTCACCGCGCGGGCGGCGGCGCGCCACATGATCCCGCGCCGCTCGGGGGTGATCCTGGCCTTCGGCGGCTCGGGCGACCCGCTGCGGGACTACTACATCGGCGGGACCCAGGTGTCGTTCGAGGCGGTCGAGCAGATGCGGCGCCAGCTCTCGGCCGAGCTCGGGCCCCACGGCATCCGCGTCGTGACCCTGCGGACCGGCGGCGTGCCGGAGTCGCTCCCCGAGGGCTTCGAGGGCCGGGAGCGGATCGTCGAGAGCATCGAAGGCCCCACGATGCTCGGCCGCGCCGCCACGCTCGAGGACGTGGGGAACGTCGCCGCCTTCGTCGCCTCGGACCGGGCGCGCACGCTCACCGCGGCCGCGGTGAACATCAGCTGCGGGGCGCTGATCGACTGACTACGCTCGCTCCACCGGACCAGACCACGGGGGTGGACGATGGGCAAGCGCTTCAAGGGCGTCATCAACATCGATGACCGCGACTCGGTCCCGGACTGGGAGCCGTACCTGCAGCCGGCCGCCCCCCGGGGTCGCCGAACGTCCTCTACATCGTGCTGGACGACGTCGGCTTCTCGGCCATGGAGCCGTGGGGCGGCCTGATCGAGACGCCGAACATCAACCGGCTGGCGGCCACCGGGCTGACCTACACCAACTGGCACACGACGGCGCTCTGCTCGCCGACGCGCTCGTCGCTGCTGACCGGCCGCAACCACACGACGAACGGCATGGCCTGCATCGCCGAGGCGACGAGCGGCTACCCGAACGCCAACGGCCACATCCCCTTCGAGTGCGCGACGCTGCCCGAGGTCCTCGGCGAGCGCGGGTGGAACACCTACATGCTCGGCAAGTGGCACCTCTGTCCCTCCGACGAGATGAACATGGCCTCGACGAAGCGCAATTGGCCGGTCGGCCGGGGCTTCGAGCGCTTCTACGGCTTCCTCGGCGGCGAGACCAACCAGTGGTATCCGGACCTGGTCTACGACAACCACCCCGTCGAGCAGCCCGCGCTGCCGGAGGACGGCTACCACCTCACGACCGACCTGACGGACAAGGCGGTGGAGTTCATCAAGGACGCGAAGACGATCGCGCCCGACAAGCCGTTCTTCATGTACTTCTGCCCCGGCGCCACCCACGCCCCCCACCACGCCCCGAAGGAGTGGATCGAGAGGTACCGGGGCGCCTTCGACATGGGCTACGAGCGCTACCGCGAGCTGGTCTTCGAGCGCCAGAAGTCGCTCGGCGTCATGCCGCCCCACGCCGAGCTCACGCCCATCAACCCCTACGTGGAGGAGACCAGCGCGGAGGGCCTTCCCTGGCCGGCGCTGGACGTCGTGCGGCCCTGGGACGCGCTCGCCGACGACGAGAAGCGGCTCTTCTGCCGCATGGCCGAGGTCTATGCGGGCTTCCTCAGCCACACCGACCACGAGATCGGCCGGCTCCTCGACTTCCTCGAGGAGTCGGGGGAGCGCGACAACACCATCGTGGTCCTCGTCTCCGACAACGGCGCCAGCGCCGAGGGCGGGCCGAACGGCTCGGTCAACGAGAACAAGTTCTTCAACGGCATCCCGGACACCATCGAGGAGAACCTGCAGTACCTCGACGAGCTCGGGTCGCCGGCGACCTACAACCACTACCCGAGCGGCTGGGCCTGGGCCTTCAACACGCCCTTCAAGATGTGGAAGCGCTACAACTTCGAGGGCGGCGTGGCCGACGCCATGGTCATCTCGTGGCCCGCGGGCATCGGGGCCAAGGGAGAGCTGAGGGGCCAGTTCTGCCACGCGACCGACGTCGCCCCGACGATCTACGACCTGCTCGGGATCGAGCTCCCCGACGAGGTGAAGGGCTACCCCCAGATCCCGCTGGAGGGGGTGAGCCTGCGGCCGACCTTCGAGGCGGCCGACGCGCCGACGCCGAAGGAGACCGGGTTCTTCTCGATGCTCGGCTCGCGCGCGATCTGGCACCAGGGCTGGAAGGCCGTCTCGGTGCACCCCACGATCGCGGGCTGGGGCCACTTCGACCGCGACCGCTGGGAGCTCTACGACACCGAGGCCGACCCGACCGAGATGCACGACCTCGCGGCCGAGCACCCCGACAGGGTCGCCGAGTTGGTCAACCTCTGGTTCCACGAGGCCGGGCGCTACAACGGGCTGCCGCTGCTGGACAAGACCGCGGTGGAGGTGCTCGCCGACCCGAGCCGGCCGCAGGTGGCGCCCCCGCGCGACCGCTACGTCTACTACCCCGGCGCGGCGGAGGTGCCGGAGGCGGCGGCGGTCAACATCCGCAACCGCAGCTACTCGATCGCCGTGGAGGCCGACGTCGACTCGCAGGACGCGTCGGGGGTGCTCTTCTCGCACGGGGCCCGCTTCGGCGGCCACGCCCTCTACGTCAAGGACCGCAAGCTCAAGTACGTCTACAACTTCGTCGGCAGCATGGAGCAGGTCGTCGAGGCCGAGCGGGAGATCCCGACCGGCCCGGTGACGCTCGGCGCCTCGTTCGTGCGCGAGGGCGACGCCATGCCCACCACGGGGACGCTCTCGCTCTACATCGGCGAGGAGAAGGTCGGCGAGGGACGCATCACGACCCAGCCGGGGAACTTCTCGCTCGTCGGCGAGGGCCTCAACGTCGGCAAGGACCCCGGCGAGCCGGTGACCTCCGACTACGCCGAGCCGCACCCCCACGCCTTCACGGGCGGCACGATCAGCCGGGCGATCGTCAACGTCTCCGGCGACCAGTACGTCGACCTGGAGATGGAGGCGCTCGCGATGATGAAGCGCGAGTGACCGAGCCCCGCGAGGGCGACCCTAGGCGGAGGCGACCAGGTCGCGCACCGCCGCGGCGTCCTCGAGCTCCAGCGCCCGGGCCGCCAGGGCCCGGGCGGCGTCCATCTCCAGCGCCCGGACCGCCTCCTTGACCAGCGGGACCCGCCCCGGCGCGACGCTGAGCTCGTCGACGCCGAGGCCGACCAGCAGCGGGATCGCCGCCGGGTCGGAGGCGGCCTCGCCGCAGACGGCCACCCGGCAGGCGTGGCGGGCGGCGGCCTCGGTCACGGCGGCGACCAGGCGCAGCACGGCCGGGTGGACCGGGTCGGAGAGGCGGGCCACCCCGGCGTTGCCGCGCTCGGCCGCCATCGTGTACTGCACGAGGTCGTTGGTGCCGATCGAGAGGAAGTTGACCTGGGAGGCGAGCGCCGCGGCCGCCAGGGCGGCGGCGGGCACCTCGACCATCGCGCCCACCTCCACCTCGCCGGCGCCGCGGCCCTCGTCGGCGAGCGAGCGGCGCGCCTCGTCGAGCAGGGCCAGCGCCTGGCGCAGCTCGCCCGCCTCGCTGACCATCGGGAACATGATCCCGAGCGGGGCCTGGGCGGCCGCCTGCAGCGCGGCGCGCAGCTGCAGCAGCAGGAGCTCGGGGCGTGCGAGCGACAGGCGCAGGCCGCGGACGCCGAGGAAGGGGTTCTCCTCGGGGGGCTGGCCCAGGTAGGGCAGCGGCTTGTCGGCGCCGGCGTCCAGCGTCCGCAGCACCAGGCGCCGGCCGCCGAGGGCCGCCGCGGCCGCCGCGTAGACGGCCCGCTGCTCGTCCTCGTCCGGCGCGTCGCCGCGGCCCAGGAAGAGGAACTCGGTGCGGAACAGCCCGACCCCGTCGGCGCCCTCGGCGACGGCCCGCTCGACGTCGCCGGGCGCGCCCGCGTTGGCAGCGACCTCGACGTGGCGGCCGTCGCGGGTGGCGGCCGGCTCGTGCGCGCGGGCGCGGGCGGCGGCGGCGCGGCGCCCGGCCTCCTCGCGGCGGGCCTCGTGGGCGGCGCGCGCCGCCTCGTCGGGCGCGACCACCACCGTCCCGGCGTCGCCATCGAGCAGGAGCGGGGTCCCGTCGGCGACGGCGAGGACCGCGGGCCCGAGCCCGGCGACCCCCGGGATGCCCAGCGCCCGCGCGATGATCGCCGCGTGCGAGGTCGGCCCGCCGCCGGCAGTGGCGAGCCCCGCGACGCGCTCCGGGTCGAGGGCGGCCGCGTCGGCGGCGCCCAGCTCCCCGGCCACGAGGATCTCCGGCCCGGCCTCGCCGGCTGCGGCCTCCGGGCCGCCGCCCGCGAGCCGCTCCAGCACCCGCCGGCCCACGTCGAGGAGGTCGCCCGCCCGCGCGCGCAGGTACTCGTCGTCGAGGGCCTCGTAGCCCCGCGCGGCGGCGCGGACCGCCTCGTCCCACGACCGCGCGGCCGGCGCGCCCGCGGCGACGGCGGCCTCGGCGGCCTCCACCAGGGCCTCGTCGCCGAGCAGCAGGAGCTGGGCGTCGAGGATGTCGGCGGCCTCGGCCCCGGCGCGCCCGGCTGCCGAGTCGCGGAGGCCGGCCAGCTCGGCGGCGACGGCCTCACGGGCGGCGGCGAGGGCGGCCCGCTCCTCGTCGGGCGGCCCGGCCGGGGCGTCCGGGAGCGGCGGCGGCCCGGCGCCGGCGACGCGGGCGGGCCCGGACGCCTGGCCCGGCGAGGCGGGGACGCCCCGCAGCGTCTCGCCGGGGCCCGGCGCGGCCGGCGCGTCGCCAGCGGGCGCCTCCGCGGGCTCGGCGGGCGCGGCCGGCGCCGCGCCGTCGTCCTCGGCGACCAGGGCGGCGACGGCCGCGAGGGCCTCCGAGGCCTGGAGGCCGCGGGCGAGGATCCTGACCGTGTGGCCGCGCAGGGCGCCGAGGGTGGAGAGCGCGGTGAGGCTGCGGGCCGCGGCCGGACCGCGCCCCGCCGTGACGTTCTCGATGCGGACCTCGGCGTCCAGGCCGGCCGCGGCCCGGACCACCGCGGCGGCGGGCCGCGCGTGCAGGCCGTGCTCGCCGCCGACCACCGCCGTGGCGGTCAGCCAGCCCCCGCCGTCGTCCTCCGGCGCCGCCCCCTCGCCGCCGCCGGCCTCGGCTCCGAGGTGGGCCTCCTTGCCGGCCAGGCCGCGCGCCGCCTCGGCCGCCGCCTCGTCGAGGCCCGCCCCCGCGCGGGCCGCGGCCGCGGCGGCGACGGCCCCCTCCACCAGCGGCGCGGCCACCAGCCGCACCCGGGCGCGCGCGTCATCGTCGAGGAAGTCGAGCGCGGTCTCGGCGCTCAGGATCGCCGAGCCGAGGTCCATCAGCACCAGCGTGCCGCCGTCGGCCCGCTCGCCGACCTCCTGCAGGGCGGCCATGACCCGCACCGCGTCCGTGCCGAGCGGCTCGCCGGGCTCGTCGAGGCCCCCGGCCGCCGCGATCGGCACCTCCTCGCCGGCCATCTCGCGCGCGAGCTCCACGACGCCCTCCGCGAGCCGGGCGCTGTGGGAGACGACGACGATGCCGACCATGGCCGCTCGCCAGCCCCGGGCCCGCGTCTCAGGCCAGGCCGTAGGCCCGGTGCAGGACCTCCACCGGGTGCAGCGACGAGACGCCGGTGGCGTGGGTGATCTGCCAGCGGCAGGTCTCGGAGTCGCAGACCGCCTCCTCCGACCCCGATGCGCGCACCTGATCGAAGAGCGGCTTGCCGACCGCCATCGCGATCTCGTACTTCTCGCGCTTGAGCCCGTAGGTCCCCGCGACGCCGCAGCAGGTGGCGTTCAACCTGGGTCGCCTGGAGGCCGGGCACCAGGGCCATCAGGTCGAGGGCGGGGGTGCCGATTCCGTGGCCGCGCTGCTGGCAGGGGGCGTGGTAGGGGAGCTGCAGGTCGAGCTCCTCGAAGTCGGTCCGCAGCTCGCCGCGCTCGTGCATGAGGGCGAGGTACTCGCAGATGTCGTAGAGGCGGCCGCGCACGGCCTCGAGGTCGGCGTCCTCGACGCCGAGGATCTCCTCGGCCTCGCGCTTGAGCATCAGGCTGCAGCTGGTGGAGGTGGCGACGATGTCGTGGCCGGCGCGGGCGTAGGGGGCCAGCGCGGCGGCGAGCTTGCGGACGTAGCGGCGGGCGTCGGGGAAGGCCCCGTTGCTCTGGAGCGGCAGCCCGCAGCAGCCCTGGCGCGGGATGATCACGTCGAGCCCGTTGTGCTCCAGGACCTCGACGGCCCGGCGCCCGGTGTCGTGCTCGTAGTAGTTGGCGCCGCAGCCGTGGAAGAACACGACCGTGTTGAGCGAGCCCGGCTCGGGGGGCCGCCGCCGGCCGGTGCGGCGGGCCCAGGCCTGCAGCGTGCGCCCGGCCCAGCGCGGCATGGGCGCCGAGTGGTGGATCCCGAGCGTCCGCTCCATGGCGGCGCGGACGACCCGGTTGCGCAGGGTCCAGTTGGCGATCGGCGCGACCGGGGCGCCGAGGCGGCCGGCGAGGGTCGGCCGCGCGATGAGGCGGTCGCGCAGCGGGATCCCCCGGTCGGCCCGCATCAGCGCGCGCGCCTGGGAGTTGATCTCCGCGATCCTCACGCCCTGGGGGCAGACCTGGGTGCAGATCCCGCAGCCGGAGCAGTAGTCGAGCGACGCGTCCGGGGAGGGACCGTCGGGGTTCCGGTAGCGCTCGGCCTGGGGGCCGACGTACTTGGGCCCGGGGAAGAGGGGCGTCGCGGCCGCGACCGGGCAGAACGTCTCGCAGATCGTGCACTTGACGCAGTGGTCGAGCGAGTCGCGGATCGCTGCCTGGACGGTCGGCTCGTGTCTCATGACGTCTCCTCGAGGATCGCAGATGCGGCCGCGACGGCGCCGGCCAGGCAGATGCCCTCGCCCGACTTCTCGCGCCAGGGCTCGGCGCCCGCCACGAGCGCCCCGGCCGCGTGGAGGTTGGCCCAGACCGGCTCGCCGTCCTCGCCCAGCGGGCGCATGCGGTCGTCGACCCGGAGGCCGCTGCGCATCAGCGGCTGGGGGTCGAGGTGGCGCGGGCTCAGGCGGCCGTCGCCGGGCTCGGGCGCGCGCACCGGGAGCCCGGCCACGGTCTCGCGCAGCTCACCGCGCGAGTCGAGCTCGATGCCCCCCGACGCGAACCCGCCGGTGGCCAGCACGACCGCGTCGGTTTGCAGCTCCCGCACCCGTGCGGCCTGGCGCACCCCCACGCCCGTGACGCGGCCCGAGGCGACTTCCACGCCCACGGCCTCGGGCCCGAGAACGAGGCGCCCGCCGGCCGCGGCGAGCGCCGCGGTCAGGGCCCGCTGCAGGCGCATGCCCGGCACGCAGGGCGGCACGGTCGGCACCTCGGCGACCGGCGCCCCGAGCAGGTCTCGGAGGTCGTCCCACGCCTCGGCGGGCCGCGCCAGCCCGATCACGGCCGGCAGCAGGACGGTCTCGCCCGGCTCGAGCCGCGGGCGCAGCTCCTCGGCCAGCCGGCGCCGCTCGGCCGGTTCGTCGAGGCCGCGGGCGTGGGCCGGCCCCGAGACGTCGGCGCGCCCGGGCCGGGCGGACCAGCCGACCTCCACCGGCCGCGCCTCCACCGGGCCCACGGGCGGGTCCGCGCGGCCCAGGTTGTCCGCCACCAGGCCGGGATAGAGGTCCTTCAGCGAGCGCAGCCCCACCACCGCCAGGCGGGCGCCGTCGCGCAGCTCGCCGGCGGCGATGCTCGCCGGCGCGAGCGCCGTCGGGCGGACGGCGCCGACCGCCGTCGGCAGCAGCATGTTGCGCGCCGGGTCGCCCTCGTAGCGCAGGCCCGGGACCAGCCCGCGGAACCACTCGAGGGCCTCGCCGAGCGGCTCGGGGGCGAGGCGGGCGTAGGGATGGCCGGGGCGCTCGGCGACGAAGCCGGGGATGGCGTCCGGCGGCGCGTCGACGCGCTCCGGGACGTAGCCGAGGACGTCGATGGTGCCGGGCGACAGGTGGAGGCCCCCGGAGCCCTTCGCGACGACCGTCACCGAGGCGCCGCCCTGGGCCAGGCGGATCGCGGCGGCGAGCCCGGCCAGGCCCGCGCCCACCACCACGACGCGGGTCATACGGGGCGGGCGGGGAGCTCGGCGGGCAGGTGCTCCACGTCGAGGATCCCCTGGAAGATCCAGTCGTCGAGGACGGCCTGGCGCACCTGGTCGCCGTAGAGGATCGGCTCGAGCCCCTGCCAGCGGTGCTGCAGGAACATGAGCACGAGCTCGTCCGCCCGCTCGGCGTCGACCGTCCCGAGGCCGTGCATGATCCCCGCGGCGCGGTACGTGCAGTAGCCGCCCTGGCAGGGGCCCATGCCGAGCCGCAGCAGCCGCCGGAGGTCGTCGAGGTTCATCCCCGGCCGGGCCTCGGCCGCCTCGACCACCGCGCGCCGCGGCAGCAGCTCGCACTCGCAGACGAGCTGGTCCTCGGCCATGTCCCGCTCGCGGGCGGCCAGGCGCGAGCCGAGCCAGTAGGTGCGCCCGTCCTCGGACCCGGGCAGCGCCTCCCCCGCCGTGGTGCAGGGCCGCGGGTCGCCGAGCTGCTCGCAGATGGCGTCCACCGCGATCTCGGCCATGAGACGGAAGGTCGTCAGCTTGCCGCCGGTGATCGTCAGGAACCCGCTCACGCCGTCGCGGCGCCGGTGGTCCACCAGGGCGAGCCCGCGGCTCATGTGGCGGGTGTCCCCGTCGCCCTCAGAGGCCCGCTCGTCCTTGAAGAGCGGCCGCGAGCCCGACCACGCGTGCAGCGCCCGGGCCCGCCGGAAGCCCGGCACGATCACCTCGCCGGCGTCGAGCATCTCCTGGACGTGGTCGCGGGCGATGTCGATGTCGTCCGGGCTGTCGGCCTTCTCGTCGGTCGTGCCGATGACGCAGACCGTCCGGATGGGCACCAGGATGTCGCCGTCGCCGGGGGGCTCGCAGCGGTTGACCACCGTGGAGACCAGGCGGTGGTTCATGGCGATCATGACCCCCTTGCCCGGCACCACCGTGACCCCGGGGCAGTCGGCCATGTCGGCGATCTCGCCGGCCCAGATGCCGGCGGCGTTGACCGTGAAGGCGGCCTCGATCCGCACCTCCTCGCCGCCGCGGTCGTCGCGGGCGACGGCGCCGGCGACCCGGTCGCCGTCGCGCAGGATTTCGGTGACCCAGTGATAGGTGAGCACCGTGGCCCCGTGGGCGCGCGCCGAGGCCGCGTTGCCCCAGAGCAGCTTCCAGGCGTCGACCGACGCGTCCTGGACCTCGAAGGCCCGCGAGATGCCCGGGTTGATCCGCGGCTCGTGCGCCAGCGCCTCGGCCGTGCTGATCTCCTGCGCCGGCACCCCGGTCGCCGCGCATCCGGCGAGGAAGCGGTCGGCGTAGCCGGGGTCGTCGGCGGGCGTGGTGACGAAGAGCCCGCCGGTGTCCTCCACCGCGCCCGCCGCGATGCGCTTGACGATCACGTTCTCCTCGGCGCACTCGGTGGCCGACTGCGGGTCCGAGACGACGTAGCGGCCGCCGGAGTGCAGCAAACCGTGGAAGCGGCCGGTGGTCCCCTGCCCGAGGTTGACGCGCTCGACCAGGATCGCTCGGAACCCCCGCATGGCGGCGTCGCGCACGACCCCGAGGCCGGTCGCGCCGCCGCCGATGACGAGGACGTCACACTCGAGCGTCCTGGAGATCCCTCACCCCTCCGCGTCCACCCAGTCGAAGGACTTGGTCACCGCCTTCTTCCAGTTACGGTAGTACTCGTCGGCCTTGGCCGCGTCCATCTTCGGCGACCAGCGCTTGTCCTCGACCCAGTTCTCGCGCAGGTCCTCCTGCTCGGGCCAGAGGCCGGTCGCCAGCCCGGCCGCGTAGGCCGCGCCGAGCGCCGTGGTCTCGGCCACCGCGGGGCGGATGGTGTCCACGCCGAGCATGTCGGCCTGGAACTGCATCAGGAGCTCGTTGGCGACCATGCCGCCGTCCACCTTGAGCGACTCGAGCTTGACGCCCGAGTCGGCGTCCATGGCCTCGGCGACCTCGCGGGTCTGGTACGCCGTCGCCTCGAGGGTCGCGCGCGCGATGTGGCCGGCGTTGACGTAGCGCGTCAGGCCCGCGATCACCCCGCGCGCGTCGCCGCGCCAGTAGGGGGCGAAGAGCCCCGAGAACGCCGGGACGAAGTAGCAGCCGCCGTTGTCCTCGACCGTCTTGGCCAGGTCCTCGACCTCCGGGGAGGTCTTGATCAGCTTGAGGTTGTCGCGCAGCCACTGCACGAGCGCCCCGGTGATCGCGATCGCCCCCTCGAGCGCGAAGACCGTCGGCTGGTCGCCGATCCTGTAGCCGGCGGTGGTGATGAGGCCGTTCTTCGACTGCACCGCCTCGGTGCCGGTGTTGAGCAGCAGGAAGTTGCCGGTGCCGTAGGTGTTCTTGGCCTCGCCCACCGCGAAGCAGGTCTGCCCGAAGAGGGCCGCCTGCTGGTCGCCCAGGTCGCCCGCGACGGGGATGCCGGCGACGGCGTCGAGGGTGGCCTCGCCGTACACCTGGCTCGAGCCCTTGATCTCGGGGAGCATCGCCCTCGGCACGCCGATCGTGTCGAGCAGCTCCTGGTCCCAGTCCTGGGTCGCCAGGTCCATCAGCATGGTGCGGCTGGCGTTGCTGACGTCGGTGATGTGAAGGCCGCCGTCCGGGCCGCCGGTGAGGTTCCAGATGACCCAGGTGTCCATGTTGCCGAACAGCAGGTCCCCCGCCTCGGCGCGCTTCGCCGCGCCGTCCACGTTCTCGAGGATCCAGCGGACCTTCGGACCCGAGAAGTAGGTGGCGATCGGCAGGCCGGTCTTCGCGCGGAAGCGGTCCTGGCCGCCGTCGGCCGACAGCTTGTTGCAGATCTGGTCGGTGCGCGTGTCCTGCCAGACGATGGCGTTGTGGACCGCCTCGCCGGTGTTGCGGTCCCACACCACCGAGGTCTCGCGCTGGTTGGTGATGCCGATGCCGGACAGCTCGCCCTTGTCGATTCCGGCTGAGGCGATGGACTCGGCGACCACCTCCGAGGTGCGCGCCCAGACCTCGGCGGGGTCGTGCTCGACCCACCCCGGCTTGGGGTAGATCTGCTCGTGCTCCTTCTGGGCGATGGAGACGACGTTCCCGCCCTTGTCGAAGATCATGAAGCGGGTGCTCGTGGTCCCCTGGTCGATCGCGCCTGCGTACTGCGCCACGTCGTTCCCCCTATCCGGTCGATCGAGGCCCCTTGGGGCCCCTCAGGAGTCGGCCCACGTGCGCGCCGCGCACCCGACGAGGAGCGCGCTCGATGTGGCGCCGGGGTCCTGGTGCCCGGCGCTGCGCTCTCCGAGGTAGCTCGCCCGGCCCTTTCGCGCCACGAGCGGGATCGTGGCGGCGACGCCCTCGTCGGCCGCGCTCGCCGCGCGGGCGAGCGCCGCTCCGAGGCCGGCGCCCTCGCCGAGCGCGGCCCGCAGGGCCGCGCCGGCCGGGAGGAGGGCGTCGAGCATCGTCTTGTCGCCGGGCTCGGCCTTGCCGCGGGCCTTCACGCCCGCGACCGCCGCGTCGAAGCAGTCCGCCCAGGCCTCGGGCGAGAGCTCCGTCGCGTCGCCGGCCGTCGCGCCGTACTGCAGGAAGAAGGTGCCGTACAGGGGCCCGCTCGCCCCGCCCACCTTGGAGATCAGGGTCATCGCGACGGCCTTCATGACCCCGCCGACGTCGCCGGGCTCGTCGCCGTCGAGCTTCTCGACGGCGGCGCGCATACCGCGGTCCATGTTGATGCCGTGGTCGGCGTCGCCGATGGCCTTGTCGAGGCGGGTGAGCTCGTCCTTCCGCTCGGCGACGACGGCCGCGAATGCCCTGATCCAGGATGCGACCTCGGGGGCCGTCGCCCCACCGGCCCCCGAGGCGCTCGTGGCCTGCGTCATGCGCCCCAGCGCAGCCCGGCGGTCCTGACCGGCGCGTCCCAGAGGCGTGTCATCTCCTCGTCCAGCTTGAGGAGCGTGATCGAGCAGCCGGCCATCTCCAGCGAGGTGATGTACGGCCCGACGAGGCTGCGGCCGACCTTCACGCCGCGCTCGTCGAGGATCGCCCGCAGCTCGTTGTAGACGATGTAGAGCTCGAGCGGCGGGGTCCCCCCCATGCCGTTGACGAAGGCCAGGACCTCGTCGCCGGACTCGAAGGGCAGGTCGTCGAGGATCGGGTTCGCCAGCATCGCGGTGATCTCGCGCGCCGGCGCGAGCGGGACGCGCTCGCGCCCCGGCTCGCCGTGGATCCCGATCCCGATCTCCATCTCGTCGTCGCCGAGCTCGAAGGTGGGGCTGCCGGCCGCGGGGACCGTGCAGGAGGTCAGCGCCATGCCCATGCTGCGCCCCTGCGCGTTCACGCGCCGGCAGATCTCGGCGACCTCGGAGAGGCTGCGCCCCTCCTCGGCCGCCGCCCCCACGATCTTCTCGGCCAGGACCGTGACGCCCACGCCGCGACGGCCGGCGGTGTAGAGGCTGTCCTGCACCGCGACGTCGTCGTCGGTCACGACGGCCTCGACCTCGATGCCCTCGGCGCGGGCGAGGTCGGCGGCCATCTCGAAGTTCAGCACGTCGCCGGTGTAGTTCTTGACGATGTGCAGGACCCCGGCGCCGCCGTTGACCGCCTTGGTGGCCTCGTGCATCTGGTCGGGCGTGGGGGAGGTGAAGACCTCCCCCGGGCACGCCGCGTCCAGCATTCCCATCCCCACGAAGCCGCCGTGCATCGGCTCGTGCCCCGAGCCGCCGCCCGAGAGGACGCCCACCTTGCCCTTCACGGGGGCGTCGGCCCGGACGATGTAGGCCGGGTCGTGGTTGACCCGCACGATGTCGCCATGGGCCGCCTCGAAGCCGCGCAACGCCTCCGCGACGACGGCGTCCGTGGCGTTGATCAGCTTCTTCATCAGTAGTCCTCCTCCACGGTCTCGCCGCGCGCCTCAAGCCCTTCGGCCTCGGGCTTGTGCCGAGATCTGAGGACGTACGAGATGAAGAACTCGTAGAGGATGCATCCGATTATCGCGCCGGCTATGGGTCCGGCGACCGGGATCCACCAGTAGGCATCGAGATTGCCCTGCTCGCCGGGGAAGGCGGCCGCGCCCCATCCCTCCATCGCGGCGAGGATCCGCGGACCCAGGTCGCGTGCGGGGTTGATGGCGTAGCCGGTGCTCGCCCCGAACGACATGCCGATGGCGAACACGGCCAGGCCGATGATCAGCGGCGCCATGTTGGCCCGCGGCGGCAGGTTCATGAGGTTGACGACCGCGAACACGAAGATGAGCAGGAAGGCGGTGCCGATCGCCTCGCTGAGGAACGCGTCCCCGTAGTTGTCGATGTACGCGGCGGGGCCGGTGACGAATATCCCGATGCTGCCCGCGCCTCCGTCGCGGACGATCGGCGGCTCGGCGCTCGCCTCGAAGGCGCTGATCGCGTCGTGGTAGGCCCAGTAGACGAGTGCGGCACCGGCGATGCCGCCCAGGATCTGGGCGATGATGTAGCCGGGGACCTTCCTCCACGGGAAGCCGCGGAAGGTCGCGAAGGCGATCGTGACCGCGGGGTTGATGTGGGCGCCGGTGATGCCGCCGGCGACATAGATTGCGAAGGTGACCGCCATCCCCCATCCAAAGGTGATGAGGAGCCAGTCGGCGTCGGAGGTGATGCCGTCGCCCCGGCCGGATTGCGGCAGGCCCGCGACGGCCATCGCGACCACGCCGGTGCCGAAGGCGATGAGGACGAAGACCCCGAAGAACTCGGACAGGTAGTCGCCGAGGTCGGACCGCCGCCAGGCGGCGTTCGGCCCGATCGTCGAAGCGAACCCGCCCGCGGGTCTGGGTGGTGACTCGGTTGCCACGCGACCTCCTCTCGCGATGGTCCGGGACGCGGGGCGTAAAAAAAGAGGGGCACGGCCCCGCGGAGATCGTGTCGATCCGCACGAAATATCCCCCCGCCGCGGTGCCTTGTCAAAAGCTTCACCAAACCCACGCGAACCGCCGCTCGATGCGCCATCCGGGGGACCGGAGATCCCCAAGGGGGTGACCCCCAGTGGTCACCCGAACGGGCGACTAGGGCGCGTCGGAGAGCTCGGGGCGGGGGCGCCGGGCGCGGCGCAGCTCGATGCGGTGCTCCTCGCCCCGCACCAGCCGCCGGATGTTGCCGCGGTGCAGGAACACCACGCCGACGGTGCCGACGGCGGCGAAGGCGATCGTGGAGTCCGGGTAGCCGAGCGCCCAGGCGAGCGGCGCCGATGCGAGGCAGGCGACGATGGCGGCCAGCGAGGTGTAGCGCGTCGTCGCGACGATCGCGATCCAGATGGCGAACACGATGATGGCCACGAGCGGCATCAGCGCGATCACCGCCCCGCCGGCGACGGCGACCCCCTTCCCGCCCTTGAAGCGCAGCCAGACGGGGAAGATGTGGCCGGCCATCGCGGCCGCGGCGGCGATGGCCGGCCACGGCTCCTCGGTGAGCAGGCGGGCGATCACGACGGCGACGACCCCCTTGAGGATGTCGGCCGCCATGACCGCGATCCCCATCTCCCGGCCGAGGGTGCGGAACACGTTCGCGGCCCCGAGGTTGCCGCTGCCGACCGTCCGCAGGTCGACCCCGCGGGTCCGTCCGGCGAGGTACGCGAAGGGGATCGAGCCGAGCAGGTAGGCCAGGGCCACGACCAGCGCCTCGGTCACGGCTCCTCCACCGCGTCGGCGCTGACCGTCCCCTTCCCGGAGAACAGCCGCCAGCGGGCGAGCAGGAAGTAGTGGACGCCGCTCAGCACGGTCAGCACCAGCGCGATGCCGAGCAGCACGTCCGCCACCCCGACCGGGAAGCCGGGAAGGATGATCGCGCCGAGGGCCACGTTCTGGCTCAGCGCCTTCGCCTTCCCGAAGCGCCCGGCCGAGATGATGATGTTCTCGGCCGCGGCCACGAGGCGCAGCCCGGTCACCGCGAACTCGCGGGCGATGATGACCATCGCCACCCAGGCGGCCACCTCGCCGGTCTCGACGAGACACACGAGGACGGCGGTGATCAGCAGCTTGTCGGCCAGCGGGTCGAGGAAGGCGCCGGCCACCGTGACCTCGCCGCGCGAGCGGGCCAGCCAGCCGTCGATCGAGTCGGTCGCGCACGCGACCGCGAAGACGGCGAAGGCCCACCAGCGCGCCCCCGGGATGTCGTTGACCAGCAGGAGCACCATCAGCGGGGGGATCGCCACGATCCTGACCGAGGTGAACCAGAGCGGCCCGTTCATCAGCCCCGAGCGCATTGGGCGAGCATAGCCAGCGACCCGATCGCCCCCGCGGCCGGGCGGCGGGTCAGGCGTGCGCGGCCTCCTGCAGCCGCTCGCCGGGCGCCAGGGGGAACCAGCAGGCGGTCGCGTGGCCGTCGGCCACCGACTCCAGGGGCGGCATCTCGGTGCGGCAGCGCTCGGGGACCTCGTCGTCCGACCCCGAGACCTGCCGCGCCTTGGGGCAGCGGGGGTGGAAGGGGCAGCCGGGCGGCGGGTCGGCGGGCGAGGGCACGTCGCCCGTGAGCACGATGCGGTTCCGGGCCGCGCCCTCGTGCCCCTTGGGCACCGCCGACAGCAGGGCGGCGGTGTAGGGGTGGCGGGGGTCGTCGTAGAGCCGGTCGGAGCCCGCGACCTCCACGAGGCGGCCCAGGTACATCACGGCGATCCGGTCGGAGACGTGGCGCACGACGCCGAGGTCGTGCGAGATGAACAGGTAGGTGAGCCCGCGCTCGTCCTGGAGGTCCATCAGCAGGTTGAGGATCTGCGCCTGGATCGAGACGTCGAGGGCCGAGACGGGCTCGTCCGCGACGATCAGCTGCGGGTTCAGCGCGAGCGACCGGGCGACGCCGATGCGCTGGCGCTGGCCGCCCGAGAACTCGTGGGGGTAGCGGTTGTAGTGCTCGGGGTTGAGGCCGACGCGCCGCATCAGCTCCTGCACCTGCTCGCGCCGGTTCCCCTCGATCCCGTGGATGCGGAAGGGCGCAGAGATGATCTGCCCGACGCTGTGGCGCGGGTTGAGCGAGCCGTACGGGTCCTGGAAGACCATCTGCATCTCGCGGCGCAGCGGCCGCAGCTCGCGCCGGCCGAGGTGGCTGATGTCCTGGCCGTCGAAGGTCACGGTGCCCTCGGTCGGCTCCAGCAGCCGCGTGATCAGGCGGGCTGTGGTCGACTTGCCGCAGCCCGACTCGCCCACCAGCCCCAGCGTCTCGCCGCGGCCGATCCACAGCGTCACGTCCTCCACGGCGTGCACGGCCCCGATCTGCTTCTGGAAGATGACGCCCTGGGTGATCGGGAAGCGCTTGGTGAGCCCCTCGACCTCGACCAGCGGCCCCGGCTCGGGCGCGGGGACCGGGCCCTGGGCCGACGGGTGGGCGGAGGTGGTCACGCCGCGGCGTCCTCGAAGGCCCGCTGGCGCTCGGCCCAGAGCCGGCGCTTGTCCTCGAGCGACAGGAGGCAGGCGTCGCGGTGGGCGGAGCCGTCGGGGGACCGGAGCGGCGGGTCCTCCCTGTCGCAGCGGTCGAAGCGGTGCGGGCAGCGGGGGTGGAACGAGCAGCCCGACGGGACGTGGATGAGCGACGGCGGCGAGCCGGGGATCGGCAGCAGCCGGGCGACGCGCACGTCGGCCCGCGGGATCGACTCGAGCAGGCCCCAGGCGTAGGGGTGGTGCGGGGAGCGGAAGATCTCGTCCCGCGTGCCCATCTCCACGGCCCGGCCGGCGTACATGATCATCACCTTCTGGGCGACGTCGGCGACGACGCCCATGTTGTGGCTCACCAGCACGACGCCGATGCCGAGGCGCTCCTTCATCTCGGCGATCAGCTCCAGGATCTGCGCCTGCACCGTCACGTCGAGCGCCGTGGTCGGCTCGTCGGCGATCAGGAGGTCGGGGTCGAGCACCAGCGCCATGGCGATCATCGCGCGCTGGCGCATCCCGCCCGAGAACTCGTGCGGGTAGCCCCGGGCCCGCTGCTCGGGCGAGGGGATCCCGATCTTGCGCAGCGCGTCCACCGCCATGTCCCAGGCGACCTGCCGGCTCACATGGCGGTGCGCGAGGACCCCCTCGGCGATCTGGTCGCCCACCCGGTACATGGGGTGGAGCGAGGTCATCGGGTCCTGGAAGACCATGCCGATGCTCTCGCCGCGGAGCTCTCGCAGGGCCCCCGGCGCGAGGGACAGGAGGTCCACGCCGCGGAACAGGACCTCCCCGGAGACCTGCGCCGTCTTGCGGTTGATCAGCCCCATCACGGTCATGAAGGTCACGCTCTTGCCGGAGCCGGACTCCCCGACGACGCCCAGCGTCTCGCCCTGCTCCACCGTGAAGCTGACCCCCTCGACCGCCTTCACGAGCCCGTCGTGGGTGGGGAAGTGCACGCTCAGGTCGCGCACCTCGAGGAGGGGCGCTGTCATTGGTAGCGCACCCGGGGGTCGAGGTAGGCGTACACGATGTCGGCGACCAGCGCGAGGAAGGCCACGGCGAACGACGCCAGCACGACGACGGCGAGCACCCCCGGCAGGTCGCCCGAGTCGGTCGAGATCAGGATGTAGTTGCCGAGGCCGGGCATGTTGAAGACCGTCTCCGTGACCACGGTGTTGCCGATGAGCAGCGCGAAGTCGATGGCCAGCAGCGTGACGACCGGCGTGAGCCCGGGTCGCAGCCCGTGGCGCCCGACGACGCGGCGCTCCGGCAGGCCCTTCGCGCGCGCGGTGCGGATGTAGTCCTCGCTCAAGGTGTCGAGCATGTTGCCCCGCACCACGCGGGCGTAGACCGCCGCGAACAGCAGCGCGAGGACGGACCACGGCAGGATCATGTGCAGGAACCAGTCGACAGGGTCCTCGGTGAACGGCACGTAGCCGGTCCCCGGGAGCCAGCCGAGCTTCTCCCAGAAGATGTAGAGCGCCACCAGGCCGAGCCAGAACACGGGCGCCGACACCCCGATCAGCGCGAAGCCCATCGCGGCGCGGTCGACGGCGGTCCGGCGCTTGAGCGCCGAGATCACGCCGATCGAGACGCCCAGGATCAGCCACAGTATTGCTGCGCCGATGGCGAGCTGGATCGTCACCCACGCCCGGTCGAAGATCTCGTCCCGCACCGGCGAGCGGGTGTTGTAGGAGAGCCCGAAGCCGGGCCAGCCGTACTCGTCACCGAGGAACAGGCGCTTGACGTAGAGCGCGTACTGCACCGGGACGGGGTTGTCGAGCCCGAGTTGCTGCTCCACCTCGGCGATCAGCTCGGGGCTCGGGTTGCGCCCGGCGAACGCCACCGCCGGGTCGGTCGAGGGCAGCAGGAAGAAGATCGCGTACGCCAGCAGCGTGACCGCGAGGACCACGAGCACGACGTAGATCAATCGCCGGATGATGTAGCGGGTCATGTTGGCGGTGTCCGAGGAGCCGGCCGGGGCGTGGCCGCCCCGGCCGTCATTTCGTCAGTCGGTGTCTCCTCCTCTCAGTTCTGCTGGGACGGGTCGACGGCGACGCGGGCCATGCGACGGCTCGATGCCGAACTGGTCGAAGTCGTACTGGGTGACCGCGGGCCCGGCGAGCTCGATCGACGTCGCGTCGATCAGCGCCACCTGCGGCGCGATCTCCTCGGTGAGCTTCTTGTCGAGGGCCGTCCAGCAGTCGGTGCGCTCCTGCCCGGTCAGCGGGGTGCACTCGTCGATGTCGGCGTTGATGCTCGGCACGCCGCCGGGCGGCATCGTGATCCCGAGCTCCTTCTCCTGGGCCTTCGTCACCCCGACCAGCGAGAACGCGGTGTTGCCGACCGGGATGATGTTGCGCCCGTCGAAGATCAGCGAAGAAGGTCGAGGGGTCGGCGTAGTCCTTGCCCCACCCGTTGCCGGAGCTGAACGGGATCCTGCGGGCCGTCGTGTTCGAGGTGTTGTTGACCGCCGTGCGCGAGGCCTCGCGGGTCTCGATGTCGATGCCGATCTTGGCGGCCGACTGCTCGATGATCGGCGAGATCGTTGACCAGGGCGCGAAGTTGCGGTTGAGGTTGATCACGCCCTTGCAGGGCGCGGCGTCGCAGGTGCCGTCCTTGTCGGTGTCGTACTTCGACTGGGCCATCTCGGCCTTGGCGGCCTCGACGTCGCCCGCCATGGGGGCCTGCTGGTACGGGAAGTAGTCGGGGATGTCCAGCAGCGAGTTCGGGAGCATGTGGGTCGGGACGGCGCCCAGCGACCGGCCCGCCCCAGGCGCGCTGGATGCCCTCGAGGTCCATCACGAGGTTCATCGCCTTGCGCACGTGGACGTCGTCGAACGGTGGCGTCGTCAGGTTCATGTAGGCGAACCAGATGCGGTCGCCTCGCGTTGACGCGCAGCCGCTCGCGGATCTCCGGGTCCTGGAGGTAGCGCCGCACGACCGCGTTCGGGGGCGTCTCGAAGGAGGTCTCGAGCTCCCCGCGCTCGATCTGGTCGAAGATGTTGTCGAGGTTGGTGTTGACCGTGATCTCGAAGCGGTCCGGGGTTGCTCTGGCGGAACTCGGTGTTGTCCGTCGCCGGGTCGTAGTTCGGGTTGCGCACCAGCGTGAGCCCGGTGCTCGGGTTGAAGCCCGAGATCGGCTTCTGCGCAGCCGCAGCTCGAGATGTCGAGCTTGTCGGCGCCCTCGATCATGTACGGCCCCGAGGTGACGATGTAGCGCCCGTACTCGCCGGCCTGCGGGTGGCACTTGGCGACCTCCTCGGGGATCGGCGCCGTGGCCGGCATCGCCACGCGGTAGAGGAAGTCACCCGTCGGCGTGGTCAGCTTGAAGGTGAGCGTCTTGTCGTCGGGGGTCGTGATGCCGGAGATCGTCTTGGCCTTGCCCGCGGCGAAGTCCTCCATGCCCTCGATCGACGTTGTAGTAGAAGGCGTACTGGGCGGCGACGCTGGGCGTGCCGATGCGCTCGAAGGAGTAGAGGATGTCCTGCGAGGTGATCTCGCGGTTGACCGGCGGGCCGAAGGTGACGCCGTCCTTGAGCGTGAAGGTGTAGGTGAGGCCGTCGGCCGAGGGCTCGGGGACCTCGGTGGCGAGGTCGGGCACGAGCTGGTTGCCCTCCTCGCCGGCCGTGAACGGTCGTCGATCAGGAGCGTGCGGAGCATCGTCGTGCTGTAGATCATCCAGGCGGAGCCGAAGTACTCGCCCGAGGGATCGAAGCCGTCGCTGTTGGCGAAGTCGGTGTTGGCGATGCGGAACGTGCCGCCCTTGGCCACATCGCCGAACGTCACCGGGCCGCCGAGCTCGCCGATGACGGCGGCGATGTCCTCGCCGCCGTCGCCGCCCGAGGTGTCCGCCGAGTCGTCGTCGTCGCCGCCGCAGGCGGCGGCGGCGAGGGCGGCGGCCGCGGCGAGCGCCACGACGCCCGCGCGCGTGAGCCACCGTCTTCTCATCTGATCTCTCCTTGTCGGGGGATTGGGAGGGGCCGGGTCATCGGTCGGCCCGCGGGTCGAGCGCGTCGCGCAGGCCGTCGCCCAGGAGGTTGAAGGCCAGCACGGTGAAGAGCAGGAAGAGGCCGGGGAAGAGCCACAACCACCAGACGACGTCGAAGTTCTCCAGCGACTCGCTGACCATGTTCCCCCAGGAGGGCGTGTCGTCCGGGACGCCCAGCCCGAGGAACGAGAGGTACGCCTCGAAGAGGATGCTCGCCGGGATCAGCAGCGAGGCGTAGACGATGATCGGCGAGATCAGGTTGGGGAGGACCTCTCGGAACATGATGCGGGCGTTGCCGGCGCCGAGCGACCGGCTGGCCTCGACGAATTCGCGCTCCCGCAGCGAGAGCGTGTTGCCCCGCACGAGCCTGGCCACGTAGGGCCACGTGAAGAGCGAGATGATCAGGATCACCAGCGTCAGCCCCGGCTTGAGCGTGCCGTTGAGGCAGCCCTCCTTCGAGGTCGAGCACGCGGCCACGATCCCGATCGCGAACAGGAGGAGCGGGATCGAGAGGATGATGTCGCAGGTCCGCGAGATCAGCGTGTCGACCCAGCCGCCGAAGTAGCCGGCGATCACGCCGAGGACGATGCCCACCAGCACCGCGAAACCCGTCGCGACCACCCCGACGATCAGGGACACCCGCGCCCCGTAGATCGTGCGGACGAAGACGTCGCGGCCGCTGTTGTCGGCCCCGAACCAGAACTCCGCGTTCGGGCCCTCGGGGATGCCGAAGATGTCCGTGGTCTCCCGCTGGAACAGCTCGTTGGGGCCGTGGCCGGTCAGGGCGGCGAACGCCGGCGCCGCGATCGCGACCAGGACGATCAGGACGATGAAGGCGAGGCCGGCGAGGGCGAACCTGTCCTGCCGGAAGCGCATCCAGAAGAGCTGCCACGGCGAGCGGCCGGCGATGACCTCGCGCTCGGCCTCGGGCGCGGGCGCGCCGGGGGCGCCGGCGGTCTCGGCGGCCGTGGTGCTCATGTCCGGGGGGGCCTCGGGGTCAGGGCCATCGCGGAGGTCGGGTCGAGGGGATGCGAGAGGCTACCCCGGGTTGTGCCGAATTGCACGAGGGGTCAGGTGTCACCTCTTGCCCTCCCCATTCCCCTCGATCTCCCCAGCATTTCCGGCATTTTGGCCCGGGGCCTGCGCGGCGGCGCGAGCGCCACCTCCGCGTGGCCAGGAACACCACCACCGTCAGCGCGATCAGCCCCGCGAGGCTGCCCCAGCGCACCTCGGCCGGCCGCGACCCGCTCGTGAGGGTGAGCACCACCACGACCAGGATCAGAGCGACCGTCGCGAGCTGGACCCACCGCAGCGGGCGCGCGTCCGGGTAGCGGAGGCCGTCGTCGCGGTCGGGGCGCCGCCGGGCTCGGTCACGGCCGCCCGTCCCCGGCGTCGTCCTCGTCCTCCCCGTCCTCGCCCGCGGCCAGCGCGGCGGCGCGTCGCCGCAGCGCGATCAAGGCGAACCCCAGCACCGCCAGCACGCCGATGATGGCCCCCCAGGGCAGGTCGTCCGCGGTCCCGGTCGCGAAGGCCACGATCACCACCACGACGACGAGGGCCAGGGCGGCCCACCAGACCACGGCGAAGGCGCCGCCGCGCCGGGGCGGCGGCACCTCCTCCTCCGGCGGCGCCGCGCCGGGGGGCTCCGGCGGCGCGGGCGGCGGCTGGCGGGGGCGGCGGCGCGGGGCCTCCGGGTCCATCCCGGAAGCGTAGTCGCCGCGGGCGCCGACGGCGGCGCGCCCGTACGCTGCCATCGAGGCTGCCGCGAGCGGGAGGGCGGGCATGAGGGCGAGCGTGTACCACGGGCCGCGCGACATCCGGGTGGAGGACGTGCCCGACGCGGCGATCGTCGAGCCGACCGACGCGGTCGTGCGGGTGACCCATGCCTGCATCTGCGGCAGCGATCTGTGGCCCTACCGGGGGGACCTGCCCCTCTTCGGGGAGCCGCCCGCCCGCACCGGGCACGAGTTCATCGGCATCGTCGAGGACGTCGGCGCCGAGGTGCGCACGCTCCGGCCGGGCCAGCGGGTGATCGCGCCCTTCGCCTTCTCGGACGGCAGCTGCGAGTTCTGCCGCGAGGGCCTGCAGACCTCCTGCGTCACCGGCGGCTACTGGGGAGGCAAGGACGACGGCGGCCAGGCCGAGGCCGTGCGCGCGCCGCTGGCCGACGGGACGCTCGTGCCGATGCCCGAGGGCGTCAACCTCTCCGACGACCGCCTCGCGGCCGCGCTCGCGACGCTCACCGACGTGATGGGCACCGGCCACCACGGTGCGCTCGCGTCCGGGATCGGCGCCGGCGGGACGGCCGTCGTGGTCGGCGATGGGGCGGTGGGGCTCTGCGCGGTGCTCGCCGCGCACCGCCTGGGCGCCGAGCGCGTCATCGTGCTGGGCCACCACTCCGACCGCCTCGAGATCGCCCGCGGCTTCGGCGCGACCGACGTCGTGGAGGAGCGCGGCGACGAGGCCGTCGCGCGCGTGCGCGAGCTCACCGGCGGCGGGGCGCGCGCACGTGATCGAGTGCGTCGGGACGGCCGGATCGTTCGCCACGGCGATCGACAGCGCCCGCCCCGGCGGCGTGGTGGGCCACGTTGGCGTGCCCGTCGAGCCGGTGGGCCTGCTCGACGCGCACATGCGCAACGTCGAGCTGTTCGGCGGCGTCGCGCCGGTGCGGGCCTACATCCCGGAGCTGATGGAGGACGTGCTCGCCGGCCGCCTCGACCCCTCGCCGGTGCTGGACCTCGTGATCCCCCTCGAGGAGGTGCCCGCCGGCTACGCGGCCATGGACGAGCGCCGCGCCGTCAAGGTCCTGGTGACGACCGGCGCCGCCTGACCCCGGGTCGAGCCGGCACCGCCCCGCGCCGGCGAGGTGTCCAGCCCCACTCGGCGCGACGGCCGCCTGGACCATCGACGGCGGCGAACCTCGCCGGTCAACCAGAGGCCCGGACCGGGGATGGCGCCTAGGGTCGATTCCGCTCGCCCGCCCCGGAGACGATCATGCCCGGCCTCATCCTGCGCGCCGCCGCGCTCCTCGCGGCCGGAGGCGCCCTCAGCACCCCGGCGCTCGCGCTCGACCCGGCCGACCAGGCGCGGTGGCAGGCGGCCGCCGACGCGGCCGGCGTCCCACTGCTCGTCCCCGAGACCCCGGGCTACGCGCTGCAGGAGCTCGGCGCCCGCTCGCTCGCCTGCGCCGGCGACACGCTCGGCGACGCGGCCGCCCGGTGGGCCGCCCCGGACGGGCGGATCCTCAAGCTGGTGCAGGGGCAGCCGTACGGCTGCGGCGAGGGGCCGCGGTGGACGCTCATCTCCGAGGTGGTCGTGGCCGGCAGGCCGGCCGCCTACTCCGCCTACGAGGGCGGTGGCACGCCCGGCGGCGCCTGGGCTCTCGACTTCGAGCGCGACGGGTCGAGGCTCTCGCTGGAGGCGAGCTTCGACGACCGTGCGGCGCTGGTCGCCCTGGCCGAGAGCGCCGTCGTCGTGGCGCCCGCGCCGGGGCGCGCGCTGCGGCTGACCCGGCTCGCCGGCCAGGTGGTCCGGGTGGTCGCGGCAGACACGGTGATGGTCAGCTCGGGCGGGCGGCGGTGGACCGTGCGCCTGGCGGGGCTGAGGGCGCCGCAGCCCGCCCGCGCCGGCCGCCGCGCGGGCTGTCGCTTCGGGCTGGCGCGGGGCCAGCTCCGGCGCGAGCTGCCCCGGGGCACCGCCGTGATCGTCGAGAGCGACCCCCTGCGCCCGGCCCGCGACGCCGCCGGCCGCCTGGTCGGGTACATCAGCCGGCGAGCCTTCGCCCCCTACCAGGTGGGGTCGATCACGACGAACTACGGCATGGTCGCGTCGGGCGCGGCCCGCGCCGTCCGGGGGCGCTTCCGCTACCGCACCCAGCTCGCCGTGGCGGAGCGCTCCGCCCGCCTCGACCGCGCCGGGCTGTTCGCCGCCCCCTGCAGGGGGCGCACGGCCCCTCTGCCGCCGCCCCCGCCGCCTCCATCGACTGCAACGCCGCCCGAGACGCCGGCTCCGGGAGCCGCCGCCCCCGGATCAGGCTGAGGAGCCCCTGGGTCGGCGCACCCGCGGGCCGCTCAGAGGTGCGGTCCCCGGCGGGCGAGGGAGCGGACGTGGTCGCGCTCGCGCTGGGCGCTCGCCCGGCAGCGGGCGTCGCACACCGCGCCGGTCCGCTCGTCGTAGGCCACCTGGGAGAGCGCGCGGCGCCGGATCCTCGTCAGCCGCATCATCCCTCGTCCCCCTCTCGTCGGTCCCCGAGCCAGGCGCCGAGCTCGCCGAGCGCCTCGGGCAGGACGTAGTAGTAGGCCCAGAGGCCCCGCCGCTCGGAGTCGACCAGTCCTGCCTCGCGGAGCACCTTCAGGTGGTGCGAGACCGTGGGCTGGCCGACGTCGAAGAGCGGCGTCAGCTCGCACACGCAGACCACCCCGGCGTGCTTGCGCAGCACGTTGACCAGCTGCAGGCGGATCGGGTCGCCGAGGGCCTTCGCGACCACTGCGAGGCGCGCGGCCTCGGCGCGGTCCACGTCGGGGTGCACCAGGGGCTCGCAGCACGGCTCGCCGGCCGGGCGCTTCTGCTTCGGGACCAGCTCAAGATCGACCGCCATCGAACAATGTATATCGATTAAAGTCATGGATGTCAATGGATTCGTCCGCGTGAGCCCGGAGGCGTAGGCTCGGGGCGGCTCACTCGGAGACCGTCGGTGCCCAAGCTCGTCGGCCTGATCGCGGCCGTGGCGATCGCGCTCCCCGGGTCGCTCCAGGCGGCCCGGCCCGCCCCGCCCGCCGGCGACCTCCCGACCTGGACGGGCCGCGACCCGCCGAACCTCCGAACCCTCGCCCGCGCGTGGCGCGTCCCGCCGTCCTTCGTCGTCGTCACCCCGCTCGACGACTTCAGCCGCTACCGCGCCTGGCCGCAGCGCCCGCCGCCGGGGTTCCCCGCCGGGTGACGCCGGCGCGGCGCGCCGAACGCCTCACAGCCCCCGCGGCGTCGGCTGCGCCACGTCGAAGAAGCTCAAGCCGATCGGGCGGCGCGGGTACCGGCCGTCCACGTTGGGCCAGACGCGCCAGACGTAGCGCCCGCCGAACGCGAGCGTGGCCGCGGGCACGCGCAGGCGCGGCCCCGCTGGGAAGGCCGAGAGCACCTTCCGCGCCTCGCCCTTCTCGAGCAGGAAGACCTGAACGTTGTAGAGGCCGGCCCGCGGGTGAGGGCGCCATCGCAGCAGGGGCCGCAGGGTCGTCACCCGCCTGCCGGCAGACGGCGACATGAGGTGGGCTCCCCGCGGTTGCGGCGGGCGCATCGCGGGGGGCGACGGCTTCGCCGCGAGCGGCTGGGTCAGAACGGGGTGCTGGGGCGCGGGCGTCAGAATGGGGCGCTGGGGCGCGGTCGGCGCGACGACGTAGTCGAACGCGCGCGGTGGCCGCGTTGCCCGCGTCGTCGACCGCCCGCACCACGAAGCTCGCCGGCCCCGCGGCGGCGGTCTGCAGGGCCTGACCGTCGCCGACGGGCCCCGCGCAGGTCGCGGCACCCGAGCACGCGTACCGCGCCGCGACGGCCTGGCCCTGGGCGTAGACGGCCCCCGCCCGAGGCTCGCGGATCTCGATCCGGGGGCCCACCGTGTCCACGCGGAAGCGCCGGCTCGCCTCCTCCTCGTCCTGGCCGCCGCCGCCGCCGGGTCCCCGGTTGCTGTCGCGAACGGACAGCACGTGCTGGCCCTCGGACAGCGACCTGAAGGTGAGCGTCACGGCCGGCGAGCGCTCCCGCGCCCAGCTGCCCCCGTCCAGGCGCCACTCCATCGAGGGCCGGTCGGTCGCGATCGTGTAGGCCGGGCTCGGGGAGGCGGCGTTCCAGACGTCCCCGTCGGCGCCGGAGATCCTGGGCGCGCCCGCCGCCGCCGCCGGGACGATGAGCGCGGCGAGCAGGCCGAGGAGCGCAAGCCGGAGGTTCACGAGGTGCCCAGTCAACACCTTGCGGGGGCGGACGTCGAGCGGCGGGGTCCGGGCGTCCGCCCCGCTGATACCAAGGGCCTCGCCGCGGTGGAGCTCTGAGGCAGGAGCGGCGGGGGCGGCGGCCTGTACGCTCGCGCGCGGCCAGGCGCACGGGGGGCGACGATGGCGAACGGCGAGCGGGCTTCGGTCGGCGACGGCTACGTGCTGGCGACGGGGGACGAGGGGGCCGCACGCCTCCACCTGCTGGACGAGGTCTACGGCGCCTCGTCGCGGGCGGCGTGCGCGGCGGCGGGGCTGGGCGCCGGGTGGCGGGTGGCCGATGTCGGCTGCGGGGTGGGCGACATGTCGTGCTGGCTCGGCGAGCGCGTCGGGCCGCACGGCGGCGTGATCGCCATGGACGTGAGCGCCGACCAGCTCCTCCACGGCCGGGACCGGGCCGCCCGGCGCGGCCTCGGCAACGTCTCCTTCGTCGAGGGGAGCGCGTACGAGCCGGGGCTGCCGTCCGGAGAGCTCGACCTGGTGTTCTGCCGGTTCCTCCTCTGCCACCTCCAGCACCCGGCGGACGCCCTGGCGCAGATGGCCGCCCTCCTCCGGCCCGGAGGCACGCTGGTTGCTCAGGACATGGTGATGACCAGCATGTTCAGCGATCCGCCGAGCCGCGCGTACAGGCGCTTCGCCGAGCTCAGCGTCGAGGTGGGCGCGGCGCTCGGGGTGGACTACGACGTCGGGCGGCGGCTGTTCGGCATGTTCCGTGACGTCGGCCTCACCGAGCTGAGCGTGTCGGTGCACCAGCCCGCGTTCGCGACCGGGGAGCGAAAGCGCCTCTGGGAGTACACCTTCCTCGAGGCCGCGCCCGGGGCGGCGGCCGCCGGAATCGGGACGGAGGAGGAGGTGGCCGAGCTCGAGGCGGAGTTCGCCGCCATCAGTGGGGACGACTCGGCGCTGGTCGTCCAGCCCGCCCTCCTCGCGGTGAGCGGCGTCGTGCCAGGCGCGCGGACCGGCTGACGAGGCCCGCGGCCGCTCCCGCTCGATCGCGGCCCGGAAGCCTCGCGGCCTCGGAAGGACCTACGCGAACGGTCGGACCCGGCCACCGGAAGCTGACTCGACTGGTCCTGTCTCCGTCGCTCACTCCGCGGCGGGCGGCAGCGCCATCGACGCCCTGAGGGCGACGAGCGGGGTGTCCGGGACGTTGACCAGGCCGCGCGTCGGCCGGTCGAGGTCGAACGTCACATACAGCAGCGTCGCCACGAGCACGGCGGCGGCCAGCACCGCGACCATCCCGCGGCCCAGCAGCGAGAGGTAGAGCGCGAGCAGCCCGAGCGCCACGGCGGAGGCGATCGCCTCCAGCCACAGGACGGTGTTCGGAACGCGGTTGTTGAGCGCCGCGACGCGAACCGCCTGCTGGTCGATCATCGCGTTGAGACTGTTGACGTACAGGCGCGGCGCACTGGCGATCGGCGCGTCGTCGAGCGCCTGTCCGGCGAGGCCCCAGAGCTGGCGCTGGAGGACCCCCTGGGCCGCGTCCGTGCGCCGAAACCCCGCGCTGTCGGGCACCTCGCGCGAGATCTGGATCGCCGCGTCGGTGTAGCGCCGCAGGAGGTCGAGCGAGCGTGTCCGGACGGGTTCGGCCAGCGTCTGGGCGCGGAGGTAGGTCGTGCCGATCGTGTTGGCGTCGTCCACCACGGCGACCTTGCGCGTCTCGTAGCGGCCGATGGCGAGCGACAGCCCGAAGGCGAGGAGCAGCGCGACGATGCCGAGCATCGCCGCCTGCAGGACGCCGAAGGGCTCGCTGAGGGTCTCTCCCCGGTTGCGCAGATGCCGGCCGACGGCGAGGCCCGCGACGGTGGGCCCGACGACCGCCGCGAAGAGGATGAGGGCGAGTGCCCAGCTGCTCAGCGAGAAGAACACCGGCGGCATCCTGCCAGGCTGGTCTCGGCGGGACGGCCCCTGCTGCGGCGGGGCCTGCTACCCGGCCCCGGATCGCCGACTCTGGCGGGCAAACCGCCCGCCGGCAAAGACCTTCATTCAGCGGGAGTGACGGGACTCGAACCCGCGGCCTCCGGATTGACAGTTGTGCCCGGCGAGTGCCGCTGAGTACCTCACGAGCCGCCTGGGCTGGTCCCGCGGCGATACGAGGCGACCAGCATCGCGCCGAAGAGCGCCGCCGCCCAGGCCGCCAAGACGAGGATCGGCCGCGCGTGCTCGTAGCCGCGGAAGTAGATCGCGTCGCGAAGCGAGGTGACGGTGGCCCCCGACGGAAGCCACTGCGAGACGAACGCGAACGGCGCCGGCAGCAGCGGCGGCGACACCGCCCCACCCGACGAGCTGTTGCCCAGCACCACGAAGAACAGCCAGGTCGGGACGATCGCCCAGGGGCCGATCAGCACGGTCATCAAGGAGGTGAACGCCGCCACCGCCAGGATGTGCATCGCAAGGATGCCCCAGACCTCCAACACAGGAATGTCGAGCCGGTCCAGAATCGGCCCCTCAACGAGCGTCGGGACGAGCGAGGCCGCGAGCGCGAAGGCGACCACGAACCCCGTCCAACGGCGCAGCGACAGGCCGCCGGCGAGCGCCCGGGTCTGGAACACGGCGATGAAGCCGACGAGCGTCCCGACGAGCATCAGGTAGAAGAGGTCGAGGCCGCTCGGATCCGTGGACGCGAGCGGGTGCGTGTTGACTACCCGCACGCTCGGGTTGACTGTGGAGATCTTCTCCAGCACGCGCGCCACAGAGGCGCCGGCGGCGCTCGCCACGTAGAGCGTCGGCCTCGCCGAGGTCAGGTCGAGGGCGGCGTAGACCCGCTGGTGATCGATCGCGTCGCGCGCGGCGGCCAGCGATTCGTAGTGGGTGAAGTCGAGACTGTTCTCGGCGACCCCCTGGACCGCCTTCACCGTGCCCGCGTCCCCCCTCGGGTCGCCGACGAGCGCGGCATCGATGTGGCGGGGCACCGGGTCGCCGAGCGCAAGCGAGTAGGTCGTCACGAACAGCGCGCTCATCACGATCGCCACGGCGGCGATCACGCCAGCACGCTCGATCGGCCTCCAGCGGTGGCCGCGAAGCCGAGCCCACCACGGAACGCGCCCGCTCACGTCGGGTGCATCCATCGGTCGTGAACCTGACACCTAGGGACGTCGGCGTCCCTGCTGAACTGCGCCCGCAGCGGCACACGCCTTAATCGCGACCGCGAGCGCCATCATTGCCAGGTCCCACGAACACTCGCCGAGCACGCTGGCGCCGCCGCCCCACTTCAGCTCGCAGAACACGGGCGCCAGGCGCGGCAGGCCGCGGACGCCAATGTCGACGCCGGCGCGGCTCCTCCACTCGCTGCACTGAAAGGGATGCTCCAGCCGTAGCTTGACCGGTAGGCCGCGCTCCGCCGCCGCTTCAAGCCCGGCCTTGAGCGCGGGTCGCAAGTACCCGTTCTCGCCGAGCTTGGCCGCCGCGACCGTCGCGTTGTCGGCGTCCCTCTATCCGCGTACGCAGGCGCTCCAGGTGGTCGACCACCAGAGCTTCCGCGCTGGCGAGGGGAGCCTCTCGACGAGCCACGCCCCGGACCCTAGCTGCGTTGTCGGCTGGCGAGAACCGGGCGTGCAAGCGGGAGGGGCGAGACGAAGCGGAGCGCGGACCGGGCGCTGATGCACCGCCATTTCGCACCGGACGGGGCGCCCCGTCCGGACGCTCGACCTCGACGCGGGCACGGTGACGGCCTTGCGCGACCACCGGCGCGCCCAGGCCGCCGAGCGCCTCGTCCTCGGCCCCGCCTACGCGGACCGCGGCCTAGTGTTCTGCCGCGAGGACGGCGAGCCGATTCACCCCGAGCAGCTCTCGCGCCTCTTCCGCCGCCACGTCGCCGCGGTCGGCCTGCCGCCGATCCGCCTCCACGACCTGCGCCACACGCACGCGAGCCTCCTCACGGCCGCCGGGGTCCACCCGAAGGTCGTCCAGGAACGGCTCGGTCGCCACAGCTCGGCCTTCACGATGGACACCTACGCGCACGTGGGCGCCGGCCTCCAGGCGCAGGCGGCGGCGCGGTTCGGGCAGCTGCTCGGCGGCTGAGGCGGTGTTGGCGCCCTACGAGCCAGGGGACGGGACCGAACCGCCGCCGGCCCTGGTCTTGGCGGCGGCCCGGACTTCGTCGAGGCTGACCCCCGCCTGCTCGCAGAGCGTGGCGAGGTCGAAGTAGATGCTCTCGCCCGCCAGCAGGCCATCCTTGAAGGGCGCGACGTTGGCGAACGGCACCACAAACGAGCCGCCGCCCGGGGGAATCCCGAGCCAGTCGCCACCGCTCGTTCCCCGCAGGGCCCCCCAGACGACGATGACGTCGTCGCCGAACGCCATGCCTTGATCATCGGGGCTCAGGTCCGGGAAGGCGGTGAAGAACCCCTCGTAAGCAGCCCGGGCTGCCTGCTTGCCCTCCGCCCGCATCCCGAGCGGCACCGTCTCGAGGAAGCAGTCATCAACGAAGGTCGCGAGGATGGCGTCGAAGTCTCGAGCTGCTTCAGCCTCGCGGTGGGCCTCGAACAGGGGCAGCATCTCGTCGCGGTTCATGGTTCTGCTTTCCGCCCGTTGTGCGGGTCGATCGTACCCCGCGCCCTCACGCTCTCCCCCTCTTTCGCGCCATCTCGGCCCCTGGCGGCGCCGTCCGCGTCCCGCTGTCGCGTGATTGCGAACGTTTCCGTGACGCGTTTGCAGATCGTTAGCAACGCGCTCCGAGAGCCGCTCTGACTCCAGCCGCCAGAACTAGAAGACCCCGCTTCCGGAGCGGGGTCTCATAGGCGGGAGTGACGGGACTCGAACCCGCGGCCTCCGGATTGACAGTTCAGCCCGGCGAGTGCCGCTGAGTACCGCTGAGTCCTACTCGACCCGGGTCTCGGGCGTCCCGAACTCGGGCGAGTACCCTGAGTGGCGCTGGGTCCCGTGACCTATCGCGTGACCCCTCGTTTGCGCGTGGCCGCCTGCGTGTTGGGCTGATGGACCCGGCTGTGCGTCGGGGCCACGCCGCCGTCCCGCCGGGGACCGACGAGGACCGGCTCTACTCAGGCCCAACAGGGGCAGCGGGCGACGCCGAGCATCGCCACCGACCCGCCGCCGCGGTACATCGACGAGCTGGCCCGCGTCGATCTCGCCGTCGCCTCGCGCCCCTTCGGTTCAGCGGCCGGGCTATGAGGCGGCAAGCTCGTCCGCTTCCTTCCGCGCGAGCACAGCGTCGAGCGTTGCGTACTCGGCCTCGTCGAGCGCAGCCCCGGCGAAGTCGATGGCGTCGAGCGCGTCGTCCTCGGCCACCTTCGCTCGGCGCTCCGCCATATCGACGTTGACTTCGGCCTTCTTGTCGGCGATCCGCTCGCGGATGTGCGCGACGTGCTCCTTCCAGCTCCGCTGGACGTCAGTCCAGCTCCGCTGGCGCGTCGTCGTAGGCCTCCGCGTCTCTCGCGCGCAGCTTGTCGGCGTCCTCGTCGGCTGCCTTCCTGGCCTCGGCGACCTTCGCCTCGAGGTCCGCTCGGCCTCGGGCCTCAACGTCCCGGGCGTTCTGCTCGACGGCCCGCGCCCGCGCCGCGAGTTGCTCAAGCGCATCCGAAACTGCCACGGCGTCCCTCCTCGTGCGGTCTCTCGGTCCGAAACTCGGTCCGAATTGGCGGCGCCCCTCCACCGGGTCCGCTAGGGATGCAGCTCAGTCAGGGAGAGACCCAGAGCCGCGATCCGCAACGCACGCTCGGCGCGGTCAATCTAGGGCCTCCAACCTGCATGCCGCCTGACTCGTGGCAGGCACTCCCGTGGGGGCGATTTTCGGCGCCCCACGCTGCCACGCAGTTCCGTCGCGATGGGCAGTGCTTGAGGGACACTTCTCCACGCTGGAGAGCGCCGGTTTCGCGCGCACGGCGAACCCCTTGAGGGGAAGCCCGCGCTCGCGGCTAGTCCAGGATGTTGATGGCCCGCGCGGCGACGAGCAGAACGGTGATCGACGAGACGCTGGCCTCGCTGAGCATCGCGAGCTTGACGCGGCGGGTGAGCGGCATGGCGTCGGTGGGGCTGAAGGCCAGCGAGTTGGTGAAGGAGACGTAGAGGTAGTCAACGAGGCGCGGGTACCAGCCCCCTCGCGCATCGCCGGCGTCGTCCATCTGGGGGAACTGGAACTCCGCCGGCAGCGGATCCGGCTCGGCTCGGCGCACCGGCCCTCCCCGGTCGAGCTCCCAGAACCACAGCCCGAAGGCGATCACGTTCGTCGTCCAGATCGCGAGCGACTTGAACAGGAGCTGTCCCCCGCTCACCTCGTCGCCGCTCGAGGATCGCGCCGAGGAGGGCGACCAGCGCCACCGCGTTGCCGAGCCCCACGCAGGCGACCAGGCCGAGGGACACGGCGCGCCGACGGCCCGTCTCCACGAGCCGCTGGCGCGGTCGCGACCAGGTCAGGAGGACCAGCAGGACGAGCTCCGGTCCGACCAGGACCAGCCAGACCCACCAGGGGAGCCCCCAGAGCGCCCAGCCCTGAGTGGCGCTGACGATGCCGATGAGCACCTGCAGGCCCATCACCGCGACGACGGCGAGGGCGGCCTCCACCCGCGTCTCGTGATCGGCCTCGCTGAGCTCGTTCCGAGACATGGATGCACCTTTCGCGCCCGCCGACGAGCGTCCTGGTGCGAGCGACACCTTCCCTGTGCCCCAAGGGCCCGCTCAATGACGAAAGCCCCGCGCTCGCGGGGCCCTCAGGAGCGGGAGTGACGGGACGCGAGCAGGGCAATCTGGATGCCTACTGGTGGATCCCGATGACAGTTGTGCCCGGCGAGTGCCGCTGAGTCCCGCTGGGTCCTTCCCGAGCGGGTTCTCGGCCCCGCCGCGCCTGGGCGAGTACCCCCGAATGCCGCCGGGTCCTGTGACCCATCGCGTGACCCCGGCCGTCCCAGGCCGCGGCCGCCGCACGACCCTCAGCCGCGGCCGAGCGCCTGGGCCTGGCGGCTGCTCCATCCGCCCCTAGGCGCTCGGGCCGGGGTCTGGCCCGATCAGCGCCAAGCCGGCCAGGCCGAAGCCCTCTGGACGGTTCGCTGCGTCTCCTGAGTCGCCCGTCGCGCTAGCCGACCCCATCGCCATGCGATCGATCCCCGCGCACGCCAGCGCCAGCCGGGCAGCCGGTGCGGCGTGCGCGGAAACGATCGTCAGACCGGCGCTCGGCTCCTGGAACGGCCGCGGCTAAGCCTGGGCTGGGCGGTCGGTCACGACGACGTCGTCAGACGCCCCAGCGCTTGACGGCGACGACGTCGGGGTCGTCGCCACGGTCGATCGCGGCGGCCACCTCCGCCTCGGCGATCTCCGGCGTGGGCGCCGGCGCCGTCTGGCGGGCGCGGACCGCGTCCCAGTAGCCGGTGCGGCCGTAGTACCTGTAGACCCGCTCCTCGTGCGCGCGCGTGAAGGGCTCGTCGCGCTCGAAGGTCGGGCCTTCGCGCAGCTGCTCCTTGGTGTAGGGCACGACCAAGAAGGTGTCGCGGCCCTCGCTCTCCACGTACACGTCGTCGATCGGGATGAGGTGGCGCTTGCTGCCGAACCAGCCGGTCTTCACGGCCACGTAGCGCAGGTACGGGCCCTGCGCGTCGGTATAGCTGTCGTCGACCGTGCCGATCTTCTCGCCGTCCAGGTCGCGCACCTTCATTTTGGCGAGCTGGTCCATGCTCGGCGGCAACGTCGACCCCGAGTACTCGGGCCCGATGTGGCGCCGCTCTGCGAGGCGATCCGCTGTGCTCACTTTCGCTCTCCTTGGTGTCCGTGGACGGCAACAACGCCGTCATACAAGTTTCAAGTCAATTTCCCGCCGGCCTGTGTGAAACAGGAACTCTTGCGCCCGATGAGGGATGGGCCGCGGCCAGCCGGGCCGGTGCGTGCAACTAGAGAAGGATGATCAGCAGGATGACGATGATGATCACCAACACGAGCGCGCCGATACCGATGTACACCGCTCCTCCAATTCATTGAGGGCGCGGTTGTTACCCCGCGGCCCCGCTCCGCAAACGCTCACGCCGATCGGATTTGACGGCGAGCGGGCTACCGGGCCGAGCGCTCCCGGTAACCCCGGCCGCCGGGGCCGTAGTACGTGCCGAGGTCGTTGCGGTACGCCTCGTCGAAGCGAGTGTCGTCGTATTCCGGCGAGTCCTTGATCTCGTCCTTCGTGCGGTGGACGAAGACCGTCGCGTCGTCGTGGTCGATGCGGTCGAGGACCCCCGCGGGGAGGACGACCTTCTTGCCGAAGATCCAGGGCCCGGTGTCCACGACGATGTAGCTGCCGTTCGTCTGGTATGTGGCCCGGTGAACCTTGCCGATCGAGCCGTCCAGCGCCTCGACCTTGTGGCCGGTGATGTCCAGGGCGTCGCCCCAGCCCGTGCCGGAGTAGACCCATATGTCGGTGGTCCGGGTGCTCATTGTGTCTCCTTCTGAGGGATTCCGTGGCTCCTACCGCTACCCCCGCTTTGGCTCGCAGGAACGGCGCGAAGGCCGCGACGGTCATCCCCGAACGTGGGTGGTTTCAGACCCGGGGCCCAGCGTCGTGGCACCCTCTGATGGGGGGCGGGGGTCATCGAGGAATGACGTCTCGAGCCACACCCTGCCAGCCGCGCCTTCCACGGGAACTTCGTTTGCGCCCTAGCAGCGCCGGGGCGATTCCCCCCCTCGCCCCGGCGCTACGACCCGACGACCGCCGGGCCGCGTCCGGCAAACGACGGCCGCGACGATGGCGAATGCCCGGCCATCGGAGCCCCGCCCCTCGGACGGTTGGGGCTCACGGCCATCAAGGTCGCGGAGTCGCTTACCCGCGGGCCGCGAAGCCATCCCCCGGACTGTTCCCGCGGAACCGGGAGAAGCTCCAGAACGTCCGTTGACACGCCTCGTCGCGGGCCCGCCTGCTGGCCGAGCGCCGCGCCGTGGCCGCGGCTCGGGCTGGAACCCCGCCACGTGTTCGACACACTGGGGACACCCCGGCCCCGAGCGCCCGCCCTGTGAAGCAGAAAACCCCGCACGAGCGGGGCTTTCGAGGCGGGAGTGACGGGACTCGAACCCGCGGCCTCCGGATTGACAGTCCGGTGCTCTAACCAATCTGAGCTACACCCCCACGGCGCCGGCGGCGGGAGGTGGGCGGTGACGGGATCGAACCGCCGGCCACCTGCGTGTAAGGCAGGCGCTCTACCGCTGAGCTAACCGCCCGGACCGCATCGGCCGGATCACGATACCAGCCCCGGGGAGCGCGCTAGCCTGGCGCCGATGGACCGCGACGCGCTCGCCCGCTGGGTTCGACGCCTACGAGCGTGCGTGGCGCGCGCCCGGGGTGGAGGCGCTCGACGACCTCTTCACGGAGGACGCGACCTACTCGACCGCGCCGTTCCAGAACCCGTTCGCCGGGCTCCCGGCCATCCGCGGGATGTGGGAGGCCGGCCGGGAGCCCGGCGAGGAGTTCGCGATGTCGAGCGAGATCGTCGCCGTTGACGGCGACGTCGGCGTCGTCCGGGTGTGGGTCCACTACACGGCTCCGGAGGACCAGGCCTTCCGGGACCTCTGGATCGTGAGGCTCATCGCCGACGGGCGATGCGCGGCCTTCGAGGAGTGGCCCTTCTGGCCGCCCGGGTCGCGCGGCGGCTACGACCCGGGGCCCGCCTCGTAGCCGATCCCCCAGCGCCCCGCGAGCGCCTCGCCGGGGCCCAGCACCACCAGGCCGTCGCCGGAGTTGAAGGCGTCGGGGGCGCAGGTCATCGGCTCGACGGCCAGCCCGCGCCGCCGCCGCTCGGGCGCGAGGGTGTCGCCGGTGAAGACCATGACGTGGCCGAAGGCGCCGTCCATCCAGAGGGTCGCGGCGCGGCCGTCCGGCGCCTCGACGCGCACTCGGGCGAGCCCGTCGTGATCCCGCGCGACGTCGGTGAGGCAGTGGTCGAGGACGCGCCCGCCGAGGACCGGCCCGTCGCGCAGGTCGAGGTCGCCGGCGACCGGGCGGCGCTCGCCGGTGGGGATGCCCCGGTCGTCGGACGGGAGCCAGCTCGCGGCCGGCACGCGGACGCTGAGGACGTTGACCGACGGCGTGCCGAGGGTGAGGTAGGGGTGGAAGCCGGCGCCGACGGGCAGCTCGGCATCGCCCCGGTTGCGGGCCCGCAGCGCCACCTCCAGGCCGGCCTCGCCGAGGGCGTACTCCAGGCGCAGGTCGAGGAGGAAGGGGTAGCCCGGCTGAGGGGCCAGGCGCAGCTCCATCGCGCAGCGCGAGGGCTCGCGCTCGGCCACGCGCCAGGGCGTCCAGCGGGCCAGGCCGTGGATCGCCGAGCCCGTCGAGCGCTCGGTGATCGGGGCCTCGATCTCGCGGCCGCCGAAGCGGTAGCGGCCATCGGCGATGCGGTTCGGCCAGGGCAGCAGCGGCTGGCCCCGCCCTCCGGAAGCCATCTCTGCGGCCGGGTAGCCGTCGAGCAGCGGCGCGCCGTCGTGCTCCAGCGCACGCAGGGCGCCGCCGACCTCGACCGCGACCGCCGACCACGGCCCGTGGCGCAGCTCGATCTGCTCGCCGGAGGGCGGGGCGCTCATCCGAGAGGGGCCCGGCCGCATGACGCTTCGCTCCTCACTGAGGCGGGATCATGCCGCGCCCGGGCCGCCGTGTGGTACCCGGCGCGGCCCGCCGTCAGGTGAGGCCGTCGTGCTCGCCGCGGGCCCAGGCGGCGTGCCGGGCCGCCGAGCGGCGGACCACCTCGCTGGCGCCCGTGTCGATCACGTTGGTGAAATTGCCGTAGAGGCGGTCGAACTCGAGCCGGTCGATGTGGGCGGCCACGCGCTCGGCCACGGCGGCCGACAGCGGCAGGTGGTTCGGGTAGCTGCGCATGAACGCCACCGAGGCGCGGTCCGGGTTCGCGAAGACCGTGTCGCTGCTCAGGATCACCCCGCGGCCGCCGGCGCCCGCGGCCCAGTGCACGATCGCGCTGCCTGGGAAGTGCCCGCCCGGCTGGCTCAGCGTGACGCCGGGCAGCACCTCCAGCGTCCCCGACCAGGCCCGGATGGCCGGGTCCGGGCGGGCGACCCAGCCCAGGTCGGCCTCGGCGACCAGCACCGGCGGGCCGCCGAGCGCGCGGCTCCACTCGACCTGCACGCCGAACATGTGGGGGTGGCTCGCCGTGACGGCGACGACCTCCCCGAGCGCCCGGATCCGCGCCACGGCCCGCTCGTCGAGGAACCCGATCGGGTCCCAGAGCAGGACCCCCTCCGGCGTGCCGACGGCCTTCGCCTGCTGGCCGATGCCGACCGCGGGGTCCGCCTCGATGCCGAGCAGGCCCGGCTCGAGCTCGCTCACGACGGTCCGGTGCCCGGCGGCCGCGAGCTCCTCAAGGGTGGTCCACCGCTGGCCGCCGGCCGGCACCCATTGACGCTCGTCGGCGCAGATCGCGCAGACCTCGGGGCGGCCGGCGTGTTCGACCGCGCAGGTCGCGCAGATCGAGACGGCGGGGCTCTCCGTCATGCCGCGTAGGCGAGGAAGAGGGTGCCGTTCGCGCTGCGCGCCACGTCCAGCAGCTCCAGCCGCTGGAGGTCGTCGTCGCCCTCGAACAGCCGCCGGCCGCTGCCGGCGACCACCGGGGCGACGACGAGCCGGAGCTCGTCGACCAGGCGGTCGCGGAGCAGGGACTGCGCGAGCCGGATGCTCCCGTGGATCCCGATGTCGCCCCCCTGGCGCGCCTTCAGGTCGGCGACGTACTCGGCGACCGGGGTCGCGACCAGGGTGGAGTTCGACCACTCCAGCTCCGGCGTCCCCGAGCTGACGACGTGCTTCGGGGTCGCGTTGATGAAGCTCGCGAAGGGCTCCATGTCGGAGGTGGGCCAGTGTCCCGCCCAGTCGTCGTAGGTGCCCCGCCCGAGCAGGACGTCGTCCTGGGAGGCGATGACGCGCCGGAGGTTCTCGACGAGCTCCGGGCCGCCGTCCGTGAACCAGCTCGGCTCCTCGGCGACCCCGTCGAGGGAGAGGAGCTGGTAGAGCACGACCTTCCTCATTTCGGCTCCAGGACGTGCACGACGATGCCGGACGCGAAGACCGACGTGTCCACCAGCTTGAGGTGGGTCGTGTCGATCCCCTCGATGAGGCGCTGGCCGCCACCGGCGAGGACGGGGAAGACCCAGAAGTGGAACTGGTCCACGAGACCGTGCTCCATGAGCGTGCGGTCGAGCTCGCCGGTGCCGTACTTGAGCAGGTCGCCGCCCGGCTGCTCCTTGAGCGCCGCGACGCCCTCGGCGGCGTCGCCCTCGATGATCGACGCGTTCCAGGTCGTGTCGGTCAGCGTGCGCGAGGCCACGTGCTTCGGCATGGCGTTGATCTTGTCCGTGAACGGGTCGCCCGACCGGTGCGGCCAGGCGTCGGCGAAGCCCTCGTATGTCGCGCGCCCCAGCAGCAGGGCGTCGGCGGGCTCGAGCAGCTTGGACGCGTACGCCATGTGCTCGTCGTCCCAGTACGGCGGGCTCCAGGTCTGCGGCTCGCCGATGCTGCCGTCCAGGGTCACGAAGGTGGATTCCACGAGCCTTCTCATCGCCTGTCCCTCCTCTGGCTGGTCTCGTCATACAGGTCCCACACCCTCCCCGACGAGCGGGGGCGGCGGGAATCGACACGATCGGTCACACGGAGCGCTGGTAGGCGCGCAGGGCCCGGGCCGCGGCCCAGCCGCAGGCCAGGGCCGTCGCGGCCAGCAGGCCCGTCCAGCCGGCCACGTCCGCCCAGTGCGGGTCCGCCGCCAGCGCCTCGCGGCCGGCCTCGATCGCCCAGTTGACCGGGTTGAAGCGGGCGACGTCGGCCAGCCACCCGGGCGCGAGCGTGCTCGGCAGGAACGCGGTCGACAGGAAGGTCAGCGGCAGCACCAGGAAGTTGACGGCGCCGATGAGCGTCTCCTCCTTCCGGGCGAGCAGCGCGATGGCCATCGACAGGCCGCCCACCGCCCAGGCCAGGAGCACCGAGCAGGCGGTCAGCACGGCGACTCCTCCGACGCCGCCGGCCAGCTCGGCCCCGCGGGCGGCGCCGAGGCCCACGATGATCAGCGACTGGATGACCACGATGGCGGCGAGCTGCCCGAGCGGCCCGGCGATCAGCGACGCCCGCCGCGCCGGCGAGACCAGGAAGCGGTCCATCACGCCCCGGTCGAGGTCGTTGATGATCCCCATCCCGCTCCAGCCGGCCGAGAAGAGCGCCGTCATCACGACGATGCCGGGGACCAGGAAGTTGACGTAGTCGTCGCCGGCGAAGCCCGGGATGTTGACGACCCGCTCGAAGAGCGCGCCGAACAGCAGGAGCCAGATCACGGGCTGGACGAGCGTGATGGCGACGAACCAGGGCTGGCGCCACAGGATGCGCAGCCAGCGGCCGGCCATCAGGCCCGAGTGGGTGAGCGCGGCGGTCATGTCTCCTCCCGTCGGTCGTCGCCGGACGCGAAGGCGCCGCCCGACGCGCTGCAGGTAGACGTCGTCGAGCGAGGGGCGCGAGACCGTCACCGAGGCGACCGCGACGCCGGCCGACTCGAGGGCCGACAGCACGGCCGGGACGGCCGTGGCGCCCTCGTCGACGCGGGCTCGAAGGGCCAGCCCGTCGAGGGTGACGTCGCGGACGCCGGCCACCCGCTCGAGGGCGAGGGTCGCCCGCCCGTTGGCCTCCGGCCGGCGCAGGTTGACGGCGACGGCGTCGCCGCGCAGGCCGGCCTTCAGCTCCTCGGGCCGGCCCTCGACCACCACCCGGCCGCGCTCGACGATGGCCAGGCGCGACGCGATCTGGTCCGCCTCCTCCAGGTAGTGGGTCGTGAGGAGGATCGTCAGGCCCTCCTCCCGCGCGAGACGGGTGATCTCGGCCCACAGGGCCGTGCGGATCTCCGGGTCGAGCCCGGTGGTCGGCTCGTCGAGGAACAGCATGCTGGGGCGGTGGATCAGGCCCATCGCGATGTCCAGCCGGCGCTGCATGCCGCCCGAGAACGTCCCGGTCCGCCGGTCGGCGGCCTCGCTCAGCCCCATGCGCTCGAGCAGCTCGGCGGCCCGCGCGCGCACCTCGCCCCGCCGCAGGCCGTGGATGCGGCCCTGGAGGGCCAGGTTCTCGCGCGCCGTGGCCTCGGGGTCGAGGCCCGAGCGCTGGGCGATCACGCCGATCGCGCGCCGCACCCGGCCGGGCTCGCGCAGCACGTCGAGCCCGGCCACGCGCGCCTCGCCGGCGTCGGGGCGGGAGAGGGTCGTCAGCACCTTCACGGTCGTCGACTTGCCGGCGCCGTTGGGGCCGAGGAGCCCGAAGACGGTGCCGGCCTCCACCTCCAGCCCGAGGCCGTCGAGCGCGCGAACCCCCCCGGGGTAGGTCTTGACCAGCCCGGCGGCGAAGATCGCGGTCGTCATGCGCCCTCCTTTCTCTCGGTCATCGAATCTCTCGATGTGTAAGATGATCCTGCGACCGGAACCTTAGAGGTCAAGAGATTCGATTGTCAAGAGACTCGAAGGCCGAACTGATCCAGGAGGTGGGCCTCGCCAGCCGGGGCCACCAGATCGCGCAGGACGCGTTCGACGACGTGGCTGCAGCCTTCATGGGCGTCAACCGCACCGACCTCCGGTGCATGGACATCGTTGACCGGGCCGGCCGGGTGAGCGCGGGGGAGCTCGCCCGCGAGAGCGGGCTCTCCAGCGGGGCGGTGACCACGGTGATCGACCGCCTCGAGGCGGTCGGATACGTCCGGCGCGTCCGCGACGACGCCGACCGCCGCCGGGTGCTCGTGGAGCTCACCGACGAGGCCCGGCGCCGCGCCGGGGAGGTGTGGGGCCCGATCGCCGAGGACGCCGGCCGGATGCTCGCCGCCTACGACGAGGAGCAGCTCCGCTTCGTCCTCGACTTCCTGGGCGAGGCGGTCGACTTCCTCGAGCGCCACCGGGAGCGCGTCCGGAAATTGGGCACCGCTTAGAGCGCTCAGGCGGCCGCGGCGGCTCCGTGGGAGGACGAGCGCCGGCGGAGGCCCGGGGAGCCCGGAATCGCCTGAGACTCGACCTCCGGGGGGCAGACGCGGGGGCGGGCTGCCCCTAGGTTCACGCCCCCGTGGTCTCGCTGGCCAGCAGACTCCCCGACATCGAGCTCCTGCCGGGAGACGAGCCGGCGCGGGCCGCCACGCCGCCGCCCCCGCCCCCCTGGCGGGCGCCGCCGCCCCCGGAGATCGAGCGGATCGGCGCCCCGCGCGAGCGCCAGGCCCGGCGCCAGCTCGTCCCGCCCCGGCCCGCCCGCGGCCCGCGCCGCACGATCTGGCCGCAGCCGGCGCGGCGCCCCGCCGCGCTCGCGCCGCGTCTCCCCGCCCCGGTCGCGCCCCCTCCGGCCCGGCCCTCCGCGCCCACGATGGCCGCCGCTGCCGAGCTCGAGATCCCCGCCTTCCTCTCCCGGCCCAGGCCGGCAGCGGTGGCCCCGGCGCCGGCTGCCGCCCCGCCCCCATCGGCCCGCCCGCGCCCGCGGCCAACCGCCCGCGCCGGCCGCCGGCGCCGGGTGCGCATCGCGTGGGCCGGCGCGGCCGTCGCCGGCCTGGCGGTGGCCGCCCTGGCGGCCCTCGGTGGCGGCGGCGAGCCGGATCGGCCGGCGCCGTCGCCGGTGCCCGCCGTCGCGGCCGCGGCGGTCGCCGAGATCCCCCCGGACTACCTGGCCCTGTACCGGCAGTTCGGCCTCGAGATGGACATCGACTGGCGCTTCCTCGCGGCGATCGGGGCGCAGGAGTCCGACCACGGGCGCAACCCCTGGGCGGCGCGGGTCAACTCAGAGGGCTGCGTCGGCCCGATGCAGCTCGGCGTGGGCGGGCGCTGCGGCGACTTCGTCGGCACCTGGGGCGTGGACGGCGACGGCGACGGGCGGATCGATCCCCTGGAGCCGGCCGACGCGATCGCGACCGCGGCCCGCGGCCTGCGGCAGGGGAAGGGCGCGCCGCCCCGGGGCGGCGACGCCGACGGCTACCGGCGCGCCGCCTGCGGGTACTACGGCGCCTGCGCGGACGCCCGGGCCGACTACGCCGACGAGGTCATGGCCCGGGCCGTCCGCTACGGCTTCCCTCAGTAGGGGAGCTCCCGGGGCGCCTCGCCGTTGTCGGCGGCGCCCACCAGGGCCGGCTCCGGCTCGGCCGCCGGCGCGGGGGCGGGGGCGGGCGTGCCCCAGTTCTGCACGCCGAGCTTCCAGAAGCCGCGCACGTTGTTGAGGCGGGCGTCGCGTGAGCCGTCCACCGGCAGCACGCGGCCGTTCAGCAGCGGCGTGATGTAGGGCGCCAGGACGGCGCCGCCGCCGCCGGTGATGACGATGGCGTCCAGGTCCCACTCGTCCGCCCACAGCCGGTTGACGTCGGTCGCGATGTCCGTGGCCAGTTGGCCGAGCACGTGCTCGATCAGGCGGCTGAGGTCGAAGCTCTCGCCGCGGATCTTGATGCGGCCCTCGTCCATCGCCTCGTAGAGGCGGTAGAGCTCGACGCTGACGCCGCTCTTCTCGCGGATCTTGCCCGCGATGGTCGCGAACGCCCGGCCGACGCCGGTCTCGGTGCTCTGGCTCGCCCGCTCGAGGAAGGTGCCGCGGTCGGAGACCGTGAGGTCGGAGGTCTGGAAGCCGACGTCCACGATGCCGACCTTCTGCTGCAGCATCTGGCGGTCGCCGATCGCGCCGGCGTCGTCGAGCACGATGTCGTACATCGAGCCGAACGGCTGGGGGATCACCTTGACGTCCCGGACCTCGAGGACGCGCCGGGTTCGAGCCCCGTCGGCGGCGATCGCCGTGAAGGCGTGGCGGTCGCGCAGCAGCCGCGCCAGCTCGTCGGCCTTCTGGCGGAAGGTCGAGATCGGCAGCCCGGTGACGATCCCGACGGGCTCGTCGGAGTCGGTCAGCTCGGCGGCGACCGCGAGGGCCAGCACCTTCGCCGAGTCCGTGATGAAGCGGTCCTGGTCGAGCGTGAACGAGCGCAGGCTGCTCTGGCGCTCGGCGAGGTCGCCGACGAAGACGCCGCGGTCCTCCAGCTCGAGGTGGAGGTGGTCGTGGCCCGGTCGGGCCTCCGCCATCGGGCCTCCCAGGCGACCGTCGGTCGCCTCGCCGATGACGGACTTGACGACGAGGGAGCGCTCGCCGTCCGTGGCCTTGGTGAAGCCAAAGCCGAGATCGATTCCGAGGGTCTGCACGTTGGGGCCTCCTCCTGGGCGCCGGGGGGCCCGACCCTATGGACGCCGTCCGCGGGCGCCTTCCCCCGGAAGGCTGGCGGTTCCCTGGCCAATCGTGTGGTTGGGACCGTGGCGGCGGGGTAGCCTCGCGGCCGGTCGTACGCGGCCGAGGAGGGCGCGATGACTTCGGGCGCGGGGCGCGGTCGTAGGGTCAGACCCCCGACAGGAGGAACGGACATGGGACAGCCGGTCGTGCACTTCGAGATCCTGGGCAAGGACGGCGAGGCCCTCAAGGGCTACTACTCGCAGCTCTTCGGCTGGGACATCGACTCCGACAACCCGATGAAGTACGGGATCGTGACCCGGGAGGGGAACACCAACGCCGACGGCGCCGGGATCGGCGGCGGCATCATGAGCGCCCCCGACGGGTACGAGGGCCACGTGACGGTCTACGTGGAGGTGCCGGACGTCGAGGAGGCCCTGGCCTCCGCCGAGCGGCTCGGCGGCACGCGGATGATGGGGCCCGACAAGGTCATGGACCGCCTGATCATCGGCCTCTTCCAGGACCCCGAGGGCCACGTCATCGGGGTGCTGTCGGGCGAATGAGCGCATGAGCGTCCGCAACCCCCGCGCCGAGGCACAGGCCCTCCTCCAGGAGGGCCTGTTCGCGCGGGTGCTCGAGCCCGGCCCGCCGGCGTTGACGGATCCGCCGTGGTTCGCCGACGACCCCGTGCTCGACGGCGGCCAGCCCGACGAGCGCACCGTCGCCCCGGTCCCGCTCGGGGCCGGCCGCAGCTGGGACGACTGGCTCGCCGGACATCCGGAGCACGCCGGCTGGGCGGCCGACCGCTGGCTCGGGGCCCGCCGTCGCCTGGGCGCGCCGCCGCCCGCCTTCACCGCCACGCGGCGGGCGCTGCACCGGGTCGCGGTCTACGCTGTCTCGCCGGCGCGGCGGCGGGCGAACGGCAAGATCGGCCTGCGCTTCACGATGGCCGGCTTCGGCACGCCGTTCTTCGGCGCCGACGAGCAGGTGCGGGTGGAGGGGGACCGCATGGTCCGCCAGGCCGGCCCCGAGGCCCGCGCGGAGTCGCTGACCACGCTGGCGGGCGCGGCCGCCCTGGCGCTGGGCGGGCCGCCCGACCTCGCCTGGGCCGCGGGCTTCGACGTCCCGCCCGCAGGCGACCCGGACGCCCCCCTCGACGTCGACCCGGCCGCGGCCGCGCTGCTGGCCGATTGGTTCGGCTTCGCCTGGTCGGTGCTCGAGGAGCTGCGCGCCGAGCCGGCCTCGGCGCCCCCCGGGCGCACCCAGCTCTGGCCCGAGCACTTCGACGCGGCCGTGGACCTCGGTCCGGAGGGGCCGGCGCGCGCGACCTACGGCGCCTCGCCGGGGGACGACGCGGTCGACGAGCCCTACCTCTACGTGCTCCCGTCCGAGGCCCGGGCGGACGACGGCCCCCTGTGGAACGCCACGTCGTTCACGGGCGCGATCCTCCCCCTCGGCGAGTTCGTGGACGCGGCCGACCAGCGCGCGGCCGCCCTGGGGTTCCTCCGCGCCCGCCGGGCCGCCCTCGCGTGAGGCGGCTGCTCCCGGACCCCGTCGACCCGGTTGACCCGCTCGACGTCTACGGCGACCCGCCGACCGCCGAGGGCAGGCCCGGCCTGCGGCTCAACATGGTCGCGAGCGCCGACGGCGCGACGGCGCTCGAGGGCCGCTCGGGTGGGCTGAGCGGGCCGGCCGACCAGTCCCTGTTCCACCTCATGCGCGCCCTGACGGACGTGATCATGGTGGGCGCCGGCACCGTCCGCGCCGAGGGCTACGGTCCGCCGCGGCTGCCGGCCGAGCAGGTCGCCGCGCGCGAGCGGCGCGGCCAGGCGCCGGTACCGCGGATCGCGGTTGTCACGCGGTCGGTCGTCCTCGACTGGGGCTCGCCGCTGTTCGCGGAGCCGACGTCGCGACCGATCGTGATCGCCCCGGCGGACGCGATGCCCGACCGCCTGGACCGGGCCCGCGAGGTCGCCGAGGTGATCCTCGCCGGCTCGGGGAGCGCCGACCTCGCCGCGGCCTTCGCGATGCTCGGCCAGGAGGGCGTGCGGACGGTCCTCTGCGAGGGCGGTCCCGCGCTCAACGGCCGGCTCGCCGTCGCCGGCGTGGTTGACGAGCTCTGCCTCACCGTCGCGCCCATGCTGACCGCCGGCGACGCCAAGCGCGTCCTGGACGGGCCGACCCTGAGCCCGCCGCTGGGGACGACCCTCGCGTCGGCCTGCGAGGAGGACGACTTCCTCTTCCTGCGCTACCGCGCCGAGCCGCCGCGCCTGGGATGATCGGCGCCGAGTTGACCGCCAGGAGGCCCCCATGCCCGCCCGCACCCCGAGGGAGACGGCCCTCGCCTACATGGAGGCGTGGAACGCCATGGACGCCGCCGCCTGCGCGGGCTGCTTCGCCGAGGACGGCGTCCGTGAGGGCCGCATCCTCGCCCGCGCCACGGCGGGCGGGGCGCGCTTCCCCCGCTTCGTCGGCCGCGACGCCATCCGTGAGCGCATCGCGGGCTTCATGGTCGCCGTCCCGGATCTCCGGGTGGACGTGCTGCGCGTGGGCGAGGGTCCGCCCGACACGGCGTGGCTCGAGTGGCACCTCACCGGGACCCACCGCGCCGACTGGGGCGTCTGGACCGCGCGCGGGGAGCGGGTGGACGTGCCGGCGGTGTCGATCTACCGCGTGAGGGACGGGCTGATCGCCGAGGAGGCCGAGTACATCGACCCCGCGGTGATGATGACCCCGCCCGAGTGACGCCTGACGGCGGTCAGAGCCAGGTGATCCCGTACCGGGCCGAGGCGCGCGCGTAGTCCTCGGGTCCCGCGCCCCCGGCCGCGTCGGCCTCGGCCAGCTCCCGGAAGAAGCCCTCGAAGCCGGCGGGGAAGGTCATGGTGAGGAAGCGGCCCGTCCGCGGGACGACGCGGCGGTGCGCGTGGGGGACGCCGCGGGGGCCGAAGACGACCGCGTCCGGCCCGGCGCGGTGCTCCTCGTCGCCGATCCGGAAGACGTGCTCGCCCTGGAGGACGTAGAAGAGCTCGTCCTCGCGCTCGTGCACGTGGAGCGGCGTGTCGAGGGGGTCGATCTCCTCGATGATCGTGAAGCCGCCCCCTGTCGTCTCGGCCGAGGCCCGCACGAGGAACTCGGCGTCGCTGAAGCGCAGGCGCTCGCCCTCGCCGGCGGGGAGGGCGAAGCCTGCGGCGGGCGGCAGCACGCGCCCAGCGTACCGACTACGCTCGGCGCCACGGCGGCGACGCAGCAGGGAGGCGGGCAGATGCCGACGTACGTCACGTTCTTCAATTACACGGGCGAGGCGTGGGCGCGCATGGTTGACCATCCGGCCGACCGGGCCGAGGCGGCCAGGTCGGCGATCGAGGCGGTCGGCGGCGAGCTACGGGCCTTCTACTGGATGCTGGGCCCCTCGGACGGGTTCGCCGTCTACACCGTGCCCAGCGAGGTTGCGGCCGCGAGCCTCGGCGCGGGGGTCGCCGGCAGCGGCGCGGTCGCGCGCCAGCAGACCTTCCAGGTCATCGAGATGGACGCGGCGCGCCAGGCGCTCGAGCTGGCCGCCGCCGTCGCCCGGTCCTACCGGCCCCCGGGCGCGCCGGCGGACTGGAGGGAGGGGTACGACCAGCTCGGCTGACCCGCCGCCAGGCGGCGGACTCCCCGTGCTGTGTCAGGGGTCGACCTCGCCCTCGAAGAGGGCGAAGTAGGCTCCTTGGGGGTCGCGGGCGACCAGGATGCGCCCCGACTGGATCACCGTCGGGGGGACCATCACCGCCCCGCCCTCACGGGCGATCACCTCGGCGGCCGCGTCGAGGTCCGGCGCCGTGAAGTAGACCAGCCAGTGGGGCGGGGCCGGCGTGCCCGGCGGCAGGGCCATCACGCCGCCGTTGAGGGAGCCGCCGTTCTCGATGCCCCAGTAGGCCTGGGGCTCGCTCGCGACCTGGGTGACCCTCCAGCCGAACAGGTCCCCGTAGAAGCTCGCGGCGGCGTCGGGGTCGGAGGTGTTGAGCTGGTTGAGCACCATGGCGCCGGGGTCGTTCACCAGGCCCGCGCCGATGTGGGCCCGCGGCTGCCAGAGCGCGAAGATCGCCCCCTGGGGGTCCCGCACGAGCGCCATCCGGCCCGCGTCCAGCACGTCGAAGGCCGGCAGCATCACGGCGCCGCCGAGGTCGCCGACGCGGCCGGCCGCCGCGTCGGCGTCCTCGACGGTCACGTAGGAGAGCCAGGCCGGCGGCGCCCCCGACGCGAGCTGCTCCTCGCGCATCGCCGACATCCCCGCGACGTCGCGCCCTCCGACGCGCAGCATCCAGTAGGAGGCGTCGGGCCCGGCGGGGACCTCCTCGCCCTCCCACCCCAGCAGGGCGCCGTAGAAGGCGGCGGCGCCCGCCGGGTCGGGGGTGCTCAGGTCCGTCCACGAGAACGTGCCGGGAGCATGGGAGTCGCGACGGCCCACGCCGGGAGACTACCCGGGGCGCATCACCGCGACCCGTCGCGCCTGCGCGCCCGTCGCTTGGCCAGCGCCATGGGGACAGGTAGCGGGGGCTCGGGCGGCACCCAGGCGAGCTGCGCCGCGGTCCCCATGTCGTCGCGGTTGGCCCAGTGCTCGACGATCCGGCCGTCGGCGATCCGGAGCCAGTGCGTCCGGTCGGTCCGCGTCCCGGCACAGGGCGTCTAGGATCAGCCCATGCGGCTCCTCGAGCGCGACGCGGCGCTCGCCCAGCTCGACTCGGCCTTCGCCGAGGCGGCCGAGGGGCGGGGCGCCGTCGCCCTGGTCAGCGGCGAGGCGGGCATCGGCAAGACCAGCCTCGTGGCACGCTTCGCCGGCGACCGCGCCGCCTCGGCGCGCGTGCTGTGGGGGGCCTGCGACGACCTGGCCGTGCCGCGGCCGCTCGGCCCCTTCCTCGACATGGCGGGCGACGCCCCGCAGCTCGGCGAGGCCCTTCGGGCGCCCGGGCGAATCGACGCCTTCGCCGCGGTGCTCGCCGAGCTCGGCCGCGAGCCGCCGACCCTCTGCGTGGTCGAGGACGCTCACTGGGCGGACGAGGCGACGCTCGACCTCCTCATGTTCCTCGCGCGCCGCATCGACCGGGCCGCCACGCTCCTGGTCGTCACCTTCCGCGACGACGAGCTGACCTCGGACAACCCCCTCCGCCGGGTGGCGGCCGCGGTCTCCCCCGGCCGTGCGCGGCGGGTGGAGCTGGCGCCCCTGAGCCTGGAGGCCGTGGGCGAGCTGGCCGGCGACGGCGACGACGTCGCCGCGCTGCACGAGGCGACGGCGGGCAACCCGTTCTTCGTGACCGAGGCGATCGGCGCGGGCCTCGAGCGGACGCCGCCGACGGTCCGCGACGCCGTCCTGGCGCGCGCGGCGCGGCTCTCGCCGCCGGCCCGCTCGGCGCTCGAGATGATGAGCGTGGTGCCGGCCCGCACCGAGCTCGCGGTGCTGGAGCACTGCCTCGGCGAGGAGGTCGCCGGCGCCGTCGCCGAGGGCGAGCAGCGCGGCCTGGTGGCGATGGTCGATGACGGGCACGTCCGCTTCCGCCACGAGCTCGGGCGCCGTGCGGTCGAGGAGGGCCTGGCCGGCGCGCGCCGCCGCGAGCTCAACCGGGCCGTCCTGGAGGCGCTGCTCCAGGTCGGCGCCGAGCCCGCCCGCCTGGCCCACCACGCCGAGGCCGCGGGCGACCCGGCCGCCCTCCTCGAGCACGGTCTCGCGGCGGCCCGGGCGGCGGTCGCGGCGCGCTCCCACCGCGAGGCGGCCGCCCTCTACCGCCGGGCGCTCCGCCACGTTGACCTGCTGCCGCCGCCCGAGCGCGCCCTCGCGCTCGAGGAGGCGTCGGTCGAGGGCTACCACGTTGACGACCCGGCCATGAGCGTCGACGCGCGCGTGCGGGCGGTCGCGCTGCGACGCGAGCTCGGCGACCCCTTGGAGCTCGGCGCCTCGCTGCGCTGGCTCTCGCGCGTGCGCTGGTGGACCCAGGACCCTGTGGGCGCCGAGCTCGCGGCCGAGGAGGCGGTCGCCATCCTCGAGCCGCTGGGGCCGACCCGGCAGCTCGCGATGGCCCACAGCAACCGCTCGCAGGTCGCCATGCTGGCCCAGCGCACCTCGGATGCGATCGAGGCGGCGGGCGAGGCCATCGCCCTCGCGGGCGAGCTGGGGGACGAGGAGACGCTCTCCCACGCCGAGACCAACCTCGGTACGGCGCTCATGATGAGCGAGGCCCTCGACGAGGGCCAGGAGCTGCTGGAGCGGGGGCTCGAGCGGGCGATGGCCGCCGGGTTCGACGAGCACGCCTGCCGGGCGCTCACCAACCTCTCCTGGAGCTTCAACGACGTCGTCTGGCTCGACCTCGCGCGCGACACGGCCGAGCGCGGCCTGGCGTTCGCGACCGAGCGCGACCAGTGGGGCTTCGCGACCTACATCTCCGCGGTCCTCGGCCTCATCAACCTCTGGTCCGGCGACTGGGACGCCGCCGCCGCCCACGCCGCCGGCGCCTGGGCGTCGGGCGGGCCCACCACCCACCGCGTCCCGAGCCTGCAGGTCTCCGCCCTCGTTGACCTGCGGCGCGGCGGCGAGGACCCCGGCCCGCGGCTCGAGGAGGCCTGGGAGGTCGCGCGCTCCACCGACGAGCTCCAGCGCCTCAGGCCGGTCGCGGCCGCCCTCGCCGAGCAGGCCTGGCTCGCCGGCGACAGCGCCCGCGTCGACGCCGTCACCGCCGAGACCTTCGAGCTCGCCCTGGAGCGCGGCGGCGGGCGGGATATCGGCGAGCTGGCGGTCTGGCGGGCGCGGGCGGGGCTCCTTGCCGAGCCGCCCGAGCCGTGCCTGGCCCCGTACGCCCTCGAGATCGCGGGCGACCACCGCGGCGCGGCGGCGGAGTGGGCCGCCCTCGGGGCGCCCTACGAGCGCGCGCTCGCGCTCATCGGCGCCGACGACCCGGAGGCGCTGCTGGAGGCGCTCGACGCCCTGGACCGCCTCGGGGCGGCGCCGGTCGCCGCCCGGGTGCGCGGGCGGCTGCGGGAGCTCGGCGTCGCCCGCATCCCGCGCGGCCCGCGGGCCGCCACCCGGGCCCACCCCGCCGGGCTCTCGGCGCGCGAGCTCGAGGTGCTCGACCTGGTCGGCGAGGGGCTCTCGAACCCGGAGATCGCCGAGCGCCTGGTGCTGTCGTCCCGCACCGTCGAGCACCACGTCGCCTCGGCGCGCCGCAAGCTCGGGGCCGCCTCGCGACAGGAGGCGGCCAGGGCGGCGCGGGCCGGCGATGCGGGGGGCACCGCGGCGAGATAGGGGCGACGGCCGCCAAAGATAGGTGGGGCCCCCCGATGTGGCGGCACCCCCTCCCCTCGTAGCGTGGGTGGCGCAACGAAGGGATGGAGGCCGAGATGCACCCCACGCTGAGGCAGGACCTGGCCGCGACGATCGTCGCCGACCGCCACCGCGAGGCCGAGCTGGCCCGCGCGGCCACCCGCCGGGGCGGCATCCGGCTCCGCCGCCGCGCGCGCCGCGCCGTCGAGGCGCAGCTCCCGCCCCGCGGGCTGGACCCCGCGCCGCGCTGAGCGCCTGACGGCGGGGCGGCATTCCTGCACCGCCGCCCCGCGGGGGCTAGGTCCTCGCGGGGTCAGTTCGCGCCGTTCGCCGGGACCACCGCCGCGATCGCATTCGTCAGGAGCCGCTCCGAGAAGCCGGCGGCGATCGCAACCGCGAGGATGAGCCCGCTGTCCGACCCGTCCTCCCCCATGTTGAGGAGCTCCGTCTCGAGGACCGCCACCACCGCGGCGGCGCTCGCCGCCCCGAGCAGGAGCCGGGTCACGTTGGTGCGGAGCTCGGTCAGCAATCGATAGTTGTGCTTGGTGACGCCCCGGATGGCCCCGAGCGCGACGCTGAGGAGCGCGCCGAGGCCTCCGAGGGCGAAGGTCCAGACGAGGAGGCCCGGCTGGCTCATCAGGCTCTCCCGCGTGCCCAGCATGACGGGGTCGACCGTCAGTGACACGGCCAGGAGGGCGCCGAGGATCAGGGCGAGCACGAACGGCAGGAAGAAGAGCTGCGTCCTCGCGTGCGCGGCCCGCATGTGGATGCCCTGGTAGTGCCCGTCGATGATGCCGCGCGCCGTCTGCAGCTCGGCTCGCTCCCGCGGCAGGGTGGAGTCGGGGGGGCCGCCGGGCGGGCGCGGCTCCCCGGTGCCCAGGAGGCTCTCGATCGCGCGCAGGCGCCCCTTCGAGAGCGCATCGCGGGCCTCCTCTCGCAGCGCCAGCCGTTGCGCGGCGAGCGTCTCGGGCGTGTAGAGGTTGACCAGCGCCAGGCGCGCGTCGAAGATCTCCTGCCAGCCCTCGAGGATGCGGTCGTCCAGGAGGTACTGCCGCGCCCGGTGCAGCATCAGATCGACAGCTCGCGTTCCGTCGTCGATCAGGCCGGTGCGTGCGTCGAGGCGATCCTGGAGCTCCGAGATGGCCGTCGAGAGCCGTCTCCGCATGTGGACGCTGGGGCGCCGCGCCCAGCCGCCGACGTCCCAGAGCCTGGGCCGGGATGGCCTCGGATCGTCGAGGCTCTCCGCGTAGTCATGGATGAGGCGCGCGTCGAGCGCGCCGCTCTGGGTGGCCATCACAGCTCCTCCGTCGCTGAGCGAAGGAGACCCCACGGCACTTACGCGGCGCTTGCCCCCGGCCTACGCGCGTCACGCCTCGGCCCCCCACCGTGAGTCCCCGGTGAGACGGCCGGGGTTGAGTGCGTCGACCGATCCGCGACGCTTCCCGGGAGGACGGATGGACCTGGCGGCCCCGATCGCCGGCACGCTCGCCGGCCTCGTCGGCGTCGCCGGCATGGTGCCCTACATCCGCGACACCGTGCGCGGCGCCACCCGCCCGCACCGTGGTACCTGGCTGATCTGGGGCACGCTGGCGCTCATCGTGCTCCTGTCCCAGCGCGCCGACGGGGCGTCGTGGAGCCTCGTCATGGCCGGCACCCACGTCGTCCTCAACGGCGTCGTCATCGTGCTCGCGCTCCGCGCCGGCACCGGCGGCCTGAGCTCCGCCGACGCGGCGCTGATCGCGATCGCCGCCGCGGGCGTCGCGGGATGGCTCGTCTGCGATCAGCCCGTCGTGGCGACGGCCTGCGTCGTGGCGGCGGACCTGGTGGCCGCCGCGATGATGGTGCCGAAGACCTGGCGCGAGCCGCGTTCTGAGACGCTGTCCACGTTCGCCTTCGCGAGCCTCGGCGGCGCCCTGGCCGCCGCCGCGGTCGCCGTCCCGGAGCCGGCGCTGCTGCTGTATCCCGTCTACTACGTGGCCGTCAACGGCGCCCTCGCGCTGGTGATCCTCCACCGGCGCGCCGCGCTGCCGCCGGTGCGCCGGGCCGCCGCCGCGACCTCGGTGTGACGGGCGCGAGGACGTTCCGCGCGCCCGCCGGCGCCTACGACCGCCACATCGGGCGCTACGGCCCCTCGCTGGCCGGTGGGCTGATCGGCTTCGCCGGCGTGGAGGCGGGCATGCGCGCCCTCGACGTCGGCTGCGGCCCGGGCGCGCTCGCGGCCGCGCTGGCCGAGCGGCTCGGCCCCGCCAACGTGAGCGCGGTGGACCCGTCGCAGCCGTTCGCCGCGGCCTGTGCCGCCCGCCTGTCCGGCGTCGAGGTCGCCGTGGCGGCCGCCGAGGCGCTGCCCTTCGCCGACGCCGCGTTCGACGCCGCGCTCTCGCAGCTCGCCGTGAACTTCATGGCCGACCCGGAGGCCGGGGTGCGCGAGATGGCGCGCGTGACCAGGCCCGGCGGCGTCGTCGCCGCGTGCGTGTGGGACTACGCGGGCGAGATGACGCTGCTGCGCGCCTTCTGGGACGCCGCCCGCGAGGTCGAGCCCGCCCGCGCCGCCGCCGCCGACGAGGGCGTCGTGATGCGCCGCTGCGGCGAGGGCGAGCTCGCCGCCCTCTGGCGCGAGGCCGGACTCCGGGACGTCAGCGCCGGCGCGCTCGTGGCGCGCGCGGGCTACGCGGGCTTCGAGGACCTATGGTCGCCGCTCACGGCCGGCGTCGGCCCCTCCGGCGCGTTCTGCGCCTCGCTCGACCGCGACGGGCGGGCCGCCCTCCGCGACGCTCTGCGCCGCCGCCTCGGGGTCGGCGAAGGAGCCGTTCGAGCTGACGGCCCGCGCCTGGGCGGCCTCCGGGATCGTCCGGCGCTGAGGCTCTGTTCTGCGCTACGAATGAACCCTGTCCACGATGGGAGGGAGGGCCGATGACCGAGAAGCGAGCCGGCCGTGCGCGCAGGATGAGCCAGGAGATCCTCGACCGGGCGCAGGACGCCCCCGAGCCCGTGCCGGAGACGCCCGTCAGCGGCGCCTCGAAGGCGTCGACCCCGCCGCGCCCCAAGGAGAAGGACGCCGAGGGCGAGGGGGACGGGGAGCGCTCCGGCCGCTGAGGGGCGCCCGGGCGCGCCCGGTCAAGCGGCGGTCCACCCGCGTCGCTCGAGCGCCGCCGACGCCATCTGGGCGAGATGGACCACGACGTCCTCGTCGGCCTGGCTGAAGCCGGCCCCCGGCTTGTCGAAGAGCTGGATCGCGCCGAGCCGGCCGCCGCCGAGCGCCCGCAGCGGCGCGGCGAGCCAGCTTTGCCACGCCGCCGCCCGCGGCGCCGCCAGCGCCACGGCGTGCATCGCGGGGCACTCCCACAGCGCCTCTCCCCGGAGGCGCAGCGCCCGCGAGCCGGGCGGGACCAGGTCGGCCAGGGCGGCCACCGACGGGTGGGCGAGCAGCTCCGGCCACCCGGTTGCGTCGTCGTGCCACGAGCACCCGGCCGGGCTCGGGCCGGGCGTCTCACCGGTGACGGTCACCAGGCAGGCGCCCGCTGCGGCGAGCTCGCGCGCCTCCTCCGCGATGAGCACGAGCAGCTCGTCCGTGAACCCCTCGCGATCGGGCGGCAGCGCCCCGTCGGCCAGCAGGTCGGAGAGCCGGCGCACCATCGCCGCGTGATGCCTCGCCGCGATGGCGCCCTCGCGCGCCTCGCGGAAGCCCCGCTGCACCATCTCGAACGCGGACAGGCTCTCCCGGAGGAAGTCGCCGGCCGCGCGGGTGATGCGCTCGATCTCCCCGCCGCCCCGCTCGCCCCGGACGGCGTCCGCCAGCGCCTCGTGGTGCGCATCCGCGAGCTCCAGCACGCCGAGCTCCTGCGCCACGGCCGTGCGGCCGAGCTCGTAGGCGACCCGCAGCTGGCCCTCCCCGCCGACGAGGAGGTAGCCGCGGAGGCCCGACGCGTAGGCCTCCCGGAACTCCCCGGCGTGCGTCATCCGCGCCCCACGGGCCGCGAGTTGCGACGCTCCCGGAGCCGCTCGAGCTCGTCCAGGAGCCGCCACTTGGTCATGGTCACCCTCGTGCCGCCGCTGTTCGAGGAGATCTCGAAGTCGTCCATGAGCCGCCGCGCGCCGGAGAGGCCGAGGCCGAGGCCCCCGCGGGAGGTGTAGCCGTGCTCCAGCGCCTGCTCGATGTCCCGGATGCCCGGACCCTCGTCGGACGCCACGACTCGAAGACCTCGCCGGTCCGGCTCGACGATCGCGGTCATCACGATCTCTCCGAGCCCCACGTGGGCGACGATGTTGCGCGCGATCTCCGAGACCGCTGTCGCGATGAGGGTCGCGTCGGTGCGCGAGAACCCGAGCTGCTCGGCGAGCGCCCGCGCCTCGGCCCGGGCGGGCACCATGTCCGCGTCCGACTGGATCGCGACGCGGGCCTCATCGCCCATCCTCGGCTCCCTGCAGCGTGAGGCGGGCGAGCGTGCGCGAGGCCCTCGTCGAGGTCGAGGGCGGTGACCAAGGGCTCGAGGTCGAGGTCGAAGTGGACCATCGCGATCGCCACGTGGGGCTGGATCCCGACGATCACCGTGGATGCGCCCCGCAGGCGCGCGGTCGCTGCGAGGGCGCTGAGCGACCTGGCGACGAAGGAGTCGATGACGTCCAGCGCGCCGACGTCCACGATCAGCCCGCGGCAGCGGAGGCGACCGACCTGCTCGGCGAGCTCCTCGCGAAGGGCGAGCACCTCCGAGTCGGTGAGGTCCGACTGGATGGAGGCGATCAGGTAATCGCCCTGGCGGAGGACGGCGACTCGCACGGCGCTGCCCTCGGGTCAGCCTCCCACCTGGGGGATGTCCTCCGGCTCGGCCGGGCGGTGCCCGAGGAGGCGCTCGGCCTCCTCGAGGCCGCCCTGGAGGTCGCCCACCGTCCGCATCATCGAGAGGTCCACCCCGAGGTTGACCAGCGTCTGGGCGATCTTCGAGGAGAGGCCTGTGATGATCGCGCTCGCCCCCATCAGCCGGGCCGCCTCGACCGTCTGCACGAGGTGGTTGGCCACCGTGACGTCGATCGTGGCGACCCCCGTGATATCGATGACCACGACCTTCGCCCGGCTGGACTGGATCGCGTTGAGCAGCTGCTCGGTGAGCTGCCGCGCGCGCTGAGAGTCGAGCACGCCGATGATCGGCAGGATCAGCAGGCGCTCCCGCAACTGGAGCACCGGGGTTGACAGCTCGTGGATGGCGTCCTGCTGCTCGCGGATGACCCGCTCGCGCTCCTCGACGAAGCTCACCCCGACCGTGACCGCGATCCGGTTCGCCGCCGGCTCATAGGAGTCCAGCACGCGATCCAGCGTCCGCGGATCGTCCACGTAGCGGACGAAGAGGGCCCGTGCGAGCACGTCACGGAGCAGCAGGACGATCCCGAGCACCTCGTCGGTCTGGACGCCCCGCGGGATGATCCGCTCGGAGAGGTCGCGGGCGTAGGCCTGCAGCGTCTCGACGCTGCCGGTCTCGAGCGCGTTGACGTAGTTGTCGTAGACCGCCGTGACCTCCGACGAGATCTCGGACGGCGTCATGGCGGACAGAAGCTGGCCGTCCGTGATGCGCCGCGTCCACTCCGCCCGTAGGTCGGAGCGGTCGTCGCGCAGGTACGCCACCAGCTCCTTCAGCACGGAGGCCGTGCCGGCCGCCGCCGGGGTGGGATTCTGGGTACCTTCGGACGTCGTCACCATCTCCTCCTGGTGGGCCCGCCGAGGTCTCTGCGCGCTGCCGGCGTCTCCTCGCCGTGAGCGCCTGCCGCAGGAGCGGCGGGCGTCGGCGAGACCGGCCGCGCGCCGTCCAGGAAGACGCTGGAGACCGCGGCGACGGTATCGTCCGTACCCGTAGCGGGCGCGATCGACACCGCTCCCACGGCCAGGGTGAGCAGCGCCTCGGCCAGCCAGGGGGCCGGGACGTCGTCGCGCACCTCCCCGGCTCGCTGGCCGTTGACGAGCAACCGGCGCAGCGGCGCCACGACGGCGCGCTCGAACTCGTCGATCCGCTCCGAGGCCCGCTGCCGCGCCGCGACCACCATGGCCTCCTCCGCCGCGACGATCGCTCGCACGGCACGGGCCACGCCGTCCCTGACCGGGACCTCGTCGATGCGGGCCGAGCGGAGGGCGGCGCCCGCGCGCCCCACGCCGACGGCGACGACCTCATCGACGAGCGACTGCCGGCTCGGGAAGTAGCGATAGACCGTTGCGCGCGCCACCCCGGCCTCGGCCGCGACATCGCCCATGCTGGTGGCGTCGGGCCGGTTGGCCAGCGCCCGGGCGGCGGCGTCGACGATCACGCCGGCCACGCGGCTCTGGAGGCCCTCTGGCGGTTGTGACGGAGGCATCGGGGTGGGAGTTTACTCTGCCTCATGATTGGACACTGATGTCTCGTGACCGCGCACCGCCATCTCCACGCCGTCTCGGACAGCGGTGATCCCGGCGCCGCCGGCCCCATCGGGCGCGGCCGGACGGCGCCGTCCCGCGACGACGGGGCGCTTCCGGGGGCCTTCACGGCCCAGTTGCGCAAGCGGCGCCCGGGGGGCCCGGTTCGGCTCGAGCTCGCAGGGGAGCTGGACATGGGCGTGGCCGAGGAGTTCCGGCGGGCGATCGACGTCGCCTGGGCACTCGGCTCGGACAGCTTGGTGATCGACCTCCGGGGCCTGGTCTTCATGGACCTGACCAGCGCCGAGGTCCTGCTCAACGCCCAGCGCGCCGCCGCCCAGGGCGGCTCCCGCCTCGCCATCGTCATCGGCGACGCCGCGGCACGGATCCTCGAACGGGCGGGCGTGCTGGACTACTTCGACGTCACCTCCGCCCCCGACCCCTGAGCCCCAGGCAGCTCAGGGGCTCTCGGGGATGACGAGGTCGAGCTTCGGCAGGCGGTCCGGATCGGCGATGAGGTCGATGGCGGTGATCCGGTCCCCGCGCGTCGTGAACCTCCAGACGACGCGCAGGGTGCCGCCGGGCATCCAGACGGCCGCCGCCATGCCGTCGAGGAGCGCGCCCCTGCCGCCGCGCGCGTAGCGCGCGAACTCGAGGACCCCCTCGGCCCCCCGGGTCTCCTCGGCCGCGCCCAGCGCAACGGCCTGCGCGTCGGCGCGGAGGACGACGTCGGGATCCAGGACGGCGAGCAGCGCCTCGAAGTCGCCGTCGCGAGCGGCGGAGAGGAAGGCGTCGACGAGCGCCGCATGCCGGTGCGGGTCCGGTCGGCCGCTGACGTCCCGCCGCTGAACGCGCGCGCGGGCGCGGCTGGCGAGCTGGCGGGTCGCGGGCGCGCTGCGGTTGACGATGGGGGCGATCTGGTCGAAGGGGATCGCGAAGACGTCGTGCAGGACGAAGGCGACCCGCTCGGCCGGGGTGAGGGTGTCGAGCACGACCAGCAGCGCGAGCCCGACCGAGTCGGCGAGCAGGGCCTCGTGCTCCGGGTCCGACTCGCCCGGCTCGGCGGCCGGCTCGGGCAGGTCCGGGTCGGCGGCCGGCTGGGGCCGCGACCCCCGGGCCTGGAGCATGTTCAGGCAGACGCGAGAGACGACCGTGGTGAGCCAGCTGCCCAGGTCGTTAACGTCGCTCGTGTCCGAGCGGCCGAAGCGGATCCAGGCCTCCTGGACGGCGTCGTCGGCGTCGTTGTGGGAGCCGAGGATCCGGTAGGCGATGGCCCTGAGGCGGGGCCGATGCTCCTCGAACCGCTCGGCGAGCAGGTCGCTCTCACTCATCTCGTCACATTCCTCCCACGGCCTCGGTCTCCCTGACACACAGAAGACCGAGGGGGCCGCGCCTTGTGATCGGCCATCCCCCCCAGCGAGGAGGACAGCAGCCATGGGCACCATCATCGAACCGTCAGCCGGGCGCGACGCCCGAATTCTGGTCACCGGCGGCACCGGCACCCTCGGGCGCCTCGTCGTCGCGCGGCTGCTCGACGCCGGCCACCCGCTGCGGGTGCTGAGCAGGACGGACCGCGAGGCCGGGCACGGCATCGAGCCAGTGACCGGCGACCTCGCCACGGGCGAGGGGATCGACGCCGCGGTGGCGGGCGCCGAGGTCATCGTGCACTGCGCCGGCAGCACGACCGGCGACGAGGAGAAGGCCCTGAACCTGGTCCGCGCGGTGGAGCGGGCCGGCGGCGCGCCGCACCTGGTGAACATCTCGGTGGTCGGCGCCGACCGGGTCCCGGTGGTGAGCGGCGTCGACCGCGCGATGTTCGGTTACGTCGCCTCCAAGCTGGCCGCCGAGCGCGTGATCGCCGACTCGGGCCTCCCCTGGACGACGCTGCGCGCGACCCAGTTCCACGACCTGATGCTGACGACGGCGGCGGGGATGGCCAAGCTGCCCGTGCTCCCGGTGCCGTCCGGGTTCCGCGTCCAGCCGATCGAGGCCGACGAGGTGGCGGCCCGGCTCGTCGAGCTCGCGCTGGGCCCGCCGGCCGGCCTGGTGCCCGACGTCGCCGGGCCGCGCGTGTACGGGATGGGCGAGCTGGTCCGCGGCTACCTGCGGGCCGCCGGCAAGCACCGGCTCATGGTGCCGCTCCGGCTCCCGGGCCGGGCCGCGCGCGCGTTCCGGGACGGCGCCAACCTCGCCCCCGAGCGGGCCGTCGGCCGGCGGACCTGGGAGGAGTTCCTGGCCGAGCGCGTCGGCTCGCCGGAGGGCGGCAGCCGCGCCGGCCTCACGGAGACCGGGTCCGTCCTCTGACGGACCCGGGCTCGTCGCCGAGCTCGCGGCGGAGTCGCGCCAGCGCCGCCGGCGCAGGGGGCTCGGGCCTGAGCTCGGCGGGCGGCTCCCGGCCGCTGAGCCACGCCTCCACCATCCGGACGTGCAGGGCGGTCCTCCTCGCGAGCCAGCCGTGGGGGAGCCCGGGGGCGAACCTGGCCACCGCGTGGGGCATGAGGGATGGCAAGCGCCGCGTTGGCGGGCCGGACGACCGTCTCCTTCTCCCCGGCGACGAGCAGGGTCGGGGACGGCGCCTCCACCTCGACGCGGGAGACGCCCGACGCGAACCCCTCCACGAAGGCGCGCCGGAACGCCCGCCGGGACGAGGCGCGCAGGTCCTCCCGGCCCGCCTCGTCCATCCCGATCATGCGGGCGAAAAGGCCGGTGACGGGCCGGGTGTGGAGGAAGGGCGAGACGGCGCCGACCGACAGGAGGATGAGCCTGCCGCCCCACCACGTCAGGACGCCGGCGCCGTCGATCACGGCCCGGTCCACGAGCCCCGGGTGGCGGTCCAGCAGGGTGTGGGCGAGCCCGCCACCCCACGAGAGGCCGACGACGTGCGCCCGACCCGACGGGACGCGCGTCGCGATCAGCTCCGCGACGAGGTCCGCCGTCACGCCGCGCGAGAGGAACGGAAGGTGGTTGCTCCGCCCGAAGCCGGGGAGGTCCGGGGCGAGGCACCGGAACCCGGTGAGCGCCGCCATGTGCTCCCGCCACATGCGTCCGCTCGCGCCCGCGCCGTGGAGGAGCACGACGGCCGGGGAGCCCGGGTCGCCGGACTCGTCGACGTACATCGGACGCATCCTAGTGCCCCTCGGGCGAACGGCCCGGAGCTAGGCTCCCGTCGTGGCGATCCTCTCGGGCGAGGTGATCCTCGTCGTCTAGCGGACCTCCGGCGTTCGGGGGCTTCTCGGACGTCAACGGGACGGGGTCGCCCGACGACTACGCGGCACTCCTCGACGCCGTGCGCGCGCAGCCCGCGGTGCAGGAGTGGAAGGAGCGCACCTTCGCGGCGCTCGAGCCCCGCCCCGGGGCGGTGCTGCTCGACGTCGGCTGTGGCACCGGCGAGGACGTCCGTGCGCTGGGGCGCCGCGTCGCTCCCGGTGGGCGGGCGATCGGCGTCGATTCGAGCGCGGCGATGGTCGCCGAGGCCCGCAGCCGGAGCGCCGGCGAGGCGCCGGGGACCGTCGAGTTCCTCCGCTCCGACGCCCACGAGCTCGCGCTGCCGGACGGCTCGGTCGACGGCGCACGCGTCGAGCGCGTGCTCCAGCACCTCGCCGAGCCCGGCCGCGCGCTCGCCGAGATGGCCCGGGTCGTGCGCCAGGGCGGACGGGTCGTGGCCGCCGAGCCGGATTGGGGGACCTTCGTCATCGACTCGGACGACCCCTGGGTCGCCGCCCGCGTCGCGGCCGCCGCCGCGCGCCGGCTGCGCTCGCCCTTCGTCGGGAGGACCCTGCGCCGCCTCTTCATGGAGGCGGGTCTCGAGGACGTCGAGGTGACCACACGCTCGCTGGTCATCGCCGACGGCTCGGCGTCGGCCACGGTCTTCGACGTCCGGGGAGCCGCCCGGAGGGCGGTCGACGACGGGGACCTGGGCGCCGACCGGGCCGCCGCGTGGCTCGATCGCGTCGCCGATGCCTCGGCGGCCGGTCGAGGCCTCGCGTCGCTGACCGCCTTCCTCGCGGTCGGCCGCATCCCGTGAGCCGCGCGCCACTCGGCCGGTTCAGGCCGTTCCCCAGGGGTTGTCGATCACGAAGCGCCAGGTGCCGTCCGCCTGGCGCCGCAGGACGTCCGCGTTGCTCGCCGCCAGCCGCACGGGCTCGCCGTCCGGCCCCGTGCCGTCGAACGACCAGACGCCGGTCACGAGGGCCAGGTCGCCGACCTCGAGCACTCGCGTCACCTCGAGGTCGAGCTTCCCCTCCATCGAGATGAAGCCGGCGAGCGCGTCACGGACGCCAGGCGCGCCGTGAGCGAGGCTCCCGGGCTGGGTCGCGAACGCCGCCTCGCTCTCGTAGAGCGGCATGAGGGCGTCGAGGTTCCCGGTGTTGATCCCCTCGACGATCGTCTCGAGCACCTGCTCAGGCGTGGCTGTGGACATGACGTGCTCCTTTCGATACACAATGGTGAGTCGCGGAAACGACCCTATGCGCCCGAGGGGAGACCTGTCAATATTGGTGACACAGCTATGAGTCGTGAAACTCCGCCCAAGCGCAAGTACGAGCTGAAGAAGCGCGCCGAGCAGGTGGCCGAGACGCACCTGCGGATCACCGAGGCGGCCATCGAGCTGCACGGAACGATCGGGCCGTCCCGCACGACGCTGAGCGCGGTCGCCGAGCGCGCGGGCGTGGAGCGCCGCACCCTCTACCGCCACTTCCCCACCGAGGCCGACCTGTTCGCGGCGTGCTCGACCCACTACTTCACGGCCAACCCCTGGCCCGATCTCGGCTCATGGCGCGCGATTCGCGACCCGCAGCGGCGGCTCGAGCACGCCCTCGACGAGCTGTACGCCTACTACGAGCGCACCGAGCCGATGTTCGGCAACGTCCTCCGCGACGCCGACCTGGTCGATTTCGCCCGCGACGCCATGGTCCCGCTCCAGGCGTACCTCGACGCCGCCGCCGAGGTCCTCGCCGCCGGCCGCGCGGTCCGGGGCCGCAGACGGCACCTGCTCCTCGGAGCGTTGCGCCACGCCCTCGCCTTCTCCACGTGGCGCTCGCTCACGGCCTCCGGCATCACGCGAGCGGATGCGGCCACGCTCGTCACCGCGCTCGTCGACGCCGCCGCCACCCCGGGGGCGAGCGGCCGCGGACGGCTGCGCTGAGTCGCCTCGGACCCGCCTCGGGATGGATCCGGCCCGAGGGCCGCTAGCGTCGGTCCATGCCCTCGCGTCGAGGCCTCGCCGCCACGACCGCTGCAGTCTCTCTGCTCGCCCTGGGCGCCGCCGCGGCCGACGCCCATGACGGCGACGGCGCGGAGCGCGCGCCGGGTGCGCACCCGCAGGCTGCGATCGCGCTGCCGCCGGGCTTCCAGCCCGAGGGGATCGAGGCGCGCGGCGCGCGCTTCTTCGCCGGCTCGCGCGCGACCGGCGCGATCGTGACCGGCGACGTGGGGACCGGCGTCGTCCGGGACCTGGTGCCCGCCCAGCCCGACGCCCCGAGCGCGCTCGGGCTGCGCCTCGATCGCCGCGGCCGCCTGTTCGTGTCCGGCGGCGCAACGGGCACCGTGTCGGTCTACGACGCCCGCACCGGCGCGCTGCTCGACCGCCAGCGCCCGGCGTCCGACCCGGCGTTCCTGAACGACGTGGCGATCCTCCGCGACAAGGCCGTGTTCACCGACTCGGCCCAGCAGCGGCTGGTGGTCGTGCCGCTCGGCAAGGACGGCGCCATCGGCGACGCCGAGGTCGTGCCGATCACCGGCAGCCTCGCCTACGACGCGGACCCGGCGACCCTCGAGGCCAACGGCATCGTTGCCGCCCGCGACGGGCGCTCGGTGATCGTGGTGAACAGCCGCACCGGGGGGCTGCACCGGGTGGATCCGGAGACCGGCGCCAGCGTCGAGATCCCGGTCGAGGGCGGACCCCTGGTCAACGGCGACGGCCTCCTGCGCCGCGGGAAGCTCCTGCTCGCGGTGCAGAACCGCCTGAACAGGGTCGCGGTGCTGAGGCTCTCCCGCAATGACGCCGCCGCGACGGTTCGGACGACGATCTCCGACCCCGACTTCGACGTCCCCACCACCCTGGCGATCGCCAAGGGCCGGCTCTACACGGTCAACGCCCGCTTCACCACGCCGCCGGCGCCCGACACGCCCTACGCGGTGGTGCGGGTGGACGGCAGATAGCGGGCCCCCGGGGGTCGACGGATCTGGGCTGGGATGTGCCGAGCGTGCTGGTCACTGCTGCATCCTTGGATCGTGCGTAGGGTCGGCATACATGGGCGGGCAGCTGTCATCGATGGCTTCGGGGCGCAGTTCGTAGTGCCAGGGTTCGTTGCCGTAGATCTGGCATAGCCCGTACTCGGCGCCGTGCTCGGACAGCCACGCCGTGGCATCGGAGGGCCCGATGTCGACCGCGTCCCCCGACACGTGAGCGGACGTGTCGGGGGTGGCCACCCATCGGGTAGCTTCCGCTTCGGATCCGTACTCGGAGACCGCCTCACGAAGAAGCTGATTCTGGTACTCCGGGGAACGCCAGCCGCTTTCGACGAAGAACTCGACCCCGTCGTCCGCGGCATCGGTTGCAGCTTGGCGCAGGGCACCGAGCAGATCGGGGTCGAGGTTGGCGACACCCGGAATCTCGTCATCAAAGACCGTCGCGCCGTCGGGGACGGCACCGTCAGCCTCGCCAAGCGCACCACGGTGCTCACCGCGAAGACCACGGTGCTCACTGCGAAGGACGTCGATGGGTGATGCGGCCGTCGAGGACGAGGACGCCAGCGACTGGTAGCCGAGGGCTGCGGCGATCGCCGCGATGACGACGAGCAGGCCGGCGACACGGACCCTGCGAATCCGAATCCGACGGGTCGTTGATCGTGCTGGTTCCCCGTAGGTCACGCCTCCATTCAAGGCAGCCTGGTGTTGTCAGCACGTATGTGGTTTTCGATATGCCGACGATATGCTCCGGCTCTTCGCTCGAACCGTGCAGTAGGCGCCCGAGAGTGACCGTGGGTGGCCGGGGCCGGCTCAGGTCGTGTTCAAGACTCCGCACCGTCGGCCGCAGCGGCGGACCATCGCGTGTTGCCCGGTGGCGGTGTGCTCCCGGAGGCAATGTCGCCAGATAGCGAAGGCTATCTCGCAACCCGCGCGAACATCTGGCCCGGGGGGGCGCCCGACGATGCCTGTGGCGTGCCGGGAAGTCGAATCGTGACGAGGAGACCGCCCGTGGCGCGGGGTGTGAGGTCGAGGGTCCCGTCGTGTGCTCGGACGATGCTGTGCACGATGGCCAGCCCGAGGCCGACGCCGCCATGCTCGTCGCTGCGGACGCGTTCTGTTCCGCGTTGGAAGGGTTCGGTGAGGGTCGGTATGAGTTCCGATGGGAGCGGATGGCCCGTGTTCTCGACCCGCAGCACGCTCGCGTCGTGCTGCGATTCGGTGTGGACCGTTACGGTGCCGCCGGCGGGGAGGTTGTGGACGATGGCGTTCTGGACGAGGTTCGTCACCATCCGCAGGAGGAGCGCGGCGGAGCCGACGGTCTGTGTTGTCTCGCCGGTGACGTCGAGCGTGATCCTGCGCCGTTCGGCGAGGGGAAGCAGCGTTTCGGTGGCTTCTTCGGCGATGAGGGAGAGGTCGACGGGCTCGCGGGTGAAGCTCCTGCGGTCGCTGCGGCTGAGCAGCAGGAGGGCCTCGGTGAGGTCGATCGCCCGCGTGTTGAGAGTGTGGAGGCGCTCGATGAGCTCACCCTGGTCCCGCGTGGGGTCGTTGCGGGCCACGTCGAGGAGTGTCTGCGAGATTGCCAGCGGGGTGCGCAGTTCGTGGGAGGCATTGGCTGCGAATCTCTGCTGTTCGGCGATGTGTGCTTCGAGCCGCGCGAGCATGGAATCGAAGCTGTCGGCGAGCTCGCGGAACTCATCTCTGCGGCCCGGTAGCCGGATTCGGTGCGAGAGCGATCCGTTCGCGGCCATGCGTGTGGCGTCTGTGATGCGAGTCAGGGGGGCGAGCATCCGGCCGGCGAGAATCCACCCTCCCAGGAGACCGAACACCAGCAGGAACGCCAGCACGATGGCCGCTGGCAGGCCGAAGCCGTTCAGTGGGTCGGAGCGGTTGGGCGGGAACCACGGGAGGCCGTAGGTCACCTCGTCGGGGATGTATCGCAGGATGGACACCCACACGGCCGCGAGCAGCAGGGCGCTTGCGAGCATGAGGAACCCGGCGTAGCTGAGGGTGAGTTTCAGTCGGGCACTGAGCCCTGGGCGTCTAGTCATGAGTACCGCCAGGGTGGGTGGTGTCCATGCCGGTGTCGATTCGGTAGCCGACGCCGCGCACCGTGGCGATGAGCCATGGTTCGCCGAGTCGTTTGCGCAATGCGGAGACGGTGATGCGGACGGCGTTGGTGAACGGGTCGGCGTTCCCATCCCAGGCCCGCTCCAGTAGCTCTTCGGCGCTGACGACACCGCCTTCGGCGGCGACGAGGACTTCGAGCACGGCGAACTGCTTCCGGGTGAGCGCGACGTAGCGTCCGTCGCGGAAGACCTCCCGGCGGAAGGCGTCCAGCCGGAGGCCCGCGATCTCGCTGACCGGGGGTCGGGCGTGCGCGCGTCTGCGGTCGAGCGCCCTGAGCCGCATGACGAGCTCTCGAAACTCGAACGGCTTGGTGAGGTAGTCGTCGGCGCCGAGCTCGAACCCGGAAGCCTTGTCGTCGATCCGGTCGGCAGCGGTGAGCATGAGGATCGGGATGCCGCTGCCGGAGGCGACGATTCGTCGGGCGATCTCGTCGCCGGAGGGCCCGGGGATGTCGCGGTCGAGGACCGCGAGGTCGTAGGAGTTGATGCTGAGCAGTTCCAGGGCGGAGTTGCCGTCGCCGGCGATGTCAGCGGCGATCGCTTCCAGCCGGAGACCTTCACGGACGGCTTCGGCCAGGTAGGGCTCGTCCTCGACGATCAGCACGCGCATACCTGAAGCCTACGGAGCACGGCATATCGCCGACATATGCAAACCGGACACGGGATTCGAACCCCGTGCCGCCGCCTTGAAAGGGCGCAACTGTGTCGCCGTGTGCAGGGAAATCACGACCCCGAGGCGTCGCGGGGCCAATTTGGGGGCCCAAGACGACCTTCGTCGCAGGGGTCAGATCGGCCGCACCGCAGGCGGCGGGCACCGCCGCCGCCTGCGTCCCTTCACTGCTCCGTTATTTGCGCAGTGATCTCAAGCCAGTGCGAACCTCTTCCACCAAGAGCCCCGGCTGTTCCCAGGCGGCAAAGTGCCCGCCTTTGGCGACGGCGTTGAAATGGATGAGATTGTGGTAGGAGCGCTCGGTCCAACTCCGCGGAGCTTGGTAGACCTCTTCAGGGAAGACGCTTACGGCAGCCGGAACTGAGATGTCGTAGTCGTTGAAGAAGGCGCCCTTGTATTCCACATAGAGCCGAGACGAAGACATCCCCGTGTTCGTCAACCAGGAGAGGGTGATGTTGTCGAGAATGTCGTCCCGGGTGAGGTCGCCGTAGGGCTCCCCATCGACAAAGAGTTTCGCGATGTGCCCGTAGCTGGCCACGTCGTGGTCGATCAGCCAGGCGGCAAGGGCGACGGGTGAGTCCGCCAACCCGTACAGGGTTTGCGGGTGTGCGGCCATCATCAGTTGCGTAGGGACGTGCTGGTAAAGGAACGCCATCTGGTCGTATGCCCGCTGCTCCTCAGCCGAGAGACCGGCCGGCGCCGGTTCGCCAAACTGGAGCGCCCGGGCAACGTCAGGGGGCGCGGCACCGGAGAAGTTCAAATGGATGCCGATCAACTCCGGAGGTGCCTGTTCAGCCATCGCGTTCGTGACGAACCCACCCCAATCGCCGCCTTGCGCCGCGAATCGGCTGTACCCGAGGCGCTTCATCAGCTCCACCCACGCCCGCGCCATGCGAGCGGGGTCCCAACCGGGCGTCGTGGGCTTGCCTGAGAACCCGTAGCCGGCCATCGACGGGATCACCACGTGGAAGGCGTCCGACGCGCTGGCGCCGTGAGCCGTGGGGTTGGTCAGTGGATCGATGATCTTCAGCTGCTCGATCGGCGAGCCGGGCCAGCCGTGGGTGACGATGAGCGGCAGCGCGTCCTCGTGCTTCGAGCGGACGTGGATGAAGTGGATGTCCAGCCCGTCGATCTCGGTGATGAAGTTGCGGCAGGGCGTTGAGCCGCGCCTCGCACGGCCGCCAGTTGTAGTCGGTCGCCCAATACCGCGCGAGCTCTTGAATGAACGTGAGTTGCACGCCCTGCGAAAAATCGGAGACGTACTCCCCGTCGGGCCAGCGCGTGGCGGCGATGCGCGCACGCAGGTCATCGAGATCTGCCTCGGGGAACTCGATGGTGAACGAACGGATCGCTGTGGCGTCCGCTGACGTTGCGACAGCCATGTGGGTCCTCCTTTGTTGGACGGTGCTCTTGGTGAGCTGCGGTCCGGGCCGGGGGCGGGCAGGTCCTGTCCGCATCGCTGTGATCCGTGAACTCGTGCTGGAGCAAATCGAGCACGCCGCGAGTCGGGCGCTGGCAGGGGTGCGTGAGCGAGAACCCGCGACCGAGATCCCGCATCGTTGACGCGTCGCCCCAAGCACGCTCTGCGCGACCCGGCCGCGCGGTGTTCACGGCCTTGACTTCCGGCCGCTCCCGCGCGAGCGTAATCATCCACCGCAGCCATGTGCGGCGAACCACGCCACCACCACGACGCCCCTCGATTCTTGGTAGCCAGAGGCTGCGCGGGGTGGTTGCAGCCATCATCGAGGGTAGGGCGCGGGGTGCGGCACTGTAAATGGTTCGATCGGGCCTTCTTGGACGCGAAAGGGGTCCGATCGAACTACCCGCCACTGTTGGCGCCGGCCGCTCTAGCGATTTGGATTCGGCCGTGAGCCGGGGGTGATGCCGGAAGGTTCAGATGCGAACCGAGGACAACCCCTCCGCCGCGGAGCGTCGACCGTCGATTACAGTCGCGCTGGTTGACGACGAGCAGCTGATCCGCGTGGCCCTCGCACAAGCACTATCGAGCAGCGGACTCGAGCTGGTCGGCGAGGCCGCAACCGGGGAGGACGCGATCGAACTCGTGGTCGACGTGCGCCCGGATGTCGTGCTGATGGATCTGCAGCTTCCCGGAATGTCGGGAGTCCAAGCGATCGAACAGCTCGGACTGCTCGCGCCCACTTCGCGCGTGCTGGTCCTCACACGTAGCGAACAGAACCGCGTCGTCGAAGCGATCATCGCCGGCGCCCGCGGCTACATACTTAAGAGCGCGCCGGTCGAGGCGATCATCAGCGCCGTCAAAGCCACGGCCGCTGGAGAAGCGGTGCTGTCCTCGAAGATCGCCGGGAAGCTCCTGCAGCGCATTCGCGAGCTGGACATCCCCGTCAAGACCAGCGCCATTGCCGCGGTTGCCATCCGCACTGCCCTGACCGACCGGGAGCTCGAGATCTTCAAGCGACTTGCCAGCGGCAAAAGCAACCACGAGATCGCGCGAGACCTTTCGCTGAGCCCGAACACCGTCGCCAACCACGTCGCGGGGATCCTCGCCAAACTTCACCTCGAGAACCGCATCCAAGCAGCTGTTGAGGCCGTACGAAGCGGCATCTCCTAACGCGGTCGAATCCAGCCGTGCCCGTCGCGCGGTGACTGCGGAACTGCACGTCGGCGACACGCGCCGGCACTGCCCTGGGCCGGGTCGCTCGCGCGATGGAAAATGCTGGCGGCGCAGCCACAGCGGGACTGGCATCTGGAGCGGCCAGGACCATGCATTCCGCCAGAAGCAGGGCACTGGCCATGCCGGCTTCCACTGGAACCGGCGAGCAGCCGGTCTTGCGCTCGCGCACTCGCTTCCGCCCAGATGCGAGCGCCCGAGTACCGGTCCGCGACGCGCCCGCAAGGGACGATGAGCTGGAGCGCAGGTCGAGACTGCTCCTTCCCCCACGAAGGGAGCAGTCTCGGGCCCCTCGCTCCGAGGGGCGCCGGCTGGCGCCTCACGAAACGCGGCAGCGGCCCGACGACTCGTGAACCCGCTTCCAAGCGCCGGGGTCAATCTGGGGCCAATCTGGCGGTCCATGGCGGTCAGAGTCGTCCCGTGGCGGTGAAGGGCGGTCGGTAGCGATCAGGCGAGAACCGCGTGAACTGGCCGATCGTGAGTACCTGAGCGGCCATGCCCCCAACGGGATTCGAACCCGTGCCGCCGCCTTGAAAGGGCGGTGTCCTGGGCCGCTAGACGATGGGGGCGTAGCCCGGCGTTGTAGCAGGATCAGGCTAGACGAAGCCGTTCTCGCCTGACCCGTCTCAGGGACATCCGGGGACGTCCACGGACGTCCAGGGGCATCCTGAGGCCCTCGAATTGCCACGATTGCCCACGATTCTCCCTCGACGGGCCGACGCCGAGCAGCAGGCCGACTCAGGTAGGCTCAGGCGGATCATCACGGGGCCGTCAGGCTTGTCGCCGATACGGCAGACGGGGATGCGCCCGTCACGAATCAAATGTCGCACCTGGGCGGCCGTACAGTGGAGGAAGGCTGCAACATCCTCGACGGTGAGCAGGGGTGCGGCTGCGACGCGAGAGGCCTCCGGGACGGGAGCGTAGTGCGACTCACTGGCAGGAAGCAGGGCCGCGGCCGTGATGCCTCTTTGGAAGTAGACATCCCCGAGTTCCTCAAGTTGCTTGGACTCGTCCCAGGCGGCCATGTCCGCCGGGAGTTCAGCGGTTGTGGGCGAGGTGAACTTGGCCGCCGATCATCAAGCCGTCGCGGACGAACGTCACGGGGAGCATCTCGGGGGACGGAGCCCCGGGGAAGTCGAGGGCCACCTCGTCAGCGGGAACGCTCACGCTGCGCCTCCTTGGCTCGTATGCCATCGGGGTTCGTACGGCTTCATAACGGTGCAAGGTCGAGGCCGTAGGGGATGAAGCTCAGATGGGATGAAGCTCAGGTGGTAAGCGAAGGGGCACCGTCCACTCTCTTGACTCTTTGCCCATCACCGCCAACACGCCGCCTTATCTTGAAACGTCCGAACGGTGACGATCGTGTGATCTCGACACGAAGGCCAGGGCATCCGCGCCCCCCGGCGAGGTAGAGGACGAGATCAGTCCTGATCCCCACGCAAAGGAGCCCAGCTTGTCCACCACGCCCTCCAACGTGACGTATCTCTACCGCCCCGCCCCCACCACCGAGACGGCCCCGCGCATCCGCAGCTTCACGCGCCGCATCCCGACGCTCGCCCACATCCTCCGGCTCGGGGGCCTCCCGCTGATCCGCTGCGACTTGAACGTCTTTCTGGACATCACGATCACGCGGCGGCTGAGGTCAGGAGGCCAGGACGCATACCCCTGGCACTGAGGCTGGCGGACGTGGTTGGATTGTCTAGATGCCGAACCATTTCGCAGTGTCCCCGCCGACACGTGATGGCCTTGGCTACGGCGATCATCGCGTTGTCGGTCGCGCTGGGTGCGTTGTCGGTCGCGCTGGGTGGCGCCCGGCCCGCCTCGAAGGCTGCCGCGGAGCGCCGAGGCGAGCGAGATCGTCGCGATCGCCCAGAACCTCATGCGCGAGCAGAGCCTCGCGGGGCTCATCCTGCGCGTCGATCGAGGCGACCGCCAGGTCGTCAGGATCGCGCTTGGGGAGTCGATGACCGGCGTCCCCGCCACACCCGACATGCGCTTCCGGATGGGCTCGGAGAGCATCCCGTACATCACGACGCTCCTGCTGCGACTGCAGGAGCAGGGACAGCTGGACCTCGACGATCCGCTGTCGAAGTACCTGCCGGACAGCGGCGTGCCGAACGCCGATCGCGTCACGCTGCGCATGCTCGGCCACGCGATCTCGGGCTATCCGGACTGGATCCAGGGCAACCCGGCGTTCGTCGACATCCTGTACGCCAACCCGTTCCGCCTGTGGACCGACCAGGAGCTGCTCGATCACGCCTTCGCGCAGCCCCTGATCTGCGAGCCCGGGGCGTGCTTCCACTACGCCCACACGAACTTCCTCCTGCTGGGGCAGGTGCTCACCGCCGTGACCGGCAAGCCGTTCGCCGAGCTCGTCCGCGAGCGGATCCTGCGGCCGCTGGGACTCGACAACACGATCAGCAGGCAGACCGCCGAGATCCCCGAGCCGGCGCTTGCACGCCTACGGCAAGGATCGGGGGCCGTACGAGGACACGACCTCGTGGAGTCCGTCGTGGGGCCTGGGCGACGGCCAGCTGATGGTCAGCACCATCGACGATGTGACCACCACGGCGCGAGAGATCCTCAGCGCGAGCGCGACCTCTCGCCCGCCAGCGAGCGCCAGTTCGTCGCGCGGCCGCCCGTGATCGACCCCCCGGTGCCCGGCCTGTCCTTCGGACTCGGGCTCCTCCTCGCCGGTGACTGGCGGCTGCAGAACCCCTACGTCAACAACTACGCCGGCATGATGGCCTACCTCCCCGAGGAGCGGCTCGCGGTGTCGGCCGTCGCCACGAAGGGCATCAACGCCACGTTCGACGGGTCCAGACCCGAGCGAGACGCTGCTCGTGCGCATCGCGCAGGCCATCACCCCGGAGCACCCTGTGCAGCTGCCGCCGGGCTGAGGCCGGGGCCGTGCTGGGCGAGCTGCGGCCTCGCCCGGCGCGGCTGGACGATCGAGCCTGCGCGGCTCCGGTCACCGTGACGGTCGCCTACCGCGACTGGCGCAGGGCTGTCGATGACGCCGCCATCCCTGAGCCCCGTCCCCGCTTCCACGACACCCGCCATCACTGGACGGTCGTCATGCTCCGGGCCGGGCTCCCCCCGGCGGTGGTCGCCCGCCTCGGTGGGTGGTCGTCTCTGAAGCTCGTCCTCGACGTCTACGGACGCCACGCCTATCCGGACGAGTTCTCCGGCCCGGGGGCGCTCCTGGACGCCTACCTCGAGGCCCAATCCTCCAACGGCCGCCCCGCGTCTCCCTAGCCTGAGACTGCCCAAGCCGGGGATGGTGATCGGCGCGTCCGACACCAGAAACCCGGAGAACTGGACGAGGTCTTGGGCTCTCGCCAGACCCGCGTGGCTCAGACCCTTCTCAGGGCTTCGGCTCAAGCCCCCGCGCTCGACGCGTCTCGGAGCTGGCGTTCACCTCTGGGGCCGCCCCGTCGGCGTCTCTGTCGATCATTCCGTTTGCCAACCCCACCGATGCGAAGCTTCCGAAGATCACGGCGAAGATGACACCCGCGTGGTCGCCCCCAACCGTGGTGCCGATCGCCACCGCAAGGATCGAGCCGATGATCACGGTTCGATCGAACTCGAACCAGCGAAGGATCTTCAGCATGCTTCCCCCTGGGGACCGCGTCTGTAGCCGGTGCCGCATCTTGCCACGGTTGGTCGCCCGCGTCTCCCTAGTCCTGAATCGTCCACGATTGCCCACGCTTCGCGGGTCGTCAGCAGGAAACTCCTGCATACGGCGCTGAGACTTGCGCCTTGAAAGGGCGGTGTCCTGGGCCGCTAGACGATGGGGGCCCGGACAAAGCAGAGGGGCCCGGGATGGCTCGCGCGCCGTCCCGGGCCCCCGGTGGCAGCAGTGGATTGCTGAGGGGCGCGGTTTCGCTCCCCTTCGCTGCCGCTTGCGCGTAGGGGCGCGCCCCTAGCTACTGCCACCTCCACTGGTGCTATGCAATAGGACCACCTCCTTTCCGTGGTGAGAAGACGATAGCGATGCGGGCGGTCGGCGGTCCAGGAGGTGCGGACGCCGGACTCGGCGGAGGGGGTCGCGGGTAGGGTCAGGACGTGTCCGACGTCGACCTGATCGTCATCGGCGCCGGCATGGCCGGGATGAACGCGGCCGCCCGGGCGTCGGAGGCCGAGGCCAGCGTCGCGGTGATCGAGCGCGACCGGGTCGGGGGGACGTGCCCGATCCGCGGGTGCATCCCCAGCAAGGCGCTGATCCGCAGCGCCGAGGTCGCGCACGAGGTGCGGACCGCCTCCGAGTACGGGGTGCGTGTGGACGGCTTCTCGGTGGACACCGGCGCCGTGATCGGCCGGGTGCAGGCCATCGTCGACAGGGGGGCGTCCGGCGCGCGCTCCTGGCTGGAGTCGCTGCCCGGCGTGCGGCTGGAGATGGGGGAGGCGCGCTTCGAGGAGCCGGGCGTCGTGAGCGTCAACGGCCGGCGCCTGCGCGCCCCGCGGGTCGTCATCGCGGCCGGCGCCGCGCCGCGGCCACTGCCGATCGCCGGCCTGGAGGAGACCGGCTACCTGACGAGCGACGACGTGCTGACGCTGCGCGAGCTGCCGGAGCGCCTGCTGGTGATCGGGGCGGGCCCGGTCGGGCTGGAGCTCGGCCAGGCGCTCGGGCGGCTCGGCTCGCGGGTGACGATGGTCGAGGTGACCGAGCGCCTGCTGCCGTCAGGCGAGCCCGAGGTCGGCGAGGCGCTGGCCGAGCTCCTCGCCGGGGAGGGGATCGAGATCCTCCTCGGCGCCGAGATCGGCCGCGTCGAGGCCCGCTCCGGCGGCGGGCCACGCCTGGCGGTGGAGCACGAGGGCCGTGCGCTGACGCTCGACGGCGACGCGATCCTGCTGGGCGCCGGGCGTGGGCCGCAGGTGGAGCCGCTGCGCCTGGAGGTGGCCGGGGTGGAGGGCGGGCCGAAGGGAATCCCCGTCCACGCGCGCCTGAGCACCAGCCAGGAAGGTCACTTCGCCGCGGGCGACATCCTCGGGCCGCCCTTCGGCGCCTTCACGCCGACGGCGCGCCGGCTGGGGCGCGAGGCCGTCAACAACGCGCTCGGCATCGACCCCCACGACGTCAGCCGCGACGACGGCCCCACGGCCGTCTTCACCGATCCCGAGGCGGTGACGATCGGGCTGACCGAGGCGCAGGCGCGCGAGGCCGGCCACGACGTGGCCGTCGGGACCTCGGGCTTCTCGGGAGGCAAGGCGCGGGCCTGGGGGCAGGAGCGCGGCGTGGTCAAGGCGGTCGTGGACCGGGCCTCGCGCCGCGTCCTCGGCGCCCACGTGCTGGCCTACCACGCCGCCGACCTGATCCATCCTGTGGCGGTGACGATGCAGGCCGGCAGCGCCGACCCGCTGATCGACGCGATCCACATCCACCCCACGCTCGGCGAGCCGGTGCAGGCGGCGGTTCGGAGCGCGCTGGCCTAGGGGTGCCCCCGTCCGGTCCTGCGCGCTCAGGCCGTGTCCTGAAAGCGGTTGACCTCCGCCCCCACGAGGCGCCGCCACTCGCCGGCCCGAGGGAGCGGGATCATGCGGCCGCGCGGTCCCGGGAGCGCGATCGCGTGGGTGGCGCCGCGGATCAGGTGGTAGCTGGCCGCGATCCCGAGCGCCCGCATGCGCTCCACGCCGCGCCGCGACTCGGCGGGCGAGACCCCGAACGGGCGCCCGTCGATGCTCCCGTGGACGACGGACGCCCAGCGGCCGACGAGGCCCTCCGCGCCGATCTCGGCCGGCAGCCAGGGGGCGAGCCCGATGAAGGCCCTCACCGAGGGGTGGCCCGCGACCGCCAGCGACACCGCCCCGCCCATCGAGTAGCCGAGCAGGGCGACCGGGCGCCCGGCGCGCCGGTCGAGGACCTCGAGCGCCGCCCGGGCGTCCTCGATGCAGCTGTCGAGGTGCCGCCACGAGCGGACCCGGTAGCGGACCTCGTAGAAGGCCATGCGGGACCGCCCGGGCGCCAGCCGGCGCACCAGCCAGTCGACCGACGTGCTCCAGGCGCCCGGGGCCGCGCGCTTGATCCCGCCGTTCAGGCACAGGACCGCCGGAGCGTCCTCCGGGCCGGTGCGGCGCATCGCCGCCCCGGTGCCGAGCAGGAACGCCGGCGCCCGTTGCGGGATGGGAGCCACGCGCCGACGATAACGACGCCGCGGCCCCCTCAGGCGGTCCTGCGGCGCAGCGTCAGGGCGCCCAGGCCGAGCGCGCCGACGGTCACCAGCACCACGATGACCACGTCCAGGGCGAACTCGCCGCCCAGCTCGGCGGCGCCCGTCGCGAGGCTCAGGGCGTCGTAGGCGTAGGTGAGGGGCAGGGCGTAGGAGATGGCGTCGAGCCAGCCGGCCATCTCGTCGCGGGCCACGAAGAGCCCGCACAGCAGCAGCTGCGGCAGGACCACCGCGGGCATGAACTGCACCGCCTGGAACTCGCTCCGCGCGAAGGCGCTGATGAAGAGGCCGAGGGCCATCCCGAGCAGCGCGTTCAGCACGGCGAGCGCCACCAGCAGCGCCGCCGAGCGGTCCGTCTCGAGCCCGAGCGGCCCCAGCGAGACGATCGCCAGCAGGACCGTCTGCACCACGGCGACGGCCCCGAACGCGATCCCGTAGCCGAGCAGCAGGTCGAGCTTGGCGACCGGCATGCTCATGAGGCGCTCGAGCGTCCCCGACGTGCGCTCGCGCAGCATCGCGATCGACGTCACCAGGAACATCGTGATGAAGGGCAGGAGGCCCAGCAGCGGCGGCCCGATGCGCTGGAAGGTCTCGGGCTGGCCGTCGAACGCGTAGCGCAGGATCACCATCAGCACGATCGGCACCACCAGCAGCAGCGCGATGGTGCGCGGGTCGCGGCGCAGCTGGCCGAGCACCCGCGTCGCGATCGCCCATGTCACGCGCCCGCTCATGCCGCCACCTCCTCGCGCTCGATCAGCCGCAGGAACGCCTCGCCCAGGTCGTCGGCGCCCGTCCGCCGGCGCAGCTCGTCCGGCGTCTCCTGGGTCACCAGCTCCCCCTCGCGCATCAGCAGCAGCAGGTCGCACTCGGCGGCCTCGTCCATCACGTGGCTCGAAACCAGCAGCGTGGCGCCGTCCGCGGCGAGGCCGTGGAAGGTGTCCCACAGGTCGCGCCGCAGGACCGGGTCGAGCCCGACCGTCGGCTCGTCGAGCACCAGCAGCGGGGGCCGCGCGAGCAGCGCCACCGCCAGGGAGGCCCGGTTGCGCTGGCCCCCCGACATCCGCCCCACGACCCGGTCGGCGTACGCGCCGAGGCCGACGGTCTCGATGGCGCGGTCGACGTCCTCCCGTCCCACGTCCAGCACCCGCGCGAAGTGGCGCAGGTTCTCGCTCACCGTCAGGTCGGTGTAGACGGACGGCGACTGGGTGACGTAGCCGACCTGCCGGCGCAGCTCGGCGGAGCCCCCCGGGCGGCCCATCACCGTCACCTCGCCGCCGGCCACCTTCTGCACGCCGACGATCGACCTCATCAGGGTGCTCTTGCCGGACCCGCTCGGGCCCAGCAGGCCCGTGATCTTCCCCGCGGGCACCGTGAGGGACAGGCCGGGCAGGACCACCGTCCCGCCCCGCACCACCCTCAGGTCCCGAACCTCCACCGCGGTGTCCACCGTCGGCCTCCGAGAGTTGCTAGTAACCACTCACTTGCATTAGGATGCACCGTAGTGAGTGCTCACTCACATTGTCAAGGCGCACGCTCGACGGAAGGATCGTCATGGCAGGATCGCCCACTCGACACCGCATGAGCGCCCCCGAGCGCCGCGAGGCGATCCTCGGCGCGGCGCGCGAGGAGTTCGCCCGCCACGGCTTCCACGGCGCCGGGACGGCGGCGATCGCCCGCGCGGCGGGCTGCTCGGAGGCCGTCATCTACCGGCACTTCCCGTCGAAGAAGGCGCTGCTGGCCGCGGTGCTGGAGGAGGAGGTCTGGGGCGACTCCGCCGGCGCCGGGGAGCACCCGCTGCGCGGGGACCCCTCCGCCGGGATCCCGGCGCTGATCGAGGCGCGGATCGCCGACCCCGACGCCGTGACGGCCGCGCGGATGGTCCTCCTGGCCATCAGCCTCTCCGACGATCCGGAGATCGGACCGACCGTGCTGCGCGCCTTCGGGACGGTGCGCGAGCGCTTCCGGGCGGCGATCGAGGCCGCTCAGGCGGACGGCCGCATGCGCCCGGACGTCGATCCCGAGCTGCTCGCCTGGCTCTGGCACGGAGTGGCGTTCGTGGCCATCGTGCGCCGGAGCATCAGCGACGACGGCGCGGCGATGGAGGCGGTCGATGCCGCCCGGGTCCTGGAGCGCCTGCTGCAGCCCGGGCGCTCGGCCGGAGGCTAGGCCCGGGTCCGCGAGATCCAGGCGAGCATGTCGTCGATGCGGTGGGCCCAGAGGAGGGTGAGCCCGCGGGCCTGGGCGTCCTCCAGGTTGGCCCGCTTGAAGACGCCCGACAGCACCGCGGCGGGGACGACCTGGCTGCGGCCGAAGTCCTGGAGCCAGGTCTCGGCCTTGCTGGCGGCCTCGTGGTTGACCCGCTTGTAGGAGTTGGTGGCCGAGTTCGAGGCCTTGCACTCGAGCGGCATGCGGCGGCGGTCCCAGAGGCCCACGACCAGGTCGGCCTTGCGGTCGCCGAAGGTGCGCTCGGTGCAGAACTCGCCGGGGCCGGGGGCCTCCTCCAGGGTGCGGATGACCCGGGGCGGGGCGACCTCGCGGAAGCCGGCGGCCCGCAGCGCCTCGGCGACCGCCGACTCCTGGAGCACCCGCGCGCCCGTGCGCCGCAGCGTCCTGACCCGCTCGGTGGCCATGAGGGCGGCGGTGGCGAGGGCCGCGGCGGACTTCTCGTCCTCGTGGGGGTCACGGGCCTCGCCGACCCAGGCGAAGCGGCGCCGGTCGAGCCCGGCGAGGACGGTCTCGACGACGCGCGCGGCGGCCTCGGGGTCGGCGCGGAGGGCGGTCGGGGCGAGGCTCGTCTGGGCGATCACGCGCAGGTCGTCGACGGAGATGAAGGGGCCCGCCAGGAACCGCAGCGCCTCGACGTAGCGGGCCTCGGCCGCGATCTCGGCGGTCCGCTCGCGGAGCTGGGAGAGGTTGACCGTCAGCTCGACCAGCTCCTCGACGGTGCCGAGGCACTCGTCGAGGTGGGCGAGGTACTGCTCGAGCGGCTCCTCGAACCGCTCGAGCCGGAAGGCCTCGATCGCCGCCGCGATGTCGCGGTCGAGCGCGTCGGCGCTCCAGCGCGGCGGGGCGACGAACGCGGCGCCCACGCTCACCGCGCCTCGGCGAGGGGGTCGGGGATGGGCAGGCGCTCCATCTCGCGCGGCTCGAACTTGGTCAGCCCGCCCGCGTAGGTGCGCCCGTCGTGGACGCTCACGCTGCGCCGCAGCGAGGCCAGCAGCCGCTCGATGGCGGCGTCGGGGAGCTCGACGCGCGGGTAGAGGCCGTGGGCGATGTTGATGTGGCGCGCCCCCGCCAGGTTGCGGGTGAACGCCGGCGGGCGGCGGGCCATGTAGGTCGCGAGGATCGGCGCCGGGGCGCGCAGGCCCACCGACCACCAGCGCCGCCGCGCGCGCGCGATGTAGCCCTCGTGGGCGCCGTCGCGGCGGGCGCGGGCGAGGAAGCCCTCGATGCGGCGCAGCTCGGGGCCGGCGAAGTCGCCGAGGTCGGGGGGGAGGTCGACCACGAGGCGCAGGTGGCCGGTCGTCGCGAGGGCCGAGCCCGCGTCGAAGATCTCGCGCGCCCGCGTGACCGAGGGGAAGAGCACCTCGGGCGGGAGGTCGGCCTCGCCCGGGCGCACGACCCAGGTCGAGTTGCGCCCCGTGACCGCCCCCCGGTGGACGCGGACGAGGTCGCCGAGCTGGATGTGGTCCTCGGGGACGGCGCGCGAGGCGCGGGTGAGCGGCGACCAGCGCCGCGCCTCCCGCAGGCGCTCGGCGGGGACGGGCCGGCCGCCCTCGAGGGCCCCCAGGCGCCGGACGTCGTCCACGCGGCGCAGCCGCACGGCCCCGGGGCGGCGGCCGGCGCGGAAGCAGGTGATCGCGGCGGTCACGGCCGCGTCCTCGAAGGGGACGGCGGTCGGCTCGAGCACGTGGATCGCCTCGCCGCCGAGGCCGTCCAGGAGCAGCTCGCGCACCAGGCGGCCGTAGTTCGTGTCGAGCCACTCCGAGGAGGTGATGAACGCGCCCCGGTCGCCCGGCCGCGCCCGGCCCGCCGTCGCCAGGAAGAAGTGGACGTGCAGGCCCGCGAGGCGGCTGGCCTCCAGGCCCTGGGCGCGCGCCGCAAGGGCCAGCCACTCCTTCCAGCCGGCCGGGATCTGGTGGTGGCGGACGTAGGGCGGGTTGCCGAGGTAGAGGGTGGCGCCGCCGCCGCCGGCCGCGATCTCCGCGGAGCGGTAGTCCCCCTGGACCACCCGGGCCCGGCCCGCGAGGCCCGCGGCCGCCAGGTGGCCGCGGCATGTCGCCGCGGCGAGCGGGTCGAGCTCGACCGCGACCAGCCGCGCGGCGCCGAAGCGGCGGCCGGCGGCGACGGCGAAGCGGCCCGAGCCCGCGCCGGGGTCAACCACCCGCGCCGGGACGCCCTCGGCGGCGGCCCAGGCGACCATGGACTCCACGATCGGCGCGGGGGTGTAGGTGGCGCCGTCCGCGCGCCGGCGCTCGGGCGGGCGCAGGCGGCAGAAGGCGTCGCCGAGCGGGTCCCCGCCGTCGGCGACCCGCGCCCGCAGTGCGGCCACCAGCGGCGCCGGCGGCCGGGGCGGGGCGAGATCGCGGGCGAGGGCGCTCTCGGCGGGCGACCACCCCGGCACGTCGCGCGCGCCGAGCGCGAGGGCGGCCCCGAGGAGGGCCGGCTCCGAGGCCAGCGGCGCCTGGTCGGGCTCGGTGGGCGGCACGCGGGCGAGTGTATGGCGGCCGGCGGACGCACCTCGACGGCCACCGCGCCCCCCCGTCCACATAGACTCCCTGGCCGGCCGAGGGGCCGGCTCCCCCATGCGCTGGCGACGAACACCGGGCGACAGCTCCGACATCGAGGATCGCCGCGGCCGTGGTGGAGGCGGCGGCTTCGGCGGCATCCCGGGCGGCCGGATCGGCGGCGGGATCGGCGGGGCGGGGATCATCGGGGTGATCGTCGTTCTGCTCGTGGTCTTCCTCGGCGGCGGCGGCGGGCGCGCCTTCGACGTCGGCCCGAGCCTCGACCCCTTCCCCGAGGCGCCGGCGGCGGAGGACACCGTCGTCGACGACGGCCCGGACGACCTCAGGGACTTCGCCGAGTTCGTCATCCTCGACGTCAACAACTCGTGGGAGCAGGCCTTCAGCGCCGCCGGCCGCAGCTACGAGCGCGCCCGGCTGGTGCTCTTCGCGAGCGCGGTCAGGACGGCCTGCGGCGATGCCAGCTCGGCGGTCGGGCCCTTCTACTGCCCCGCCGACCGGCGGGTCTACCTCGACCTCGTCTTCTTCCGCGAGCTGGAGCAGCGCTTCGGCGCCCCCGGCGACTTCGCCCAGGCGTACGTCATCGCCCACGAGGTGGGCCACCACGTCCAGAACCTGCTCGGCATCATGGGCCAGGTGCAGGACGCTCCAGGCCCAGGACCCCGCCCAGGCCAACGACCTGTCCGTGCGGCTCGAGCTCCAGGCCGACTGCTTCGCCGGCGTCTGGGCCCACTCGGCCTACGAGGAGAACCAGCTCGAGGAGGGCGACCTGGAGGAGGGCCTGGCCGCGGCGGCCGCGGTCGGCGACGACCGCATCCAGGAGCGGGCCACCGGCAGGACCGATCCCGACAGCTTCACCCACGGCGTCCTCCGAGCAGCGGCGCGAGTGGTTCCTCCGCGGGTTCGACGAGGGCACGGTCGCGGCCTGCGACACGTTCTCCTGATGCCCCGGCTCGTCGCCCTCCTGCGCGGGGTCAACCTGGCCGGCAGGCGCCGGGTCGCGATGGCCGACCTGCGCGCCCTGCTGGAGGACCTTGGCTACGAGGACGTGCGCACCCACCTGCAGAGCGGCAACGCGGTGCTCACGACGGGCGACTCGGCGGCGAAGGTCGCGGCCGACATCGAGCGCGCGATCGCCGAGCGCATGGGCCTCGACGTCGTGGTGACGGTCCGGACGGCCGCCGAGATGGCGAGGATCGTGAAGGACGACCGGCTCGGCGACGTCGCCGACGATCCGGCCAGGCGGATGGTCATCTTCCTCCCGGCCAAGCCGAGCCGGGAGGCCGTGAAGGCGATCCGCGCCATGGACTTCGGCGACGAGCGCGCCGAGGTCGCCGGCGCCGAGGTCTACGCCTGGTGCCCGGGGGGCATCGGGCGCAGCGCGCTCATGGCGGCCCTCGGCGACCAGAAGCTCACGCCGGGCGGGACGGCCCGGAACTGGAGGACCGTCACGAGGCTCGCCGAGATGGCGGCCGAGCCGTGACCGCGCCCGACGGCCCCGTCGCCCGGGCCGGGAAGCCCAGGGCGCGGGAGGCGCGCGCGGCCGTCGCGCGGCAGCGCCTGATGATCTCCCGCCGCTCGGCGCGGAAGCGCTCGGCCGGCACCGAGAGGCCGATCGAGGCCACCGTGGCGCCATCGGCGTCGAGGACCGGCGCGGCGACGCAGCAGCAGCCGACGGCGAGCTCCTCCAGCTCGACCGCGTAGCCCCGCTCGCGCGTCTCGGCCAGGTCCTGCTTGATCGCCCGCCGGTCCACGAGCGTGAACGGCGTGCACGGCACGAGGTTGCGGGCGCCGAGGTAGTCGTCGGTCGCGTCGGCGGGGCAGGCGGCCAGCAGCACCTTGCCGATGGCCGTGACGTGGGCGACCCGCGTGAAGCCGACCCCCGGCTCGTCGAGGTGGAGCTCGCGCGACGCCCGCACGACCTCGGTCACGGCCACCTCGCCGCCGCGCATGACCGCGAGGTAGCCGTCCTCCTCGATCGAGTCGGCGAGGGCGGCCACCATCGGGCGCGCGACCTCCGCCGGGTCGAGGCGGGCCTGGAAGCTCTGGTACAGCTCCGACAGCTTGGGCCCGAGGCCGTAGCAGCCGTGGCCCAGGCGCACGGCGTAGCCCTCGTGCTCGAGCGTGTGCAGCACGCGGTAGCTCGTGCCGAGGCTCGTCCCGAGCTGCTGGGCCAGCGCCTTCGCCGGCAGCGGGCCCGGGGCGGCGGCGATCAGCTCGAGCGCGCGCAGCGCCCGCTCGGCCGAGGTGAGGAGCCCGCGCGGCTCCTGGTCGTGGCCCGCGACGGTGGCCCGCAGCGCGGCGCCCTCGATCCCGACCCCACGGCGTTCCGACATGCGCCCCCCGATCGCCCCGGGCGCGATCCGGGACGGCCCGGGACCGCACGACACTACGTCAAGCGCCCGCTCCTGGCCAGTTTTCCGCATGGCGGAGTCTGCGCCGGCCGCGGCCTCGACGGCCGTCAGGGGCCCGGCGAGGATCTGCGAGTTCGTCACGGACGTCACGTTCTGGAGGCTCGATGTATCGCGACAGGAACGGCAACGAGTACTTCGTGGTTGACTCCCACCTCCACTGGTGGGACGCCAGCCCGGAGAACCAGAAGAACAAGTACGGGGCGGGCTTCATCTCCTGCTTCTACGACTACCACTCGGGCCTCTCGCCCGAGGAGTACGTCTGGCCCCGTGAGAAGTACGAGAAGTACGACCAGGAGACGATGCTCAGCGACCTCTTCATCGACGGCTACGTCGATGTCGGGATCTTCCAGCCCACCTACCTGACGGACTTCTACGTCAACGGCTTCAACACCACCGCGCGCGACGCGGAGCTGAAGGAGAAGCATCCCGACCGGTTCATCCTCAACAGCGCCTGGGACCCGCGCGACGAGGAGGCCGGCCTCGCCGCGTTCGAGGAGAAGGTGGAGAAGTACGGCATCAAGGGCGTGAAGCTCTACACGGCCGAGTGGCGGGGCGACTCGCGCGGCTGGAGCCTCGACGACCCGTGGGCCGAGCGCTACCTGGAGAAGTGCGTCGAGCTGGGCGTGAAGAACATCCACGTCCACAAGGGCCCGACGATCTGGCCGCTGAACAAGGACGCCTTCGACGTCCAGGAGATCGACCACGCGGCCACCAACTTCACCGACCTCAACTTCATCGTCGAGCACGTCGGCATGCCGCGCATCGAGGACTTCTGCTGGATCGCCGTGCAGGAGCCCAACGTCTACGGCGGGCTGGCGGTGCTGATGCCCTTCATCCACCCCCGCCCGAAGTACTTCGGCGACGTGATGGCGGAGCTGCTGTTCTGGCTCGGCGAGGACCGGCTGCTGTTCTCGTCCGACTACGCCCTCTGGCACCCGAAGTGGCTCGTCGAGAAGTTCGTGGACTTCGACCTCCCCGAGCAGGTCTCGTCCGAGACCGGCGTCTCGCTGAGCGTCGAGGCCAAGGAGAAGATCCTGGGCCTGAACGCCTGCAAGCTCTACGACATCGACCCCGTCGAGCACGGCTCCAAGCTGCGCGCGGACCAGTTCGGCCAGAAGGCCGCGACCGGCCCGGGCCCGCACGCCGAGGGCGCGCTCGCCGAGGAGGTCAGGACGTGACGCCCACCCTCGACGCGGCGCGCGAGGCGCTCGACGGGGTGATGGATCCCGAGCTCGACCGCTCACTGGTCGCGCTCGATTTCGTCCAGTCGCTGGAGGTGGACGGCGGCGAGGTGCGCGCCGCCATCCGCCTGCCGACCTACTGGTGCTCGCCGAACTTCGCCTACCTGATGGTGGGCGACGCCACCGAGGCCCTCCGCGGCCTGCCGGGGGCCACCGCGGTGTCGGTCGAGCTGGTCGACCACTGCGAGGGGGCGCGGATCACGGAGGCCGTGGCCTCCGGGCTCACCTTCCAGGAGGCCTTCCCGACCCAGGCCGACGGGGAGCTCGGCGACCTGCGCCGGCGCTTCCGCCTGAAGGCGTTCGTCGTGCGCCAGGAGCCCCTCCTGCGCGCGGCGCGCGAGGCGGTCGGCGACGCCGGGGCCGTCGCGCTGCGGCTCGGCGACGGGTCGGCGCCCCCCTGGGCCGACGCCGAGGCGTGGGCCGAGTACCTCGGCCGCCGCGCCGACCTGGCGATGGGCGACGACCCCGGCGCGCTCGTCTTCACCGACTCCCAGGGGGATGCGCTGCCGGCCGACGGCCTGCGCGACTACATGCGCCTGGCCCGCTCGGTCAGGATCAGCCTGGAGTCCAACACGGAATTCTGCACCGGCCTGCTCGCGGCCCGCTACGGCGACGGCCTCGAGGAATGGCGCACCAAGGAGGTGGCGGCATGAAGGCGGCGCTTCTCCCCGCGTACGACGCGAAGCTGTCGATCGAGGACGTCCCGCCGCCCGAGGTGCAGGGCCAGTCGGACGTCATCGTGCGCATCGGCGGGGCGGGCCTGTGCCGGACCGACCTGCACATCATCGAGGGCATCTGGAAGGAGAAGGTCGACGTCGAGCTGCCCTACATCCTCGGGCACGAGAACGCCGGGTGGGTCGAGGATGTGGGGCCCGGAGTGCGGTCGGTGAAGCCGGGGGACGCCGTCATCGTCCACCCTGTGGTCACCTGCGGCCTCTGCCGGGCCTGCCGCGCCGGCGAGGACATGCACTGCGTCCACCTCAGCTTCCCGGGCATCACGACGAACGGCGGGTTCGCCGAGTACCTGCTCACGGGCGAGCGCGCGATCATCAAGCTCCCGGAGGGCCTCGAGCCCAAGGCGATCGCGCCCTACGCGGACGCGGGCATCACCGCCTACCGGGCGGCGCGGCGTGCCGCGGAGCGGCTCACCCCCGGCACGAAGACGGCGCTGATCGGCGTCGGCGGCCTCGGGCACATCGCCGTGCAGGTCCTGGGCGAGCTGTGCGCCACCGAGATCATCGCCGTCGACCGATCGGCCGCCGCGCTCGAGCTCGCGGCCACGCTCGGCGCGCACTACTCCGTGAACGGCTCGGAGGTTGACGCGGTGGAGGCGGTCAAGGACCTGACCGGCGGCGAGGGCGCCGACGCGGTGATCGACTTCGTCGGCGAGGGCAGCGCGATCCCCCAGGCCGTCGGGATGCTCCGGAAGGGCGGCACGTACTGGGTCGTCGGCTACGGCGGCCAGATCGAGGTGCCGGCCATCGACATGATCTTCAGCGAGATCGCCGTCGTCGGCAGCCTGGTCGGCAACTACAACGAGCTGGCCGAGCTGATGGACCTGGCCGGCCAGGGCCGCGTGACGCTGCACGCGGCCGAGTACTCCCTGGACGACATCAACGGCGCCATCCACGACCTGGAGGGCGGCAACGTCCGCGGCCGCGGGGTGATCATCCCGTAGCGCGCGTCGGGACGCCCGCGGCCGCGCGGCCGCGGGCGGCCCGCGCGCGGGGTCAGAGCTCGGCCTCCGGGTTGCGCTCGAGGACCTCGATCCGGTAGCCGTCGGGATCGCGCACGAAGAAGATCTTCGGGCCGCCCGGGTAGGGCGCGTAGGGCTCCTTCTCCGGCGCGATGCCCCGCTCGGCGAGCCGCGCGACCTCCGCGTCGGCGCCCTCGTTCGCCACGACGGCGATGTGCCCGTACCCCTCGCCGACCTCGTACGGCTCGGTCCGGCCGTCGTTGAGGGTGAGCTCCAGCTTGGCGCCGTCCCCGGGGAGGCCGAGGAAGATGACGGTCGCCGTGTCGCCGCCCACGCGGCGCCGGCCGCGCTCCTCGAACCCGAGGGCTCGGTAGAAGGCGAGCGACCGCTCCTCGTCGAGGACGCGGATCATGGTGTGGATCAGCTCGGACGCCAACGGGTCCTCCTTTGCGTGCGCGGCCGGGTCGCTACGGGTTGACAGTAGACTTTGGCCGAGCAATGACGACCATCGCCACGCTCTTGCGCGCCGGGCCGACGCGGTCCCTCGAGTTCTTCCCCCCGCGCACCGACGAGGCGGAGCGCCGCTTCCAGTCGGCGCTCGGCGAGCTCCGCGACCTCGAGCCCTCCTTCGCGTCGGTCACCTACGGGGCGCTCGGATCGACTCAGGAGCGCACCAGGGAGATCGTCGTGCACATGAACGAGGAGCATCGCTTCCCGACCATGGCCCACCTCACCTGCGTCGGCCACACCCGGGCCGAGGTCGACGCCCTCCTCGACGGGTACGCGGAGGCGGGGGTGCGCAACATCCTCGCCCTCGGCGGCGATCCCCCGGCCGACGGCTCCGACCCCGGCGGGGAGTTCGCCTACGCCATCGAGCTGGTGGAGGTCGTCCGCGCCCACCCCGCGGGGTTCTGCGTCGGCGTCGCCGCGCACCCCGAGCTCCACCCGCGCTCGCCCGACCGGGCCAGCGACCGCCGCCACCTGGCGGCCAAGCTCCGGCTCGCCGACTTCGCGATCACGCAGTTCTTCTTCCGCCTGTCCGACTACGAGCGGCTGGTGGACGAGCTCGCGGCGCTCGGGTGCGACCGCCCGGTCCTGCCGGGCGTGATGCCGTTCGTCAGCGCCGACGGCCTGCGGCGCATGGCCGAGATGAACCGCACCACGATCCCCGCCGCCATCGACGAGCGACTGGACGCGATCGCGGGCGACCCCGACGCCGTGGAGGCGCTGGGCGTGGAGGTGGCGGCCGGGCTCTGCCGTGATCTGCTGGCCGCGGGCGCCCCCGGGCTGCACCTCTACACGCTCAACCGCGCCTCGCCGGTGCGGCGCGTCTGGGACGCGCTGGCGGACGGCGGGTGAGCGGGCTCGGCCGCACGATCCCCGCGCTGCCCGTGCGCCGGGCGGCCGAGGCCGTGCCCTTCTACCGCGACCGGCTCGGCTTCGAGGTCCTCCACCACGACGGCGGGTTCGCGGTCATGCGCCGCGACGATGCCGTCCTGCACCTGTGGGAGGCGGGCGACGAGGGCTGGCGCGAGCGACCGTCGATCGAGCGCCCCGTCCGCTCGGGGGCCGAGTCGTTCATCGCCGGGACCGCGAGCTGCCGCATCGAGGTGGACGGCGTTGACGAGCTCTACGAGGAGCTCCGCGAGGCGGGCGTCCTCCACCCGGTCTCGCGCGGCGGCGTGGACGAGACCGACTTCGGCACGCGCGAGTTCGCGACCACCGACGGCGACGGCAACCTGCTGACCTTCTACCGCTGGGTCGAGCCCGTGGATCCGGCCGAGGTCATGCGGCGCTACGTCCACGCCATGCGCCGCGGCGACTGGGACGCCGGCACCGCCTTCTTCGCCGACGACATCGTGATCCGCATCCCGGGCCGGTCCGAGTTCGCGGGCGAGCACCGCGGCCGCCGCGCCGCCGTGGACTACATCGCCGCGGCGGTCGCCCGGGCACGCGGTCACGAGGTCGAGGTCGAGCTCCTCGACATGCTCGTCAGCGGCGACCGGGTCGCGCTGGTCGTCAGGGAGCGCTTCGGCCGCGAGGAGGGGGCACTCGAGATCTCGCGGGTGAACCTCTACCGCGTCCGCGGCGACCGGATCGCCGAGATCGCGATCTTCGAGGCCGATCAGTACGAGATGGACGAGCTGATGGGCGGCGGCGGCGACTGACAGGGCCCCTCGCGGCGAGTGGGTGGCCGCGATCACGAGCAGCGCCACCCACGCGAAGCCGAGGAGGACCGGCAGGAGGACTCCGACGATCTGCTCGCTGAGGCGGTCGGCCTCCGCGAGCAGCTTCTCGGTGTCGATGTCCCCAGCGGTCACGTGCACACCTCCCCGCCCAGGGTCGTCGCGCCGCGGACCCCGCCGGGGGCGATCGCCCTCTTCGTCGCGGCCCGCATCGCCGGGATGTCCGGGACCGGGTAGCCGGCGCCCACCCAGCCGGCCGAGTAGGCCGGCGGCACGAACCCCAGCGACACCACCTTCCCCCGGTCGATCCCGGCGACGAGCTCCACCAGCCTCGGCAGGACGCGGCGGGGGATGTCGGTGCTCACGTTCCGCCCGGCCGCGCGGGCGAGGCGCGGGAAGGATCTCAGGACCCGGGCAGGGTCGGCCTGCTCGGCGAGCGCGACCATGACGCAGCGCTGGCGCCGGATGCGGTCGTAGTCGGAGCTGTAGCTGCGGGCGCGGACGTAGGCGAAGGCCTCGAGGGCGGTGAGCTTCTGGCGGCCGGGCTGCAGGTCGATGCGGATCCAGTCCTGGCCGTCCTCCGGGGGCGAGACGCGGTCGAGCAGTGGGCGGGGGACGTTCACGGTCACGCCGCCGAGCGCGTTGACCATCTCCACGAAGCCGCGGAAGTCCACCAGCGCGTAGTAGTTGACGCGCAGCCCGGTGAGGTTGGCGGCCACCTGCTTGAGGGCGGTCGCGCCCGGGTCGCGCCCGGGGAAGAGCTCGGGGCGGCCCTGGGCCCAGCCGTAGAGCGCGTTCAGGATGTCGGGGAACTCGCCGCCCGGCACCAGCCCCGCGGCCGCCGGCGGCAGGGGGACGGCCCCCATGTTGCGCGGCAGCGACAGCAGCGCCCCGCGGCGGGTGCGGGCGTCGAGGGTCGCGACCACCATGGTGTCGGTGCGCAGCCCGGAACGCCCGGGGCCGGCGTCCCCGCCCAGCAGGAGGACGGTCAGGCGGCCGCCCGGCGGCCACTCGGCCGCCTTCTCCGCGGCCGCGGCGGCGTCGTAGGCCTGCAGCTTGTCCCGCTGGGAGCTCTGCAGCTCGGAGGTGCGGAACGGCAGCCCCGGCGGGATGTCCGCCGGGTTGACGTCGGCGAAGATCGTGGTGACCGCGTCGTAGGCGCTCCACTGGTACCAGGCGGCCAGGGCGTGGGGCAGCGCGACGACGGCGAGGAGCGCGGTCAGCAGCGCCGCCCGGGCCGCCCGCCGCGCCGGGCGCCGGCCGAGCCGCCAGGCGTCGGCGACCGATCCCCCGCGGAAGAGCAGGACCGCCCCGTTGAGCGCGAGCGCGCCCAGCAGCACCTCGGTCCGCAGGGCCTGGCCGACGAGGAAGACGACGTCCTGGCGGGCCAGCGCGAGCGCCCCGGCCGCGAGGGCGGCGACGACGGCGATCATGGCGATCCCCCGCGTGCGGGCGCCGCCGTGGATCTGCCCGGCGCCGGGCAGCACGAGCGACAGCGCGGCGCAGCTCAGCCCGCGCGGGCCGGTGCCGCGGGCGGTCACCGCCGGCCGGGCCGCCGCGGCGGGCGCGCGGGGCCGCGGGCGCGGCGGCCGGACTCGCGGCGGGCGCCGGGCCGGCCACGGGCGGCGGGAGCGGCGTGCGCCGCTCGCGGCCGATCACGGCCAGGGCCGCGAGGGCGAACGCCGCCGCCGCCGCGAGCCGCGCCCCCCGGCGGCGGGCCGTGTCGATGGCCATCCCCCAATCCTCGCCCCGGGCCGCGGCCGGCGGCGAGCGCCCCGGCCCGCTTGCAACGCCACTCGCAACGCCCGTTCGCGGGCGGGAACCCTCGCTCAGGGGCGGCGGGCGACGAGCAGGGCCACGTCGTCGGGGGCGGACTCCGCGCCGAGGGCGGCGAGCAGCCCGTCGCAGATCTCCTCGGCGGGCCGGCCGGACAGTGGCCGGGCCGCCTCCTCGAGGCGCGCGAGCCCGGCGTCGAGCGCCTCGCCGCGGCGCTCCACCAGCCCGTCGGTGTAGAGGGCGATGGCATCGCCCGGGCCGAGCCTGGTGCGGCCCTCCTCGAAGCGCATCGACTCCCAGGCGGCGAGGGGGCCGCCGCGGCCGTCGCGCAGCAGCCGCGCCCCGCCCTCGGCGCTGAGCAGGAGGGGATAGGGGTGGCCCGCGCAGGCGTAGACGACCTCGCCGTCGCCGCCCACGACGGCCAGCGCGACCGTGGCGCAGTTCGCCTCGGGCACGGCCTCGGCGAAGCGGCTCAGGCGGGCGAGGAGCTCGGCGGGCCCGAGCCCCTCCATGGAGAAGGCCAGCAGCGCGCTCCGCAGTCGGCCCATCGCGGCGGCGGCTCGCGACCCCTTGCCCACGACGTCGCCGACCGCGAGCGCCACCCGGCCGTCGCCGAGCGGCACGGCCTCGTACCAGTCGCCGCCCGCCTCGACGGCGGCGCCGGCGGCCAGGTAGCGCGCCGCCAGCGCGACCCCGGGGACCGTCGGCAGCTCCTCCGGCAGCAGGCTGCGCTGAAGCACCCCCGCGATCTCGTGCTCGCGCTCGTACATCCGGGCGCTCTCGAGCTGCAGCGCCGCCAGCTCGGCCAGGCGATGGGCGAGCTCCTCGTCGTCGCCGCCGAACGGGGCCCCCTCCCCGCGGCGGGCGACGGCGAGCGACCCGATCCGGCGGCCGCCCACGAGAAGGGGCGCCTCCAGCGACCGCGCGCCGGGCCCGACGGCGTCGCCGCCCGGGGGGGCCGCGGCGGTCAGCGCCGGCTCGCCGTCCTGGGCGGCGAGCTCGACGACGCAGCGGTCCCCGAGGGCCGGGACGCACAGCCCCGCGAGCCGCTGGAGGCGGGCCGCCAGCCGCGGCTCCTCGTCGAGGGCGGCGGCCGCCCCGGCCAGGAAGGCTGAGCGCTCCTCCGCGCCCCGGCTCGCCGCCAGCAGGTCGTCGCGCTCGGCGGCCAGCCGGTCGAGCCGGCGCCCGACGATCGCCGCCCCGCCGATGCCGATGGCCGCGAGCAGGGCGAGCCCGCCCAGCTGGAGCCAGAGCGTGCGCCTGGCGTCCCCGAGGGCGTCGGCGGCGTCGCGGCCCACGAAGACCGTCCATCCCGAGCGGGCCGGCGCGTAGGCGTACCCGATCAGCTGGTCGGTGCGGCCGTCGACGCCGCGCGCGCCGGCGGCCGCTCCGCCCCGCACCATGCCCGGGTCGCCCGCCTGCGCCTGCGCGCGGCGCACCAGCGCGTCGTCGCCGACGCGCGAGGCGCTGACGAAGTCCGGGGCGACGATGAGCCGGCCCGTGCGGTTGACGATGGCGGTGCGGCCGTCCCGCACCGGCGCGGGCGACGCCACCATGTCGTTCAGGTGGTCCAGCCCCAGACCGGCCGCCAGGGCGCCGTTGATGCGCCCGTCCGCTCCCCGGGTGGGCACGGCGATGATGATCGCGGAGCCGGAGAAGATGATCGAGGCCGGCGCGGCGCCCGAGATGAACGGCTCCTCGCTCGACCGCGCCCGGATGAGGGCGCCTCGCAGGACCCGCTCGCGGACCGGCGCCGCCACGAGCGGGCCCGTCGAGGCGCGCACCAGGTTCGACGGGTCGAACCAGGCGATCCCGGCGGTGAACCCGAGCGCCTCGCGGTCGAGGGCGTCGAGGCGATCGTCGATCGTGGCCGGGTCGCCTCGGACGATGCCCTCGGTGCTGGCCAGGGCCTGCAGGAGCTGGACGCGCCCCGCCAGGTACTGGTCGATGTCGCCCGCGCTCGCCCGGGCCGCGTCGGCGACCTCCTCCAGCTCGGCCGCGCGGGCGTCGCGGTAGCCCTGCCACGCCAGCGCCCCCCCGGCCGCCGCGAGCGCCAGCGCGATGACGGCGGCGACGAGCAGCAGCCGCCGCCCCGGACGGGCGTGGCTCACCGGCCGTCGCGGGGCGGCTCGGGGAGGAGCTCGAAGGCGCTCGCCGCGTCGACGAGCTCCAGGGTGCGGCGGATCGGGCCGTCACCCGGGCAGAGGGCGATCCGCCCCCCGGCCCGCACCGCCTGGTCGCGAGCGCGGAAGAGCGCGCGGACCCCGTGCGAGTCGATGAAGTCGAGCCCCCTCAGGTTGACGACCACGCGCGCCGGCGCCCGCTCCTGGGCGAGATCGCCCAGCAGGCGCTGGACGGCCTCGGCGTCGGCCATGTCGAGGTCGCCCGACAGCGCGACGCCCGCGGCGGGACCAGCGAGCGGCTCGACCTCGACGTTGTGGTAGGGGTCGGTCAGATCCGCTCCACGATCGGGGTCCGGGACCGGGGGGCGATCATGGCACACTGCCGCTCCCGCGAACCCCCCGGCCGTCACCCCCGCGCCAGCGCCACCGGGCACATGGCGTCGAGTCCGGGACAGGCGCTGCAGAAGGCCTGGGCCGTCCGGGCGGCCGGCGGGCGCTCGGGGCGGCGCAGGGGCGCCAGCGCATCGGCGAGCTCGGCCTCGAGTGCGCCGGCATCCCCGGCGCCGACGGTCCGGAGCGGGCTCGCGGCGAGGTCCTCGACCACCGCCCACGCCAGCGTCACCTCCGCCCAGCCGGCGCGCAGCGCCGCCAGCCCGTAGAGGGCCTGCTGGAGCCGGTACTCGTGCGCGACCGCCGCGGCCGTGAGGCCCGGCCCGAGCGCGTGCGTCTTCCAGTCGACCACCAGCGCCCCCCCGCCGCCCTCGTCCACGAGGAGGTCGATCGCCCCCGCCAGGACGGCCCCGCCGACCTCGACGGCGAACGGCTCCTCCGCCCGCGGGCGCCCGGCCCGGACGCGGGCCGCCAGCGGCGAGCCGAGCGCGTCGGCCACCAGGCGCTCCGCGCGCTCCCGGTCGGAGGGGGAGTCCGGCAGGCCGGCCGCCCGCTCGGCCGCGGCGGCCCAGCCCGGCGGCGGGCCCGGGCCGCCCCAGTCGACCTCGGCCAGGGCGCGGTGCACCAGGTCGCCCATGGCGGTCGCGCCCCACCCTCCCGGCGTCGCGGCCGGGCCGCCGGGCCCGGCCACGACGGCCTCGGGCCGGCCGCGCAGGCCGCGCTCGTGCTCCAGGTGGAAGCGCCGCGCGCACGTGGCGAGCGTCGAGAGCGCCGTGAAGGAGAGTCGGCGGCCCGCCACGGGGTCCGCGTCGCGCGAGGGCGGGGGCGGGGGCGGCTCCGCCGCCACCGGCGGCCTGGGGCTCAGGCGGGGGCGCGGCGCGCCGGCCGGCGCGGCGGGGACCCGGCGCTCCGCGAGGGCGACCCGGCCGCCACGCGGGTACTCGGACTCGCCCGGCCCCGCCATGCCGAGCGCGTCGCGGAGCACGCGGAAGGCGGCGTCCGCCTGGCGGCCGCCCGCGGTGGAGCGGCCCACCACGGCGAGGTGGCGCTCGGCGCGCGTCGCGCCCACATAGACGATGCGCCGCTCCTCGGCCGCGTCGGCGGCGCTGGCGGCCTCCTTCCGCGCCCGGTAGCCCAGGGCCGGGGTCGGCCCGCCTCCCACGCGCGAGATGCGGATGCCGGCGCCCCCGTCGCGGTCGACGAGCACGGCCGGGTAGGTCGAGGGGAGGCCGTGGGAGGCGTCCGCGATCACCACGGCCGGGTACTCCTGGCCCTTGGCCGCGTGGATCGTCGCCAGGCGGACGGCGTCGAGGTCCGGGTTGACCAGGGTCGCCTCGCCGGGGTCCTGCTGGTCCGCCTCGGCCATGCGCGTCAGCAGGGCGAGGAACCCGCGCAGGTCGGGGCCGCGGACGGCCGCGTGCTCGGCGGCCATGCGCACCAGCTTGCGGAGGTTCGCGTGGCGCCGGCCCCCGTCGGGCAGCCCGAGGACCGCCAGGTCGTAGCCGCGGGCGGCGACGGCGCCCTCCACCAGCCCGGCCAGCCCGCGCTCGCGCAGCAGCGGGCGCAGGCGGTTGACCGCCTCGATCACGGGTCGGGTCGCCTCGAGGGCGCGCGCCGCCGGCAGCAGCGCGCCCGCGGCGGGCCAGCGGGCGGGGGCGGCGACCGGCGGAGCCGCGGCGCGCAGGGCGACCAGGTCCCGGTCGGAGACCGACGCGTACGGGGACCCGAGCACCCTGATGAGCGCGGCCTCGTCGTACGGGTTCTCGACCAGGGCGAGCAACGCCAGCGTGTCGGCCACCTGGTCGTGGGCGAAGAAGCCGCGGCCGGCGACCAGGTGGGCGGGGATCCCGCGCGCGGCCAGCGCCGCGCGGTAGGGCTCGACCGCGGTGAGCGAGCGGAAGAGCACGATGATCTCCGGCCAGCGATAGCCGCGCGCCCCGAGCCCGGCGACGAGGTCGGCCACGACCAGCGCCTCCTGCTCGCGCGTGGCCCGCTCGCCGTCGTCCGAGACGACGTTGACGACCTCGAGCGGCGCGTGCGCCAGCGCCGGGCCGGCGGCGGCGGGCGCCGCGGCCCGGAGCGGGCCGAACGCCGGCTCGTCCGCCAGCGCCTCTCCGAGGACGCCGTTGAGTGCGGCCAGCAGCGGCGCCTGGCTGCGGTGGTTGTCGCGCAGCGTCACCGCTGGCGGAATGCCGGCGCGCCGCATGAAATGGGCGACGTCAGCGTGGCGGAAGCCGTAGATCGCCTGGCAGCCGTCGCCCACCACCACCGTGCGCTCCGCGCCGAGCAGGTTGACGATCTCCGCCTGCAGCGCGTTCGCGTCCTGGAACTCGTCGAACGTACGCCCGCGCGAAGCGGTACCCGTGAGCGCCGCTCAGGACGCGGCGCCCGGCGAGCAGCAGGTCCTCGTAGTCGAGGGCGCCGCGCTCCCGCTTGAGCTCGGCGTAGCGGCCCGCGAACGCCTCCAGGTGGGCGGCGAAGCCCATGAGCTGGGCCCGCGCCTCGCCGTCGAGCAGCGCCTGGAAGACCTCGGCCGCGAGCTGGTTGAAGCGTCCGCAGAGCGGCTTGAGCTCCTCGGCGCAGTTCAGGGCGAGGCGGGGCGCCGCGGCGCCTGCCTCCCCGGAGTCGAGCATCGCCGTCGCGAGCTGGAGCTGCGCCCGGTGGTCGTCGCGCGCTCGCCGGTGGGCGCCCACCTCCCCGATCAGCGCGCGGAGGCTGGCCTGCTGGGCGGTCGAAGGCCCGGGCGCGTCGGGCACCGCGATCCGCGGCTCCTCGTGGCCCGCCGCGCGCAGGCGCTCGTGCGCGTGTCGGGTGGCCTCGCGCACGCCGGCGAGCGAGGTGGCGTCGGTTACGAGGTCGAGGAACCCCGGGTCGGCCATGGATGCCTCCATCGCCTCGTCGAGCGCCTGCTCCATCAGCGACGCGGCCTCGGTCTCGTCGAGCTCGCCGAAGTCGGGGTTGACACCGGCGGCGAACGGCTGCTCGCGCACGATGCGCGCGGCCAGCGCGTGGAAGGTCCCGACCCAGGCGGCGGAGAGGTCGAGACCCGGCCGGGCGGCGCCGCGGCCGTCGTCCGGGTCGGCGAAGCGCTCCTGGAGCCGAGCGACCAGGTGGGCGGCGGCGGCGCGGTTGTAGGAAGCGACCAGAATCCGGTCGAGCGGCACGCCGTCGTCCTCGACGTCGCGCCAGACCGCCTCGACGAGCAGGGTCGTCTTCCCGGCGCCCGCGCCCGCGGCAACGGCTGTGGCGGACGCGGTCGCGGCGGCGGCGAGCGCCGCCTCCTGCTCGATCGTCGGCGGCGCTACCGCCACAAGTCCTCGCAGCGGCACCAGTGGGAGCAGGCCTGTGGCGCCGGCGGGTCGAGCCGGCCGGCGTGGATGCGGCCGGCGGCGTCGCGCGCGGCCGCGACGGCCTCGTCGGCGATGCGGTCCCAGTCGGCGCGGTCCAGGCGGAAGCCGCCCTCGGGGGCGTCGGGAACGTCGTCGCACACGGCGCCCGCGACCTTCGGCGAGAGCAGCCCGACGTAGAGGCCGCCCGCCTCCCGGCTCGCCGGGCCGAGCGCGCGCCGCGCCATCCGGCCGTAGAGCGGGAGCTGCAGCCGCCTCACGACGTCGTCGCTCGTCGCGCTGAAGTCGCTGCCGGTGCGCTTGTAGTCGATCACCAGCACGGCGCCCGCCGGCGAGAGGTCGAGCCGGTCGACCGTCCCGGTGATGGTGACGCCCGGGGCGGCGGGGGCGACGAGCGCGTCGTCCTCCATCGCGAACTCGAAGTGCGTCGGCACGAGCCCCGACCCGAGGCGGGACTCGCGCTCGAGCATGGCGCCCAGGTGGCGGCGGAGCCGCTCCTGGAGGGCGTCGTAGGCGGCCCCGGCGCCGGCCGGGCGCCGGTGGGCGCAGACGTCGGGCAGGACGGCTTCCAGCGCGGCCCGGTAGCGGGCCAGCGTCGCGGGCACGCAGGGCCCCGCGCCCTCCGCCCGCATGCGGGTGTATGTCTCCTGCAGCACCGCGTGCGCGAGCGTCCCTTCGAAGCGCGGGTCGAGGAGCTGCTCGAACTCGGCGGGGGCGAGGTAGCTGTCGCGGAACCAGCCGTAGGGGCAGCGCAGGAACGACTCGAGCTCCGTCACCCGCAGCCGCGTGCGCTCCCGGAACGCACCGGGGTTGACGCCCACCTGGCGCACACGCCGGGCGACCGCCTCGGCCAGGATGCCCGGGGCGACCTGCCCGTCGAGCGCCATCGCCCGCAAGGCCTCGCGCTCGGTGCGCCCCGCCGCGGCGGAGGCGGCCACCTCGCCGCGGGCTCCGGTCGTGCGGTCGAGCGCGGCACTCGGCCGCCCGGCGACCCGGCAGGCCTCGATCCAGTAGGGCGAGGGCGCGACCTCGCGCCCCTCGTCGTCGACCGTCCGTCGCACGAGGACCAGCTTCGACCGCGCCGCGTCGACGGCGTGGGCGAAGCGCAGGCGGCTCTCGGAGGTGCCCGGCGCGCGCGGCGGCAGCAGGTCGGCGAGCGGCCCGCGAAGGTCGGCGAGCAGGGGGTCGGCGGCGGGCCGCGCGGGCACGCCGTCGCCGTCGAGGCCCGCGATCACGACCACCTCGTAGCGGCTGCCGCGGAGCGAGGCGAGGTCGTGGACGTCGAGCCCGCCGGGCCGCTCCTCGCGCGCCAGGAACGTCAGGTCCGCGATCAGCTCGCCCACGATGCCGGGCGGGAGCGGCCCCCGGGGGCGGCGCGGCCCCTCCTCCTCGCCGGCGCCGCCGCCCTCGTCGGCGACCGCGGCGGCCAGGCCGCCGAGCGCCGCCAGGGCGGCGCGGTCGCGCAGGTCGGCGCGCGCCGGCAGCCCATCCGCGTCGCCCGCCCGCCGCAGGGCCTCCCAGCCGGCGTCCACCATGGCCGCCAGCTGGGCCCGCGGGCCCGCGCGGGCGGCCGCCACCATGCGCCGCGCGGGAGCGATGGCGAGGCCCTCCCAGCGGCGCATCAGCTCGCCGCGGGTCGCGACGCCGCCGCGCCGCGCCGCGGCCTCGAAGCGGTCGACCTCCTCGGGATCGGCGCCGCTGTAGGGGGTGCGCAGCCAGCCGAGCAGGTGGTCGAGCGCGCCCGGCGCGTCGGATGCCAGCTCGCCGAGCCGGAGGAGGTGGGTGAGGGCGAGCGCGAGCGGCGCCTCGAGCGCCCGCACCCGGCTGGCGATGCGCGCCGGGACGCCCCAGTCGTCCAGCAGGCGCTCGAGGTCGTCGCGCAGCTCGGCCAGGCGCGGCACCACCAGCGCCACCTCCGAGAGCGCCATGCCGGCGTCGGCCGCGGCGAGGGCCTCGTCGAGAGCCGCGCGCAGCATGCCGCGGGTGCCCGCCGCCCCCACGAGGCGGAGGGGGGCGGGCCCGGGCGGGGGCGGCCCGTCGTCGAAGAGGCGCGCGGCGAGCGCGGGCGGCCCGCCCGCCGCGGCCGCGCCCCCCCGCTCGACGGCGGCGGCCTTGCGCGTCCACCGCGCCTGGCGCTCGCGGCGGGCCTCGTGCGCGACCCGGGCCGGGTCGAAGGGCATGACGACCTCCACGCGGGTCGTCCGCCCCAGCGCGTGCAGGAGGGCCCACTGGGCCGGGACGAGGTCGTCGAAGCCGGCGACCGTGACGGGCGGGAACCAGCGCACCGCGGCGGCGGCGTCGGCGATCGCCCAGAGGCCGTCGCTCGGCAGCGGCACGGCGTCGGCGGCCGCGACGTGGATCGCCGCGACCGCGGCCGCCACGGGCGTCGCGGCGGCGGCCGCGGCACGGGCCGGCGGCACGCGCGCCGCCCGCAGCTCGCCGACGGCCCGCTCCAGCGCCGAGAGGAAGCCGGGCGTCCGCGCGGAGGCCCCGAAGGCCGAGAGGTCGGCCGCCTCGACGACCTCCCGCAGGGCGAGGCGGACCTCGATCGCGGCGGGCGGCTCGGGCTCGGGCACGCCGGCCGCTGCCGCCACCCGGCCCCGCAGCCCGGCAAAGGTGACGGCCTCGCGGCCGACCACCGTCGCGCCGCCGGCCGCCTCGCCCAGCAGGGCCCGCGCCGCGTCCTCGCGGCGCGGCACCACGAGCATCCCTCCGCGTTCGCGCCAGCGCGCCGTCGCGTGCGGCAGGGCCGATGAGAAGGCGGGGGCCCGGGTCAGGACCGCGCCGCTCCCGAACATGCTCAGCTGCTGTGCCACGCCCGCCCCATCCGCCTCCAGCTTAGGCCCCGCCGCCGCTGACGCTGCGCTTACGGATCGGCGGCGGTCCGTTGACGCCCGCGCACGCGACCGGCGAGGGTCGGGCCATGGCGATGACGATGGCACCACCAGCTCCGCCGCCGCGTGCGGACGCCCCGTTCCGGGGCGAGGTCGTCGTGCGCCAGGTCGAGGACGACCCGGAGTTCAAGCGCTGGGAGCTGGTCGAGCCGCTCTCCTACCGCGGCAAGCACGAGGAGTGGACGGTGCCGCCCCGGTTCCGGACCGACTTCGCCTCGGTCCCCCGCGTCGTCACCTGGCTCATCCCGCGCTACGGCCGTTACACGAAGGCGGCGATCGTCCACGACTACCTCTGCTCGGTCGAGGTGCGCCGCGGAACGATCTCGCGCGGCGACGCCGACGGCGTCTTCCGCCGCGCCCTGCGCGAGCTGGACGTCGCCTTCCTGCGCCGCTGGCTGATGTGGGCCGCGGTCAGGTTCGACGCCGCCCTCGAGCACCCGGCGACCCTCTGGCGCCCCCGGCGCCGGGCGCTGCTGGTGTGGCTCGGCCTCGCCGTGCCCGGCCTCATCTTCGTGGCGGCGCCGGCGGCGCTCATCCTGGGCGCCCTCGGGCTCTTCTACGTCGCCGAGTGGCTCGTCCTCGGCGTCCTCAGGCTCTCCGCGCGGCTGCGCGCCGGACCGACGCGGAAGCAGATCAACCGGCCGAGATTCCCATGGACCGTCTGAGCTCCTCGAGGAGGACCACAGTGCACCCCTACGCGATGGACCACGACCGGATCGTCGGTGACGGCGGCGGCGTCACGATCTACGAGCGGCCCGACCACACCCGCTACGCGCTCGACGCCCGTGGGCGGGGCCACGAGCTCTGCTTCGGCGAGGGCGCGATCGGCCCGGCCCGCTTCGACGCCCGCGACCTGGCCGACGGCCGCTGGCCGGGGTCGCGCTCGCGGGTCGCCGCCGCGCCCGTTCTCACCGAATCCTGAGACGACCTCCACGCGCTCCTGAGGTCGGCCTGTCTCGATGGGGCCGCACCGACAGCGACCGAGGAGGACTGACGTGACCGACGAGACCGACCGGCCCGGCCCGCCCCGGCGGCGCACGGGGATCGCCGTCGCCGCGGCGACGCTCGCGCTCGGGCTCGGGGCGCTCGGCGCCGCCGCGACGGGCGCCTTCGCCGGCGGGGGCGACTCGGGGGGCACGCCCACGACCGAGGCGACGACCTTCGCCCAGGACGCGGCGACGACGCCCGCCCAGCAGCGGACGGCACCCGACCGCGGCGACTGCCCCGGCGGGGGCGGCGACGGCGGCCAGGGCGGCGAGGGCGCGCAGGGCTCCTCGACCACCCCGAGCTGACCGGCCGGCGCGGCCCCCCGCGGACGGCGGGGGGCCGCGGCCGGCGGCTAGCCTGCGCCGGTGCCGGCCGAGACCCTGAGCCCGCGCGCGCTGAACCGGGCGCTGCTGGCGCGCCAGCTGCTGCTGGAGCGGGCCGAGGCGCCGGCCCTCGCGGTCGTCGAGCACCTCGTCGGCCTGCAGGCCCAGGAGCCCCTGAACCCCTACACCGCGCTGTGGTCGCGGTTGGCGGGGTTCCGCCCGGAGGAGCTGGCGGGCCTGATCGAGGGGCGCCGGGCGGTCCGAACCGTCGTCATGCGGGCCACGATCCACCTGGTCAGCGCCGACGACTGCCTGACGCTGCGGCCGCTGATGCAGCCCGTCCTCGACGGGGAGCTCTCGCGCCACCCGGAATGGGCGCCGCGCCTGCGCGGGGTCGACCTCGGCCCGGTCCTCGACGTCGCCCGCGCGGTCCTCGCCGAGCGGCCGCACACCCCGGCGCAGCTTCGCGCGGTCATGGCACAGCGCTTCCCCGGCCTCGACGCGGCCGCCCTCGTCGGCGCCTGCCGCGGCCGCCTCGCCCTCGTGCAGGTGCCGCCCCGCGGCGTCTGGGGACGGGCGGGCCAGGTGACCCTGACGACGGCCGAGGCGTGGCTCGGGCGCGAGCTCGAGCCCGCCCCGTCGCTCGACGAGGTCGTCCTCCGCTACCTGAGGGCGTTCGGCCCGGCGACGGCCGCCGACGCGGCGGCCTGGTCGCGCCTGACCGGCATGCGGCCGGTGCTCGAGCGGCTGCGGCCGCGCCTGCGGACCTTTCGCGACGAGCGCGGGCGCGAGCTCTTCGACCTTCCCGAGGCGCCTCGGCCGGACCCGGCCACCCCGGCGCCGCCGCGGTACCTCCCCGAGTACGACAACGTCCTCCTGTCGCACGCCGACCGCGGCCGCATCGTCTCCGACGACGTGCGCGCCAGGTTGTCGGCGGCCGGCGGGATCGGCTCCGGGTCGGTCCTGGTGGACGGCCGTCTCGCCGCCGTGTGGCGGCTCGAGCGCGACCGCGGGTCGGGCGCGGCGACCCTGGTCGTGACCCACGCCGGCATCGCGCGCCGGGCCGCGGCCTCGGTCGCCGCCGAGGGGCGCCGCCTGCTGCGCCTGATCGCCGCCGACGCCGACGAGCGCGACGTCCGCCTCCAGGCCGCCCCCTGAGCGCCGTGCCATGATGGGGCCATGGACGCGATCGAGGGCGTCCCACTCTGGGTCCGGGCGGTCGCCGATCCGGCGTTCCGCGAGGCGCTGATCGACGACCCGCTGCGGGCGCTCGCCGACGCGGGCGACGTGCGCGCCTCGGCCGAGCAGGTGCGCCAGCTCGAGGAGATGGACCCCGAGGAGCGCGCCGAGCTGGTCACCGGCGTGGTGCGCGAGATCCACTGGCAGGGCGGCCAGGCGCGCTTCGGGTCCATCGGGCCCGACGGGCGCCTCGGCGGCCCGGAGCCGCAGGGCTAGGCCTCCTCCGGGACCACTTCGGCCCAGACACGGGTGCGGCCGCGCTCGCCGGCGTCCACGCCCCACGCGCGCGAGCAGGCCGCCACGAGCGTGAGGCCCCGGCCGGTGGGCCGAAGGTCCGAGGGCAGGCGCCGCCGCGGCAGGGTCGTCCAGCGCCGGTTCTCGACCTCGACGCGCACCGCCCGCCCGTCCGCCTGCAGGCGGAGGCTGATCCTGCGGCCGCGGCCGTGGCGGACCGCGTTGGCCACCAGCTCGGTCACCACCAGCGCCAGGTCGTCGTCGGAGCCCGGGGCCCCGGCGGCCGTCAGGGCGTCGGCCGCGAGCTGGCGTGCGCAAGCACACCGCCATGGGCCGCTTCCGCCACGAGAACGTCGCGATCCGCGTCGGCGCCGACGGGACCGTGGTCGCCTACATGGGCGACGACCTCGCCGACGCCTGCGTCTACAAGTTCGTGGCCGACCACAAGCTGGTCCACGGACCGCGACCGCAACAAGGCGATCCTGGAGTCGGGGCAAGCTCTACGTCGCCGACTTCTCCAACGCGGCCTGGGTGCTCCTCGACTACGCGAGCTCAGCAGAAGATCCGCGACGCGAAGAAGCCGGACGGCACGCCGCAGTTCGCGAGCCAGGTGGACGTGCTCGCCGACGCCCGCGCCGCGGCGCTCGTCGTCGGCGGGACGCCGGTTGACCGGCCCGAGGACATCGAGATCAACCCGCGCGACGGCAGCGTCTACGTCGCCCTCACGAACAACACCGGCCACGGCAACTTCCACGGCCAGATCGTCCGCCTCGAGGAGGAGGGCGGGGCGCCGGCGGCGACCGCCTTCTCGTGGAGCATCTTCGCCGTGGGCGGGCCCGCAGAGCGGCTTCTCGTCGCCGGACAACCTCGTGTTCGACGGCGGCGCGAACCTGTGGATGGTCACCGACATCTCGAGCACGCGGATCGGCAAGGGCATCTACGCCTTCCAGGGCAACAACGGCCTGTTCTTCCTCCCCACGAAGGGCAGGAACGCCGGGACGGCGTACCAGTTCGGGAGCGGGCCGGTGGAGTGCGAGATGACCGGCCCGGCCTGGACGCCCGACGGCAGCACCCTGTTCCTGTCGGTGCAGCACCCGGGCGAGAACTCGACCTCGGTCGCGACCCCGTCCAGCCGCTGGCCCAACGGCGGGAGCGACGTGCCGCGGCCGTCGAGCGTCGCCATCACCGGCCCCTGGGGCCGCTACGGCCGGTAGCCGTGGCCGCGAGCGCCGCCCCCCTCCCCGCCGGCGCGGCGGACGACGAGCGAGGGTTCGCCCACGGGCGGACCCTCCTCGGGGCGGTCGACACCTACCTGGGGCGGCTGGCGCACACCCGCCCCTGGCTGGTCGCGATCGCGGGAGGAGGAGCTTGGAGCGCTGGCGCAGGCGTGGCTCGGCGACGGGGGGGCGAACTGGCTGCCGAGCCTGAGCCCGGGCTGGATCTCGCGCCACGTCGGCGGCCTGCCCGAGGGCGGGCGCCCGGCCCGCGCGGAGGCCGCGGCCGACCTGCTCGCCTGGGCCCGCGACGAGGGCCTGCTGGACGCGGGCCCTTGACCGCGGCCGAGGCTCGATCATCATCGGGCGCGTGGCGACCATCGCGACCTGCCCATCCTGCGGCGCCCGCAACCGGCTGCGCCCCCACGCGACGGCCATCCCGCGCTGCGCCCGCTGCAAGTCGCCGCTGCCGTGGCTCGTGGACGCGGAGGCGGCCACGTTCGACGACGAGGTGCGCGCCCCCGTCCCGGTGATCGTTCGACTTCTGGGCCCCGTGGTGCGGGCCCTGCCGGATGGTGTCGCCCGCGCTCGAGAAGATGGCCCGCGACCGCGCCGGCGCCCTCAAGGTCGTGAAGCTGAACGTCGACGAGGCGCCGCAGCTGGCGGCCGAGTACCGCGCGATGAGCATCCCCCTCCTGGTGGTGATGCGCGACGGCGAGGAGGTCGACCGCGTCGTCGGCGCGCTCCCGCCGCCGGAGCTTGAGCGCCGCCTCGCGCCGGCGCTGGCGTCCACGGCGGCCTAGCCCGCCGGCGCCGTTATCGTGCGCGGCCATGCCGCGTCACGCCCTCCGGACCGGGCCGCGGGCCCTGGTCCTCGTCGTCGCGGCGCTCGCGGCCCTGGCCGCCGCGGCCTCGTCGGCCGCCGCCCAGCCGACGGCCGCCGAGGTCGAGCTCGCCCGTACCTACGCGCCGGTCGTCGAGCTGAAGGACCAGCCGCGGCCCTGCGAGGCCGGCGAGCCCTACGAGCCGACCGACATCGACCTGCTCATGGGCAACGACGAGGTGGCGCTGCGCGGGCCCTGGGACGCGACCAACATCGTGGCCGTCGCCCCGGAGGCCGACCGTCTGCGCAGCGGCCTCCCGGGCTACCACCTCGACTTCCCGGGCGACGCGATCCGCCCCGGCTGCACCTACGAGGAGTGGTCGATCCGCCTCCGTGCCCAGGCCCCGCCGACGGCCTACGCGCGCGTCGTGGCCGAGGCCGGCGTCCCGGGCAAGCTCGCGCTCCAGTACTGGTTCTTCTACGTCTTCAACGACTGGAACAACACCCACGAGGGCGACTGGGAGATGATCCAGATCGTCTTCGACGCCGACACCCCGGAGGAGGCCCTCGCACGCGGCCCCACCGAGGTCGGCTACAGCCAGCACTCGAGCGCCGAGCGGGCGGCCTGGGGCGACGAGAAGCTGGAGATCGTTGGCGGGACCCACCCGGTCGTCCACCCGGCCTCGGGCTCGCACGCCAATTTCTTCACCTCCGACCTCTACCTGATGCGCTCGGACCAGGAGGGCGTGGGCTGCGACGACACCACCGGGCCCTCGCGCGCCGTCCGGCCCACGATCGAGACCGTGCCCACGGCGCAGGACGAGTACCTGGCGATCTACCCCTGGCTCGGCTACGAGGGCCGCTGGGGCGAGCAGCAGTCCTCGTTCTTCAACGGCCCGACCGGCCCGAACCTGAAGACCCAGTGGGAGCGTCCGATCACCTGGTCGCGGCAGAGCTGGCGCGACGACAGCTTCACGGTGCCGGCCGGCGGCGCGGTCGGCACCTCGGCCACCGACTTCTTCTGCGGCGCGGTCGAGCGCGCGTCGCTCTGGCTTCGCGACGTCAAGGCCAACCCGGGCGCGGCGGCGCTCGTGCTCGGGGGCCTCGGCGTCCTGCTGCTGTGGGGCCTCTCGCGCACGGTCTGGGAGCCGGCGGCGCCGCTGCCGGCCGCCCGCCGCCGCCGCTGGGGCCAGCTCGTGTCGGCCTCGCTCAGGATCGCCGGCCGGCGACCCCGGACGTTCCTGGGCATCGGCCTCCTCTTCGTGCCGCTGGGGCTGGTCATCACCGGGATCCAGTTCCTCGTCTTCCGCATCTCCACCCTCGACTCGCTCGTCGACGAGGCGGGCGAGCGGAACGCCTTCGTCGACGCCCTCGCGCTCGGCCTCGGGCTGCTCTTCACGCTCCTCGGCTTCGCGGTCGTGCAGGCGGCCACCGCGCGCGCGCTCGCCGACATCGACGCCGGGCGCCGGGGCGGGGCGCTGGCGGCCTACCGGGCGGTGCTGCCGCGCCTGCGGGGCCTCGTGCCGGCGCTCGCCATCCTCGTGGCGGCGGAGGTGATCCTGACCCTCACGCTGGTGCTCGTCCCGGTGGCCGTCTTCCTGCTGGTGCGCTGGTCGCTGATCGGCGTGGTCTCGGGCGTCGAGGGCGGTGGGCCCATCCGGCTGCTGCGTCGCAGCGCCGAGCTCGCCCGGGGCCACTGGTGGCGGGTCGCGAGCATCGTGCTGCTCGTGGCCGTCGCCCTCCTCCTCGGCCCGGCGGTGGGGGTGCTGGTGCTGCTCTTCTCGGGGGCGGCCTTCGACCTGGTCAACCTGATCGCCGCCCTGGTCTACGTCGCCGCGCTCCCCTTCGCCGCCGTGGTGACGACCTACCTCTACCTCGACCTGCGCGAGCGTCAGGAGGAAGCGCGCGCCGAGGAGCCCGCCCCGGGCGGGACCGTCTCGACCGCCTGACCGTCCGGCCTCGTGAGGTCCTCGCGCGAGATCCCGGGGAGGTCGGCGATGGCGTTCAGGAGGTGGCGCGCCCAGACCTCCTCCAGCCGCGCGAGGAGCGGCGAGTCGGCCTCGACGCGGAACTCCTCGACCTCGAGCGCACCGGGCCGGCAGAGGCCGATGTCGTAGGGCGGGCCGACCGACAGGTTGGCCCGCGCCGTGCTCATCATCGAGCCGAGGGCGATCTTCACCGCCGTCACCAGGTCGACGTGGGCCCGCACCGCGAGCTCGAGCATGAACTTGCCGTACTTGCTCTCGCCGATCTGGAGGAAGGGCCGCTCCTCGGAGGCGCGGATGTAGTTGCCCTCGGGATAGATCAGCAGGATGTCGGCCGGCTCGCCGGCGATCTGGCCGCCCAGGATGAAGGTGGCCGTCCCGTCGGCGCCCGTCGCGGCCAGGGCGCCGCGGTGGCGCTCGGTGACCTCGCGGCCCAGGCGGCCGACGTAGAGCGCCGCCTCGAAGAGGTGGCCGACGGTGGCCAGGCTCTCGTCGGCGCCGGCCTCGAGGTCGCGATGGATGACGTCGAGCACCTCCTGGGTGGTGGCCAGGTTGCCGGCCGACTCGAGCGCGAAGACCCGGTCTGGCGCGGGCCGCAGGACGTGCAGCTTGCGGTAGGCGCTCACGTTGTCGAGCCCCGCGTTGGTGCGGGTGTCGGCCATGAAGACGAGCCCGTCGTCCAGGCGCAGGGCGAGGCAGTAGGTCATGGGGGCGGTCCTCGGGGGGCGGAGGCGGGCCGGTGCAGGCTACCGGCGCAACCGCGCCGTCAGCAGATGGTCGGTCCGAACGACCGCGCGTTGTTGCCCTCGTCCAGCTCGGACACCTGGCCGGCCGAGTCGGCGGTCGCGGAGTAGACGCCGCCGTCGCGGCAGGCCTGGATCGCCGGCTGGGTGGTCGACTGGCCGGCCGCGAGCCCCGGGTAGCTGAAGCTGCCGACGAAGTCGGCCGAGACCAGGAACGGGCCGGCCGGGCCGGTGCCGGAGTTCGTCACCGTGAACCCGCTGCGGTCGAAGGCCGTGATGCGCAGATCGGCGACGCCGGGCCCCGCCGAGGGCGACGGCGCGATGGTCGCGGTCGAGGGGAAGAAGGTCTGCAGCTTCCAGGACAGGCGCGCCCGCTCGCCGTCGCCGAGCCGGCCGCCGTAGGCGCTGCCGCCCACCGCCTCGCCGGTGCGCAGCGGCGCCCCCGGGGCGTAGGCCAGGGCGAGGTCCTGGCGGCGGTCGAGGGAGTTGATGTCGGTGTGGTCGTGGTCGCCCCGGATCGGCGCGTCCTGCTCCCAGAGCTGCAGGAACACCGGCGCCTCCCGCCCGGTCGCGGGGAGGGCGGTGAAGCGGGGGGCGCGGAACTCGCGGCTGTTGTTCTCCAGCCACCGGTCGATCCGGTCGTTGGAGTAGACGAGGCGGTCGTTGACCCAGATCGACGCCCCGCCGAGCCGCCAGCCGCCCGCGATCCCGTCGCGCGACTTCTCGATCTGCAGGAAGCGGATGTTGCCGGTGGTGAGCCCGTCGGCGACGGCGTCGTCGATCGGCAGGCTGTAGGTGTCGTTGTCGCCGCGCTCGAAGTCGTCGTAGAGGCGCTTGTCGAGGGCGAAGCGCCGCGTGTCGCTGATGCGCAGGTAGACGTCGTCGTCGGTGCCCGCGAGGCGGACGTCGCCGGTGCGGATCCGCACCCGGATCGACGTCAGCGGGGTGCCGAAGGTCTGCCCGAACGGGAACGACTTGAGGAAGGTGAAGGGGTAGTTCGGGAGCTTGAAGCCGAAGGAGTCGCGGGAGTTGATGACGCCGGAGGTGTAGCGCTGGGAGCCGATCCTCGCTCGGGTGAAGAGGTCGGCGTCGCCGGGGATGTCGAGGTTGTTGATCTCGGCCATCGAGGTCACCTGGAGGCGGACGAACTGCGTCGCCCGCTGCAGCGCCTGGGTCGGGGGCACGACGAGGCCGGTGCCGGGGGCGTCCCCCTGCACCCGGACGATGTTCTGCTCGAAGAGCCGGCGCATCTGGCTCTTCACGAGCACCGGCTCGAAGTAGTCGATCACCGCCCCGCGCAGGTCGATGAGGTTCCCGCCGGGCCCGTTGCGGTCGCCGCAGCTCAGGGTCGAGAAGCTCGGGTTGCAGGCCTCTCCCTGGCCCTGCCAGTGGCCGGACGCGAAGGAGATGTTGAGGGCGCCCTTCTGGTCCTTGGCCAGGTACGCGGGGGCGTTGGCCAACCTCATGGTCCGCGCCCAGAGCGCCTCGTCGGCCACGTGGGCGCGGATCGCCTGCACCCACGCGCGGGTGGCGAAGTAGGACGCGAGGTACGCCTCGGTGTAGAGGGGCCGGCCGGGCCAGTCCTTCGCGTTGAAGCGGTTCAGGTTCAGGTTGCCGTCGGCGTTCCAGCCGCCGTGGTTGCGCGGGATGCCGATGCTGCCGCCGGTGTAGATGTTCTCGGCCGAGCGCACCGGCGCCGGCACGTCGAACCAGGTCGGCGAGCGGCCGAACCCCTTCGCCCCCCAGTCCGGGCCCTGGCCGGAGGCCCCGCCGGACTCGAGCCAGTTCGTGTGCGAGTAGAAGTCCTGCACCTGGTGCAGGCTGATGCCGATCACGCTCAGCAGCTGGACCGGGTCCTTGGTCTCGCGCACCAGGGCGCCGACGCTGCGCTGCAGCCGGTTCCACTCGGCCGTGAGCGCGGCGGAGTTCGAGAGCACCTTGTTGGTGGCGTCGAAGTGCGTCCGGTCGGCCGCGTCGATGACGGCCTGGGGCCACTTGGTGATCGCCACGAGCACCGCGTTGGCCCCCGAGCCCGGGCCGAGCCCGAGGCCGATCAGCTCCTTGAAGGCGCCGGCGTGCCCCGAGAACGGGATCGACTCGGCGTTCTCGTAGAGGTTGACGAACCAGTTGCTCACCTGGGCCGTCTGGATCGCGGTGTCGTTGAAGCCCTCGGCGGTCAGCGCGTCGCGCGTGATGTCGAAGTGGGGGCCGGTGTCGAACGCGCCGGCCGTCGGGGCGGTCGCGAGCGCGACCGCCGCGGCGACGGCCGCGACGGCGCCCCAGAGCGCTCGGCGACACCTCTGACCGCGACCCACGATGACCCCCCCGGACGCCTGCGCCCGCGATCCTATGGTGGGTCGGGCACGCCCGTCGAGAGGTCCGGGGCGCCGCCGTTCAGGGGAACCAGGCGCGTGGCGCCGGGCGCGAACGTCGCGCTCGCCACGCGCCCGGCGGTGAGGCCGAGCGCGCCGGCGCCCTCGGCCGGCACCTCCGCGACGAGCGGTCCGATGCGGATCCGCAGGCGGCTGCCCGCCGGCGCGACCGACGCGATCGGGGCGCGGATGCGGTTGAGCGCCGGGTCCGGGGCGCCGCCGACGTCCACCCCGACGTCCCAGGGATGGACCACCGCTCCGACGCTCCCCTCGGGCCCCGCGACCGCCCTGATGACCGCGCCCTGCTCGAGGACCACCTCGGCCAGGCCGCCCCCTGTCGTGCGGGCGACGCCGGGCATCAGGTTGCTGCCGACGAAGCTGGCGACGAAGGCGTCCGCCGGCGCGTCCAGCAGGCCGGCGGGGGTGCCGGTCTGGTGGATCCGCCCCTCGACGATCACCCCCACCCGGTCGGCCAGCGCCGTCGCGTCCTCGAAGTCGTGGGTCACCAGGAGCGAGGGGAGCCGCAGCTCCCGCAGCAGGTCGAAGAGCTCGGCGCGGACCCGGTCCCGTGTGTGGGCGTCGAGAGCGGAGAGCGGCTCGTCGAAGAGCAGCACCGCCGGGTCGCTGGCGAGGGCGCGGGCCAGGCCGACGCGCTGGCGCTCGCCGCCCGAGAGGCGCCTCGGCCGTGCGTCCGCCAGATGGGCGATGCCGAACCGCTCCAGCAGCTCGTCGACCCGTGCGGGCCCGGCGAAGGCCACGTTCTGGCGGACGGTCATGTGCGGGAAGAGCGCGTACTCCTGGAAGACGTAGCCCACCCGGCGCGACTCGGGCGGCCGGTCGATGCGCCGCGCCGCGTCGAACAGGACGTCGTCGCCGAGGGTGATCCGCCCCGCGCGCGGCCGCACCGCGCCCGCGATCGCCCGCAGCACCGTCGTCTTGCCCGCGCCGGACGGGCCGACGAGGGCGACGGTGTCGCCCTCGCCCACCTCGAGCGCTACGTCGAGCGTGAAGTGGCGAAGCGGAACGGCGATGTCGAGTCGGAGGACCGCCATGCGAGGACCAGCTTCAGCGAGAGGAGGACGACGGCGCTGATGATGACCAACAGCGCGCCGATGGCGAGGGCCACGTTGAAGTTGACCGCGAGCGCGTCGTAGATCGCGAGCGTGACGGTCTGGGTGACGCCCTGGAGGCTGCCGGCGAACATGATCGTCGCCCCGAACTCGCCGATCCCCCGGGCCAGCGACAGCGCGGCTCCGGCCCCCAGGCCGCTCGCGCTGAGCGGCAGCGCCACGCGCCAGAAGGCGCGCCCCGGGCCGGCGCCGAGCGTCCGGGCGGCGAGGACGAGGTCGTCGTCCAGCGCCTCGAACGTCGCGATCGCCTGGCGCAGGTAGAAGGGGCCCGCGACGAAGATGATCGCGAGCACGACCGCGGTCTTCGTGAAGCCGATGGTGATGCCCAGCGCCGTGAACGTCTCGCCCAACAGCCCGAGGCGGCCGAAGGCCGCCAGCAGGCCGATGCCCGCGACGGCCGGCGGCAGGACCAGGGGCAGCTCCACGAGCGTGATCACCATGCTCCGTCCGGGGAAGCGGCGGGTGCCGATGAAGTAGGCGGCCGGGGTCCCCACGAGCAGGGTCACCCCGAAGGCGATCGCGTTCGTCTGGGCGGTGACGACGAGCGCGTCGATCACGATCGGGTCGTCGAGGTGCTCGACCAGCTCGCCCAGCGGGATCTGGAGGAACAGCGCCACGACCGGGATGACCAGGAAGGCGAGCGCGAGGAGCGCCGCCAGCCCGAGGACCAGCGTGAAGGGGCGGACCGAGCTCACCGGGCGCCGCGCCCGCGGGCGGGCCTGGGCTTGGGCGGCGGCGGGAAGCGGAACCCGGCCGCGGCCATCACCTTGCGCCCGCGGGCGCCGGTCACCCTGTCGATGAACGCCTCGGCCGCGTCCGTGTCCGGGCTCGCACGCACGACGGCGATCTCGTAGCGGACCTTCGGCTGCGCGAAGACCGGGATCGCGACACGGGTCACCTGCGACCCGGCCACGCGCGCGTCGGTGACGTAGACGACGCCCGCGTCGGCCTGCCCGAGGACGATCTTGCCGAGCACGTCCCTCACGTCGGACTCCTGGCTGACGACGTTGCGAAGCGCCCCGCTGATGCCCAGGTTGCGGAACACCGTCCGGGTGTAGGAGCCGACCGGCACCCGCGCGTTGGCGACGACGAGCTTGACCCCGCTCCTGGTGAGGTCGTAGACGGAGTCGATGCCTGCCGGGTTCGATCGCGGGACGATCACGGTGAGCCGGTTGAAGGCGAGGAACCTCGGCTTCTCGACCAGCCCGTCCCGGTAGAGCTCCTGGGTGAAGTTGGGCGCGGCCGAGGCGAAGACGTCGGCCGGCGCGCCCTGGCGGATCTGCAGCGCCAGGGTGTTCGAGCCGGCGAAGCTGTAGCGCGCGCTGGAGTCGGTCTCCCGGAAGGCGTCCGTCAGAGAGGCCGCCGCGAACACGGTCGGCGGATCCGACGCGCGCGCCGTGCCGACGAGCCCTGCGAGCAGCGCGAGGACGGCGAGCAGGGCGCACGCCGGCGTGCGTCGGCGTCTCATGAGGGGACCCCCTTGGAGCGGTTGCTCATGGCAGGTAGGCGGCGAGCGCCTCGGCGGCGGTCTCGATGCCGTGCACCGACGGGAACGGGTCGCCGACGGGCGGGCCGGCGAGGCCGGCGAGGAACGCGAGCTGGTCGGCCTCGCTGGCGGACACCTGGGCGAACAGCCGGCGGATCGCCTGGTCGGCGATCGTCGTCACCGCGCCGAGGTAGGCGTGGAGGAGGAGCCCCTCGATCCGCCTGCCCAGGCGGAGGGTGCCCGCCTCGGTGTCGAAGGCGCCGTCCGGGAACTCGACCTCGAGGTCGGCGTCGTCGATCACGGGCTCGCGCTGGTCCGACAGCGCAGTGCGGAAGGCCTTCCTGTGCGCGACCTGCGCGGCGGTCGCCCGCTCGAGCGCCCGGAGGTCGCGGCCGCGGAAGTGGCCCGCGGCGCGCGCCTGGCGGTAGTAGGCCACCGAGACGAACTCCGCCGTGACCGCGAACCGCAGCCACGCGAGGTCCTGCTCCGAGGCCGCGCCGGCGGCGGGGCCGGCCATCCACGCCACCGCGGCGCCGCCGGCCACCACCACCCCGCCTCCGACGGCCGCCCGCCGGAGGAACGCCGACCGGGTGAGCTCGTTCATGCCGCCTCCTTGACATCGCCGCAGCCCTCGAGGTCGTAGCCGCCGACGAGCCGCACCCGCTCGCGGAAGGCGGCCGACCGCAGCAGGTTCAGCAGCGCCTGGGCGCCGGGGTGGTCGAGCCAGCGCTCGTCGAGCCAGAGCTCGACGCGGTGCCCCTCGAGGGGCAGGAAGGCGAGCCCGTGCTGGTGCGCGGCCGGCTCGAAGGTGACCGCGGCCCAGCCGGCGATCGCCGCGTGCCGCGCCGCGTTGACGTGCCCGCGCGCGCGCGCCGCGACGGGCGGGGCGGCGCCGCCGGCCGCCCGCACGAGCGCCTGCTGGCTCGCGGCCGACTCGTCGCGCTGGACGAGCGGCACGCGGCCGGCGAGGACGGCCTCGAGCGTCCGCGCGCGCCGTCGCTGGCCGACGCCGATGCCCACCTGCCACCTCGCGAGGTGGACCCGCCGGACCGGTCCTGGCGGCTCCGGCAGCCCGTCGTCGGGCCCGTGGACGAGCGCGGCGTGCGCGCGGCCGTCGGCGAGGGCCGCCACGGCCGTGCCGGTCGTGCCCGCGACCGCGACCACCGCCCGGCCGCCGTTCCGGCTCAGGAGCTGGTCGCACAGGCCGAGGACCGGGTCGCAGCCGACGACCACCAGGCCCTCGGGCCGGGCCCCGGGGAAGAGGCGGACCTCGCCGCCCTCCACGATGCCGTCGGCCATCGCCCAGGAGGCGTCGCCCGCGGCGAGGCTCCCGAGCGGCGCGGCGCCGAGGGCGGTGCCGACCCTGCCGGCGACGACCGCCTCGCCCTCCCGCAGCGGGTCGCCGAGGACCGACCGCGCCCGCGGCGGCGCCTCGCCGAACAGCGCCTCGACCGGCTCGCCCAGGACGCGCGCGATCCGCAGCGCCGCGTTGACGGCCGGCGCGTGGCGGCCGGCCTCGGCGCTCGTCACCAGCTGGCGGCTGACCCCCGCCCGCTCGGCGAGCTCGGCCTGGGTGAGGGCGGCGCGCTCGCGGGCCGCCCGCAGTGGCGTGCCGGGCACGCCATGATCCTATCCCTCAGCCAGTATCCGAGCGCAAGCGGTCAGGGCCCGGCGCCCAGCGCGCCCTGCTCGAGCGCCTCGACGAGGGCGCGGGCGATCCGGCCGACGCGCCCGTCGCCACCGAGCGCGACCGCCCGCTCGAGGGCCGCGCGGGCCGCCTCGGGACGCCGGCGGTAGAACTCGACCCAGCCGACGTTGGCGGCCACCAGCTGGCTCTCGGGGTGCGCGGCGGCCAGGCGCCCGAGCTCGGCGGCGGCCCCGTCCAGGTCGTCGCCGGCGGCCCCCTCCGCCATCGCCAGGCCCGCCAGGGCGGGGACGTGGCCGGGCTCCTGGCGCAGCGCCTCTCCGAATGCGGCGGCGGCCTCCTCGGGCCGGGCGAGCTGCTGGAGCGCGACAGCGAGGTCCACCCAGGCCGCCGGGCCCGACCCGCCCTCGGCGCGGGCGCGGAGGGCCTCCACCGCCTCGCCCGGCGGCAGGCCGGCGACCTCGGGAGGCGTGCCCCGGTCGATCACGAGCGTCAGGGGCGGGAGGCTCGCCGCCGCACCCCCGGGCGCCTCCGCCGCGCCCCCGGGCGCCTCGGCCGCGCCGCCCGCCGGCGCCTCGGCCACCCGCCCCCCGGGGGCGGCCGGCTGCGCCTCGTCGCGCGCTCCGGCGCCGACGGGCGAGTCGAGGGCGACGGCGATCAGGATCGCCGCCAGGGTCACGACCGCCCAGACGCCGGCGACCACGGCCAGGCGGCGCGGGGAGACGCGGCGGAGGGCTGGTCGCGGGAGGGTCGGCACGTCGGGACCGACGCTAGCCCGCCGACCCATCGGCGGAGACGATCAATGCCCCCGGGCCCTCAGCCGGCCGCGACCGGGGTGATCCCGCTGGCCTCGGGGGCGAACTCCGAGGCGACGACCCTCGCCATCTCGACGAACTCCGCGACGATCGGGCGGCTGTCGTCCGACCGGGTGACGATCGAGAGCGTGTTCGGGCTCAGGTCGGTCGTGCCCACGAAGGCGATGCCCGCGAGCGGGAAGGCGCGGACGAACGACCGGCAGCCCACCGTCACCAGTCCGCGGTGGGCGATCGCGCAGAGCGCCTCCCACGTGTTGCTCGCCGCGCCGCCGACCCGGGGCGCCTCGCCGCCGCGCATGTCCCGGGCAAGCCAGTAGTCGCGGGTGCGCGGGAGCTCGGGCCCAAGCTCGACGAACGGCTCGTCGAGGAACTCCTCCGCCGCGGTGCCCTCTGTCCCGGCGGCGGGGTGGACGCCCGGCACCACGAGGCCGCGGGGCTCGGTGGCCACGTCGTGGACGGCGACCCGCTCGTCGCGCAGCGGCGTCCTGAGCAGGGCCACGTCGAAGCGCGAATCGAGGAACGCCTGGGGCAGGCCCGCACACTCCTGCACGACCAGCCGCGCGCCGGGATGGCGGGCGATGAACCCGGAGAGGATCGGGTTGTTGAGCTCGGCGAAGCCCTGCCCCTCGATGCCGACGCGGAACTCGGCGGGGTGCTCCTCCGCCGGGCCCGCCTCCGCGCGCGCCGCCGTCAGCCGGTCGATCACGTCGCGGGCGACGGGCAGCAGCTCCTCGCCGGCCGGGGTGAGCGCGACGCGGCGCGAGGTGCGCTCGAAGAGCACGACGTCCAGCTTCGCCTCGAGGCGGCGGATGGCCTCCGACAGGGTCGACTGCGCCAGGCCGAGGCGCCGCGCGGCGCGCCCGAAGTGCAGCGTCTCCGCGAGGCGGAGGAACGCCTGGAACTCATGGGGCGTCGGCAGTCCCCGGGGCACGGGTGCCCCATTCGTCCCGCGTCGCAGCGACGCGGACCGCCTCTCCACCTGCGCCCCTCCTCGGTCCGGTTCGCAACAAAAAATACAAGCGCTGGAGCGCGGGTCAAGCCGCGGGGTCGCGCCCCTTCGCGAGCTGCGCGCGGTGGTAGGAGCCGGCCTCGACGGGCTCGCCGCAGTCGGGGCAGACCAGGACGGCGGGGCCGTGCCCGCCGCAGTCGTGGAGGAAGCGGGCCGGCGCCGGCGGGCGCGTGACGTGGCGGTCGCCCCACTGGCGCAGCGCGGTGATGACGGGGTGCAGCTCCCGCCCCGCCTCGGTGAGGTGGTACTCGTCGCGCGGCGGCCGCTCCTGGTAGCGGCGCCGCTCGAGCACGCCGGCCTCGACGAGCTTGCGCAGGCGCGCGGCGAGGATGTCCCGCGGGGCCCCGGTCCGGCGCTGGATCGCGTCGAAGCGGTGGGTGCCCAGGAAGGCCTCGCGGATGACCAGCAGCGACCAGCGGTCGCCGACCACCTCCAGCGTGCGGGCCACCGAGCAGACGCGCGGGCCGTCCTCCATGTGGCCACGCTACCTCAGGTGGGTTGTGATTTCCAACTCACTCGCCTAGGGTGCCGGGCCAGAGGGTTGGAGAATCAAACGGAGGTTGCCCGCGTTGCCCCGCCACTGGCAGGTCCTCCTCGTCGTCACGGCGGGCGCCTTCCTCGCCAACCTCGACCTGTTCATCGTCAACGTCGCCTTCCCCGCGATCAGCGCCGACTTCCCGGGGACCGACCTGGCCGACCTCTCGTGGGTGCTGAACGCCTACGCGATCGTCTTCGCCGCCCTGCTGGTGCCCGCCGGCCGCGTGGCCGACCTGGTCGGCCGCAAGCGCATCTTCCTGGGCGGGCTGGGCCTGTTCCTGGTCGCCTCGGCCGCATGCGGGCTGGCGCCGGGCCCGTGGGCGCTCGTGGGCGCGAGGGTCGCCCAGGCCGTGGGCGCGGCCCTCATGATCCCGACCTCGCTCGCCCTGCTCCTGCCGGAGTTCCCGCCGAACCGCCGCGCGGCCGCCGTGGGCCTGTGGACGGCCGGCGCCGCCGTCGCGGCGACCATCGGTCCGACGATCGGTGGGCTGCTGGTGACCGCGAGCTGGCGCTGGGTCTTCCTGATCAACCTGCCCCTGGGCGCCCTGACCGCGATCGCGGGCGCGCGGATCCTGCGCGAGTCGCGCGACCCGGTTCGCGGGCGCCGGCCGGACCTCCTCGGCGCCGCGCTGCTGTGCCTGGGCGTCGGGGCGCTGGCGCTCGGGGTCGTCAAGGGGGAGGAGTGGGGCTGGGCGAGCCCGGCGTTCCTGGGCGCCGAGGCCCTCGCCGCCGCGAGCCTGGCGGCGGTCGCGCTCCGCTCGGTCCGCCACCCCGTCCCCGTGGTCGAGCCGGCCCTGCTGCGACCGCGGGCCACGAAGGTGGCCGACGCGGGCGTCTTCCTCTTCTCCATGGCCTTCTTCCCGCTGCTGCTGGCGAGCATCCTCTTCATGACCGAGGTCTGGGGCTACTCGGCGCTCGAGGCCGGGCTGGCCATCGCGCCGGGCCCGCTCATGGTGGCGCTGCTCTCGTGGCCGGCCGGCGCCCTCGCGGGCAGGGTGGGGCCCCGGCGCCTGGTGCTGCCCGGCGTGGCCCTCTTCGCGGCCGCCTGCGCCTGGTGGATCGTGCGCGCGGGGACGACACCCGACTACCTGGCCGACATGCTGCCCTCGACGATCCTCACCGGGGCGGGCGTCGCGCTGACCTTCCCCACCCTGGCCGGCGCGGCCGTGTCGTCGCTCCCGCCCGAGCGGACCGCCACCGGCAGCGCCCTCTTCAACATGGCCCGCCAGATCGGCGGGGTCGTGGGGATCGCGGCCTTCGTCGCGATCCTCGGCACCGGCATGCCGGACCTCGCGGGCTTCCGCGCCGGCTGGGCCCTGATGGCCGCCGCGGCGCTCGCGGCGGGCGCGGTCGTGACCCTGCTCCCCGCGCCCCGCCGGGAGGCCCCCGCCGAGCGGCCATACGCCGAAACCTCCTCCGCGGCCGTCCCCTGAACCGCGCCCCGGCAGGGGCGCAACGGGCACCGGCGAAGAGCCCGACCCATGCTCATGCGCGCCGTCCGCCGTGCGGCGCTGGCCGCCGCCATCCTGCTGGCCGCCGTCGCCGCCGCCCAGGCGCCCGACGGCGCCGCCGCGGCCCCGCGGCCGCCGGCGACGGAGCCGGGGGTGCTCGCGGTCGGCTCGCGGGGGCCGGCCGTGCGGGCGCTGCAGCGCGAGCTCCGCTCCCGCGGCTTCCGGGTGGCGGTGGACGGCGCCTTCGGCCGGGGGACGCGGCGGGCGGTGGTGCGCTTCCAGCGTCGCCTCGGCCTGCGCGTGAACGGCACGGTTGACCGCCCGCTGCTCTGGTGGCTCGGCCTGTCGGTCTGCCGCCTGCCGGGCCCGACGACGGCCCGCGGCGGGCGGAACGGGGTGCTGCGCCTCGGCGCCTACGGCCCCCAGGTCTGCTCGCTCCAGCGGGCGCTCGCGCGCGGCGGGGAGCCGGTCGCGGTCGACGGCGGCTACGGCCCCCAGACCCGCGCCGCCGTGCGCCGCGCCCAGCGCCGTCTCGGCATGCGGCCGACCGGGGTGGCGACGCGGCCGCTGCGGGCGCGGCTGCGCCGCGGGCTCCCGCCTCAGCGCGCCGCCCCGGGGGCGCTCGCGATCGGCGCCGAGGGCCCGCGCGTGCGCCGGCTCCAGGCCGCCCTGCGCCGCCGCGGCTTCCGCGTGTCGCTCGACGGCGCCTTCGGGCCGCGCACCCGCCGCGCCGTGGCGCGCTTCCAGCGGCGCCGGGGCCTGAGCGTCAACGGCACGGCCGACCCCGCCCTGCTGCGCCTCCTCGACGTCACCCGGGCGCGCCACCTCGTGGTCTTCCCTGTGCAGGGGCCGCACAGCTACACCGACGACTACCGGGCGCCGCGCGCGACCGGCCCCCACCGGGCGATCGACATCATCGCCGCCCGGGGCACGCCGGTCGTCGCCGTGGCGGACGGCGCCATCGCGAGCCTCAGCCGGGAGGACACGGGCCTCGGGGGTCTCCGGATCTGGCTCCGCGACGACGCCGGCACCACCTACTACTACGCCCACCTGTCCGCGATCTCGGTGGAGCTCGCCCCGGGCGTGCGCGTGGCGGCCGGGCAGGCCATCGGCGCGGTGGGCCGCACGGGCAACGCCCGCGGCGGCGTCCACCACCTCCACTTCGAGATGCATCCCGGAGGGGGCGCGCCCGCGAACCCCTACCGCGAGCTGCGGGACGTCGACCCGGCGGGGACCGTCTAGCGCGGGCGCCCGCCGACGGCGGCTAGCGGGTGGCGGTCGAGGCGGCCGGGCGGGAGGGCGCCGCCGGCGCGGCGCCCATGCGGCGGAGCCACCGGGCGTGCGAGGCCAGCGCCGGGCGGAGGCCCGGGTGCGACTGGTACCGCACACCGTGGCGCTCGCAGACCTCGCGGACCACCTCGGCCATCGCCGGGTAGTGGGTGTGGCAGACGCGCGAGAACAGGTGGTGCTCGACCTGGAAGTTGAGCCCTCCCAGGTACCAGGCGAGGACGCGGTTCCCCGGCGCGAAGTTGACCGTCGTCTCGAGCTGATGGCGGGCCCACTCCGTGGGGCCCGCCCCGGCCACGCTGCCAACGGTCGCGAACTCGGCCTCCTCCAGGCAGTGGGCGAGCTGGAAGGTCACCGCCAGGGTGAGGGCGAGCACGAACGACGTCGCGGCGAACGCCAGGCCCACCTGCCAGGCGGGGTGCAGCAGCAGCGGGACGACCACCGCCCACGCCACGAAGAGGGCCTTGAAGAGCCAGAACCCGACGAGCTCGGCCCCGCGCGGCCACCGCACCGGCACGTCGCCGATCCTCCCGTCGCGCAGGTAGCCGAAGTCGCCCACCGTGTGCCACTTGATGGCGAAGAGGCCGTAGAGGAACCACATGTAGACGTGCTGGAACCGGTGGAACGCCCGCCGGGGCTGATCGGGCGCGAAGCGGGCGAAGGGCATCGAGTCGATGTCCGAGTCGGCGCCGGAGATGTTCGTGAACGTGTGGTGGGCCGTGTTGTGCTTGATGCGCCACACGTAGGAGCTCGCCCCGAGCAGATCCATGGTCCACGACATCCCGCGGTTGAGCCGGCGGTGGGGGGAGTAGCTGCCGTGGTTCGCGTCGTGGGTGATGTTGAAGGCCACGCCGGCGAGCGCCAGCCCGAGCGAGAGGACCAGCAGCGCCGCCTGCCACCAGCTGCCGGCGACGAACACGAGCCCGATCCACGAGGCGACGAGCCACGCGAGCATGAACGCGCTCTTGGCGTACATGCGCCGCTGGGCACGCTGCGCCCGCCCCGGCTCCTCGAGCAGCAGCCGCACGCGCAGCTTCAGCTCGGCGTAGAAGGGCCCGCCCCCCTGGAAGTCCATGCGGCGAGCCGCGCTCGCCTGGCTGCCTCTCCTCGACTCCGTCGGCGCGTCCTTGTGCGTGGTGGACGCCGCCGGGGTCTGGGGCAGCGCGGCCGCCGCGACCGTGTGGTCGAGCGGCTACGTCGGCGACGGTACCACGCGGGCGGTGCCGGGCCGAGCCGGCCCGTCCGCCGTCAGCGGGCGATGTCCGCCGCGGGGAGGCTGCCGTCCACCACCTCCTGGGCGACGTCCGCCAGACGGCGCCGGTGGGAGCGCGCGTAGCGCCGCAGGCGGTCGAAGGCCTCGGCCATGTCGACGCCGGCCCGTTCCGCGATGACGCCCTTCGCCTGCTCGATGGCGATGCGGCTGTCGAGGGCAGCGCGCAGCTGCTCGGCGAGCTCCTGCGCCTCGCGCGTCGCCTGATGCTGGAGGATGGCGATGGTCGCGACGTCCGCGAGCGCCTGGGCGGTGGTGACGTCGGACTCCGCGAGCCCGCCCGGCTCGCTGCGGAAGAGGTTGAGGGCGCCCAGCACATCGGTCCTCAGGCGCAGGGGCAGGGCGTGGGCCGCCCGGAAGCCGGCGCCCAGGGCGACGGGCACGAAGCGGGGCCAGCGCCCGCCCTCGGCGGAGAGGTCGGCCGCGAGCACCGGCGCGCCAGACCCGAAGCAGTCGAGGCACGGCCCCTCCTGGTTCTGGATCTGGAACAGCTCCACGAGCTCGGTCGCCTCGCTGGTGGCGGCCATCAGGTGCAGGGTGCCGCGGCCGTCCGCCAGCAGCAGCCCTGCGGCGGAGGCGTCCAGCAGCTCGACGCAGCGCTCGGCGACGAGCGCGTGGAGGTCGACGATGTCGAAGTCGTCCACGAGCGTGTCGGCGAGCTCCACGAAGGTGCGGCCAAGACGTTCCTCGCGAGTCACCCCGCAAGCCTAGTCGGGTCGGTCGTCGAAGCGGATGCGGCGCGCGACGACGTCCGCCGCGAGCGCGTCGAGCGGGAGTTCGTCGCGCCAGGCGCGCGCCCTCAGCCGCACGAGCGCCTCGGCCACCGTCACCGAGAGCTGCACCGACACCATGCCGGCCGCCTGGTGGACCTCGGCCCGCGCGCCGTTCAGCGCCTCGAGCTCGGGCGCCAGCGCTCCGTGGGGCGCCTCGGACTGGAGGGCGAGGACGACCTGGAACACGATGTCGGCCATCTCGAGCGCGTCGCCGTGCTGGGCGTCGGAGAGACGTCCTGCGCTCGGTTGGTAGAGGGTCAGCGCGCCGAGGCGGATGGTGCCCAGGCGGAGCGGGAAGGCGAAGAGCGCCCCGGCGCCGGCGGCCGTGGCCGACGGGGCGAGCACCGGCCAGCGGACGAGGCGCGGGCTGAGGAGGTCGGGCTCGGCGACGGGCCTGCCGCCCGCGTGGGCGTCGATGCCGGGCCCCTCGCCGAGCGTGTACTGAAGGTCCTCGATCCGGCCCGCGACGGCGTTCGAGGAGCACAGGGGCGCGGGCGGCCCCTCGGCGATGACGATCGTGGCGGCGGCGCCGGCGACCCCCAGCACCTCGACGCAGCCGCCGCAGGCGCGATACGCCGTCCCGACGCCCTCACCCCGGATCGCGGTGAGGATTCGGAGGAGCCCCTCGGGGTTGATCGTCGCCCCCTCGGCGGCCCGCCTCGGGGCAGATGGTGAAGCGGAGGCCGCGCACGGAGGCTACTCCTCCCGAGATCGTTGGCCGGAGGCGGCCCGCTGGCCCATCATGGCGGCGTGCACGCCGAACTGATCCTCACCGGCGGCGTCGTGCGCTCGGGCCACGACGGCTGGCGGCCGCACGAGGCGCTGGCGCTGGCCGGAGGCCGGGTGGCCGCCATCGGCTCGCGCGGCGGAGGTGGCCGCGCTCGCCGGCCCGGCGACCGAGGAGCTCGGTCTCGCCGGCGGATGCGCCCTCCCGGGGCTGACCGACGCCCACGTCCACATCTTCGGCTACGCCCTGTCGCTCGAGCTGCTGCCCGCCGGCGAGGCGGCCTCGCTCGAGGCGCTGGGCGCCATGGTGGCGGCGGCCGCCGCCGAGACCCCCGGCGACGGCTGGATCGTCGGCCACGGCTGGGACCACGAGCGCTGGCCCGGGCGCGCGCATGCCCGACCGGCGCGACCTCGACGCCGCCGGCGGCGGCCGCCCGGTCTACCTCACCCGCACCTGCAGCCACATCGCGGTGGCCAGCTCGGCGGCGCTCGCGCGCGCCGGCGTCTCGCGCGGGATGCCGGACCCGCCGGGAGGCGTGATCGACCGCGACGCCGACGGCGAGCCCACCGGGGTGCTGCGCGAGACCGCCCTGCCGCTCGTCGGCCGCCTGATCCCGCCGCCCGGCCCGGCCGAGCGGGCCCGCCTGCTGGCGCGGGCGCTGCGCCGGTGCCTGTCGCTCGGCATCACCCAGGTCCAGACCGACGACCTCGGCATCGCCGGCGGCCTCGAGGCCGGCCTGGAGCTCTTCCGGTCGGTCGCGGGGCCCGGCGGGGTGCCGGTGCGGATCACCCTGATGCTGCCGATCGACCTCTTCGCCCTCGCCCAGCACGAGGGCGTCGGCACCGGCTGGGGCGACGAGTGGCTGCGCATCGGCCACGTGAAGGTCTTCGCCGACGGCTCGCTCGGCGGCCGCACCGCCGCCCTGCGCGCGCCCTACGCCGACGAGCCCGGCGCCGACGGGGTGCTGGTGCAGCGCCCGGACGAGCTCCGCGAGATCTGCCGCCGCGTGCACGCGGCCGGCTCCCAGCTCGGGATCCACGCCATCGGCGATCGCGCCGCCCACCTGGTCATCGACGCGGTCGCCGCGGCCATGGCCGAGCATCCCCGGCCCGACCCGCGCCACCGGCTGATCCACTGCCAGATCACCGGCCCCGACACCCTCGAGGCGATGCGCGCGGCCGGCATGACCGCCGACCTCCAGACCGGCTTCCTCGCCAGCGACGCGCCCTGGGTCACGGCCCGGATCGGGCCCGAGCGGGCGGCGACCTCCTACGCGTGGGGGACCATCCTGGGCCTCGGCATCCCGGCCTGCGGCGGCTCGGACGCGCCCATCGACCCCCTCGACCCCATGCGCGGCATCGCCAGCGCCGTCACCCGCGCCGGGGCCCCGCCCGAGCTCGCCCGGCCCGCCGAGCGCCTCAGCGTGGCCCAGGCGCTCGGCCTCTACACCCACGGCGCGGCGGCCGCGACCTTCGAGGAGGGGCGCCGCGGCACCCTCGCCCCGGGGATGCTCGGGCGACGTCACCGTCCTCGACCGCGACCCCTTCGAGGTCGAGCCGGAGGAGCTCGCCGGCCTGCGCTGCCGGGCGACCGTCGTCGCCGGGCGGGAGGCTCCGAGCTAGCGCCGCCCCGCGGCGGGGCGGGCGGCCCAGGTTCAGGGCTTCCGGGCCCGGCTCGGCGCGACGCGCGGCGCCTCGTCGGGCATCTTCGGGTACACCGGCGGCCAGGGGTTGTCGGGGATGCCCGCCGCCAGGTCGGCGCGGTAGCGCTCGACCAGGGGCGCGATCGACCGGGGCTCCTCGTCGATCGCCGCCCACGGGTCGCCCTGGCCGGCCACCCGCTCCGGCACGGTCCGGATCGACAGCTCGTCGGGGTGGATGGCCGCGAGCTCGTCCCAGGCGAAGGGCGTCGACACCTGGGCGCCGGCGCGCGCCCGCACGCACCAGGCGCCGAAGACGGTCTTGTGGGGCGCGTTCTGGTTGAAGTCGATGAACACGCGCTCGCCGCGCTCCTCCTTCCACCAGGCGCCCGTGATCAGGTCGGGCCGGCGGCGCTCCATCTCGCGGGCCACCGAGACGGCCGCCTGGCGCACGCCGATCGAGTCCCAGCCCGGCTCCACCCGCACGTAGAGGTGCAGGCCCCGGTTCCCGGTGGTCTTGGGGAAGGCGACGATGCCCTCCTCACCGAGGAACGCCCGGACGTCGATCGCCGCCTCGCGCACCATCTCGAAGGTCACCCCGGGCGAGGGGTCGAGGTCGAGGCGCAGCTCGTCGGTCTCGTCCGGCGTCGCCGCCCGGGAGGGCCAGGGGTGGAAGCCGAGGCAGCCCTGGTTCGCCGCCCACAGCACGTGGGCGATGTCGGCCATGACGATGGCGCGCGAGGTCGTGCCGTTGGGCGTCGAGACGGTCGTCGTCTGGAGCCACTCGGGCGCCGACTCGGGGATCCGCTTCTGGAAGAACGACTTGCCGGCGGCGCCGTTGGGGAAGCGCTGCAGCAGCGTCGGCCGGTCGCGGACCGTGCGCATGAGGGGCTCGCCCACGGCGAGGTAGTAGCGGGCCAGGTCGGCCTTCGTCTCGCCGTGCTCCGGGAACATCACCTTGCCCGGGTTGCTGATGGCGATCGTCCGCCCGGCGGCGTCCAGCTCGAGGTGCTCGGCGTCCTCGGCCATGCGGGGCGACGCTAGCGCACGGTGGCGTACGCGTCGGCGAGCGTCGCGATCACGCCCGAGACCCCGCGCCGGGCGGCGGCGTGGCGCTGACGGGCCGCGCCGTTGTCCCGCGCCAGGGCGGCGGCGGCCTCGAGCTCGGCCTCGCAGCCGAGGGCGGACGCGTGCTCGCGGCAGCGGGCGATCACCCCGTCGAGCACGGCGCCGAGGGGCACGCGCCGGCCCTCCTCGATCAGGGCGGCGTCGGCGCCGTCCCGCGCGGCGATGAAGTGGTTCTCGTCAACGATCTCGGGCAGCGGCGGGGGCGGCAGGCGCTCGCCCTCGACCGCGGCGTGGACGAGACACTGGACGAGCGCGACCAGCGGCGCCGTGTCGGCCACCTCCGGTTGGGCGTCCATGACGCGGATCTCGACGGTGCCGAGCGCCGGTTGCAGCCGCAGGTCCCACCAGACGAAGGTCGGCTCGGGGATGGCCTCGGCGAGGATCAGCGCCTCGAGCGCCCCGACGTACTCGTCGTAGGAGCCGAAGGCGCGGGGCAGGCCGGTGCGCGGGAAGGCGCCGAAGATGAAGGTGCGCGCCGACGCCAGGCCGCTGTCGCGCCCGCGCCAGAACGGCGAGTTGGCGGCGAGCCCGATGAGCAGGGGCACATGGGTCCGCAGGTGGTTGTACGCCCGCAGGCCCGCCTCCGGCGTCGGGACGCCCGCGTGGACGTGCAGGGCGAAGGTCGGCTCGCGGCGCGCCAGCGCGCCGAGGTCGCGGTAGATGTGCTGGTAGCGCTCGTGTGGCGAGACCTGGACGTCGAGGCCGAGGGCGAGCGGGTGGGTCCCGGCGCTGGCGGCCCGTAGGCCGAGCATCTCCAGCTCGCGGGCGAGGGTGGTCCGGAGCGCCTCGAGCTCGGCGATCGCGCTCGCGACCGCCCGGTGCACGCCGGTCTGGATCTCCAGCGCCGAGGCGTGCGTCTCGGGGGACACGTGCGCGCGCAGGTCGGGCGGCAGCGCCTCGACGACGCGGGCGGCGGCGGGGGTCAGCTCCAGCCGGTCGCCGCCGACGATCATCAGCTCCTCCTCGACGCCGACGGTGGTGGCCGCGCCGTCGGCCCGCCACTCCGCCCACGCGGGCACGCTCACGCGACCCGCCCCGCCAGGGCGCGCCCGCGCCGCTCCGCCGCCGCGGCCACGAACGCGGCGAGCACCCGGCGCGCCTCGGGCCGGTCGACCAGGCCCTCGGCGTGCCACTGGACGCCCAGCAGGAACGCGTCGCCGGTGCCCTCGATCGCCTCGACGACCCCGTCTGGCGCCCACGCCACCGCCTCCAGACCCTCGCCGAGCAGGTCCACGGCCTGGTGGTGCAGCGAGTTGACCTCGGCCACGTCGTCGCCGAGCGTGGCGGCCAGACGCGACCCCTCGGCGACGCGCACCGCATGGGTCGACACCGCCAGGTCCGCGTCCTGGCGGTGGGGGAGGGCGCCCTCCACGCACGCCGGGAGGTGCTGGTGGAGCGTGCCGCCGGTCGCCACGTTGATCATCTGCGCGCCCCGGCAGATCCCGAGCACCGGCATGTCCCGCTCCAGCGCCTCGGCCACCAGCGCGACCTCGAACGCGTCCAGCTCGTCCTCGGTCGGCCCCAGCGCCGGGTGGGGCTCATGCCCGTAGAGGCGCGGGTGGATGTCGGGGCCGCCGGGGACGCAGAGCCCGTCCACCGCGTCGAGCAGCGACGCCGCGAAGCTCGGCGGCAGCGGCGGCAGGATCACCGGCAGCCCGCCGGCCCGGGCGATCGCGTTGACGTAGACGAGCCCGAGGGCCAGCTCCCGCCGGGCGGGCTCCCCCTGGGGCAGCGGCGACACGCGCTCGGGGACGCGCAGCTCCGAGGTGGAGAGTCCGATCGTGGGACGGGCGAGGTCCGGGCGCTCGTCGCTCATGGGCCCGGGAACCTACGGGCCTCCCGCCCCCGCCACCCTGGCCCTGGGGCCACATGGGAGGGGCGCTGGGCCGGCCCGGCCAATTGGCCGCGCACGACGTGGCCAATTGGCACGTTCACATTTCGGCCTGTACCCAGACCGGACTCGGGGCGAACGGGATGCCGCTCCCCGGGCGGGATGCGGGGGTGTGCCAATTGGCCGGAGGCGGGCCGGCCAATTGGCACGTTCACAATTCGGGCCCCTCAGCCCCCCAGGCGGGCCAGGAGCTCGTCCAGGCGGGCGTAGGTCTCGTTCATGCCGCCCTCCATGCCCGAGGCGAGCATGCCGTCGCGCTCCTCGGTCGTGTGGAAGAGCGATGTCGTCGTGACCCTCGTCCGGTCGCCGAGGTCCTCGAAGACCGCGGTCTCGACGCAGATGTGGCCCGGCATGCCCTCCCACTCGAAGGTCTGGACGATCCGCTCGGGCGGGCTGACCTCGCGGTAGGTGCCTCGGAAGCCGGTCTCGCAGCCGTCGGCGGTCCGGACCAGGAAGCGCCAGCTCCCGCCGGCGCGGACATCCATCGCGTCGACGGTGGCGGTCGTGCCGCGCGGGCCCCACCACTCGGGGATGAGCTCGGGGTCGGTGTAGACGGCGAACACGCGGTCGCGGGGCGCGGCGAACTCGCGCACGATGTGGATCTCGCGGTCGCTCGGCGTGGTCACGACGGCCGCGGGGGACTGCTCCTGTGCTGGGGTCATCCTGGCTCTCCTTGGGTGCGTTCGAGAAGCTCCCCGAACCGGTCGAGGCGCTCGTCCAGCATCCGCCGGTAGCCCGCGATCCACTCCTGGAGGTCGTCGAGGCGCCGCGGGCCGAGCCGGCACCAGCGCGTCCGGCCCACCTTCTCGGTGGTGACGAGCTGGGCCTCCTCGAGCACCCGCACGTGCTTCTTCATCCCGGTGAGGGAGATCCCGGCCGGCTCCGCCAGCTGGGTGATGGTGGCGCTCCCGCTGCCCAGGCGCTCGAGGACCCGCCTGCGGGTGGGGTCCGCCAGCGCGGCGAGGGTGCGGTCGATCGGCGAATACTGAACCATTGAGTTCAGTATAGCGGCAGCGCCGACCGGCGCAAGGGCGCCGCCCGAATCGGGGCACTCAGGCCGACCGGGCGCCCTTCGGCGGTCACTCGTCGGCCGGCCGCGGGAGCCCCACCAGGCGGTGGTCGGGCGTGAAGAGCCGCCGCACGAGGCCCGCGGCCACCACGGTCGTGGCGGTGGCGGCCGAGCCGAGGACGAGGTACATGACGACCACCTGCACCATGACCGCGTCCACCGGGTCGACGCCGGCGAGGATGAGGCCGGTCATGGCGCCGGGCAGGAAGATGATGCCGACCGCCTTGGTCGTCTCGATCTGCGGCACCAGCGCGGTGCGCAGCGCCGTGCGGACGTAGGGCCGGGCGGCCAGCCGCGAGCGCTGGCCGAGCGCGAGGCGCGCCTCCACCTCGAGGCGCTTGTCGCGCAGCTCCTCGACGATGCGGCGCGAGGCCAGCACGGTCGCGTTCATCGCGTTGCCGATCGCCAGGCCGGCCATCGGCACCAGCGCGCGGCCCTCCAGCGGGAAGATCCCCAGGCCGAAGAGGACCCCCAGCGCGACCGCCCCGGTGGCCGCGAAGGCGGCCAACGCCAGGACGGTGATGCCCGGCACCTCGGGCGCCCGCCGGCGGGCGACGTCGGCGGCGAAGATCACCATCGCGGCCACCCACAGCCACGAGAGCAACAGCGGCCGGCCGGGGTCGATGACGAGGGCGAGCGCCCAGCCGACGATCAGCAGCTGCGCCAGCGCCCGCGCCGACGCCCACACCAGGCTCCGCTCGAGCCCCAGCCCCCAGCGCCACGAGAGCCCGACCGCCACGGCCACCAGCACGAGCGAGGCCGCGATGCCGAGGGCGCCGACCTCATCCACCGGCTCGGGCCTCCGCGACGCGCCCGCCCGCCATCACCACGACCCAGTCGGCGAGCCGCCGCGCCTGGGGCAGGTCGTGGGTCACCCAGACCACCGGCACGCCGTCGCGCGCCAGCTCGCCGGCCAGGCGCTCCAGAGCGGCCCGCGCGTCGGATCCAGCGCCGAGGTCGGCTCGTCCATCAGCATGCACCTCCGGCTCGGTGACGAGCGTCCGCGCCAGGCACGCGCGCTGGCACTCGCCGCCCGACAGCTCGCCGGCCGGGCGGTCGAGGAAGGCGGCCGGCAGGTGGGCGCGCTCGAGCGCGCGGGCCATCTGCGCCTCGCTCGCGTCCTCCGAGCCGCGACGCGCAGGTTGTCGCGCACGCTGCCCCCGAAGGGCACCGGCCGCTGGAAGACCATGCCCGACCCGGCGCCGGTGCGCGAGGGGCTCGACGGACGACAGGTCCGCGCCGCGGAAGAGCACCCGGCCGGTCGTCGGCGCCTCCAGGCGGTTGCAGAGCCGCAGCAGCGTCGACTTCCCCGAGCCGGAGGGCCCGATCAGGACCGTCACGCCGCCCGCCGGCAGGACGGCGTCGACGCCGTCGAGCAGGTCCCGCCCGTTCGCCCGCACGCTCACGCCCTCGAAGGCGAACAGCGGGGGGACGGCCGGCGGCACGTCAGCGCAGCGCGGTGTCCGCCCGGCGGGCGATCGCAACGGCCTCCCAGCAGTAGCGGGCCGCCACGGAGCGGTAGGGGCGGAAGCGGTCGCCCAGCGGCTCCGAGCCGGGACGCGCCCGGGGGCGGGTCGATGCCCCAGGCCAGGCCGTAGCCCTGGCGCACGCCGAGGTCGTCGACCGGCCACACGTCGAGGCGGCGCAGCTCGAACATCAGGTACATCTCGGCCGTCCAGCGGCCGATGCCCCGCACGGTCACGAGCCGGGCGACGACCTCCTCGTCGGCGATGCGCGAGCCGCCGAGGGCGACGGTGCCGTCGAGAACCTTGGCCGACAGGTCGCGCAGCGACGCCGCCTTCGACCCCGAGAGCCCGGCGCCCCGCAGCTCCTCGTCCGTGAGGGCCAGCAGCGACTCGGGGGTCAGCGCCCCCGGCACGAGGGCGCGGACGCCGGCCGTGGATGGCGTTGGCCGCGGCGCCCGCGAGCTGCTGGAAGACGATGGCGCGCACCAGGGCGCCGAAGTGGCCGTCGGGGTTGCGCGGGCGGTGCCGGATGGGCACCGGCGGCCTCGATCAGGCCGGCCATCACGGGATCGGCCGCGGCGACGGCCGCGATCCCGGCCTCCAGCGAGGCGCGCCCGGCGGGGGGCGGGTCCGGGGCGGGCGGGTAGCGCGCGGCGGCGAGGTTGACGCGGTCGCCCCGCATGGGCACGCGCTCGCCGCGCAGCAGCGCGAGCTGGTCGGCGCCCTTCGGGACGCTGCCGTCGGCGCGCACGACCCGCTGCCAGGGCAGGGCCTCATGGGTCGTCGCGAGCACGCGCCCGGCCAGCCGGGGCGCCGCCGGATCGAGGTCGGCGTAGGTCCGGACGAAGCCCCGCGGGATCTCCCTCACCCGCTCGACGATCCGGTCGACGCGCGCCTCGCCCGTCGCCTCCTCCGCCTCGGTAGGTTGTCGCCTCTCGGCGGGCGGCGCGCCAGGCGGACGAGGAGGGATGGGCATGGGCGACCTCAACCTACGGGGCGGGACGATCGTGACGGCGGAGGGGACCTTCGCCGCCGACGTCGCGGTCCGAGGCGGCCGGATCGCGAGCGTCGGGGCGACAGTACCGAACGACTCGGCGGAGACCGTGGACGTGAGCGGGCTCCTGGTGATGCCGGGCTTCATCGACGCCCACACCCACATGGACATGCCCTTCGGAGGGACGATCACCGCCGACGACTGGGACTCCGGGACGGCGGCGGCCGTGGCCGGGGGGACGACGACGATCGTTGACTTCGCCCTCCAGGACCACGGCCAGACGCTCGGCGAGGCGATCGAGACATGGCAGGGGAAGGCGGCCGGCCGCACGCGGATCGACTACGGCCTCCACGTCGCGATCTGCGACCTCACCGACGCGACCAAGGCCGAGATCCCCGAGCTGCCGGGCCTGGGCGTCTGCACCGTCAAGGTGTTCATGGCCTACAAGGGCACATCGCTCTACATGCTCGACGAGGACCTGCTCGAGATCCTCCAGATCGCCCGCGACGCGGGCGTGCTCGTGATGGTGCACGCCGAGAACGGCGACGTGATCGCCAAGCTCCAGGAGCAGGCGCTCGCGCGCGGCGACGTTGACCCCGATCTGGCACGCCCACACCCGGCCCGAGGGGGCGGAGGCCGAGGCGACCGCGCGCGCGATCCGGCTGGCCGAGATCGCCGACGCGCCGCTGGCGGTGGTCCACGTCACGTGCGCCGACGCGGCCGAGGAGATCCGGCGCGCCCACGTGCGCGGGCGCCCGGTGCACGGGGAGACCTGCCCGCAGTACCTCGTGCTGACGATCGACGACCTGGCGCGGGAGGACTTCGACGGCGCCAAGTACGTCTGCTCCCCGCCCCTGCGCGACGCACGCAACCACGACCCCCTCTGGCGCCGCGTGAGCAACGGCGACCTCGTGCTGGTCGGGTCGGACCACTGCGCGTTCGACTTCGCGGGCCAGAAGGAGATGGGGCGCGGGGACTTCACCAAGATCCCCAACGGGATGCCGGGCGTCGAAGAGCGCGCCGGGCTCCTGTGGACCCACGGCGTGCGCACGGGGCGCATCTCGCCCGAGACGTTCGTCGCCTCGCTGGCGACGAACCAGGCCCACGTCCACGGGCTCGCGCCGCGCAAGGGCCTGATCGTCCCCGGCGCCGACGCGGACATCGTGGTGTGGGATCCGGAGCTCGAGCTCACGATCACGCTCGCCAACCGCCACAACGGCAACGACTACACGCCCTACGAGGGCCAGCGCCTGGTCGGCGGCCCCGCGCGGGTCTACGTGCGCGGCGAGCTGGCCTTCCACGACGGGGAGGTGCTCGCGCCCCCCGGCTCGGGCCGGTTCGTGCCGCGGGCGCGGGAGGCGCCCCAGCACGTGGTGGCCGCGTGACGCCGGTTGACGCGCCGGTCGTCCCCCGCCACCTGCGCGAGCTCGCGGAGCTGACGGGCGACGACGACGGGGCTCAGCGGGTGGCCTGGACCGAGCGCTGGGTGACGGCGCGCGACTGGCTGCGGGGGCAGCTGGCCGGGATCCCCGGCGTCGAGGTCCACACCGATCCGGCGGGGAACATCTGGGCGACCCTGCCGGGGGAGAGCGACCGCAGCGTCGTCGTGGGCGGCCACCTCGACTCGGTGCCGAACGGCGGCTGGCTCGACGGGGCGCTGAACGTCACGGCGGCGCTCGAGGTGCTGCGCGCGGTCGCCGGCGGCCCCCGGCCGGCGCTGACGCTGCGGCTGGTGGACTGGGCCGACGAGGAGGGCGCGCGCTTCGGTCGCAGCCTCGTGGGATCGAGCGCCTGCGCCGGCACGCTCGACACCGACGCCCTGCGGGGGCTCACCGACCGGGACGGCGTCGCGCTGCCCGACGCGCTCGCCGCCCAGGGTGTTGACCTCGACCGCATGCTCGAGGCCGGCGCCGAGCTGCGCGACGTCGCGGCCTACCTGGAGCTGCACATCGAGCAGGGGCCGGTGCTCGAGCGCATCGACCGTCCGCTCGGGGTGGTGACGGGGATCTTCGGCCTCCAGCGCCACGTCGTGCGCTTCCGCGGGGCGCACGCCCACGCGGGGTCCACCCCCATGGACATGCGCCGCGACGCCTTCCTCGCGGCGGCCCGGAGCGCGGTGGCCTTCCGCGAGACGGCGCTGCGGCGGCCGGAGACGCGCGCCACGATCGGCTCGGTCACCGTCGCGCCGGGGATCGTCACGGCGTTCAACGGGCTCTGCGAGCTGACGCTCGACCAGCGCGCCGTCGACGCGGCGGTGGTCGCCGAGATGGTCGCCGAGGCCCGCGAGGCGTCGCTGCGCATCGCCGCCGAGGAGGGCTGCGAGGTGGAGTGGATCCCCCAGTTCGCGCAGGAGCCGGTGGCCTTCGACGCGCGGCTGGTGGAGAGCGCGGCCGAGGTGCTCGAGGACCTCACCGGCGCCCCCGCGCCGCGCCTGCCGAGCGGCCCGCTGCACGACGCCGCCGAGATGGCCCGTAGGGTCCCGGCGGTGATGCTGTTCGTGCGCAGTATCGGCGGCGTGAGCCACACCAAGGACGAGGACACCGCGGTCGAGGACCTCGAGCTCTCGGCGCGGGCGCTGCACGACCTGACCCTCCGAACGATCGAGGCGCCATGGACTTCGGCCTGACCCTGCAGACCGACCCGCCCGCCAGCCGCCTGATCGAGCTGTTCCGGCGCGCCGAGGGCCTGGGCTTCACCCACGCGTGGACCTTCGACTCCCACATCCTCTGGCAGGAGCCCTACGTCATCCACTCCCAGGTCCTGGCGGCGACCGAGCGCATGATGGTCGGTCCCCTGGTGACGAACCCCGCCACCCGGGACCCGAGCGTGACGGCGTCGGTCTTCGCCACGCTCAACGACATGTTCGGCAACCGCACGGTCTGCGCCATCGGCCGCGGCGACTCGGCCCTGCGCGTGCTCGGGCGCAAGCCGACGACGCTGGCCCAGACCGAGCGGGCGATCCACGAGATCCGCGAGCTGGCCGAGGGGAGGGCGATCACCGGCGCGAACGGCGACGAGGTGCGCATCCCGTGGGTGCGCGACGGGCGCCTCGAGGTCTGGATGGCCGGCTACGGCCCGAAGGCGCTCGGGCTCGTCGGCCGCTGCGCCGACGGCTTCGTGCTGCAGGTGGCCGACCCGGAGATCCTCAGGTGGACGCTGGCGAAGGTCCACGAGGCCGCCGTCGAGGCCGGCCGCAGCCCCGAGGACATCACGGTGCTCGTCTGCGCCCCCGCCTACGTGGGCGACGACCGCGCGCACCAGCGCGACCAGTGCCGCTGGTTCGGCGGGATGGTCGGCAACCACGTCGCCGAGATCGTCGAGCGCTACGGCGCCGACAGCGAGGTGCCGGCCGCGCTGACGGACTACATCGAGGCGCGCAAGGGCTACGACTACTCGCACCACGGCCGGGCCGACAACCCCGACACGCTCTTCGTGCCCGACGAGATCGTTGACCGCTTCTGCGTCCTCGGGACCGCAGACGAGCACGTCGCCAAGCTGACCGAGCTGCGCGACCTGGGCATGCACCAGTTCGCGGTCTACCTCATGCACGACGCGCCCGACGCGACCCTCGAGGCCTACGGCGCGGATGTGATCCCGGCGTTCGCCGGCCGCTAGGCGCGCACCCCCGTCGCGGCAGGAAGGTCCATCTCGGCCGCCATGCCCTCGATCGCGCGGCCGAGGCGCGCCACGATCTCCTCGAGGGTGGCGTCGTCGGCGGTGAGGATCGGGGCGATCTGCACGACGGCGTCGCCGCGGCCGTCCGGGCGGGCGATGAGCCGCTGCTCGGCCAGGTGGCGCGGCATGACCTCGCCGACGTAGCGCGCCTTCTCGGCGCCGGTCAGGGGCGACCCCTCCTCGTCGGCGACGATCTCCGCCGCCCAGAAGTAGCCGTCGCCGCGCACGTCCCCGACGGCGGGGATCGCGAGCAGGGTCTCCATCAGCTCCTTGAGGAACGGCGTCCGCTGCCGGACGCGCTCGAGCACGCCCTCCCGCTCGTAGATCTCGATCGCCTTGAGCGCCACGGCCGCGCAGACCGGGTGGCCGCCGAAGGTGAGGCCGTGCATGAGCGTGACCCCGGGCTCGCGCAGCACGTCCATGATCCGCTCCGAGAGCATCACGGCGCCCATCGGCACGTGCCCGGAGGTGAGCCCCTTGGCGAGCGTGATGACGTCGGGGACCCCGTCGTAGCGGGTGGCGCCGTAGTACTCGCCCAGGCGCCCGAAGCCCGAGATCACCTCGTCGGCGTGGAGCAGGAAGCCGTAGCGGTCGGCCAGCTCGCGCAGCCCCGGCCAGTACCCGGCGGGGGGCGTGTAGCAGCCGCCCGCGTTCTGGATGGGCTCGGCCGAGAGCATGGCGATCGTCTCGGGGCCCTCCTCCTGGATCACCGCCTCGATCTCGGCCAGCAGGCGGGCGCAGAAGGCCGCGTCGTCGTCGCCGTCGGGCTGGCGGTAGCGGTTGGTGTTGGAGACGTGGCGCACCTCGAGCGCGGGCGGCCCGAAGGGCGCCTGGTAGCTCGGCAGGCCCGAGATCGCGAGCGCCCCGAGGTTGACGCCGTGGTAGGCCGTGGTGCGGGCGATCACCTTGCGCCGCTCCGGCTCGCCCTTCTGCACGAAGTGCTGGCGGGCGATCTTCCACGCCGACTCCACCGACTCCGAGCCGCCGCAGGTGAAGAAGGCGTGGGTGATGTCGCCGGGCGCGCGCGCGGCGAGCTCGGTGGCCAGCTCGATCGCGACGGGCGTCGCGGTCGACCAGTTCGTCGTGTACGGGATCGCCCGCAGCTGCGCGGCCGCCGCCTCGGCGATCTCCTCGCCGTGGTCGTAGCCGAGCTGCATGCAGAACAGCGACGAGAGCCCGTCGATGTACCGCTCGCCGCGGCTGTCGATGACCTCGCAGCCCTCGCCGCGGACCCACACCGGCAGCTCGGCCAGCCCCGGGCCGAAGGCGCCGTTGCGCGCGAACTGCTGGACCAGGTGGTCGTGGGCCAGGACCTGGAGCTCGTCGTGGGTCATGCCCATCGCGACGTCACCACCTTGCGGCGCGTGAAGAAGGTGAAGGCGTCCCGGCCGGTGGAGTGGAGGTCGCCGACCATCGACTCCTTCCAGCCGGCGAAGGGGAACCATGCGACCGGCGCGGCGACCCCGATGTTCACGCCGAGCATCCCGGCCTCGATGCGCTGCCGGAACCGCTGGGCGGCGCCGCCCGACGAGGTGAAGAGGATCGCCGAGTTGCCGAAGCGCGACCCGTTGGTCCAGTCGATCGCCGCGTCCAGGTCGGGCACGCGCACGATCGACAGCACGGGCCCGAAGAGCTCCTCGCGCCCCGCCCGCGACTCCGGGTCGGCGAGGTCGAGGATCGTCGGCCCGAGCTCGCACCCGCCGGGACCCCCGTCGCCGCGGCCGTCGAGCACGACGCGCGCGCCGTCCTCGGCGGCGCGCTCGATCTCGTCCTCCAGGCGCTCGCGGGCCTGGGGCGAGACGACCGGGCAGACGTCGGTGGCCTCGTCGAGGCCGGCGCCGACGCGCAGCTCCTTCGCCGCGGCCGTGATGCCCGCCAGCGATTCGTCCTGCTCGGCCTCCGTGCCGACGAGCACCGCGACCGAGCCCGCCAGGCAGCGCTGTCCCGCCCCGCCGAAGGCGGAGCTCGAGACGCCCTTGACCATGAGGTCGGCGTCGGCGTCGGGCATCACGACCATCGAGTTCTTGGCGCCCCCGAGCGCCTGGACGCGCTTGCCGGTCGCGACCGCCCGCGAGGCGACGTAGCGGGCCGTGCCCGCCGAGCCCACGAACGAGATCGCGTCGATGCCCTCCGAGTCGAGGATGGCGTTGACCGCGTCGTGGGCGCCGTGCACCAGGTTCACGACGCCGGGCGGGATGGCGTCGACCCCGGCGATCAGCTCCACGATGCGCTCGGGCGTCAGCGGGTCCTGCTCCGAGGGCTTGAGGACGACCGTGTTGCCGCAGACGATCGCGTAGGGGATGAACCAGAGCGGGATCATCGCCGGGAAGTTGAACGGCGTGATCACGCCCACCACCCCGACGGGCTGGTTGACCATCTCCACGTCGATCCCCCGCGAGACGCCCTCCAGCATCTCGCCCTTCAGCATGTGAGGCGCGGCCATGGCCGCCTCGACCGCCTCGATCCCGCGGCCCAGCTCCGCCGAGGCGTCCGGCACCGTCTTGCCCATGTCGGTCGCCAGGAGGCGCGCGAGCTCGCCCTGGTGCGCCACCAGCACCTGGCGCAGGTCCATGAGGGCGCGGGCGCGCTGGCAGGATCGGGGTCGCCGCCCACCCCGGCTGCGCGGCGCGGGCGGCCGCGACGGCGCGCTCGACGTCGGCCGCGGCCGACAGCGGCACGCGGGCGAGCTCCTCGCCCGTGGCGGGGTTCCGGGTGACGAGCACCTCGTCGGCGGCCGGGGGCTCCCACGAGCCCCCGATGTAGTTGTTCAGCGACCGCGGGGCGGCCGGGGCGTCCACGGGTGGCGGCATCGGTCCTCGATTCGACGGGGCGAATCCGTCATGTTGCTGTTCCCGCGCCCGCTGGGCAAGCGCCGGCTGCCCTCGCTCAGCCCGGGCCGCCCACTGGGACGGGCCGTTCTGATGCGCGTCGGCCGCGGTCGGGCACCGCTCGTGCCCGTCGCCGTCGACTCGCCGCGCTCAGCCCCCGGGCAGCGGGCGGATCTCGGGGGCCAGGCCGTCGAAGCCCGCCAGGACGGCCCTGACGAGATCGACGAACTCGGTGACGATCGGGCGGCGCTCCTTGGTCCGGGTGACGACCGAGAGCGTGTTGGGGGTGAGGTCGGTGGTCCCGACGAACGCGATGCCCGACATGGGGAAGGCGCGCACGAACGAGCGGACGCCCGTGGTCACGAGCCCCGTGTGGGCGATGCCGAGCAGCGCGTCCGCCGTGGTGTCCGCCTCCCCGCCGATGCGCGGCGGCTCGCCGCCGCGCAGCTCGCGCGCGAGCCAGTAGTCGCGCGTGCGCGGGACGGACGGCCCGAGCGCGATGAAGGGCTCGTCCAGGAAGTCGGCGGCCGACGCCCCCTCCGACCCGGCGGCGGGGTGGTGCGCCGGGACGACGACGCCGCGCGCCTCCGTCGCCACCGGGTGGGCCTCGATGCGCTCGTCCTCGAGCGGCGTGCGCATCAGGGCGACGTCGAAGTGGCCGTCGAGGAAGGCCTGGGGATGCCGGGGCACTCCTGCACCACCAGCCGCACCTCCGGTCGGCGGGCCACCTGGGCCGAGAGGATCGGCCGGTTCAGCTCGGCGAACCCGTGGCCCTCGATCCCCACCCGGAACTGCTCCACCTGGGGCCGCGGCGGGGCCGGCGCCGGCGTTCACGGCGTCCAGGCGGTCGAGCACCTCGCGCGCGTAGGGCACCAGCTCGGCCCCGGCGTCCGTCAGCTCGACCCACCGCGAGCTGCGCTCGAAGAGCACGACGTCGAGCTTGCCCTCGAGGCGCCGGATGATCCCGGAGAGGGACGACTGGGCGACCCCGATCCGCCGCGCCGTGCGCCCGAAGTGGGGGTCCTCGGAGAGCCGGAGGAAGGCCCGCAGCTCGTCCGGCGTCGGCTGACCCCTCCGCACCCCGGCCCATCCGCGTGGCCGCTGACCCGCTCGCCACCTCGCGCCCTCTCTCCAGTCCGGTCCCGCCGCCCTCTCCGGGCGACAGGAACGGGACACAACAAAACGGCCGCAGGCGGGTCAAGCCCGACGACCGCAGAATCGCCGGAACCCCACCGCCCCGCGATCGATCGCGCGGCGCGATCAATCCGCGGCCGGGAGCGAGCCCGTGGCTTACGTTACGCGCAAGCCCCCACACCCGCGGACGGAGGTTCCCGGATGCGTGCGAAGCGGACCCTTTCGCTCATCGCTGCCGCCGTCATCATGCCGCCCTGGCGGCGGTCGGCGCGACCCTCGGCACGGGAACCGATAAGAAAGCCTCCACCGAAGACCGGCTTCATCCAGGGGACGGTGACCTCGGGCGACAGACCATCGCCGAGGCCGGCGTCTGGGTGATCGCCGAGACCGCCGACCTGCCGACGCCCTACCGCAAGATCGTCGTCACCGACGAGCGGGGCCGCTTCGTCGTCCCCGAGCTGCCCGAGGCCGACTACCAGGTGTGGGTGCGCGGCTACGGGCTCATCGACTCGGCGAAGGTGCCCGGCCACGGTCGAGCGCAAGGGCAAGGCCCGCGTCGCCATCGAGGCCGAGGTCGCCGGCACGCCGCAGGAGGAGGCGGCGCAACTACCCGGCCAACTACTGGCTCTCGCTCTTCAAGCCGCCCGCGAACACGGAGGCGCTCCCGGGCATGCGCAACCAGCATGCCTGGATGAGCGACTTCAAGCTCGGCTGCGAGCTCTGCCACCAGATGGGCTCGGCCAGCGCGCGCGGCATGCGCGGCAACCGCGCCGGGCTCGACGCCGGCCTCAAGAAGGCCGGGAGCATGGACGGCGCCGCGATCGGGCTCGGCCGCGACGCCCTGCTCGACGCGCTCGCCGACTGGGGCGGCCGCATCGCCGCCGGCCAGGTGCCCGAGGCGCCGCCGCGCCCGAAGGGCATCGAGCGCAACATGGTCATCACCCAGTGGGGCTGGGGCGACCTCTACACCTACGCGCACGACGAGGTCGCCACCGACAAGCGCAACCCGCGCCTCTACCCGGACGGGAAGATCTGGGGCGTCGACCTCGGCAACGACCGCCTGCTGAGCGTCGACCCGGTCACCCACGAGGCCGACGAGCGGCACGTGCCCACGGTCGGCGGCTTCAACGTGCCGTGGGGCTCCCAGGTGCCGAACGCCTTCCGGTCGCTCGGCGACCCCGCCCCGGGCGGCTCGACCCCGCATCTGGGCGCGTACAAGAACCCGGCGAACCCGCACAACCCGATGCTCGACGACACGGGCAAGGTGTGGATGACCACCCAGATCCGGGCCGAGCAGCCTGACGGACTTCCCCGCGTTCTGCCGCGACGACCCGCGTGATCGCCGACAACGACCACCACCGGCAGCTCGGCTACTACGACACCAACAACGGCCAGTTCCAGCTGATCGACACCTGCTACGGGACCCACCACCTGCAGTTCGACGAGGACGGCAGGCTCTGGGTGAGCGGCGACTTCTTCGTCCTCGGCTGGTTCGACCCGGACAAGTTCGACCCGGCGCGGCCCGAGACGCTCGAGCAGGCGCAGGGCTGGTCGCGAAGTGAAGGTCGACAGCGACGGTGACGGCGTGGAGGACACCGCCAGCCCGGGCTTCAACTACGGGATCATCCCGAACCCGGTCGACGGCAGCCGTCTGGACCGGGCGGCTGGGTCCGGACCGGACGCGGAGACATCCAGCGCTACGACCCGGCGACCGACACGCACGAGGTCTACCGCCCGCCGCTACCCGGGCACGGCCCGCGCGGCGTGGACGTCGACACCAAGGGCATCATCTGGACCGGCCTGGGCGGCAGCGGCCACCTGGCCAAGTTCGACCGCTCCAAGTGCCGCCAGCACCTGGGGCACGGGCGACCAGTGCCCCGAGGGCTGGACCCTCTACCGCAGTCCCCGGCCCGACGATCGACACCGGCCCCGGACCCGAGAACGAGACCAGCGCCGACTTCCAGTACTACCTGTGGGTCGACCAGTTCAACACCCTCGGCATGGGCAAGGACGTCGTGATCGTCAACGGGACCGGCTCCGACTCGCTGCAGGCCTTCGACCCGACGACCGGGAAGTTCACCGTCATCCGCGTGCCCTACCCGAAGAACCTCTTCACGCGAGGGCTCGACGGGCGGATCGACGACCCCAAGGCCGGCTGGAAGGGCCGCGGGCTCTGGTTCGACAACGGCACCGACCCGGTGCTCCACTCCGAGGTCCAGCAGTCGTACGTCGGCAAGGTGCAGCTCCGGCCGAACCCGCTGGCCAAGTAGCGGGACCGATGTGAGCCCACCCCTCCGCCGCGGAGCTGGGGCGGAGGGGTGGCGCTCCGCCGGATCGACCATTACGACCTCACGCCAGTTAGGAGGTATCCACATGTCCCGGAAACGGCCGCTCGTGCTGATCGCGGCCGTCGCCCTGCTGGTCGCGCTGCTCGCGATCGGGGCGACCCTCGGCACGGGCGCGCAGAAGAGCACGTCCAAGGCGCCGGCGGAGTGGACGCTGCCGAACCGCGACCTCTTCAACCACCGCGTCGCCGACTCGCAGATCAGCTCGTCGAACGTGGGCGACCTCGAGGTCGCCTGGACGCGCGACCTGACCGCGAGCGCCCTCTACGGCGCGTTCGCCTCGATGCCGATCATCGCCGACGGGACCGTCTACCTGCAGGACCTCGCCTCCAACGTCTCGGCCGTCGACCTCGCGACCGGCGCGACGCAAGTGGACCCGCACCTACGACGAGGACGTGATCGGCCCCAACGGGCTGACCCTCAAGGACGGGACCCTCTACGGCGTCACCGCCTCCTCGGTCTTCGCGCTCGACCCCGCCGACGGCACCGAGCGCTGGCGCACCCGGCCGGTCACCGGGGCGCCGATCACCAGCGCCCCCCAGGTGCACGCCGGGCGGCTCTACGCCGGCACGATCACCCGGGCGGGCGGCGGGCTGGTCTTCGCCCTCGACGCCCGCACCGGCGCGACCCTGTGGACCTTCAACACCCTGAAGGACCCGTCCGTGATCCCGGCCGCCAACCCGGCGGGCGGCGTCTGGAACACCCCGCTGATCGACCCGGGGCGACGTCTACTTCGGCACCGGCAACGCCTACACCACGCCGCGCTTCCTGCTCGAGAACCCCACGCCGCTGCTCTACACCAACAGCCTCCTGAAGCTGTCGCCGACGAGCGGCCAGCTCGCCTGGCACTTCCAGGCGGTGCCGAACGACTTCTACGACTGGGACCTCCACCTGTCGCCGATGTGGATCCCGCAGCAAGCGGCCGATGGTCGTCACGGGCGGGCAAGATGGGCTACGTCTACGCCATCGACCCGGCCACCGGGAAGCCGATCTGGAAGGTGCCGGTCGGCGACCACAACGGCCGCGACAACGACTCGCGCAAGGCCCTCGAGAACCCCGGGCAGCCTGACCATCACGCCGCCGATCGAGATCCAGCCCGGCGTCTACGGCGGGGTCGAGACCAACATGGCCTACCAGGACGGCGTCGTCTACGCCGCCATCGCCAACCTCGCGACGACCCTGAGCGACCTCGACGTCAACTACGGCGGCGCGACCGGCACCTTCGACTTCGAGGGCAACACCGGCGAGGTGCTGGCCCTCGACGTCAAGACCGGCCGCGTGCTCTGGACGACCACGCTCCCGGCGATGGCGCTGGGCGCGGCCACCATCTCCAACGACCTGGTCTTCACGACCACCTTCGACGGCAAGGTCATCGCCCTCGCCAAGGAGGACGGCTCCATCGTCTGGCAGGGCGACCTGCCGACGCGGACCAACGCCCCGCTCACGATCGCGGGGGACACCCTCGTGACCGCGGCCAGCTACCCGGAGCAGCCCGGGCAGACGCCCAAGATCGTGGCCTACCGCCTCGGCGGCTCCGACGGGTAGGAAATCCCGCAGCACGGGAGTCACGGCGCCCCGGACGACCAGTTCGCCCGGGGCGCCGTGGGGCCGGCCGCGGCCCGCAGAATCGCCGAGCGATCGATCGCGCGGTGCGATCAATCCGCGCCCGCGAGGAGCTTGTGGCTTACGTTACGGGCAGCCCCCACCACGTTCGGACGGAGGTTCCCGGATGCGTGCGAAGCGGACCCTTTCGCTCATCGCTGCCGCCGTCGTCATCGCCGCACTGGCGGCGGTCGGCGCGACCCTCGGAACGGGAACCGATAAGAAAGCTCCACCGAAGACCGGCTTCATCCAGGGGACGGTGACCTCGGGCGACGACCACGCCGAGGCCGGCGTCTGGGTGATCGCCGAGACCGCCGACCTGCCGACGCCCTACCGCAAGATCGTCGTCACCGACGAGCGGGGCCGCTTCGTCGTCCCCGAGCTGCCCCGAGGCCGACTACCAGGTGTGGGTGCGCGGCTACGGGCTCAACGACTCGGCCAAGGTGCCCGGCCACCGTCGAGCGCAAGGGCAAGGCGCGCATCGCGATCGAGGCCGAGGTCGCCGCCACGCCGCAGGAGGAGGCGGCGCACTACCCGGCCAACTACTGGCTCTCGCTCTTCAAGCCGCCCGCGAACACGGAGTCGCTCCCGGGCATGCGCAACCAGCACCTGTGGATGAGCCAGTTCAAGCTCAGCTGCCAGCTCTGCCACCAGATGGGCTCCGCCAGCGCGCGCGGCATGCGCGGCGACCGGGCCCGGCTCGACGCGGGCCTCAAGAAGGCGCGCAGCATGAGCAGCTCCGCCAACGGGTTCGGCCGCGACGCCCTGCTCGACGCGCTCGCCGACTGGGGCGGCCGCATCGCCGCCGGCCAGGTGCCCGAGGCGCCGCCGCGGCCGAAGGGCATCGAGCGCAACATGGTCATCACCCAGTGGGAGTGGGGCAGACCTCTACACCTACGCCCACGACGAGATCGCCACCGACCGGCGCAACCCGAGGCTCTACCCGGACGGGAAGATCTGGGGCGTCGACCTCGGCAACGACCGCCTGCTGAGCGTCGACCCGGTCACCCACGAGGCCGACGAGCTGAAGGTGCCGACGCTGCCGGGCCACACCACCCCGTGGTGCGACCAGGTGCCCAACGCCTTCGCGACGCTCGGCTGCCCCGACCCGGACGGCTCGACGCCGCACCTGGGCGCCTACCAGAACCCGGCGAACCCGCACAACCCGATGCTGGACGACACGGGCAAGGTCTGGATGACCACCCAGATCCGGCCCGAGACGGCCGACGACCTGCCGGAGTTCTGCAAGCGCGACCCCTTCATGGTGGGCCGGACGCCCCACCGGCAGCTCGCCTACTACGACACGAACACGCGTGAGTTCGAGCTCATCGACACCTGCTTCTCCACGCACCACCTCCAGTTCGACGAGGAGGGCGTGCTGTGGATGAGCAACGACGGCCAGGTGATCGGGTGGTTCGACCCGGCCAAGTACACGCCGGGGCGGCCCGAGACCGCCGGCGACGCGCAGGGCTGGTCGCGCCGGATGGTCGACACCGACGGCGACGGCACGGCCGACACGCCGGCCACGGGCTCCTACGGCGTCATCCCGAACGACGCCGACGGCAGCGTCTGGTCGGCCTCGCCGGGCGGCGGCGTCATGGGCAACACCGGGCGCGGCAACATCCAGCGCTACGACCCGGCGACCGACACGCACGAGGCCTACCACCCGCCCAACCCCGGGATGGGCCCGCGCGGCATCGACGCCGACTCCAAGGGGATCATCTGGACCGGCCTGGGCGGCAGCGGCCACCTGGCCAAGTTCGACCGCTCCAAGTGCGCCCGCACCTGGGGCAACGGCGACCAGTGCCCCGAGGGCTGGACGCTCTACCGCAGCCCCGGCCCGCAGATCGACACCGGCGAGGGCCCCGAGAACGTGACCAACGCCGACTTCCACTACTACCTGTGGGTCGACGTGCACAACACGCTCGGGATGGGCAAGGACACGGTGATCCTCAACGGCACCGGCTCCGACTCGCTGCTGGCCTTCGACCAGAAGACCGAGAAGTTCACGGTCATCCGGGTTCCGTACCCGAAGAACCTCTTCACCCGGGGCCTGGACGGGCGCATCGACGACCCCAAGGCCGGCTGGAAGGGCCGCGGGCTGTGGTTCGACAACGGCACCGACCCGGTCCTCCACTCCGAGGTCCAGCAGCGGGTACGTCGGCCACGTGCAGCTGCGGCCGAACCCGCTGGCCAGGTAGCGAGACCGATGCGGCGCCGCCCCCTCCGCCCGGAGCTGACCGGCGGAGGGGGCGGCGGTCACGCGGATCGTCCATGCCGACCTCGGACCGGATAGCGAGATGTCGACCGGCGCCCAATACGTCGTCGCGGCCTACGGGGTCGTGCTCTTCGCCCTCCTCGTCTACGTCGCTCGTCCTCGGGTATGAGGACGGCGCGCCTGGCGCGCGAGGCCGAGCTCCTGGCGCGGCTCGTCGAGAGCCGAGCAAGGGGAGCCGAGCCCGGAGCCCGCGCTCGCGCCGGAGCGGGCGTGAACCTCCTCGCGCTCGGGCTCTCGCACAGCGACCTCGCCCGTCGAGCAGAGGGAGAAGGCCGCGCTGTCGGACGCCGGGGCGCGAGCGCTGCTGCGCGACCTGATCGCCGCGAGAGGCGGTCGCCGAGGCCGTCGCCCTCTCCACCTGCAACCGCACCGAGGTCTACGTCGCCTCGCCCGACCCCGCCCGCGCCGAGGAGGCCATCGCCGGCGCGCTCGTCGCGCACACCGCCATCGCGCCCGGCGAGCTCGCCTGCGCCCGCTACTCTGCTGCGCGACGAGCGCGCCGCGGCGCACCTCTTCCGCGTCGCGACCGAGCCTCGACTCCATGGTCGTCGGCGAGAGCGAGATCCAGGGCCAGGTGCGCGCCGCCTGGGCGGATCGCCGCCCAGGAGGGCGCCTCGGGCCCGATCCTCGACCGGCTCTTCCGCCAGGCCCTCGAGGTCGGAAAGCGGGTGCGCTCGGCGACGGCCATCGGCGCCGGGCCGGCGTCGGTCTCGGCCGCGGCGGTCGACCTCGCCGCAGAGATGTTCGGCGACCTCCCCGAGACGCGCGTGCTCGTCGTCGGCGCCGGCCGGGTCGGCCGAGGCCACGGCGCTCGCCCTGGTGCACCACGGCGTCCGCGCCGTGACGTGGTCGCAGCCGCAGCGCGGCCGGCGCGCGCGCCCTGGCCGAGCGCGTCGGGGGCCGCGGCGTCGGGTTCGACCGCCTCGCCGAGGAGCTCGCGGGCGCGGACATCGTCATCGCCTCGACCGAGGCGCCGCACACGGTGATCCTGCGCCCCGCGCAGATCGCCTCCGCGATGGCCGACCGCGCCGACCGCCCGATGGCTGATCGTCAACATCGCCGTGCCCCGCGACGTCCACGCGGCCGTCGCCGGCGTCGCCGGCGTCGCGCTGCTCGACATCGACGACCTCGCGCGCGTCGCCGAGGCGAACCTGAACGGGCGGCGCGTCGAGGCGCGAGCGCGGCGAGGGCTACGTGCGCGTCGCGGCCCGGGCCTTCGCCGCCTGGCGGCGCGGCCGTGGGCCGCGCCCGCCGATCACCGCCCTGCGAGCGCGGGCCGAGGAGATCCGCCGCTCGGAGCTCGATCGGTTCGCCGATCGCTGGGAGGGCCTCTCCGACGCGGACCGGCCGCGGCTCGACGCGCTCACGGCCCGCATCGTCAACAAGCTCCTGCACGAGCCGACGGTCGCGCCTGCGGGCGGCGGCCGAGGGCGGCGAGGGGGCCCCTGATGCGCTCCCGCCTGCGCTTCATCATCGCGATCAGCCTCGCCGTGGTGCTCGGGGCCTGGCTGGCCTGGACGAGCCTGGGCGGCTCGCTGGAGACCTATGCCGGCCCGGGCGAGCTTGCGGCCGTCACCGACAGCACCTACCGCCTCAACGGCCGGGTGGCCGAGGGCGCCCCCACCGACGCGGCCGCCCGCGCCCAGAGCGCGGAGGGCCTGCGCTTCACGGTGGTCGACAAGGAGGACCCGGCCCAGAAGGTGGCGGTGCTCTACCGCGGCACCGTGCCCGACCAGTTCAAGGCCGGGCGCGAGGTGGTGGTCACCGGGCGGCGTCGAGGGCGGCACCTTCGTGGCCCGCAACGACTCGCTGATCACCCTCTGCCCGTCCAAGTTCACCGACCAGCCCGGCGACACCGAGGCCTGAGCCGCCGCCCGCGCCCCGTCGTCGCGCTCTGCGGCGCCCCTGTGAGGCGGCCGTGAGCCGCCGGTGACGCGGCCCGAATAGAAGGTCGACGACCCGACGAGACCGGCCGCGACGGAATAGGGCTCGGCTCGGCGGCGTCATTCCAGGTGAACGGCGCTCGACGCCGGACCGGGACGGACCCGGAGGAGACATGGACATCGCCAGGCCCAGACGCACCTCCACCATCGAGCCGATCAGTGCCGGCCGTCCCGACAGTAGCGCGCGCCTGCGCCTTCCGGCCGACCTCAGGTCGCTCGCCCACGGGCGCGACGCGGTGCGCCGCGCGCTCCGGCGCGAGGGGTGGGAGCTGGAGCGCGCGGAGCTCGTCGTGCTCGCGGTCTGCGAGGCCCTGACCAACGCGATCGAGCACGGCTCGGTCCCCGGCGAGCCCGTCGAGATCGAGATCGCCGCCGCCGCCGATCACGCTGAGATCCGCGTGACCGACCGCGGGCGACCGGGCGCCGCCCGCCCCCTCGGGGTCCCCGCGCCGCCGCCGCCCGCCGCCGAGCGCGGGCGCGGGCTCATCATCATGGGCGCGCTGGCCGACTCCCTCGAGATCGGCCGGGCGGGGCGCGGCACCGAGGTGCGCCTCCGGTTCGCCGCCTCGGTGGCGCCCGAGGCGGGGGCCCGTCCCGGCCGGCGCGCGCTGGTGGCGGCATGAGCGCGCGGGGTCGCGCCGTGACCGCGGCAACGCATCGCAGTCGCCGCGTCCGGCGCCGGATCGCACCCGGCCTGGTCGCGGTCGCGGCCGCCTGCTGCGCCTGGCCGGCGAGCGGCGCGGTGGACGACCTCGACCTCGTCAGCCGCACCAGCGCCGGGGCGCCGGCCGACGACACCTCGCAGGCGCCGTCGATCTCGGCCGACGGGCGCTTCGTCGCCTTCGCGTCCGAGGCCGACAACCTCTCCACCGAGGACGTCGACGCGCAGCAGAGCGTCTTCGTGCGGGATGTCGACACCGGGACGACGACCCTCGTCAGCCGGCAGTCGGCCGCGCTGGGCGGCGCCGCCGCGGACGACTTCTCCGAGACTCCGTCGATCTCGGCCGACGGGCGCTTCGTCGCCTTCGTGTCCAACGCCTCCAACCTGGCGGCCGAGGCGACGGCGTCCACGAACGTCTTCGTGCGCGACATGCAGGCCCAGACCACGACGCTGGTGAGCCGCCAATCGGCCGCGGACGGAGGTGCCGGGGCCGACGACCGGGCCTTCGACCCAGCGATCTCGGCCGACGGGCGCTATGTCGTCTTCGACTCGTTCGCCGACAACCTGTCGGCCGAGGACGCGGCGGTGAAGGACGTCTTCGTCCGCGACCTGCAGGCCCAGACGACGACCCTGGTGAGCCGCCAGTCGGCGTCCGCGGGCGGCGCCGGCGGCGACGGCAACTCGTTCGCAGCCTCGATCTCGGCCGACGGTCGCGTCGTCGCGTTCGCGTCAACGGCGGACAATCTCTCGGCCGCGGCCCCCGCGTTCCAGAGCGACCTCTTCGTGCGCGACCTCGACGCCGCCACGACGGCGCTCGCGAACCGTGCATCTGGGCCGGCGGGCGCCGTGGGGGACGCCTCCGTGTTCGACTCCGCGCTCTCCGCCGACGGGCGCGCCGTCGCCTTCATCTCCGCCGCCGGCAATCTCTCCGCCGAGGACGACGCCGCCGCGGCCGACGTCTTCGTGCGCGACTTCGACGCGGACGCGACCACCCTCGTCAGCCGTGCGGACGGGCCCACCGGGCCGGGAGGGGACGGGAGCGCGACCGACGTCGTCATCTCGGGCGACGGGCGCTTCCTCGCGTTCTCCTCGAACGCGGACAACCTCTCGGGCGACGACGACGAGACGGCGGGCGACATCTTCGTTCGCGACGTCTCCGCCGCGACGACGAGGCTGGTGAGCCGGGCGGCGGGGCCGGCCGGCCCCGGAGGCGACGCCCTCTCGTTCGACCCTGCGATCACGGCCGACGGGCGCTACGTGGCCTTCGCGTCGGAGGCCGACAACATCTCCTCCCAGGACGCCGACCCCAGCACGGACGTGTTCCGTCGCGACCTGCTCGGCGGCCCAGCGGGTCCGGCGGCCGGCGGCGCCCCGGCCACGGGCGCGGTGTGCAAGACCCTTCCGCCCGTCCCGCCGCCGAGCCCGGGCGATCCCGGCGACATCACGCTGACCACCGGCCAGCTGCTGATCAACCAGCGCATCGACCAGGCGGCGATCCGGCGCGCCAACGGCGTCCAGGCCTGGATCGATGGCGGCATCGAGGGGCGCGACCTCTGCCAGGGGGCGCTGGGCGCGGGCGAGCTCGGGGCCGGGATCACGACCGATCTGGCCGGGCCCGCGATCGCCTTCGTCGCGCCCAACCCACGGCGGCTGGCGGTGGCCGTCGCCAAGCCGGCCGACCCCAGCCAGATCAGGCTGACCACCGGCCAGCTGCTGATCAACCAGCGCATCTCGCAGGCGGCGATCCGGCGCCTGAACGCGCTGAAGGCACGCCTGGACGGCGGGTTGACCGGGGGCGACGTGGACGACCGCACCCTGGCCCAGCCGGCCTTCGTCGCCGGACTGCGCGTGCTCGCCGCCTCGACACCGGGGAAGCCCCCGGCGGCATCCACCACCGCGCATCCTTGCGGCGAAGCCCGGCGACCCGTCGAAGGTGACGCTCACGACGGCTCAGCTCCTGATCAACCAGCGCATCTCCCAGACCGCCGTACGGCGGGCCAACGAGCTGATCGCGCGGATCGAGGACGGGCTGCTGGCGGGCGACGTGCGCGACGGCACGCTGACCGCGCTCGACCTCGCGCCCGGCGTCGCGCCCTAGGCCGACCGGGGGCGCCCGGCAGCGCGCGACCGTGACCCGGGTATGGTGACGGGGGGAGGCGCGATGGAGATGCACCCCGACGTTCTCACCGCCGCCCGCGCGGCATACGGACGTCGCGCGTGGACGCAGGCGCACGAGCTGCTCGCGGCGCGTCGATGGGGCGTCGCCGCTCGCTCCCGAGGACCTGGAGCGGCTGGCGGTGGCGGCCTACATGCTCGGCCTCGACGACGAGCAGCTCGAGGCGCTCGCGCGCGCCCATCACGCCCACCTGCGGGACGGCAATCGCCCGGGCGCGGTGCGCGCCGCGTTCTGGCTCGGCGTCCACCTGATCATCCGTGGCGAGATGGGCCGCGCGGGCGGATGGCTCGGCCGGGCGCAGCGGCTGCTGGAGCACGAGGCCGGCGACTGCGTGGAGCGCGGCTACCTCTCCTCGGCGGACGCGCTGCGCTGCTTGGTCGCCGGCGACTGGCGCGGGACGCGCGCGGCGGCGGCGGACGCGGTCGCCGTCGGCGAGCGCTTCGGCGATCCCGACCTGGTCGCGCTCGGGCTCATCGACCTGGGCCGCGCGCTGATCGAGGAGGGATCCGTCGCGGAGGGCCTCGGGAAGCTCGACGAGGCCATGGTGGCGGCGGCGGCCGGGGAGCTGTCGCCCGTCGCGACGGGGCTCGTCTACTGCAGCGTGATCGCGGGCTGCCACGCGACCTACGAGCTGGCGCGCGCCCGCGAGTGGACCGTCGCGCTGACCGACTGGTGCGCGCAGCAGCCGGATCTCGTCCCCTTCACCGGCACCTGCCTCGTCCACCGCGCCGAGATCCTGCAGATCCGCGGCGCGTGGGACGAGGCCCTGGTCGAGGCCCGAGCGGGCCGCTCAGCGCTTCGTGCAGCGACAGGACCGGCGGGCGGCGGGCGAGGCGTCCTACCGATGCGGGGAGATCCTCCGCGTCCGCGGGGATCTCGCCGGCGCCGAGGGCGCGTTCAGGGACGCCAGCCGGCACGGCCGCGAGCCCCAGCCCGGCCTCGCGCTGCTCCGTCTCGCGCAGGGCCGGATCGATGCCGCCGTCGCGGCGATCACCGGGGCCGTCGACGCGGCCGCCGGCTGGGTCGAGCGCGCCCGGCTGCTCCCCGCCTACGTCGAGATCGCGCTCGCGGCCGGGGAGCTCGATGGGGCGCGGGCCGCGTGCGACGAGCTCGACGAGATCGCCCGGCGCAACGGGCGGGCGATGCTGCTCGCCTCCGCCGCGCAGGCGCGGGGGTCGGTCGAGCTCGCCGCCGGCGACGCCCGCGCCGCGGCGCCCCTGCTCCGCCATGCGTCCCAGGCTCTGGCTCGACCTCGAGGCGCCGTACGAGGCGGCGCGCGCGCGCCTGCTGGTCGCCGAGGCCTGCCGGACGATGGGGGACGACGAGACGGCCGAGCTGGAGCTCGATGCGGCGCGCGACGAGCTCGCGCGGCTGGGGGCCGAGATCGACCTCGCGCGCGCGCGTCGGTCGCCGCCGTCGCCGCGCGGCGGCCGGAGGGCCTGACGCCTCGTGAGCTCCAGGTGCTGCGCCGGCTCGCGACGGGCGAGAGCAACAAGGCGATCGCGGCCCGGCTCGGCGTGAGCCGGCGGACGGTGGACCGGCACGTGAGCAACCTCTACGCCAAGCTCCACGTCTCGTCGCGCGCCGCGGCGACGGCGTACGCCTACGAGCACGAGCTCGTCTGAGCGACCGTCTGGGTCGAATTACCCACGCGCCCGAGCGCGGAGGTTGGGCTGTTCGACCGAAGCGCGAGCTCCCGTTCCCCGGTCACGCTCGTCGGAGTTGGCGCGGACCGGCCGAGAGCGGAGGAGACGTTGACCACAGCGGATACCGGCATCGCGACGCCGACCGGCGTGCTGGACGCCGCGCGGCGCCTGGCGCCGTCCATCGCCGCCCGCGCCGCCGAGATCGAGGCCGGCCGCCGGGTGCCCCGCGACCTGCTCGACGAGCTGATCGCCGCGCGCGCCGTTCCGCGTGGCGCGGCCCGCGACGCACGGCGGCGTCGACGCGGACCTGCCCGGCGCCATGCGCGTGTACGAGGCGCTCGCCCGGGCCGACGCGTCGGTGGGCTGGACCGTGATGATCGGATCGGGCTCGTGGTGCGACCTCGCCGCGCTGCCGCGCGCCACCTTCGACGAGCTGTTCTCCGATCGCGCCCGACGTCATCACGGCCGGCGTGTTCAACCCGTCGGGCTCGATCGCCGCCGCCGACGGCGGGTACCGCGCGACCGGCCGGTGGAGCTTCGCCAGCGGCTGCGAGCACGCCGACTGGATCTACGGCAACTGCGTCGAGGCGGTCGTCAACGGCGTCCCGCGCCTTCGCACCGCCGTCTTCTCCCCCGACCAGGTCGTGATCGAGGACACGTGGACGGTGTCCGGCCTCTGCGGGACCGGCAGCCACCACTTCCACGTCGACGCGGCGGTCGTGCCCGCGGAGCGAACGCTCGACCCGATGGCCGACGCGCCCGTCCCTCGACGCCCCGATCGTCCGCATCCCGATCCCGGCGCTGATCGCGCTCGCCGTCGCAAGCGTCGCGGTCGGCTGCGCGCAGGGCGCGCTGGACGACATCGTCGCCGTCGCCGCGGAGAAGGTGCCCCTCCTCCACAGCCGGGCCCTCGCCGCCAACCCGACCTTCCAGCTCGAGCTGGCCACCGCCGACACGGAGCTCGCCGCGGCCCGGGCGCTGATCTACGAGACGGCCGAGGCGGCCTGGGAGGCCGCCACGGACGGCGCGGAGTTCACGCTTCCAGGACCGCGCGAGGATGCGCGCCGCGGCCGCCTGGGCGACGGAGCGGGCGGCGGACGTGGTCAGGGCCGCCTACCGGGCCGGCGGCGGCGGCTCGATCTACGCCGCGTCGCCGCTGCAGCGACGCCTGCGGGACATCGACGCGCTGACCCAGCACTTCCTCGTGAGACGCGACACCCTGACCACCGCCGGCGCCATCCTCGCGGGCCAGGAGGTTGACGTCCCGGTGTTCTGACGAGCCCCCTCTGCAGAGGGTGCGTGGCGAGCCTCCCGCAGGCTTCCGATCGCGAGCGAGCCGTCTTCGGACACGTCCTCAGCCTCCGGCGCGGCGGCGGGTACGAAGAACAGGCTGCCCGTCACCGCGCTGGACGGTCGGGGATGCGGTCGTGGTCGCCCGGCGGCCTGCCGATGAACGTGTCCTCAGCATCTCCTCGAGCACGTTCGGGCTCCGTAGCCGATGAAGGAGGTCGTGGTCTAGGGCGCCGCGACCTGGAGGACGACCGCCGCCCTCGCCGACCCGGCGAGGTCGCTCATCGTCACGGTGAAGGTGGTGCGGGGGACGACGGCGGTGGGCCGGCCGGCGACCTCGCCGGTCGCGGTGTCGAGCGCCAGCCCGGCGGGAAGTGCCGGGCTGACACTGAAGCTCGCCTGGCCGGTGCGGCGGACGGTGGTGGGCAGCACCGATAGCGGCGCGCCCACGGTCGCGTTGACGACCGGGTAGGCGAGCTCCGGGGTGCCGAAGCCGAGGATGAGGTAGGCAGAGCCCGAGTCGGTGAGGTCGTTGTTGTCGGCGAAGGGCGCGCCGATCAGGAGGTCGGGGCGCCCGTCCCCGTTCACGTCACCCGCCCCGGCGACCGGCTCGCCGGCCAGGTCACCGGCCGTCGCGCCGTCGATGGCGAGGGCGCCCGCCGGGAGGGCGCTCAGGTCGACGTCCGCCGGCGCGGGGGAGCCAGGGAGGGCGTCGGCCGCGCCCGAGTCAGACGCGGCCGTTGTGATCGGCGCCCGGCGCGCCGATCAGCGACTCCGCCGGCGCGCATCGCCGTTCAGGTCGCCGCCCCCCGGCGACGGCTGTCGCCCGACTCGTCGTCCTCCGACGCCTGGTCATGCGGATCCCGCTCCCTCCGAGGACCGCGAGGTCGATGTTCGGTGGGCGCCGCCTGCGGGCCGTAGCAGTAGGCGGGCCGGGGGGCCGCCCCCGACCTTCCGGCGCCTGCCGCCGAGCAGCGATCGAGCGCGGCCGTCTGCGTTGAAGTCGCCCGCCGCTCGCGACCGCGTCCGCCGTCCCATCCCCCACAGGGGCCCCGTCGATGTGGAAGCCCCCCCGTCCGAGCGCGCCGAGTCGTCATCGGCCGGGCCTCCTGGCCGAAGACCACATGGCGGTGCCCGACCCAGGCCGGCGTCCGCCCCGGGGGCGCCGGCCAGCACGTCCGAGCGGCCGTCGCGGTTGCGTCCCTCCGGCCCCGGCGACGGAGCTCCCCGGCGGGGTCGCCCCGAAGAGCACGCCCGTCCATCCGAAAGCCGCCTCGCCCCGAGGGCGGCGAGGTCAACCCCCCCTGACGTCTCCTTGCCGAAGACGACGTCGGCCGCGCCTGCCGAGTCGGCGGCGTTGTCCGCCCGGCTGGCGCCGACGAGGAGGTCGGAGAGCCCGTCGCCGTTCACGTCACCCGCCCCGGCGACCGACTCACCCGCCCCGTCTCCGGGCGCCGCCCCGTCGATGCGGAAGCCCTCCTCGCCGGGGCGGCGAGGTCGACGTTGGCGGACCCCTGCCGGCCGAAGACCACGTACGCCGAGCCCGAGCCGCGCCGGCCGTTGTTGCCGGCCGACGCGGCTGCGACCAGGACGTCGGACAGCCCGTCGCCGTTCACGTCGCCTGCGCCTGCGACCGCGGAGCCGGCCCGTCGCCCTCCGCCGCGCCGACGATGCGGAAGCCGTCCCGCCCGAGGGCGCCGAGGTCGGCGTTGGCGGGCGTCTCGCGCCCGAACACCACGTAGGCCGCCCCCGCGTCGAGGGCGCCGCGCTGTGGAGCACCGACCAGGAGATCGCCGATCCCGTCCCCGTTGACGTCGCCCGCGCCCGCGACCGAGGCGCCGGCCCGGTTGTCGGCCCCCTCCCCGTCGATGCGCAGGTCCTGCTGCGTCAGGAGGTCGACCCTCCCGGTCTGCTGCGGCAGCACCGCCAGGCCGGAGCCGGCGAGCGCCAGGAGGACGGCGGCCGTAAGGAGCGCGCGGACGCCGGGCGCGCGTCGGGTGCGGCGGCTATCCGGGGATGACGGGATCATCGGTCCGCGGGTCGGGCAGGGCGACGATCGCACGGGACCGGGGAGCGCGCCAGGGGGAGCAAGTGCGCGAGGAGCGCTAGGCTCGCGTCCGCGAAGCCGACCGCGGCCACCGCGCGGCGGCCACGGGCGGGCCGATGGCAGAGGAAGGGTGCTGGGATGGCGGCGCTTGAGTACCGCGTGGAGATCTTCGAAGAGCCGGTCAACACCAGCTCGATCGAGGCTTCGCTCAGCGCGCTGGGAGACGACGGCTGGCGCGTGGTGAGCGTCGTGAACGGCGTGGTGGTCCACATCCGCCCGTCGCACGCAAGCGCGGGAGGCACCGGGCCCAAGCTGCTCGTCCTCCTCGAGCGGGAGCCGTGATCCCTAGGACGCCCGCGCGTAGCGACTTGGAGGCTGGCCCACGTACCGGCTGAAGGCCGTGCTGAAGGCGCTCGCCGAGCCGTAGCCGACGCGTCCGGCGACGTCGGCCAGGGCCAGCTGGCCTCGTCGGAGCAGATCCTTGGCCAGCGCCATGCGCCAGGCGAGCAGGTACTCCATCGGCGGCAGCCCGATGGTGCGAGTGAAGCGCTCGAAGAACGCCGAGCGCGACAGCGCGGCCGTCTGCGCGAGCTGGCTCACGGTCCACGAGCGCGCGACCTGGCCGTGCATCTGCCGGATCGCCGGCGCCAGTCGGTCGTCGGCCAACCCCCGCAGCAGTCCCGGCGGCGCGTCCTCGCTCGGCGTCGTCCGCAGCGCCTCGATGAGCAGCACCTCCACCAGGCGGGTGAGCACGAGGTCGCGGCCTGATCGCCGCTCGCTCGATTCGTCGCCGACGAGCCGCACCAGTATCGAAAGCCGCTCGGCGCCGCGCACGTGGACGACCGCCGGCAGCAGCGACCCCAGCAACGCCGCATCGGGCGAGTCGAAGACGAAGTAGCCGCCGAGCAGGCGCACATCCGGGTCCCCGTCGGGCTCGCCGTGGCGGACCTCGTCCGTCGGGGCCGCCGCCGCCACCTTGGGGTCGATGAGCGTGGGCGTCACCGGCCCGAAGCCCGACATGGTGAAGCCGGGCGTGGTCGGCAGCAGCACGAAGTCGCCCGCCTCCAGCGTGATCTCGGGGTGGCCGTCGACCGCGAGGCGACAGCTGCCCTCGAGCACGGTGGCGAAGCTCGGCTCGCCGTAGTCCGAGTAGCGGACGCCCCAGCGGCCGGCACCGCTGATGCGCTTCGAGAACACCGCGCGCGGCCGAAGCAGCGCGATCACTTCCGAGAGGGGGTCGGTCATCGCTTCCGGACGATCACGAATGTATTTGGGACTCTACACGATAGAAAGTCCGGCGTACGCCGATATCGTCGCTTCCAGCAACCGATCAGGCGTCCGACACGGGCGTCGGACAAAGGAGTCGAGATGAAGACCGTGCCCATCACCGGCAGCTCGTCGGGCTACGGCCTGGAGACCGCTCGCCACTTCCACTCGCAGGGCTGGAACGTGATCGCCACAATGCGGACCCCGGCGACGAGTCCTGCCCCGGTCCGACCGGCTCCGCGTGGTTGAGCTCGACGTGACGGAGCCCGAGTCGATCGCGGCAGCGCTCGAGGCGAGCGGGCCCATCGACGTGCTCGTCAACAACGCGGGCATCGGGGGCTTCGGCGCCTTCGAGGCCACGCCGATGGCCACGTCGCGCGAGATCTTCGAGACCAACACCTTCGGCGTGATGGCGATGACGCAGGCGGTGCTGCCCCAGTTCCGCGAGCGCCGGTCGGGCGTGGTGGTGAACGTGACCTCGAGCGCGACGTTGGCGCGGATGCCGCTGGTGGCCGTGTACAGCGCGAGCAAGAGCGCCATCGAGGCGTTCACCGCCTCGCTCGCGCTCGAGCTCGAGGAGTTCGACGTGAGCGCGAAGCTGGTCGAGCCCGGCTACTCCCCGGCGACGCACTTCGCGAGCAACGCGGGGGCGCGCATGGATGGGCTGATCCCCGAGGCGTACGCGCCCTTCGCGCAGCGCGTCCTGGCCGACGTCGAGCAGTCGGCGGCGGTGACGAACCCGTGCGACGTGGCCGAGGCGGTCTGGCGCGCCGCGAACGACGCCTCCGGGCAACTTCGATTCCCGGCGGGCGCCGACGCCATGGCCCTGGCGCTGATCAGATAGGCGAGCCGCCGGCGGCGGCGGTCTGCAGCCCGACGTGTCGCCGGGGAGGTTCGCCGACGAGGCGAGACGCCACTCCGAGCGCGGCAGCCGGTCGGCGAAGATCCGCAGTCCGCCGCCGACCACGACCGGGACCAGGATCAGGCGCATCTCGTCCACCAGGTCGGCGTCGAGGAGCGCGCGGATGATGCTGGCGCTGTTGACGACAGATGTCCCGGCCCTCGGCGGCCTTCAGCGCGGCCACCTCGTCGGCGGGCTCCCGGTCGGCGATGCGCGCGTTGCTCCACTCCGCCTGCGTGAGCGGCGGGAGAAGACCACCTTCTCCACCTCGTCGAGCCAGACGGCCAGGTCGCGGCCGCGCGGCGACGACTCGGGGTCGCGCGCCACCGCCGGCCAGTATCCGTAGAACCCCTCGTAGTTGGTGCGCCCCATCAGGGCCGTGCTGGCGCCGCGGAAGACGCCCTCGAACCAGGCCATCGTCTCGGGGGAGCCCGCCTGCTCCACCAGCCCCGTCAGGTCGCCCCCCGGTCCGGCCGAGAACCCTCCAGCGACACCGTCACCGACGCGATCACCGATCGCGTGCCCATGGCCCTCTCCTTCCGTGGTGTACGGGTGTGCGACGAACCAAGGGTGCCGGATCGACATCGCGCGAGGCACAGGTCCGGACCCTCGCTGTGCTCAGGCGACCGCCGCGGCGATGTCGTCCCGGATGCGGGCGGCGAGCTCGCCGACGGCCGGCTCCTGCAGGAGGTTCCCGTGGGCGCAGGAGAGCGTGCGGACGCGGACGTCGTCGGACAGGCCGGCCCAGTCGCCCGCCGGATCGCGGCTGTAGCGGGCGGTCTCCTGCGCCGAGAGGTAGAGGGTGGCGTGGCCGGCGAGCCGACGGGGCGCGTACCCGCGCATGGCCGCTCGGGTCGCCGCCTCCCACGATGCCCGGCCGCCGGCTCCCCGCACGCCGCGGGCCGCGGCGGCCCGTCGGACGCGGTAGGCGAGCAGCGCGACGGCGTCCCGGCCGTGAGTCCGCGCCAGGTAGCGGCGGGCGCGCGGGACGAGCCGATGGGCGGCCCGATACCTGGCCGCCGCGTCCGGCGAGACGAGGGAGGGGAAGTCGAAGGCGCTGACGTTGACGAGCGCGAGATGGCGGACGTCCCGCCCCTCGGCGCGCAGCCGCCGGGCCATCTCGAACGCCACCACGGCCCCGAAGCAGAAGCCCCCGAGGAGGTAGGGCCCCTCCGGGTCGGCGGCTGTGAGGGTCTCGACGTGCCCCGCCGCCAGCTCGGCGACCGAGCCCAGCCGGCGGCCCGGCGGGGCGAGCTCCGAGATCGGGCGCCCGGTGCCGAGCCCCCGCACGAGCGCCGCGTAGACGTTGGTCGTCCCGTCCCCTGAGTTGACGAGCACCAGCGGCGGTCCGCTGCCGAGCGGCTGCAGCACGGCGATCGGGGGCGCGTCCCTCCGCTGGTCCGGGTCGCGGAGCGCCTCGGCCAGCCGCGCGACCGTGGGCGCGCGCAGGAGCAGTGAGGGGGCGAGCTGCTCGCCGGTCTCCGACTCGAGCGCCGCGAGGAGCTCCGCGGCCGCCAGGGAGTCGCCTCCGAGCTCGAAGAAGTCGTCCTCGACGCCGAACCCGTCCCGCTCGAGCACCTGCTCCCAGAGGCGCAGCATGCGAGCCTCGTCCTCGGCGAGGGGCGCGTCGGCCGGCGGCGAGGCGAGCGCGCGCCGGTCGAGCTTCCCGGTCGGGGAGCGCGGGAGCTCGTTGACGACCTCGAGGCTGGAGGGCACCATGTGCGCCGGGAGCCGCTCGGCGAGCGCCGCCCGCAGCGCCGAGGGGTCCGGGCCGCCGGGCGCGACCACGACGTGGCCGGCCAGTCGTCCCTCGCCGCGGCGGCCGGCGTGGGTGGTGACGGCGGCCTCGAGGACACCCGGGATCCGCAGCAGCTGCGCCTCGACCTCCGCCGGCTCCACCCGCTGTCCGAGCACCTTGAGCTGGGCGTCGCGACGCCCGAGGTACTCCAGGCAGCCGTCCGGCCGCAGACGACCGAGGTCTCCGGTCCGGTAGGTCCGGAGCGACGGATCCTCGTCGTCGGTCGCGAACGCGGCGCTCGTGAGCTCCGGTCGCCTCCAGTAGCCAAGGGCGAGGTGGCGGCCGCGCACCACGATCTCGCCCGCGCGACCGCTCGGGAGCGGCAGCCCGTCCTCGCCGACCACGGCGACGTTGACGCCCGGGACGGCGTACCCCACGGGCAGCGCGCCGTCGTCCACCGGCGCCGTGGTCGGGAGTCGGAGCTGGCGGCAGAGGCCCGTCTCCGTGGTGCCCAGCCCGTTCGCCAGGATGCTGCCGGCGCTGAAGTGCCGGCGGTGCAGCTCGACGTCGAGCGAGGAGGCGCGGTCGCCCTCGAGCCGGACCACGCGAACGTCCGGGAAGGCCTCGCCGTCCACGGACACCAGGCTGCGGAAGATCGAGGGGACCGAGTGGTAGATGGTGACCCCCTCGGCGCGGAGCAGGTCGGCGAGCTCGGCGAGCCGTTCGCCGCCGAAGGCGAACGGGAACAGCGCGGCGCCGTTCAGCAGCGCGCCGAAGGTGCTCGAGACCGCGCCGCTGAAGCTCGGGGATTGCAGCAGGCTCAGGCGGTCGGAGGGCGCGATGCGCAGGGCGTTCGTGTACCGCAGGACGTTGTGGAGCACGTTGCGGTGGGTGTCCACGACGCCCTTGGGGCGGCCGGTCGATCCCGAGGTGAAGTAGATGTAGGCGACCGCGTCCGGCGGGACCTCGATCGCCGGTGGACCGGCCGCGCCCGGCGGCAGGTCGTTGACCACGAGCACCTCGCGCGCCGGCCCGGCGATCGCCGCGGCGAGATCGGCGGTCTCGCGGTCGGCGAGGACGAGGCGAGCGCCCAGCTCCTCCGCGACTCCGGCGAGGTGCGCCGGCGGATCGGCTGCCTCCAGCGGCGCGTAGGCCTTGCCGGCCCGCAGCGCCCCGAGGATCGCCGCGACGCTGGTGAGGCCCTGCCCGTGGACGAGCGCGACCGGCTCCCATCCGGCGCCCAGCCGCTGGAGGACCGCGGCGGCGATGCGGCCGGCGAGCTCGTCGAGCTGGCCGTAGGTCAGGCGGGCGGAGGCGTCCGCGACGGCGAGGCAGTCCCGATGGGCCGCGGCCGCGCTCGCGAAGCGGGCCGGGAGCGACTGCTCCACCGAGCCCGCCTCGAAGACGGCGAACCCCGCGTCGCGGCACCGGTGCTGCTCGACGGTGGCCAGGACCCCCGGTCGGCCCCGCTGGGTCACATCCATGCGGTCTCCAGCTTCACCCGCGCACCCGCCGCGCGCCACTGCCGAAACGTCTAGGTCTGGCGAGGGGCCGGGCTCAGCTCGCCTCAGGCGTCATTCGGTGACCCGCACCCGACCTGGGCCCTCGAGGCGCGACGCCGCCCTGCGGCGCTCCTCGGCCACGCCGCTGGCCGGGGCGAACGCGCTCCAGGAGAACCAGCGACCGAAGCGGCGCTGGAGGGTCTTCAGGCCGGTGATCGTCAGCTTCCCCGCACGCATCGCGCCCCCCAGCTCCGCGCGTCCCATGTACACGCGGTAGAGCGTGGCGGTGTCAACCGTGACCGCGAGATCGACGTCGAAGCCGGGGTGCTGCAGGCACACCGAGACCTCGGAGGGCTCGAGCACCATCCAGTAGCGCTTGGCCGGATCACGGAAGTCGAACTGGACCACGGTGCGATCAGGGGGAAGCTGGTCGCGATCCACGTGGCGGGCCATCCAGACGATCAGCAGGTCGGGATCGAGCTCCTCGGGGCGGGGATCGGTGAACGACCAGGTCACCCCCCAGTCCCCGAGCGCCTGGACGACCGGCTCGAGGTCGCGGCCGGCGGCCGTCAGCCGGTACTCGAGCGTGCGGCCCTTGGGACCGGTCCTCCGCTCGAGGATCTCCGCCCGCTCGAGCGCGCGCAGCCGCTCGGTCAGCACCGAACGCGAGATCCCCGGCAGGCCGCGCTGCAACTCGTTGAACCCGCCGGCGCCACCGAGCATCTCGCGCACGATCAGAAGCGTCCAACGGTCGCCGAGGATCTCGCTCGCCTTGGCGACCGGGCAGTACTGCGCGTAGCTGCGCATCGCCCCCACGATGCTAGCCCGGATCCCGCCGCGGGTTCGAAAGTCGAACCGGTTGGTTCGAATCGCGGCCTAGTCGGGTGAGCGGGCGGGCCTACGCTCGGGGCACGGCTCGCGAGACAGCGATCCGGCGCAAGAGAGGTGAGCGTGATGACCGGACTGACCGTGACGCAAGGACCACGGACGACGCATTGGGAGCCCGATACGGCGCTGATCGACGCAGCGCGCGAGATCGCGCCGATCATCCGGGCGCACAGCGAGGAGGCAGAGCGGGAACGACGCCTGTCGCAGCCCGTCTTGAAGGCGCTGCGCGAGACGGGTCTCCTGCGAATGACGACCCCCCGTTCGCTCGGGGGGTTGGAGACCGACCCTGTCACCCGCGCCCTCATCGGTGAGGAGATCGGCCGCCACGACTCCGCTGCCGCCTGGACCCTGGAGAACCCTCTGGACTGGGCCTTCTTCTGCGCCCGTCTCCCCGACGAGGGAGCCGAGGAGATCTACCGCGGGGGAGCGGACATCCTCATCGCCGCTCAGTTCGGCCGCCCCCTGAAGGCGACGTCAACCGACGGCGGATACCGCATCTCCGGTCGAGCCCCGTTCGTCAGCAACTGCTACGACGCCGACTGGATCTCGTCAACGGTCCTCGTGGACGAGGACGAATCCGCCGGAGACGAGCCCGAGATGCGCATGGCGTACTTCCCCAGCGAGGAGTGCGAGATCGTCGATACGTGGGACGTCATGGGGATGCGGGGCACGGGCAGCAACGACATCTCGGTGACCGACGTGTACGTGCCCAGGTCCAGGACCTTCCCGATGTCGCCGGCCTTCGAGCCCGGATCTCACTATCGCGGGCCGTTGTATCGGCTCCCCGTCGTGGGCGCGGCGGCGTCCGGCATCCCGACGCCGATGCTGGGGGTGGCGCGACGAGCGCTCGACGAGGTGACCGACCTCGCCCGGACCAAGACCCCGGTGGCATCGAGTTCTCCGCTGAAGGAACGAGCGTCGGCGCAAGTGCAGCTGGGCCGAGCGGAAGCGATCCTGCGCTCGGGGCGCCTGTTGCTCCTCGACAGCCTGAGCGACGCGTGGCGGAGATGCGTCGAACGGCGAGACCCACTCGCTGGAGGAGAGGGCGGACCTCCTGCTCGGGATGGCCCACGCGATGAGCAGCGCGGTCCAGGCGGTCGAGCTCGCATGCAGCATCGCGGGAACAACGGCGTTCCGGGCCACCAGCCCGCTGGAGCGCTGCTTCCGGGATGTCCAGACGATGAGACATCACGTCTTCGCCTCCGAGCAGCGCTATGGGACCTTCGGGCAGGTGTACCTCGGGGTTCCACCGGACTTCCCCGTGGTGGCCTTCTAGCGTTGCCGTGACGTCGTCGAGAAGAGGACACCGACGCCGAGCGGCAGATCGCCCCGGTACGCTGACACGCGCTGCGATCGGGGCTGTGTTTGCAGGACCCAGAGGACGCACGGACGCGGTCGAGCGCGAGCGCCGAGATCCGAGCCCGGGTCAAGCGCGAGATCGTCGCGAGGATGCCGTCGGATCAGGCCGGGCTGTTCTCGTATGACGGCCCCGATGGCCACCGCCAGCGGCTCCTCAGCACCCGCCTCGACGTCTGGCAGGTCGTCGAGACGGTACTACAGAACGATCGCTCGGCCGAGGCGGCCGCCGCCTACCTCGAGGTCCCCGTCGAGCGGATCCGGGGAGCGATCGCCTAGCACGCCGAGCATCGGGCCGAGATCGACGGGTGGATCGCCGAGGCCGACGACCGCGCCCACGACGTGGGGATCATCGGCTGGCTGGAGGGGACTCTCTGAAGCTCCTCCTGGACCAGGTCTACTCGCCTGCCTTCGCCTTGCGGCTGAGAGCGCGTATACATGACGTCATCCAGTCGACCAAGCAGGAGGACTGTGACGGCCTCGGAAGCAACTGGACCATGTTCTCCTGTGCGGCAACCGAGGCCCAGGTCATCGTTACCACTAATGTCCGCGACGTCTTCCACGTCCTTTGAAAGACAGCCGACGCCGGGAAGCCGCAGACCTCATAGTCCTCACCAGCGACGCGGACTACCGCGGCACGCGCGGGTCTCGACGCCCTGGAGGCGGCCCTCGACGAGGCCTTGACGGCATATGCGACAAGCGCGCTTTCACCAACCCGGTGGTACAATTCGCCGCTACCCGCTCGTTTCCCAGCCAGCCCACGTCTATTGGTTACTCCCCGCCGCGTACCAGACCTTGAGAGAGCGCCGAGGTGGTGGCGATGCGGGTGCGCTATTTCCGGATGTACAACGACGCCGAGTGGGAGTCTTATTTCGAGGAGCTGACGGTCGGATTGGAGAGCTGGACTTCGCACCACCTGCAGCGCTCGCCTATGTGCGCCGTTCCTCGAGGCGTCCGGGACGCTGTTCTTCGGCGTCCACCCCGGCTGAGGAGGCGAGACTCCGCACCCCACACCCCAACGCCAGCTGTTCTCAATCCTTAGCAGCACGGTCTAGCTAACCGTCAGCGACAGCGAGCGACGGCGGTTGGGACCTAGAGATCTCTTCCTGCTCGACGACACCGAGGGCAAGGGGCACTCCAGCCACGTCGTCGAGCGCACGAGCTCGTCATCTTCGGCGCGGTCCTCGCTGACCAGCGGGCGCACCCGGGACCGAGCTGACGAACTCTGCCACCGCCGCTGAGTCGCGCGCTGCTGCGAGAGAGGCGATGCGACGAGGTATCCGAGTAGATCGGCCCGTCAGGCCCATCGCGTCCTCGACAGGCAGGCGGCTCACCGAGGACAATCGCCCCGTGCTCATCGGCCGCGAGGCGGAGAGGGCGCCGCTGCGCGCGGCCCTTGACGGTGCTCGAGACAGCCGGGGCGCTGCCCTGTTCTTGCGCAGCGAGCCCGAGATCGGCAAGACGGCGCTGCTCGAGGACCTGCTCGCTGCTGCCACTGTCTTCCAGGTGCTCCAGGCGCGGGGCATCGAGTCGGAGTCCCGCCTTGCCTTTGCCGGGCTGGCCGACTCCTGCGGCCGCTGCTCACCGTCTCGATCAGATCCACAGGCCTAGCAGGCCGCCCTGCGTGCCGCGCTGGCGCTCGGCCGCCGGCGGTGCCGGATCGCTTTGCCGCCTACGCGGCCACCCTCTCGCTGCTGGGGGCGGTCGCCTCGCAGGGCCCGGTGCTGGCGGTCGTCGATGACGCCCACTCGCTCGACCTCCCCAGCCAGGAGGCCCTGCTCTTCTGCGCGCCGCGCATCGAGGACGAGCCGATCGCCATGTAGCCGCCTCGCGGGAGCGCCCGCCCGAGCGGCTCGAGGCCGCCGGTATCGAGGAGCTCGAGGTCGCCGCCCTCGGCGCGCAGGCGGGCCGGCGGCTGCTCGGTGAGGCCGAGGGCGCGCCGATCGCCCCGGCGGTCGCCGACGAGCTTCTCGCCCTCGCCCAGGGCAACCCGCTGGCCCTGCTCGAGCTTCCCCAGGCTCTCAACCCCTACTAGCAGGCCAGGCGGATGGCGCTTCCCGAGGACGCTGCGCGCAGAACGCCCTGGCGCGGGCCTATCGCCGCCGCCTCGAGTCGCTCGATCTGGATGCTCGCAAGCGGTGCTCCTGGTCGTCGTCAGCACTACGGCGCCCTCGGACCACTGCTCGGGGCCCTCTGCGCTGATGGTGGAGGCCAAGCCGATCTTGCCCGGGCCCATACGGCAGGCTTCCTGGTGCTCGACTCCGAGCGGGCCTTCGTCCGCCATCCGCTCCTGAGGCCGGCGGTGCTCGAGCTCGCCTCCCCGGAGGAGCGCCGCGCCGCGCACCTCGCCCTCGCCGGCGCCCTGGATCCCGAGCGCGACGCCGAGCCGCGCGCCTCGCACCTGGCCGAGGGCCGCGCTCGGCCCATACGAGGCCGCCGCCGCCGCCCTCGAGCAGGCCGCCATGCGCGCCGCGGCGCGCACCGGTTACGCAGCGGCGGCCAGCGCCCTCGAGCGAGCAGCGGCGCTCAGCACGGCAGCCCCTGAGGAGGCTCGAAGGCTCCTCGCCGCTGCGCGCCTGGCGTTCGCGGCCGCCCGCATCCCGTGGGCGCTGGAGATGCTGGCCCGCGCAGGTGTGGCTCGTCACAGACGAGGTCGCGGCCGCCGAGATCGACCATGCTCTTGGCACCTGCCTCATGTGGGCCGCCTCGGCGCACGAAGCGTTTGATGTCCTGCGCGAAGCCGGTCGCCGTATCGCTCGTCCGCAGCCGGCGCAGCGGCCCTCGCGCTCGCGGATGCTGTCGGCACGCAGGTGATGGCTGGAAGGTGCTACGAGGCCCTGACGATCGCCGAGGAGGCGGTGTCGATCGCGCGGGCCGCGCGCGACGAGGGGGCCGCGCTCGTCACCACCGCGGCGCTGGGCCTCGCGCTGACATTGAGGGGAGACCCGCGAGGCGTGGATGTGTTGCAGCCCCTGATCGAGCGGCGCGCTCTGGCGATCCGCTGGCGCCGGGATATGCGCCCCTGGTCTACGCGGCGAACGCATGGCTCTTCACGGATCACCTTCTCATCGCCAAGCTCGTCTGCGATCGCCTTGCCGAGGCCGCCAGAGCCGCGGGTGCTCGCGGCCTCGTGCCATATGCGGTCAGCCTCTCCAGCGATGTCGAGTTCCGTCTCGGGCGCTCGGATATCGCCCTGTCGCAGGGCCACGAAGCCGGAGCGCTGGCCGAGGAGCTCGGATCGAGTGTCCTCTCGAGCCGCGCGCAGACGCTTGTGGCCCAGGTGCTCGCCGGACGCGGACATCGGTCTGAGGCTCAGGCGCGGGCACGCGCCGCTCGCGACGTCGCCGCGCAGACCGACCTCGACTCGATGGTGAACGTCGCAACCTGGATCCTCGGCTTCTCACTCCTCGTGGAAGAGCCCGGAGAGGCGCTCGTCGCTCTCGAACTCGTCCAGGGCCTCAGCCGAGAGCGAGGCCTCGCGCAACCGCAGACATTCCCGTGGCAACCCGACCTCGTCGAGGCCTACGTCCGCTTGGGCCGACCCGACGAGGCCCGCAGGGCCCTTGCCACCCTCTCCGAGCAGGCCCACCGAAGTGGCGGATCGTCGGCGCCGGCGGTCACCTGCCGGGGCCGTGGCCTGATCGACGACGACATCGACCGCCACTTCGGCGAGGCGCTGGCCCTGCACGCGCTCACTCCGACGCCCTTCGAGCGGGCCCGGACGGAGCTTGCCTACGGCTTCCGCCTTCGCCGGGTCGGCAGGCGCACCGAGGCCCGCGGCCAGCTCGAGCGGGCGCTCGCGACCTTCGAGGACCTCGGCGCCGAGCCCTGGGCGCGCCAGGCGCGCGAGGAGATCGGGGCGAGCGGGGCCCGCCTTCGCCCCCGGCGCGGCGGCCCCTCCCACGAGGAGCTCTCGCCTCGCGAGCTGCAGGTGGCGTTGGTGGTGGCCTCCGGACTCACGAACCGCGAGGCCGGGGCGCGGCTGTTCCTGTCCGAGAAGACCATCGAGCGCCATCTCGGAGTCGTCTACAGAAAGCTCGGGCTTCGCTCGCGCACCGAGCTCGCGGCCAGGATGGCGCGCGAGGAGCCGGCAGAGGCGCCGGCCGAGTAAGCCCGCCGGGGGTGAGCGCGGTCAGGCAAGGCGAAGTGGACGAGCTTGCATCGTTGACCACGCCCCCCGGCAGTCCATCAGGCTGGGGTGGCGGCGAGCGCCCTGACGTCGGCGGTGGTCAGCGGCTGGCCGCCGATGCCCCAGTCACCGCTGCTGGACGTCCTCCACGACGACCCAGGTCACCTTGCGCATCGCCTCGCCCTCGATGGACACCATGGCGTCGGTGAGGCGCTCGACGATCTCTCGCTTCTGCTCGGGCGTGAAGACGTCCTCGATCACCTTGACGTTGATGAGCGGCATCGCTCCTCCTTGCTCGGGCCGGCCCAGAAGCTCGACTCTCTCTGGCGGCTATTGCCTGCACGCACGATCGTGCAGAGAGGCGACTGTACGCTCGTACGTCTAAGATGTCAAAGAAATCCCGACCACAAGGAGGTCAAATGGCGGCACCGCCGACCACCGGTCCCCGGCAGCCAGCCCGACGCCCGCGCGCCCCAGGCGAGCGCGCTCGCGGCCGCGTGCTCGAGCGGGCGGCCGCGCTCGCGACCGTCGAAGGTCTCGAGGGCCTCTCGATCGGACGGCTCGCCTCCGCGACAGGCATGCCCAAGAGCAGCCTCTATGCCTTGTTTGGCTCCAAGGAGGAGCTCCAACTGGCCACCATCGATGCCGGGCGGGAGAGCTTTGTCGAGGAGGTCGTCACGCCGTCGCTGTCGGCGGCGCCCGGCCGCGCGCGGCTGCTCGCCCTCTGCGACGGGTACCTCTCATACGTCGAGCGCCGCGTGTTCCCGGGCGGCTGCTTCTTCGTGGCGACCTCCGCCGAGCTCGGAGCTCGCACAGGACCCGTCCACGACCGGGTCGCCCTCTACCAACAGCGATGGCGCGAGTTGCTGCGCCGCGTGGCCCGAGAGGCCCACGCCGAAGGAGAGCTTCCCCCCGACAGCGACCCCGACCAACTCGCCTTCGAGGTCGGCGCAATCCTCACCGGAACCAACATCATCGCCGTGCTGCACTCCGACGACAGCGTGATCGAGCGAGCACGCCAGGCCATCCACCGGCGACTCGACTCATGAGCACCTCATGGCTCCGCCCAGCGCGCGAGCGCCGTTGACGTCGCCGCGTGGCTCAAGCCCCTGAACAGCTAGCAGCGGCTCGTGTTCGCGCCCAGATGCGGGCTGCCCCCGCGTGAGCGGGTGGTCCGAACTACCTCGCGAAGATGCGGACCATCAGACGGCCGACCTCCGCCAGTCCGTATCTGCCCGGAGACGCTCACCGCGCACTTGTTCGGCGCTTCGTCGGAAGCGGCAGCGTGACCTTGAACGGCGAGAACCCGGTGGTCCCGCCCATCCGCTTGGCGCCATCGCAGACCGACGACCGGTCGAGTCTCACGGACTTGCGCGGAGAGGAGGTCGCCTGCACGAAGATCAGCCGCTGTTGCTCTCGCACGTACCGCGTGGCATTCAAGACGGTGAACTCGCCGGTGCAATTCTTGCCGAGCCGATCATCTTGGCCGAGGCCGCGTCTTCGCGCCAGCGCCGAGCATCAAGGACGCCGAGCCCGAGCGGCGATGCCGAGGGGGCCCGCCCCGGTCTCCGGCCGGCCCCCTCGTCGGCTGCGATCAGACCCTTGCCGGTCCGAAGGATGCAGTGCGCGCCGTCCCCGGTGGCGCCATTGAAGGTTGACTTCTCGGGTACTTGGTGGGCACCCTCGTAGTAGTGGTAGAAGTCCACGGTCGCGGTGACCGTCGGCTGGACCCGGCTGCTCGACCGTACGAATGCGCGCCATCGGACGTGGCGCGCGTTCCTCGCCGTCGAACGCTGCCGCGCGGCGCCGTGGGGGAGGGCCTCAGATCAGTCGCGCCGCCCGCTCGGAAATCGCCAGAACGGCGGCGTGCACGGGCCCGGTCGTGATCGCGGGGATCACGGACGCGTCCGCGACCATCAGGCCACCGACGCCGTGAACGCCGAGGCCGCCATCGACGACGGAGGTGCCCGGATCCCGGCCCATCGCGCAGGTTCCCACGGGGTGGTGGTGGGTCACGGAGGCCCGCGCGACGAAGTGGTCGACGGATTCGTCGTCCTGCACCGCGGGCCCGGGCAGGATCTCGGCGTCGCGCCACTCATCGAGCGCCGCGCCGCCGCCGACCCGGCGCGCCAGGCGCAGCGCCGCCCGGAAGCGCTCGCGGTCCTCCGGCGCCGTGAGGTAGGCCGGATCGATCACGGGCGGGTCGTCGACGGCAGGGCCCCCCAGCGTGATGCGCCCCCGGCTCCGGGGGTGGCAGACCCCGAACATCAGCGTGAAGCACGTGCCGACCTCGGGCCGCTCGAAGCACTCGCTGACCGCGGGGAGGAGCACGCAGGCCGCCACGATGTCCGGCGCTCGGCCGCCCTCGCCGCCGACGTAGAGCAGCGACTCCGAGTGCTGCAGGCGCGACGGCGGCACCGGGCGGCGCGCCCGGTAGACGTTGCCGGCGGCGAGCAGGTGATCGTGCAGGTGCTCGCCGACCGCCGGCGCCTCGACGCGGCACGCGAGGCCGTGGCGCGACAGCTCGTCCGGCGGTCCGATCCCCGACCGCATCAGGATCAGGGGCGACGAGACGGTGCCCGCGGCGAGCACGACCGTCTCGGCGTGGAGCGTCCGCCGCTCGCCGCCTACCCGCGCCTCGACGCCGGTCGCCCGGCCTCTCTCGAGAACCACGCGCTCCACGAGGGCGTCGGTGACCACGCTGAGGTTCGGGCGTCCCCGAGCCGGGTCGAGGTACGCGTCGGCGGCGCTGACGCGCCGCCCGTGGCGGATCGTCAGGCTGTTGGGCGCCGGACCGTCCATCCGCGGGCCGTTGTGGTCGCCCGAGGGCGGGAACCCGGCCTCCTCCGCCGCCCGCATGAACGCCTCTGCCACGGGGTGCAGCCGGTCCGGGAGCCAGACGGTCATGGGCCCGGCGGCGCCGTGATGCTCCGACGCGCCGCCCGAGAACGACTCGGAGCGCAGGAAGTCGGGCAGCAGCGCGCGATGGCTCCACTCCGGGCCGGCGACCTCCGCCCAGGCGTCGAAGTCGGACGGATGACCCCGGACGTGGGTCATGGCGTTGAGCTGGCTGGAGCCGCCCAGGACGCGGCCCCTCGGCCAGCCGTGGACCCGTCCCGCGGTCCCCGGCTGCGGCGTCGTCCGATAGGCCCAGTCGAAGGGCCCGCCCTCCAGGTACGGCCACTGAAGCGGGTCGGCGAGCCGGGGGTCGCCGGGGGGGCCTCCCGCCTCGACCAGGCAGACCCGCCTCCGCGGGTCCTCGGTGAGCCGCGCCGCAAGGACGCAGCCCGCCGACCCGCCGCCGACGATCAGGACGTCGGCGCCCGGCCTCACCCGCCGGCGGAGGAGGCCGCGCGCGACAGCGCTCGGTCGGCGGCTCGGCGCACCAACACCCCCGCGAGGTGACGCTTGTACTCGACGGAGCCGTTGGCGTCCTCGATGGGCTCGCAGCCCTCCCGTGCCAGCCGCTCGAGCTCGTCGGCCGGCGCGCCGGCCACCAGCGCCTCTTCAACGGCCGCGAGCCGTGCGGGAGCGAGTCCGACGCTGCCGACCGCCACCCGGGCGCGATCGACGACGCCGTCGGCGACGAGGACGATGCAGGTGACCGTGGCGGCGGGGCGCTCGTGGAACGCGATCTTGAGGTGCGCGACACCCGATCCGGCCGTCAGCGGCGGCACTCGCACCGCGGCGATCAGCTCGCCCGGGGCGAGCGCCGTCTGATACGCGCTCAGCACGAAGTCCTCCATCGCCAGGGTCCGCGTGCCGGAGAGCGACCAGGTCTCGACGGAGGCGCCCGCCGCGAGCAGGAACGTCGAGGGGTCCGAGTGGGGGTCTGCGAACGCGAGGTTTCCGCCGAGGGTGCCTGCGCCGCGAACGCGCACGTTCGCCACCCGAGCGGTCATCTCGGCGAGGGCGGGCCACCTCTCGCGCACGACCGGCGAGCGCTCGATGGTCCGGTGCGTCACGCCGCCCCCGATGAGCAGGTCGTCCTCGTCGATCTCCAGGCGTGAGAGCTCCGCGATGCCCTTGACGTCCACCAGGTGCCGGTAGTCGGCGAAGCCGAGCTTCATCACGAGGAGCAGCTCGGTGCCACCCGCGTACACGACCGCGTCGTCGCCGAGCCGGTTCATGAGCTCGCCCGCCTCCGCCAGCGTCGCCGGCCGGTGGATCGCGAACCGGGGAAGCGTCACGCGCCGGCGAGCTCTCGCAGCGCGGCGTCGACCCCCTCGCCGATGGTGACCTCCAATCCGAGGTCCGCGAGGCCGCGACCGAGGGCCGCGAGCGCCAGCACCGGCGTCAGCGACGCGGCCGCCGGCCCCATGTGACCGAGCCGGAAGAGGCGTTCCTTGAGCTCCCCGTAGCCGGGCGAGAGCATGACGCCGTATCGCTCTCGGATGTGCGCCAAGGCGGCCAGCACGTCCACGCCGTCGGGCGCCGCGACGGCGGTGACGCAGGAGGCGGCGTAGGAGGCGTCTCTGGCCCAGAGCCGCAGCCCCATCGCCTCGACGCCGGCCCGGGTGGCGCGAGCCGCGCGACGGTGCATGTCGATCGAGGCCTGCAGACCCGCGTCGATCACGACGTCGCAGGCGGCCTCGACTCCGGCCACGTCGACGACCGAGGGGGTGTACGGAAAGGCCGTGCGGCCGCCGTCGATCCAGCGGTCCTTCCAATCGAGCAGGGACAGGAAGGAGCCTCGCGGAGCCGCGGGGTTGTCGCGGATGGCGTCCCATGCCCGTTCGCTGACCGCGACCAAGGACATCCCCGGTGGTCCCGCGAGGCACTTCTGGGGCCCTGCGACGCAGAGGTCGAGCCCCCACCCGTCGACGTCGAGCTCCTCGCCCGCGAGGGAGGACACGACGTCGGCCAGCATCAGGGCGCCGTGCCCCCGCACGACCTCGGCGATCTCGCGCAGGGGGTTGAGGACTCCGGACGGGGTCTCGGAGTGGACGACCGCGACCAGGGCGGTCTCGGGGTGGTCCTCGAGCGCGCGCGCCACGGCCTCCACCGGGATGGCCTCGTCGTAGGGAACCTCGACCTCCACGAGGTTCGCGCCGCATTCCGCGAGCCAGATGCCGAACCACTTCGCGTACACGCCGGACACGAGGTTGAGCGCGGTCATCCCAGGACGGACGAGTGCGCGCGCGGCGGCCTCCAGGCCGAGCACGGCCTCGCCCTGCATCAGCACCACGTCGCCGGCCGTGCGGAAGAGCTCCGCGACCTTGCGCTCGGTCCGCGCGAACCGCTCGAGAAAGAGCGGGTCGTAGTCGTAGACCAGCGGCGCGCCCATCGCCGCCTCCACGCTCGGCCAGCCGCCGGTCGGGCCGGCAGTCAGGGTGTAGCTCGGTTCACGCATCGCGCCTCCTCCGGCGGATTCCGATGACGAGCAGCGCGATGAGCGTCAGCGCGGCCGCCAGGGCGAGGAGCGTCCGCGGATCGCCGGCCCGGTCGCGCGCGGCGCCGAGCATCAGGCGACCGCCCTCGAGCGGCGCGGGCGGGCCGTCTCCCGCCGGGACGTCGCCGGCGAGACCCGCTTCGAGGCAGGCCGCCATCTCGCCCACCAGCCGGGTCGCGACGTCCTCGACGATCCCACGCCCCATCTGCGCGGCGCGGCCGGTGAGGTCCACGTCCGCCTCGGCGACGACTCGGGCGCCTCGCTCGCTCTCCTCGACACGCATGGCGATGCGCGCGTTCGCCGACCCCCCGCCGCGGGTTTCCCGCGCGTTCCCGGCCAGGACGGCGCGGCGGGCCGCGTCGTCGCGCTCCGCGATGCGGACGTCGCCCTGGTAGGACAGCCGCATCGGTCCCAGGCGCACGGTGACGCGCAGGTCGCGCGCGCCGTCGGGCCGTCGGGCCAGCAGCTCCGCGCCGGGGAAGCACGGCATCACCCGCTCGAGGTCGAGCAGCAGCGCGTAGGTGTCGGCCGGGTGGCGAGAGATGTCGAAGCCGGTCTCGATGCGCACTAGCGGGCCCCGCGCACGTAGGGCAGCCCGAGCGCCGGCGGCAGGTAGGACCGGCGGCCGAAGATCACGAGCACGACGATCACGGCGACGAACGGGAGCGTGAAGACGACGTCCGTGGAGATGTCCACACCGGCGATCTGAAGCGCGTCCGAAAGCGACAGCGAGATGCCGAAGATGAAGGAGCCGATCAGCACCCACATCGCCTTCCCGCGGGCGAGCATCGCCAGGACGATCGCGATGAACCCGCGCCCCCCGGTGATGAAGTCCTCGAAGAGTCCCGCGGCGGCAACCGACAGGAAGGCGCCGCCCACGCCCGCCATGCTGCCCGCGAACAGCACCGCCCAGCTGCGCGTCGCCCGCACGCTCACCCCGGCGGCGTCGAGCGCGGCAGGTCTGTCGCCGGCAGCCCGGACGTTGAGCCCCAGGTGGGTCCGCCGCATCATCCAGGCCACCACGACGATCAAGATCAGGCCGATGTACACGATGGCGGGCTGACTGAAGACGCTCCCGTCGCTCGTGTCGTGTCCTCCGACCACCGGGATGTCGGAGAGCAGCGGTATCGACGTGCGCCCGGTCTCACCGAGCGTCGGTCGGCTCTCGGCGAACTGCGAGTCGAATATCAGCGCGGTGGCGCCCTCGCCGACCAGCGTGATGGCGATGCCGATGACGATCTGGTCGAGCCCCCACCACACGCACAGCACGACCATGATGACGCTGACCGCGGCGCCGCCCCCGGCGCCGGCGAGGAACCCGAGCGTGGTGGAGCCGCTGTGGTACGCCGCCACGAAGCCGACGTAGGCGCCCACGAGCATCATTCCCTCGAGGCCGATGTTGAGGACTCCCGCGCGCTCGGAGACCATCTCGCCGAGCGCCGCGAACATCAGCGGCACGCCGGCCAGGATCCCCCCGGCGATCAGCGCGGTGAGGAAATCGGTGGTCAGGAACTCGCTCATCCGTTGCCCCTGGCCCGCCGCCGAACGTGCTGCAGGTAGCTCTGGCCGAGGTTTCGACGCCGCCCGAGCCATTCGGTGACGGCCATGAAGAGGAGGATCAGGCCCACGAGCAGCAGGGTGAACTCGTTCGAGACGCCGGCCTCCTGGGTCGCGAAGTCGCCGCCGATCGTCAGGAGTGCGAGGAACGCGACGAAGGGGATGACCGCGATCGCGTTGAAGCGCGCGAGGAAGACGAGCGGGACGACCAGGAGCCCGAACGCCGGGTTCCAGTCCGCGCGGACGTAGCCCCAGATCCCCAGGATCTCGGATGCGGCGGCCAGTCCGACGAAGGCGCCGCTCACGACGAACGAGATCACGATCAGCCGCGGCACCGAGATGCCCACGTGCGTGGCCGCGCGAGCGTTCGCGCCGAGCACCGCCAAGCGCAGCCCGAACGACGTGCGCGACATCGCGTACCAGGTGACGATCGCCCCCACGAAGGCGACGATGACCCCGACGTGGATCCGGGTGCCCGGAATGGTCGGCAGCAGATTCGTGAAGGGGATCGCCTTCGTCTGCGGCACGTTCGAGGCCAGGTCCTGGAAGGGTCCCTTGATGAGGATGTTCGCCAGGTTGATCCCGATGAAGGTCATCATCAGCGTGGTGATGATCTCGTTGACGCCGTAGTACGCCCGCAGCAGCGCCGGCACGAGCGTCCACGCGGCCCCTACCACGGCCGCGACCGCGAACAGGAGGAGGAAGAGCAGCCAGTCGGGCACGCTCCCGAAGAGCTCCGGGCCGATCCCGGCGATGACCGCCGAGGCCAGGAGGAACTGCCCGTCGATGCCGAGGTTCCAGATGCCGGCCTTGAAGACGTAGATGAGGCCGCAGGCGATGAGCAGCAGGGGCGCCATCCGCATGACGGTGTCCTGCCACGCCGTGAGCTCGATGCCCCCGGACCAGACGTCGCGGTAGTAGGCGATGGGATTGGCGCCGAGGGCCAGCAGGACGAGGCCCCCGGCGACCAGCGCCAGCACCACCGGAACCACCGAGCGCACGACGGCGTCGGCGAAACGGCCGAGGCCGGCGACCACCCCGGACCGGCCCGGTGCGGCCTCCGCCGGTGGGCCGAGGGCGGGCGTCTGGACGGTCGTGGTGTCCGGGCTCACGCCGCCGCGGCCTCCCCGGGGGCGGCCGCGCGCCCCACCATCAGCTGCCCGACCCGCTGTTCGGCGCCGGCTCCGCCCTCGACGATCCCCGCAAGGCGGCCGCGGCTGAGCACCGCGATCCGGTCGCAGAGCGCGACGAGCTCGTCCAGATCGGTCGAGATGACCAGAGCGCTGACACCCTCCTCGGCCAACTCCCGGATGCGGGCTCGGACCGTGCGCGTCGTGAGGATGTCGAGGCCGTAGGTCGGCTTGTTGAACACCACCAGTCCCGGCTCTCCGGCGAGCTCGCGCGCGAGGACGACCTTCTGGACGTTGCCGCCCGAGAGCGCCCCGACCCGAGTGCGCGAGCCCGGCGTGCGGATGTCGAACTCGGCGATCTTCTCGCGCGCGTTGCGCTCGATCTCGCGCGGCCGGATGGTGCCGCGCACCCAGAAGGGCGCCTGTCCGATCCGCTTGAGGACCAGGTTCAGTCTCACCGACAGCGGGGCGACCGTGCCCTCGCCCAGGCGGTCGTCGCTGACGTAGCGCAGGCCCAGGCCCTCGCGTTGGCGCACCGAGAGCCGCGCGATCGACACGCCGCGGAAGCGGATGTCGCCGGCGGCCGCCGGCCGCTGGCCCGCCACCGCCTCCGCGAGCTCGCGCTGCCCGTTGCCGTCCACGCCGGCGACGCCCATGATCTCGCCGGGCCGCACGTCCAACGAGACGCCGTTCAGACCGAGCTCCCCTCTGCGGGCGGACACCTCCAGCCCGTCGAGCACGAGCACCGGGGCGCCCGGGAGCTCGCGCTTCGGGGGGTGCCCTTCGACCTGCCCCTGCAGCTCGACGAGGTCGGGGTCGGGAGCGGCGTGCTCGCCGAACATCATCCCGACGATGGTGCCCTGCAGCTCGGCGTCCGATCGGCCGGCGAGCTCCTCGGGCGCGAGGCGGCCCACGACGCGCCCCGCCTTCAGGACCGTCACCCGGTCGCCCATGCTCGTCGCCTCGTGGAGCTTGTGGGTGATGAGGACCACGGCGAGGCCGTGGCCCTTCAGACGCTCGAGCGCGGCGGCCAGCTCGGCGACCCCCCGGGGGGTCAGCATCGACGTCGGCTCATCGAGGATCAGCACCTTCGAGCCGCGCCAGAGCGCCTTGACGATCTCGATCTGTTGCTGCTGGCCGAGGCTCAGGGAGCCGGCCTCCGCGTCGGCGTCCACCTCGATGCCGAGCAGGGCCGCGACCTCGGCCAGACGAGCCCGGGCCCCGCGCTCGTCCAGGAGCAGCGACCGGCCGTCCCCCATCATCAGGTTGTCCAGCGCCGTGAGCGTCGGGACCAGGGTCGTGTGCTGATAGACCATCCCGATCCCGAGCTCGATCGCGCGCTTCGGCGAGGCGATCCGGGTCGGCGCGCCGCCGATGCGGATCTCGCCCTCGTCGGGTTGGACCATGCCGGCCAGGACGCTCATCAGCGTCGATTTCCCGGCTCCGTTCTCACCGAGGAGGCAATGGACCTCCCCACGACGGATCACGAGGTCGATGCCGTCGTTCGCGCGTACGCCGGGATAGGACTTGGTGATGCCCGAGAGCTCGACGGCGATCCCGTCCGGCGACACCTTCTGCGCTGTGGTCTCGTTCGGCTCGGCCATCTGTCCGATCGTCGCGACGACGGCCCGGTCGAGGAACGCGGCCGGGCCGTCGTCATGTCCGCGTGCGCGTCGCTAGCCGATCAGCTGGTCCAGCGCCGCCTTGTCCGGCGTCAGCGGGATCTCGATGCTGCCGTCGGCGACGCCCGCCTGGGCCTCGTCGACGGCGGCCCACGCCTCGGCGGGAGCGTTGTCGGTCCGCAGGAGCGAGATGCCGTTGTCAACCGTCAGCTCGTAGCCCTTCTGGCCGAAGGTGCCGGCCGCCACCTCCTCGATGGCCTGGTTGTAGATGTCCGTGAAGTCCCAGACCACTGACGACAGGAGCACGCCCTCCTTGTTGACGTTCGTCTTGTCGCCGATCACGTCGATGAAGTAGACCTTCGTCGCGCCGGCCGGCGGCTTGGCGGTCTCGACCGCCTGCAGCATCCCGAACGACGAGCCGTCCCCCATGCCGAAGACCACGTCGGCGCCGGCCGCGATGACCTGGGTCGTGACGCGCTCGCCGCCGGCGGCGTCCGCGTAGGCCGCCTGGCCGATCTGGGCGAAGCGGATCTCGACGTCCGGGTTGACGCTCCGTGCGCCCGCGACGAAGCCGCCCGCCATCTTGTACCAGTTGGTGTCGGCGGCGGAGATGACGATGCCGAGGGTCCCCGTCTGCGTCGTCTCGGCGGCCAGGATGCCCGCGAGGTAGGCACCCTGCTGGCTCGATGTCTCGACGTCCGCCACGACGCCGGGCTTGGTCGCATTGGGAGCGTCGAACACGATGTGCGGGACGTTGAACTGGGTCGCGACCTTGGGGGCGATGGTGTTGTAGCCGCTCGCCTGCGCGATGGTCAGCTCGCTGCCGCTCTGCGCCAGCCGGCGGAGCACCGGCTCCACGTTCTCGTAGCCGATGCCGTCGGCGACCTCGATCGCGGCCCCCGCCGTGTCGGCGGCGCGCTGGGCGCTCTCGACGCCCTGCTGGTTCCAACCGTAGTCGTTGGCCTTCTCGGGAGCGGCGATCGCCATCTGGCTGATGGAGGCCGCCGCCCCGGAGGTGTCGGGTGCCGAGGACGAGGAGGAGTCGTCGTCACCGCAAGCGCTGAGGGCCAGGGCCACGGCGACGATCGCCGCCGCCGCCGAGCATCTCATGAGGGTTCTCATGCCGTTCCTTTCTGCCGGTCGGATCGCGCGCGGCGTGCCGGGCGCCCTCGTCGTTCGCAGACTGTTGACAACAGACATCCAACCGCGTTTCTATCCCAGCGGTGGACGGCGGGTCAACAGACGGGACCGGCGTGGCGCCGGCGGAGATGGCGGTCGATTCGGACGTCGGTCCGGCCCCGATCGAGAACGTCACCCTGTGGGAGCGCGTCCATGCGCACCTGCGCGACGAGATCCTGGCCAACCGGCTCACGCCGGGGACGGTCCTCTCCGAGGTGCCGCTGGCCGCGTCCCTCGGCGTCAGCCGCGGACCGGTCCGCGAGGCGCTCGGGCGGCTCGCCGCCGAGGGGCTCGTGACCGTCCGCCCGCGGCGCGGCGCGGTCGTCTCGGCGCTCAGCCCGGGGGAGTTCCTCCAGGCCTATCAGGTGCGCGAGGCGCTCGAGACGCTCGCGATCCGCCTCGCCGTGCCGCTCCTCACGGACGACGACATCGCGCACCTGGACCACCTCGTGGAGCGGCAGGCCGAGGCCGTCGACGACGACCGGATCGACGACTTCTTCGCGCTCAACAGCGAGTTCCACGAGCTGTTCGTCAGGGTGTCGGGAAACGCGCCCCTGCAGGACATGCACCGACAGCTCACGGGTCACATGGGCCGTTATCGACTGCCCTCGCTGGCCCTTCGAGGAACGATGCGCAACTCGCTGGCCGAGCATCGCGCCATCGCCCGCGCGTGCCGCGCGCGCGATCCGGGCCGGGCGGAGCAGCTCCTGCGCGACCACATCCGCGTTCCGCAGCACCGGCTCGAGGCGACCAGCAGCGAGGAGGTCGTGCTCGCGCCATGAGCCTGAGGTTCGGCGTCAACCTGAACAACCGCGAGCCGCTGATCGCTCCCGACTACGACCTGTCCATGCTCCTCGCGCTCGCGGAGCGGGTCGAGGAGCTGGGCTTCGACTCGGTCTGGGTCGGCGACAGCCTCTTCTCGAAGCCGCGGTACGAGCCGATCGCGCTCCTGTCGGCGATCTCCCAGCGCACATCGCGGGTGGCCCTCGGGACCGCGTGCATGGTTTCCTCCACCCGCAATCCGCTCTACCTGGCGCTCGAGTGGGCGACCCTCGACCGGATCTCGGACGGCCGGACGATCCTGGGCACGGGCGCGGGGAACCCGGAGGAGGGCGTGCGGCGCGAGTTCGAGGCCCTCGGGCTGGACTTCGGACGGCGCGCCGCGATCTTCGAGGAGGGGCTCGCGGTGATCCGGCAGCTCTGGACCGAGGGCGCGTGACCGACTTCCACGGCGAGCACTTCGACTACGACGACGTCGCCTTCTACTCGGGCACCGAGCTCGGGCCGCTGATGCCGGTGCAGTCCCCACCGCCGATCTGGGTGGTCTCCAACCCGCGCCTCGTCGGCGCCGCCTCGGCCGCCACCATCGAGCGGCGCATCGTCGCCGCCTGCAGGCGCATCGTGCGCTATGGCGACGGCTGGATGACGCTGCTGCCGGGCGGAGCACCCCGAGGAGCTGGTGGAGCAGCTCGACTGGATCCGCCGGGTCGCCGACGACGAGGGCGCCGACTTCGACCGGCTCGCGATCTCGTACCAGGTGACGATGAACGTCGGCGACTCGGAGGAGCAGGCGCGCGCCGCCTTCGGCGACTACATCGGCAAGTACTACCCCGAGCTCTCCCGGGCGATGGACCTGGGCAACTGGGGGCCCGTGGGCACGCCCGACCAGATCGCGGAGTGGCTCACGACCTTCGCCGACGCGGGCGTCGACCACTTCATCTGCCGCTTCGGCGCCATCGACCAGTTCGGGCAGGTCGAGCGCTTCGCCCGAGAGATCCTGCCGCGGTTCGCCGCGGAGAGAGTGAGGTGAGGATATGGCGCGCGTCGAGCTCGCTGAGCGACGCCGAGCTGGTGGTCGACGTCTGCATGTCGGTCGAGGCCGACGACGTCGTGACGATCATCTGCGACGACGAGAACCGCGAGCAGGCCGAGGCCGTCGCGGAGGTCGTGGTCGAGCGCGGCGGATGGCCCGTGGTGATGAACAACGAGCACCAGGTGCGCCGCGGTCGCGCCGACGTGCGCTTCCCGATGGCGCCACCGCGGAACCTGCACGCGGCGATGACCGCCTCGGACGAGGTGATCATCATCACCAACCTCGAGTGGGCCAACCGCTTCGCCCACGTCTCGGCGGTGAAGGAGACCTGTGCGGCGAACGGCAAGATCGCCTCGGTCGAGCCGGGAATGGGCTCCTGGGGCCTCACGGTCGAGGACCTGCACAACGCGATCGCCCGCGCCAAGCGCGCCATGTCGGTGCTGGAGGGGAAGAAGCACATCCACGTCACGACGCCGGCGGGGAGCGACTTCCACGTCTCCATCGAGGACCGCCCGGCGCTGGAGGTGACGCCGATCAAGCACCGCGGCCAGATGATGGGGCCGGTTCCGCTGTGGGCCGAGGTCGCCTTCGCCGCAGTCGAGACGTACACCCACGGCACCGCGGTCGTCGACGGCGTGATGCTCGGCATCGGCCTCGAGGGCCAGGTCCGCGAGCCCATCACCTGGACCATGGAGGCCGGCCGCGCGGTCGCGATCGAGGGCGGCGACGAGGCCGAGCGGCTGCGCGCGGCCATCGACGGGGTCGAGAACGCCACGGTCCTCGGGGAGTTCGCGTTCGGCGTCAGCGACAAGGCGCCCTTCGGCACGCCGTCCGAGAAGGGCCGCGTGGGCACCGTCCACATGGCCCTCGGCGACAACCACAACGCCTACCCGGGCGGCCAGAACGTCTGCGCCCTGCACCTCGATGGCGTGTTCCTCGACGCGACGATGAGGATCGAGGACGACGGCACGTACATCCTCAAGGACGGGGAGTGGGCGCTCTGATGTCCGTCTCGGTCGTGCCGCTGGCCGACGTCGATCCGATCCCGCTGCCGGGCGAGAGCTGGAGCCGCATGCTCGTGACCGGCGATCGCGTCCCTGGCACCGTGAGCTCGATCGGCTACTCCGTCTTCACGCCGGGGACGGTCCTGGCGCCCGTGCGCCACGAGACCGAGGAGGTCGCCTACGTGGTGGCCGGCGCCGGCGAGCTGCGCCTGGACGACGGGCCGGTCGGGTTCCGCGCGGGCGACGCGCTCCACATCCCCGCCGGCGTCTGGCACGCGGTCGCGAACACCGGCGACGAGGACGTCGTGATGGTCTTCGGCTTCCCCCACCCCGACTACCCCCCGACGGAACGGGCCTGACGGTGGACGGCGTCGCGGGAGCGGCCTCACGCGGCGCCACCGCCGTCGCCGGGGTCGAGACCCTACGACGGGACGTCGCCCATGCCTGCCGCGTCCTCGCCACCGAGGGCTACACCGACCTGACCCTCGGCCACGTCAGCGCGCGCGTGCCGGGGCGGGAGGCGATCCTGGTCAAGCGCAAGGGCCTCGCGCTCGAGGAGGTGCGCCCCGAGGACGTGGTCATGGTCGACCTCCACGGGCGCCACCTCGAGGACGGCGACGCGGACCTGCACCTCGAGACCGCGCTCCACACGGAGGTGTACCGCGCGCGTCCCGACGTGGGGGCGGTCGTGCACGGGCACCCGCCCCACGCGACCGCGCTCGCCGCGACGGCGGCCCCGCTCGAGATGCTGACCCACGACGCGGTCCTCTTCGCCGACGGCCTACCGCGCTACGAATCGAGCCCCGACCTCGTGACCTCCTCGCTCGAGGGCGCCGCCGTGGCGCGTGCCCTGGGGAACAGCCGGGCCGTGCTGATGCGCAACCACGGGGTGCTCGTGGTGGGGCCGACCGTCCCGTGGGCGGTGCTCACGGCGGCGACGCTCGAGCGCGCCGCGCGCATCCAGGCCATCGCCGGGACGATGGGCGGCGCGCTGGCCCCGATGAGCGCCGAGGACGCCGGCCGCCTGGCGCCCGAGAAGTACCGCGACGGCTTCGTGCAGGAGTACTGGGACGCGTGGCTGCGGAGGGTCGGGGCGTGAGCGCGGGCCCGGTGGAGACCATGGTCAACGGCGTGCCGATGACCCTGCGGGCGGATCCCGGCGAGCTTCTGCTCGACGTCCTCCGCGACGAGCTCGGGCTCACCGGGGCGAAGCGCTCGTGCGACGTCCAGGTGTGCGGCACCTGCACCGTGCTGATCGACGGGCGGCCGGTCAGCGCCTGCACCACGCTGGTCCACGAGGCCCGCGGGCGATCCGTCCTGACCATCGAGGGGCTGGCCGCCACCTCCGAGTTCGGGCGCATCCAGGAGGCGTTCACGCGGCACAGGGCGCTCCAGTGCGGCTACTGCACGCCGGGCATGGCGCTGACGGTGAGCGCGCTGCTGGCGACCGGCGAGCTCGCAGATGACGAGGGCACGGTGCGGGAGGCGCTGTCGGGGAACGTCTGCCGCTGCACCGGCTACCGGGCGATCATCGACGCGGTCCGGGAGCTGGCGCGATGAGCGTGGCCCCGTCGGCGCCCTCGGAGACCGGCGCGGGGCTCGGCCTCTCGATCGAGCGCAAGGACGGCGACGAGAAGATGTGCGGCGCGGCGCGGTACGTCGGCGACATGACGGTGCCGGGGATGCTGCACGGGAAGGTCCTGCGGAGCGAGGTCCCGGCGGGCCGGATCCGCGCGATCGACGCGTCGGCGGCGGAGGCCATGCCCGGCGTCCGCTGCGTCCTGGTGGGGGGGGACGTGCTCGATCTGGACCCCTTCTACGGTCACGCGATCCGCGACCGCCCGATCCTGGCGATCGACGCCGTGCGCTTCGCGGGGGAGCCCGTCGCCGTCGTCGCCGCCGACACCGAGGCGCAGGCCGAGGACGCCGTCCGGGCGATCCACGTCGACTACGAGCCGACCGAGGCCGCCATCGACCTCGACGCGGCGCTCGCCGTGGACGGCCCCCTCGTCCACACCGAGCCGGCCCGCGGCGGCGCGTTCCACGGCCTGGGCAACCTGCCCGAGCGCCTCGGGAACGTCTGCTACCGCTACGAGCTCGACTGGGGCGACGTCGACGCCGCGTTCGCGGAGGCCGACGTGGTCGTCGAGGACGTCTACGAGTTCGGCTCGGCCTACCAGTACGCGATGGAGACGCACGCCTGCATCGCCCAGGTCGAGGGCGACGACATCACCCTCTGGGCCAACTGCCAGCACCCCTTCCTGGTCCGCGCCGAGATGGCGTCGGTGTTCGGCGTGCCGCTGGACCGGGTGCGGATCATCGTCCCGTTCCTGGGTGGCGGCTTCGGGTCGAAGTCGTACACGCGCATGGAGCCGGTCACGATCGCGGTGGCGCGCAAGGCGGGCCGCCCGGTGCGGATCGTGAACCGGGTCGACGAGTCCATGCTCACCTCGCGCCAGCACGCCATGCGCCTGCGGCTGCGGACGGCGGCGCGCGCCGACGGCACCCTCCTCGCGCGCGAGGCGCGGTGCTGGTTCGACACCGGCGCCTACGCCGACAACGGGCCGCGGGTCGTCGCGACCGGCGGGGACTCGGCGCCGGGGCCCTACCGCTGGGAGTCGGCCCGGGTGTGCGCCGACTGCGTCTACACCAACACCTCGCCGGCCGGCTCGTACCGGTCGTTCGGGGCGGTGCACATGCAGTGGGCGGGCGAGCAGCAGGTCGACCAGATCGCCCGGCGCCTCGGCATCGACCCCCTCGAGATGCGCCGCCGCAACCTGCTGCGGCCCGGCGAGATGGTCCGCCCGGGCGGCAAGCCGCTGGACGCGGACCTGGTGGGCGACGTCGAGAAGGTCGCCGAGGCCCTCGGCTGGGGGCGCGAGCGCGAGCGCTGGGTCGGCCGCGGCCTCTCGGCCGGCGTGCTCGCGGCGGGCGCGCACCCGGTCTCCTGTGCCACCGTCCGGCTCGAGGCCGACGGCGGCGTCACGGTCAACGTCGGCACGACGGAGGTCGGCCAGGGCGCGCGCACCGTGATGCCCCAGATCGCCGCCGAGGTTCTCGGCGTGCCGGTCGGGAGCGTCCGGATGCGCGGCACCGACACCGCCTTCACGCCCTACGACCGCTCCACGGGCGCGAGCCGCTCCACCACGGTCGCCGGCCTGGCCGTGATGCGCGCGGCCGAGGACCTGCGCGCCCAGCTGGCGGAGATCGCCGGCGGCGAGCCGGACCCGGGCGAGTACGTCGCCCTGATGCGCCGCCACTTCGGCTTCGCGGGCGGTGAGCTGATCGGCCGGGCGGACGTGCACCCCGAGGGCACGGGCTCCTACGAGGAGGGCCCGGTCTTCTGGGAGGTCTGCGTCGCCGCTGCCGAGGTGGAGATCGACCCCGACACCGGCGTCGTGCGCGTGCGGCGGACGGCGACCTGCGCCGACGTGGGCCGCGCCATCAACCCCGGCTTCGTCGAGCGCCAGGACGAGGGCGCGACCGTGCAGGGGATCGGGACGGCGCTGTTCGAGGAGGTGCTCTTCGAGGGCGGCATGCTGGCGACGGACTCCCTGCTCGAGTACCGCGTGCCGACGACGCACGACGTGCCCGACGAGATGACCTGCGTGATCGTCGAGAACGCCGACGGCCCGGGTCCGTTCGGCGCGAAGGGCTGCGGCGAGGGCGGTCTCGCGGCGGTCGCGGGCGCCGTGGCCACCGCGCTCGCCGACGCGGGGGTCCCGATGACCACCCTGCCGCTCACGCCGGAGCGCGTCTGGCGGCGCATCAGGTCACCGAACAGCGAGAGGGAGGTCTGACCGTGGCGGAGTTCGAGCGGGCGGCGGTGATCGGCACGGGCACGATGGGGCCCGGCATGGGCGCCGTGCTCGCGCGCGTGGGCATACCGACGGCGATGTACGACGTCAGCGCCGACGCGATCGAGCGCGCCAGGGCCGCGGTGGCCCTGGCGGAGGGGGTCCTCGAGCGGCTGGAGGCGCCCGCCGCCCCCGGCGGCTCGGTGACGTTCGAGTCCGACCTCGGCGCCGCCCTCGAGGGCGCGGACATCGTCCTCGAGGCGGTCCCGGAGCGCCTCGAGGTCAAGCACGAGGTCTTCCGCGAGTTCGAGAAGCACGTGGCTGCGGATGCCGTCCTGGCGTCCAACACCTCCGGCATCCCGATCACCGCGATCGCCGAGGCCTGCGAGCGCCCCGAGCGGGTCATCGGCAACCACTGGTCCAACCCGCCCCACCTGATCCCCATGATCGAGGTCATCCCCGGCGAGCGGACCAGCCAGGAGGTCGTGGACCGCACCTGCGCGCTCATCCGTGAGATCGGTTACCACCCGGTGATCGAGAGAGAGGTCCCCGGCTTCGTCGAGAACCGCGTCCTCTACGCGATCATGCGCGAGTGCCTCGACCTGGTGGACCGGGGCATCGTGTCGCCCGAGGCGCTCGACCTGAACGTGCGCTGGGGCATCGGCTACAAGCTTGCGGTGGTCGGGCCGATGGCCCTGCTCGACATGGCCGGGATGGACATCTACGACGCGGTCGGGTCGTACCTCAACCAGGACCTCTGCAACCGCACCGACGTCTCGTCCACCGTCCAGGAGCTGATCGAGAAGGGCCGGCTCGGCATGAAGACCGGGGGCGGCATGTTCGACTACACGCCCGAGCAGATCGACCAGATCCGCAAGCAGCGCGCCGGGGCTTTCGTGGCCGTGCGCAAGGCGATCGAGGCGTCGGAGGCTCCCGCGTCATGAGGGTCTGGTTCCTCGACTCCGGCTCGCTGGTCATCGACCAGGCGCACATCACGTGGAACCAGGGCTGCGGGACGCCCGTCCGGTTCCCGGTCTACTCGGTGCTGATCGAGCACGACGAGGGGCTCTTCCTCTTCGACAGCGGCTACGAGCTCGAGCTGGTGAAGGCCGTCCTGCCCTTCGAGCTGCCCGAGCAGACGCCCCAGCAGACGATCCCGGCCCAGCTCGAGCTCTGCGGCTTCTCGCCCGACGACGTGACCACGCTGGTGATGTCGCACCTGCACTTCGACCACGTCGGCGGCAACCAGCTGCTGCCCGGCGCGCGGGTGCTCGTGCACGCCCGCGAGATCGCCCAGGCGCGCAACTGCGAGCCGTTCGAGCACTTCGGCTACGCCGACCGCAGCTGGGACCACCCCGCGGCGCGGCTGGTGCCCATCACCGGCGACCAGGAGGTGGCGGCCGGGCTGCACCTGGTCGAGACCCCTGGGCACACCGTCGGCCACTACTCGCTGCTCGTCGCCCCGCAGGGCGGCCGGAGCATGCTGTTCCCCTTCGACGTGGTCTACACCGCCGCCGCCTACGAGCGCGGGGCCCAGCCTGGCTTCCACATCGACCCGGTGGCGGGGGTGCGCTCGATCGCGCGCATCCGCGCGCTCGCCGAGGAGCACGACGCGCAGATCTTCTTCACGCACGACATGGAGGCCTGGAACAGCTACCGACACGCCCCCGACTTCTACGAGGTGTAGCCATGGGCAAGCTGGACGGACGCGTGGCCGTCGTCACCGGCGCCGCGCAGGGGATCGGGAAGGCGATCGCCGACAAGCTGGCCGACGAGGGCGCGTCGGTGGTGGCGGCCGACGTCAACGCCGCCGGCGCCGAGGCGGCCGCGCCCGACGGCGGCGTGGGGATGGGGGTCAACGTCTCGTCCGAGACGGACGTGGAGCGGATGGTCGCCGACACGCTCGGGCACTTCGGCCGGCTCGACGTACTGGTCAACAATGCGGCGATCGTGCCCTTCACGGGCTGGGACGACATCGACTTCGCCGAGTGGCGCCGGATCATGTCCGTCAACCTCGACGGGACCTTCCTCTGCTGCCACCACGCGCACAAGCCGATGCGCGAGGCGGCCTACGGCCGGATCGTCAACATCTCCTCGAACGTGTTCCTGGCGGGCACGCCGAACCTCGCCCACTACGTCGCGTCGAAGGGCGGCGTCCTCGGGTTCACGCGCGCGCTGGCGCGCGAGATCGGCAAGTACGGCATCACCGTCAACGCGGTCGCGCCCGGCCTCACCGAGACCGAGGGCGTCCTCGCGAGCCCGCACGCGGAGGCGTTCGAGTTCGTCCAGATGCTCCAGTGCCTGCCCCGACGCGGGGTGGCCGCCGACATCGCGCCCTCGGTCGCCTTCCTCGCCTCCGAGGAGTCCGGCTGGGTCACCGGCCAGCTGCTCGTGGCCGACGCCGGGATGTCGCACAGCTGATGGCCGCATTCCACGTCGCGCGCGCCGGGGTCATCCTCGCCGTGACGCAGGTCGACCGCTCGATCGCCTTCTACCGAGACCTGCTGGGCTTCGACCTGGAGGCGCGCTACGACGACCCGCCCTATGCGACGCTCGCCCGCGCGGGCACCCGCCTGTCGCTCGCAGAGCAGGGCCACCCGGCCGAGGACCGCCCGGGGGTGTCCATGGTCGCGCCCGACGATCCGGCGGTCGCCCGCGCGTTGCTCGTGCTCGAGGTCGGCGACTGCCTTGCGGTCTACGCCGAGCTGCAGGCCCGCGGCGCCGAGATGCTGGCGCCGCCGTACTCGCCCCCGTGGGGAGGGCATCGGTTCTTCGTCCGGGATCCGGACGGGTACCTCGTGGAGGTCGAGCAGCCGGCATGACCCGGAGGGCCCTCGCCCTCGCCGCGGCCCTCGCGCTCGTCCAGGGGTGCGGGGGAGGGGGCTCGGGCGTGGCGGGCGTCGCGGAGGCTCCTCCGACGGCAGCCGGGGCGCAGCGGGCGCTGGCCGCCCGGCTTGACGCGAAGGACCTCTCGTACCGCGACGTGCGCTGCGTGGACGAGGGCGTCCGGCGCGGAGGCGAGGCGGTGTTTCGGTGCAACGTGAACTTCGGGGAGCCGCACATCGAGGGCTACTGCGTGGTCCTCCGGGAGGGCCGCGCGATCACCCAGGTCGAGGACCGCGCGCTGCGCTGTCGGCGGACGCGGACGGGAGACGAGCCGTGAGCTGCGACGCGGCGGCGACGGTCAGCCCCGCCCCGTGCGCCGTCCGAGGAAGAGCTCGCTGGCGTTGTCGCCCAGGACGCGCTCGATCAGGTCGTCCGAAAGCCCGGACACGCGGACCTTGGCCATCTCCACGACCGGGTGGTGGAACGGCGCGTCGGACCCGTACATCACGCGTTCTGCGCCGACGCGGCGGACGGCCTCCGCGATCTTGGTGTGCATGGGCATCCCCGACGTCTCCAGCCACACGTTCTCATTGCGCTCGGCCACGGCGATGGCGCCGTCGATGTAGACGATGTTGCCGTGCCCCATGTGGCCGAGGATCACCTTCGCCCGCGGGAAGCGGACGGCGGCCTCCTCGATGGACCAGGGCAGCGTGAAGATCGGATGGCCGCAGTGGATCAGGAGTGGGACGTCCCGCGCGATCGCGGCCTCGTAGATCGGGTGGACGATCGGGTCGTCCGGGTGGTAGCCGTCGAGCAGGGGGTGGAGCTTGACGCCGACGAAGCGCGGGTGGTCGAGGTAGCGGATGGCCTCCTCCACGCCGTCTGGCATCCGCGGGTTGGCCCACACCAGCCCCCAGGCGTCCGGCACCGTCTGAAGGATTCCCTCCACCAGGGCGTTGTCGGGGTGGAAGACCACGCACCCGTCGTAATCGTGCTGGTCCATCAGCGCCACGAGGCCGTCGCGGTCGAGGCGGACGTCGAACAACGGGAACTCGCCGACGTGCATGTGGGCGTCGAAGATCACCCCGGCCATCGTAGTCGCGCGAGTCCACAACATCGCGCCCTCGGAGCGAGGGGAGACCGCCCGGTCGCCCAGCCTGTCACAGCCTGTCCAGGCCAAGACCAGCTACCCATCGGCTTACCAGCAGCCCCAGGGTCCGCTGACCCGCACCCGACTCCGCAAACCCCGAGGGCGGGAACGGCTCCCCGCCGCGGTTCTCGGGGGCGTATGCGGCGTTTCCGGATGCGTGCGCGCGTGCGCGCGAGCAGGAGCCCCGCATGCGCGGTTTTGCGCGGGCGTTCGCGCGTGCGCGCGCGGTGGGGCGGGGCGGGGGCCCGTGCCTCCGGGCCCCTGGTCCTACAGCTCGCCGAGGATCGCGCGCCGCTTCTCCTCGTACTCTTCCGCGCTGACCAGGCCCTCGTCGAGCATCGACTTCAGACGGCGGAGCCGCTCCGCGGGATCAGCGTCGGTCGGGCCTGATCCCGACCCCTGCGCCGCCCCGCCTGGCGAATCAGCAGCCAGTCGCGACCGCACGTAGTCGCCGATCTCCCCCGCCCGCTCCTTGGGATAGATCGTATGGATGTCGGCCTTGTTCCCGGAGGCGAAGATGACCAGCTTTCCATTACCGAGCATGCCGGTCTCGCTCTGGACAGAGCTGATCTTCGAGTAGCGGAAGTCCTCCTGCCGCGACCTCCCGAGGCTCCTGGCATAGAAGATCACCCTCTGGTCGGTCACGACGACGAGCCCTTGTCCGCCGCCGTAGACGCCGGAGCCGAGGTTGAGCACGGTCTCGCCCTCGTGCAGTAGCTCGTGGAGGGTCTTCAGCTCCTTCCGCACGCCGAAGCGGTTCTGCTGAAGCTTCTGCTCGGCGAGCTGCTGGATCTCCTCCGTGGTAGTCACGGGGATGCCTCCTGAGCGATGAGGCCTGACCGTACTAGTACGCCGCCGCCGGAGGGAGAGACGTCACCGCGCTTCCGGCGCCTACTGGACCCGGATGTTGCGGCCGGCGCCGCCGGCGAGGACGTCAACCCCCGCGCCGCGTGAGCGAGGGGTCCAGCTACCTCGCGAAGATGCGGACCGTCAGACGGCCACCTCCGCCAGTCCATATCTGCCCGGAGACGCTCACCGCGCACTTATTGGGGCGCTTCGTCGGAAGCGGCAGCGTGACCTTGAACGGCGAATACCCGGTGATCCCGCCCATCCGCTTGGTGCCATCGCAGACCAACGACCAGTTGAGTCTCACGGACTTGTGCGGAGAGGAGGTCGCCTGCACGAAGATCAACCGCGGGTGCTTCGCAGTACCGCTGGCATTCAAGACGGTGAACTCGCCGGTAATGCTTGCCGAGCCGATCATCTTGGCCGAGGCCGCGCTCGCGCCAGCGCCGAGCGCAAGGACGCCGAGCCCGACGGCGATGTAACGCTTGAAGCTCATGTTTCTTCCCCCTTGGTTCGTGTACGCGCGCAGATGCGCGCCCCCCGAAGGCGGGTCCAGGGAGTCGAACCGCCTCTGGCGACCTCAGCCCCGCGAAAGCCTGCTTCGTGCCAACAACATCCTGCCGGGCGCTGCCAACTCTGAGATGACCGAAGGTCCAGGGATCGAGCAGGAGACTGGGGGGTTGTTGGGACACTTGCCCCGACCGCCAGAGGGGGAGACCTTGGGCCGGAGGCGGAAACAGGCCCCTCACGGGCTCCTGGGGATGGCCCAGAACGCCTTCGCGAAGCCGATGCCGGAGATGGGCCGTGCAGGGATCGAACCTGCGACCTTGGGATGTAAAAGAAGTCGCGGGCAGTCGCCTGGGATGGTCAGGGCGCGCCAGAACCGCATGGCGCTGGCGGTTTCGCCCTCAGCCGCCGGCGGCCTGTCTAGCCCTGACCATCCCCGCCTTGCGACCAAGGTGGCGGCCAAGATTTCACGCCGTCAACGCCCGAGGCCCCGAACGGGTGGAGCGCTAGCGCGGTGCTCACGATCCCAAGCGCCGGGCGAGGCGCCGAAGGGGCCCGAAGCGCTGAGAGGCGATCTGACAGGTACACCATTTCTCGGAGGTGCATGACACCCCCCGGAGCCTCGGGCGGCGCCCGTGGTGGCCGGCAGGGCGCCCGTGGTGGCCGGCAGTCTCCCACGGCGCCGCAGCAGCAGTTGCCGATGACAATGCGCCGGGCGACGGAACGAAGAAAAGGAGGGCTGATGGGCAAGCGCGTCAACTTCGACGGCCCGGGCGACGACCCCGACGAGTACTGGTTCGAGTGCGACGACTGCGAGGGCACCGGCAGGGTGAACGTCACGGACTACGACGAAGATAAGGACGGCGGTGTCTCCGTCGAAGCTACGTGCCCCGCCTGCGATGGACTCGGCTTCTACGAGGGGGACGCGGATGACGTCGATGGGTGACGTCGTTGTTTGGCATGGCGAGAAATCTGGATCACGGGGTGGCGGCCAAGGCCCTCGAGGATGCTCGGGCGGAAGGGCTCTGGGTGCACGTACAGCTCGACGGTGACGAAGGGCCGCTCGTCGGCCACGCCGGAGAATGCAGGCGCTCGGATCTCCGAGACGCTGCGGAGGCCATCGGCCGCTACCTGGAGCAGCACGGGAACACGCTTCCAGGCTGAGCCGATGGTTCGCGCCGGCCGGCCATCTGGAGTGGGCACGGAGGTGGGGATCAACGGGGCCGCCGCTCGGCGCGCTCTGCCCTCTGGCAGCTAGCCCTCGTCCGCTTTGAGGACCTGGCGGGCGCGATCGCCGCATAAAAAGGCCGGCCTCGCGGAGTCACGCTGGACGCGGCCGCTTAGCGAGCGGCGCTTCGTGGCGGCCCGAGCCCGTTCGAGGAGCCGGGCGGCCGACCTATCGGTCGAGGTCGATCGCACCCGGCCACACTCGCCGCGCACCCGGTCGCGGCGGCCGCGGCCCCTCGGAGGCGCGAGCGTCAGGGCGAGGCAGTCACCGCTACAGGGCCTTCGCGAGCCGGTGGAGGTGGACTCAGCCGCCGCCGGGGCGGAAGTCCGGATCGAAGGGCTGCTGATTCGACTGGCAGACCGTGCCCCTCGGCGGGGTGACCAGCTCGGTCAGGTAGGCGAGGGCCGCTGCGTCAACGCAGTCGCTCGGGTTCTGGAAGCTCAGGTGACCGTAGCCCTCGTGGGTGAGCAGGACCGCGTTGCCGAGGTAGCGCTCGGCGTGCACGGCGTTGGCGTAGCCCGTGTTGGGGTCATGGCGGTTGTTGATCAGGAGGATCGGGTTGGGGGTCTTGGCGTCCCAGGGCCCGCGGTAGTTGTCCTGGCCCCGCACCGGCCAGGAGGCGCAGGCGGCCCACCGCCACCAGCCCTCCACGCGGCCCTGGAGCCGGCCGATCCGCTCGAGCCGTCCGATCACCTGCGGCCAGTCCCGGATGCTCTGCCGGGCGGGCGCGTCGGCGCAGGAGATCGCCGTCGAGATCGTCGCGGCGGCCCAGCCCGCGGGCGAGCTGGGGTCGCGCGCCCCGGTCTTGAGCGCCGAGCCGTCACCCCGGCAGCGCGGCGGCGAGCGCCGCCGCGTTCGCCGGCCACCGAACGGGAGCCCTCAGCGGCTCGAACTGCGAGAGGAGCAGATCGCCGTAGCTCAACTCCTCGGGCGAGGTGAGCGTCGGGCTCGCCCCCGGCGCCGGGATCGGCGCGCGCCTCACCTGCGCGAACAACTGCGCGACGCGCTCGGCCGCGGTCTGCCCGCCGCCGGCGAGCGCGCAGCGCTCCGGTCCCGCGGCGTCGCACAGCGCGAGGAACTGGTCGTAGACCTCGTCGGCCGAGCTGGCGTCGCTGGCGGACCTCGCCTCGGCCCCCTCCGAGCTGGCGGGCGCGTTGACGATGCCCATGAGGAGCATCGCCCGGACCCGCTCGGGGAACAGGTTGGCGTAGGTCTGGCCGATGAGGGTGCCGTAGGAGAGGCCGAGGTAGGTGAGCTTTGCCTCGCCGAGCAGGACACGCAGGTGGTCGAGGTCGCGGGCGGTGTCCGCGGTCGAGAGGTGGGGCAGGAGCCAGCCGCCGACCTCGCCGCAGCGCCGGGCCAGGTTGACGGTCTTGCCCGCCAAGCGCTCCGACTCGGCGTTGGTGCTGGGGATCGACTCGCCGGCCCAGAAGATGGCCTCGCTCCGCGGGTTGCGGAAGCAGCGCACCCGGGTGCTGGCGTTCGTGCCGCGGGGATCCCAGCTGACCACGTCGAAGCGGCCGCCGCCGATGGCGTCGAAGCCTGCGGGATCGCCCTGCACCGTAAAGACGCCGCTCAATCCCGGTCCGCCGGGGTTCATGAACAGCGTGCCGATCCGCTCGCCCGGCTTGCTGGCGAGGTGGCGGATCAAAGCCAGGCTGATCGTGCGCCCGTTCGGGCGGTCCCAGTCGAGCGGCACCCGGATCCGGGCGCACTCAAGACCCTCGCTGGGAGGAACGCACGCCGCCCACGGGATCGGGGCACCGACGGCCCCGCTGTAGGCCGGTCCGGAGGCCGCGACGTGGGCCGGTCCGGGCGCAGCGGCGGCCGCGCCGGCGGCCCAGAGCGCGACGACGCAGGCCATGCCGGCGAGGGACAGGAGCGCGAGGACCCCCCGGCCCCCGAGGCTCTTCACCGCGGCCGTCCCCCAGGTGCTGCGTCCAGCGGACCTCACGTGGGAGTCCTCTCAGTTGGGCGGCGGCGAGCGTGTCACGAATGGAGGTCCGGTGTCCAGCATTGCCCCGAAGCACGCCGCTGTCGTGGCGCAGAGGGCTGCCCGGCCTACGCCGGCCGCGGCCGGCGTCGATGCTGGACGGTCACTTCTCGGACCAGAGGCGCCAGACGGCGACGACCGGCCCCGGCGGACCGGCCGGACCGGCGACGGGGCTCGGCACGGGCACGTCGGCCGACTGCGCGACCTGCTCGATCGCCTGGCCGAGCCGGGCGTCGGCCTGGCGCAGGTGTCGCGGCCCGCCGGGGCCTGGCCATCGGTCGGGCTCGCGGGCAGGGTTGTCGCGTAGAGGGCCGCTGGCGGTTGGACTCCGAGGGGGTGGCGGGGCCCTCCCGACATAGGGGTGGACGGCGTGGGGGGCGTTCGTCGCGGAGAATCACCGGGTGTGGGAGGCGAGCGTCCGGGCCTACGGGGAGTGCGCCTCGCCGCCACAGGGCCGCGTAGCGCCCACCTCACCTAGTTAGAGCGTGCGAGCGGAGTTCCTCGCGGAGCCGCTCGAAGATCGCGCCGTCGCCTGGCCCTAGATGCGCTGACCACACACCTGCGCGACACCTGATCGTTCCGTCCGGATCTCCCGAGAGGGTTGGGGTGCTACCGCCCTGCCTCCAAGGAGATCCGGATGCCAGACGCTAACGAGCGGCCCCGACGAAAGCGGCTGTCCTGGGAGTGCCGCTGCGAGATCGTCGCCAAGGTTCACCTGCAGGGCATGAGCCCCGAGCTGGTCGCGGCCAGCTCGGGCGTGCATCGCTCGACCGTCTATCGCCTCCTGGCCCGCCACGCTCAGGACGGCTGGGCCGGCCTGCGCGAGCGCGCGCCGGTGCCACGCCGCCAGCCCAGGCGCTGCCCGCCCGAGCTCGAGGAGCGGATCCTGGCCGCCCGGGCGGCAAGCCGCTACGGGCCGGCGCCTGGGAGCGATCCTCGGGATCCCCACCAGCACCGTGGCCAAGGTGCTGGCCCGCCATGGAAGCTCACGCCTGCCCCGGCCCCCGCGGCCCGAGGTGGTGCGCTACGAGCGGGCCCGTCCCGGCGAGCTGCTGCACGTGGACACCAAGCGCCTGGGGCGCTTTCACGCCGTGGGCAAGCGCATCCTCAAGGACGGCATCCGGCGCTCGCCCCGGGCCGGCTGGCAGCACCTGCACGTGGCCGTCAACGACCGCAGTCGCATCGCCTACTGCGAGGTGCTGGCGGGCCAGGGGGCCGAGCACTCCTGCGCCTTCCTGGAGCGGGCCGTCGCCTGGTTCGCGGCCGAGCACCAGATCAGGATCGAGCGCGTGCTCTCAGATAACGGCCATGCCTACCGCTCGCACGCCTGGGCCTCGACCTGCCGAGCCCTTGGCATCGAGCGCCGGCGCACGCGGCCCTACACGCCGCGCACCAACGGGAAAGCGGAGGCCTTCATCGGCACCGCCCTGCGCGAGTGGGCCCACCGCTACGCCTACCCCTCCAGCGCCCACCGAGCCCGGGCGCTGTCGGGCTGGGTGCGCTGGTACAACCGACGGCGTCCCCACAGCTCTCTCGGCGACCGGCCGCCGATCAGCCGTGTCGCGCAGGTCCGTGGTCAGTACACCTAGAGCGCTGGCCGCGCTGTCGAGCGCTTCGTCGATAGCGGCGATCCAGCTGTCGATGGCACCGTCCGGCGTTGCAGGAGCGCCCACTTGGCGGGCCGCTCGCAGCGCCACGAGGTCTGAGCGAAGGAAGCGTCGGTGGCCGCCGGCCGTGCGGTAGTGCGGTAGCCGACCGTCTCGGGTCCAGTTGCGGACCGTGTGCAGCGAGACGCCAAGGAACCTCGCTGCCTGCGTGCTGGTGAGTTGCTGTTCCTCCACGACGGGAGGCTACGACGCCAACCGACGTCCGTCGCTCGTGGCGCGCGCGTCCTCCGCGTTGATGCCGTCAACAGGCCGGCGACCTGCGACACACCGGCGACCCCCCGGGCTGGCCGGGGCGGGCGAGTGTAGCCCGGATCGCCATCGGCATGCGCTATCTGACGATGGTGGGCCGTGCAGGGATCGAACCTGCGACCTTGGGATTAAAAGTCCCCTGCTCTACCAGCTGAGCTAACGGCCCCCCGTGATTGTGCCGGAGGTGGCCATGGGCTGCGCCGGCGGCCGCGTCGCGCCCGGCGGCCCGGTCAGAGCTCGCGCTCGTAATAGAGCATCCGGTCGGTCCCTCCCGGCTCGGTGCACGAGAAGCCGTGCCGCTCGTAGAAGCGCCGGGCATCGACGTCGCCCTCGTCAACGTTGATCTCCAAGAGCCCCGCGCCCCGGTCGCGGGCGAGCGCGAGGGCGCTGGTCAGGAGGGCGCTGCCGATGCCGCGGCCGCGCAGGTCGGGCTGGACGTACAGCTCGTCCAGCAGGGCGACGGGGCCGGCGTACCAGACGTTGGGGCGGAAGGTCATCAGCGCCACTGCCGCCGCCGGCTCCGGGGCCAGCAGCGCGATCACGTCCTCACCGTCGAGCAGGCGCCCGAGGCGCTCGGCGAGGACCTCGACTCCCGGCGTGGGCGTCGCGAACTCCACGTTGAAGTCGTGCAGCAGCGACGCCACGACGGGGGCATCGTCGGGCGTCGCGCGGCGCACGGGTACGGTCGATCGGTCGGGCGTGGCGGCAGTCTGGCAGGCGCGGGCCGCGTCGCCGGTGTACGGTCGGCCTCCGGCCCACGACCCGGGTGGACGCATGCCCGTCGCCCCGATCACCCACCAGTCGTGGTTGTTCAACCCGCCGCTCGAGCTGCCGCTCCGGCCGCGCCTCGAGAACGGGCGCTTCGACTCGCTGCGGCCCCGGACGCTCCCCGGAACGCCGCCGTGCACGACGACGCAGGTCGTGCCCGCGGACGACCCCCGCAACCCCACAGATCGCGACGTGCACTTCGCCAACGGCATCCACCAAGCGGTGGACCTGGCCGCCACGGCCGGAGACTGCGTCTACGCGGCCTACACCGGGCGGGTCGTGAAGGTCGAGATCCAGCCGGGAGGCCGCACGGCGAACGTCAGCATCGATCACCACCCCGAGCGGCTCGGGTTCGTCACCAGCTACAACCACATCGCCGACGTTCAGGTGAGCGAGGGCGACTTCGTGGGCGAGGGCGAGCCGTTCGCGCGGGTGTCGGACGTGCCGGACGAGCCGACGCTGCACTTCGAGCTCTGGGCGGTCGTCGATCGCGGCTCCGGGGGAGGCGCTCCGGGCGACAGCGACATGGTGCCCATCGACCCGACCCGGGCGCTCTATGAGTGGGAGCGCCGGCTGACCGTTGACGAGCCGCTCGCCGCCGTGGGCCCTCCGATCGGCGTCGGGGTCACCCGCATCAGCACGATCCACTTCTTCACCGCGAGCTTCGACGGGGACGTGACCCTGCACGTGCCCCTCTACGCCCCCATGAGCGAGGACGAGCGGCTCGTGATCGAGCTGCTGCGGCTGGCGCATCGCCGGGCCCGGCCCGTGGACGCCTCCTTCCGCAGGTCGGCGTTCTGGGGCGTCAACGTGGCGACCCAGGTCGCGCTGTAGGGCGAGGGACCCTACGAGCGCCCCGTGAGCCCTTCGAGCAGGGTGTCGATGATCCCCTCCTCCCAGCCGCGCGGGAAGGGCTCGCCGGACAGATACCGCGACTGGTAGGCCCCCATGAAGAGGTCGATGGCCGGCTCGACGTCGGTCGCGGGAGCGATCTCGCCGCGGGCCCGTGCGGCCTCGAGCATCTCGCGCAGGCGGGCGCGGCGGGGCAGGGAGGTCCGCTCGCGGAAGAGGGGGAGGAGCTCGGGGGTGTGCTGCTCCTCCATCAGGCAGGTGCCGACCAGCGGCATGGCCGACACGCGCTCGGTGTTGCGGCGCAGGCGGCGCAGCTCCTCCACGAGGTCGGCGCGGAGGTCCCCGGTGAGCGGCTGCTCGCCGGTCTCGCGGAGGTGGGCGAGGGCGGCGGTGGCGAGGTCGGCCTTGCCGCGGTAGCGGAGGTAGATCGCCGCCTTGCTGACGCCGGCCTCGGCGGCGACGCGGTCGACGCTCATGCGGGCGTAGCCCTCGGCGGCCAGCAGGCCCAGTGCGGCGTCGAGGATCGCGGCGTCAACCTCGGGCGACCGGGGCCGGCCGGCGCGGCGGGGACGCGTGGTCGCGCTCACGCGAATTAGCGTACTGGATCGTCTGGTATTTTTCGCGGGTGACCTCCGGCTCGTGGAAGGCCCTCATCGGGCTGCTCGTCCTCACGATGGGGACGAGCACGATCACGCCGCTCCTGCCGCTCTACCAGCAGGACTTCGGCCTCTCGACGGGCACGGCGACGCTCCTGTTCGTCACCTACACGATCACCGTCTGCCCGACGATGCTGATCGCCGGCAACCTGAGCGACCGGCTCGGGCGCAAGCGGCTGCTGCTGCCGGCGATGGCGGTCATGACGCTGGCCTCCCTGGTCTTCGCCCTGGCCGAGTCGGTGCCGATGCTGTTCGCCGGCCGGTTCCTGCAGGGCCTGGCGATCGGCGGCTTCCTCGGGGTGGGGTCGGCCTTCGTCGTCGACCACGCCAACCGCGACAAGAAGGCCCTGGCGGCGGCCCTGGCGGGGGTCTTCTTCCGGCTCGGCTTCGGGCTCGGCCCGGGGATCGCGGGGATCACGGCCCAGTACGCCGCGAACCCGCGCCACCTGATCTTCGAGATCCACATCGTCCTGATGATCATCGGGATGATCGCCGTCGCGACGGCGTCGGAGACCCTGATGCGCCGCCAGCGCGGCGAGCCGTTCCGCATCCGGATCGGGGTCCCGCAGGGCCAGGCGCTCGGCTTCCTCACCTTCGTGGCGCCGGCGGCCTTCCTGATGTCCTTCATCGAGGGCACCCTGCTGTCGGTGGTGCCGATCTTCGTGGTCGACACGCTCGACGTGCACAACCTGGCCGATCGTCGGCGCGATCGGCTTCCTCACCCTGGCCGTCGGCGGGATCGCCCCCTTCGTCGCGCGCAACCTCGACGCGCGCCGCTCGGTGATGATCGGCGTGGGCTGCTCGGCGGCCCTGTCGTTCCTGATCGTCGCCTCGTCGCTGGTGGACGCGGTCGGCCTGGTCGTGCTGGCCGCCGGCGCGATCGGGTTCATCAACGGCTTCATCCTCTTCGGCGGCACCGTCATCGCCGGGACGATCGTGCCGATCGAGGAGCGCGGCAAGCTGATGTCCCTGCTCTACACCTTCGCCTACGCCGGGACCGTCCCGACCGTCGCCCTCGGCTACCTCGGCGACGCGATCGGGCTCACCGGGAGCCTGCTGATCTTCTCGATCACGGCCTCGGCGATCGCGCTCTTCGTCCTGCTGGTCGGCCGGCGCCTCTTCCGCGAGGTGGTGCCCTACGTCGAGGAGGTCGTCGTCGCCCCGGCGCCGCCCTCGGGGCGAGGCCGCGCCCGCGCGCTAGGCGAGGGCGGGCTCGCCCTCGGCGGCGGCGGCGCGGCGCGGGATCCGCAGCACGGCCGCGGCGCCCACCAGGGCGACGACCCCGGCGATGAGGAACATGAGCGTGTAGGCGCCCTCCTCGGGGACCCCGCCGGTGCCCGGGATCGTCACGGCGGAGAGGATCGCCGCGCCGACCTGGCCGCCGATGACGCCGCCGATCGTGCGCATGACGGTGTTCACGCCCATGGCGACGCCGGTGACCTGGGGCGCGACGGCGTCGACGATCAGCTTGGCGAGCATCGCGTAGACCAGCCCGACGCCGATCCCGATCAGCGTCATCGCGGCGACGATCTCGAAGGCGGTCGAGTGCGCGAAGGCGAGCGTCAGCCCGCCGGCGCCCAGGACCGCCGAGCCCACGCCGGCGAGCGCCCGGGCGCCCACCCGCGCCTCGAGAATCCCGCCGACCGGCCCCACGACCAGCATCACCGCGGAGGCCGGCAGCAGGAACAGCCCGGCGGTGATGACGCTGGCGTCGAAGCCGTAGTCGATCCGCGACGCGATCACGTCCGGCACCCCGGCGCCCGCCTGCACGAACGAGGGCACGAGCAGGAAGGTGCCGAACATCGCGAACCCGGCGATGATCGCGACGACGTTGGTCCAGAGGACCGCCCGGTCGCGCATCATGGCGATGTCGACCATCGGCTCGGGCACCCGCAGCTCCACCCAGACCCAGAGGCAGAGGAGCAGGACCGAGGCCCCGGCGACGCCCAGCGTGGCCGCGCTCAGCCAGCCCCAGCGCTCGCCCTCGGTCAGGGCGAGCAGGAGCGCCGACAGCCCCGCCGACAGTGTCAGCGCGCCCCGCCAGTCGAGGCGCGAGGGGGTCCGCAGCGGCGACTCCGGCACGAGCCGCCAGACCAGGACCAGTGCGATGGCGACCGGGATCGCCCCGATCCAGAAGAGCCAGGTCCAGGGCAGCTCCTCGAGGATGACCCCGCTCAGCACGAGGCCGACGCCGCCGCCCACCCCGAAGGTCGCCGACAGCAGGCCGAGGCCCATGCCCACCCGCTCGGGCGGGAGCTCGTCGCGCACGATGCCGAAGGCGAGCGGGAAGAGCGCCCCCGCGGCGCCCTGCAGGGCCCGGGCGGCGATCAGGGCGGCGATCGAGTTCGCCAGCGCCGCCCCGATGGTCCCGACGAGGAAGATCGCCATGACGATCACGAGCAGCCGCTTCTTGCCGTAGGTGTCGCCGAGCTTGCCGAGCAGCGGCGTGGCCACGGCGGAGGCGAGCAGGAAGCCGGTGAAGACCCACGTCACCCAGGTCGTGGTGGTGTCCAGGTCGCGCTGGATGGTGGGCAGCGCGGGCACCACCAGCGTCTGCTGGAGCACGTAGGAGACGCACGCCACCGCGAGCAGGCCGAGCGTCACCGCCGGGCTCGCGCGGCGGGGGGCTGGCGGCGAGGTCGCCATTCGTTGCACAATACAATCGATGCCGGGTCCCGGCCCAGCCGACCTCGACGCCCTCGTCGACGCCGTCGCCGAGCTGCGGGCGCGAGTCGCCCCGCTCATCCTCGCCCGCCAGGAGCGCCGCGCCGCCGGTGCCACCGAGGCCGAGCGCCTCACCACGCCCCAGCACCTCACCCTGCTCGCGCTCGCCGACGGGCCGCTCTCGGTGAGCGAGGTCGCGGGCCGGACCGGCGTCGCCGTGAGCACGGCCACCCGCATGCTCCAGTCGCTCGCGCGCGCCGGCTGGGTGCGCAGGGCGGCGACCGCCGCCGGCGAGGACCGCCGGCGCCGGCCGGTCGAGCTCACCCGCGCCGGGCGGCGCGTGATGGATCAGGCCAGCGGCGCCCTGCGCGGCCGCATCCGCGAGCTGCTCGAGCGCCTCGACGACGGCGAGCGGGCCGCGATCGTCGCCGGCATGGAGGCGCTCGCCCGGGCCCTGGGCGAGGACGGCCCGCCCTAGGCGGCGGGGTCCGTCCCCCGGCTGGCGGCCTGCTCGAGCGCCCGGTCCAGCTCCTTCACCGAGGGCGCGGCCGGGGAGAGGGGCGAGGCGCCGGCGGGCCGCATCCCGTCGAGGATGACGCCGAGGTAGCGCATCCAGACCTCCGGCAGGTCGATGCGGCAGGGGGCGGCGTGGCCCGCGGCGGTCACCAGGAAGATCACGTCCTGGGGCTCGAGGTCGGCGCGCACCGCGCCCGCGTCCTGGGCCCGGCGCAGCAGCCGGGCGAAGGGCTCCATCACCCGGTGGCGGGCCTCGCGCAGCTTCGGCGAGCCGATCATCTCGGTCGCCACGGCCTCGAAGAGGCCCCGGTCGCGGACCTGCTTGGCCGCGATGTGCTCCATCGCGGTCTTCAGGCCCTCCCACGGATCGTCGAGCTCCTCGGCCTCCTCGGCGGCGCGGGCGACCTCGAGCAGGCGCTCCTCGAACATCGCGACGACCAGGTCCTCCTTGCTGGGGAAGCGGCGGAAGACCGTCGCGTGCCCCACGCCGGCGCGGCGCGCGATCTCATCGACGCTGAGATCGGCGCCGTTCTCGGCGAAGAGCTCGGACGCGGCCGCCAGGATCCGCTCGCGGTTCCGGGCCGCGTCCGAGCGCAGCGTGGTGGGGCTAGACACCGGGCACGGCCGGCGCCTCCGCCGCCTGGATCGCCGCCACGTCGCGGCGGCGGATGAAGAGCGCGGTGACGATCACGCCGATGATCATAAGCCCTGCGCCCACCGCGAACGCCATCTGGTAGCCGTCCACCAGGGCCGACGCCTGCTCCACGGCCGACGGCGTGCCGCTCGGGAGCGCGTCGGTGGTCGTGCTGGCGGCGACGGTCGAGAGGATCGCCAGCCCCAGGGCCCCGCCGATCTGCTGCGAGGAGTTGAACAGCCCCGACGCGAGCCCGGCGTCCTCGTCGCGCACGTTGGTGGTCGCGATGAGCGTGAGCGGCACGAACGTGAAGCCCAGGCCGGCCGACATCACCAGCAGGCCGGGCAGGACGTCGGCGGCGTAGCTGCCGTCCACCGGCGCCGCCGACAGCAGCACCAGCCCGACGGCGGCCGTCGCCATCGCCGATCATCGCCACCCAGCGCACGTCCGACGCGGGCGATCAGCGGCTGGGCCAGCCCCGAGAACAGGATGATGCCCGCCGTCAGCGGCAGGAACGCCAGGCCGGCCTGCACCGGCGTGAAGCCGAGGATGCCCTGCACGTAGAGCGAGGCGAAGTAGAAGACGGCGAACATGCCGCCCGCCACCGCGAGCATCGCGACGTTGGCGCTGGTGAGGGAGCGCTTGCGGAAGATCCCGAGGCGCACCAGCGGCGCCTTCGAGCGCAGCTCGATGACGACGAAGGCGCCGAGCAGTGCGGCCAGCGCGGCCCCGGCCATGCCGAGCGTCTGCGCCGACAGCCAGCCGTAGTCCTGGGTGCGCACGATCGCGTAGACCAGCAGCGTGAGGCCCGGCGGTGACGCTGACCGCGCCCGAGCACGTCCACGCCGCGGGTGGCGACCTTCGACTCGGGGATGAAGCGCAGCGACAGCAGCACGGCGGCGATCCCGACCGGCACGTTGACGTAGAAGGCCCACTCCCACGACAGGTACTCGGTGAGGATGCCGCCGAGCAGCAGGCCGATGGCCGCGCCGCCGACGGCGATGGCCGCCCAGACGCTCAGCGCCCTCGTGCGCTCGGGGCCCTCCTTGAAGGTGGTGGTCACGATCGACAGCGCCGCCGGCGAGACCATCGCCGCGCCGAGGCCCTGCAGCGCGCGCGCAGCGATGAGGAACTCGGACGAGGTCGCGAGGCCGTTGAGCAGCGACGCGACGGTGAAGACGATCACGCCGACGATGAACAGGCGCTTGCGCCCGACGAAGTCGGCGGCGCGGCCGCCGAGCAGCAGGAAGCCGCCGAAGGCGAGCGTGTATGCGTTCACGACCCACTGCAGCGAGCTGGCCGAGAAGTCGAGGTCCTCCTGGATCGAGGGCAGCGCCACGTTCACGACGGTCGCGTCCAGCACGACCATGAACTGGGCGATGCACACGAGCACCAGGACGAGCCACTTGTTGGGGACCCTCGATGGGTGCGGCGGTGCTCACGGGGCGGCTCCGGCGGCTCGGGTTGCGGATGCGGACGCGGCGGTCCGGTTCGGCAACCTAGATCAACCGGAGTCGTCGGTCCACTTCGATCCGGCGGCCTTGGCCGAGCCCTTACTGAACCGTGACGACCAGGCGATCACCGTGCGGCCCGCCCACGCCGGAGCTGCTGCGCTCGATCTGCGGGCCGGCCGGCGCCGACTGCCCCGCCGCGCGGCGGCGCCGCCGATCAGCGCGAGGCCGACGACGACGACAAGGCGCGGATCGTGGCGCGGCCCATGGCGGTGCAGTCTCTCCGGGCGCGGCCCCCGGGGCAAGGGCGCGGTAGATTCCGGCGGCGCCCATCCGACCGCGGGAGGCCGACGTGGCGACGTTGAGCGAGGAGGAGGTCCGCCAGGCGCTGCGCCAGCTGCCCGGCTGGCGCGCCGAGGGCGCGGCCATCGTCAAGGAGTTCACCTTCGACGGCGGCTTCATGGGTTCGGTCGGCTACGTGAACCGGCTCGCCGAGGCCGCCGAGGCCGCCGACCACCACCCCGACCTGACGATCTCGTGGAACACGGTCACGGTGAGCTGGTTGACCCACAGCCAGGGCGGGGTCACCGAGAACGACCTGAAGATGGCGGCCGAGGCGGATCGCCTGGCCTCGGCGTAGGGTTGGACCTCTACGCGTCCCTCGGCGCGGCCGCTCCTCTTCCGCCTCGACGCCGAGCGCGCCCACGAGCTGGCGATCGCCTCGCTGGCGGCGTCCGCGCCGGTGCTCGACGGCCTCGGCGGGCCCGCCCGACGGCGGCGGCCGCCTCGCCCAGGACCTCCTGGGCACCCGCTTCCCGAACCCGGTCGGGCTCGGCGGCCGGCTTCGACAAGCGCGCCAAGGCGGCCGCGGCGTGGCCGGCGCTCGGCTTCGGCTTCGCCGAGGTCGGGACGGTCACGGCGGTGCCCCAGGAGGGGAACCCGCGCCCGCGCCTGCACCGGCTCCCCGACGACCGCGCGCTGATCAACAGCCTGGGCTTCAACAACGCCGGCGCCGACGCCACGGCCGCCCAGCTCGACGCGCTCGAGCGCCGCGGGCTGCTCGGGCCGGGCGCCGCTCGGCGTCAACGTCGGCAAGTCGAAGGTCACGCCGGCCGCCGACGCCGCCGGCGACTACGCCCGCACCGTCGAGGCGCTCTGGCGCCACGCCGACTACCTGACGGTGAACGTCAGCTCGCCCAACACGCCCGGGCCTGCGCGACCTGCAGGCGGCCGGTCCGCTCGGCGAGATCCTCGCCGCGGTCGACGAGGTCAACCGGCGCCGCGCCCAGGGCGCCGGCGGTCGCGCCGCGGCCGGTGCTGGTCAAGCTGGCGCCCGACCTCGAGCCGGCCCAGCTGGACGCCGCGGTCGACCTCGCCATGGAGCGGGGCCTGGCCGGGGCGATCGTCGCCAACACCACCGTCGCGCGCCGCGGCCTGCGGTCGCCGCGACCCGCTCGCCTCGCGCCCGGGCGGCCTCTCCGGCGCGCCGTTGCGTGAGCAAGCAACTTCACTCGTGGCGCGGGTCGCGGCGCGGGCCGGAGGGCGCCTGGTGGTGGTCGGCGTCGGCGGGATCTTCACCGCCGACGACGCCTGGGAGAAGCTCGCCGCCGGGGCGTCGCTGGTGCAGCTCTACACCGGCTTCGTCTACGGCGGGCCCGCGCACCGCGCGGACGATCGCGGCGGGCCTGCTGGAGCGGATGGACCGGGAGGGCGTCCGCCACGTCTCCGAGGTCGTGGGGTCGCTCACACCCCCACGTTGAGCGAGATCGCCATCCCCTCGGCCGGGGAGCCCGAGGCCGTGGCCAGCTGGGTCGAGTAGCCGTCGGCGAACACCATGTCGGACGCCAGCGAGGTCTGGGCGAGGTTCTGCGCGCTCTGCTCGTACCCGTCGGTCGCGTAGACCTGGCTGGCAGGCGTCCTCGGGCAGGGCGATCTGCGAGGTCACGAGCTTCGACCCCGCGGAGGTCGCCTCCGCGAGGCTCGGGTAGACCTCGAAGTGGATGTGGGGCCAGCGCCCGGAGTAGGCGCCGGGCCAGATGGTGGTGAAGGACAGCGCCCCCTCGGCGTCCGCCGCCTGGACGCCGCGCAGGTAGTTCTCGCCCGCGATCGCCGAGTCGTAGAGCGAGTAGCGCCCCTCCCGGTCGCAGTGCCACAGGTAGACGGCGGCGCCCTCGGCGGGCGTGCCGCCGGCCGCGACGTCGAGGACCGTGAGCGAGACCGTGAGGGGCACCCCCTGGGCCGTCGCCGACGCCGAGCCGAAGCTCGAGGTGAGGTCGGAGCGCACGATGCCGCTCTCGGTGAGCACGTTGACGCCGTTCGAGCCGTCGGCGGGGAAGGGCCCGGCGGTCTCCTCGGGATCTCGGCGGTCGCGCCGGCGCCGCGCCCGTCGGTGGCGTGCACGCGGCCGTGGCCTCCGTCGTCGCGGCCGCGCTGTCCGCCGAGCCGTCCGACGACGAGCCGCAGCCGACGACGGCGGCCAGGCCGCCGACGGCGACGAGCTGGAGGGCCCGCCGGCGCGTCATCAGCGTCGACACGTCGAACTGCAGGCCCCGGTCGTGATCGTGCATCTCGCGCCCCCGCTCCCGTCGCCGCCAGGTCGCCGCCCGAGGCTAGCCACCCGACCTCAGGCGCCCCTCAGCGCCGCCGAAGCGCTTCATAAAGATGAGCAACCCGAGTTGACGACGCCTGGCAGTGTCAACTACGGTTGCTCGATGACGACGACCGCCCTCGGCACCACCGACGACCCGGCCGACGGCCTCGCCGCGGTCGTGGCGCTGCGGCGGCTCGCCGACCGGCTCGAGGACGCCGAGGTCGAGCGGGCGCTGCGCGAGGGCTGGACCTGGCCCGAGGTCGCGGAGGCGCTCGGGGTGACGCGCCAGGCGGTGCACAAGAAGCACGCCAAGCGGCTCGCCGCCGCCGCCGCGGCCCGAGGAGGCAGCGCTGATGCCCACCCGGTTCGGCGGCGACGCCCGGCGGGCCGCCCAGCGCTCGCGCGGCGTGGCCCGCGAGCGCGGCTCGCGGACCGTCGAGGCCGAGCACGTGCTGCTCGCGCTGGCCGAGGGCCCGGCCGGCGCCGCCCGCGGCTGCCTCGACGCCGCCGGGCTCGACCGCGACGGCATCCTCGACGCCCTGGACGGGAGGAGTCGCGCAGCCTCGCGGCGGCCGGCGTGACGCGGTCGTCCTTCGCGCTGCCGCCCCTGAGGCCGGGCCCCGCCACGCCGCGCTGGGGCGCCTCGGCCAAGCTCGCGCTGCAGCGGTCGCTCGCGGCCGCGGTCGCGCGCGGCGACCGCGCGATCGGCGCCGGCCACCTGCTCCTGGGCGTGCTCGCGGCCGGGCGCGGGACCGTCCCGCGGGCGCTGGAGGCGGCCGGCGTGGACCGCGCCGAGCTGGCCGGCCGGGTCGGGGAGGCGATCACCCGAGGCTGAGGCGCGGTCCATTAGGCTCCCCGCGACCCCCGCCCCCTGCCGAAGGCGTCCCTGCTCGAGCTCAGCGATCTCGCCGTCGTTCTGGTCACGCTCGTCGCGGCGAGCGTGCTGGCGGGTCGGCTGAGACTCTCCGCGATCCCGATCTTCATCGCCGCGGGGATCCTGCTGGGGCCGTCGCCGGGCTTCCCGACGATCGTCGAGCCGTCCGAGGGCACCGACCTCCTGGCGCGCCTGGGGATCGTGCTGCTGCTCTTCTTCCTCGGCCTGGAGTTCTCCCTCGACCGCCTCACGGCGGCGCGGCGGATGGTCGTGATGGGCGGGCTCATCGACCTCGTCGTCAACGCCGGCCTCGGCCTGGCTGGTCGGGATCGCCCTGCTCGGGCCGGGCCCCGAGGCCGTGCTGATGGCCGGGCTGATCTACATCTCCAGCAGCGGCATCGTCACGCGCGCGCTCTTCGACCTGCGCCGCCTGGGCGACGACGAGACGGACCTCGTGCTGGGCGTCCTGGTGTTCGAGGACCTCGCCATCGCGGTCTTCCTCGGCGTCGCCGCGGCGCTGGCGAGCGGCGAGTCGGTCGGCGGCGCCGAGATCGTCGCCACGGCCGGGATCGCGCTCGCCTTCGTGATCGCCTTCCTGCTCGTCGGCCGCTGGGCCCACCACGCGATCGACCGGATCGCGCCGCGCCTCGACCGCGAGCAGCTGCTGCTGGGCGCGCTCGCCATCGCCCTCGGCGGCGCGGCCCTGGGCGAGGCGGCGGGCCTGTCGGAGGCGGTCGGCGCGCTGCTGGCCGGCATCCTCCTGTCGGGCAGCGAGGTGCGGAACCAGATCGAGCAGCAGCTCCTCGGCCTGCGGGACTTCGCGGCGGCGATCTTCTTCTTCGCCTTCGGCCTGGAGGTGGACCTGGGCGAGGCGCCCGACGCCGCCGAGTGGCTCCTCCTGGCGGTGCCGGTCGCGGTGGCGGGAAAGCTCGTCGGGGGCTACCTTTCGGGGAGGTCCACCGGTTTCACCTCGCGCGAGAGCGTGAACGTCGGGACGGCCCTCGTCGCGCGGGGTGAGTTCACGATCATCCTCGCCAACCTGGCCGCCGGGGGCGTCGCCCTCGATGCCATGTTCCGCGAGCTGGTGAGCCCGTTCGCGGGCCTGTTCGTCCTGGCGACCGCGGTCGCGGGGGTGGTATTGATGAGAGAGTCGCGGCGCATCGGGAGGCTGGCGTTCCCGACCCGCTCGCCGAGCCGACAATGAGGAGATGACCCCGATGCTCGAGGTCCGCGAGACCCGGCTTCCCGGCGTGGGCACGAAGTTCACCCTGCGCACCCATCGCGGCGAGAAGCTCTCCTCCGTCGTCCACCTCGACGGGATGCGGGAGATCTACCACTACACCGACGACGACGAGCCCCACGTCATCACCCTCAACGACGAGGAGGCGCGCCAGCTCGGCGCGATCCTCGGGGGGGTCGTCTACCGCCCGCAGCTCGTGAAGGACCTCGAGGTCGCCCTCAAGGACCTGGTCATGGAGTGGATCGAGCTGCCGGCGGACAGCCCGCTCGTCGGCCTGACCGTGGCGACCTGCCGCATCCGCTCCACCACCGGGGCGACGATCGTGGCCATCCTCCGCGAGTCCGGCTCGCTCGCGACCCCCCATCCCGACGAGGTGCTGCGCGCCGACGACACGCTGGTCGTGATCGGGAGGCCCGACAGCTTCGACGAGATCAACCGCCTCGTGCGGGAGGGGCCCTCCGCCTGAGGGGGGCGGCCGGATGAGACTCGGGGGCCGCCGGGGCCCGGGCTCGCTTCGCCGGGTGCTCGCCGGCCTCGTCGCGGGGCTCGCCGTGGTGCTCGGCGTCCTGATCGCGGCCGCGATCATCGGGATCCTCAGCACCGCCAGCGACTACCGCGACGGCGGCGAGCAGGCGCGCTCCCGCCAGCAGATCGCCAACCAGCTCCTCACCGACCTGCTCAGCGCCCAGAGCGCCAACCGCGCCTACATCCTCCTGCCGAGCGGCGACAACCTGAGCGAGTACCAGGCCGCCCGCGACCGCTACCCGGCCGCCATGGCCGAGCTGCGAGAGCGCCTCGCCGGCGAGCCCCAGCTGGAGGCCTCGGCGGAGGCCGTGGACCGCACCGCCCAGCTCTGGTTCTCGGAAGCCGTCGAGCTGATCCGGCTGCGCCGCCAGGGCCGTGAGCAGGAGGCGATCCAGCGCATCAACCAGGGCCTCAGCGAGGGCCGCTTCAACGCCTTCCGGGCCGAGCACGACCAGCTGCTGGAGCAGATCGAGCAGGTCCGCGTTCGACACGCTGGCGGACAACGACCGCCGCGGGCTCCTGACCTTCGCCGCCATCTGCGCCGCGGCCCTGCTGACCCTGATCGTGGTCGTGATGGTCAGCCGCCAGCTCTGGCGCCGGGTGGGCGGGCCGGTGGCGCTGCTCAGCGAGGGCGTCGGGCGCGTCACGCGGGGGCGCCTGTCCGATCCCATCCCCCCGAGCCGGGAGGCCGTGCGCGAGCTGGCCGAGCTGATGGAGGGCTTCAACCTCATGCAGCGCGAGGTGCAGGGCGAGCGCGACGCCGTCGCAGCGGCCGCCCGCCGCGAGGCCGCCCAGCGGACCGAGCGGCAGCTCTGGGAGACGGTCCAGAACGGCCTCCTGCCCGAGCGCCTGCCGAGCGTGCGCGGCCTGCGCCTGGCCGCCCGCTACCAGCCGGCCGAGCGGGCGCTGCTGGTGGGGGGCGACTTCTACGACGCCGTCGTCCTGCCCGACGGGCGCCTCGCCGTGATGGTGGGCGACATGGCCGGCCACGGCGCGCCGGCCGCCGCCCAGGCCGCGGGCCTGCGCTTCGGCTGGCGCACGCTCGTGTCGGTGAACCCCAACCCGGCGGCGGTGCTCGCGGCCCTCAACGCCCAGATGGCGCAGCCGGCACAGCGGGCGGAGGGCCTGTTCGCCTCGATCCTCTACATGCTCATCGACCCTCGCGGGTCCGTCAGCTTCGCGGCGGCCGGCCACCCGATGCCGTTCTTCCTCACCGCCACGGTCTGCCAGCCGCTCGAGCCCATCATCACCGGGCCGCTGCTTGGCGTCTTCGACGAGGCGGAGTGGCCGGTGACCCACGCCTCGCTGCCGCCGGGCGGGACGATCGTGCTCTACACCGACGGCCTCATCGAGGCGCGGCGCGGCGCCGACACCTTCGGCATCGAGCGGGCCTGCGCGGTGCTGGCGGCCGAGCGAACCTCGGCGGTCGAGCTGCGCGTCGAGCGGCTCATCGACGCCGCGCGGCGCCACGAGGACCAGAGCCTGCGCGACGACGTCGTCGTGGTCGCGATCGAGCGGCCGGTGCCGATCTCCTGGGGCGCGCCGGAGCCGTCGCGGGCTCAGCCCGCCCCGGCCCCCGCCTCCGCGCCGCCCTCTCCCGACGGCGCCCCGCCGGAGGGCGAGCCGTCGCCGATGAAGCTCACGCGGTGACCGCGCTCGTTTGCGGCGCGGGCCGCACCGTGGCTGAGGGCGCCCCGGCGCACGAGCATCGCGTACTCGGCCCGGAGGCGCGTCCCGATCATCTCCGGGCCGTCCGTCGCGATCACCAGCGGCACGCCGGCGGCCTCGAGCCCGAAGACGACCTCGGCCATCTGCTCCTCGTCGCGGACGGCGCCGGTGCGCACGTTCGAGGTGGGGCAGATCTCCAGCACCACGCCGCGCTCGAGCACCTGCTCGGTGAGGCGCGGGTCCATGGCGGCGATGATGCCGTGGCCGACCCGGTTGACCCCGAGCTCCAGCGCCTGGCGCATCTCCTCGACGTAGGGCGCGGGATCGGGGGCGTTCACGCCCTCCTCGCCGGCGTGCAGGGTCACGCCCAGGCCGGCGTCCCGGGCGCGCGCCACCAGCGGGGCCAGCTCGCGGTAGGGGTAGGGCGGCCCCTGGCCGCGCGGCCGCGGGCCGCCGATGTCGACCGCGACCACGCCCCGCCCGCGGAAGCGGATCGCGCGCTCGACCACGGCGGCGTTCAGCTCGGGCGCGAAGGTGCGGTCCATCATCAGGATCAGGCCCGCCCGCACCGGGTACTCGAGCGTCGCCCGGTCGACCCCGTGGACCGCCGCCATCACGATGGCGTCGAGGTCGCGCTCCCCGCCGCGGTTGCGCTTGGCCGGGTTGAAGCGCACCTCGTGGGTCGTGATGCGCTGCGACCGGTAGCCGCCCGAGATCATCCCGTGGACCGCCCGGAAGACGCCGTCCGGGCTGCTCTGGATGAGCTCGGTGAGGTGGTAGATGCGGTCGAGCCCGGCCAGCCCGTCGGTGCCGGCGCCGACGTTGGTGGCGGCCGCGAACTCCCAGTAGTCGCGGTAGGGGAGCTTGATCCCCTGCTCGTGCGCGAGCTCCCACATGGTCGCCGCGTTGACGCCGCCGCCGAGGTGGGCGTGCAGCTCGGCGAGCGGCTCGTCGGCCGCGAAGACCTGGTTCACGGGCGCCCGGCGGAGAGGTTCCCCGCGCCCTAGCTGGAGCCCAGCACCTCCTTGAGCTCGCCGTCCTGGAACATCTCGGTGACGATGTCGCAGCCGCCGACCAGCTTCCCGTCGACGAACAGCTGCGGGATCGTCGGCCACTCGGACCACTCCGAGAGCACGACGCGGATGCGGGGGTTGACCAGGATGTCGCGGGCCCCGTAGTCCACGTCCATGTGGTTGAGGATCTGGACGACCTGGTTCGAGAAGCCGCAGCGCGGCATGTCGGGGGTGCCCTTCATGTAGAGGAACACCCGGTTGTCCGCGACCTCGCTCTGGATCTGGTCGAGGATCTCCTGCTCGGACATCGTGATGGTGTCGCTCATGTGGCCTCCGGTGCGCGGGTCCGCAGTGCGAGCGCGTGGATGCTGCCGTCGTCGAACCGGCTCTGCACCGCCGCGTAGACGAGCCTGTGCTGCTCGAGGCGCGACAGGCCGGCGAACTGGGGGGCGACGACCGTCGCAGCGAGGTGGTCGCCCCCGCCCTGGTTGACGACCTCGCGCCGTCGAGCCGGGCAGGGCGCCCTCGATCATCGCGGTCAGCTCCCCCAGGTCCGCCATCGCGCTGGAGGATACCGCCGCCCCGGCGGGAGCGCCCCGGTGGGACGCTCCCGGTTCGCCGTGGTCAGCTCAGGGCGATCCTCACGAGCTGGCCGTTCTTGCCCTTGAATGGGCCCGCCGGCGCGGGCCGGCCGGGCAGCACGCTCCAGTTGGAGACGTACAGGGCCCCGTCGCGGCCGATCGCCGCGCCGGCCGGGAAGAAGAGCGACCCCTCGCCGAGCACCGTGCGCGTCGCCCCGTCGGCCGACACCTTGACCACCGAGCCCGAGGGGGCCTGGCCGCCCTTGGACGAGAGCTGGGTCACGTAGAGGCTCCCGTCGGGCCCGAAGGCGATGCCGGTGATCTGGCGGAAGCCGGTGCGGTAGAGCGTCGGCTTCTCCCCTGGCACCACGCGGAAGACGCGCGCCTTGCCCGGGCCGGCGCCCTCGTCGAGGCAGCCGACGTAGTAGGCGCCGTCGGGGCCGGCCGCGATCGAGGTCGGCACGCACTGCCTGCCGTTGGTGCGCGGCAGCTTGGTCATCAGCGTCGCGCGCCGGCCGTTCACGCTGTAGAGGACGTTGCCGCCGGCGTCGACCGCGATCTCCTTCTGGTCGCCGAGCGCGAGGACGGCGTAGGGATTGGAGTTGCGGTCCGTGCCGTCCGGATTGTCCCTGCACTCCAGCTGGTTGAGGTTGACGACCGGGCTGAGCTTGCCGCCCGGGCCGTACTTCAGGATCCGCCCCGCCTGGTCGCGCGCCCGCTTGGGGAACGGGTCGGTCGGCGAGCAGTCGGGGGCCGCCGTCATGGCGATGTAGATCGTCCCGTTGGCCGTGACGCTCACGCCGTCGGCGCCGGTCGTGAAGCTGCCGTCGCGGCCGCCGGCCGAGAGCAGACCGGTGACGACCCGCTTGGCGACGCCGTCGGCGTAGCGGGTGATGGAGCTCGAGAAGGCGACGCACGCCTGCTGGTCGCCCTCGCCGAAGCAGGTCGGCCCGGCCTTGCCCGCCTCGGCGACGTAGATGCCCCCGTCGGGGGCGGTCGCGACGCCGCGCGGGTTGTTCAGGTTGTCGGCGACCACGGTGACCGCGGGCCCCTGGGCGGCCGCGGGCACGGCGACCGCCGCGAGGAGCGCCGCGGCGAGGCCCGCGACGGCGCGTCGAGAGATGGTCAATTCAGCTGCTCCCTCTGTCCGGCCGGGGTTGAAAAGTTGAGGAAAGCTACACCCCACCCGACAGAAACTACTCCTCCCCAGGTCTCTGCCAGACCACCGGGGCGGGCGGGCGCTCGCCGGCCGCCATGGCGAGGAGGTTGTCCACCGCCAGGGCGGCCATGGCATCCCGGGTGCGCCGCCCGGCGCTGGCGATGTGGGGCGTCAGCACGCGTTCGGCAGGCCGGCGAAGGGGTGGCCGCCCCGAATCGGCTCCTCGTCGAAGACGTCGAGCCCGGCGGCGATGCGCCCCTCGCGCAGCGCGCCCACCAGGGCGCGCTCCATCGACGACCGGCCCGCGCGAGACGTTGACCAGGACCGCTCCGGGGCGCATCAGCGCGAGCTCGCGGTCGCCGATCATCCCCCTGGTCTCGTCCGTCAGGGGGACGTGGACGGTCACCAGGTCGGCGGCCCGCAGAAGGTCGTCCAGCCCGGCGCGCTCGACGCCGAGGGCCCGCTCGTCCTCGGGGTGCGGGTGGCGCGCGACGTAGAGGCCGCGCATGCCGAAGCCCGCGACCAGGCGCCGCGCGACGGCGCGCCCGACGCCGCCCAGCCCCACGAGCCCGGCGGTCGCGCCCGCCAGGTCGAGCCCGAGGAGCAGGTCGGTGGAGAAGCCGGTCCAGCCGCCGGACCGAACGAGCCGGTCGCCCTCGGCGATCCGGCGGGCCGCCGCCAGGGCCAGACCCACGCAGAGGTCGGCCACGGCGTCGTCGAGGACCCCCGGCGTGTTCGCGACCGCCACGCCCCGCTCGGCGGCGGCGGCGAGGTCGACGTTGTCGGTGCCCACGGCGTGGTTGGAGACCCAGCGGACGCCCGGTGGCGTCGAGGAAGGCCGCGTCGATCCGGTCGGCCGGGAGGCAGAGGATCCCCTCGCACCCCACGGCCAGCGCGCGCAGCTCCTCGGCCGCCGCCGGCGACCGGGTCGTCGCGGACGGCGACCTCGTGGCCGGCGGCCCGCAGCCGCTCGACGGCCCCGGGGTCGGAGAGGCGGGCGGTTACGACGAGGCGGGCCATCCGGAGAGCCTAGGGACCGCCGCGACCCGGGCCACTTGCCCGGGCGCGCGGCCGTGTTTAGGGTCGGCGGGCCGGTCGGGATCCGCAACCCGGAGAGTCATGCGTCGCCCGATCGCAGTCCTGCTGGTGCTCTGCGCCGCGGCGGCGGCCACGCTGGCCCTCGGCTCGGCCCTGGCGTCGCGCTCGACCGCCGCCAAGTCGCCGCTCGCCGGCCTGGACCGAACCTTCAAGTCCCTCCAGCCGGCCGCCCGCTGCGACGCCGGCGCCGCCACCGCGGCGAGGGCCCGGCGCCTCCGGGCCGCTGCGCTCAAGAACGCCGCGAAGGCCCCGCCGAAGGTCCTCAAGCGCAAGAAGGCGTCGATGCGGCGGGCGATCCGGCTGCTGCGGCGGGCGGGAGACCTGTGCGAGGCGGCCTCTCCGCCGCCCGGGACGCCGGGCACGCCGGGCACGCCGGGCACGCCGCCGACTCCCACGACCCCGACCCCGCCGGCCCCGCCGCCGCCTGGCGGAGGGACGTTCTCGTTCACGGGCGTGAGCTTCTCGTTCAGCCCGGACACGCCGATCACCGCCACGTCCGGCCTGTTCCGCCTGCAGCTCACCGTCAACGGCGGCAGCCACAACATCGGCGCCCGGACCAACCCGGGCGGCGTGAGCCAGGGCAACTCGTCCACCGTGAGCGCGGGCAACTCGACGTCCGTCGAAATCACGCTTGGCCCCGGGTCGTACCAGATCTACTGCGCGGTCGACGGCCACGCGGCCGCCGGGATGGTCGTCCCGCTCACGATCAACTAGGGCGGATCACCTCAGGCGAGAGAAGACCCAGTCGCTGCGCTGGGTGTCGAGTGCCGAGACGTGGCAGCCGCGGCAGAGCGACTGGCCGCCGCCCACCTTGGTGAAGCCCGTCGCGCCGCGCACGTACTCGGCGTAGCGCCACGACGCCGGCCCCGAGCCGGCCCGCACCTTGCGCATGATCGCCACCAGGCTCAGGATCCCGCCGCGGGTCGCCGTCTTCACGATCAGTGCCGCGGAGGTAGGGGAAGCGCTGGCGCCCGCGGGGCCGGTGAGGGCGCCCGGGTGCGGTTGACGCGGATCGACTTCGCCCCGGGGTGCGCGCCCCCAAGCGGGCGCAGCGAGGGCACCGGGCGGCGCGTCAGGCGCTGCCAGCTCTCCGAGGCGATCGTGACGGCCTGGTCGGCGGCGGCCAGGCCCGGGAGGTCGCCCGCGGTCAGCTCCGCCCGCGACTGACCGCCGGAGCCCGCCCCCGCGCCCGCCACGACGACGCCGCCGGCGGCCGCGAGGGCCGCCGCGACGAGCGCCGGGCGCGTGCTCCGCACGCTACCGCGGCCGAGGAACGGTCAGGGTTCCCTTCATGCCCGCCTTCTCGTGGCCGGGGACGCTGCAGTAGTAGGTGTACTTGCCGGGCTTGACGGTCGCGGTCACCGTCGAGACCCCGTTCTTGCCGACCACCTTGCCCTTCTTGGCCGCCAGGCCGTTGCCGCGGATCGCCACGTTGTGCTGGATCGACGCCTTGTTGGTGAGGACGAGCTGCACCTGACCCTTGGGCGCCGTCAGCGACTTCTTGCTGAACGCGAGCGCCGTCCCGCTCGCGGTCAGGCTCCGCTTCGACTTCGCCGCGGTCGCCACGCCCGCGATCGCCGCGACCCCGACCGCCGCCGTCAGCGTCAGGGCGAGGGCCGCCCTCCGCGCTCTCCGTCCCGTCACGCTCCACCTCCTCGTCGAGCAGGGACGCTACCCATCCCGGCCACGGCCAATTCTTAAACGACCGTAACCGATCCCGTCACGCGGCCAGGGTCGCGGTCAGCTCCTCTGGCGCGGTGACGGGCGCGCGGCAGGCGAAGCCGACGCAGACGTAGGCGGCCGGGGCGCCGTCCACGAGGGCCCGCTCGCGGAGCAGGGGCGCCGCCTCGGCGGCGGCCGGGTCCTCCGGATCGCCGGCGGCCAGGGCGTCGGCGGGCGCGGCGCCGGCGCGGGCGGCGCGCAGCAGCTCGGCGGTGCGCGGGTCGTCCGGCGGCCCCACGACGGCGATCTCACGGCGGTCGGCCAGCAGGTCGTCGAGCGCGATCAGCGCCGTGCCGAACGCCTGCGGGAAGCGCGCCATCTCGCTCCGCACGATCCGCAGCGCGCCCGACGCCCGCTCCTCGAGCGCGGCGTCCCCGGTGAGCCCCGCGAGCCGCAGCAGGACGTGGGCGGCCTGCGAGTTGCCGGCGGGCGTCGGGTGGTCCTCGACGTCGCGGGTGCGCGCGACGAGCGCCTCGCCGTCGGCGCCGGCGTAGAAGAAGCCGTCCCCGTCGGGGTCGGCGAAGAGCTCGACCATCCGGCTCGGCGAGCCCGCGCGCCGCGGCCAGCCAGCGGGGGTGGAACGTCGCCTCGTAGAGGCAGAGGAGGCCGTGGCAGAGGTCGGCGTGGTCGTCGAGCTGGCCGAGCTGGTGGGCGGCGCCGCCCATGTAGGCGCGCCGCAGGCGCCCGTCGACCGACCAGCGCGTCCAGGACGAAGGCCGCGGTCGCCGCGGCGGCGTCCACGTAGTCGCCGCGCCCCAGGATCACCCCGGCGTCGGCGAGGGCGGCGATCGCCAGCCCGTTCCAGGCGGCGATGGCCTTGTCGTCGCGGGCCGGGGCCGGGCGGGCCGCGCGGGCGCGGTAGAGGGCGGCCCGGGCGGCCGCCAGCAGCGGCCGCGCGTCCTCGCCGAGCTCGCGCGAGACGGCGTCGAGCGGGGCCGCCAGGCGCAGGATCGTCCGCCCCTCGAAGTTGCCCTCGGGGGTGACTCCGTAGCGGAGGATGATCGCGCGCGCCTGGTCCTCGGGCAGCACCGAGGCGATCTCCTGCGGCGTCCAGACGAAGAAGGCGCCCTCCCCGCCGGGCGAGTCGGCGTCCTGGGCCGCCGCGAAGCCGCCACCCGGCAGGCGCATCTCGCGCAGCAGGTAGTCGAGGGTCTCCTGGGCGACGCGGGCGTGGTCCGGGTTGCCCGTGACCCTGAACGAGAGGGCGTAGTCGCGCGCCAGCAGCGCGTTGTCGTAGAGCATCTTCTCGAAGTGGGGCACGAGCCACTGCCCGTCCACGCTGTAGCGGTGGAAGCCCCCGCCGACCTGGTCGTAGATGCCCCCGGCGGCCATCTTGCCCAGGGTGAGGTCGACGATCTGGCGCGCGTGATGGTCGTCGGGGCGCCTCGCCAGGCGCCGCAGCAGGAACTCCAGCGCGAGCGAGGGCGGGAACTTGGGCGCGCCGCCGAAGCCCCCCTCCACCGGGTCGAACGCCCGGGCCAGGCCGACCACGGCGTCGTCGAGCGTCTGGCGGTCGAGCGGGTCCTCGGCCGGCCCGCCGGTCGGAGGCTGCCGCCAGCCGCCGGGCGACCTCCGCGGCCTGGCTCTCCACGTCGTCGCGGCGCGACCGGTAGGCGTTCGCGATCGCCCGGCACAGATCGGCGAAGGCGGGCAGGCCGCCGCGCGCGGTCTTGGGGAAGTACGTGCCCGCGTAGAAGGGCCGGCCGTCGGGGGTGAGGAAGACGGTCATCGGCCACCCGCCCTGGCCGGCGAGCGCGAGCGTCGCCTGCATGTAGAGGGCGTCGACGTCGGGCCGCTCCTCGCGGTCGACCTTCACGTTGACGAACAGCTCGTTCATGACGGCGGCCGTGTCCGGGTCCTCGAACGACTCGTGGGCCATGACGTGGCACCAGTGGCACGAGGAGTAGCCCACCGACAGGAGCACCGGCCGGTCCTCGGCCCGCGCCCGGGCGAAGGCCTGCTCGCCCCACGGCTGCCAGTTCGACCGGGTTCTCGGCGTGCTGGCGCAGGTACAGGCTGGACTCCTGCGCGAGCCGGTTCACGCGGCGAGCATAGCCGCTGGCCGCCGTCGCCCGCGCCCTTCGCCGCTCCGCTACGCTCGACGCGTGATCGACCCCTTCATCGCAAGCCGCCGGCCCGGCCCCTGCGCGGGGGACGGAGGGCCGCTGGCGCCAGGTGGCCCTGCTCGCGGCGTCCTCGGCCGTGGGCGACTCGCCGCGCGCCGCCACCGGCCTCGCCGCGACCCTGCTTTCCCTCGACCACCCGGCCGCCGCCGCCATGGCCCTCGAGCGGTCCGAGCCCGGGGACCCCTGGGCGCGCTGGTGGGGGGTGCTCGCGGCGGGCCAGTCGCCCGACGCCGCGGGCGCGCGACGAGGCCCTCGCCGCGGCCCGCGCCGCGGAGGCCGAGGGCCCCGACGGGCGCGAGGTGGCGCGCCGGCTCGAGGACCTCGCCGAGGAGCTCGCCGCCCTCGCGGGCGAGGACGCCCCGGGCGCGCGCTTCGCGATCCTCGGCCACCGGGCCCGCCCGCGCCGGCGGGTGCTGCTCGCCGGGCGCTCGTCGGCGGCCTTCGTCATCGAGCCCGGCTGGGAGTCGGTGCGGCTCGTGCGCCTCGGCCCCTCGGAGGGCCCGGCGCTCGGCAACCGCGCCCACATGTCGCTGCTCGAGGTGATCGCCGCGATCAGGCGCGGCGAGGCGGGGCCCGGCTGGGACGTCCCGGCCGACGAGCCGCGCCGAGCTCGACCCCGAGGCGATGCTCGGCGCGCTGCGCGAGGACCCGGCCGCGCGCGACCGCCGACTGGTGAGCCTGGCGCGCGAGGTCGCCGAGGAGCGCGAGCGCCTCCGGGAGGAGCGCGCCGCCCTCGCGGAGGAGCGCGAGTCGATCGCCGCCGAGCGCTCGCGCCGCCGCCGCATCCGGTCGGTGCCGCCGCCGTCGGCGCCCGCCGCCGAGGTGCCGCTGCCGCGCAGCCCCGACGAGGCGGCCGCCCTGCTCGGGCTCGCCGCGGGCGCTGCGCCGGACGAGGTCGACCGCGCCTACCGCGACCAGGTCTCGCGCTGCCACCCCGACCGGGTCGCCGGCCTCCACCCGGCCATCCGCGGCCAGGCCGAGCGCCTGACCGTGGCGCTGAACGCGGCGCGCGACCTGCTGGTCGGCCGCTCCCCGCGCCGCCGGGCTCAGCGCGCCAGCGGGTAGCGCCGCCCCCGCCAGCGCGGCCCGCGCCCGGCGAGGCGCTCGAGCGCGCCCCGGATCGCCGCCGCGGACATCACCGCCATCCCGAGGGGCATGGCCGCCGCGTACGGCGCCGGGGTTGGCACTGCCCAGGTCGTGAGCCGCTGAAGGGCCGCGAGCGACGGCGATCCCGGCGGCGCCGGCGGCGGCCAGCCGCCGGTCGCGCCGCCGCAGCCCCTGGACCGTCGCGGCGAGCGGGGCCAGGGCCAGCGCGCCCACGGCGATCCCGCCGACCAGGGCCTTGCCGGCGCCGCCCTCGATCCCGAAGGAGGCGTTCTTGCTCCAGCCCCGCCACACCTCGCGCGCGCCGTGGTACATCCGCAGCCGGGCCAGCTCGCCGGCCGGCGCCGGCACCAGCAGCCCGCCGGCCCGCTTGACGCGCGCGGCCAGCGTGACGTCGTCCACCATGCGCTCCGCGGATGCCCGCGTGCCCGCCGACCCTGCCGTAGAGGCCGCGCTCGATCAGCATGTAGCCGCCGGCGGCGATGGCGATCGCGCTGCGGCGCGAGCGCGCCAGCGGCCCGGGCGCGACGAAGGCGCCGATCGCCGCCGCGGCCGCCGGCAGGACCGTCCGCTCGGCGGGTCCCTCGGCCACGATGGTGGGGAAGAGCGTCACGCCGCCCCGCCCGAGCCGCAGCGCCATCGCGAGCGCCCGACCGAGGGAGTCGGGCGAGTGGAGGACGTCGGCGTCGGCGAAGAGCAGCCACTCGCCGCGGGCGGCCCGCACCCCCTGCCAGCAGGCCCAGGGCTTGCCGACCCAGCCTGGCGGGAGCGGCTCGCCGCGCCAGCACCCGCACCCGCGGGTCGCCGCCAGCGGCGTCGCGCGCCGCCGCGCGCGGTGCCGTCGCGGGACTCGTCGTCCACGACGATCACCTCCAGGGGCCCGTACTCGAGGGCGCGCAGGCTCCGGATCGCCGCGCCCGACGTCGCGCTCCTCGTCGCGGGCCGGGACGATCACGCTCACGAGGCGGGCCGTCGCGCAGGGGCGGCTCGTCGCCCGGGCCGCGGCGCGACCCGGCGCTCGTGGAGCGCCAGCGCGGCGGCGCCCGCCCACACGGCAGCGGCCACGCCCGCGGGCAGCGACAGCGCGCTCGGCCGCGCGCCGCGCGAGGCGCGCCCTCGCCTGGGTTAAGCTCGCCGCGCCCGGAGGGCGGCGGGCGCTAGTGCTCGACGCCCACCATCACGTCCGACGCCTTGATGACGGCGAACACCTCGCTCCCCTCGGCGATGCCGAGCTGGTCGAACGGCCTCCACCGTGATCGAGGCGACCAGTCGCTGGCCGCCGACGTCGAGCTCGACGTTGGCGATCGCCTCGCCGCGGCGGATGCCGGTGACGCGGCCCGGCAGCTGGTTGCGCGCGCTGATCCTCATGGGTCCCCCTTGGCGGTGGGTGTCTCGGGCTGCCGGCACGATACCCGCGGCGGGCCGCCGGTGACCGTCTCGCTGCGTCATCCTGGCCGCGGGCCGGAGCCGGCGCATGGACGCCGGCCGCGTCAAGCAGCTCCTGCCCGTCGGCGGGCGGCCCGATGCTCCAGCACCCGATCGACGCGGCGATCGCCGCGGGCCTCGACGACCTGCGCATCGTCCTCGGCCACGCCTGCCGACGAGATCGCGGGCCCGCTGAGCCTCCCGGCCGGCGCCGAGCTCGTCGTCAACCTCAGCCACGCCGACGGCCAGTCCACGTCGCTCCGGCGCGCCGGGCTCGACGCCGCGCCGGAGGGGTCGCGCGGCGGCGATCGTCCTCCTCGGCGACCAGCCGGAGGTGCGCCCCGACGCGATCCGGGGCGTCATCGACTGGTTCTGGGTCCACGGCTCGCAGGTCGTCCGCGCGCCTACCGCGGGCGGCCGGCCCACCCGGTCCTCCTCTCCCGCCACGCCTGGGCCGGCATCGAGGCCCTGCGCGGCGACGTCGGCGCCCGCGCGGTCATGGCGACCCACCTCGGACGCGTCGACCTCGCCGAGGTCGGCGGCGACCCGCCCGAGGACGTCGACACCCCGGAGGACTACGAGCGGCTGCTCGCGCGCATCGCCTGAGCCGTACTCCTGCTGGAGTAGGGGGCCGTCTCTGTCGCCAGGGCCCATCCTGATAGACCACCGTCGGCTCCGTGATGCTCGGGTGGAGGCAGCGTGGCGGTCATCCGGACGCCTGACCGGCGTCTGCGCGTGTTCGTGAGTTCCACGATCGGCGAGCTGGCCGACGAGCGGCGCGCGGTCTCGCGGGCCATCTCGGCGCTGCGCCTCACGCCGGTGCTGTTCGAGCAGGGTGCCCGTCCGCACCCCCCGCGGGACGTGTATCGCGCCTACCTGGCCCAGAGCGATGTCTTCATCGGGCTGTACTGGCAGCGCTACGGACAGGTCGGCCCCGGGATGGAGGTCTCCGGGCTGGAGGAGGAGCTCGAGCTCTCGCGAAGCCTGCCGCGCCTGCTGTACATCAAGCGGCCGGCGCCGGACCGCGAGCCCCGCCTGACGGAGATGCTCGCCCGGGTCCGGGAGGAGGCCGTCGACTCGTACCGGTACTTCCGCACCGCCCGCGAGCTCGGCACGCTGGTTCGCGACGATCTGGCGACGCTGCTGAGCGAGCGCTTCGCCGCCCGCCCGCCACCGCGGCGGTCGCTCCCCGCGCCTCCTGCCGGCCAGCACGACGTCGCTGGTGGGGCGCGAGCGGGCCATCGACGAGGTCGCCGAGCTGCTCGGCGGCGGCGGGGGGCGCCTGCTGACCCTGACGGGGCCGAGCGGGGTCGGCAAGACGCGGCTCGCGGTGGCGGTGGGCGACCGGCTGAGCGAGCGCTTCGACTCGGGCACCCTGTTCGTGGCGCTCGAGGGGGTGACCGAACCCGAGCTCGTACCGATGGCGATCGGACGGGCGCTGGGGGCCGAGCTGGGGGGCATGGACTCGCCGCAGGAGGCCCTGGTCGAGCAGCTCGGCGACGGCCGGTGGCTGCTGATCCTCGACAACCTGGAGCAGGTGCTGGACGTCGCTCGCGACCTCGACGAGCTCCTGTCGCGCTGCCCCGGTCTCGCGATCATGGCCACGAGCCTCACGCCGCTGCGGCTGCGGGCCGAGCGTGAGTATCCGGTGCGCCCGCTCCCGCTGCCATCCGATCCGGCGGGCGTGCCGGTCAACGAGCTGGCCGCGTCGCCCGGAGTCGCCCTCTTCCTCGACCGGGCCCGCGCTGTGCGCCCGGATCTCACCCTCACGGAGGGCAACGCGGCCGCGGTGGTCGAGATCTGCCGGCGCCTGGAGGGGCTGCCGTTGGCCATCGAGCTGGCAGCGGCCCGGACCCGGCTGCTCGACCCCGACGCCCTGCTGCAGCGGCTGGCGAGGTCGCTCGACGCCCTGGGGTCGGGCACGGTCGACATGCCGGCACGCCAGCAGACCCTGCGGGCGACGGTGGACTGGAGCATCGGCCTCCTCGACGTGGCCGAGCGGTCGCTCCTGGAGACGGCCGCGGTGTTCGTCAACGGCTGGACCGTCGAGGCCGCCGCCGATGTCGCGGGGCTCGACGAGGACCGGGCGCTCGACATGACCGAGGACCTGGCGCGCCACAGCCTCCTCCGTCTCGACGACACCGAGCGCGGCCCTCGGCCGCGAATGCTGGAGACCGTCCGCGAGTTCGTCGCCGAGCGCCTGCGCGCCCGGCCCGACCTCGCCGAGATCGAGCGCCGCCACGCCGATCACTACCGGGCGCTGGCCGAGCAGGCAGACCGTCCCCTGAGGGGGCTGGGCCAGGGCGCGTGGTTCGAGCGCCTGCAGGCCGAGGCGGGCAATCTCGGCGCCGCGGTGCGCTGGTACCTGGCCCACGACACCGGGCCGCTGCCCCACGTCTTCCGGGTCCTCTGGCCCTTCTGGTTCCTCGGGGACCACATGGACGAGAGCCGCGCCTGGGTCGACCGGCTCCGGCCCGCCACCGTTTCTCTGAGCCCCCGGGCTCGCGCGGAGCTGGAGTGGACGGCGCTCGTGGTCGCGCTCGACGTCGGCGACGACGAGGCGGCTCTGGCGGCCCACGAGCGCCTCGAGCCCCTGCTGCAGCAGGTCCAGGACCCCTTCCTGCGCGCGGTGTCACAGCTCGCCGCGGCGTGGACCTCCCCGATCGCGGGCGACTTCGACGGCGCCATCCGAAGCGCATCGGCCGCGCTGGATTCGCTGCGCGGCCAGGAGGAGCCCTTCTGGACCGCCATGACCCTTGGCTCGCTCGGCTCCCTCGAGATGTTCGCCGGCAGCGAGGACGACGCCCTGCCCCATCTGATCGAGGCGCGCGAGCTTGCGGGGCGGTTCGACCACACCTGGCTGGCCTCCTGGACCCGGACGATCCTCGGCAGCCTGGCGACCATGCGCGGGCGCCTGGACGAGGCGCGAGTGCTCCTCGACGACGCCTTGGGCTTGAGCGTGGCCGCCCGCAGCACCGCCAACGTGACCCTGTGCTTGGTCGCGTTCGCCCGGTGGTTCCTCGTGGAGGGCGAGCCGGGGAGGGCGGCGTTGGCGCTCGGCGCGGCGGAGGGCCTCCGTGGGCGGGTCGGCCTGCGGGCCTGGCCGATGCTGCGGCGGCCGCAGGCCGAGCTGGCGGAGCAGATCCGCGAGGCGCTCGGGTCGGATCGGTTCGACGAGATATTCGGCGCCGGCTCCCGGCTCAGCCAGCGAGAGGCGGTGGAGGCGGTCCGAGCTCCGGCGCGGGACAGGCCGGCGTCCTGAGCCGGGCTGCCGACGGCCGCGTTTGCCAGACTCGCCACGCATGCCCGAGCTTCCCATCCCCGGCCACTTCGACCCCAGCCGCGTCGGCGAGGTCTGGCGGGTCCCGTACGAGGATCGCGCACGCGAGGCGCAGGCCTGGGCCGACGAGCACGACTTCGGCCCGGCCACCGAGGACGGCTTCCGGATCTGCCTGCTCGCCGTCGATGTCCAGAACACGTTCTGCATCCCGGGCTTCGAGCTCTTCGTCGGCGGCCGCTCCGGCTCGGCCGCGGTCGACGACAGCCGCCGCCTGTGCGAGTGGATCTACCGCAACCTCGGCTCGGTCACGCGGGTCCTCGCCAGCCTCGACACCCACCACGCGATGCAGGTGTTCCACGCGATCTGGCTCGTCGACGAGGATGGCCAGCACCCGGCGCCCGTACACGCTCGTCTCGGCCGAGGACGTCGCGTCCGGGCGCTGGCGCGCGAACACCGCGGTCGCCGAGGCGCTCGGGATCGACGCCGACTACGCGCGCCGCCACCTGGCCGACTACACGCGCCGGCTCGCCGAGGGCGGCAAGTACGACCTGACCGTCTGGCCCTACCACGCCATGCTCGGCGGCATCGGCCACGCGCTCGTCTCGGCGGTCGAGGAGGCGATCTTCTTCCACGGCGTCGCCCGGCACAGCCGCCCCGACTTCCACGTGAAGGGCGACAACCCCCTCACCGAGCACTACTCGGTGCTCGGGCCGGAGGTGACCGAGGGGCCCGACGGCGACCGCCTCGCCGAGGAGGACGCCCGCCTTCATCGCGACGCTGCGCTCCTTCGACGCGGTCGTCGTGGCCGGCCAGGCCAAGAGCCACTGCGTGGCGTGGACGATCGACGACCTCCTGATGCACGACGACCTCCGGCAGCTCGCCGAGTGCACGTACCTGCTGGAGGACTGCACCTCCCCGATCGTCGTCCCGGGCGTCGTCGACTACACCGAACAGGCCGACGCGGCCTTCGAGCGCTACGAGGCCGCGGGGATGCACGTCGTGCGCTCCACCGACCCGATCGAGGCCTGGCCGGGCCTGGCCGAGAGGATCGGGCGGGCGCCCGGGAGCGGCGCCCCGAGCCCGGGGGGCGCTGCCGGCTAGAGGCGGGCGATCACGTCGGCGACCTCCTCCAGGCTCTGGAGGTTGTGGCCGGGGCGGAAGACGTCGACGTGGGGGAGGGCGGCGGCCATGCCGCGGGCCAGGGGCTCGTAGGCGTCGTGGCCCTTCAGCGGGTTCAGCCAGACGACGCGGTGGGCGAGGCGCGAGAGCCGCGCCATCTGCTCGCCGAGGAGCTCGGGGTCGCCGACGTCGAGGCCGTCCGAGAGGATGACGCAGGTCGCGCCGCGGACGACGCGGGTGCGGCCGTGCTCGTCGATGAGGCGCTTGAGCGACGGGCCGATGCGGGTGCCGCCGTCCCAGTCGGTCACCTCGGCGGCGGCCGCGGAGATGGCCACGTCGGCGTCGGCGACGGACAACGCCCGCGTCATGCGCGTGAGGCGCGTGCCGAACGCGAAGGCCTCCCAGTCGCCGGGGCCCGCGCGCAGCGAGGCGTGGGCGAAGAGGGCGAGCGCGCGCGAGTAGGTGGACATCGACCCGGAGACGTCGAGGATCAGCAGCAGCCGGCGCCGCTGCACCCGCCGCCGGCGCCACGCCCGCTCGATCGGCTCGCCGCCCGTGCGCATGGCGCGCCGCAGGGTGCGGCGCAGGTCGGGGTCGCCGGTGCGCGCGGGACGGCGCCGGCGCGTGCGGCGCACCGGGGCGCGCAGCCGCAGCCGGGCCATGAGGCGGGCGATCTGTGCCAGCTCGTCCTCGCTGCAGCCGGAGAAGTCCTTGCGCCCGAGCGTCTCGACGGGGCTCGACGACGGAGGTCTCGGACGCGGCGTCGAGCGGCGCGCTCGCGCCGAGGTCGCTGGGGGCGCTCACGCGCTGACGCCGGTCGGCGACGGGCTGGGCGGAGCGGCTCGGGCCGGTCGGACAGCCCGAACACCGACGCGAAGGCCCGGTCGAAGGCCGCGACGTCCTCGCGGCGCGAGATCAGCGTCGCGCGGGCGGCCCAGTAGAGGTCGTCGGGCCCCACCGCGGCGGCGGCGCGGGCCAGGCCCAGCGAGGCGGCCGGTGCCGACGGGCACCCCGGCCGTCCGGAGCGCCTCGGCCAGGTCGCGGACGCGGCCCAGCGGCTCGTCGGCGTCGGCGGGGATCACCCTCCGAGCAGCTCGCTCACCGCGCGACGGGCGATGGCCATGTCGTCCCGTCCCTTGACCGCCCAGCCGAGCGTCTCGCCGGCCGACCGGGCATCCACCGACCCGATGCCGAGCGCGGCGAGCGCGCGCGTCCAGTCGATCGCCTCGGCGGGGCCGGGGGGCTTGGCCAGGTCGAGCTGCCGCAGGCGGGCGACCAGCTCGGCCACCGACTCGGCCAGGGCCTGCGAGGCCTCGGGCGCGCGCAGCCGGATGATCCGGACCTCGCGCTCCCGCTCGGGGTAGTCGATCCAGTGGTAGAGGCAGCGGCGCTTGAGCGCGTCGTGCAGCTCGCGGGTGCGGTTCGAGGTGAGCACGACGACCGGCGGCGTCTCGGCGACCACGGTCCCGATCTCCGGGATGGTCACGGCGCCATCGGCGAGCACCTCCAGCAGGAAGGCCTCGAACTCCTCGTCGGCCCGGTCGAGCTCGTCCACCAGGAGCACCGCCCCCGCGCCCGCGCGCACGGCGGCCAACAGGGGCCGCTCGACCAGGAACTCGGGCCCGTAGAGCTCGGCGGCCTTGCGGTCGGGGTCGAGCGATCCCTCCTGGAGCGTCCGCGCGTAGAGGAGCTGGCGCGAGTAGTTCCATTCGTAGAGCGCCTGGCCGGCGTCGATGCCCTCGTAGCACTGGAGGCGGATGAGCCGCGCCGGCAGGACGCGGGCGAGCGTGCGCGCGACCTCGGTCTTGCCGACCCCGGGCTCGCCCTCGAGCAGCAGCGGCCGGCCGCAGCGTCAGGGCCAGGTAGACGGACACGGCCAGGCCGCGGTCGGCGATGTAGCTCTCGCGCGCGAGGGCCTGCTGGAGCTGGTCGACGTCGGTGAATTCCACGTGGGACTCCGTGCGTGGGACCGCAGTACGGGACGCGGACGGGGGAGTTCGTGATTATGTTGACGAACTTTCGGGCCGACCGTAGGGTCAGCCCCCGGGAACGACGCCGAGGTCGCCTTTGAGGGACGTTCTGCCCACGCTCCAGCGCTGGATCCACGACGGGCAGCGCGCGGCGATGGCGACGGTCGTGACGGTCAACCGGTCCGCGCCGCGGGAGCCGGGCAGCGTCATGGCGGTGTCCGAGACCGGCGAGGTCGTCGGCTCGGTGACGGGCGGGTGCGTCGAGCCCGCCGTGTACCAGCAGGCCGAGGAGGTGCTGCACGGCGCCCCGGCCCGCATGGCCACGTACGGATACGCCGACGACGAGGCCTTCGAGGTCGGGCTGCCCTGCGGCGGCAACGTGGGGATCTTCGTCGAGCCGATGGTGCCGGCCCTCGTGGAACAGGTCGCGGCGGCCGTCCGCGACGAGCGCCCGGTGGCCTACCTGACCACCGATCGGGGGCGCGGTCACGGGCAACCCGCGGGTGGTCGGCGCCGACGCCGACCCGGCCGACGAGCTGGAGGCGGCGGCCCGTCCCCTGCTGGAGCTGGGCGAGAGCGGGGTCGTGACGGTCGGCGGCGACGAGGTCTTCGTCTCGTCGTTCGTGCCGCGGCCGGCCATGTACGTCTTCGGCGCCATCGACTTCGCCTCGGCGCTCTGCACCGTCGGCAAGTTCCTCGGCTACCGCGTCACCGTCTGCGACCCGCGGGCGATCTTCGTCACGCCCGAGCGGTTCCCGGACGCCGACGAGCTGGTGAGCGAGTGGCCGCACGAGTTCCTCGCCACCGCGCCCGTGGACGCGCGCACCGCCGTGTGCGTGCTCACCCACGACGCCAAGTTCGACGTGCCGGCGCTGAAGGCGGCGCTCGCCACCCCGGCCCGCTACATCGGCGCGATGGGCAGCCGCAGGACCACGGAGCGCCGGCGCGAGAAGCTGCTCGAGGAGGGCGTGGACGAGGACCAGCTGTCGCGCATCCACGCGCCCATCGGCCTCCCGATCGCCTCGCGCACGCCGGAGGAGGTCGCGATCGCGATCGGCGCCGAGATCGTCTCGGTGGCCAACCGCGCGCCCCGGAAGGAGGACGTTGCAGCTCGAACACGAGTTTGAGGTCCCGGCCTCGCCGGACCGGACGCTCGAGCTGATGCTCGACGCGGAGCGGGTCGTGCCCTGCATGCCCGGGCGCGAAGCTGCTGGAGGTCGTGGACGACAGCACCTGGAAGTCGGAGCTCGGCGATCAAGCTCGGGCCGGTCGCGCATGCAGTTCCGGGCGGACGTGAAGCTGCTCGAGCGCGACGACGCCGCGAAGACCGTCAGGCTCGGCGTCAGCGCGCGCGACACGCGCGGCAAGGGCGGCGCCGAGGCGACGGTCGACTCGGCCCTGCACCCCACCGACTACGGGCGGCACCAGGGTCGCGATGGACGACCGACCTGCGGTTCTCCGGCCAGGCCGCCCAGCTCGGCCGGCCGGGGGTGGTCAAGGACGTCTCGAACAAGCTCGTCGGCCAGTTCGCCGAGTGCATCAAGGGTCAGCTGTCGGCCGCGCCCGAGGAGCGGGCCGCCGCGGTGGAGCCAGGCCGCAGAAGCCCGTCTCGGGCCTGTCGCTCGCGGTCGCCGCGCTGGTGGGGGCGATCAAAAGACTGTTCGGCTCGGCCGAGAGAGGGGGGAGACCACGTGAGGCGCATCACCGTCACCGTCAACGGCGTCCGGCACGAGGCGGACGTCGAGGAGCGGGAGCTGCTCGTCTACTTCCTGCGCGAGGGTCTCGGCCTCACCGGCACGAACGTCGGCTGCGACACCGTCGTCATGCGGGGCCTGCACCGTCCACGTGGACGGCGAGTCGGTGAAGTCGTGCACCGTCCTCGCGGTCCAGGCCGACGGCGCCGAGGTCACCACCATCGAGGGCCTCGCGACCAACGGCGAGCTCCACCCGATGCAGGCCGCCTTCCAGGAGCACCACGGCCTGCAGTGCGGCTTCTGCACGCCCGGGATGATCATGGCGGCGGTCGGGCTCCTGAACGAGAACCCGAGCCCATCCGAGGACGAGATCCGCCACGGCCTCGAGGGCAACCTCTGCCGCTGCACCGGCTACCAGAACATCGTCAAGGCCGTCGCGGCCGTCGCCGGAGGCCTAGGGGAGGCGCGATGGCGACCACCGAGCAGCCGCCACCGCCTACATCGGGCAGCCCCTCCGGCTCCGCAAGGAGGATCCCGAGCTCATCACCGGCGGCTCCCGCTACACCGACGACATCGCCGTCCCCGGGATGCTCTGGGCCGACGTCGTGCGGAGCCCCTTCGCGCACGCGAGGTATCAGCACGCGTCGACGTCTCCAAGGCGCTGGCGATGGACGGCGTCGTCGCCGCCTTCACCGCGCGCCGACCTCGCCGAGATTCGCCCGCGCCGCTGTCTCGCGTGGCCTTCCCCCTGCGCGACCTCAAGCGAGCCGCCCCACTGGCCGCTCGCCAAGGACAAGGCCCGCTACGCCGGCGACGCGGTCGCCGTCGTCGTCGCGGAGTCGCGCGTGCTCGCCAAGGACGCCGCCGAGCTGGTCGAGGTCAACTGGGAGCCGCTGCCGGCCGTGACCGACCTCAGGGCGGCCATGGAGGACGGCGCCCCGCTGGTGCACGACGACTTCGGCACCAACGTCTCGAGCGTCTGGGACTTCGAGGCGCGACTCGCCGGCCCCGCACAAGCGCCGATCCAAGCCCTTCTTCGACGACCCCGACCTGGTGAAGGTCAAGGCGACCGCTTCCGGCGAGGCGGCTGATCCCGAACGCGATCGAGCCGCGCTGCGTGCTGGCGGAGCCGAACCTGCCGATGGGCGAGTTCACGATGTACACGGCCAGCGCAGATCCCGCACTTCGTGCGCACGTCGCAGGCCATCACCTGCGGCATCCCCGAGGCCAAGCTGCGCGTGATCGCCCCCGACGTCGGCGGCGGCTTCGGCTCGAAGCTCGAGCACCTACGCCGAGGAGTCCATCTGCCTGGCGCTCGCCCGGCGAGCTGGGGCGGCCGTCAAGTGGACGGAGGAGCGGTCCGAGGGCTACCTCGCCACGATCCACGGGCGCGACCTCTACACCGACATGGAGATGGCCGCGACGCGCGACGGCGAGCTGAAGGCCGTGCGCGTGAACGCTCTACTGCGCGGTCGGCGCCTATCCACCAGTCGTGACGCCCGGCATCCAGATGCTGAGCGCCTGGCTCTACGCCGGGCTCTACGACCTCGAGGGCTACGACTTCGACTACGACCATGATCTTCACCCACACCACGCCGACCGACGCCTACCGCGGCGCCGGCCGGCCCGAGGCCACCTACGCCATCGAGAGGACGATGGACCAGCTCGCGCGCGAGCTGGACATCGACCCGGCGGAGCTCCGGCGCAAGAACTACATCCCGCACGGACAGGTTCCCCAACTTCACGATCGCGGCCGGCCTCACGGTCAACTCGGGCGACTACCCGCTGCACCCACGACGCGATGATCCAGGCTCTCGGCTACGACGACGTCCGCCGCGAGCAGGCCGAGCGCCGCCAGCGCGGCGACACCAAGCAGTTCGGGCGTCGGGCTTCCCGACCTGGCACCGAGATGTGCGGCCTCGCACCGTCGCGGGTCCTCGCCGCGCTCAACTACACCGCCGGCGGCTGGGACGCCGCGACGATCGAGATGCTCCCGACCGGCACCGTGCGGGTGCTGATCGGCACGCTCCCCCACGGCCAGGGCCACGTCACCGACGTTCTCCCAGATCGTGGCCGACCAGCTCGGCGTGGACGTGCGACGACATCGAGGTCTCGCACGGCGACACCCAGGTGGTGCCGCTCGGGCATGGACACCTACGGCAGCCGCTGCTGGCCGTCGGGCGGCGTCGCCGATGCACTACGCGGGCGAGAAGATCCTCGCCAAGGCGCGCACGCTCGCCGCCCACCAGCTCGAGTGCTGCGAGGACGACCTCGAGTTGACGCCGGGCGGCGACTTCACCGTGCGCGGGCACGGACAAGCTCGGCCAACATCAAGAGCGCTCGCCTTCGCGGCCTGGACCGCCCACGACCTGCCCGGACGGCTATCGAGCCGGGTCTCACGGCCACCCACCTCTACGACCCGCCCAACTTCTCGTGGCCGCACGGCGCGCACGCCTGCGTGGTGGAGGTGGACACCGAGACCGGCTGCGTGGACATCCAGCGGTACGTCGCCGTCGACGACTGCGGCGTCGTCAATCAACCCGCTGCTCGTCGAGCGGGCCAGGTCCACGGCGGCGTCGCGCAGGGCATCGCGGAGGCGCTCTTCGAGGAGGCCCGCTACGACGAGGAGGGCAACCTCCTCCACGGCACGATGACGACCTACATGATCCCCGGCGCGCCGGAGCTGCCGACTACGGAGCTCGCACCACACGGTCACCCCGAGCCCCACGAACCCGCTGGGCGTCAAGGGGATCGGCGAGGCCGGCACGATCGCCGCGCCGCCGGCGGTCGTCGACGCCGTCGTGGACGCCCTCTCGCACCTGGGGGTCACCGCCATCGAGCGGCCGGCGACGCCCGAGAGGGTCTGGAAGGCGATCCAGGAGGCGCGGTCATGATCCCGGCAGGCTTCGACTACGAGGTCGCGGAGTCGGTGGACCACGCCCTCGAGCTGCTGCGCACCAAGGAGGACGCGAAGCTCCTCGCGGGCGGCCACAGCCTGCTGCCGCTGATGAAGCTGCGCCTCGCCCGGCCCGGCACGCTGATCGACATCGGCCGGCTCTCGGACCTGCGCGGGGTGAGGGACCGAGGCGACCACCTCGCGATCGGAGCGCTGACCCGTCACCACGACCTCAACCGCGACCCGATCGCCAAAGAGCACTGCCCGCTGGTCGCCTACGCGGCCGGCCTGGTGGGCGACCCTCCGGTGCGCCACCGGGGCACGATCGGCGGCTCGCTGGCCCACGGCGACCCGGCGTCCGACCCGCCGACGGTCTGCCTGGTGCTCGACGCCGTCATCGTGGCGCGCGGGCCGAACGGCGAGCGGACGATCGACGCCGAGGACTTCTTCCAGGGGTTCTTCGACACCGCGCTCGGCGAGGACGAGATCATCACCGAGGTGCGGGTGCCGAAGGTCGGCCGGGCCGGCTGGAGCTACATCAAGTTCCGCCAGCGGGCGCTCGACTGGCCCACGGTGGGCGTCGCCGTCCTGGCGGGCGCCGCCAACGGCTCGATCGAGGGCGTGCGCATCGGGCTCGCGAACATGGGCCAGACGCCGCTGCGGGCCCACGCGGTCGAGGCCGCGCTCGCGGGCGCGCCCGCGCGACGCCGTCGGGGCGGCGGCCCAGAAGGCCGACGAGGGCACCGACCCGCCCAGCGACACCTGGGCGAGCGCCGACTACCGCCGCCACCTGGCGCGCGTCCTCACCGCCCGCGCCGTGGAGGAGGCGCTCTCGCGTTAGACGCGCTAGGAATGTCGTCATGAGCACCACGGCGCTCATCGACGGCTTCGGACGGACGCACCGGTCGCTGCGCCTCTCGGTGACCGACCGGTGCAACCTCCGCTGCCGTTACTGCATGCCCGCCGAGGGGATGGACTGGCTCCCGCGCGAGGAGCTGCTCTCGTATGAGGAGCTCGAGCGGATCGTCCGGCTGCTGGCCGGCTGCGGCGTAGCCGACGTGCGCGTCACCGGCGGCGAGCCGCTGGTGCGCGCCGAGCTGCCGCGCCTGATCCGGCGCATCGTCGCCGTGCCGGGCGTGCGCGAGGTCTCCCTCACGACCAACGGGGTGCTGCTCGCCGGCGGCGGTCGACGAGCTCGTCGCCGCCGGCCTCGACCGCGTCAACGTCAGCGTCGACTCGCTCGACCCCGAGCGCTTCGCCCTCATCACCCGCCGCCACGACCTCGACCGCGTGCTGGCCGGCCTGGAGGCGTGCGAGCGCCACCCCTCGCTGCGCCCGATCAAGGTCAACGCCGTCGCGCTGCGGGGCGTCAGCGAGCCGGACGTCCTGCCGCTCGCCGAGCTCGCCCGCCGCCGCCCCTACGTCGTCCGCTTCATCGAGGTCATGCCGCTCGACGCCCCGCGAACCTGGACCCGCGACGCCGTGCTCTCGGGCGAGGAGCTGCGCGCGATGATCGCCGAGCGCTGGCCCTCCTGCGATGCCCCTCGAGCGGAGCGCCCCTCGGCCACCGCCACCCGCTGGCGCTACGCCGACGGCGCCGGCGAGCTGCAGTTCGTCTCGTCGGTCACCGAGCCCTTCTGCGCGGCCTGCGACCGGCTGCGCCTGACCGCCGACGGCCAGCTGCGCACCTGCCTGTTCGCCGAGTCCGAGACCGACCTGCGCGGCCCGATCCGCGCCGGCGCCTCCGACGCCGAGCTCGACGCCATCGTTCGCGAGGCCGTCCTCGCCAAGGGCCCGGGCCACGGCATGGCCGACCCCGACTGGACCTACGAGGGCCGCCCGATGAGCCTGATCGGGGGATAGCCGGGGGGCGCCCGCCTCGGTTCGCCGTATTCGATCGACGCCGCGGCGCCGGCCGGCCTCGATCGACAGACGCGCGCGGCCCGGGTTAGGGTCGCCCGGGTCCGTCCACGAACCTGGAGCCCCATGCTCGATCGCCCTCGCCTCGTCACCGCGATCGCGCTCTGCCTCGCGGCCGGGTCGCTGCTGGCCGCCGGCTGCGGGGACGACGACGACGACGGAGCCGAGGCGGGCTCCACGGCGGCCACGGCCGCGCCGGCGCCGCTGGCCATCGAGGAGCGGGTCGTGAGCGACGGCCTGGGCGGCCTCGAGCCGGTCGGCGAGCCGCGGGTCTCGACCACGCCGGAGACGTTCGCGAGGCTCGTCGAGGACGACGAGCCGGCCAAGGAGGCGGCCGAGCTCGGGCCGGCCGGGTTCGTGGAGGGCGCCGTCCAGAGCTACGCGGGGGGCGAGGTCTTCGGCCTGTCCGCCGCCGTCCAGCTCGGCTCGCCGGAGCAGGCCCAGGCGCAGGCGGAGCGCATCGCCCAGGAGTTCCAGTCCGACCTGCCGCCGAACGCCACGATCGAGCCCCTCCCAGGCGTGCCCGGGTCCCAGTCGGTCACCGCGTCCGGGTCGGGCGGCGGCCAGTCGTTCGAGATCGCCAGCGCCGCCTTCACCGACGGCCCGTTTCTCTACGTGCAGCTCGCCGGCGGCGCGGCGGACGCGGTCGACACGCAGGCCGCGCTCGACGACGCGACGGCCCTCTACGAGAAGGTCGAGGGCAGCCCCGCGCCGTGACGGCGCGCGGGGCCGCGCGGCGCCCGGACCCTCCTTCCTGGCGCCTCGTCACACGGCCATCGGCACCCGCTGGACGAGCCGGATCGAGTTGCCCGAGGGGTCGCGCAGGGCCGCGTCGATGCCGTAGGCCACCTGGGTCGGCGGCTGCTGGAACTCGACGCCGCGCCCCCGCAGCTCCTCGTAGCTCTCCTGGCAGTCGTCGCAGTTGAGGATGAAGCCGCCGCCCTTGCCCTGGGCGATGAAGCGCTGCACCTCGGCGGCCGTCTCGCCGTCGAAGAGCGGCGGTCCCGGGACGTTGAGCGTGAAGGCGACGTCGGGCGTGCCGGGCGGGCCGACCGTGAGCCAGCGGTAGTCGCCGAACTCCGGGAGGGTCACGTCCTCGCGGATCTCGAAGCCGAGCTTGCCGGTGTAGAAGTCGAGCGCCTCGTCGAGATCGTGGACCCAGAGCCCGACGTGGGCGAGTCGGAGCGCCATCGGAGAACCTCCAGAGCGTCGTTGAGCTGACGCCCGGGACGCTAGACCGGCGCGCCCACCGCGGTCTTCTCCGAACCTGCTCGGTCGCGCGGCCGCGTCCACGCCATCAGCACGCACGAGGGCACCGGCGCGAAGGTGCCCGCGGGCGGGTGGGCAGCCCGGTACTCGGTGGGCGTCTCGCCGAAGGTGCGCTTGAACGAGGTCGTGAAGGAGCCGACGCTGGCCAGCCCGACCTCGGCGCAGATCCTCGCCACCGAGTGATCCGTGCCGCGCAGCAGCGCTGCCGCCCGCTCCATCCTGCGGGTGAGCAGGTACTGGTGCGGCGTCTCGCCGAAGGCGCGCCGGAAGGAGCGGGCGAAGTGGGACGGCGAGGCATGCGCGGCCCGGGCGAGGGCGTCGACGTCGAGCGGCTCGGCGTAGCGGGCGTCGATCAGGTCCCTCGCGCGCAGCAGGTGGCGGTCGGGGGGCGGAGGGGCCATGGCGGGGATCATGCCACCGGGAGCCGCTTGACACGCCCCCCGCCGATCACCCACGCTCGTCGCGACGCCGGATGAGAGTGGGGACGGTGAGCGCGACCGCCCAGGCGGTGCCGGGAGGGAGCCCGATCGTCGCCCGAGTCCCATCGGGGGCGGTGGTGTGGGCCGTGGTCCTCGCCGGCATCGCGGGGTCGGCGGCCGCCGCGACCGTGGCGATGACCACCGGCCGCACGACCGAGCCGGAGTGGCAGGCCGCGCTGTTCGCGTGGATCGTGCTGACCTACACGGTCGGGGGCGCCATCGCGTGGTGGCGCCGCCCGGACAGCCGCTTCGGGCCGCTGATGATCGCCGCGGGCGCGGCGATGTTCGTCTCGTCGCTCTACTTCGCCGACGCGGCGGCCCTGTTCACGCTCGGGCAGGCCTTCGACCTCATCCCGGCCGCGCTCTTCCTGCACGTCTACCTGGCCTACCCCAGCGGCCGCCTCGGCGGTGCCGCCGAGCGGGCGATCGTCGCCGTCGCCTACCTCTGCGCCGTCGGCCTCCAGGTCGTCAACATGACGCTCGGCAACTACGGCCCCGACAACCTGCTCGAGGTCACGCAGGACCCGGACGCCGGGCTGGTCGTCACCCGAGTCCAGCTCACCACGCTCAGCGCCTGCATGCTCGCCGGGGTCGTGGTCCTGGTCGTCCGCCGCCGGAAGGCCGGCCGGCCGGCGCGGCTCTGGGTGGCCCTGCTCATCGACTCGTTCGCGCTGGCGCTGGTGATGATCGCCTTCCTGTTCACCAACGGCGCGTGGGGCAAGGTGGCGTTCCCCTGGATCCAGCGGGCGACCCTGTTCGTGATCGGCCTGGCGCCCGTGGCGTTCCTGCTCGGGCTGTTCCAGGCCCGCCTCGCGCGGGCGTCGGTGGGCGACCTGCTCGTCGACCTCCGCGCCGAGCCGAGCCCGGGCGAGCTGCGCGAGGCGCTGGCGCGGTCGCTGCGCGACCCCTCGCTCGAGCTCGCCTACTGGCTGCCCGACTTCGGCTGCTACGCCGACCTCGACGGACGGGTGGCGGACCTGCCCGGCCCCGGCGCGGCCCGCGCCGTCACCGAGATCGACCGCGACGGGGCGCGCGTCGCCGCGCTCGTCCACGACCCGTCGCTGCTCGACGAGCCCCAGCTCCTGGCGGCGGTCACCGCCGCGGCGGGGATCGCGATCGAGAACACGCGGCTCCAGGTCGAGCTGCGGGCGCGCCTCGAGGAGCTCAAGGGCTCACGGGCCCGCGTGATCGAGGCCGGGCAGCGGGAGCGGCAGCGCCTGGAGCGGAACCTGCATGACGGGGCGCAGCAGCGGCTGATCGCCCTGTCCCTCGAGCTCGGCATGCTCGAGGGGCGGGTCGCCGGCGACGCCGAGACCGAGGCCGGGATCGCCGAGGCGCGACGGGAGATCGCGACCTCGCTCGAGGAGCTGCGCGAGATCTCCCGCGGGCTCCACCCGGCGGTCGTCAGCGGCCACGGGCTCGCGGTGGCGCTCGAGCAGCTGGCCGCGCGCGCCCCGGTGCCGGTGCGGCTCGACATCGAGATCGGCAGGCGACCGGCTGCCCGAGCCGCTCGAGGTGGCCGCCTACTACCTGATCTCGGAGAGCCTCGCCAACATCGGCAAGTACGCGCACGCGACCGAGGCCGTCGTGGCGTCGTGCGCCGCCGACGGCGGCGAGGTCGACGATCGAGGTCGTCGACGACGGCGTGGGGGGCGCCGACACCGAGCGCGGCTCCGGGCTGCGCGGCCTGGCCGACCGCGTCGAGGCGCTCGACGGCCGGCTGCGGGTCTGGAGCCCGCCCGGCGGCGGCACGCGGGTGAGGGCGGAGATCCCGTGCGCGTCGTGATCGCCGAGGACAGCGTGCTGCTGCGCGAGGGCGTCGGGCGCCTCCTCGCCGAGGCCGGCTGCGAGATCGCGGCGAGCTGCGGCAGCGCCGACGAGCTCCTCGCGCTGATGCCGGGGCCTGGCAGCCGGACGTCGCCATCCTCGACATCCGGCTGCCTCCCACCCACACCGACGAGGGCCTGCGCGCCGCGCTGGAGATCCGCGACGCGTACCCGTCGGTGGGCGTGCTGGTGCTCAGCCAGTACGTGGAGCTGGGCCTCGCGCTGAAGCTCCTGTCGGGCTCCGCCGAGGGCGTCGGCTACCTGTTGAAGGACCGCATCTCCGACGTGCCCGACTTCGTCGCCGCGGTGCGGCGGGTGGCCGGCGGCGGCTCTGCCCTCGACCCGATCATCGTGTCGACGCTGCTCTCGCGCCAGCGCGCGGACGACACCCTCGGAGACCTGACGCCGCGCGAGCGCGAGGTCCTCGAGCTGATGGCCGAGGGCCGCTCCAACCAGGGCATCGCCGACGCGCTGGTCATCACCCAGCGCGCCGTCGAGAAGTACGTCTCGACCGTGTTCGGGAAGCTCGGCCTGCCGTTGACCGGCAGCGAGTCGCGCCGGGTCCTGGCCGTCCTGACGTACCTCCGCACGTAGCCCCGCGCGGGGCGATCCACCAGAAACCCGCCCCCCGGAACGCCGGGTGGGCACGGTGGTCCCGCCGCCCTCCCCGCAACGAGCGTCGACGCGTCCGCACGCTCGTCGAGGAGGAGCCATGAAGATCGCGCGTCATCCAAGACGATTCCCGCCCGCCGGAGCCCCCGGAGGACCCTCCGGCCCCCGCGCCGCGCCGCGCCCGTCACCTGGCCGCCCGCATGGGCCGCTGGAGCGCCGCGCACTGGAAGACCGCCACCTTCGGGTGGCTGGTGGTCATCGCCGTCGTCTTCTACGTGGGCAACCAGATGGGCACCGAGACGATCGACGAGGCGACCTCGGGTCCTGGCGAGTCGGGCCGGGTCGACAAGGTCCTCGACGCCGGCTTCACGCAGCCGGCCGCCGAGACGGTGCTCGTGCAGAGCCAGAACGGCCTCACCCTGGCCGACCCCGGCTTCCGGGTGGCGGTCGATGAGGCCATCGCCTCGCTCGAGTCGAGCCCCGACGTCGAGAACATCGAGTCGCCGCTCGACCCGGCGTTCGCCGACCAGGTCTCCGAGGACGGCAGCAGCGTGCTGATCGACTTCGAGATCCGCGGCGACCCCGACGACGCGGGCGACCTCGTCGACCCGATCGTCGCGGGGATCGACGGCGTCCAGGACGCCCACCCCGACCTCTACATCGGCGAGATCGGCGACGCCAGCGCCGAGAAGGCCGTCGACGGCGCCGTCGGCGACGACCTCAAGAAGGCCGGGATCCTCTCCCTGCCCATCACGCTGATCATCCTGCTGATCGCCCTCGGCTCGCTGGTGGCCGCGGGCATCCCGCTGCTGATCGGGCTCACCGCGGTGCTCGGCGCGCTCGGCCTGACCGCCGTCGCAAGCCAGTTCACGCCGGTGAGCGAGTACGCCTCCGCGGTCGTCCTGCTGGTCGGGCTCGCCGTCGGCGTCGATTACGTGATGTTCTACCTGCGCCGCTTCCGGGAGGAGCGCGCGGCCGGTCGCGGGGACACCGCGGCCCTCGAGGCCGCGGCGGCGACCTCCGGCCGCTCGGTGCTGATCTCCGGCCTGACCGTCATGGTCGCGATGGCCGGGATGTTCTTCACCGGCGACGCGACCTTCGCCTCGTTCGGCCTCGCGACGATCCTCGTCGTGGCCGTCGCGGTGCTCGGCTCGCTGACCGTCCTGCCGGCGCTGCTCTCACGCCTCGGCGGCCGCGTCGACGCCGGCCGCGTGCCCTTCGCCCGCCGCCGGCGCGAGGGCCGCGAGGGCCGGTTCTGGGGCGGCGTCGTCGACCGCGTGCTCCGGCACCCGGTCGTCTCGATCGTGCTCGCCGGCGGCCTGTTGATCGCGCTGGCGCTCCCGGCGCTGCAGATGCGCACCGCGGAGGCGGGCGTGGAGAGCCTGCCCGACTCCATCCAGGTCATCGACACCTACAACCGCGTTCAGGCCGCCTTCCCCGGCACCGAGACCCCGGCCATCGTCGTGGTCGAGGCCCCGGACGTGCGGTCCCTCGAGGTGCAGAGCGCCATCGGCGAGCTGCAGGTGCAGGCGGTGGCCACGGGGCAGATGCACGAGCCGATCGACGTGGACATCAACGACGAGGGCACCATCGCCAGCGTCGCCATCCCGATCGACGGCAACGGCACGGACGAGGCGTCCAAGGCCGCGCTGGACACCCTGCGCGACGAGGTCGTCCCCGCCACCGTGGGGGCGCTCGCGGACGCCGAGACCGGCGTCACCGGACAGACGGCCCAGTCGGAGGACTTCGGCGAGCAGATGCGCTCGGCGCTGCCGCTGGTGTTCGGCTTCGTGCTGCTGTTCGCCTTCCTGCTCATGCTCTACGCCTTCCGCTCGATCGTCATCGCGGTCAAGGCGATCGTGCTCAACCTGCTCTCGGTGGGCGCCGCCTACGGCATCCTGGTCCTGGTCTTCCAGCACGGCTGGGGCCTGAGCCTCCTCGGCGTCGACTCCACCGACGGCATCGACCCGATCATCCCGATCCTGCTGTTCGTGATCCTGTTCGGGCTCTCGATGGACTACCACGTGTTCATCCTGAGCCGGATCCGCGAGCTGCACGACCGCGGGCTCTCCACCGACGACGCGATCCGCCGCGGCATCACCTCCACGGCGGGCGTGGTCACGGCCGCCGCGTTCGTGATGGTCGGCGTGTTCGCGGTCTTCGCCACCCTGCAGTTCCTGTTCTTCAAGCAGTTCGGCGTGGGGCTCGCCGCGGCGGTCCTGATCGACGCCACCATCATCCGGGGCGTCCTGCTCCCCGCGACGATGACGCTGCTCGGCGAGCGGAACTGGTACCTGCCCCGTTGGCTGCGGTGGCTGCCGCGGCCGCCCGCCGAGGCGCTGCCCGAGGCGACGGCGACCGCCCGGGGCCTCACGTGAGCCTCAGCGGAACGCGACGGCCGGGGTGACCTCAACCTCGGTCCGGAGCGAGTCGGACACGTAGCACCCGCGGTGCGCCGTCTCGACGAGGCGGCGCACCGCTCCCGTGCTGGGACACGGGACGATCGTACGCTCGCGCTTCCGAAACCCCCTGAGCCACCGGGCGTTCTCGGCGACCGAGTGAGGTGGTCGGAGCGGCCGTTCGGCACGTAAGAACTCGAATGCCCGTGCGCCCGCCGACCGCCCTCGTCCTTCTCGCCCTCCTCGTCCTCCTCGTCCTTCCCGCCGCCGCGGCCGCCGCGCCGGCCATCTCGGGGAGCGACGGGCGCGTCTGGAGCGCGGCCGATCCGGCGCCCTCGTACACCGTCAGCAGCACGACCGGGGCGCGCGTGCAGTGGCGGCTCGACGCCGGCGAGTGGAGCGCCGCGCGCGGCTCGCCGGTCGTCGTGACGCTCGACCCGATCGCCGACGGCGACCACGTCCTGGCGGCGCGCGAGGTGCCCCTGCTGCCGGTCCTGCCGCCCGGGGCCGCCGTGCTGCGGCGCTTCCGCGTCGACACCGCCCCGCCGCAGATCGAGATCGGCGAGCCGCGCCAGGGCGCCGTCTACGGGCTCGGCCAGCAGATCGCGGCGCGCTACGCCTGCCAGGGCGCGACGACCTGCCTCGGGCCGGTCGCCGACGGCCAGCCTCTGGCCACCGACCGCAGCGGCCCGGCGAGCTTCACGGTCCGGGCCGCCGACGACGCCGGCAACCAGTCGAGCGCGCGGGTCGACTACTCGGTCGCCTCCGTCGCCGAGCCGGGCTCGCCGGCGCAGGGCGATCCGCGTGGGGCCGTTCCCCGAGCCGCCGCCCTCGCTCCTGGTGCCGCGCACCCGCAACGCGCGCCGGCTGGCCCCCGCCGCCGGCGCCCGCCTGACCACGCTTGCGCCCCGACCCTGAGCTGGCGTCCGCAGGCGGGCGCCCGCCTCTACAACCTGCAGCTCTTCCTCGTCGAGGGGTCGACGCCCCGCAAGATCCACTCGGCCTTCCCCGCCTCGGCGCGCTACCGGGTGCCGCGCGGGGTGCTCGCGTTCGGGAAGCGCTACCTCTGGCGCGCCTGGCCCTACATGGCCGGCGGGTACACGAAGCAGCCCGTGGGCGTGAGCTTCTTCGACGTCGGCCGCCGCGTGCGGCTGAGCGCCCGCCAGCTCGCGGTGAACCAGCGCATCGCCCAGGCGGCGGTCCGCCGCATCGCCGCCGTCGATCGCTGGCTCGACGCGGGCCTCACGACCGGCGACCTCCGCGACGGAGGCCTGGGCCGCTCCGACTTCACGGCCGCGGTGAGCCTGGCGGGCGCCGGTGCCCCGATCGCCAACGGGCTGGCGAGCCCGCGGCCGCTGGCCGAGCCGCCGCCGCCCGCGCGGCGCCGCGCCCCGGTCGCCGTCACGCGGGACCAGCTCCTGGTCAACCAGCGCATCTCCCAGGCGGCCCTGCGCCGCGCGCTCGCCCTCGAGCGCCGGCTGGCCGGCGGGCTCACGGGCGGCGACCTGCGGCCAGGCGCGGTCACCGCGTCCAAGCTGGCGCCGGGCCTGTTGGTGGCGGGGGCCGGCCTCGAGGGGCCGGGCGCGCCGCCGAGCGCGACGACCCTCCCGCGCGCCCCGCGCCGGGGCGCGGCCGCCGTGCGCCTCTCGGAGGACGCAGCTCCTGGTCAACCAGCGCATCTCCCAGGCGGCGGTGCGGCGCGTCAACGGGCTGGTCGCGCTGGTGCGGGGCGGCGTCACCGGCGCCCAGTTCCAGGAGGGCTCGATCGGCGCCGGGGCCCTCGCCGCCGAGCTCCGCTAGGCCCCTAGGCGGTCAGGGGCGCATAGGCGACGGGCTCGCCCACGCGGAGCCCGCCCTCCCGCGCCGGGATCCAGGCGAGCGCGTCGGCCCCGCAGAGCGAGGTGATCGCGTGCGAGCCCTGGAGGGGCATCGGGACGAGGCGGCCGTCGCGGTCGATCGCGCAGCGCGGCAGGTCGGCGCGGTCGCCGTGGCTGGGCACGTCGCGGGCGAGCGGGGCGCGCCGGCGCCAGTCCTCGCGCCGCCCCAGCAGCTCGCGGCCGATGACGTGGAAGCCGACCGCGGCCGACACCGGGTTGCCGGGCAGCCCGAGCACCACCTGGTCGCCGCGGCGGCCCAGCCACACGGGCCGGCAGGGGTCGGCCATGATCCCGCGGACCACCTCCTCGACCCCCATGCGGGCGAGGGCGGCGCGGACGTGGTCGTGGCGGCCGCCGCCCACGCCACCGGCGGTGATCACGAGCTCGGGGCGGTCCTCGCCCTCGTCGAGGAGGGCCCCGAGGGCCAGGAGGGTCTCGTCGCCGTCGTCGCCCGACCGTCAGCGCCCGCCACCGGGCGGGCGCCGGCCGCCGCGGCCTGGGCCGCGAGGCCCACCCGGCTGGAGTCCCAGACGGCGCCCGGGCGCGGCGGCCGCGCCCAGCGGGATCAGCTCGGCGCCGGTCGCCAGCAGCGCGACCCGCGGCCGCCGCCGGCAGCTCACCGACGCGTGGCCGGCCGACCCCAGCGCGACCACCTCGTGGGCGCCGACCCAGGCGCCGGCCGGCAGCAGGACCGCGCCGCGCGCGATCACCTCGGCGCGCCGGCGCACGTGGTCGCCCGGCGCCACCGCCGGCACGCGCACGCGGCCCCCCTCCTCGACCGCGTCCTCGCGGCGGACGACGGCGTCGGCGCCGGCCGGCAGGCGGGCGCCGGTCGAGATCCGCGCCGCCTCGCCCGGTCCGAGGGCCGCGGCCAGGGGCGCCCCGGCCGCGCTCTCGCCGGCCACGGCGAGGGCGCCCGGGGTGTCCGAGCGCGCGCACGGCGTAGCCGTCCATCGCCGACGCGTCCTCGGTCGGCAGGTCGGCGCGGGCCGCCACGGCGGCGGCGAGCCGCCGCCCCGCCGCCGCCCCCACGGGGACGTCCTCGGGCTCGGTGCGCACCGCGTGCTCGCGGGCGAGCTCGATCGCGCGCTGCAGGGTCACGTCGCGCACGGCCGCATCGTGACAGCATCGGCGCATGCCGATCACCGCCGGGATCGTCCTCGCCGGGGGCCGCTCCTCCCGGATGGGCGCGCCCAAGGCGGGCCTCGAGTGGCACGGCTCGACCCTGCTGCGCCCGCGTCGCCGGCGTCGTCGCGAGCGCGGCCGGCCCCGTGGTGGTGGTGCGGGCCCCCGGCCAGGAGCTGCCCGCCCTGCCCGACGGCGTCCGCGTCGTGCGAGGACGCCCGCGAGGGGCGCGGGCCGCTCGAGGGGCTGCGGGCCGGGCTCGCCGCCCTCGAGCCGTCCGCGGAGGCGGCCTACGTCGCGGCGGTCGACCTCCCCTTCCTCCCGCCGGCGGCGGTGCGCCGGGCCCTGGATGCGCTCGCCGGCGGGGCCGACGCGGCGGTGCCGCGCGCCGCCGGGCGCGCCCACCCGCTGGCCGCGGCCTACCGCGCGGCGGTCCTCCCGGTCGTCGAGGCCTGCTGGACGAGGGGCGGGCGCGGATGGGCGACCTGCTCGACCGCCTCGAGGTCGCCTGGCTCGAGGAGGAGCCCGCCTCCCTGCGGAACCTCAACACGCCCGACGACTACGCCCGCGCGCGGGCGCGGCCGCGGGTCAGCCCGGGATGACCTCCACCACGGCGTTGTAGTCGGGCACGAAGGCGACGGGTCGCGAACTCCCGGCCTCGATCACGGCGTTGCACTCGGGCCAGAACATCTGCAGGTTGCCCGGCCGCAGCGGGGCCAGGTGGGCGCGGGCCCGCACCTCGCCCGAGCCGGAGCGCACCAGCACCGGGGCGCCCTCGGCCGACCCCCAGCCCCGCCGCGTCCTCGGCGGAGATGAACAGGGCGTCGCGGCCCGCGCCGGTGAGCGGGTCGCGGGCGCCGAACACCATGGAGTTGAACTGCTTGCCGCGCCGCGACGAGAGCAGGTAGCGCCCCTCCGGGCGGCCGGGGGTCGCGCGGGGCGACGGCGTGGAAGTGGACCTTGCCGTCGGGGGTGGGGAAGGCCCAGCCGTCGCAGAGGCGCGGGCCGCCCCACTGCACCTGGTCGCCGGTGGTCGCGCAGGTGCTGGATGCCGTCGTAGAAGGGCACGACCTCGCGCGATCTCCTCGCGGATCGTCCTGGGCGTCGGGGAAGCCCACCAGGTCGGCCCGCTCGGGGTCCACGCGCCGTGCGACCTCGAGGTAGACCTGCCACTCGGCGCGCGCCTCGCCGGGCCGGGGCCCGGGGATCTCCGGGCTGAAGGCGATGCGCCGCTCGGTGGTGGTCTGGGTGCCGCCGCCGGGCTGCTCGTAGCGGGTCGCCGCGGGCAGCAGCACCACCGTCCCGCCGGGCGGCGGGTCGACCAGCATCTGGCTCGAGACCACGATGTCCTGGTGCACGCGCAGCGGCACGCGGCCGAGCCGCTCGGCGACCAGGCCGGGGTCGGGCAGCACGTCGAGGAAGTTGCCGCCGCTCGCGTAGAGCACGTCGAGCTCGCCGCGACCGGCCGCCTCGAGCATCTCCTCGGCCGTCAGGCCGCGGGCGCCGGGGACCGGGAAGCCGTAGCGCTCCGCCAGCGCCCGCGCCGACTCGGCCGAGATCGGGACGCCGCCGGGGAAGGCGGTCGCATACGCCCCCATCTCCGCGCCCGCCCTGCACGCCCGAGTGGCCGCGGATCGGCATGAGGCCGGCGCCGGGCCGGCCGACGTTGCCGCGGGCGAGGGCCAGGTTGAGCAGGGCGCGGACGTTGTCCGAGCCGAAGGCGTGCTGCGTGATGCCCATCGACCAGACGAAGACCGCCGAGCTCCGGCGGCCCGGTACATGTCGGCGAACCCGCGCAGGCCCTCCTCGCCGACGCCGCTCATCGCCCCGAGCTCGGCGAGCGTGTGGCGGGCGCACTCGCTCGCGCACCGCCTCGAAGCCGGTCGCGTGGTCGGCGACGAACCGCTCGTCGATCGCCGCCCTCCTCGATCAGGAGCTTCAGCACGCCGGTCGCGAAGGCCTCGTCGCCGCCGGTGTTGACCTGGAAGAAGGCGTCGGTCATGCGCGTGCCGAGCAGGGCGCTCTCGGCGCTCGACGGCACCCAGTACCGCTCCAGGCCGGGCTCGCGGTGCGGGTTGACCACCGCGACCCGGGTGCCCTCGCTTCCGCGCCAGGTAGAGGTACTTCATCATCACCGGCTGGGCGTTGGCGACGTTCGCGCCCCAGAGCACGACCAGGTCGGCCTCCATCAGGTCGCCGTAGGAGATCGTGGTCGCGATCGCCCCCACGGCCTGCTTCAGGGCCGCCGGTCGAGGGCGCGTGGCAGACCCGGGCGGCGTTGTCGACGTTGTTGGTGCCGAGGAAGCGCGCCACCTTCTGGGCGACGTAGTAGACCTCGTTGGTGACCCCGCGCGAGGTGAGGAAGAAGGCCAGCCGCGCCGGGTCGGCGCGCGCGGATCGGCGCCCGGCCACCAGGTCGAGGGCCGCGTCCCACGAGACGCGCGTGAACCCGGGCTCGCCGTGCCGCCGCACCATCGGGTATCCCAGGCGCCCGAGCTCGCGCAGCTCGCGGCCCGGCTTCCGCCGCAGGGCGGCGACGTCGGCGAGCCGCGCCGGGTCGGCCGCGTCCATCGTGTTGGTCGACAGCAGCGACAGCCGCGTCGTGCAGAGGTGGACGCCGTCGATGGTCCAGTCGTGCAGGCCCGCCACCCCGAGGGCGCAGCCGTCGCAGACGCCCTTGCGGAGGATGCGCGCCGCGTAGGGCAGGTGCCGCCGGTTGGCCCAGATCGTGCGCAGGATCTCGCCGTAGTGGTTGGGCTTGGTCTCGCCCGACGCCGTTGGGGCGCCAGCCGGCCCAGAGGTCGCGCCGGCGCGGGCGGACCCTCGCCATCAGGGCGCCTCCGCCGTGACGATCCGCTCCGGACGGGAGTAGATGTTGAAGCCGCCGGGCCGGAGGAAGCCGACCGCGGTCACGCCCAGGGCCGCGGCCGCGTCGACGGCCAGGCTCGACGGCGCCGAGACGGCGCAGAGGATCGGCACCCGCGCCACCGCGGCCTTCTGGACGATCTCGAACGAGAGCCGGCCCGAGACCAGCAGGATCCGCCCGGCCCCGTCGGCGCCCTCGAGCGCGAGCGCCCCGGCGACCTTGTTGACCGCGTTGTGCCGGCCGACGTCCTCGCGCAGCAGCAGCAGCTCGCCGTCCGTGCCGAACAGCCCGGCGGCGTGCAGGCCGCCGGTGCGGTCGAAGACGCGCTGGGCCGCGCGCATCGCGTCCGGGCAGCGCGAGCAGCGTCGCCTCGTCGGCGGTCGGCGCCGTCGGCGAGCGGCTCGCAGCGCACGGTCACGGCCTCGAGCGCCGCCTTGCCGCAGATGCCGCAGCTCGAGCTGGCGAAGAAGTTGCGCTCGGCGGCGCCGAGGTCGAACGGCGCCCGGCTGGTCACCGTGACGACGTTGTAGCGCTGGGCGTCGGGGTCCTCGCAGTAGGCGACCGCGGCGACGTCGGCCGGCCGCCAGCAGGCCCTCGGTGACGAGGAAGCCGGCCGCCAGCTCGAAGTCGTGGCCCGGCGTGCGCATCGTGACCGCGACCCGAACCGGCTCCTGGCCCGGCCCGGCCGCGCGGATCTCGAGCGGCTCCTCGGCGGCCAGGCCGTCGGCCCGCTCCCGGGCGCGGCCGTCCCGGACGGCGATCACTCGGGCGCGGGCGACGCGGGTGCGGCCGGCGGTCGAGGCCATGCACCCGATGCTAGTGGCTCTCCGCTCCCCGGTCTTGCGGTCGAGGAAGGCGGCGGTCGGCGCGAACCGCTCGGTTGCCGGCTCGCGCGCCTCGGGGGCGTGGGGGTGGGCGCAGGGGAAGTCCTTCTCCACCAGCAGCCGCAGCTCCGGCGCGTGGGGGTAGACGCCCTCGGCGTCGGGCGCCGCGAGGCGGCGCACGTCGTCGGCGGTCAGCCCGACGCGCGCGAGGCCCTCGGCCCAGGCCACGCCGGCCCGCTCGGCCGCCGGATCCAGCACGCACGGCCCAGCCGCCGCCGCCCGGGAACGCCAGGCCCGCCGAGACCGCGCTCGCCCCGCTCGAGCGCGGCCAGCTCGGCCGGCGTGATGCGGAGCCGGAGGCTGTCGCCGGTCCAGCGCACCTTCATCGGCCAATCGTGCCAGAGTCGTCGCCGTGGGCTGGATCGTCTTCGACCTGAACGGCACGCTCCTCGACATCGCGGCGGTGGGCGACGACCTGCTGCACGAGGCGCTGTTCGCCGCGATGACCCTGAACCACGTCGGCGAGTACCGGCCCCTGCCCGAGCTGATGGCCGCCGCCGCGGAGCGCCGCCACGCGGCCGCTCGGCGGCCCGCCGGTCGCGGAGGTGAAGGAGGCCGCCGCGTGCCATGCCGGCCTACCCCGAGGCGCCCGCCGCCCTCGACCGGCTCGCCGAGCGCCGGGCTGCGGCTGGCGGTCCTCACCAACAGCCCCACCGAGCGGGCCGAGTCGGGGCTCCGCTCGGCCGGCCTGCGCGACCGCTTCGAGCACGTCGTCGGCACCGACCAGGTGGGCGTCTTCAAGCCCGACGCGCGCGTCTACCGGCACGGGCTCGCCGTGCTCGGAGCCGAGCCGGACGAGGCCACCATGGTCGCCGCCCACTGGTGGGACCTGCGCGGGGCGCGGGCCGTCGGCATGCGGGTGGCCTGGGTCGCGCGCGGCGAGGGGGCGCTCTCGTCGCTGCTGCCCGGACCCGGACGCGCGCGGGGCCGACCTGCTGGAGGTCGCCGAGGCGATCGCTCGCCGCCCGACCAGGCGCCTAGGGCGGGGTGCCCTCCACCTGGCTCGAGACCGGGCCCTCGAGGCCGGCGCGGCTGATCGCCGAGACGACGTAGGTGCGCTCGCCGTTCGGGCCCGAAGTCGCTGGCCGCCGGGGAAGTTGCCCTCGAAGTCGAGGAAGGCGACCTTGCCCGGGAAGTTGATGTCCGTGGCCTGCTCCGTGACGGCGGCCAGGTTGCGCCAGACGCCGGTGCCGACGCGGCGGTAGACCCGGTAGAAGAGGACGTGCTCGGACGGCGGGTTCGGCGTCCAGGCCACGAAGACCTCGCCGCTGCCGCCGCCGGTCGCCGGTCTCGACGCCGGTCACCCGCGAGGGCGGCGGGCAGCAGAGCAGGCGCCTCAGCCGGTGGACGTGGTGGGAGAGCGGCACGGGCCGACCCTAATGCCGTCGCCGACCGCCCGCGCGAGCCTAGATCAGCGAATCGAGCGGATGCGTCCGCCGGATCCAGTCGCCGAACAGCGGCGCCGTGAAGTCCACGTAGCCGCGCTGGGGGCTGTAGATCAGCCCCTTGACGTCGATCAGGCGCTGGCGCTGCACGGCGGTCGCCTGCTGGGTCTGGCCCAGGCGGGCGCTGACCGCGGCGGTCAGCTGCGGCCCCTCCCCGAGGGCGGCGATGGCCGCGAGGTAGCGGCGCTCACCGGGCGTCGCGCGGTTGAAGCGCGCCCGGTGGAAGCCGATGTCGAGCTGCTCGCGCGCGAGCGCGTCGGCGTTCTGGGCGTCGGCCAGCTCGATCGGCGACTCGCGGGCCACCTGCCAGGCCAGGCGGCCGTAGGTCTGGATGAAGAACGGGTACCGCTCGGCGCGCGGCGAGGATGAGCTCCAGGGCCTCGGGCACGGTAGGCGACGCCCTCCCGCTCGGCCGGGATGCACGAGCGCATCGCGCGCCGCGCGCGTCGCTGAGGCGGCCGACCTCGACGTAGGCGAACAGGCGCTCGGCGTAGCTGCTCGCCTCCGCCAGCCTCCCGGCGAGCTGCGGCAGGCCGGCGCCGACGATGGCGATCGGCAGGCCGAGCTGGCCGATGCGGTGGTGGGCGGCGAGCAGGGCCGCCAGCTCCTCGCGCTCGGCGAACTGCATCTCGTCGAAGAGGAACACGACGCCCGCCTCGGCCTCGCGCGCCAGCCCGCCGAGCTCGAGCAGCACCTCGTAGAGGTCGGCGTCGAGCTGGCCGCTGTCGCCGCGGCCGCGCTCGGGGTTGACCTCGAGCTGGAAGGTGACGCCCGCCGGCATGGCCGTGAGGGAGAAGGAGCTGATCACCGCCAGCGCGGCACGGGCCCGCTGGCGCAGCCCCTCGCGGCGCGAGAGGTCGCGCGCCGCCTGCGCCGCGAGCTGCGCCAGCGCCGGCCGCAGCGGCCCGCGGCCGCGCAGCTCGATGTACCCGGTGCCCCAGCCCCGCTCGCGCGCCTGGCTGGCGAAGTCGTTCAGCAGGACGGTCTTGCCGACGCCGCGCAGGCCCCACAGCGCCAGGCTCTGCTCGGGCCGCCCCGCGGCCATGCGCCGCAGCAGGACGTCGAAGGCGCGGCGCTCGCGCTCGCGCCCGGCCAGCTCGGGGGGCGTGCTGCCGGCGCCCGGGGCGTAGGGGTTCCGGACCGGGTCCACGCCCCGAGACTAACGAACTATGTCGCTCTATAACAGCGCGCTATCGTCAGCAACGGTCAGTCCCGAGCGGGCTGCTCAGGCTGCCGGCTGCGGCGGGCACCGGCTCCAGGGCGACGTCGAGCACCTGCTCCAGCGCGCTCGGCGAGCACGATGCGCATCTCGTCGCGCAGCTCCTCGGGGAGGTCGGCGAGCTGGTCCTCGTTGAGCTTGGGGAGGATGACGGTGCCGATGCCCGCGCGGTGGGCGGCGAGGACCTTCTCCTTGACGCCGCCGATCGGCAGCACCTGGCCGGTCAGGGTGATCTCGCCGGTCATGGCGACGTCCTCGCTCACCGCCCGGCCCGAGAGCGCCGAGACCAGCGCGGTCACCATCGTCACCCCCGCCGACGGGCCGTCCTTGGGCACCGCGCCGGCCGGCACGTGGATGTGGATGTCGTGGTGCGAGAAGAAGTCGTCCGGCAGGTCGAGCCCGAGCGCCGCGCCCGCGGGCGCGCACGAACGACAGCGCCGCCTGGGCCGACTCGCGCATCACCTCGCCGAGCTGCCCGGTGACCGTCAGCCTGCCGCTGCCCGGCATGGCCTGCGCCTCGACGAAGAGGATCTCGCCGCCGGCGCCGGTGACGGCCAGCCCGGTGGCGACGCCCGGCTCGCTGGTGCGGCGCTTGACCTCGTTGTGGATGCGCTCGGGCCCCAGGATCTCGCGGACCTCGTCGGCCCCCACCACGACCGGCGCGTCGTCGCCCTCGGCCACCCGGCGGGCGATCCGGCGCGCGATGGCGGCGAGCCGCCGCTCGAGCTGGCGCACCCCGGCCTCGCGGGTGTACTCGGCGATCACGGTGCGGATGCCGTCGTCGGTGATCTCGAGGAGCCCCTCCGGCAGCCCGGCCGCCTCGATCTGGCGCGGCAGCAGGTAGCGGCGGGCGATGTGGAGCTTCTCCTCCTCGGTGTAGCCGGAGAGGCGGATGACCTCCATCCGGTCGAGGAGCGGCCCGGGGATCGTCTCCAGGACGTTCGCGGTCGCGATGAAGAAGACCTTGGAGAGGTCGAGCGGCAGGTCGAGGTAGTGGTCCCGGAACGAGTTGTTCTGGGCCGGGTCGAGCACCTCGAGCATCGCCGAGGAGGGGTCGCCGCGGTAGTCGGCGCCCATCTTGTCGATCTCGTCGATCATCATCACCGGGTTCATCGAGCCGGCGTCGCGGATCGCGCGGACGATCACGCCCGGGCATCGCCCCGACGTAGGTGCGCCGGTGGCCGCGGATCTCGGCCTCGTCGCGCACCCCGCCCACCGAGATGCGGGCGAACTCGCGCCCCAGCGCCCGGGCGATCGACTGGCCCAGCGAGGTCTTGCCCACGCCCGGGCGGGCCCACGAAGGCCAGGATCGACCCCGCCGCGTCGCGCCTCAGCCGGGCGACGGCGAGCTGCTCGATGATGCGGTCCTTCACCTTCTCGATGTCGTAGTGGTCCTCGTCGAGGATCTGGCGGGCGCGCGCCAGGTCGAGGTTGTCCTCGGTGGTCGCCCGCTCACGGGATCGACAGCAGCCAGTCGAGGTAGGTCCGGATGACGGCGTGCTCGGCCGAGGCCGACGGGATGCGCTCGAGCCGGCCCAGCTCGCGCTCGGCCGCCACCGCGAACCTCCTCGGGGGGGTCGGCCTCCTCGATCTGGCGCCGCAGCTCCTCGACCTCGGCCTGCTCGTCGTCGGCCTCGCCGAGCTCCTCGCGGATGGCCTTGAGCTGCTGGCGCAGGAAGAACTCGCGCTGGCCCTGCTCGAGGTCGGTCTGGACGTCGCTCTGGATCTTGGCGCCCAGCTCGAGCAGCTCGAGCTCGCGGTTGCACCAGCACCGTGAGGCGGCGCAGGCGCGCCTCGAGGTCGGCCTCCTCCAGCAGCTCCTGGCGCTCCTCCACCGACAGCCGCAGCGAGGAGGCGACCAGGTAGGAGAGCGTGGTCGGGTCGTCCAGGTTCGCCACCGCGACCTGCAGCTCGTCGGGCAGGTGGGGGACGAGCTGGATGATGCGGGTGAAGATGCCCTGCAGGTTGCGCGCCAGCGCCTCGACCTCGGTGGTGCGCTCGGCCTGTTCGGGCACCTCCTCGACGCGCGCCTCGAGGAAGGGCTCGGTCTGGGTGTAGGGACCGATGCGGACCCGGCGCACGCCCTGGACGAGGATCCGCACCGTGCCGTCCGGCACGCGCACCATCCGCTGGACGACCGCCGCGGTGCCGATCTCGTGGAGCTGCTCGGGCGGAGGCTCGGCTCGCCTCGGGGTCGCGGCTCACGACCAGCGCCAGCAGGCGCTCGGGCCGGTTCATCACGTCGTCGATGAGGCGGATCGAGCGCGGCTCGCCGATCGCCAGCGGCGCGACCGCCTCCGGGAAGACCACGGTCTCCTTCAGCGGCAGCACCGGCAGCGTCTCGGGCAGCGCGGTGATCTCCTCGGCCTCGATGACCGCCTCGACCGGCGCGTCCGGCGCCTCCGGGGTCCCGGGGGCGGGCTCGTCCGTGCTCACGACGGGGCCCCGCCGGCCGAGATGTCCACCCGCCGCGCGGGCTGCTTCGGCGCCAGCGGCAGGGCGATCCGCAGGATCCCGTCCTCGAACGGGCGCCGTCGTCGCCCCGGCGTCGACCGGCACGCCGAGCCGCAGGCGCCGCTCGAACGGCCCCCAGGCGATCTCGGCGTGCTGGTAGACGCGCCGGCCGCCCGGGACGCCGCCGCCGCTCGCCGCGCACGACGAGCACGTCGCCCTGCAGCGAGATGTCCACCAGGTCCGGGTTGACCCCCGCCGCGTCCATCTCGACCACGAGCATCGGCGGCTCGCCCTCGGCGAGGTACACGTCCACCGGCGCCCGGGCCTCGGCCGAGGCGCCGTGCCGGCCGCCGGGGAAGAGCTCGGCGAACAGCCGGTCCACGTCGTCCCTGAACACGCGGGATGCTAGCGGAGCGGCTGGCCGCGCGGGCCCTCGCCCCAGTGGCGGCCCCTCAGTCCCAGTCGTCCTCGACGGCGAGGCGCGCGTAGGCCTGCCACTCGCGCAGGATGCGGCGGGCGTCCTTCGCCCGCACGCTCAGGCCGGGCGCCGCCAGGAGCTGCAGGGCGAGGCCCTCCTGGCCCGGCGCCGGCGGGTCCCCGAGCTCGGTGAGGACGGCCCAGACCGCGTCCTCGCCCAGGCCGGGGCGCTCCGAGAGGATGTAGTCGGCGGCCTCGCCGAGGTCGAGGTCGTCGTCGCTCATCGCGACGGCACCGGCGGGCCGTGGACGGCCCGGTCGTGCGTGTCGGCGGTGATGCCCACGTCGCGCAGCTCCACCTTCCGCACCCGCTCGGTCGGGGTCTTCGGGAGCGACTCGACCACGCGCACGTAGCGGGGCACGGCGAAGTAGGGCATGCGCTCGTCGCAGAACGCGAGCAGGCCGTGGAGGTCCGGCGCGCGGCCGTCGCGGGCGACGATGCAGACGAGGATCTCGTCCTCCGCCGACGCCCCCTCGAGCGCGCGGACGCCGACCGCCGCGGCCTCGAGCACGTCCGGATGGGCGCAGACGACCCGCTCGACCTCCATCGAGCTGACGTTCTCGCCGCGGCGGCGGATGTAGTCCTTCACGCGGTCGAGGAAGTAGAGGTAGCCGTCCTCGTCGAGGCGGCCGAGGTCGCCGGTGTGGAGCTTGAGGTTGCGGAAGTCCTCGGCCGTCTTCTCCGGCATGCCCGCGTAGGCCCGCATGACGATGTTCGGCATCCTCATGTTGACGACGATCTCGCCCGGCGTCCCCGGCGGCAGGGGCCGGTCGGTGCCCGGCTCCACCACGCTCACCTCGAACCCGGGCGTCGCGACGCCGCAGCTCCCGGGCCGGGGCGGCCGGCCGGGTGGGTGATAGGTGACCATCCCGGTCTCGGTGAGCCCGTAGCCCTCGATGAAGCGGATGCCGAAGCGCTCCTCGAAGAGCTCGTAGATGTCCTTCGGGGCCGGCATGGCCATGATCCGGCTCACCCGGTGGGCGCGGTCGAGGTCCCCCGGCGGCGTGTTCCAGATGAAGTAGTTGATCGCGCTGACCGTGTTGAGGATCGTCGCGTCGGCCGCCACCACCTGGCCCCAGAAGGCGGCCGACGAGTAGCGCTCGGCGAAGGCGATGCGCGCGCCCGGCGATCATCGCCGGGTAGGCGGCCAGCACCTGGGCGTTGGAGTGGAAGAGCGGCAGGCACGAGAAGACCGTGTCCTCGGCGGTGACCCCGCAGACCTCGATGTAGGTGCGGCCCGAGAAGTAGTCCGAGGCGTGCTGCTTGATGGCCCCCTTCGAGCGGCCGGTGGTGCCCGAGGTGAACATGATCCGGGCGTCGTCGGTCCAGCCGACCGCGACGCCGGGCTCGCCGTCGGGCGCCTCCATCAGGGCCGCGAGCGGCTCGTGCCGGGCGCGCGGGCGCCGGGCCCGACGGCTCGGCCCCCTCGCGGACGATCGCGTGCTCGAGCAACGGCAGCTCGCCGGCGACGGCGTCCAGCCGGTCGAGGTGGCCCGCGTCGATCACCAGGAAGCGGGAGCGGGGCAGGTTGATCACCCACGAGAGGAAGTCGCCCCGGTAGGCCAGGTTGATCGGGCACTGCACCCCGCCGGCCTTCTGGATCCCGAACCACACCGCGAGGTTCTCCTCGCAGTTGGGCAGCAGCGTCGACACCGCCTCCCCCGGCCGCAGCCCGCGCGCGATCAGCGCGTTCGCCACCCGGTTCGCCCGCGCGTTCACCTCGCCGTACGAGCAGCCACGGGCCCTCGCCGACGCGCAGGTAGTCGCGGTCGGGGTGCGCCTCGGCCCGCTCCCGGAGGATCGTCGGCAGGACCCACCCCGTCGGGTCCTCGCGCCCGTACCAGTCCGACCACTCGCTCATCCGGCCCGGCAGTGAACCACACGGCGGCTGCGACGGTGTGCCAATTGGCCGAGTGGCCGCCGGCCAATTGGCACACCGCTCCTCAGGACGGCGATGCCGGCGGCCGGCGGGCAGACTTGGGCCGTGGCGGACGCCTGGATCGAGCCGCTGCCCGGCCCGGGGCCTCGCGTCGCGGTGGTCGGCGGGCTCCATCGGCGGGCTGACGGCCGCGCTCGTGCTCCGGTCGATCGGCTGCGAGGTTGACGTCTACGAGCGCGCCGCGGCGCCGCTGGAGGGGCGCGGGGCCGGGATCGTGCTGCACCGCGAGACCGCTCCGCTGGCCGGCCGGGCCGGGGGGCATCCCGGTCGAGCGGATGAGCACCCCGTGCCGGTTCCTCCGCTACCTCGCCCGCGACGGGTCGGTGGCCTACGAGCGGCCGAGCGACCTGCGCTTCACGGCCTGGAACACGCTCTACCGGGCGCTCCTGGCCGACTTCGGCGAGGAGCGCTACCACCGCGGGGCGGCGGTCGAGGACGCCGGCGACGACGGGGTCCGGCTCGCCGGCGGCGAGGCCGTTCAGGCCGACCTGGTCGTGGCGGCCGACGGCGTCGACTCGACGGTGCGCCGGCGGCTGCTGCCCGAGGTGCGCTTCCGCCCGGCCGCCTACGTCGGCTGGCGCGGGGTGGTCGACGAGGAGGGGCTGAGCGAGGAGACGGCCGCAGAGCTCGGCGGCGGCATCACCTACCACGCCGCCCCGGGCACGCACATCGTCGTCTACCCGATCCCCGACGCCGGGGGCGAGGTGGCGCCGGGGCGCCGGCGGGTGAACTACGTCTGGTACCGCAACCTCGACGCCGGCCGGGCTCGACGCGCTGCTCGGCGACGGCGCGGGCGGGCGGCGGCTGTCCGTCCCGCCGGGCGCGGTCGCCGAGGCCGAGGCGGACGCGCTCCGAGCCGCCGCCCGCGACGTCCTGCCGGCCCGCCTCGCCGAGGTCGTCGCCGCGACCGAGCAGCCGTTCGTCCAGGCCATCGGCGACCTGGAGTCGCCGCGGATGGCCGTCGGCCGGGTGGCGATCGTCGGCGACGCGGCCTTCGTGGCCCGGCCCCACGCCGCCGCCGGGACGGCCAAGGCCTGCGCCGACGCCTGGGCGCTCGGCGGGGCGCTGGCCGCCGCGGGGGGCGACGTCGGGCGCGCGCTCGCGGCCTGGGAGCCGGACCGGCTCGAGGCGGGACGGAGCCTGGTCGCCCGGGCGGCGCGCAACGGCGACCGCTCGCAGGTCGGTGGGGGCTGGACGCCGGGCGACCCCTCGCTGGCCTTCGGCCTCTATCGTCCGGGTGACTCCGAAGGGGGGTGGTGAGATGGCATCGGACCAGGAAGGCGGCCGCCACATCCGGGTCGCGCGCGCCGGCACCTTCGGCGGCGACACGCCGCAGACCGCGGGGCTCGTCCGCACCGTGGCGTTCGACGAGCGCAACCCCGACGGCGACGTGCTGTCGGCCTTCCGCAGCTGGGTGGCGCCGGGCGCGGCGACGGGCGCCCACCACCACGGCCCCCAGGAGACCGTCCTCTACGTCATCGAGGGCCACGCGCGCTACCGCTGGGGCGACCGCCTCGAGCACCAGCTGGAGGCGGCGCCGGGCGACTTCGTCTTCATCCCGGCCGGCGTGGTGCACCAGGAGATCAACGCATCGGACGAGGAGCCGACGGTCTGGGCCGTGGTGCGCTCCGGCCAGGAGCCGGTGGTGGTCAACCTGCCCGAGCTCGACCCGATCGCGCAGCCCTCTGAGGGCCGCGCCGCGCCGGCCGACCAGGAGGAGCAGCGATGAGCTACCGCCACACCGTGATCGGGGAGATGGGCAGCGGCCAGGACTGGAAGATCGGTCAAGGAGGAGACGCTCGACGCGGATCGCCGAGCTCGGCGAGGAGCACCGGGACATCATCGACGGGCCGGTGACCGTGATCCTGGCCACCCGCCGCCGCGACGGGCGCCCCATGCTCTCGCCGGTCTGGATGCGGGCGGCGCCCGACGGCGAGCGCGTCGAGCTCAACACGGTGGCGGGTCGGGTGAAGGACCGCCAGATGCGCCGCGACCCGGCGGTCGCCATCCAGATCGTGGACCCCGGCAACCCCTACCACTGGGTCACGATCTACGGGACGGCCGACGAGAGGATCGCGGAGGGCGACCCCGAGCGCGGGCACCTCGCCACCGAGAGCATCGACGAGCTGTCCCGGACTTACGTGAATCAGTACCCGTACGCGTACCGTGTGGAGGGGGAGGAGCGGGTGCTCTACTACGTCCGGCCGACCCAGGTGGTCACGTTCGGCGCGCCGTGATCGCCTCGCACACGCTGCGCCCACTGGCGAACTCGCGGCCCTGGATACTAATATGAGTGGTTCGCAAGTGGCGCTTCCGTTGGGGGGCCATGGGCCGCACCATCGCAGAACGCCTCTCTGAGGCCGCGGAGCGGTCGTTCGTCGGGCGGGACGCGGAGCTGAGGCTCCTGAGCGAGGCGATCGCGGCCGAGGAGCCGCCCTTCCTCGTCGCCTACGTCCACGGGCCCGGGGGCATCGGCAAGTCGCGCCTCCTGCAGGCGGCGGTGCGCGGTGCCGGGCCGGACGTCCGGGCGATCGCGCTGGACTGCGCCCGGATCGAGCCCACCTCTGCGCGGGTTCGTCTCCGCCCTCGGTGGGGCCGCCGGCATCGACGAGCCCACGCCCGAGCGGCTCGCCGGCGAGCTCGGGGAGCGCGTCGTGCTCGCACTGGACACCTACGAGACCTTCGGCCTCATGGACACCTGGCTGCGCCAGGCGTTCCTCCCGACCCTGCCCGAGACAGCCGTCACGGTCCTCGCGAGCCGCACGCCGCCCAGCCCGGATGTGGCTGACGAGCCCGGGCTGGGAGGGGCTCTTCCGTGAGATCGAGCTGGGCAGCCTCGAACCGGAGGAGTCGCGGAGAATGCTCGCGACGCGCGGCCTCAGCGAGGATCAGGCCGAGCGCGTGAACCGGTTCGCGCGGGGCCACCCGCTCGCGCTCGAGCTGGCCGCGGCCGCCCTGCGCACCCAGCCGGACCTCGACATCGCGGCCGGCCCGTCGCCGAAGGTGCTGCAGGAGCTGACCCGCGCATTCCTCGACGGGCTCGACCCGGACGCGTCCGAGGCCGTCGAGGCCGCATCCACGCTTCGGGTCCTCACCCGGCCCGCGCTGGAGGCGCTGCTCGGGCCGGAGCGCGGCTCGCTGGCGTTCGAGGAGCTGCGCGAGCTGCCCTTCACCCAGCCCACCGAGCACGGGCTGGCGATGCACGACGTGGTGCGGGACACGGTGGCGGCGGACCTCGCCGGGCGCGATCCGGAGCGCGAGCTGCTCTATCGCCGGCGGGCCTGGCGGTTCCTCACGTCCGAGTCCCAGACGACCGCCGGGCTGAACCTCTGGCATCAGACCGCCGACCTGCTCTTCCAGGTCCGGAACCCGGCGATCCGCGGCGCCTTCTTCCCGGCGGCGCCAGCGAGCTCACGGTGGCGCCGGCGGCGGTCGCCGACGCCGGCGATGTGGCGCAGCTCGCCTCACGGACGGAGCCGGATGGCGCCGCGCGGCTGCTCGGCCGATGGTTCGGCGCGATGCCCGGCGCGTTCCACGTCGCGAGGGACGCGTCGGGGACCCTCGCAGGCTTCTACCTCCTCTTCGAGCCCGGCGACGCCGACGCGGCTCTGCTGGCCGACGACCCGGTGACCGCGGCGTGGTCCGAGCACATGCGCCGGGTGCCCCTCGCCGAGGGCGAGCGCGTCCTCTTCCTGCGCCGCTGGCTGGGCCGCGAGGCGGGCGAGACCCCGGCCGCCGGAGTGGCGGCCTGCTTCCTCGACGCGAAGCGCGCCTACATGGAGCTCCGCCCCGACCTGCGCCGGCTCTACACGACCGTCCGGGACCCGGAAGGCTTCGAGTACGGGGCCTTCCGGATGTTCCCGCTGCCGGAGACGGACGCCGAGGTCGGCGGCGCCGCCTACCACACCCTCTTCATCGACTTCGGCGAGGGGAGTGTCAACGCCTGGCTGACCGCGCTCGTGGGCGTCGAGCTGGGCGGCGAGGAGGACGCGGACGCGACCCTGCCCGAGGGGACGGTCACGATCATGTTCGCCGACATCGCCGACTCGACGGCCCTCACGGAGCGCCTCGGCGACGAGCCCTTCCGCGCGCAGGCACGCGCCCTGGATGCGTCGCTCCGGGCGCTCATCGGCGAGACCGGCGGGGCGGTGGTCGAGGGGAAGCTGCTCGGTGACGGGCTCCTGGCGGTCTTCAGCTCGGCGCGGCAGGCCATCGACTGCGCCGCGCGCAGCGCAGCGGCCTGCGGGCCGTCCGGGCTCGCGCTGCACGTGGGGCTGCACGCCGGCGACGTCATCCGCGAGGGCGGCAACGTCTTCGGCGGCGCGGTCAACATCGCCGCCCGCGTTGCCGCCGCGGCAGCGCCGGGCGAGGTGCTCGTCTCGGAGACCGTGAGGAGCCTGGCCCGCACGTCGGCCTCCGCGGCCTTCGACGATCGCGGGCAATCGCCTCAAGGGGGTGGACGACCCCCTGCGGTTGTACGGGGTGCGATGAGCGACCGGCGGTGCGCGGCGTGCGGCGCCGAGGTGGCGGCGGGCCAGCGGTTCTGCCACGAGCGCGGCTCCAGCCTCGCCGATGGCCGGGAGGACCCTGGCGAGCGCCGCGTCCTGACCGCGATCTTCTGCGACATCGTCTGGCTCGACGGCCATGACGGAGTCGATCGGTGAGGGCGCGTGCACGAGCTCCTCGACCGCTTCTTCCAGATCGCCGGCGCCGAGGTCGCGCGGTTCGGCGGGTCGATCAACAAGCACCTGGGCGACGGGTTCCTCGCCCTGTTCGCGCCTGGTACCCTCCTCGGGTCCGTCCCCGCACCGGAAGGCTGTACCTTGGCGACCGGCCAGCGTGTTGCCGTGACGATGGCTTGCGAGGAGTGCAAGCGTCGGAACTACCAGACGATGAAGAGCAGGCGGAACACGCCGGACCGCGTCGAGCTCCGGAAGTTCTGCCGATGGTGCGGGCGCCACACGCCGCACAAGGAAACCCGGTAGCGGCGCAGCGGCGGCCGGTGGTCCGCGGAAGCGAAGGGTCGTAGCTCAACTGGTAGAGCACCGGTCTCCAAAACCGGGGGTTGGGGGTTCGAGTCCCTCCGGCCCTGTCGTCCAACGACAGGTGAACTGAAGCAGCGATGGCCCGCATCCGACCCGCACGAGGGCAGGGAAGCTCGGGAGACGGCAACGCGCCGGCCCCCGCGGGCGCCCGCGCCCCGCGCCAGTCGCGGCGCCAGCCGCCGAGCCCGCGGCCGACGCCCCAGAAGGGGCGCCGCACGACGCAGAAGGCCGGCACCGTCACCAAGGCGGTCGCGGCCGAGCGGCGTGGCTCGCGCTTCATCTCGGAGGTCATCGCCGAGCTGCGCAAGGTCAGCTGGCCGACCCGCACCCAGCTCGCGCAGTCCACCGCGGTCGTGCTGGTGGTCGTGGCCATCGTCGCGGCCTACCTCGCGGCGCTCGACTCCGTCTTCAGCCGCATGATCGACGCGATCTTCTAGGAGTCGAGTGTTCCGCTGGTACGTCATCAACACCTACTCGGGCCACGAGAAGAAGGTGAAGGCCAACCTCGAGCACCGGCTCATCTCGCTGGGCCAGCGCGAGCGCGTCAAGGACGTCGTCATCCCGACCGAGCAGGTCGTGGAGACCAAGGACGGGCAGAAGGTCCAGACCGAGAAGCGGCGCCTGCCCGGCTACGTCCTGGTCAACATGGACATGACCCCGGACACGCTCTGGCTGGTGAAGAACACCCCCGGGGTCACCGGCTTCGTGGGCGGCGGCGGCCGTGAGAACGAGCCCGTGCCGCTGACCCAGCCCGAGGTCGACCGCCTGCTCAACGTCGCGAGCGTCGAGCGGCCGAAGGTGCGGGCCGACTTCACCGAGGGCGAGAGCGTCAAGGTCATCGCCGGGCCGCTGTCGGACTTCACCGGCGAGATCGCCGAGATCAACGCCGAGCAGGGCCGCCTCAAGGTGCTGGTCAGCATCTTCGGGCGCGAGACGCCGGCCGAGCTCTCGTTCGACCAGGTCAAGAAGCTCACGTAATCAGGGCGGGGGCCGCGGGCCCCCGCGCACCGACAACCCGGGGCGCGCGCCCCGCGATCGAGGACGTCATGGCGAAGAAGGTCCTGCAGGTCATCAAGCTCCAGATCCCCGCCGGCCAGGCATCGCCGGCCCCGCCCGTGGGCCCGGCGCTCGGCGGGGCGAGCATCAACATCATGGAGTTCTGCAAGGCGTTCAACGCCCAGACCCAGTCCGGCAACGGCACGATCACGCCGGTCGAGGTGACGGTCTACGAGGACCGCTCGTTCACCTTCATCACCAAGACCCCGCCGGCGGCGGTGCTCATCCGCCAGGCCCTCGGGATCGACAAGGGCAGCCCGGAGCCGCACAAGGAGAAGGTGGCGAACCTGTCGCGCGCGCAGCTGCGCCAGATCGCCGAGACCAAGATGCCCGACCTCAACGCCAACAGCGTCGAGTCGGCCATGACGATCATCGCGGGGACGGCGCGTAGTATGGGCGTGACCGTCGACGCGGAGTAAGGAGCAGGCGGTGGGCAAGCGCGGCAGGCGCTACCGGCAGGCGAAGTCCGAGATCGACACCGAGCGGGTCTACCACCCGCTGCACGCGGTCCGGATGGTCAAGGAGCAGGAGCTGACCCGCTTCGACCCGACGGTCGAGGTGCACGTGCGGCTGGGCGTCAACGTCCGCCACGCCGACCAGCAGCTCCGCGGCACCATCAGCCTCCCGCACGGGACCGGCCGCGAGGTCACGGTCGCCGTCTTCGCCGAGGGCGACAAGGCGCGCGAGGCCGAGGCCGCCGGGGCGGACTTCGTGGGCGGCGACGACCTGGCCAAGCGGATCCAGGACGGCTTCACCGACTTCGACGTCGCCATCGCCACGCCCGACATGATGGGCACCGTCGGCCGGCTCGGCCGCATCCTCGGCCCCTCCGGCAAGATGCCCAACCCCAAGAGCGGCACCGTCACGTTCGACATCGGCAAGGCCGTGAGCGACGTGAAGACCGGCAAGGTCGAGTACCGCACCGACCGCACCGGCATCGTGCACATCGGGATCGGCAAGCGCTCCTTCGAGGAGAAGCAGCTGATCGAGAACTACCAGGCCGTGATCGAGGAGATCGTCCGCGTGAAGCCCGCCGCCGCCAAGGGGCGCTACCTGCGGTCGATCACGATGGCCCAGACCATGGGTCCCGGCATCCCGATCGACACCACGCGCACGTCGGCCGGGCGACGTCCTGGAGGAGCCCGCCTAGGGGCGCGCGCCGCACACGCGACCAAAGACACACGGGGGCGGCACGGCCGCCTCAAACCGCCCGCTGACCGCGGGCACCCGTGCGAGGTCGGCGAGCGGCTGAGGGGCCCGGTGGGCACCCCGGCTCCCGCCCGCCTCTCGCGCGGACGGAGACGACGGAGGTGACCCACTGAGACGAGACGAGAAGGAAGCGGCGATCGCCGCGCTGAGCGAGCGCCTGTCCTCGAGCGAGACGATCTTCGCGGCGGACTACCGCGGGCTGACCGTCAAGCAGATGGCCGAGCTCCGCGGCCGCCTGCGCGACGCCGAGACCGAGTTCACCGTCGTCAAGAACACGCTCGCCCGGCGCGCGGCCAGCGAAACCGGCCGCGACGCCCTGCTCGCCTACCTCGACGGCCCCACCGCCATCGCGTGGGTGGGCGGCGACCCGGCCGTCGCGGCGAAGGCGCTCAACGGCTACGCCACCGAGCACCCCGACGCGCTGAAGGTCAAGGGCGGCCTGCTCGAGGGCGCCGACCTGCCGAGCGCCGACGTCGCGCGCCTGGCCCGGCTGCCCTCGCGCGAGCAGCTGCTCGGCCAGCTCGCGGGCGGCATCGCCGCCCCGCTCTCCGGCCTTGCCGGCAGCCTGTCCAACCTGATCGGCGGCCTCGCCCGCAGCCTGGCGGCGCTCCAGGCGCAGCGTGAGGCCGAGGCGCCGTCCGACTGACACCCCCCCAGAACCACTGAGGAGAACGACATGGCACAGACCACCGAGGAGTGGATCGAGGAGCTCAAGGGCATCTCGGTGCTCGAGCTCTCCGAGCGCATCAAGGCGCTCGAGGAGACCTTCGGCGTGACCGCCGCCGCCCCCGTCGCCGTCGCGGCGGCCCCGGGCGCCGGCGGCGGCGACGGCGCGGGCGCGGATCCCGAGGAGGAGCAGACCGCCTTCACCGTCAGCCTCGACGCGGCCGGCGACAAGAAGATCCAGGTCATCAAGGTCGTCCGCGCCGTCACCGGCCTGGGCCTCAAGGAGGCCAAGGAGCTGGTCGACAACGCCCCGAGCAACATCAAGGAGGGCGTCGCGAAGGAGGAGGCCGACCAGGTCAAGTCCCAGCTCGAGGAGGCCGGCGGCATCGTCAGCGTCAGCTGAGCAGCGGGTCGGGGGTGTCCGTGTGCCAATTGGCCGCTCGCGCGGCGGCCAATTGGCGCTGGCGGCTCCACCCGTTCCGCTGGACGGCCCGCGGAGGGTCTGATTGCTTGGCCCGCCGTGAGGAGGAGGCTGATCACGGTCGCGGCGGCCGCCGTCGCCGTCGCGGCGATGGCGGCGCCGGCGGGCGGGGCCATCGTCAGCCAGGGCGGCGTGCGCATGGGCGCCGACGTCCTCTGGAGCCGGGGCCTGCTCGGCCAGGGCCAGACCGTCGCGATCCTCGACGAGGGCTTCGCGGGCCTCGACCGCTCCATCGCCCTCGGCGAGCTGCCGTCGCGCGAGGCGCTCACCATCCGCACCTTCGACCCCCTCGGGGGGCTCGGACGGGTTGACGGAGTTCGGCGTGCCCACCCAGCACGGGGTGCGCATGGCCGAGCTCGTGCACGACATCGGCGCCGCAGGCCCGGCTGGCGCTGGTCGGCTACCGCACCCCGGACCAGTTCCAGGAGGCCGTGGCCTGGATCGTCGAGCCAGGGCATCCCGATCGTCAGCCACTCCAACTCGTTCCTCACCCCGCCCTTCGACGGCACCGGGCCGGCTGCCCGCGCGGTCGACGGGGCGGCAGCCGCGGGGGTGCTCTGGCTCAACTCGGTGGGCAACTACGGCCAGCGCCACTGGCGCGGGCTTGGCGCCGGGGGAGGGGGCGGTCATCCCCATCGCGCCGACGCCGGGGACCCCGCATGCTGTTCAGCCTCTCGTGGTCGCCGGGCGGCGCGCGCGCCAGCGTCGCGGTCGAGCGCCTCGACCCGTCCGGCGCCTGGGTCGAGGTCCAGCGCAGCGCCCCCGTCGGGACGACCGGCTCGGTGACGACACCGCTCACGGCGGACGCGGGCTCGTGGCGACTCGTGGTCCGCCAGGAGGCCGGCCCGCAGGCCGAGCTCACGCTCTTCTCCCAGACGGTCGGGTTCGGCCCGCTCGCCGTGGCGACGGGCAGCGTCCCGACCCCCGGCGACGCGGCCGGGGCGGTGTCGGTCGGGGCCGTCAAGTGGACCGGGACCGCGCTCGAGCCCTACTCCTCCCAGGGCCCCACCGACGACGGGCGGGCCAAGCCGGACCTGGTCGGGCCGACCTACGTGACGTCCAACCCGGAGTGGCCCGGGACGGCGGGCACCTCGGCCGCCACGGCCCATCTGGCCGGCGCCGCGGCCCTCCTGCGCGAGGCCCGGATCGCGTCCGGGCTCCCCGTCGGGCCCGCCGACCTGCGGGCCGCCCTCGCCGCCGGCGCGCTCGACCTCGGGACGCGCGGCGCCGACCCGCTGTACGGCGCCGGGATGGCGCGCCTCGACACGACGGCGCCGCGTCTGGCCGTCCGCGTCACCGACGCGCGGCGCCCGGTTGTCAGGGTGCGGGCGCCCGACGAGGGTACGATCCGGCTCGTGCGGGTCACCCTCAACGGTCGGTCGCTGCGCGCGGTCCGGCGGCCGGCGCTGGGGGTCCAGCTCCCCGCGCTGCGCCGCGGCCGCAACCGCCTCTTCGTCTCGGCGGAGGACATGGCGGGCAACGTCGCCGTCCGCACCCGGGTGCTGCGCGGGGTCCGGCGATGAGCCGGCGCGCCCTCGCCGCCGCGCTGGGCCTGGCCGCCGCCGCGGCGCTCGCGGCCTGCGCGGCCGCGCCGGCCGCGTCGGCGGCGCCGCGCTCGATCGCGGTGCAGGCCGAGCGCGGCGAAGGTCGGGACGGCCGCGGCATCGCTCGGCCGGACCGGGCTGAAGGTCCAGCGCCGCCGCGGGGCCCAGCTCCAGGTGGTGGCCGAGCCGGCGCGCGCCCGGGCCCTGTCCCGGCTCCCCGGCGTCGCCGGGGCGCGGGTGGCGACGACCGCCTTCGCCGACGCCGTCGCCACGTCTCAGGGGGTCGAGCGCAGCGGGGCCGACGTGCTGGGCCGGGTGGCGGGCGGCGGCGCCGGGGTGACGATCGCCGTGCTCGACCTCGGCTTCGGCCAGAACCTCGCGACCCAGCAGGCGCGCGCCGAGCTCGCCGCCGCCCGGCCGGCTCGAGACGCTCTCCTTCGACGCGGCCGGCGGGCTGGCGGGCACCAACGCCTACGGCAACCGCACCAACCACGGTGAGCTCGTCGCGCAGACGGTCTACGACTACGCGCCGCAGGCCGCGCTACCTGCTGGTCAACTACCACACCGAGGCGGACTTCACGGCGGCCGTGGATGCGCTGATCGCGCGGCGCGTGGACATCGTGGTGCACTCGAACAGCTTCATCGAGGGGCCCTTCGACGGCACCAGCCCGACCGCGCGCGCCGTTCGACCGGGCCGCGGCCGCGGGGACTCCTCTGGTTCAACTCCGCCGGCAACTACGCCCAGCTCAACTGGAGCGGGGACTGGTCCGACGCCGACGGCGACGAGGACCTCGACTGGCCCAACGGCGACGGCTGGACCTTCTCCCGCGGCGCGGGCCTGCCCGATCACCTTCGCCCTGTCGTGGACCTCGCCGCCCGGCGGGCCGGCGACCGACATCGACCTCGCGCTCGAGCGGCAGGACCCGAGCGGCGCCTGGATCCCCGCCATGGGCTCCAACGACCGCCAGTCGTCCGGCGCGCCGACCTCGGAGCGCATCACCGGCTACTCGCCGCCGGTGGACGGGACCTTCCGGCTGCGCGCCGTGCTGCAGTCGGGGCCGCCGCCGGTCGGCCCGCTCACCCTCTTCTCGCGCGAGATCGCGCTCTCCGACATCGGCGGGACCGCCGACCAGCAGCCTCCCGACGCCGGGCGACGCGGCGGGCGCCGTCTCGGTCGGGGCGGTCAACTGGCGCGGGGACGGCTTCAAGGCCTACTCCTCGCAGGGCCCCACCGACGACGGGCGCGTGAAGCCCGACGTCATGGCGCCCACCGACACCCGGCTCATGGGGCCGAACGGCCAGCGCTCGGTGGGCGGCACGTCGATCGCCGCCCCGAACGCGGCCGGCGCCGCCGCCGTGCTGCTGGCGGCCGAGCGGCGCGCCGGCAGGTTCCCGAGCGCCGCGGAGGTGCGCGGGCAGCTGACCGGCCTCGCGGTGGACCTCGGCGTCCCGGGCCCGGACACGATCTTCGGCTCCGGACGGGTGCGCGTGAACGTGGCCGCGCCGCGCCTCGCGCGGATCGAGCCGGCGCCGCTCAGCTCGATCCGGGGACGGGTCACGGTCCGCTTCAAGGCGCTGTCGCGCTCCCGCGTGACCCAGTGGTCGCTGCGCCTCGACGGGGCCCCGGCCGTGCGGCGCGCCGCAGACCTACCCGCGCGGCATCAGCATCGACACCCGCCGGCTGCCCGACGGCTGGCACGCGCTGTCCGTCCAGGCGAAGGACTTCTCGGGCAACCTGGGCGGTCAGGACTGGTCGATCAAGGTGGACAACACCCGCCCGCGGCTCGTGGTGCGCGCGGTGCGCCTCGCCAAGCCGCGCCGGGCCCACGCGCGGGCCGGGGCGGGGGCGCGCGCCGCCCGCCGCCAGGCGCGCCTGATCGTCGCCGCCGCCGACGCCGGGACCACCGGCGCGCTGCTCGCGACGGTCGACCTGCGGACCGCCTCCGGCCGGACGGTCTCCCTCCGCCGGGTCAAGGTGAAGCCGGGCCCGATGCGGGCGATCGCCCTCGGCCGCCTGAGCCCCGGCCGCTACCGCGTGCGCATCGACCTCCGCGACCGGGCCGGGAACCCGGCCGTCGTGACGAGGACGGTCCGGGTCCGCTGACGGCGGAGCGGCGCGCGGGTAGGGTCGCCACACGGCGGAGGCGCGGCGGCAGGCGGTGAACCATCCCCGAGGTCGCATCCGGTCGGGCACGACGGCGTCGGGTGGGGCTGGTCCTCGAGCCCGTCGGCGTGGCGACCACCTTCAACTTCCAGGTCTACCGCGGCCTGCGACGCGCGGTACGTGCGCTCGGGGTGGGCGGCCGCGCGCTGACGCCGGCCCCCCGGGAGGGCTACGGCCCGTCGCTCTCGCAGCTCGCGCGCGAGGGGTACGACCTGGTCATCGCCACCGGGACCGCCTCGGCGACGGCCCTCGACCGCGTGGCCGGCGCGTTTCCCCGGCGCCGATTCGCCATTGTCGACGTTCCCAACGAGGCGCTCGGCGGCCGTCCGGACAACGTGCAGGGTCTGGTCTTCCGGGAGCACGAGGCCGGGTACCTCGCCGGCTTCCTCGCGGCGCTGGTGGCCGGGCTCGCGCGGGACGAGCCGGTCATCAGTTCGGTTGGCGGCGAGCGCACGCCGTCGGTCGAGCGCTTCGCGGCCGGCTACCAGGCGGGGGCCCGCCGGGCGAGCCCGGAGATCACCATCCTCCACGACTACACCGGTGACTTCGTGGATCCCGTCAAGGGCCGGGCGGTCGCCCTCGCGCAGATCGCCCGTGGGTCGCAGGTCGTCTTCCAGGTGGCGTCGGCCTGCGGCCTCGGCGCCATCGCGGCGGCCGGCGAGCGAGGCGTCTGGGCGATCGGCGTCGACGTTGACCAGTCGGATCTCGGGGCCCACGTGCTCACGAGCGCGGTCAAGCGGCTGGACCTCGCCGTATGGGAGGCGATCCGCGGGCTCTGCGAGGGTCGGCCGGCCGGCGGCACGAGGGTCTTCTCGCTGAGCGACGGCGCCGTCGGCCTCGGGCCGGTCAGCCCGGCGGTGCCCGAGCGCCTCCGCCTCCGCCTTGACGATCTGTCGGCCGAGGTCGCGTCGGGCGGGGTCACCATCCCGACGTCGCTCAGCTAGGGCTCTCGGCCTGCACCGACGCCCAGACGGCGTCGGCGGCGACGGCGACGCCTGTGGGGCTCCCATCGACCCCGATGCGGGCGGCGACGCGCGCGCGTGCGGGGTCGAGCCTCAGGACCGCTCCCGCCGCGTCGGCGACCCACACCGCGCCGTTGCCGGCGGCGATGCCGGTCGGCCGCTGCCCGATGGCCATCGCCTGGACCACGGCGGCCGTCGCCGGGTCGAGGGCCCACACCCTCCCCCGGTCGTCGGCGATCCAGACCAACCCCTCGCCGACCGCCGCCGCCACCGGGTAGCCCACGGCGGCCTCGCCGGTCGGGGTCGCGCTCCGCGGCTCGACGCGCACCGCTCGCTCCGCGAGGGTGGCCGCCCACAGGCCCTCCGACCCGATGACGACCGCCACCGGCACGTGCCCGACGTTGACCCGGGCGGTGACCTCGCACGTCCACGAGTTGACCCGGACGAGGGTCCGCGGCGCGACGGCGACCCAGGCGCCACCGGCGTCGGCCGCGACCGCGTAGGTCGTGTTCCAGAGGAGGTCGTTGGTGCCCCGCAGGTTGACCTCGTCGATCACGGTCTCCGTCGCCGGGTCGATCCTCAGCAGCCTCCCGTCGCTGCCGGTCGCGACCCAGACGGCGTCGTGGCCCACCGCGACGTTGACGGCCGGGGCGCCGACGCCGATCGTGCGCGCAACCTCACCTCGGCGAGGGTTGACGCGGCAGACGGTGCCGTCGTCGGCGTTGGCGACCCAGACCGACCCGAGCCCGACCGCGACCGCCACGGGCCGGCGTCCGACGCGCAGCCGCCCGACGATCCGGTCCTCGCGCGGGTCGATGAGCAGGAGGGCGTCGCCGCCCCGCATCGCGCCGGCCGCGCGGGGGGCCGGCGCCGCGGGAGCGTCCGCGACCGGGTGCGCCGACGCAAGCTCCGGGTCGTGGGTGAGGATCCCGTGCTCGAGGCGTTGGAGCGCGTCGCCCGGCTCGAGCCCGAGCTCCTCCACAAGGAGGGCCCGGGCGGAGCGGTACTCGGCGAGGGCGTCGGCCTGGCGGCCGCAGCGGTAAAGGCCGAGCATGAGCTGGCCGCGAAGGCGCTCGCGAAGCGGGTGGGCCTGGACGAGCCCGACCAGCTCGCCGACGAGCTCCGCGTGCCCCCCTATGGCGAGCTCCGCCTCGATCCGGTCCTCGAGGGCTGCGAGCCGCAGGGACTCGAGCCGGGCGGTCTCGGCCTGGGCGAAGGCATCGAACGCGAACTCCGGGAGCGCCGGCCCCCTCCAAAGCGCCAGCGCCGCCCGGAGCGCGACGGCGCTGGCCTCCGCGGCGCCGCTCCCGAGGGCGCGCCGCCCCTCGGAGGCGAGCCGCTCGAAGCGAAGAGCGTCGAGCTCCTCCGGACCGACGCGGAGGAGGTAGCCGGGCGGGCGCGTCTCGAGCGGCCCCTCCCGGCCCTCGTCGGTCCGGCGTCCGAGCGCGCGGCGCAGCTGGGCGACGTAGCCGTGCAGCGCCTTCGTCGCGGTCCTCGGTGGAGCGCCCTCCCAGAGCGCGTCGATCAGGCGGTCGCTGGAGACCACCTCGCCCGGGTGGAGCAGCAGCACCGCCAAGAGCTTGCGCTGGCCGCCGACGCTGAGCGGCACCGCGCGCCCGTCGTCGTCGCGTGCCTCCAGCGGCCCCAGGATCCTGAACTCCACGCCGCCCCCCAGGGTGAGCCTACCAGCGCCGCGCGCCGCCCCTTACCCGTTCGTTACCGCGGCCCGGCGCCGCCCCGTTGGCCGTCGCGGCCTTCGTGTCTCGACCGGACCAGTGCTCACCGCGCTCTTCATCCGCAGCGACGCTTTCGACCGGATCCACCGGCGCGGGTCGTCGTCACGCGGCCAATTGGCCAGTTCAACGCGTGGCCAATTGGCACGCCCCCCGAACGGCGCCCGACGCTCGCCCTTCAGGTCTGGACACGAGGTCGTGCGATCGCGCACAATCTCGGCGCCGCCGCGCTCGGTGCGCGGCGGGTCCGTCTCAATCCCCTCGACCCGGGAGGACCGCCATGCCCCTCGAGCAGGCCCTCAAGAGCTCGCTGCGCGACAGGGTGTTGACCGCCAACAAGTCGAACGTGGACGACGTCGCCGACCAGGTGAACGCCGCGCTCGCGACGCTCGACCCCGACGACAAGGACTACGCGCGGCTGCAGGGGTGGCTGGAGGACCTGTCCATGGTCAAGGGCGGAGGCGTTCCCGGGAAGTTCTGAGCGGCGGCGCCGGGCGGCGCGGGCGGGTCAGCGCCCGCGGCCGCGTCCGCGGGCGCGGGGGGTGTGGAGCAGCCGCTGGAGGCGGCGCGTCTCGGCGAGGGCGTTGACCGGGCGGCGGTCCGGGATGGCCTCGACGCTCCGCTGGATCCGCCCCTCCCGCCCCTCGCGCGCCTCGACCCAGCGCTCGTACGCGTTGATCAGGTCGAGCAGCTCCTGGACGAGGTCGAGGCCGGAGCGGCCGCCGGCGTAGGGCTCGCCGTCGATGAGCAGGGCGCGGTCGGCGGCGACCCAGGCCAGCTCGCCGCGCCCCGGGCGCGCGGCGCGGATGCCGGACTCCGAGACCCGCACCGCCAGCCCGCGCCACTCGCGCTTGAGGACCCCCGGCTCGACGGCCGGGCGGAAGCCGAACGCGCGCATGCGGCGCCGCTCCTCGGGAGAGGTCCAGAGGAGGTGGGTGGTCTCGAGGAGCCCGCGCAGGCGGCCGTCCACCGGCGCGGCCGAGCCACCGTCCTCGTAGGAGGGCAGCGACGACAAGGGGCCAGTATGCCCCAGGGCTCGGGCGTCGGCCACGTCGGGACGGCCGGAGGCGGTGCTAGCATTCGAGACCTTGGACGCCGGGTCCGATTGAGGGAGGCCGCCCGCCGCATGCGGCCCCGTCCGGCTCAGCCGCCGACGGCGGCGAGCCTTTGTAGCCATGCCCGGAAACGGCTGCTAGAGTTCGTCGTTACGCCCGCGCCGGACGCCCGACGCACCGCTGCCGCCATCCGCTCGCTCTCGTCAGGAGGCCTCGCGACTTGAGCACCCGCCCCGCTGCCCGCGCACGCTACTCCTTCTCCAAGCTCCAGAAGGTCTTCGATGGCCTGAAGGACCTCGAGATGCTCGAGGTCCCGAACCTGATCGCGATCCAGCGCTCGTCGTTCGAGTGGTTCCTGAACGACGGCCTCCGCGAGACCATCGATGACATCTCGCCCATCGAGGACTTCACGGGCACCCTCGCCGTGCAGTTCGGCAAGTACACGCTGGGCGGCTGGGAGCCCGGCATGCCCTTCGACCACATCCAGCCGAACGACTCAATCAAGGACTGCCGCGAGAAGGACCTGACCTTCGCCGCCCCCCTGACGATGGAGGTCGCCTTCATCAACCGGGAGACCGGCGAGATCCGCGAGCAGAAGGTCTTCATGGGCGACCTGCCCCTGATGACCGACTGGGGCACCTTCATCATCAACGGCACCGAGCGCGTCATCGTGACGCAGCTCGTGCGCTCCCCCGGCGCCTACGTGATGGAGCCGAAGGACCGCGAGAAGCAGGTCTTCATCGCGAACCTGATGCCGTCGCGCGGCTCGTGGGTCGAGCTCGAGATCGACAAGAAGGGCCTGGTGCACGTCCGCATCGACCGCAAGCGCAAGCTGCCGGTCACGACGCTGCTCTTCGCCCTCGGCTACACGCGCGACGACGTCGCGAACCTCTTCCGGCACCCCGAGGACGCGGACCGGGTGAACCCGTTCATCCAGATGACCCTCGACAAGGACGCCACCGAGGGCGCGCCCCAGGCCGGCGACCGCAAGAGCCTGAAGGAGATGGAGGGCATCGTCGCCGAGGTCAAGAAGCTCGCCGCCGGCCTGGAGGACGCCTCCACCGACGAGCGCGCCGAGGTCGAGGCCGAGATCGAGAAGCTCGAGAAGAAGCTCGACGCGCGCTCGGGCGACATCATGCAGCACGCCCTCATCGAGGTCTTCAAGAAGCAGCGCCCGGGCGAGCCGCCGACGGTTGACAACTCGCGCGCGCTGGTCCGCTCGCTCTTCTTCGACCCCAAGCGCTACGACCTGACCAAGGTCGGCCGCTACAAGCTCGACGCGCGCCTGGGCCTCGACATCGGCTCGGAGGTCCGCACCCTCACCAGCCCGAGGTTCACCGGGCGCCAGACCGGCATGACCGACGACCTGGTCGAGCTCATCCGCCGGCTGGTCGACCTGCCGATCCGCATCGGGCTGCCCGAGGAGTCGAAGGACTTCGCGGCCGACGCGGCGACCATGCCGCGCGACGAGATCGCCGGCGAGCTCGACGAGTACGAGCACTTCGGCAACCGGCGCCTGCGCACGGTCGGCGAGCTGATCCAGGAGGCCTTCCGCATCGGCCTCTACCGGATGGAGCGCGTCGTCCGCGAGCGCATGAGCACCGAGGACGTTGACACCATCACCCCGCAGACGATCATCAACATCCGCCCGGTGGTGGCGGCGCTGAAGGAGTTCTTCGGCTCCTCGCAGCTGTCGCAGTTCATGGACCAGACCAACTCGCTGTCCGGCCTCACCCACCGGCGCCGCCTGTCGGCGCTCGGGGCCGGGGGCCTCACCCGCGAGCGCGCGCCCATCGAGGTGCGCGACGTCCACGCCACCCACTACGGGCGCATGTGCCCGATCGAGACCCCCGAGGGGCCGAACATCGGCCTCATGGGCTCGCTCGCCAGCCACGGGACCGTCAACGAGTTCGGCTTCATCCAGACGCCCTACCGGCAGGTGAAGAACGGCAAGGTGACGGCCGTCGTCGAGCCGCTCGACGCGACCCAGGAGGAGCACAAGGTCATCGCCCAGGCGAACGCCGAGATCGACGAGAAGGGCAAGCTCGTCGGCCCGGTGCTGTGCCGCAAGGGCGGCGAGCCGATCCTCGCCGACCCCTCCGACGTGGAGTACATGGACGTCTCGCCCGAGCAGATCGTCTCGGTCGCGACGGCCCTGATCCCGTTCCTCGAGCACAACGACGCCAACCGCGCGCTCATGGGCGCCAACATGCAGCGCCAGGCGGTGCCGCTCATGATCACCGAGGCGCCCCTCGTGGGCACCGGCATCGAGCGCCGCGCGGCGGTGGACACCGGCGACGTCGTGGTCAGCCGCACCGACGGCGCGGTGGCCGCGGTCGACGCCGACCACCTCATCATCGAGGACCCCCAGGGCGAGCTCGAGCACTACGAGCTGCACAAGTTCACCCGCTCGAACCAGGGCACGCTCATCCACCAGAAGCCGATCGTCCGCAAGGGCCAGGAGGTCACGGCGGGCCAGGTGCTCGCCGACGGCAGCTCGACCGACGGCGGCGAGCTGGCGCTGGGCAAGAACGTGCTCGTCGCCTTCATGAGCTGGGAGGGCTACAACTTCGAGGACGCGATCATCATCTCCGAGCGCCTGGTGAAGGACGACGGCCTGTCGTCGGTCCACATCGAGGCCTACGAGGTCGACGCCCGCACCACCAAGCTGGGCGCCGAGGAGATCACCCGCGACATCCCCAACCGCTCGGAGGAGTCCCTCAAGGACCTCGACGAGCGCGGCATCGTGCGCATCGGCGCCGAGGTGGGCTCGGGCGACCTCCTGGTGGGCAAGGTCACGCCGAAGGGCGAGACCGAGCTGACCGCCGAGGAGAAGCTGATCCGCGCCATCTTCAAGGAGAAGGCCGGCGAGGTCCGCGACACCTCCCTGAAGGTGCCCCACGGCGAGGGCGGCAAGGTCATCGACGTCAAGGTCTTCAGCCGCGACGCCGGCGACGACCTGCCCCCGGGCGTGAACGAGCTCGTGCGCGTCTACGTCGCCAAGCGGCGCAAGATCGCCGAGGGCGACAAGCTGGCCGGGCGCCACGGCAACAAGGGCGTCATCTCCAAGATCGTCCCCGAGGAGGACATGCCCTTCCTCGAGGACGGGACGCCCATCGACATGATCCTCAACCCGCTGGGCGTGCCCTCGCGCATGAACATCGGCCAGATCCTCGAGACCCACCTCGGGTGGGCCGCCCACCACGGCTGGGTCGAGGGGGCCTACGAGGCGAACGGCAACGGCAACGGCGAGCGGCCGCACCGCACCTTCGTGGCGACGCCGGTGTTCGACGGGGCCACCCCGGAGGACGTCGACCGGGTCCTGATGGACTGGTCGGCGAGCCACCCGGAGCACCCGATCCAGCTGTCGATCGACGACAAGGACCGCCCGGGCCGGCGCGCCTCGGGGCGCATGAAGCTCTACAACGGCCGCACCGGCGAGCCCTACGAGGGCAAGGTGACGGTCGGCTACATGTACATGCTGAAGCTGCTCCACCTCGTGGACGACAAGATCCACGCGCGCTCCACCGGCCCCTACTCGCTGGTCACCCAGCAGCCGCTGGGCGGCAAGGCGCAGTTCGGCGGCCAGCGCTTCGGCGAGATGGAGGTCTGGGCGCTGGAGGCCTACGGCGCCGCCTACACCCTCCAGGAGATGCTGACCATCAAGAGCGACGACACGGTCGGCCGCGTGAAGGCCTACGAGGCGATCGTGAAGGGGGAGAACATCCAGGAGCCCTCGATCCCCGAGAGCTTCAAGGTGCTCCTGAAGGAGATGCAGAGCCTGGGCCTCGACGTGAAGGTCGAGGGCGAGGCCGGGCCGGAGTTCACGGCGCGCGAGGAGGACGACGACCTCCTGCGGGCGGCCGAGGAGCTCGGGATCGACCTCTCCGGCGGCCTCGCGGCGGCCCGGGGGGACGGTGGCGACGACGAGCAGGAGCCCGACGGAGAGGGCGAGGCGACGGAGGACGGGGCCGAGGTCGTGGCCTCGTCGGCCGAGCAGTCCGACGCCGACGGGACGAACGGCTAGAGGAGGACGGCGGGACGGGGGCGCGGGCGCCGCGAGGCGGCCCGGGCCCCGGCCCCGCCGCGACGAACGGGCGGAGTCACGCCCCGGTCGCGCCCACGCGCGCGGCCGGCGGCACACGAGAAAGGCGCGGGATTGATCGACATCAACAACTTCGACTCCATCACGATCGGGCTGGCCTCCTCCAAGCAGATCCGGCAGTGGAGCTCGGGCGAGGTGACCAAGCCCGAGACCATCAACTACCGGACGCTGAAGCCGGAGAAGGACGGCCTCTTCTGCGAGAAGATCTTCGGTCCGACCAAGGACTGGGAGTGCTACTGCGGCAAGTACAAGCGCGTCCGCTACAAGGGCATCATCTGCGAGCGCTGCGGCGTCGAGGTGACGCGCGCGAAGGTGCGCCGCGAGCGGATGGGCCACATCGACCTGGCCGCGCCCGTCAGCCACATCTGGTTCTTCAAGGGCGTCCCGAGCCGCATCGGCTACATGCTGGACATCGCCCCGAAGGAGCTGGAGAAGGTCCTCTACTTCGCGGGCTCGATCGTGACCGAGGTCGACGAGGAGGGCCGCGCGGCTGAGCTCGACCGCCTGCAGGACGAGATCAACGCGACGATCGAGCAGTACAACCAGGACAAGGAGGAGCGGCTGCTGGAGCTGCAGGAGCGGCTCGAGCGGCGCGTGACCTGGCTGCGCGAGGGCGACGTCCCCGGGCTCACCGACGATGACGAGTACTGGATCGACGACCTGCGGCGGGACCGCACCTCGGAGGACCCCGAGGCGCGCCGCGAGCTGACCGACGCCGACCGCAAGCAGGCCGAGTCGGACCTCCGCAAGGAGACCGAGGTCGCCCAGAAGGACATCGAGCGCTACACGGAGGAGGCGATCGACCGCCTCACCCGCGCCTGGCTCACCTTCAAGGAGCTCAAGCCGCGCCAGATCGAGGTCGACGAGCAGCTCTTCCGCGAGATGAAGGACCGCTTCGGGTCGCCCCACGGCTTCGGCGAGTACTTCAAGGGCGGCATGGGCGCCGCGGCGATCAAGGAGCTGCTCGAGGAGATCGACCTCGACGCCGAGGCCGAGTCGCTGCGCGAGACGATCCAGACCAGCAAGGGCCAGCGCCAGGCGCGCGCCCTCAAGCGCCTCAAGGTCGTGTCCGCGTTCCGGCGCAGCACCAACCGGCCGGAGTGGATGATCCTGGAGGCGATCCCGGTCATCCCGCCGGAGCTGCGCCCGATGGTGCAGCTCGACGGCGGCCGCTTCGCCACCAGCGACCTCAACGACCTCTACCGGCGGGTCATCAACCGCAACAACCGCCTCAAGCGGCTCCTCGACCTCGGCGCGCCCGAGATCATCGTCAACAACGAGAAGCGGATGCTGCAGGAGGCGGTCGACGCCCTCTTCGACAACGGGCGCCGCGGCCGCGCGGTGACGGGCCCGGGCAACCGGCCCCTCAAGTCGCTCTCGGACATGCTCAAGGGCAAGCAGGGCCGCTTCCGGCAGAACCTGCTCGGCAAGCGCGTGGACTACTCGGGCCGCTCGGTCATCGTGGCCGGCCCCGAGCTCAAGCTCCACCAGTGCGGGCTGCCCAAGCTGATGGCCCTCGAGCTCTTCAAGCCGTTCATCATGAGCCGGCTCGTCGAGCGCAAGCAGGTCCAGAACATCAAGGCCGCCAAGAAGCTCGTGGACGCGATGGTCCCCGAGGTCTGGGACGTGCTCGAGGAGGTCATCGGGGAGCACCCGGTGCTGCTCAACCGCGCGCCGACGCTGCACCGCCTGGGCATCCAGGCGTTCGAGCCGGTGCTCGTGGAGGGCAAGGCCATCCAGATCCACCCGCTCGTCTGCACGGCGTTCAACGCCGACTTCGACGGCGACCAGATGGCCGTGCACCTGCCGCTCTCCGTCGAGGCGCAGGCCGAGGCCCGCATCCTCATGCTGTCGGCCAACAACATCCTGTCGCCCGCCCACGGGCGCCCGATCGCCGTGCCCAGCCAGGACATGGTGCTCGGCCTCTACTACCTCACCTACGCCCAGGTCCTGGACGTCCGCAACAAGAAGGACAGCGAGTCCGAGGGCCAGCCGCGGGAGCTGCTCGAGCTCTGGAACCCCGAGACGCGCAAGTGGGAGATCCAGCGCAACCACGAGGCCCGCGTCGAGGGCGGCGACTGGACGAACAAGCCGTTCGACGGCGTGGTCGACGGCCCGCCGCGCCCGTTCTCGAGCGTCGAGGCGGTGCTGGTCGCCCTGGACCAGCGCGCCATCGGGCTGCAGGACGTCATCGAGCTGCGCGGCGAGGACGGCTGGCGCCGCGTCACCACGGCCGGCCGGGTGGTCTTCAACCACGAGGTCCGCGAGGCCCTGGCCTCGGTGGTGGACCCCGAGGAGCTCGAGGCGCAGCCGTTCCCGGAGCGCCACGAGACCCTCACCAAGCGCAACACCGGCGACTTCATCGAGGAGCTGGTGAACCTCTACGGCGCCACGGCGGTGTCGATGGTGCTCGACGCCTTCAAGGCGCTCGGGTTCCGCTACGCCAGCGAGTCGGGCCTGACGGTGTCCAAGAACGACATCGTCGTCCCGCCGACCAAGGGCGAGATCATCGCCAAGTACGACGCCAAGGTTGACGAGGTCGAGGAGTTCTTCGCCTTCGGCGAGATGAGCCCGGAGGAGCGCCACGAGGAGGTCGTCCGGCTCTGGGAGCAGGCCACCGACGAGGTCGCCGAGGCCATGGAGCGGCACCTCTTCCGGCTCAACCCGATCTACATGATGGCCAACAGCGGCGCGCGCGGATCGTTCAAGCAGATCCGCCAGCTCGCCGGGATGCGCGGCCTCATGAGCACGCCGAAGGGCGAGACCTTCGAGCGGCCCATCCGCAGCAACTTCATGGAGGGCCTGTCGGTGCTGGAGTACTTCATCTCCACGCACGGCGCCCGCAAGGGCCTCGCCGACACCGCCCTCAAGACCGCCGACTCGGGCTACCTCACGCGGCGCCTGGTCAACGTCTCGCAGGACGTGATCGTCCGCGAGCTCGACTGCGGCACCGAGGAGGGCATCGACGTCCCGGTCTTCCGCGACGACAACGCCCTCAACCCGAGCCTGCCCGGCCGGGTGCTGCTCGGCCCGGTCGTCAACCGCGTCACCGGCGAGGTGATCGTGGACGTGCGCCCGGAGCCCGAGGGCGACGAGGAGGACGCGGCGGCCACCGCCGGCCGCGGCCACATGGTCTCGACGGCCGACGGCCAGCGGCTCGACCGCGAGCTGCGCGACGACAAGGGCGCTCCCCGGAACGCCATCGTCACCGTGCGCTCGCCGCTGAAGTGCCGCAGCGAGGTCGGGATCTGCGCGCGCTGCTACGGGCGCAACCCCGCCTCGGGCCGGCTCACCGAGCCGGGCGACGCGGTCGGCATCATCGCCGCCCAGTCGATCGGCGAGCCGGGCACCCAGCTCACCATGCGCACCTTCCACACCGGCGGCGTCGCGGGCGCCGACATCACCCACGGCCTCCCGCGGGTCGTGGAGCTGTTCGAGGCCCGCAAGCCGAAGGCCCAGGCGCACATCGCGCCCGTGGACGGCTGGATCAGGATCGTCGACGACGAGACCCGGCCGGGCTCGGCGACCCTCGAGGTCGTGGAGCCGGAGTACCTCGAGCAGGACGACGCCGGCACCGGGGCGACCCGCGCGCCGGTGCGCGAGCACACCTTCGCGGCCATGCGGCGCACCCAGATCCGGGTGGACGACGGCCAGTGGGTGGAGGCCGGCGACCTGCTCACCACGGGCTCGGCCTTCCCGGCCGAGATCCTGGCCTCCCAGTCGGGGGTCGCGCTGGGCGTCACCGGCACGGTCAAGAAGGTCAAGGACGAGGGCAAGGGCTGGCTGCGGGTCGACGTCAACACCGAGGCGGGGCTCTCCACGAGGTGGCTGAGGCTGCCCGAGGACCGTCCCCGGCCGGTGATCGCGAAGGGCGACCAGGTCACGGCGGGGCAGCGCTTCTACGCCGAGGACGGCGTGAGGGACCGCTCCACCAAGACCGAGCTGTACCTCGTCCGCGAGGTCCAGAACGTCTACCGCTCGCAGGGCGTGGACATCAACGACAAGCACATCGAGCTGATCGTGCGCCAGATGCTGCGCAAGGTCCGGGTGGAGACCCCGGGCGGCACGCACTTCCTGCACGGCCAGCTGGTCAACAAGCCGGTGCTGTACCGGGAGAACGTCCGGGCCGCCGAGCGCATGCGCGAGCAGCTGCTCGCCAAGCGCGAGAGCGGCGACTTCACCGGCGACGACGAGGAGGTCGAGCGCGGCGTCGAGGGCGTCCAGGCGAGCTTCGAGCCGCTCATCCTCGGCATCACCAAGGCCTCGCTGGCCACGGAGTCCTTCCTCTCGGCGGCCTCGTTCCAGGAGACCACCAAGGTCCTCACGGACGCGGCGCTCGAGGGCAAGGTCGACCGCCTGCGCGGCCTGAAGGAGAACGTGATCATCGGCAAGCTGATCCCGGCGGCCACCGGGCTGAAGCGCTACCGGCAGCTCGAGATCGAGGCGGTCCGGCGCGCCCCGGCGCTGCTCGAGTTCGACCTCGACGAGCCGTTCTCCGAGGCCGACGACGACGCCCTGCTGAGCCTGGGCGACGGCGACGGCCAGACCTACTCCTTCGGCCCCGAGCTCGAGGAGGAGGAGGCCTAGCCCGCCGCGATCACCGAACCGCTGGACCGAAGGCCCGCGCGAGCGGGCCTTCGCCGTCTCGGCCACCGAACCTCGGCCTGGACAGCAGGGCGCACGGTCGCCGAGGATGTCGTCGATGGCGCTCATCCACGCCGGGCGCTACTCGGCCCGGATCGACGGCGACTTCGTCGTCTTCTTGATCGGCATGCGGATCAACAGGCCGTGGAAGGTCCAGCGCTGGTGGCCGGTCGTCGCCGCGATGCGGCCGATGCTGAAGGAGCTCGAGAACGACCCCGACAGCGGCCTCCTTCACGTCCGCCAGGCCCTGATCGGCGGGCCGGCGGCCGTCCAGTACTGGCGGAGCTTCGAGGACCTCGAGCGCTGGGCCCGCGACCCGGACGCCACGCACCTCCCCGCCTGGCGCGAGTTCAACCGCCGGGTCCGCGCGTCGGGGGACGTCGGCATCTGGCACGAGACCTACCTGGTGAGGGCGGGGTCCTACGAGGCCATCTACGGGAACATGCCCCGCTTCGGGCTCGCGGCGGCGTCCGAGCACCTCCCGACCGCCGAGCTCGCCCAGTCGGCCGCGCGCCGGGCCGGGCGCCGGGAGACCGACGACCTCCCGATGCCCGTCTACCCGAACCCCTCCCCTGACGACGGCTGAGGGTCCGGCTCGACCGCAGCTCGGCCTCCTCTCGATCGGCTCGAGAGCCGCGCCCTAGCCGCGAGCGGGCTCCTGCGCGGCGACGACCGGGGCGAGCGACTCGGAGGGCGACGCGGCCGGCGTGCCAATTGGCCGCGCGCGCCGTGGCCAATTGGCACACGCCCCCTCGCGCACCGCGCAGACGGCCCCGAGCAGGATCCCGGGCCCGGTCTCGCAGAGGGCGAGGGCGACCGCGAAGGCGACCGCGTCCTCGGGGGCCACGCCGTAGGTCGCGGTGAGGGGGAGCATGGCGCCGACCTGGTTGATGCCAATCCCGCCGGGCGTGATGGGGAGGGCGTGGGCGAGGGTCACGCCGGCCAGGACGGCGCCGGCGCCGGCGAGGCCGACCCAGCCGAGGTCGAGGGCGTGGAGGACGGCAGCGATCGCCAGCCAGGCGAAGACCCACTGGCCGAGGGCGGTGAGGCCCACCCAGACCAGCGCCCCCGGCCGGCCGAGGCCGCGATGGGAGTGGTGGACGGCCGCCCAGCAGCGGCCCACGGCCCGCAGGGCGCGCTGCCAGGCGGCGGGGCCGCAGCCGACCCGGCAGCCGGCGTCGCCCGGTGGCCGCAGGGCGGTCGCCGCCGCGAAGCCGGCGCAGGCCACGCCGATCGCCGAGGCGGCGACCCAGACCGGCATCGGCACGGGGGCCGCGAGCGCGATGCCGCAGATCAGCGCGCCCCAGGCCGCGCTGGCGACGACGTGCTCGGCCATCATCGCCCCGGTGATGTCGGCGAGGGGGACGTCGGCCCCGCGCCGGGCGAGGGCCCGCCGCGCGAGCGCGATCTTGGCGACGTCGCCGGCGCGGGCGACGCCCACGCTGTTGACCAGCGCGCCGACCAGCAGGGGCGAGACCATGTCGCCCCGGCGGGAGCGGCCGCGCGCGCTCGGGAGGGCGTCAACCAGCCCCTGCCAGGTGAGCGCCTTGCAGACGCTCGAGGCGACGTTCGCGGCCGCGGCGACCAGCAGCAGCCCCGGCGTCGCCGACCCGAGTGCGCTCGCCACGCCGTCCCAGTCGATGCGGACGGCGGCGACCGCCAGCAGGGACGCGAGGATCGCCCATCGCGCGCCGGCCCGCGCGGCGCGCCCGTTGACACGCAGGGGGGAGACGGGCCGAGGCGTCACGTCGGGTCCTGATCCTAGGCGCAGCGCGCGGCCTCAGGGCGCGCTGTCGCCCGGGATCACCGCATCGTCACGCGGACGTAACGCCCGCGGTGACGGGCTCCTCCTCCTTCTCGGCGGCCGCCCGCTCGCCCAGGAGCCGCCGCGTGAGCGGCGTGCCGGTGACGCCGTGGGCCACGATCGAGACGACCACGACCGCCACGATGGTCCAGGCGACGGTCCGCTCCTCCGCCGGCGCGAGCGTCCCGGCCCCGATCGCCGCCGCCGCGTAGTAGAGCGATCCGACCCCGCGGACCCCGAACCAGGCGACCCAGGCGCGCTCACGGCGCCGCAGGGGCGACCGGAGCAGGCCCACGGCCGCCGCGGCCGGCCGCACGACCAGCAGCAGCAGCGGGGCGAGCAGCCAGCCGGCGACGCCCGGGGCGCCGAGGCCGTCGAGGGTGAGCAGGCTGCCGAGGAGGAGGATCATCGCCAGCTCGAGCATCTTCTCGACCGTCGCGGCGCCCGCGTGCACGCTGGTGTTGTACTCGTGGTCGCGCTCGCGGCGACGGAAGGCGATCCCGCCCGCGAAGGCCGCCAGGAAGCCGTAGGCCCCGGCCACCTGCGTGAGCCCGTAGATGGCGAGGACGGCGCCGAGCGCCGCCCAGCCGTCCAGCTCGCGGTGCGACCAGGCTCCGCTCGCGCAGCCGGGCGGCCAGCGCCGACAGGGCCCAGCCCCCGGCGGCCCCGATCGCCACGCCGGCCAGGGTGGCGTAGACGACGTCGGCCGCCAGCCACTCGGCGAGGTCGCCCGCGTCCCATCCCCCGGCCACGATCAGCCCCAGCAGCACGAACGGGAAGGCCAGGCCGTCGTTCAGCCCGGCCTCGGAGGTGAGCGCGAACCCCGGCTCGGCCTCGTCGCGCTCGCCCGGCGGCCCCACGCCGAGCTCGCCGGCGAGCACCGGGTCGGTGGGCGCGAGGGCGGCGCCGAGCACGATCGCCGCGCCGGCCGACAGCCCCATCCCGTAGGCGCCGAAGGCCGCCACGGCCGCGATGGTCAGCGGCATCACGACGCCCAGCAGCAGGGCGGTCGACCGCCACGCCCGCCAGCGCAGCTCGCGGTCGAGGCGCAGCCCGGCCGCGAAGAGCGCCACGAAGACGGCGATCTCGCTCGCCCGCTCGACGGTGGCGTGATCCTCGAGCAGCCCCAGCCACGGGGCGTCGAGCAGCGCGATGCCGGCCGCCGCGACGACGCCCATCGCGAGGTAGACGAGGCTCGCCGAGTAGGCGCGCGCCCGCTGGTGGCTCAGGGCGAGGATCGCCACGAGGACGGCGACGCCGATGAAGAGGAGGCCGACCGCGTAGACGTCGGGCGACCCGAGCCCCGGGTCGATCGCGGCGGGGCTCATCGGGGGAGGACGGGGCCGGGCATGAGCCTCTGTCTACCCGCGATGGCCCGCGGCGACGCCGCGTCGGTCAGTTGGCGGTGCCGTCCGGGTCGGGGATGCGCCAGTGCAGGTGGTCGTCGTGGTTCGGCCAGGTCACGACGATCCCCTGGGGGCCGTGCACGTCCAGGCCGGGGCCGACGAAGACGTACTGGGCGCCCAGGCCGACCATGTGGTCGACGACCTGCTGGGTCAGCTCGCGGTCGTAGGTGCTGGGGTCGGCCGGCCCCTCGACGCCGTCCTTGCGCGGCAGCCGGATGTCGAACGTCGAGCCCGTTCTCGTGCGAGGCGTGGCCGACCGCGTAGCCGCCGTCCTCCGGGGTCAGGTCGCCGACGCCCAGGCGCGGCTGGTTCGGGTGGGTTCGCGCCCACCACTCGCCCAGCTCGAGGATGTCGCGCACGAGGGCCGCCGTGCCCCAGGTGCGGTGGGGGCTCCCGGGCGGGCGCTGGGTCTGGGGGTCGTAGGTGTAGAGCCCAGGCCACTCGACCGGCATCCGCACGCCGTTCAGCAGCCGGCCCGAGTTCGCCGTGCCGACCGCGAGGCTGTCGCGCCACTGGATGCGAGGCCGGTCCGGCGGGTCGGGCTTCTTCGCCGGGCGCTTCGGCTTCGGAGGCGCCGGCGGCTCGGGCGCCGGCGCCGTCGCCGCGAGGGCGACGCCCGGCTCCGACGGGCCGCCGTCGAGGGCCGCCAGCGGGACCAGCGCCGCGACGAGCGCCAGCAGGGCGACCCAGGCCCACGGGCCGCGGCCGCGGTGGCGCCTGGCGCGCCCCCCGACCGAGGCCGCGCAGGCCGGACAGCAGTGGAGCGCCGCTCGGCGGTCTGACCGGTGACCAGTCACGGCCTCCGACGCTAACAAGACCAGGGGAATTGCCGTGCAATCCGCGTTGTGGACTGCGCCGGTTGACGCGTCGCGGCGGCCCCGGCGAGGATCCGGCCGTGACCGGCCGCGCTCGTCTCGGCCTCGCGGTCGGCGCCCTGCTGGCGCTCCTCGCGGGATCGCCCGCCATCGCCGCCCCCGGTTTCCTCTCCGGCTCCCCGGCCGTGGGCGGCGTGGTCGTGCACGCCCCGGCCGCCGGGGACGGGGCCGGGCGCGTCGTGCTGGACGTCGGCGCGGACCACCCGGAGGTGGCAGGCCGCGCGCGGGGGCGCATCGGCCTCACGACGGCGACCCACCAGGGCCTGGTGCGCGTTCGCCTGCGGGCCGCCGACGGCCGCGCCCTGGCGAGCGCCGGCTCGCTCCAGCCACTGCTGCTGAGCGGGCCCGGCGGGCGCGTGCACATGGTCCACCGGATCACCCTCTCCGCCTCCGCCTCCGCCGCCGTCCGGGCCGCCGCCGCCGACGGCCCGGTGCGCGCGCGCATCGTCGCCCAGAGCCGCCTCGCCGTCCGCGGCGCCCGCCGCCCGGCCGCCGCCGTCACGGCCCGGCGCGCCGTGCGGCTGCCGCCGCTCTCGGCGTGGCGGGCCGGCCTCGCGCCGCGGCCGCGGCCGGTCTGCGACCAGTCTCCGGTGCGCGCGACGGCCGGCCGCACGACGCTGATCGCCCTGCGCTGCATGGGCGACGCCCCGCGCGTCGGGCTGGAGGCCGGCCCCCGGCGGGGCGCGGTGTCGGTCGCCGGCCGGAGCCCGGGGCTCACGCTGGTGCGCTACCGGGCCCCGACGCCGGCGGGCGGCACCGACCGGCTGGCGATGCGGGCGACGAACGCGGCCGGCGTGACCGTCGCCGCCCTCCCGATCGCCGTCCGCCCCTTCACCATGCGGGCGATCGGCGACTCGGTGACGGCCGGGTTCGGCTACATGGGCGACGGCAGCGCGATGGGGCTCACCCAGCTGCCGTTCTGCATCCCGCCGACCCGGCTCAACGACCGCTGCTCCTCCAACTCCTCCAACGGCCCGAGCTCGGGCGGGCCGGCGGCCTGGTCGCCGGACACCGGATACGGCAACGCCGTGGCGTGGCCGGCCCAGTACGCCACGGCGAACGGCATCCCGGCCTCGGCGTTCGCCAACAGGGCGGTCTCGGGCTCGACCCCGGCCGACTGGCTCGCCGGCGGGCAGCTGAACGACGCGCTCGCCGGCGTCGTCGCCGACGACCCCGACCTGACGGTCCTGACACTGGGGGCCAACCCCCTGCTGGACATCTTCCTGCTCGGCAGGGGGATCGGCTGCGACTTCACCCTGAGCGAGCCGGCCTTCCGCGCCTGCCTGCAGGGCTTCATCACCCAGCAGCAGCTGGTTCCGCGCCTGCGCGCGGTCATCGCCCAGCTGCTCGTCGCGCCCGGCAACCGCGTGGTCGTCTCCCAGTACCACCAGGCGATCCCGGCCTCCTCGGTGTTCAGCGTGGCCTCGCTGCGCATCCTGACCCAGGTCCTGAACGCCAACGTCGCCCAGGCCGTGCAGGGCGCGCCGGGCTTCGGGAGCCGCGTCTTCCTCATGAGCCCGCCGCTCTTCCCGGTGGGGGTGCCGCCCGGGGACGTCATCTGCGTCGGCAAGCACCTCGGCCAGGCCGTGGACGGCGCGAGCGTGCAGTCGGAGGCCGCCCAGGTGGAGCTCGGCGTCACGAACCTCTTCAGCTTCTGCGGCTCGACGGACTACTGGATCATCAGCGCCGACACCGGCGTGCACCCGAGCGTCGCCGGCCACGCCCAGTTCGCCGCCGCGCTGCAGGCCGTTGCCGACCAGAACGGCCTGGGGCCGCCCGGGCCCTGAGCGAGTGCCTACTCTGCCGGCATGTTCGTCAGCCTGAGCATCGGGCGCGTCATCGCGCTGATCGTGGTGCTGGTCGTCGCGGGCGCGGTGCTGTGGGCCTGGCAGTCGGCGCGCTCCAGCGACCCCGTGAGCGAGGAGGAGGCCCTGTCGGAGTTCCGGGAGGGCGCCGGCGGCCCGAAGGCCGCCCGCCCCGGCGTGCCGCGGCAGGGCGTCTACACCTACCGCCAGAGCGGCAGCGAGCGCGGCGGCGCCGGGCCCATCAGCGTGCGCCGTGGGCTGCCCGGGGAGGCCCGCTACGTCATCACGCCGATCACGGGGGGCTTCCAGGAGCAGCTCTCCCTCAGCGAGCAGCACATCGAGGGCGTGCGCTTCCGGGTCACGCGCCAGGGATCGCGGGCGACCTGGCGCCGCACCGACGTCACCTTCGTCGGCGTCGGGCGCGACGACCGGCGGGAGCTGCAGCCCCCGCCGCTGCACCTGCCCCGCCGGCTCGCCGTCGGACAGACCTGGTCGGGGCGCTACACGGCGGGCGAGTTGCCGGTCTCGTACCAGAGCGAGGTGCTGCGCCGCGAGGCCGTGGAGGTCGGGGGCGAGCGGCTGCCGAGCTTCGTCGTCCGCGCGACCAGCGAGACCGGCGGGCCCCACCCGGGCACCCGCAAGGACACCTTCTGGTGGTCGCCGCGCCTCGCCCTGCCCCTGCGCTGGAGCATCGACATGGACATCCGGGGGACCGTGAGCCTCGACACGATCTCGGACCTGCAGCTGGTGAGCGTGCGGCCGGTCACCTGAGGGCCGCGGCCCCGCATCGCGCGCCCTAGAGGGTCCCCCACACCCGTGCTACCGTTCCCGAGCCGCCCTGACGGGCGGTTCCCGTCTGCTCGGACAAAGGTGTCTGTGCCCACGATCAACCAGCTGGTCCGCAAGGGCCGCAAGCCCAAGTTCGCCAAGGTCTCGACCCCCGCGCTGCGCGGCGCGCCGCAGAAGCGCGGCGTCTGCACGCGCGTCTACACCACCACGCCCAAGAAGCCGAACTCGGCGCTGCGGAAGGTGGCCCGCGTGCGGCTGACAAACGGCGCGGAGATCACCTCCTACATCCCCGGGGAGGGGCACAACCTCCAGGAGCACTCCGTCGTGCTGGTGCGCGGCGGGCGCGTCCGAGACCTGCCGGGCGTCCGGTACAAGGTCATCCGCGCGGCCCTCGACGCCGCCGGCGTGACCGACCGCCGCAAGGCGCGCTCCAAGTACGGCGCGAAGGCGCCGAAGTAATGCCGCGCCGGGCAGTCATCACCCGCCGTCCGCTCGATCCGGACCCCGTCTACAGCAGCGCCCTGGTCACCCAGATGGTGAACAAGGTGCTCAAGGACGGGAAGAAGTCGACCTCGGAGGGGGTGGTCTACGGGGCGCTCGAGCGCATCCGCGACCGCACCGGCCGCGACCCCGTCGCGGTGATGGAGGAGGCCGTCCGCAACGTCACGCCCGCGCTCGAGGTGAAGTCCCGGCGCGTCGGCGGCGCGACCTACCAGGTCCCGATCGAGGTGCCGCCGCGCCGCGGTCGCACCCTCGCGATCCGGTGGATCGTGCGATTCGCGCGCGAGCGGCGGGAGAAGCAGATGAGCGAGCGGCTGGCGAACGAGCTGCTCGACGCGCTGGGCTCGCAGGGGGGCGCCTTCAAGCGGAAGGACGACCTCTACCGGATGGCTCAGGCGAACAAGGCGTTCGCGCACTACCGCTGGTAGCGCGCCCGTCCGCGCCCGGCGGACGGGGACGAGGGTGGTGGGACGTGGGATGGTCGGTTCAGGCGCGCGGGCCTGCGGGCGCGCGGCGAGATGAAGAAGGTGACGCGCAGTGACGACGACGGCGAAGAAGACAACGCTCGAGAAGACCCGGAACATCGGGATCATGGCCCACATCGACGCGGGCAAGACCACGACCACCGAGCGCATCCTCTACTACACCGGCCGCACCCACCGGATGGGCGAGGTCCACGAGGGCGCCGCCGTCATGGACTGGATGGCGCAGGAGCAGGAGCGCGGCATCACGATCACGAGCGCCGCGACGACCTGCTTCTGGCGCGACCACCGCATCAACATCATCGACACGCCGGGCCACGTCGACTTCACCATCGAGGTGGAGCGCAGCCTGCGCGTGCTCGACGGCGCCGTGGCCGTGTTCGACTCGGTCGCGGGCGTCGAGCCCCAGAGCGAGACCGTCTGGCGCCAGGCCGACCGCTACGGCGTGCCGCGCATCGCCTACGTCAACAAGATGGACCGCGATCGGCGCCGACTTCCGCGCCGCCGTCCAGACCATGATCGACCGGCTCGGCGCCAACGCCGTGCCGATCCAGCTCCCCATCGGCCAGGAGGCCGACTTCACCGGGATCGTCGACCTGATCGGGATGAAGGCGATCAACTACCTCGACGACCTCGGCACCGAGTTCGAGATCATCGGACATCCCCGAGTCGATGCGCGCGGAGGCCGAGGCCGCTCGCGAGGCCCTCATCGAGGCGGTCGCCGACTTCGACGACGAGCTCGCCGAGGCCTACCTCGAGGGCGAGGAGATCTCCAAGGACCGGCTCGTCGCCGCCATCCGCACCGCCGTGCTGGCGATCGCCATCACGCCGGTGCTCTGCGGCTCCTCCTTCAAGAACAAGGGCGTCCAGCCGCTGCTCGACGCCGTCATCGACCTGCTCCCGTCGCCCCTCGACGTGCAGCCGGCCGCCGGCCTCGTCCCGGGGACCGACGAGGAGGTCGTGCGCGAGCCCGACCCCAACGCCCCGTTCTCGGCGCTGGCCTTCAAGGTCATGAGCGACCCCTACGTGGGCCGCCTCACCTACATGCGCGTCTACTCCGGCACCGTCGGCAGCGGCTCGAGCATCATCAACGCCACCAAGGACCGCAAGGAGCGCGTCGGGCGGCTGCTGATGATGCACGCCAACCACCGCGAGGACGTCAACTCGGTCTCGGCGGGCGACATCGTCGCGGCCGTGGGCCTGAAGTCGACGACCACCGGCGACACGCTCACCGACGCGGCCGAGCCGGTGATCCTCGAGCGCATGACGTTCCCCGAGCCGGTCATCGGGCTCGCGATCGAGCCCAAGACCAAGCAGGACCAGGAGAAGCTGGCCCAGGCCCTCGGCCGCCTGTCGGACGAGGACCCGACCTTCCGCGTCCGCACCGACGAGGAGACCGCCCAGACGGTCATCTCCGGCATGGGCGAGCTCCACCTCGAGATCATCGTGGACCGCCTCATGCGCGAGTTCGGCGTCAACGCCAACGTCGGCGCGCCCCAGGTCGCCTACCGCGAGACCGTGCGCAAGCGGGTCGAGAAGGTCGAGGGCCGCTTCGTCCGCCAGACCGGCGGCCGCGGCCAGTTCGGCCACGTCTACCTCAACGTCGAGCCCGCCGAGCCGGGCGCCGGCTACGTCTTCGAGAGCAAGATCGTCGGCGGCTCCGATCCCGCGCGAGTACATCCCCGCGGTGAGCCAGGGCATCCAGGAGGCGCTCGAGGGCGGCGTGGTGGCCGGCTACCCGATGGTGGACGTCCACGTCGAGCTGATCGACGGCTCCTACCACGAGGTCGACTCCTCGGAGGTCGCCTTCAAGATCGCCGGCTCGATGGCCCTGAAGGAGGCCGCCAAGCGCGCCTCGCCCGACGCTGCTCGAGCCCGTGATGGCGGTCGAGGTCGTCGTGCCGAAGGACTTCGTCGGCACGGTCGTCGGGCGACCTCACCTCGCGGCGCGGCCGCATCGGCGGCATGGAGGCCCGCGGCGCGACCACCGAGGTCGTCACCGCCCAGGTCCCGCTGTCGGAGATGTTCGGCTACGCCACCTCGGTGCGCTCGGCCACCCAGGGGCGCGCGACCTTCACGATGCAGTTCCACTCGTACCAGGAGGTCCCGAGCTCCATCGCGGAGGACATCCGGCAGAAGGTGGGCGCGGCGGCCTAGTCGTCTGCGGGCGCGGTCGTGGTCCCCGGGGCCGTGGTCGTGCCCGGCGTCGTGGTGCCCGGCTCCGGCTCTGGCTCGGGCGGGTTGAGGATCGACTCGGGGGGCGGTCGGGGCGCGGCTCGAGCCAGCGCGGGGCCTTGAGCTTGCAGTTGAGGCCCTGGCGGCGCGCGTAGCCGTCCCAGCGCGAGGCCCAGCCGCCGAAGCCGTAGCCCGGCGCCTGGCGGTCGAGCTGCTGGAGCAGGGTGACGTGGTAGCAGTGGTAGCCGGGGTCGGCGACGTGCGTGCGCCACGCCCAGCCGGGGGTCGAGAGCCCGTAGAGGCTCCACGAGCCCGTGTCGTGCAGCGGCAGGTAGCGCGCGAGGGTCCGCTCGCCCTGCGCCACGATGTCCTTCGCCGCCTCGCCGGCAACCTCGGCGCCAGGCGCGCGCGGCCGGATGCGCAGCTCGGCGGGCCCGCGGCGCAGGGGCTCCGGGCGTGAGGTGAGGTACGGCGCCGCCGCCTCGAGGTTGAGCAGCGTCACCATGAAGCCGTTGAGGGCGGCGCCCTTCCACGGCCCGGCGCCGGGGTAGGCGCGCTCGACGTACCAGGGCGACGAGGGGCCCGACCTCGCTGACGACCCCGCCCGCGCGACACCGGGCACCGTGAAGGAGGCCAGCGCGCCGGCGGCGGCCTTGGCGAAGCGCGGCTTCCCGGTGCGGTGGTAGGCGCGGGCCATGAGCTGGGCGATGCGGCCCTGCGCCATGCCGGAGGCACCCGGGCCGGACCTGGCTCGGCCGGTCGGGCACGTCGTAGTACTCCCAGATCAGGAAGCGGCGCCCGCCCCCGCGGCGCGCGACGGCGAAGGGCAGCAGCGCGTCGGCGAGCTCCTCGGGCGTGAGGCCGGCGTTGAGGTCCTGCCAGCGCCCGGTGGTCGCGACCGGGTTGACCGCGAGGCCGCGTCCCTCCCAGTAGGTGGACAGGACGCCGCTGTAGTCGCGGATGATGATCCGGCTGCCGGGCGCCGGGTTGCGCGAGTACCACCACGCGTTCATGCGCAGGGTCCGGGCGACGGTGGAGCGGCGCCCGAGCGGCTGGCCCCGGCGCAGCAGGTGGCGGTGGTCGAGCTTGAGCACCCAGCTGATGTCGGCCTTGGCCTGCGACCCGGCCGGGCGCGCGCGCGAGCGCGCGCTTCAGCATGGCGCGGGCCTGGTTGGCGTCGGCCGGCAGGGCCCCCTCGGGGACCCGGTAGCCGGCGCGCGCCCCCATGCGCCGGCCCGGCGACCGCCAGCGCGGCAGGAGCGCGAGGGCGCCGATGCGGAAGGTCGGGTGGCGCCCGGCGATGCGCCGGATGCCCTCGCGGCCCTCGCACCGGCGCGCGTCGAAGAAGCGCCCGGTTGAGCCAGCCGAAGCGGCGGACGTACGCGGCCACCGCCGCGGCGCGCTCGTCCCCCTCGACCTCCGTCGCCCTGACCCGCTCCACCCGCCGCCCTCTTCATCAGCTCACCCCAACCGGCGGAGCGCAGGTTGCGGGCCCAGTCCGTCTCGCCCCGGGGAGCGACAAGGTAGCGAAAACCGCCGAGTTGCAGGACCAGGAGGGGTGTGGTCTGCAATCGGCCGGTGCGCCGCCCGTGCACGCGCAACATCCGTACCGCCGGCGCCGGCAGGCCCAGCCGGCCCACCCAGAGCGCCACGGCGCGGTTGAGCGCGCGCGCCGGCACGCCCGGCCCGCGCCGCCGCGGCGCGATCACGGCAGCCTCGCCGCCAGGAGCTCGGCGGGGTGCAGCGCCGCCCGCCCCGTCGCGCGCCGGATCTGCTCCCGGCACGAGGTCCCCGCCGCCACCGCCGCCGCCGGGCGCGGCCGCGGACCGCGGGGGCCAGGCGGTCCTCGGCGATCCTCAGCGACAGCTCGCGGTGCCGGTGGCCGAAGGCGCCCGGCCATGCCGCAGCAGCCGGCCCCCGAGGGGCGGCTCGCCAGCCCGGGGACGGCCGCCAGGGCCGCCGCGCCCTCGGTCCCGCCTCCCGAGCGCCTTCGCGTGGCAGTGCTCGTGCACCAGCGCCTCGGGCCCCTCCGCCAGCGCCGGCGGCCCGAGGTCGACGACCGCCCGCTCGAACGTGACGGCCGCGTCGGCCACCCACCGGGCCCGGGGGTCGCCGGGCAGCAGCCGCGGGAGGTCGTCGACCAGCATCGACCAGCACGAGGGCTCCAGCACCACGATCGGCCGCCCCGCCAGCGCGTGCGGCGCCAGCCGCCCCAGCGCCCGCCGGGCCCGCCGCCGCGCCGGCGCCACCAGCCCCTGCGACAGCAGCGGCCGCCCGCAGCACCCCGGGTCCACCACCTCGACCGCGCCCCGCAGGCGTCGAGCACGCGCAGGGCGGCCTCGCCGACCCCGGGCTCCAGGAAGCGGGTGAAGGTGTCCGCCATCAGGGCGACGGCGGGCCGGTGGGCGGTGTGCCATTTGGCCGCGCGCCACCGTGTGCCAATTGGCCGATGCGCGCGGCCGCCACGGCCGCACCGGGGCGGGAGGGGCGCGCCCGAGGACCCGCCCGGCCGCCCGCGCGCCGAGGCGCGCCAGGAGCGGGGGCGCGGGAGCCCAGGGCGAGCAGCTCGTGGGCGTGGCCGGCGAGGCCGGGCGGCGAGGGGCACGCCGTGGGCCCGGTGGCGGTGGGCGAGGGCCTCGACCTTCAGCGCCGCCATGTCGACCCCGACGGGGCACTCGCGTGGCGCAGGCCTTGCAGCCCAGGCAGAGCTCGAGGGCCTCATGCAGACCGTCATCGGCAAGTCCGGCCGGGAGTCGACCCTCCAGGGCGGCGCGGAGGATGACGGCGCGGCCGCGGGTCGAGTGGCGCTCGTCGCGCAGCGCCTGGTAGCTCGGGCACATCGTCGGCCGCTCGGGAGCGGCAGGCGCCGTTGCCGTTGCAGGCCTCGCCGGCGCGGGCCAGCCCGCCCTGCGCGGCGAAGCTCAGCGCGGTGCGCCGCGCCCGGCGCGGAGGCGAGCCGGCCAGGCGCAGGCCCTCGTCGAGCGGCTCGGGGTCGGTGATGACGCCGGGGTTGAGCAGGCCCTCGGGGTCGAGGAGGCGCTTGAGCGCGCCGAAGGCGGCGATCGTCTCGGGCGGGTACATGCGCGGGAGCAGCTCGCTGCGGGCGCGGCCGTCGCCGTGCTCGCCCGACAGCGAGCCGCCGAGCGAGCAGACCAGGTCGGCGGTCTCCTCGGCGATCCGCCGCAGGGCGGCGACGGCGCCGGGCACGCGCAGGTCCATCCGCGGCCGGATGTGGAGGCAGCCCACGCTCGCGTGGCCGTACCAGACCGCCTGCAGCCCCTCGCGGTCGAGGATCCGGCGCACGCCCCGCGCCAGCTCGGGGCACCGCTCGGGCGGGACGGCCGGGTCCTCGATGAACGCCAGCGGGCGCGGGTCGCCGGGGCCGGGCGGGGCGTCGCGCAGGGCGCTGCCGATGCCCGGCCCGCCGCACGGCCCAGACCGCCTCCTGCTCGACCGGGTCGAGCACCACCCGCGCGCCCGGGACCGCGCGCAGGCGGTCGGCCACCTCGCCGGGCTCGCCGCTCTGCTCGATCAGCAGCTGCGCCGGGGCGTCGAGGTCGATGGCCGAGCGCGCCATCAGCTCGACCGCCGACGGCCCGCCCTCGAGGGCCGCGACGGCCGCCTCGAGGGCGGCGTCGACCGAGGGGAACGCGAGCAGCGCCAGGCCGCGCGCCGCCGGGCGCTCCACGAGCGCGACCTCGGCCTCGCGGATGACGGCCAGCGTCCCCTCCGAGCCGCACAGCAGGCGGGGCCAGTCCGGCTCGTCGCCGGCGAGGGCGCCCAGGTCGTAGCCCGAGACGCGCCGCAGCAGGCCCGGCGGCCGCGCGGCCGCGGCCAGGCTCCCGGGCGGACTCCAGCGGCGCCGGGCGCCGGCGCCCCGCGCCGGAGGGTCGCGCGCGTCCCGTCGGCCAGCGTCACCTCGAGGGCGCGGACGTGGCCGGCGGTCAGGCCGTAGGCGATCGACCGGGCGCCGGCGGAGTTGTTGGCGATCATCCCGCCGAGCGTGGCCCGGTTGCCGGAGGCGACGTCGGGGCCGAAGGCGAGCCCGTGGGCGGCCGCCGCGGCGTTGAGGTCGTCGAGCACCACGCCCGGGCCGACCCGGGCGACCCGCGCCTCGGGGTCGATCTCCACCGTCGCGAGCGCCGAGCAGTCGACGACGAGGCCGGCGCCGACGGCCTGGCCCGCGAGGCTCGTGCCGGCGCCGCGCATCGTGAGGGGGACGCCACCCTCGCGGCAGGCGGCGACGGCGGCGTCGAGGTCGTCGGGGCCCGCGGCCCGCAGGGTCGCGACGGGCAGGCGCCGGTAGATGCTCGCGTCGGCCGCGTAGAGCTCGCGCGAGGCGTCGTCGTCGCGCACCTCGCCGGCCGCCTCGCGGCGCAGTCGGGCGATTGTCCGCGCGGCCTCCACGGGGGGGATGGTACGGCGTCCCGGCGGGGGCCCGGGAGCCCGGAATCCCGCTCTCGAACCGCCTTGCCGATGGCCTTGCCTCTGCTAACCTACTTCGGCTCCACGGAGCGCCCGGTTCGACGTGCGCGGCCCACGGGCCGCGCTTTTTGCGCCGGGAGGGGGATGCCCGCCGGGAGCGCCCCGGCCGGTGGTGCCGTAACGCAGAGTGCCCAGAGGAGTTCGCAGATGGCGAAAGAGAAGTTCGACCGGTCGAAGCCGCACGTCAACGTGGGCACCATCGGCCACGTCGATCATGGCAAGACCACCCTCACCGCCGCCATCACGAAGGTACTGGCCGAGCAGGGCAGCGGCGGCACCCAGGCCGTGTCGTTCGACTCGATCGACAAGGCCCCCGAGGAGCGCGAGCGCGGCATCACGATCGCGACCGCCCACGTCGAGTACGAGACGGCCAACCGCCACTACGCGCACGTGGACTGCCCGGGTCACGCCGACTACATCAAGAACATGATCACGGGCGCGGCCCAGATGGACGGGGCGATCCTCGTCGTCTCGGCCGCCGACGGCCCGATGCCGCAGACGCGCGAGCACATCCTGCTCGCCCGCCAGGTCGGCGTGCCGTCGATCGTGGTCTTCCTCAACAAGGCCGACATGGTCGACGACGAGGAGCTGCTCGAGCTCGTCGAGCTCGAGGTGCGCGAGCTGCTGACCTACTACGAGTTCCCCGGCGACGACATCCCGATCATCAAGGGCTCGGCCCTGAACGCGCTCAACGGCGACGCCGAGGCGGCCCAGGGGATCCTCGAGCTGATGGCGGCCGTGGACGACTACATCCCGCTGCCGCAGCGCGACGTGGACAAGCCCTTCCTGATGCCGGTGGAGGACGTCTTCACCATCACCGGCCGCGGCACCGTCGCGACCGGCCGCGTCGAGCGCGGCATCATCAAGGTCGGCGAGACGGTGGACATCGTCGGCATGACCCCCGAGACCGCCAGCACCGTCGTGACCGGCGTCGAGATGTTCCGCAAGCTGCTCGACGAGGGCCGCGCCGGCGACAACATCGGCGCGCTCCTGCGCGGCGTCAAGCGCGAGGACATCCAGCGCGGCCAGGTGCTCGCGGCCCCGAAGTCGATCACCCCGCACACCAAGTTCACGGCTCAGGTCTACGTCCTGTCGAAGGACGAGGGCGGCCGCCACACGCCGTTCTTCCAGGGCTACCGCCCGCAGTTCTACTTCCGGACGACCGACGTCACCGGCGTCGTCACCCTCGCCGAGAACGTCGAGATGGTGATGCCGGGCGACAACGCCACCATGCAGGTCGAGCTCATCCAGCCGATCGCCATGGAGGAGGGGCTGCGCTTCGCGATCCGCGAGGGCGGCCGCACCGTCGGCGCGGGCGTCGTGGAGAGCATCCAGGAGTAAGCGGGAAGCTCCCGGACCCCGTCGCCTCCCGCGAGGGAGGCGGCGGGGTTTTCTTTCTCCCGAAAGGCGCTCAGGCAGAGTGCAGCAGAACAAGATCAGGATCCGGCTCAAGGCCTACGACCACGAGCTGATCGACAAGAGCGCGGCCTCGATCGTGGAGACGGCCCAGCGCAGCGGCGCGACCATCTCCGGCCCCGTGCCCCTGCCCACGGAGCGCAACGTCTACTGCGTGATCCGCGGGCCCTTCAAGGACAAGGACTCGCGCGAGCACTTCGAGATCCGCACCCACAAGCGGCTCATCGACATCTACTCGCCGACGCCGAGGACGGTCGACTCCCTCATGCGGCTCGACCTGCCCGGCGGGCGTGGACATCGAGATCAAGGCCTAGGCGCGACCGTGCCGGCGATCATCGGACGCAAGCTCGGCATGACCCAGATCTTCGGGGAGGACGGCGCGCGCGTGCCGCTCACCGTGATCGAGGCCGGCCCCTGCCCGGTGACCCAGGTGAAGACGGTCGAGTCGGACGGCTACGAGGCCGTCCAGCTCGGCTTCGGCGCGGCCAAGCCCAAGCGCGCTCAACGGCCCCGAGCTCGGCCACCTCAAGAAGGCCGGCGCCCCGCCGGTGCGCCACCTGCACGAGTTCTCCCCCGAGGAGCTCGGCGCCGAGGTGGCCGTCGGCGACGTCGTCACGGTCGAGCCCTTCGAGCCGGGCCAGATGGTGCGCGTCACCGGCACCTCCAAGGGCAAGGGCTACGCCGGCACCATCAAGCGCCACAACTTCAAGCGCGGGCCCAAGAGCCACGGCTCGCACAACATCCGCCAGCCCGGCTCGATCGGCGCCGCCGCCTACCCGGCCCGCGTCTTCAAGGGCATGCGGATGAGCGGCCACATGGGCGCGCGCCAGGTCACCCAGCGCGGCCTGCAGATCGTCGACCGCGACCCCGAGCGCAACCTGCTGCTCGTGCGCGGCGCGGTGCCCGGCGGGGTGAACGGCATCGTGATCGTGAGGCCCGAGTGACCCCGGCTCGTCCGCTCCTCGGACGCCGACGGCGTGACCGTCGGCCGCGCGGCGCTCGCCGAGGCGATCGCCGGGCCAGCCGATCAAGCAGCACCTCATCCACGAGACCGTGGTCGCGGAGCTCGCCGCCCGCCGCGCCGGCAGCGCGCTCGACGCTCACGCGCGGCAAGGTGCGCGGCGGGGGCGCGAAGCCGTGGCGCCAGAAGGGCACCGGGCGCGCCCGCCAGGGCTCCATCCGCTCCCCCCAGTGGACCGGCGGCGGCATCGTCTTCGGGCCCACGCCGCGCAGCTACGGCGGCAAGGTCAACCGCAAGGTGCGCGCGCAGGCCTTCCGCGCCGCCCTGCGGGCCCAGGCCGAGCGCGGCACCGCGGCGCTGATGGACCCGACGGGCTGGGACGCGCCCTCGACCAAGCGCGCGGCCGAGTACCTGCGCCAGGCCTCCGACGCCATCGGGGGGCGCCCCCTCCTGATCGTGCTGGAGGATGCCGACTCGGTCGAGGCGCGCTCCTTCCGCAACCTGCGCGGGCGTCCTCGTGCTGGCGGCCGTGGAGCTCGAGACCGTGGACGTCGTCGCCGCCCGGGCGATCCTGGTCGAGCGCGCGGTCTGGGAGCGGCTCTGCCGGCGGGCCCGCCGAGGTCGAGGCGGTAGGAGCCCAAGCGCGAAGCCCAAGCCGCGCAAGAAGGCCAAGCCCAAGCCGAAGCCCAAGCCGAGCCGGCGCCGCCGTCGCCGAGGAGGCGCCCGAGCCCGAGGCCGCGGCCGAGGCCCGAGGCCGCCGAGGAGCCCGGGCCGCCGCGGAGCCCGAGGCCCCCGAGCCGAGCCGCCGAGCCCGAGCCCGAGGCCGCCGAGGAGCCCGCCGGCCGAGCCCGAGGAGCCCGCCGTCGCCGAGGAGGAGCCGCCCGCCGAGGAGGCCGGCCGGCCGAGGAGCCGGCCGCCGAGGAGGCCCAAGCCCAAGCCGCGACGCCCGCGCGCCAAGAAGCCGCCGGCCAAGAAGCCGGCCGGCCGACGAGCCCGCCGCCGAGGCGGACGGGGAGGAGCCCTCGTGAGCTCGCTGCGCGACGACATCCGGCGCGTGATCGTGCGCCCCGTCATCTCCGAGAAGAGCTTCCAGCTCGTGCAGGCGCACAACCAGTACACGTTCCGCGTGCTCGACGGCGCGCACAAGACGGAGATCCGCCAGGCGATCGAGGACCTCTTCGACGTCACGGTCACCGACGTGCGCACCGTCACCGTCAGGAGCAAGCCCAAGCGCCGCGGCTTCTCGCGCGGGCGGCGCCCGGGCTGGAAGAAGGCCATCGTCGAGCTGCGGCCCGGCGACACCATCGAGCTGTTCGAGGGAGCGTAGGCCGCAATGGGGATCAAGAAGTACAAGCCCACGTCGCCCGGGCGGCGCTTCGTCACGGGGTCGGACTTCGAGGAGGTCACCAAGACCACCCCGGAGAAGTCGCTGCTCGGCAAGATCCACAAGACCGGTGGGCGCAACAACAACGGCCGCATCACCAGCCGCCACATCGGCGGCGGGCACAAGCGCCGCTACCGCATCATCGACTTCAAGCGCCGCAAGGACGGGGTGCCGGCGAAGGTCGCCTCGATCGAGTACGACCCCAACCGCTCGGCCCGCATCGCGCTGCTGCACTACGCGGACGGCGAGAAGCGCTACATCCTGGCCCCGCAGCGGGTGCGGGTCGGCGACACGATCATGAGCGGCCCGACGGCCGACATCCGGCCCGGCAACGCCCTGGCGCTGCGCGACATCCCGACCGGCACGATCGTCCACAACATCGAGCTCCAGATCGGCCGCGGCGGACAGCTCTGCCGCTCGGCCGGCACCGGCGCCCAGCTCATGGCGAAGGACGGCGACTACGCCACCCTGCGGCTGCCCTCCGGCGAGATGCGCATGGTGCACCTCGACTGCCGCGCCACCGTGGGGCAGATCGGCAACGTGACGCACGAGAACATCACCGTCGGCAAGGCCGGGCGCAGCCGCTGGAAGGGCAAGCGGCCCAAGGTGCGCGGCTCGGCGATGAACCCGGTGGACCACCCGCACGGCGGCGGCGAGGGCAAGAGCAACTCCGGCCGCCACCCGGTGACGCCGTGGGGGGTGCCGACCCACGGCTACCGCACCCGCCACAAGGGCAAGAAGAGCTCCAAGTACATCGTCCGCGGCCGCAAGCGCGGCAAGCACACGGAAGGGCGCTAGCGCATGGGCCGGTCACTCAAGAAGGGCCCGTTCGTTGACCCGAAGCTGCTCAAGCGGATCGAGGAGATGAACACCGCCAACGAGAAGCGGATCGTCCGCACCTGGTCGCGCTCGTCCACGATCTTCCCGGAGATGGTCGGACACACGATCGCCATCCACGACGGCCGCAAGCACGTCCCCGTCTTCATCAGCGAGAGCATGGTGGGCCACAAGCTGGGCGAGTTCGCGCCCACGCGCACCTACCGCGGCCACGCCGGCTCCGACCGCACCTCCACCATCCGCCGATGAGCACCGACGCCCCCCAGGCCCCGCAGACGGTCCAGGCCACCGCGCGCTACGTCCGCACCTCGGCCCGCAAGGCGCGGCTGGTGGCCGACCTCGTGCGCGGCAAGTCGGTGGCGGACGCCCAGGCGATCCTGGCCTACAGCACGCGTGCGGCGGCCGTGCCGGTGCGCAAGGTGCTGCAGTCGGCCATCGCCAACGCCGACCACAACCACGGCCTCGACCCGCGCGAGCTGGTGCTGGCGCGCGTGACGGTCGACGAGGGCCCGACCCTCAAGCGCTACCGTCCACGGGCCATGGGCCGCGCGACGAGCATCCACAAGCGCACCTGCCACATCACGATCGGCCTCGCCGAGATCGAGAGCTAGGAACACATGGGTCAGAAGATCAACCCGATCGGCTTTCGCCTCGGCGTCCTGAACGGCTGGCGCAGCAACTGGTTCTCGCAGCGCGACTTCGCGGGCTACCTCGACGAGGACCGCGCCGTGCGCGACCACATCACGCGCAAGCTGAGCCACGCCGGCCTGTCGTCGATCCACCTGAAGAAGGACCAGACCAAGCTCACGGTCGACATCTTCACGGCCCGCCCGGGCATCGTGATCGGCAAGAGCGGGTCGGAGGTGGACGCGCTGCGCCGCGAGCTGAACCGGCTCACCGGCAAGCAGATCCAGGTGAACATCAACGAGATCAAGCGCCCCGAGCTCGACGCCAAGCTGGTCGCCCAGTCGATCGCCGAGCAGCTCGAGAACCGGGTCAGCTTCCGGCGGGCCATGAAGCGCGCGCTGACCTCGGCCATGCGCTCCGGCGCCCAGGGCGTCAAGGTGCAGTGCGGCGGCCGCCTGGGCGGGACCGAGATGTCGCGGTCGGAGCACTACTCCGACGGCCGCGTCCCGCTGCACACGCTGCGCGCCGACATCGACTACGGCTTCCACGAGGCCAAGACCACCTTCGGGCGCATCGGCGTGAAGGTGTGGATCAACCGCGGCGAGGTGCTGCCCGAGGGCGTCACCGACTCCCGCGGCCGCACCGACCTCGACGCGGCCCCGCCGCCGCGGCGCCCGCGCCGCGACCGGCGCCCGGGCGGCGGCGGCGACCGCGGGGGCCGGCGGAACGGCGGCGGCGGCGGAGACGGCGGCGGCGGGCGGCCAGAGCGGCGGGGGAGGTGGCTCCTGATGCTGATGCCCAAGCGCACCAAGTTCCGCAAGAGCCACCGCGGCCGCCGGCGCGGCCTGGCGAAGGGCCACCACGAGGTCCACTTCGGCGAGTACGGCCTCAAGGCCCTGGAGCCGGCCTGGATCACGAACCGCCAGATCGAGGCGGCCCGCATCGCCATGACGCGCCGCATCAAGCGCGGCGGCAAGGTGTGGATCAACCTCTTCCCGCAGCTTCCGGTGACCAAGAAGCCGGCCGAGACCCGCATGGGCTCCGGCAAGGGCTCGCCCGAGACCTGGGTGGCCGTCGTGAAGCCGGGGAAGGTGATGTTCGAGCTGTCGGGTGTCCCCGAGCCGCTGGCGCGCGACGCCATGCGCCTCGCGGCGAACAAGCTCCCGATCCGCTGCAAGTTCGTGACGCGCGAAGGCGGCTGAATGCACCCTCTTCGTACTCGGCCGCTCTCGGCGGCGACCGGCACTCATCGGGTGATGGCATGACCGCGAAGGAGATCAGAGACCTGTCCGACGACGAGCTCGAGCGCGCCCTGGGCGAGGCCCGCGAGGCGTACTTCAACCTGCGCTTCCAGCACGCGTCGGGCTCGCTCGAGCGCGTCTCGGAGCTGTCGGCGCGCCGGCGCGAGATCGCGCGCCTGCTCACGGTCGCCCGCGAGCGGGAGCTGGCGGCATGACGCCGGCCGCGACGCCCCAGGAGTCGGTCAGCCGCCGCAAGACCCGTCAGGGCATCGTGGTGTCGGCCGCGCGCGACAAGACCATCACCGTGCTGCTCGAGACGGCCCGGCCGCACCCGGTCTACCAGAAGACCGTGCGCCGCTCGTCGAAGCTGCACGCCCACGACGAGCGCAACGAGGCCTCCGAGGGCGACGTCGTGCGCATCGTCGAGTGCCGGCCCCTGTCGCGCCAGAAGCGCTGGCGCCTGGTGGAGATCGTCGAGAAGGCACGGTAGTGGTCCAGGTCGAGTCACGGCTGCGGGTCGCCGACAACACGGGCGCCCGCGAGATCCTCTGCATCCGCATCATGGGCGGCTCCAAGCGGCGCTACGCGTCGGTCGGCGACGTGATCGTGGGCACGGTCAAGCAGGCCGTGCCGAACGGCGCGATCAAGAAGGGCGACGTCGTCCGCGCCGTGGTCGTGCGCACGCGCAAGGAGCACGGCCGCGACGACGGCACCTTCATCGCCTTCGACGAGAACGCGGCCGTCATCATCGACAACGCCCAGAACCCGCGCGGCACCCGCATCTTCGGCCCCGTCGCCCGCGAGCTGCGCGAGAAGAACTTCATGAAGATCATCTCCCTCGCCCCCGAGGTGCTCTGATGCCGGCCCGCATCCGCAAGGGCGACCGGGTCGTCTGCATCTCCGGCAAGGACAAGGGCAAGAGCGGGATCGTGATGGAGGTCCACCCGACGCGAGCAGCGCGTGCTCGTGGAGGGGCTCAACATCGTCAAGCGGCACACCAAGCCCCGCCCGCCGAACGAGCCGGGCGGCGTCATCGAGAAGCCGGCGCCGATCCACCTGTCGAACGTCGCGCTGATCGACCCCAAGGACAACCGCCCCAACCCGGGTGAGGATCGAGGTCAAGGACGGCGAGCGCGTGCGCGTGGCCGTCCGCTCCGGCGAGGTGCTGGACTGATGGCCGACGAGACGACGCAGGTCGCGGAGCCCGAGGCCCCGGCGACGCCGGTCCCCCCGGCGCGGCTGCGGCTGCTCTACGAGCAGGAGATCCGCCCGCAGCTGCAGGAGGAGTTCGGCTACCGCTCGCCGATGGAGCACCCGCGCCTCGAGAAGATCACCCTCTCGATGGGCGTCGGCGAGGCCAAGACCAACAGCAAGGCGCTGGACGACGCCATGGATCAGCTCGCCGTGATCGCCGGGCAGCGCCCGCACATCACGCGGGCGCGCAAGTCGATCGCCCAGTTCAAGCTGCGCGAGGGCATGGCGATCGGCTGCAAGGTGACCCTGCGCGGCAACCGCATGTGGGAGTTCCTCGACCGGCTCACGTCGGTCGCGCTCCCGCGCATCCGCGACTTCCGCGGCATCAACCCGGACGGCTTCGACGGCCGCGGCAACTACAATCTCGGCCTGCGCGAGCAGACGATCTTCCCGGAGATCGACTACGACCGCATCGACCAGTCGCGCGGGCTCAACGTGACCATCACGACCACGGCGCGCACCGACCGAGGAGGGCCGGGCCCTGCTCCTGCGCCGGGCACCTCGGGCTGCCGCTTCCGGCGCCGAGGGCTACACGCGGCCGAGGAGCGCGGCCGCCCGCCGGCGCTCGCGCAAGCAGCGCAAGTACGGCCGCGGCCGCGGCCGCAGATAAAGCACGCGCACAATTAAGGAGACGCGTGGCCAAGACCAGCCTTCGGGTGAAGGCGTCACGGACGCCGAAGTACAAGACCCAGCAGTACAGCCGCTGCCACTCCTGCGGCCGCCCGCGCGCGGTGTTCCGCAAGTTCGGGCTGTGCCGCATCTGCCTGCGCGAGTCGGCCCACGCCGGCGTCATCCCCGGCATGACCAAGAGCAGCTGGTAGGGGAGCCGAGCCGCATGCTGACCGACCCGATCGCGGACATGCTCACGCGCATCCGCAACGCCAACATGGCCCTCCACGACACCGTCGAGATGCCCGGCAGCAAGATGAAGGCCGAGGTCGCCCGCGTGCTCAAGGACGAGGGCTACATCGCCGACTGGGAGCTGCGCGACGCCGACGTCGGGACGGAGCTGGTCGTGCGCCTGAAGTACGACCGCGACCGGCGCCGGGTCATCAGCGGCCTGCAGCGGGTCTCCAAGCCGGGCCGCCGCGTCTACGTCGACCGGACGTCGATCCCGCGCATCCTGGGCGGCATGGGCATCGCCGTCATCTCGACCTCCCAGGGCATCATCACGGGCCACGAGGCCCGCCGCCGCGGCATCGGCGGCGAGGTCCTCTGCTCGGTGTGGTGAGGAGGGCGACGATGAACCCTTCTCGGCCACGGCCCCTCTCTCGCGGCGGCCGGTCCTCGGCGGGCGGCGATGAGCCGCATCGGACGCGCGCCGATCCCGATCCCCGACGGGGTGTCGGTCGACATCACGGGCCAGCGGGTCGCCGTGACCGGGCCCAAGGGCGAGCTGCGCCACACCGTGGTCGAGCCGATCCGCATCGCGGAGCAGGACGGGACCCTCGTGGTGACCCGCCCGACCGACCGCGGGCCCCACCGCGCCCTCCACGGGCTGTCCCGCTCCCTGGTGGCGAACATGGTCCACGGGGTCAAGGACGGCTTCGAGCGCCAGCTCGAGATCGTCGGCGTCGGCTACCGCGCCCAGATGCGCGGGCCAGTCGCTGGAGCTGGCGGTCGGCTTCTCGCACCCTGTTACCATCGAGCCGCCCGAGGGGATCAGCTTCGAGGTGCCGGCGCCGACGCAGGTGACCGTGCGCGGCATCGACAAGCAGGCGGTCGGCGAGATCGCCGCCCAGATCCGGGCGGTGCGGCCTCCGGAGCCGTACAAGGGCAAGGGCATCCGCTACGCGGGCGAGGTCGTCCGGCGCAAGGTGGGCAAGAGGGCATGAGCACGAGCACGCTCGAGGCGCGCACGGCGCCGTCACCGCAGGGTCCGCGGCCGGGTCACCGGCACCGCGGAGCGCCCGCGCCTGTCCGTGGCCCGCTCCAACAAGCGCATCTACGCCCAGCTCATCGACGACGAGCGCGGCCACACGCTCGCGGCGGCCGGATCGCACGAGGCCGCCCTGCGCGGCCTGACCAAGGGCGAGGCCGCCGGCGAGGTCGGCAAGCTGCTCGCCGAGCGCGCCAAGGGCGCCGGGGTCGGCCGGGTCGTCTTCGACCGCGGCGGCTACAGGTACCACGGGCGCGTGAAGGCGCTCGCCGACGGGGCCCGCGAGGGCGGGCTCGAGTTCTAGGAAGGCGGGGAGCGCGTGGCCGAGGTACGGCATGGGAGCAAGATCAACCCGGACGGGCTCGAGCTCAACGAGCGGGTCGTCCAGGTCAACCGCGTCGCGAAGGTCGTCAAGGGCGGCCGGCGCTTCTCGTTCTCCGCCCTGGTGGTCGTGGGCAACGAGGTGGACACCGTCGGCGTCGGCCACGGGAAGGCCAAGGAGGTCCCCGTCGCCATCCAGAAGGCCGTCGAGGACGCCAAGAAGAACCTCTTCCGCGTGCCCAAGTACCGCACCACGATCACCCACCAGGTGACGGGCCGGTCCGGCGCGGGCAAGGTGCTGCTGAAGCCGGCCTCCGAGGGCACCGGCGTGATCGCCGGCGGCGGCGTGCGCGCCGTGCTCGAGCTCGCCGGGATCCGCGACATCCTCAGCAAGTCCCTCGGCACCAGCAACCCGGTCAACCTGGTCGCGGCGACCGTGGCCGGGCTCAAGGCGCTGCGCCGCCCCGAGGAGGTCGCCGCGCTGCGCGACAAGACCGTCGCCGAGGTGCTCGGCCTCCCCGCCGGCTCCGGCGCCCGCGCCACCGAGGCGGTCGGCGCGACGCCCGCCGAGGGCGAGGTCGCCGCCCCCGCGTCACGCGAACGGCGCGTGAGGCTGCGCATCACCCAGGTCCGGTCGCGGATCGGCACCCAGCCGCGCCACCGCGGAACCCTGCGCGCCCTCGGCCTGCGGCGGATCGGTCAGACTGTCGAGCACGAGGACTCGCCGCAGCTCCAGGGGATGCTGCGCCTGGTCGCCCGCCTCGTCAGAGTGGAGCCCTTGGACACGAACTCGTCGGACTCGGCCGCTCTCGCGGCGGCCGGCCCTCCTCGCACCGATGACTGAGCCCCGCGACACCCCCGAGATCCCCGAGACGGCGGCCGAGGACGTGCGCCTCGACCGGCTGTCCCCGCGCCCGGGCGCCAGGCGCGCGCGCAAGCGCGTCGGCCGCGGGATCGGCTCGGGCACCGGCAAGACCGCCGGCCGCGGCCAGAAGGGCCTCGGCGCGCGGTCGGGCGGCGGCGTGCGGGTCGGCTACCAGGGCGGCCAGATGCCGGTCTACATGCAGCAGGGCAAGCTGCGCGGCTCCAACCGCAAGATGTCGATGCCCATGGGGCCGTTCCGCACCCACTCGATCCCGGTCAACGTCGGCCGGCTGGCGGTCTTCGAGGCCGGCGCCACGGTCGACCCCGAGGCGCTGGCCGAGCGCGGGCTGGTGAAGAACAACGCCAACCGCGGCTGGCCCGTGAAGCTCCTGGCCGGCGGCGAGATCGACCGTGCGCTGACGGTCCGGGTCCACGCGGTCTCGGCCGCCGCGCGGGCGAAGATCGAGGCGGCCGGGCGGCACCGTCGAGCTCATCGGGGCGACCGACGGCGAGAGCTAGGAGGCGGCGCGGGCGGTGCTGAAGACCATCCTCACCTCCCTCCGCTCTGCGGACCTGCGCAAGAAGCTGGCCTTCACGGCCTTCATCCTGCTGGTCTACCGCTTCGGCTCGTACGTCCCGGTGCCCGGCGATCGACCTGGACGCCCTCCAGACCGCGATCGACGAGCGCGGCAGCCGCCTGCTCGACTTCCTCAACCTGTTCGCGGGGGGCGCGCTCACCCGCTTCGCGGTCTTCGCGCTCGGGATCATGCCGTACATCACGGCGAGCATCATCCTGCAGCTGATGACCGTGGTGATCCCGCGGCTCGAGCAGCTCCAGAAGGAGGGCGAGAGCGGCCAGCAGAAGATCACCCAGTACACGCGGTACTTCACCGTGGTGCTGGCCTTCCTGCAGTCGATGGCCTACGTCCTCTACTTCCGCTCGCAGGACGCGCTGCCAGGCCTCGGCTTCCGCGACTTCTTCCTGATCGTGGTGACGGTCACGACGGGCACGGTGCTGCTGATGTGGCTCGGCGAGCTGATCACCCAGCGCGGCGTCGGCAACGGCATCTCGCTGCTGATCTTCGCGAGCATCGTCGCCTCGGTGCCGGACGCGATCGAGGGCTGGCTGTCGCTGCCGCCGGTCTCCCAGGTGCTGATCGCGCGTGATCGCCCTGGCCGTGGTCGTCGGCGTCGTCTTCATCAACGAGGGCCAGCGGCGCATCCCGATCCAGTACGCCAAGCGCGTGGTCGGGCGGCGCATGACCTCGGGCGGCACGACCTACATGCCCCTGCGCGTGAACATGGCCGGCGTGATCCCGGTGATCTTCGCCTCGTCGGTCGTCATCCTGCCGCCGACGCTGGCCGAGCTGGGCGGCCGGGGCTCCTTCTTCGAGTCGGTCTCCGACTTCCTGGCCCCGGGGTCCTGGTACTACATCATCTTCGAGGCCCTGCTCATCATCCTCTTCACGTACTTCTACACCGCGGTCCAGTTCAACCCGGTGGAGCAGGCCGACAACCTGAAGAAGTACGGCGGCTTCATCCCCGGCGTGCGGCCCGGGCGGCCGACGGCGGTCTACCTCGACCGCGTGCTCACGCGCCTCACGCTGCCCGGAGCGATCTACCTGGCGGCCGTCGCCGAGCTGCCCAACATCGTCTTCCGCTACCTGCCCGAGTCGAGCGCCTTCTTCGGCGTGCTGGGGGGCACGTCCATCCTGATCGTGGTCGGCGTCGCGCTCGACACGATGCGGCAGATGGAGGCGCAGCTCATGATGCGCCAGTACGAAGGGTTCCTGAAATAACGCGCCTGATCCTGCTCGGGCCGCCGGGGGCCGGGAAGGGCACCCAGGCCGAGCGCCTCCGCGACGACTACGGCCTGCTGCACCTCGTCGACCGGCGACCTGCTGCGCGCGGCCGTCGCCGAGGGCACCGACCTCGGCCGCGAGGCCAAGCGGTACATGGACGCGGGCGAGCTGGTCCCGGACGCCGTGGTCGTGGGCATGATCCGCGAGCGGCTGACCGGCTCGGACGGCGCCGACTTCCTCCTCGACGGCTTCCCACGCTCGGTCCCCCAGGCCGACGCCCTCGATTCCCTGCTCGACGAGCTCGACCTCCCGCTCGACGCCGTCGTCTCCATCGCCGTCTCGCGCGACGAGCTCGTGCGCCGCCTGGCCGGGCGCTGGATCTGCCGCCGCTGCGGGCGGTCGTTCCACGAGGTCTTCAACCCCTACCCGGGCGACCCGTGCCCGGCCGGGGGCGGGCGGTGCGACCTCTACCAGCGCGACGACGACCAGCCCGAGACCGTGAAGAACCGGCTGGCGGTGTACGAGGAGCAGACCGCTCCGCTCATCGACTACTACCGCTCCCGCGGCCTGCTGCGCGAGGTCGACGGCGAGCGGCCCCCGGACGAGGTCCATGCCCAGATCGTCTCGCACATCCCGGCGTCCGCGTAGGCCGGCGCGGCCGGCCCGCCGGAGCGCGACCGTGTCGCCGCCGCCCGCGCGGCATCGTCCCGAAGACCGCCGGCGAGATCGACGCCATGGCGGCCTCGGGCGTCGTGCTCGCCGAGGCCCACGACGCCCTGGCGGCCGAGGTCGCCGTCGGCGTGACGACCGCCCACCTGGACGCGGTCGCCGAGGAGCTGATCCGCTCGCGAGGCGGGATCCCGGCCTTCAAGGACTACCCCGGCCCGACCCCCTACCCGGCCTCGATCTGCACCTCGGTCAACGACCAGGTGGTCCACGGCATCCCCGACGGCTACGCCCTGCGCGACGGCGACGTGCTCTCGCTGGACGTCGGCGTGATCCTCGACGGCTGGGTCACCGACGCGGCGCGCACCCACCCGGTCGGGACGGTCTCGCCGATCGCCGCCCGCCTGATCGCGGCCACGCGCCGGTCCCTCGAGCGCGGCGTCGCCGCCGCCCGGGCCGGCGGCCACCTGGGCGACATCGGCCACGCGGTCCAGACCGAGGTCGAGGCGGCCGGCTTCTCGGTCGTGCAGAGCCTGGTCGGCCACGGCGTCGGCCGCTCGATGCACGAGGACCCCCAGGTGCCGAACTTCGGCCGGCCCGGCACGGGCGTCGAGCTCCCCGAGGGCCTGGTCATCGCGATCGAGCCGATGGTCAACGCCGGCGCCCACGAGGTCGAGCTGGGCGACGACGGCTGGACCATCACCACCAAGGACGGCAGCCTCTCCGCCCACTGGGAGCACACCGTCGCGGTCACGGCCGACGGGCCGAGGATCCTCACCCTCGGGGCCTGAGCTGGCGCCGCCTGTGGGCGGCGCCAGATCCGGGCCTCGAGCTAGGAACCCGAGGCGCCGAGGCGGTAGGCGACGACCTTGGCGGCCCCTGGCCCTCCTCCGGGTAGCTGGCCGCGGTGATGAGGGTGTCGCCGCATCGACAGCTGCGCGTTGGTGCGCGTGCCAAGGGCGCCTGCAGCCGCATCGAGAAGCCTTCGGAGAGCGCCACGACCTTGCCCTCAAGGTGGCGGAAGACCGCCGGGCCAGAACGCCTTCCGCTTCACCGGGCGCCTGCGCGGCAAGGCGCTGCCGCCGGGCCGCTACAGCGCTGGTGGCCAAGCTGCCGCGGCCCGCCACGCGGCAAGGCCGCCCTGACCCGGAAGGCCTTCCGGATCGTGCGCTGACGGCGCGCGGCCGCGGTGCTAACATCAGCGGTCGCTCGCGGGGGGCCCCGCGGGCTGCCCACGCGCTGATTCAGGGAGAACCCGTGAAGGTCCGAGCCTCAGTGAAGCCGATCTGCGAGAAGTGCCGCGTCATCAAGCGGCACGGCAAGCTGCTCGTCATCTGCCCGAACGCCCGCCACAAGCAGGTGCAGGGCTGATGGCGCGCATCGCCGGAGTCAACATCCCGCGCGAGAAGCGGATCGAGATCGGCCTCACCTACATCTACGGCATCGGCCGCTCGACGGCCAACACGGTGCTCCTGGCCACGGGCATCGACCGCGACACGTACGTGCGCGACCTCACCGAGGAGGAGGTCGGCCGCCTGCGCGACGCGATCGAGAAGACGCTGACCGTCGAGGGCGACCTCCGCCGCGAGCGCTCGAACGACATCAAGCGCCTGATGGAGATCGGCTGCTACCGCGGCCTGCGCCACCGGCGCGGCCTGCCCGTGCGCGGCCAGCGCACCAAGACGAACGCCCGCACGCGCAAGGGCCCCAAGCGCACCGTGGGCAAGCAGCGCAAGAGCTAGGGCGAGGACCGCGCCCACCATCTCGGACCGAGGAGCCCGTTGGCACGCCAGAAGGTGACCCGTGGCCGCACCCGGCGGCGCGCGCGCAAGAACGTCCCGGTGGGGAACGCCCACATCAAGACGTCCTTCAACAACACGATCGTGACCCTCACCGACAAGCAGGGCAACGTGATCGCGTGGGAGACCGCCGGCTCGGCCGGGTTCAAGGGCTCGCGCAAGAGCACGCCCTTCGCGGCCCAGGTCACGGCCGACTCCGCCGCCCGCAAGGGCATGGAGCACGGCCTCCAGAAGGTGGACGTCTACGTGAAGGGCCCCGGCTCCGGCCGCGAGACCGCCATCCGCTCCCTGCAGGCGGCGGGCATCGAGGTCACCTCGGTCACCGACGTCACCCCGGTCCCCCACAACGGGTGCCGCCCCCGCAAGCGGCGCCGGGTCTAGCCGTGGCGCGCTACACCGGACCGATGGTGAAGCTCTCGCGCCGCGAGGGCGTCGCGCTCACCGACAAGTGCCAGAAGTACCTGGACCGGCGCCCCTACCCGCCGGGCGAGCACGGGCGCGGCCGCATCCGCCAGAGCGAGTACCTCCTGCAGCTGCGCGAGAAGCAGAAGACGCGCCGCTTCTACGGGGTGCTCGAGAAGCAGTTCCGCCGCTACTACCAGAAGGCCAGCCGCCAGCCCGGGATCACCGGCGAGAACCTGCTGCGCATGCTCGAGCAGCGGCTCGACAACGTGGTCTACCGCCTCGGGTTCGCCGCCACCCGCCGCCAGGCCCGCCAGCTCGTGGGCCACGGGCACTTCCGGGTCAACGGCAAGAAGGTGAACATCCCGAGCTACCAGGTGAAGCCCGACGACGTCATCACCGTGAAGCCCGGCTCCAGCGCCGAGCCGATCATCCGCTCCGCCACCGAGCTCGTGGCGTCGGTCGCGCCCTGGCTGCAGGCCGACTACGACGCGCTCAACGGCAAGGTCCTGAAGGTCCCGGAGCGCACGGAGATCGACACGCCCGTGAGCGAGCAGCTCATCGTGGAGTACTACTCGAAGTAACCGTCACGCGGGCCGACCGCGATGGCGCCACGCCCGTGACGCGCGGGCGAGGAGCCGATGCCCGGCCCGGACCATCGCGTCGTTCCGGCCCCGTGCCGGAGAGAGGAGTCGCACGTGCTGGACATCCAGTCCCCCCGCATGACCTACGAGCCGGTCAGCGAGACCCTCGGCCGCTTCGAGGTCGAGCCGCTCGACCGCGGCTTCGGCCACACCTTCGGCAACAGCCTCCGGCGGGTGCTGCTGTCCTCGCTGGAGGGCGCCGCCGTCACGTCCGTCCGCATCGAGGGCGTGCAGCACGAGTTCACCACGATCCCGGGCGTCCGCGAGGACGTCACCGACATCATCCTCAACCTGCGCGAGCTGGTCTGCCGCCTGCACGGCGAGATCGGCGAGATCGAGGTGGAGCTGTCGCGGGTCGGCCCCGGCCAGGTGACCGCCGCCGACATCTCGGCGCCGGCCGACCTCGAGATCCTCAACCCGGAGCTCGAGATCGCCAACCTCGAGGGCGGCGCGCGCCTCGACATGATCCTGACCATCTCGCGCGGCCGCGGCTACGTGCCCGCCGAGCTGAACAAGGGCCCGGCGACGACGATCGGCGTGATCCCGGTCGACTCCAACTTCTCGCCGGTGCTGCGCGTGCGCTACGAGGTCTCGGCCGCGCGCGTGGGCCAGCGCACCGACTACGACAAGCTCTCGCTCGAGATCCAGACCGACGGCAGCGTCGACCCGCGCGGCGCCCTGTCCGAGGCCGCGGGCAGCCTGATCGGCCGCCTCGCCATCTTCGCCGACCCCGAGGCGACGAAGATGCTCGGCGAGCCGGTGGCCGAGGAGCCGCCCGCCGGCGGCGGGATGCACGACATCATGATCGAGGAGCTCGAGCTGGGCGTGCGCTCCTACAACTGCCTCAAGCGCGTGGGCGTCGAGACGATCGGCGACCTCATCTCGAAGACGGAGGCCGAGCTGTCGGCCATCCCGAACTTCGGGAAGAAGAGCATCGAGGAGGTCAAGGAGAACCTCGCCGCGCACGGCCTCGCGCTGCGCAGCGACGACGAATAGGACCGCCGTGCGCCATCGCAACCAGGGACCCAAGCTCAACCGCAGCTCCGCCCACCGGAAGGCCATGGGGGCCAACCTGGCGACCGCGCTGCTGACGCACGGCCGCATCCAGACCACGGCCCCCAAGGCCCGGCTCGCCCGCGGGATCGCCGAGAAGGCGATCACGCTCGCCAAGCAGGACACCCTCCACGCGCGCCGCCAGGCCATCGCCCTGCTGCGCGACAAGGAGGTCACCTACCGCCTGTTCGACACGATCGGGCCGGCGTTCAGCGACGTCCAGGGCGGCTACACCCGGGTGCTGAAGCTCGGGTCCGCGCCAGGGCGACGCGGCCGACATGGTGCTCCTCGAGCTGACCCGCGACATCCAGGCGCCGACCCCCGGCTGATGCCCGGCCGGGTCCTCCGGCTCGATCTGGAGTACGACGGGGCGGGGTTCTCCGGCTGGGCCGCCCAGCCGGGGCTCCGCACCGTCGAGGGGTCGCTGCGCGACGCCCTCGCGACCCTGCTGCGCGGCCCGTTCGACCTCTCGGTGGCCGGCCGCACCGACGCCGGCGTGCACGCGTCCGGCCAGGTGGCCGGCGTGGCCACCGGCAGCGACCTGGAGCCGCGCCGCCTGCTGGCGGGCCTGGCCGCGCTGCTGCCGCCCGACCTCAGCGTCCGCGCGGTCGCCGACGCCCCGGCGGGCTTCGACGCCCGCCGCGACGCCCGCTCGCGCCGCTACGAGTACCGGGTGCTGCCCGGCCCGCCGTCGGCGCTGCGCCGCGGCAGGGTCCTCCACCACCCCGCTCCGCTCGAGCCGGACGCCATGGCCGACGCGGCCCGGCGGGTCGTCGGGACGCACGACTTCCGCGCCTTCACGCCGACGCGCACCGAGCACGTCTTCTTCGACCGCACCGTGACGGCATGTTCGTGGTCGCGCCGCGGCGACGAGCTCGTGCTGACCGTCGAGGCCGACGCGTTCCTGCGCCACATGGTGCGCGTCCTGGCCGGCACGTTCCTGCTCGTGGGCCGGGGCGCGTGGCCGGCCTCGCGGCTCGACGGGCTGCTGCGCGGGGCGCCGCGCGGCGCCGCCGGGCCGACCGCCCCCGCGCACGGACTCACGCTCGTCGCCGTGGCCTACGATCCGGCGCAGCCCCCCTCCCACGACCAGGGACCGCGTTGACCCACATCCTCGTCACCAACGACGACGGCGTGCACTCGCCCGGCCTGCTGGCGCTGAAGCAGGCGCTCGAGCCGTACGGCCGGGTGAGCGTCATCGCCCCCGACTCCAACCGCAGCGCCATCGGGCGCGGCATCACGATCCACCACCCCCTGCACGTGGAGGAGGTGCGGCTGGCCGACGGCTCCGAGGCCCTGGCCACCGACGGCACGCCGGTCGACTGCGTGAGGTTCGCGACCCTCGGGCTGCTGGACGAGCGCCCCGACGTCATCGTCAGCGGCATCAACCTGGGGCTGAACCTGGGGGACGACGTGACCTACTCGGGGACCGTCGCGGCGGCCCTGGAGGGGCTCCTGCTCGGGTGGCCGGCGATCGCGGTGTCGGCGCAGGCGATCGACCAGGCCGCCGGCCAGTGGGACGGCACCGCCTACGACTTCCGTGCCGCGGCCGGCTTCGCCGCGCGGCTGGTGCCGGTCGTCTGCCGCGAGGGCTTCCCGCGCCGGGTGCTGCTGAACGTGAACGCCCCCGGCCTGCCCCCCGAGCGGATCGCGGGCGCCCGCGTCTGCCGCCTGGGGCGCCGCATCTACAACGACGAGCTGATGCTCCAGTCCACCGAGGGCAACCGCCGCCGCTACACGATCTACGGCGGCAGCGCGAGCCACCAGCCCGAGGCGGGGACCGACTTCGAGGCGATCGAGGCGGGCGCGATCGCGGTCACCCCGATGCACTTCGACCTCACCGACATCGACGGCATGGACCGCCTCGAGCGCCTGTCGCTCGCCGACCTGCTGGAGCAGGACCCCGCGGTGAGGCCGGGCGTGAACCCCATCCTCCTGGACCTCGACGGCACGGTGATCGACTCGGTCGCCCTCATCCGCGAGTCGCACCGCCACGCGGTGCGCACGGTGCTCGGGGAGGACTTCGAGGACGACCGCCTGGTCGCCAACGTGGGGCGCCCCCTGCTGGAGCAGATGGCCGCCTTCTCCCCCGAGCGCTCCGAGGAGCTCTACCGCGTCTACCGGGAGTGGAACCACGCCAACACGGCGGCCCTCCTCCTGGCGTACCCCGAGATCCCGGACGCGCTGCGCGAGCTGCGCGACGCCGGCAGGACGCTCGGCATCGTCACCTCCAAGAGCCGCGACGCGGTCGACCTCGCGTGGGGGGTCCTGCCGGGCCTGGCCGGCCTCTTCGACGTCGTGATGGCGGCCGAGGACTCGGCGCGCCACAAGCCCGCGCCCGACCCGGTGCTGGGGGCGCTGGAGCGCCTGGGCGCGTCCCCGGAGGGCGCCTGCTACGTCGGCGACTCGCCCTTCGACATCGAGTCCGGCCGGGCGGCCGGGGTGGTCACGATCGGCGTCACCTGGGGCTTCTTCTCCCGCGCGGCCCTGGAGGAGGCGGGCCCGGACCTGATCGTCGACACCCCGGCCGACATGGTGCGCGCCTGCCTGGGGGAGGCGCCGTGAGCAAGCCCGCCGCCCGGGCCGCCGAGCTCCGCGAGCTGATCGACGAGGCCAACCACGCCTACTACGTCCTCGACCAGCCCACGGTCGACGACTCGGTCTACGACGACTGGATGCGCGAGCTGGAGGCGCTCGAGGAGGCCGACCCCGGGTTGCGCACCCCGGACTCGCCGACCCAGCGGGTGGGGGCGCCGGCGTCGGGGCGCTTCCCCGAGGTCCGCCACCGCCGCCAGATGCTCAGCCTCGCCAACGCCCGCGGCGCCGAGGAGCTCGCGGCCTGGTACCGGCGCGCGCGGACCGTCATGGAGCAGGAGGGGCTCGGCTCCCGCGAGGTGGCGTTCGTCGTCGAGCCCAAGATCGACGGCCTGGCGATCTCGCTGACCTACGAGGACGGCCGCTTCGCGCAGGGGGCGACGCGCGGCGACGGCGTCGTGGGGGAGGACGTGACGGCCAACCTGCGGACGATCCGCGCCATCCCCCAGCGCCTGAGGACGCCCGACGGCGAGCCGCCGCCGCCGGTGGTCGAGGTGCGGGGGGAGGTCTACCTGCCGCTCCGGGCCTTCGCCGAGTTCAACGAGGCGCGCGCCGCCGCCGGCCTGCCGACCTTCGCCAACCCCCGCAACTCGGCCGCCGGCAGCCTCCGGCAGCTCGACCCCGCCGCCACGGCGGAGCGGCCGCTCTCGATCTGGACCTACGGCGTCGGCCACGCCGAGGGGCTCGACCTGCCGACCCAGTCCGCCGCCCTGGAGTGGCTGCGCGCCGCGGGCTTCCGCGTGAACCCCGACATCCGGGTCGTGGCGACCATCGAGGAGGTCCAGGCGGAGTGCGAGGCCTGGGAGGACCGGCGGGGGACGGTCGACTTCGACATCGACGGGGCGGTGGTCAAGATCGACGAGGTCGCGGTCCAGGAGCGCCTCGGGGACGTGGGCCGGGCGCCGCGCTGGGCGATCGCCTACAAGTTCGCCCCGACCACGGTCACCACGACCCTCAACGACATCAAGGTCAACGTCGGCCGCACCGGGGCGCTGGTGCCCTTCGCGGAGCTGGAGCCGGTCGTCGGTCGGCGGGGCGACGGTCAAGCTCGCGACCCTCCACAACCAGGAGGACATCGCCCGCAAGGACCTGCGCGTCGGCGACCGCGTCGTCGTGCAGCGGGCCGGCGACGTGATCCCCCAGGTCGTGGCGCCGCTGACCCAGGAGCGGGACGGCCACGAGCGGGTCTTCGTCATGCCGACCGAGTGCCCCGCCTGCGGCACGGAGCTGGTCCAGCCGCCGGGCGAGGTCCAGGTGCGCTGCCCCAATCGGTCCTGCCCCGCCCAGATCGTCCAGGGGCTCATCCACTTCGCCTCGCGCGGGGCCATGGACATCGAGGGCCTGGGCGAGAAGACCGTGCAGCGCTTCTACGACGAGGGCCTCCTGGGCGACTTCGCCGACATCTACGACCTGCACGCGCACCGCGAGCGCCTCGTCGCCCTCGAGGGCTTCAAGGACGTGTCGGTCGACAACCTGCTGGCGGGCATCGAGCGCTCGAAGGAGCGGCCCTGGCCGCGCGTCCTGTTCGCGCTCGGCATCCGGCACGTCGGGTTCGTGACGGCCGAGGCCATCGCCGCGGTGTGCCACTCGCTCGACGCCCTCCTGGCGGCCGACGCGGAGGGGCTGGCCGCCGCCGAGGGGGTCGGGCCCGTGGTGGCCGAATCGGTGCGCGAGTTCCTCGGCGCCGAGACCAACCTGGCGCTGCTGGAGCGGCTGCGCGCGGCCGGGCTGACGGTGGAGTCCGACGCGCCCCCGCCGCCGGCCGACGGGCCCCTGACGGGCCTCAGCGTGGTCGTCACCGGCGGGCTCGACGCCTACACGCGCGAGGAGGCCAAGCGGGCGATCGCCATGGCCGGCGGCAAGGCCACCGGCTCGGTCAGCCGCTCGACGGCGTTCGTGGTGGCCGGCGTCGACCCGGGCTCGAAGATCCAGAAGGCCGAGTCGGCCGGGGTCCCGGTGATCGACGAGGGGGAGTTCGTCGCCATCCTCGAGGGGACGCGGCCGCCCCCGGCCCGCGAGGACTAGCTAGCGCGCGATCACGTCCTCGGCGCCGGACGCGAGCAGCGTCACGACCCGGTCCTGGGTGGCCCGTGCGCCGCCGATGTCGGCGGTGTTCATGATCATGGCGAACGCGTAGCGCTGGCCGCGCCGGCTGACGACGCGCCCGGCGAGCGAGCTGACGCCGTCCAGGTAGCCGGTCTTGGCGCGCACGCGCCGGGTGGCCGGGCCGCTGGTGAAGCGACGGATGAGCGTTCCCTCGCCCCCCCGGGCCAGCGACCCGAGCAGCGCGGCGCCCCATTCCGGGTCGGCGTCGGCGGCGGCGACCAGCCGCACCATCGTCGCCGCGCTCACGCGGTTCTCGCGGGAGAGGCCCGACCCGTCGACCAGGCGGTCGCCGGCGCCGGCGATGCCGTGCTGGTCCAGGAGCGCCCGGATGCGCGCCATGCCGGCGCGGGTGGCCCCGCGCCCCGACCCGTGGGCGCCCACGCCCTTGGCCAGGGTCTCGGCGATGAAGTTGTCGCTGGCCAGGTTCATGGCGCGCAGGATGACCGGGAGGGGCGGCGAGGTCGCGGTGGCGAGCACCCGCCCGTCGCGCGGGGCGGCGCCGGGCCGCAGCGGGCCGGCCTGGGCCACGCCGACGCCCTTCAGCGTCGCCTTCAGCCGCTGGGCCGCGGCCAGGGGCGGGCTCGAGACGTAGGCGGCGCGGCCGTTGCCGGCGTAGTCCTGGTTGGTCGGCAGCCCCGAGAGGGGGGCGGCGTAGAGGCTGTAGTACGACGGCCAGCCCGGCCCCAGGCGCCGCGAGTCGAAGATCCGCTCGTCGGCGACGATCGGCCCCCGCACGAGCCGCACCCCGCGCCGGCGCAGGGGCAGCGCGAGCCCGGACATCCGGGTCGCCCGGCCGCCGAGGAAGGCGGAGGCGTACGAGCGGGTGGCGAGCACCGGGTCGCCGGCGCCCTTGAGGTAGATCGGCCCGACCAGGGCCTTGCCCCGCCGCACCGTCTCGGGGCCGGCGACGACCGTGGTCTCGAACCGGAAGCTCGGCCCGAGCTGGAGGAGCGCGCCCGGCGCCCGTCACCAGCTTCATCGTGGACGCCGGAATGCGCGACGCCTCGGGCCGGAAGCTCGCCACGGGCGATCCCGACCCGGATCCGTCGAGGCGCCACACGAGCGCCGTGGTCCCCGGGTTGGCGCCGCCGAACGCCGAGAGCGCCGACTGGGCCTGCCCGGCACCCATCGCGGCGCCGGCCGGGCACGCCAGCGCCGCGAGGGCCGTGAGGGCGGCGAGGGCTCGCCGCCGGAGGGGGCTCCCTAGGTGGTGGCCGCCTGGAGCAGCTCCTCGGCCTCCGCCGGCAACCGGTGACCCGCCGCGGCCACCGATCGGACGAACAGCGTCTTGTCGATCCTGCCGTTGTAGATCGGCACCGACGTCTCGACGCAGAGGCGAACGACCTGCTTGCGCTGCAAGCCGAGCGCCTCGGACAGTTCGTCCGGCGTGAGGTGATTGGCCATCAGGAGGACCTCCTCGATGATCTGTCAACCCGCTCACGCGCCAGCCCGGGGGATCGTGGCTGGGGACGGGTCACTGCGAACCGATCGCTCAGGCCCTGAGGCCGATGGCTCGCTCGTGCATGTAACGCGGTGTTATCGACCCGCGGCGGCCCATTGTCAACCACCGTAGCCGCTCCGTGCGGACATCACCCGCCGGCCCGGTCCGGGCCCCGTCCGGGCCGGCCCGGGGCCCTAGCGCGGCGAGAGCGAGCGGCCGGCGCTGGGAGCCGCGCACGCGCCCGCGCGCGGCCATCAGGGCCCAGACGACGATGAACCCGATCGCGACCACGAGGCCGCCCGCCACCGCGTCGAGGACGTAGTGGTTGGCCGTGCCCGTGATGGTGATGAAGACCAGCACCGGGTAGGCGAGCGCGAGCAGCCGCAGCGGCCAGGAGCGCAGCAGGACGAGGCCGACCATCCCGATCATCAGGGCGTAGCCGAAGTGCATCGAGGGCACGGCCGCGTGCGGGTTGAACCAGCCGGAGAAGACCCCGCCGTGCAGGTCGATGTCGCTGACCTTGTTCAGGGTGTCCACGAAGCCCTCGCCCACGAGCCGCGGCGGCGCCACCGGGTAGACCATGAAGACGACCAGGGCGATGCCGTTCGCCGCGAGGAAGGCGTTGCGGACGAACGGGTAGACGCTCCGCCGCCGCCGGTAGAGCCAGATGAAGAAGAGCGGCGTGATCGTCCAGTGGGCGTACATGTAGAAGTAGTTCAGGGCCTCGGCCACCTGGATGTGGTTCAGCACCCATTCCTGGATGCTGGTCTCCACGAAGAGCCCCGAGCTCTTCTCCCAGTCGATGATCTCGGTGGCGTTCTCGAACGCCGTCGAGGGCTTGCCGATCACGAGGGCCCGCGAGGCCTGGTAGACGACGCAGCGCCAGCGCGAAGAGCACGACCTCGAACGCCCACGGGTGCTTGGCGAAGGGCCGCTGGATGGTCGCCCCCGCGCGCGCCCACGCCGACGCGACGGCGTCGAATGCGGCCGCGGCCGGGTTTCTCGCGTCTGTGGACGGCTTCACGGGCATCGTGCTGCAGGCTACGTCACCGTTCCGGGACGGTCCGTGCCCGGAACCGTATCGCCTGTTACGTGGCGGCAACAACGTGCGCCCATCACCGCCTAACCGAGAATTACCGGACGCACCGGGGCGCCGGAACGGCGCCCTCACGGTGCGATCGGGGTGCCCGGATTTGAACCGGGGACCTCTCCGACCCGAACGGAGCGCGCTACCAAGCTGCGCCACACCCCGCCATCAGCGGCCCAGGCATGCTAGCCGATGGGCCGGCGTCGCCGAAAGGCGACGTCAGACGGTGATGACGCCCTCCACCTCGGGGATCGCGCGCCGCAGCTCGGCCTCGATGCCGAGCGTGAGGGTGGCGGTGGACATCGGGCAGCCGCCGCAGGACCCCTGCATGTCGAGGTAGACGAAGCCCTCCTCGTCGTAGTCCACGACCTCGACGTCGCCCCCGTCCGCGTGCAGCGCGGGCCGGATCTGGTCGAGGACGTCCTCGATCTGGGAGAGAATCTCCGCCGACATGCCGCCTCCAGGTGATGGCTCCGACGCACCGGAATGGTAGCGCCTTGAGGGTCGCTGCGGTCCAGATGGGCAGCTCCGCCGACCGGGAGGCGCAACCTGCGGACGGCCGAGCGCCTGGTGCGCCGGGCCGCCGCCGCCGGCGCGCGGCTGATCGTCCTCCCGGAGAAGTGGCCGTACATCCACGGGCCGCGCCTCCTGGAGGGCGCCGAGCCGCTCGACGGGCCGTCGGTGAGCGCCGCCCGCGGCGTGGGCCGCGCGACCTCGGCGTCGCGATCCTCGCCGGGCAGCGTGGTCGAGCGCGTCGACGGGGACGCGCGGGCGCGGAACACGAGCGTGCTCGTGGGCCCGGACGGGGCGCGTGGCGGCGGTCTACCGCAAGATCCACATGTTCGACGTGGACGTCGGCGGCGTCTCGTACCGGGAGTCGGCGGCCACGGCGCCGGGCGACGAGGTCGTCGTGGCGCGGGCCCTCGGGCGCGCCGTCGGCATGTCGGTCTGCTACGACCTGCGCTTCCCGGAGCTCTACCGGCGCCTCGCCGACGGCGGGGCCGAGATCATCGTCGTGCCCGCGGCCTTCACGGCGGTCACGGGCGCGCGACCACTGGGAGCCGCTCCTGCGGGCGCGCGCGATCGAGAACCAGGCCTTCGTGATCGCCGCCGGCCAGCACGGGCGCCACGACGACGGCACCGAGTCCCACGGGCGCAGCATGGTCGTGGACCCCTGGGGCGTCGTCCTGGCGCAGGCGCCCGACGGCGAGGGGCTGGCGCGTGGCCGACCTCGACTTCGCGCCGCCTGGAGGAGGTCCGCGCCCGCCTGCCGGCGCTGCGCCACCGCCGGCCCGACGTCTACGGCGGCGCCTAGGGCACGAGCCGGATCGGGCGGATCACGGGCGCCAGGCGCGGCTCCCGCGGCTCGCCGACGCGATCCACCGCGCCCAGCGCCACGCCGACCGCCGCGCGGAGCTGCGTCCGCGCGTCGAAGGTGCGCGCGCGGCGGGGGACCGGGATGCAGACGATCCGCTTGCCGGGCCGGCGGAAGGTCACGAGCTCCGCACCGAAGAGGCGGCGGCTCCGGATCCCGCTGAAGATCGTGACGAGCACCCGCGCCCGGCGGGCGCTCACGACCTTGGTCCGGACGCAGCGCGAGCGGCGCAGCGAGCCGAGCGAGATCCGCCCCGGCACGGTGACGCGCGCGGGGCCGTTGCGGATGGTCCGGGGGTTGGGGATCGTGCGCGAGAGGTCCGGCCCGTCCGGGGACGGCGCCCTCGGCACCTGGGGCGTCACCCCGAACGACCAGAAGCTCGCGAGGATGCGGCTGCCCCGCGCGGGCAGGCGCGCGTCCCACTGCAGGGCGGCGCCGTTGTCCACCACGTTCGCCGGGTCGGGGGGCGGGAGGATGAGGTCGGCCAGCGGCGGCCCGCCGACCGCGACGCCGGACATCCGCGAGAACACCGTCCCGAAGGCGCCCTCCTCGAAGTGCTGGGCGGGCGTGATCGGGACGAAGATCTGGAAGAAGTCGCCCGCCGGCGTCTGGCCGCCGACCGCGCGCGCGGCCGGGTCGAGGTAGCCGAAGCCCCGGTCCGAGCCGCACAGGTACAGGTCCGCGTAGGCGAAGCCGCTCGCGACCTTGGGCGCCGGGGCCGAGGTTGGCGAGGCGCCGGTCGATGCGGAAGTACGGCTGGCCGCTGACCATGGTCACCGTCTCGGTCAGCCGCAGGCCGGTGCCAGGGAGGTCCACGACGGTCACGACGGTGAACGGCGCGGCCGGCGAGCCGTTGCCCGCGACCCCGCTCTGGCTCACCTCCGCGTAGGGCACGCTGCCGCTCGTCCCGGCCGGCCGAAGAGCCGGCCGTCCACCGCGACGAAGGTGCCGGAGTTCCCGTGGTCGTTGGTGGAGGGGAAGACCTGGCCGGCCGTGAGGCCGGTCGGCCGGATTCATGACTTGCTGGCGCTTTCGGCACGACGCAGACCGCGACGCGGGGCACGGCCGTCGCCCCCGATCGGCCAGGATCGGCCCCGGCGGCGCGCGTCAGACGCGGGAGCCCACCCCGGGGACGTCGAAGGGGAGGCCCGGGTCGGCGTGCGCCACCACGCCGCCCACCAGGGTGAGGCGCGGCATCAGGGCGGGGTCGAGCACGACCAGGTCGGCGGGGCGCCCCGCCCGAGGCCCGCGGGCAGCCCCAGCAGGCGGCGCGGGGCGGCGGAGGCGGCCGCCAGCGCCGCCCCGGCGGCGATCCCCGCGCCCCGCAGGGTCCGCGGGCCCTCGTCGAGGCCCAGGGCGCTGCCCGCCAGGCGGCCGCGCCACTCGACGCGGCGGCCGTCGGAGGCGATCGTGCGCCGGCCGAGCCGGTAGCGCCCCGGCGGCGCCCCGGCCGGGGCGACCGCGTCGCTCACCAGCACCAGCCGCCGCCCGGCCGCCCGGGCGACGACCGCCGCGACCTCGGGGGCCACGTGCACGCCGTCGGCGATCAGGGAGACGCAGGGCCGCGGGTCGGCGAGGAAGGCCGCCAGCGCGGACGGGCGGCGGCTGGCGATCCCCTCCATCGCGTTCAGCGCGTGGGTCATCAGCCGCGCCCCGGCGTCGATCGCCGCCCGCCCGGCCGCCGCGTCGGCCTCGGTGTGGCCGACCGAGGCGACGACCCCGCGCCGCACGATGCGGCGGATCGCCTCCAGGGCCCCCGGGCGCTCGGGGGCCAGGGTCACGAGGGCGGGCGCGAAGGCATCCAGGAGGCGGTCGACGGCCTCGGGCGAGGGGTCGCGCAGCGTCCCGACGGGGTGGACGCCGGCCCGTCCGGGAGCGAGAAAGGGCCCCTCCAGGTGGGGCGGGAGCACCCGGGCGGCGGGTGCGTGGCCAATTGGCCACGCGCGCGGTGGCCAATTGGCACACCCGGCCAGCGCCGCCGCCGCCCGCCGGTAGCCGCCCTCCGGACGGCTGACCAGGGTGGGGCAGAAGGCCGTGACCCCGGCCGCCGGGAGGGCGGCGGCGATGGCCGCCAGCGCCTCGGCGCCGGCGTCGGCCTCGGCGCCGGCGTAGCCGTTGACCTGCAGGTCCACCAGGCCGGGGGCGACGATCCAGCCCTCGGGGAGGGATCGCCGGGCCCCGCGCGGGGCGCCCGCGACGATGCGGCCGTCGGCGACCGCGACCTCGCCGCGCGCCAGGCGCCGGCCGGCGAGCACGCGTCCGGCCAGCGCCAGGGTCACGGGGCCGCCGCGCCGAGCTCGGCGGCAAGCGGGCCCGGGTCGAGGCCCGGGGCGCCGAGCTCGCGCGCGAGCTCCTCCGGGTCGAGGGCCCCGCCCTCCAGCCACAGCTCGCGGAGCAGGCGCCCGGCGGCGGGCTCGGCGAACCAGCGCGCGCCGTGGGCCTCGCGCAGGTGGGCGCGCAGCGCGGCCGAGAGCGCCAGCGCGCGCAGCTCGTCTGCGGGGCCGAGGCCGGCGAGGCCGTCGGCCAGGCTCAGGGCGGCGCGGCCAATCGACGCCGGCCGCGCGCGACATCGGCGCCGGGCTCGCCCTCCCGGCCAGCGCCACGGCGCGCGCGGCGGCCGCGCGGGCGCCCAGCAGCCGCGCCGCGCCCGCCGCCCGCGCGGCCGCGTCGGCGTCGGCCGAGCCCGGCGGCGCGCCGGAGCCAGGCCGGGTCGGCGACCAGCCCCTCCAGGAGCAGGCCCGGAGGCGCGCGCGAGCGCCGGGTCGGCCAGGCGCCGGCGCTCCACCGGCAGGCGCGTGCGAGGCGCCCGCGGCGGCGAGCGCGGCGCCGAGCGCCGCCAGCGTCTCGAGCCAGAGCGCCAGCCCCTCGCGCCCTCCCGGCGGGGCCGGCGGCCCCGCCCGGGAGGTCCAGCTCGAGCAGCTCCAGGGTCCGCGCGGCGACGTCGCCGCGCCGCCGCGCGAGGCCACCTCGGCGCCGAGCTGGGGCGCGCGCACGACGCGCGGCAGGTCGGCGGCCTCCAGCGCCGTCGTCGCCGAGGGCGTCCTGCGCCGCGCGGGCGAGCGCCCGGCCCGCCGCGTCGTCGGTGGCGTCGAGCAGGGCGGCGCCGCCGGCCGCGACGGGCGCCAGGTCGATGCCGCGCCGCTCCGGCGAGCAGCTCCTCGGGGGAGGCCGCGCCGGCCTCGCGGGCGGCTGCCTCGCGCCGCTCGCGCGCCTCGGCGAGCAGCGGGCCGAGGCGGTTCTCGAGCGCCCGCAGGCGGCTCGGCCTGGAGCGTCGCGCCGCCGCTCGCGGTCGGGCTCGGCGGCCAGGGCGGCGTCGACCGCGGCGGGCGCCAGCAGGCCCCCGGGCCCCTCCACGACCGGCTCGCCGAGGCGTGCGACGATCTCGGCCATCTCGTCCGCGCTCGCGCGCCGCAGCAGGCCCTCGGCGGCGAAGCGGGCGAGCGCCGTCGCCCCCTGGGCCCGCAGGCCGGCGACCGCCTCGGCGGCGAAGAGCCAGGCCAGGCGCTCGTCGGCGGCCGGCCCTGGCGCGGCGATCAGGTCCTCGACGCCCCGCCGGTACTCGTCGAGGTCGGGAGCGGGGCTGGCCACGCCCGCAATACTAGGAACGTGGAGCGCCCGCGCCGCGACGACGTCCTCGAGCTCGAGGCCGGCGACCTCGCCTTCGGCGGGGCGGCGGTCGCCCGCCGCGACGGCTTCGTGGTCTTCTGCCGCGACGCCGCCCCCGGCGACGCCGTCCGGGCGCGGGTCACGAAGGCGCGGAGCCGGTTCGCCGAGGCCGACCTGCTCGAGGTGCTGCGCCCCGGCCCGGACCGGGTGACGCCGCCCTGCCCCTACGTGCCCGCGCTGCGGCGGCTGCCGCCTGCAGCACGTCGCCTACGCGGCCCAGGTGGCCGCCAAGCGCGACCAGGTCGCCGAGCACCTCGCCCGCATCGGCCACCTCGAGGGGATCGAGGTGCGCGACCGCCGACCACGCCGTCGAGCGCGTTCGGCTACCGCAACCGCATGGAGTACTCGGCCGCCCCCGGCCCCGGCGGGGCCCTCACCCTGGGCTTCCACGCCCGCGGTCGCTGGGACGAGGTCATCGACGTCGAGGCCTGCCTGCTGGCGACCCCCCTGGGCAACGCGGTGCGCGAGACGGCCCGCGCCGCGGCCGCCGAGGCCGGCCTGGCGCCCTACGACCAGCGCGCCCAGGCCGGCGCCCTGCGCCACGTGGTGGTGCGCGAGGGCATCGCGACCGGCCAGGTGCTGGTGTACGCTGGTGACCGCCGAGGGGGCCGAGGCGGCCGTCGACGCGGTCGCCGGCCCGGCTCGCCGGCGCCCACCCCGAGGTCGTCGGCGTGCTCCACGCGGTCAACGCGGGCGTCGCCGAGACGACGGCGGGCCACCCGACCCGGGTCGTCCGCGGCCGCGACTGGCTCGAGGAGCGGGTGCTCGGCGCGACGCTGCGCCTGTCGGCCGGGTCGTTCTTCCAGACCAACACCCGCATGGCCGAGCGCCTCTACGAGCGGGTGGCCGAGGCGGCGGGCCTCGACGGCTCGCAGGTCGTCTACGACCTCTTCTCCGGCGCCGGCAGCATCGGCGTCGTCCTGGCCGGCGGCGCGCGGGAGGTCGTGGCGATCGACGTCGTCCCCGAGGCGGTCGCGGACGCCGAGCGCAACGCCGCCGCCAACGGCCTCGCCAACCACACCGCCCTCTGCGGCGACGTCGGGCGTGGTGCTGCGCGAGCGCCGCGGCGAGCTGCCGGCCGCCGGACGTGGCCGTGGTCAACCCGCCCCGCGCCGGGCCTCTCGGGCCGGGCCGTGCGGCGGGTGCTGGAGCTCGCGCCGCCGACGCTGGTCTACGTCTCCTGCCAGCCGGCCACCTTCGCCGACAACGCCGCCCGCTTCGTCGCCGGGCGGCTACCGCCTGGAGTGGGTGCGCCCGGTGGACATGTTCCCCCAGACGCCCCACATCGAGGCCGTCGCGCGCTTCACGAGGGATCAGCGCTCGCTGTCGAGCTCCGCCATCAGCGGCTCGGGGTAGCGGGGGCCCGCCGCAGCGCCCGCGGGCACGGCGTCCTCGAGGCGGGCGAGGTCCTCCTCGTCGAGCTCGAGCTCGAGCGCCCCCAGCGCCTCCGCGAGGCGCTCGCGGGTGCGCGCCCCCACCAGCGGAACGATGTCGTCGCCCCGCGACAGCGCCCACGCGATCGCCGCCTGGGCCGGCGAGGCGCCGCGGGCCTCGGCGGCCTCCCGCAGGCGCTCGACGAGGGCCAGGTTGCGCTCGAGGTTCTCGCCCTGGAACCGTGGGGCGTGGGCGCGGAAGTCGCCGCCGCTCAGGGCCCGCTCGCGGCTCCAGTGGCCGCTCAGGAGGCCGCGCGAGAGCACCCCGTAGGCCGTGATCCCGATCCCCAGCTCGCGGCAGACGGGGAGGATCTCGTCCTCGATGCCGCGCGAGATCAGCGAGTACTCGATCTGGACCTCGGCGATGGGGTGCACGGCGGCGGCCCGCCGGATCGTGTCGGCGCCCACCTCCGAGAGGCCGATGTGGCGCACGTGGCCGGCGCCCACCAGCTCGGCGATCGCGCCGACGGTCTCCTCGATCGGGACCGCGGGGTCGATCCGCGCCGGCCGGTACACGTCCACGTGGTCCGTGCCCAGCCGCGTCAGCGTGTGGCCGAGGAAGTTCTTCACCGCCGCCGGGCGGGCGTCGACGCCCAGCCAGCCGCCGGCCGGGTCGCGCAGCGCGCCGAACTTCACGCTGATCAGCACGTCGTCGCGGCGGCGGTCGCGCAGGGCCCGCGCGATCAGCAGCTCGTTGCGCCCCTGGCCGTAGAAGTCGGCCGTGTCGAGCAGGGTGATGCCCGCGTCGATGGCCGCGTGGATCGTGGCGACCGCCTCGTCCTCGTCGGCCGGGCCGTAGAGGCCGGCCATGCCCATGCAGCCCAGCCCGATCGCCGCCGTCGTGGGGCCCGTCGCCCCCAGCCTCCTCGTCTCCATGTCGATCTCCCGTCGCGTGCTTGACGCTTGCGATGATTGATCCGATGGACGGCGAGGTGAAACGCCGATCGGCGATGGGTCCACGACCGCGGGGCGTGGATGCCTGAGCTGCGCCAGCTGCGGGCCTTCGTCGCCGTCGCCCAGGAGCTGAACTTCACCCGCGCCGCCGAGCGCCTGCACCTCGGCCAGCAGGCCGTCTCGAAGTCCGTGCGCCAGCTCGAGCGGGAGCTGGGCGTGACGCTCCTCGAGCGCACGACCCGCGAGGTGCGGCTGACCGCGGCCGGCGCCGCCCTCTTCGACGGCGCCCTGCGCGCCCTCGACGCCGCCGACGCCGCCGTCGCGCGCGCCCGCGAGGTCGGCCGGGGCACGGCGGGGACGGTGCGGGTGGGCGTCACGCCCGCCGTCGCGGCCGGTGAGCGCGACGACATCGTGCAGGCGTTGCGCGAGGGGGCCCCGGAGCTGTCGGTGTCGTTCCGCGACCTGCGGCCCGCCGAGGTCGCGCCGGCCCTGCGCTCGGGGGAGGTCGAGGTGGTCGTGGCGCGCACAGGGCCGGCGGGCGAGGAGCTGGCGGCGGCGCGGCTGCGTCCCACGCCGGCCGAGCTGCGCGTCCCCGCGGGGCACCGGCTCGCCGGACGGGAGGCCGCGCCCCTCGCCGAGCTGGACGGCGAGCGGCTGCTGGCGTGGAGCCCCCCGGGGACGGCCTACACGGACATGCTCCTCGCGACGGCCGCCGCCGGCGGGGCCGAGGTGACCCCGGTCGAGGCGCACATCACCGGCGGGACCTCCCTCCGCGAGCTCGCCGAGGTCGGCGCCGTCGCGCTGGTGCCGCGGGGCTGGCCCGACACGGCCGGGACGGTGGCGGTGCCGCTCGTCGACGACGTGCGCCTGCCGCTCGTGGCGCTCTGGCGCCCGGGCGCCCCGCCCCCGGCCGCGCGGCGGCTGCGGGCGGCGATGGGGGCCTGACGGTCGCCTAGTAGGGCGGCTGGGCCTGGTGCCAGTCGCCGACGGCCCGGAAGGCCGCCCAGAACGCCCGCTTGGCGCTCTGCTCGTCGAGCGAGGTGTCGATGTCGGGCACGTAGATCGCCTCGATCGTCGGCGTCCAACGCTGCACGACCCCGGGCTCGGCCCGCAGCGGCTCCGAGAGCGGGAACGCGAGCCCGTTCGAGCGTCTCGACCACGACCTCGCCCATCGGCACGACGAGCCGCGGCTGCACGATCTGCAGCTCCCGCGCCAGCCAGGCCGGGCAGAGCCGCGCGGCCTCGTCCGGGTCGAGGTGGGTGCACTTCACGCAGAGGGTGCCGTAGAGCAGCCAGCGGGTCGATCCCGAGGCGTTGCACGCTCTTCAGGATCGCCGTGCCCGCGCGGCCGAAGAAGGCGACGCCCTCCTGGCGCTCGGCGAGGCTCGCGGACCACTTGACCAGCATGATCTCGGCCTGGGGCGACCCGGAGCTCATGACCGGCAGCTCCACGTCCGGCCGGCAGCGCTCGCAGGCCGTGATCGCGTCGTTCAGGGCGGCGATCTCGGCGATCGCGCGCCGCTGGTAGGCGTCCTGGATGTCCTCGGGGCTCGCGCCGCCGACGGTCGTCCCGGGGGCGCGGCGGCCGCCTCGCGAGCGTCGGGTGGAGCGTGGGGTGGGCGGGTCAGGCGCCATCGGCGACGGTCGTATTTGGCGGGTCCGACGCTACTCCTGCCGGGGCCCGTTTCACGAGTCCGGAACGCGCCTGCCCCGCCGGCGGCCCTGGGGCGCGCGGGCCCGCCGGCGGCGCGGCGGCCGCGCGAGGCGGGCCTCGGCGAGCGCGTCGAGGAAGTCGGCGGGGCCGTGGAAGGGGCGCAGCTCGGTGACGGCCGACCCGACGTCCTCGGGCCGCTCCGCCGCGCTGCCGGCGCAGCCGAGGACGCCCATCCGCTGGGCGATCCGGACGGCCTCCTCCTCGCCGTGACCCTCGGCGGCCCCTGTCGACCAGCTCGCGGCAGTCAACCTCGCCGGCCAGGCGGCGCAGCGCCGTGCGGCGAGGGCGGAGGCGGCGACCCGGTCCGGGTGCGGCGCCAGCACCACGCCCCCCTGCGCGTGGACCGCGGCGGCGGCCGCGGCGGGGTCGAGCCCGGGCTCGACGTCGCGGACCAGGAAGAGCCCGATCAGCGCGCCGTCGGTGGTCGGGATCTCCTGGCCGATGACGACGGCCAGGTCGTCCGGGGCGGCGGCCGCCACCGCCCAGCGCCGGGGCGATCCCGTCCGGCGAGGCCACGGCGACGGCGCCGAGGCCGCGCTCGCGGCAGGCGGCGACGATCCGCTCGGGGGCGACGTCGGCCCCGGCCCGCACGCGCAGGTCGGCGACCACCCGCTCCTCGGCGCGGCTCGCCGCCCGCCGCGCCGGGGCGAGGGCGGCCGCGTAGGCGTCCTCGAGGTCGGCGGCCACATCGTCCCAGCCGCGCAGGCCGGCCGCCGCGGCGGCGGCGCCGAGGGACGCCGCGCCGGGCCCCGTCGACCGCCAGCTCGCCGATGGCGGCCGACCAGGCTCGCGCGAGAAGGGCGGCAGCACCAGCGCCTCGACGCCGTGGCGCGCGAGCTCGTCGGCTCCCGGGCCGCGCGGCGCCACGACGGCGCAGCCGGAGGCCATCGCCTCCCTCATCGCGGGCCCGGCGGCGTCCTCGAGCGTCGCCAGCAGCGCGATGGTGCCCGGCGACGAGCGCGGCGGCCCGCGCCTCCGGCCCGGCGTCGGGCACCACGAGCACCCGGTCGCGCAGTGCCTTCGGCACGGCAGCGCGCGTCCGCCAGGGCGCGTCCGGCGGCCCCACGAGCGTCACCGGGCCCACGGTGCGGAGGTCGAGCGCGCGCAGCAGCCCGAGGGCGAAGCGCAGGCCCGCCCGTTCGCGGCCGCGGGCCATCGAGCGTCAGCGCGGGCGGCGCGTCGCCGCGGCGCGGGCGCCGCGATCAGGCCGAGGTCGACGCCGGGCGCGATCACCGTGTAGTCGCCGGGCAGGATCTCCGCCAGCGCCTCCGCACCGGCGCGCGTCGTCGCGACGCGCAGGTCGGCCCGCGACAGCGCCCGGTTGAACCAGCGGCCGCAGGAAGCGCGACGCCGGCGAGCGGCTCGGCGCGGTGGAAGGTGACCGCGGCCACCCCGCGCGCGTGGCGCAGCGCCGCCAGCGCCGGGCTCGGGGCGAGCGGCTCGTGGAGGTCGACGACGTCGAAGGCGGGCCGCGAGAGGGCCGCCTCGATGGCGCTCACCAGGTCGAAGGGGCCGCCGACGCGCCGGCCCGGGCCCGCCGGCAGCGCCCGGCCGATGGCGACCTCGCGCACCTCGCCCGGGTCCGCGATCGACCGCGGACGGGTCGCCGGCCTCGGCGGCCCGCAGGCGCGGCGTCCGGCGGCGATGCGGTCCCGCGTCGTCGCCGGCGCGAGGACGGTGACCCCGTGCCCGCGGGCGGCGAGCGCGCGCGCCACCCCGGCGACGTGCCGCGCCACGTCGTCGCGCGGCGGCGACGGCAGCGGGGAGACCAGCGCGATCCGCAACGGCCGGCTCACCGGGAGGCGCGGTGGACGAGCAGGATCCGGTGGCAGGGCGGTCATCAGGCTCAGGCCGGCGAGGATGGCCATGCCGACCGGCAGGACGTCGCCCACGCTGCCCAGGAAGAGGGCGGCGCCGACGATCACGAGCCGCTCCGGCCGGCCCATCAGGCCCCCGCTGGAGCCCGGGATCCCGAGCCCCTCGGCGCGGGCTCGCGCGTACGAGACCATGAAGGACGCCGTCAGCGCGACGAAGCACGCCGCGAGGCCCCAGATGTCGCCGTCCTGGGCGAGCGTGATGCCGATGGCGCCGATGATCACCCCCTCCGCGAGCCGGTCGAGGGTCGAGTCGAGGAAGGCGCCGAAGGCCGTCACCCGGTTCTGGTAGCGGGCCAGCAGGCCGTCGAGCGAGTCCACGAGGCCCGAGGCGATGAAGACCAGCGACGCGAGCACCCACTGGCGGCGAGGGCGAGCCCCGCGGCGGCGCAGATGCCGAGGAAGCCGATGATCGTGACGCGCGTTCGGCGTGATCCGGCTGCGATCGACCAGCCGGAGCACGGCTCGCGACAGCGCCCGACCTGCGTCGAGGCGAGGCGGCGTCCAACTCCTGAAGATCGGTGGCGATGTCCGGTCGCCCCTCGGGGGGTTGGGTGTCACGTCGCGGGGACGGGGTCCCGCCAGGACTAGGATAGCGGCGCCATGCGCCTCTGCACGTATCGCGACGGGGACGGCTCGCGGCTGGGGTCGCTCGACGACGGGATGGTCGTGCCGCTCGCCGGGCACGACGTCGCGGACGCCCTCGGCGGCGCGCCGGAGCCCGCCGGCGAGCCCCTGCCCCTCGACGGCCTGGAGCTGCTGGCGCCCCTCGCCCCCGGCAAGCTGATCGGGGTGGGCCTGAACTACCGCGACCACGCGGCCGAGACCGGCGCGGCGCTGCCGCGCGAGCCGCTCCTGTTCGCGAAGCTCGCCTCCTCGGTGACCGGGCCGGCCGCCGACGTCCTGCGGCCCGCCTACACCGATGAGCTCGACTACGAGGGCGAGCTCGCCGTGGTCATCGGCCGCCGCGCGCGCGACGTGCCCCGGGAGCGGGCCCTGGCGCACGTGTTCGGCTACGCGGTGATGAACGACGTGACCGCCCGCGACCGCCAGCGGGAGGAGCCCCAGTGGCTGCGGGCGAAGGGCGGCGACACCTTCGCCCCCTTCGGGCCCTGGGTGACGACGGCGGACGAGGTCCCCGACCCGCAGGCGCTCGCCATCCGCACCACCGTCAACGGCGAGCTGCGCCAGGACGGCACCACGGCCGACATGGTCTTCGCCGTGGACGCCCTGGTCGCGTTCTGCTCCGCGCAGCTTCACCCTCGAGCCGGGCGACGTCATCACCACCGGCACGCCGGCGGGCGTCGGGGTCGCGCGGGGCGCGTTCCTGGCTCCGGGCGACCGCGTGCGGGTCGAGATCGACGGGCTGGGCGCGCTCGACAACACCGTCCGGTGACCCCGGAGGAGGCCCTCCTGCGCGTGCTGGCCATCACCGGCCTCAGCTTCCCGCGCGGGGTGCTCGGGCCGGAGACGTGGGCGCTGGCGCGCGCCCTCTCCGAGGAGGGCGACTCCGCCGCCGACCCGGCGGAGCTGGCCGGCGCGGCCGCGGCCGCCCACTGGCCGGAGCTGCGCGGCCCGATGCAGACGGCGCTGGAGCGCGCGCGGGCCGCCGCGGCGCCCGAGGACCGCGAGGCCTTCGACGTCGTCCTGCCCTGGGCGACCGACCCCAGCGCGGACACCCCCCTCGCGCGGGCGCTCGCCGTCCGCGCGGCGACCGAGCTGGCCGCGGCCGGGGCGCGTGCGCGCGAGAAGCTGCGGGCCGCGGAGGGGACGATCGCCGAGGGCGGGCCGGGCGCCGCGGTGGCCGCCGCGACCGCAGCCGGCCTGATCGCGGCCGACATGCTCGACCTCGACCCCGAGGACTTCGAGCCGGAGATCGCCGCCTACGTGGAGGCGGGGCGGCGCCCCGAGGACATCTCCGAGCTGGCACGGTCCACGGGCGACCCGGAGATCCGCACCTGGGCGCGCAGCGCCGTCGCCGCGAGCGACGAGCCGGAGGCGCCGTCGGCCACGGCCGGGGTGCGCCACCTCGCCGGCGGGCCGCCGCCCGAGGACCCGGCCGAGGACCTGGTGTGGGTGCCGACGATCCTCGCCCTGGCCGAGGAGGCGATCGAGCGGGCCCTGGTTGACGAGGCCGGGGAGGCCGAGGGCTAGGCGGGGGAGCGCAGGTTGGGCCGGAGGGCGATCTCGGCGAAGCCGTAGCGCAGCATGTTGCGGTAGGAGGGCCCGGGCCGCTCGTCTCCCACGGGCGCGCCCGTCTCGGTGACCAGGCGGCGCAGGCCGAGCCGCTCCGCGCGCCGCAGCCGCTCGGCGAAGAGCGCTCCCTGGGCCCCGCGGCCGCGGCGCTCGGGGAGGGTGGCACCCATCGTGAACCAGCCGGTGCCGCCGTCGACGAAGAGCGCCGCCGCGCCGACCGGCTCGCCGCCCTCGAGGGCGAGCAGGCAGGTCCATCCGGTCCTGCCGACGAGGGCGGCCATCCAGCCGGCGAAGTCGTCCGGCATGCCGAAGCCGGCGGCCACGACGCGCCCGAACCCCTCGGCGCGGGCCGCCCCGGCGTCCTCGACGACGAGCGCGGTGGCCCGGGCGGGTGGCGGACCCGGCTCGCGGGAGAAGGTCATCCACGGTCGGCCCTCCTCGAAGCCCCGCTCGGCGAGCAGCCAGGCCAGGCCGGGCGCCGCCTCGTCGGCGGCCACGGTGTAGGCGACGCCGAGCCGCCGGTAGAAGCCCTCGACCTCGTCCAGCTCGGCGACGCCCGCCGGCGCGCCGACCCCGATGCCGACGGCGTGGTTGAGCATCGGGTCCCCCGGACATGGACGCGCAGCCGAGGCAGACGCCGCCGGCCAGGTCGAGGTGGGCGATGCCGTGGCGGGCCACGAGGTCGGGCGGGGCGGCACGCCAGAGGTCGCGGTAGCCGAGGGCCTCGGCCGCGGCGTGCGGGGCAGCGCTCACGCCCATGACAACGGCTCGTAGCCGCTGGTCCGCGGGGCCGACACGATCAGCACCGAGGCCGTCTCGTCCCCCTCGTTGACGACGGTGCGGCGAGGCTCGGGATCGAGGCGCGCGAAGGTGCCCGCGGGCGCCGGGATCCGCTCGCCGTCGATCACGAGGACCGCCGAGCCGCTCAGCACCAGGAAGAGCTCCTCCTGGTCCCGCGACGTCTCATCGTGCTCGGGGATGCCCTCCCCGGGCGGGATGTCCACGATGTTGACGCCGAACGCGCTGACGCCGAGCGTCCGCCGGACGAGCGACCAGTTGCCGGTGCGCTCGACCTCGTCGCGATGGGCGATGGTGATGGCTGCGGTGGTCATCGGGCCTCCCGGGTCGTGGTGTGGTGTCACCGTACGTCGGCGCCGTCCCGCGCGCGTCTCGGGGCGCGTCCCGGGATCGTCAAGGCTGGGCATGACTAGGGTCTTGCGATGGCCTCACCGCGTCCCGGCACGCGCGCCCACGCCCGCGAGATCACGGCACGGCTCGAGCGCTCCCAGGGCCACATCCCCTGGCGGCGCCGGAACGACCCGGTCAGCGAGCTCGTCACCACCCTCCTCAGCCACAGCACGACCGACGCCAACCAGCTGCGGGCCTTCGAGGCCCTGCGCTCGCGCTACCCCACCTGGGACGAGGTGCGGCGCGCCCCCACCGCCGAGGTCGAGGAGACCGTGCGCGTGGCCGGCCTCGCGAGCCAGAAGGCCCCCCGCATCCAGCACGTGCTGGACGTGATCGCCGACGACCCGCGCGGCGACGAGCTCGAGTGGCTGGGCGAGACCCCGCTCGACGAGGCCATGGCGTTCCTGACCTCCCTCCCCGGCGTCGGCCCGAAGACCGCCGCCTGCGTCATGTGCTTCTGCTTCGACGCCCCGGTGGTGCCCGCGGACACCCACGTCCACCGGATCGCCCTGCGCACCGGGATCGTCCCCGCCAAGGCGAGCGCCGCCCGGGCGCAGGAGCGCCTCAGCCGCTGGGTCCCCCCGGAGCTCACCTACGCCACCCACATGCACCTGATCGCCCACGGCCGGACGATCTGCACCGCCCGCTCGCCCCGCTGCCCGGAGTGCCCCCTGCTCGACATCTGCCCCGAGGGCCGGCGCCGGTCGACGGGGCGAGCCGGACGCCGGTCGCGGGCTCGACCGTGACCCTCGGCGGCAACGGGCTGGTGGGGTTCGTCGGGCTCGCGACGCCCGTGCGGACCCCGCTCATCGGGCTTCCCCGCCGCCCCTGATCCACCGTCGGGCGGGGCCGCGACGCGGCGGGCGTCGCCGGCAGCGCGCCGCATGAATCTCAGTCGAATCGACTCAGATCGACTTGACATGGGCTGACTTAGATCTACGATCGCGTCAGACAATTTCGACACCGCGAGCCGGGCACGCCCGGCCGAGGAGGAACCGAACGCATGAGCAAGACGATCGGCATCGATCTGGGCACCACCAACTCGGCGGTCGCCATCCTGACCGGCGGCGAGCCCGAGGTTCTGCCCAACGCGGAGGGTGGGCGCACGACCCCGTCGGTCGTCGGCTTCGCGAAGTCCGGCGAGCGGCTGGTCGGCACCGTCGCCAAGCGGCAGGCGGTCACCAACCCCGAGAACACGATCTTCAGCGTCAAGCGCTTCATGGGCCGGAAGTACTCCGAGGTGGACGAGGAGATGAAGATCGTCCCCTACGAGGTGGTCCGCGGCTCGAACGGCGACGCGCGCATCAAGGTGGGCGACAAGGAGTTCAGCCCGCCCGAGATCAGCGCGATGATCCTCCAGAAGCTGAGGGCCGACGCCGAGGCCTTCCTCGGCGAGACGGTGACCGACGCCGTCATCACCGTCCCGGCGTACTTCAACGACGCCCAGCGCCAGGCCACGAAGGACGCCGGCAAGATCGCCGGCCTCGAGGTCAAGCGCATCATCAACGAGCCCACGGCGGCCGCCCTGGCCTACGGGCTCGACAAGGAGACCGACCAGACGATCCTGGTCTTCGACCTCGGCGGCGGCACCTTCGACGTGTCGGTGCTCGAGATCGGCGACGGGGTCTTCGAGGTCAAGTCGACCGCCGGCGACAACCACCTCGGCGGCGACAACTTCGACAAGGCGATCGTCAACTGGATGGTGGCCGAGTTCAAGGTCTCCCAGGGCATCGACCTGAGCAACGACCGGATGGCCCTCCAGCGCCTCTACGAGGCCGCCGAGAAGGCCAAGATCGAGCTCTCGACCACCACGTCGAGCCAGATCAACCTGCCCTTCGTCACGGCCGACCAGTCCGGCCCCAAGCACCTCGACCTGCAGCTCACCCGGGCGAAGCTCGAGGAGCTCACCCACGACCTGCTCGAGCGGCTGGTCGGGCCCACCAAGCAGGCCCTCGCCGACTCCGGCGTGTCGGTCAACCACGTGGTGCTCGTCGGCGGCATGACCCGCATGCCGGCGGTGCAGGAGCGCGTGAAGGAGCTCACGGGCAAGGAGCCCCACAAGGGCGTCAACCCGGACGAGGTCGTGGCCGTCGGCGCCGCCATCCAGGCCGGCGTGCTGTCGGGCGACGTCAAGGACGTGCTGCTGCTGGACGTGACCCCGCTGTCGCTGGGCATCGAGACCAAGGGCGGCGTCTTCACGCGCCTGATCGAGCGCAACACCACGATCCCCACCAAGAAGAGCGAGGTCTTCTCCACCGCCGACGACAACCAGAACCAGGTGGAGATCCACGTCCTCCAGGGCGAGCGCGAGATGGCGAGCTTCAACCGCACCCTCGGCAAGTTCAACCTGGTGGGCATCCCGCCGGCGCCGCGCGGCGTCCCGCAGATCGAGGTCACCTTCGACATCGACGCCAACGGCATCGTGCACGTGGGCGCGAAGGACCTCGGCACCGGCAACGAGCAGAACATCGAGATCAAGGCCTCGAGCGGCCTCTCGGACGACGAGATCGACACGATGGTGCGCGACGCCGAGTCGCACGCCGACGAGGACAAGCGGCTGCGCCGCCTGGCCGACGCCCGCAACGGCGCGGAGGCCCGGGTCCACGAGGCCGAGCGGCAGCTCAAGGACAACGGCGACAAGGTTGACGAGGCCCTGCGCCGCGACCTCGAGGGCGCCATCGCGGCGGCGAAGTCGGCCGCCGAGGGCGACGACGCCGACGACATCGAGGCCAAGGCGAGCAGCCTGACCGACGTCCTGCACCGGCTCTCCGAGCAGGTCTACCGCCAGGCGGCCGCCCAGCAGGAGGCCGCGAGCAACGGCGGCGAGGCCGCCGAGGAGGCCGTCGAGGACGCCGAGTACGAGGTCATCGACGAGGACGCCCCGAAGGCGTCCTAGACCAGACGAGACGAGGAGGAGCAGCGCACATGCCCGCTGTCGTGAGGTTCGACCCGTTCCGCGACATCACGTCGCTCCGCGACGAGATGAACCGCCTGTTCACCCGCACGCTGGGCGAGGGCGCCTCGGCCGGGAGCGCGTGGACGCCGGCCGTGGACATCTTCGACGCCGCCGACGCCATCGTGCTGAAGGCCGAGCTGCCGGGGCTGTCCCCGGAGGACATCGACATCGAGATCGACGACAACGTCCTCACCCTCAAGGGCGAGCGGCGCTTCGACGAGAAGGTCGAGGAGGGGCGCTACTACCGTGTTGAGCGCGCCTACGGGTCCTTCCAGCGCAGCGTCACCCTGCCCCAGGGCGTGAAGCCGGACGAGATCACGGCCACCTTCGACAGCGGCGTGCTGACCGTGCGCGTCCCGAAGGTGGACGAGGTCAAGCCGCGCAAGATCGCCGTGGCGGCCTCGGCCACCAACGGGACCGAGACCGCGTGACCAACGCTGACCCCTACCGGGCTCCGGAGCCAGGCGCTCCGGAGCCCCAGGCCGGGCCCGCCGACGCCGAGCAGGCGCCCGCTCCCGCCGAGCAGAACGGCTCGGAGGAGCTCGCGCGGGCCGAGGCCGAGCGCGACCAGTACCTGGACGCGCTCCAGCGCCTGAAGGCCGAGTTCGACAACTACCGCAAGCGCACCGAGCGCGACCGCCTGGCCGTGGCCGAGGGCGCCCAGCGCGAGGTCGTGCGCGGGCTGCTGCCGGTCATGGACAACCTGGAGCGGGCCGTGGCGGCACTCGGTGACCGGGGCGGCGAGATCGTCGCCGGCCTCGAGATGGTGCGCGGCCAGCTGGCGGCCCTGCTCGCCGGCCACGGCGTCGAGGAGATCGAGGCCGCCGGGCGCGCGTTCGACCCCAACCTCCACGAGGCCGTGGCCCAGATGCCGTCGGCCGAGCACCCCGACGGCGCGGTCGTCGAGGTGATCGAGAAGGGCTACCGCATCTCGGACCACGTCCTGCGCCCGAGCAGGGTGGTGGTGGCCGCCGGGCCGCCGCCCCGGGGCCCGGACGAGGGCTCGGAGCGGTAACGATGGAGGACCTCTACGCGACGCTCGGCGTCTCGCGCACCGCGAGCGCCGACGAGATCCGGAAGGCCTACCGCAAGCTGGCCCGGGTGCACCACCCGGACGCCAACCCGGACGACCCGAAGGCGGAGGAGCGCTTCAAGGAGATCTCCCACGCCCACGACGTGCTGTCCGACGCCGACAAGCGCCGCGAGTACGACGCGATGGCGGCGTTCGGCGGGCGGCGCCCCAACGGCGCCGGGCCGGGCGGCGGCGCCACCTGGTCGGCCGGCGAGGGCGCCGGCTTCGGCGACTTCGCCGACCTGTTCTCGTCGATCTTCCGCGGCGGCCGCGCGCAGGACCCGGGCGAGCCCACGGCCCGCCGGGGGGCCGACGTGGAGGTCGAGGTCAACCTGTCCTTCGAGCAGGCGATGGCCGGCGCCCAGGTGCCGGTGCAGGTCGAGACGCCGGTGGCGTGCGCCGACTGCAACGGCAGCGGCGCCAAGCCGGGCACGAGCCCGCGCCTGTGCCCCGACTGCAAGGGCCGCGGGGTGCGCGGCCGCGACGTCGGCTCGTTCGCGTTCAGCGAGCCGTGCCCCCGCTGCGGCGGCAACGGCACGGTCATCGACGACCCCTGCCCGACCTGCCGCGGCACGGGCAGCACGTTCGAACGCGCTCCCAGATCAAGGTGAAGATCCCGCCGGGGGTCAAGGACGGCACGAGGATCCGGCTCAAGGGCAAGGGCCAGGCCGGCGTGCGCGGCGGGCCCGCGGGAGACCTGCAGGTCATCACGCGCGTCGCCCCCAGCCGCCTCTACACCCGGCGCGGCGACGACCTGGTGATCGAGGTCCCGGTGACCTTCTCCGAGGCCGCCCTCGGGGCCCAGGTCGAGGTGCCGACGATCGACGGGCGGGTCAAGCTCCGCGTGCCGCCGGGCAGCGCCGACGGCCGCCAGCTGCGGCTGGCCGGCAAGGGCGCCCCGCGCCTCAAGGGCGAGGGCCGCGGCGCGCTCATCGCCAAGCTGCGCGTGCAGGTGCCGCGCGAGCTGTCCGACGAGCAGCGCGAGGCGCTCGAGCGCTTCGCCGCGCTCGAGGGCGGCGACCCGCGGGAGACCCTGTTCCGATGAGCACGAGCCGCCGTCCCGCCGCCACCTTCCTCATCGGCATCGCGGCCGAGCTCGCCGGGATGCACCCGCAGACCCTGCGCGTCTACGAGCGCCGCGGGCTGATCACGCCGCGCAGGAGCGCGCGGAACACGCGCCTCTACTCCGAGGCCGACGTGGCGCGCCTGCGCCGCATCCAGGAGCTGTCCGAGGATGGCATGAACCTTGCCGGGATCGAGCGGGTGCTCGCGCTCGAGGCGCGCCTGGAGCGCGCCGAGCGGCGCATCCGCGACCTGGCCGACGAGCTGCGGGAGACGCTCGAGCGGCACCGCGACGAGCTGGCGGCCGCGCGCGCGGCGCGCGGCCAGATCGTCGTGGCGCCGGCGGGCGGGACGGCACTGGTGCCGCGCTACCCGCTGGCCGTGACGCGCGCGACGACGACGATGGGAGGACAGGCCTGATGGCGGTGGACCAGCCGACCCAGCGGGCCCAGGAGGCGATCGCCGAGTCGGTGCGCCTCGCGGGCGACCGCGGCAACCAGGTCGTGGAGCCCGAGCACCTGCTGCTCGCGCTGCTCGATGCCCGCGAGGGCGTGGTGGAGCCCCTGCTCCAGGGCGCCGGCGCGGACATCCCGGCCCTGCGGGCCGCGACCGTGGCGGCGATCGAGCGCCGCGCCCAGGTCAGCGGCGCGACCGCGGGCGCCCAGCCCTCGAACGCGTTCCGCGCGGTGCTGCGCCGCGCCGGCCAGGAGGCCGAGCGCCTCGGCGACCAGTACATCTCCACCGAGCACCTGCTGCTCGCGCTGCTGGAGGAGTCCTCGCCCGCCCGCGAGGCCCTGCGCGGCAACGGCGTCGGCCGCGACGGGCTCCTGGCCGCCCTCCAGTCCGTCCGCGGCTCGGCGCGGGTGACCGACCCGAACCCCGAGGACAAGTACCAGGCCCTGGAGCAGTACGGGCGCGACCTCACCGAGCTGGCCGAGGAGGGCAAGCTCGACCCGGTGATCGGCCGCGACGAGGAGATCCGGCGGGTGATCCAGGTCCTCTCCCGGCGCACCAAGAACAACCCGGTGCTGATCGGCGAGCCGGGCACCGGCAAGACCGCGATCGTCGAGGGCCTGGCCCAGCGCATCGTGGCCGGCGACATCCCCGAGGGGCTGGCCGGCAAGCGCGTGGTGGCCCTGGACGTCGGCGGGCTGCTGGCCGGGGCCAAGTACCGCGGCGAGTTCGAGGACCGCCTCAAGGCCGTGCTGCGGGAGATCCAGGACGCCGCGGGGCAGGTCATCCTCTTCATCGACGAGCTCCACACGATCGTCGGCGCGGGTGCCGCCGAGGGCGCGGTCGACGCCGCGAACCTCCTGAAGCCGATGCTGGCGCGCGGCGAGCTGCGCGCGGTCGGGGCGACGACGCTCGACGAGTACCGCAAGCACGTCGAGAAGGACGCGGCCCTGGAGCGCCGCTTCCAGCCGGTGATGGTCGGCGAGCCGTCGGTCGAGGCGACCGTCGCGATCCTGCGCGGCCTGAAGGAGCGCTACGAGGTGCACCACGGCGTGCGCATCCAGGACGGAGCCCTGGTGGCCGCCGCCCGCCTGTCCGACCGCTACATCACCGCCCGCTTCCTTCCCGACAAGGCGATCGACCTCATCGACGAGGCGGCCAGCCGCCTGCGGATCGAGATCGACTCCGTGCCGGCCGAGCTGGACGTCGTGCAGCGGCGCATCATGCAGCTCGAGATCGAGCAGCAGGCGCTGGAGGCCGAGACCGACGCGAGCTCGGCGGCCCGTCGCGACGCGATCGCCGAGGAGCTGGCCTCGCTGCGCGAGGAGGCCGACGCCATGCGGGCTCACTGGGAGCTCGAGAAGTCGATGATCACGCGCATCCGCGAGACCAAGGAGCAGATCGAGACCGCCCGCCAGGAGCTCGAGCGCGCCCAGCGCGAGAACGACCTCGAGGGGGCGGCGCGGCTCCAGTACGGGACGCTGCCCGAGCTCGAGCGGGCGCTGGAGACGGCCAACGACGAGCTGGCGGAGCTGCAGGCGGGCCGCCAGATGCTCAAGGAGGAGGTTGACGAGGAGGACGTCGCCGAGGTGGTGGCCTCCTGGACCGGCGTGCCGGTCAGCCGCCTGATGGAGGGCGAGGTCGAGAAGCTCCTGCACATGGAGGAGCGCCTGCACGAGCGGGTGATCGGCCAGGACCCCGCCGTCAGCGCCGTCGCCAACGCACTGCGCCGGGCGCGGGCCGGCCTCTCCGACCCGAACCGGCCGATCGGCTCGTTCATCTTCCTCGGCCCCACCGGGGTCGGGAAGACCGAGCTGGCCCGGGCGCTCGCCGAGTTCATGTTCGACGACGAGCGGGCGATGGTCCGCATCGACATGAGCGAGTACATGGAGCGCCACGCGGTGGCCCGCCTGATCGGCGCGCCGCCCGGCTACGTCGGCTTCGACGAGGGCGGCCAGCTCACCGAGGCCGTTCGCCGCCGGCCCTACTCGGTGCTCCTGCTCGACGAGATCGAGAAGGCCCACCCCGACGTCTTCAACGTGCTGCTCCAGTTGCTCGACGACGGCCGCCTGACCGACGGCCAGGGCCGGATCGTCGACTTCACCAACACCGTGGTGATCATGACCAGCAACATCGGCAGTCAGCTCCTGGCCGACGGGATCGATGAGGACATCGCCGAGGAGCGGGTCCTCGGGGCGCTGCGCGACCACTTCCGGCCCGAGTTCCTGAACCGGGTCGACGAGATCGTGGTCTTCGGCCGCCTCGGCCGCGAGCAGCTCGCCGAGATCGTCGAGCTGCAGGTCGCCCGCCTCCGCCAGCGGCTGGAGGAGCGCGGCGTGGAGCTGGACCTCACCGAGGGCGCGGCCGAGCTCCTCGCGCGCGAGGGCTACGACCCGGCCTACGGCGCCCGCCCCCTGAAGCGGCTGGTCCAGCGGCGGATCGAGAACCCCCTCGCCCAGCGGATCCTCGCCGGCGAGGTGCGCGACGGCGACCGGGTGGTCGTCAACGCCGAGGGCGACGAGCTGACCTTCGCGGTCGCCGAGCCGGCCGTCCGCTGATCCATCGGGCCGCCGCTCCGGCGGCGGTTCAGCCGAGCGGGACCTCCACCGCCGCGTCCTGCTTCGGGAAGTACGCCGCCACGTCCCCGGCGCCGTACCTGGCCCGGAACCGGTCGAAGACCTCCTGGACCCTGGCGGGATCCGAGACCGGGGTCGCGCGCGCGTCGAGCTGCGCTCCCCCGGCGGCGAGGCGGATCGCGGGCGTGCTCAGGGCGTTCTTGTACCAGTCGGCGCCCGATCCCCTCACGGGCACCATGTAGAGGACGTCGTCCTCCCGCACGAACCAGACCGGGTGCGAGATCTCCCGGCCGGACCTCCGGCCGGTGACCGTGAGCTCGACCTCCCGGCTGCCCTCCAGGGCCGTCGCGAACGCGTCGTCTGCCATCTCCCGTCACCGTAGCCGGTGCCGGTAGCGTGTGGCCCGTGCGACTCGCGACCTGGAACGTCAACTCGGTCACCCAGCGCGTGCCGCGGCTGCTGCCCTGGCTCGACGAGCGGCGCCCGGACGTGGTGTGCCTGCAGGAGACCAAGCTCCGCGACGAGGCCTTTCTCGAGCTGCTCGGCGACGAGCTGGCCGCGCGCGGGTACGCGGTCGCCGTCCACGGCGAGGCGACGTGGAACGGGGTCGCGATCCTCTCGCGCGTCGGCCTCGACGACGTCGTGGCGGGGCTCGCCGGCGGCCCGGGCTTCCCGCACCAGGAGTCGCGGGCGATCTCCGCGACGTGCGCCGGGATCCGGGTGGTGTCCGTCTACGTGCCGAACGGGCGGACGCCGGGCTCGGAGCACTACGCCTACAAGCTCGCCTGGCTGTCCTCGCTCCGGGAGATGGTCGCCGCCGCCGGCCCGGAGGCGACGGTCGTCTGCGGCGACATGAACATCGCCCCGACCGACGACGACGTCTTCGATCCCGCCGCCTACGTGGGGCAGACCCACGTGACCGCGCCCGAGCGGGCGGCGCTGGCGGAGCTCATGGGGCTCGGCCTGCACGACGTCGTGCGCGAGCGCTGGCCGGATGAGCGGGTCTTCACCTACTGGGACTACCGCGCGGGGATGTTCCACCAGGACCTCGGGATGCGCATCGACCTGGTGCTCGCCGGCGGCAGCGTCGCGAGCCGGGTCCGGGCGGCGTGGGTCGACCGGCAGGCGCGCAAGGGCAGCGGGCCCAGCGACCACGCGCCCGTCATCGTCGACCTCGACGAGGCGCCGGACGGGGACATCGGGCCCGTCGTGCCGCCGCCCTCCGCGCCGGTGACCAAGAGGGGCGCGAAGAAGCTCCCGCAGTCGCCCTGACGGCCGGGCGGCCGCCGGTCAGGGCTGCGGCCGGTCGCGATCGCGCGAGGGCTGGACGCGCTTCGGCTCTCCCGGCATCTTCGGATAGTCGGGCGGGTAGGGCATGTCGCCCGCCCCCTCGGCCTCGTCGCGCTCGTACATGTCCAGCAGCGGCTGCAGCGAGTGGGCGGCGTCGTCGATGGCGGCGTGGCGATCGCCGACCTCGGCGAAGCGCGCCGGCATCGTCGCGACCGTGAAGTCCTCCGGCTCGGCCTCGGCGAGCTCGTCCCAGCTCAGCGGCGCCGAGACCGGCGCCCCCGGCTTCGGCCGCACGCTGTAGGCAGAGGCGATCGTGCGGTCGCGCGCGTTCTGGTTGTAGTCCACGAAGATGCGCTCGCCGCGCTCCTCCTTCCACCACTTCGTCGTCACCCGGCCCGGCAGGCGCCGCTCGAGCTCCCGCCCGAAGGCGATCGCGGCGTGGCGGACGTCGGTGAACGTCCAGCGCGGCTCGATGCGGACGTAGATGTGCACGCCCCGCCCCCCCGAGGTCTTCGGGAAGCCGGCGTAGCCGAGCTCGTCGAGCAGCCCGCGGGCCTCGCCGGCGACGCGCACGGCGTCGGCGTAGTCCGTCCCGGGCTGCGGGTCGAGGTCCAGGCGCAGCTCGTCCGGGTGGTCAACGTCGTCGCTGCGCACCGGCCACGGGTGGAACGTCAGCGTCCCCATCTGCGCCGCCCAGGCGACGACCGCGACCTCCGTGGGGCAGATCTCGTCCGCGGAGCGGCCCGACGGGAACATGATCCGCGCGGTCTCGACGTACCCGGGGGCCCCGCGCGGGATCCGCTTCTGGAAGAAGGCGTCGCCACCGCCCCGCTCGCGCGTCGAGAGCACGATGCCCGGGAGAACGCCCTTGGGCCAGCGCTCGAGGGTCGTGGGCCGCCGCTCGAGCGCGCGCAGGATGCCCTCGCCCACGGCGAGGTAGTACTCGACCACGTCGAGCTTGGTCACCGGCGCGGACCCCTCGGTCGGGGGGAAGATCACGCGATCGGGATTGGACACGCGCACCTCGCGCCCCCCGGCATCGACGATCGCGGCGTCGCTCGCGGCCATTGCGGGAGTCTGACCAATTGGCCAACCCCTGCGTGGCCAATTGGCACTCCGAGGCGCGGCCAATTGGCACCCGGCCGGGCGCTAGCCTGACCCCATGGCGCTGGGCACTCCGAACGGGCGGGCGGCGGGCATGGCGACGGCGTCGGCGCTCGGGGCGACGGCCGTCGCGGGGCTGGCGAGCGTCGTGGTCCAGCTCGGCGGGGCGGCCGCGTACGCGGTCTTCGCCCTCCTGGTGGTCGCGGTGGTCGCGCTGCTGGTGAGCGCGGGCTACTGGATCCGCCGCGCCCGGGCCGGCTGAGCCGGCTCAGTCGCGGGTCGCGATCAGGGCCAGGCCGCTGAGGATCCCGCCGACGGCCCCCGCGGCGGCGAGGTAGACGCCGATCTGGCGCGAGAGGAACTCGGCGGGCTCGGGGAGGACGAAGAGCCGGTAGCCGATCAGGATCGCGGCGATCACCGAGGCGCCGATCACGGCCCAGGCGATGGCGTCGCCGGCCTGGTCGCCGAGGCGCAGGCCACCGCGGTCCTCGATGGCGGCTGCGGCGGAGGCGACGGCGATGACGGCGCCCATCACGACCGAGGCCTTGGCGACGTTGCTGGCCTCCCAGCCGGCGACGCTCTCGGGGGCGAAGGGGGGCCCGAGGTTGGTCGCGTACCAGGGGAGGAAGGCCGCGACCACGATGACGATCCCCGAGAGCATCCCCACGTAGGGGGCGCCGCCGCGCGGCGGGCGCAGGATGGCCTGGCGGCGGGCGCTCATGCCTCGGCGACCGCGATGGCCACGACGACCGGGATCCAGATGCAGAGCGCCACGATGCCGCAGACCATGCCCGCCACGGTCATCCCGTGGCGCTCGCCGGAGTCCCGCCCGGCCGACTCGTCCTGGAAGGCCAGGGAGGCCAGGACGATGGCGAGGACCGCGCACAGCAGCGTGACCGCCGTGATGCCGGTGACGAGGCCGACGATGCCCAGCACCAGCACGGCAACGGGCTTGCGCGAGCCCCGGTCCGCCTGCGCGGCGGCGGGCGTTGCGGTGGTCGGCTGCTGCATCGCCCGAACGATACGCGCGACCGGCTGCTGCTAGCGTCAGCGCCCGTGCCACGCCGCCCGAACTTCTTCATCCTCGGCGCCCCGAAGTGCGGGACCACGGCGCTCAGCGAGTACCTGCGCCGGCACCCCCGGGCGTTCGTCTCGCAGCCGAAGGAGCCGCACTACTTCTGCGAGGACTTCGACTACTACTACGCGCCCGGGCGGCGCAGCGAGGAGCACTACCTGCGCCTCTTCGAGGCCGCGACCGGCGACCACATCGCGGTGGGCGAGGCCTCGGTCTGGTACCTCTACTCGGCCGACGCGGCCCGCAACATCGCGGCCTTCGACCCGGCGGCCCGGGTCGTCGTCATGCTCCGCAACCCGGTGGAGCTCGTCCCCTCGCTGCACTCGCAGCTGCTCTACATGCTCGACGAGGACGAGCCCGACCCGGCGCGGGCGTGGGAGCTGCAGGAGGCGCGCCGGCGCGGCGAGCGCGTGCCGCCGCGCGTCCGCGTGCCCGAGTTCCTGCAGTACGGCGAGGCCGCGCGCCTCGGCGCGCAGCTCGCGCGCGTCTACGAGTCGCTCCCGCGCGAGCAGGTGCTGGCCCTCGTCTTCGACGACCTGCGCGCCGACACGGGCGCCGTCTACCGGCGGACGCTCGACTTCCTGGGCCTGCCCGACGACGGCCGCACCGACTTCCCCCGGGTCAACGAGAACAAGGTCCACCGGGCCGGCGCGGTGGCCCGGCTCACCCAGCGGCCGCCGGCGGCGCTCGTGGGCGTCGCCCGGGGCGTGAAGCGGGTGGCCCGCGTCGACCGCCTCGGCGTCCTGGAGCGCGTGCGGCGCGGCAACCGCCAGGTGACGCGCCGGCGCGAGATCGACCCCGAGCTGGCCGCCGAGCTGCGCGACTTCTTCCGCGAGGACGTCGGCGAGCTGGGGGAGCTGATCGGGCGCGACCTCGGCGGCTGGGTCGCGGCCCCGGGTGGTACGCTCGACCGGTCCCGGTGAGAGGCGAAAAGGACCGGAAGTGCCGACCTACATCCTCCTCAGCACGCTCAGCCCCCACGGCGTGGGAACGCTGAAGGCCAACCCCCAGCGCCTGCTGGAGGTGAACGCCGAGGTCGAGCAGATGGGGGCGAGGGTCGTCGAGCAGTGGGCCGTGCTGGGGCCGTACGACTTCGTGAACATCGTCGAGGCCCCGGACGAGAAGGTCATCGCCCGCGTCTCGGTCGAGCTGGCGGCCCGTGGGACGGCCCACTTCCAGACGCTCACGGCCATCCCCGTCGAACGAGTTCCTCTCGCTCCTGAAGTGAGCGCGCACCGGCGCTGGCTGCTCGCCGGCGGCATCATCGGGCTCGCGCTCTCCCCCCAGGCGCGGCGGGCGGGGATCGGGCTGCGGGCCCGCGCGACCCGGCTCGGGCGCGGCGCGACGGACCCCGTCGCGCCCTTCCGCGAGGCGCCCTGCTACGAGCACGACCGCGCCGCGGCCCGCGCCGGGGCGGCGAGCACGGAGGCGGCTCCATAGGCACGACCTGGCGCGCGGAGGTGCTGATCCCCGCGCACCGCATCGCCCTCGCCCTGACCGGCGGCGAGTTCGTGGAGCTGCGCGCCTCGAGCACCTTCGGGACGTTCGGCGCCTACCGCGGGCTCCCGGACGCGGTCCACGGGATGATCGCCTGGCCGAACACCGTGCTCCTCACCGGCCCGGAGCCCGTCGTCGTCGACCCCGGCTACCAGACCCAGGGCGACATGCTCGCCGCGGCGCTGGCCGCGCGCGGCCTGTCCCCCGACGACGTGCGGACGGTCCTGGCGACCCACCTGCACTCGGACCACGTGTCCGCGCTCCCCCAGCTCGGCGAGGTCGAGCTGCACGTCCACGCGGCCGAGCTCGAGACGCCGCACGCCCGCGCCGGGCGCGGCTGGCGCGACCGCGCGGCCGAGCGCCCCTTCTCCGGGGCCGCAGGCGAGGTCCTCCCGGGGGTGCGCTGGATCCACACGCCGGGGCACACCGACGGCCACGTCGCCTACCTGGTCGAGACCGACGACGGCCTGGTGGCGATCGCCGGCGACACGCCGGGCCCCGACCCCGGCTGGTTCGAGGGCGGGACCCTCCCCGAGGACCACCCGCGACGGGACGAGCACCTCGCCGCGTTCCGGGCGATCCGGGACTCCGGCGCGACGACCGTGATCCCGGGCCACAACCCTCCCGCGCCCGTGCGGCCCGCCTGAGCGGCAGGGGAGGCGGCGCGGGGCGTCGAACAGGGGGACCGTTCGTCCCCTCGGCACGAGGAGCCCTCAGACATGCGATCCATCACACGCGAGCAGAGGATGCTCGGCGCCGCGGCCGCGAACGTCCTCTTCATCATCTCCCTGTTCTTCCCCTGGTACGGGGTCGCGTCCTTCGACTTCAACGGCGAGGACGTCATCCCGTCCTGGTGGCTGATGCTGATCTTCGCCGCCCTGGCGGCGCTGGTCTTCCTCGCCGACGCCTACAACTTCGAGCTGCCCGCCATCGTGAACCCCGGCCTCTCGGCGGCGTACCTCACGAGCGTGACCTTCATCGTCACGCTGATGGTCTTCCTCGACGGCGACGCGGGAAGCCGCAAGTTCGGGGTCTGGCTGGCCCTCATCTTCTCGCTCGTGGCGACGATCCTCGCGGCCGTGCACGCCCGCGATGAGGCGCGTTAGACTCCCGCATCGCGTCTCAGGGAAGGGAGCGGGCCGATGGGGATCGTGGACGACGTCCGTGACTACGCGAAGCGTGCCGGCGACGCGGTGAAGCGGCAGGCCGGGACGGCGCGCGTCAAGGCCCAGGAGGCCTCGCTCAAGCGCCGCCAGAAGGGCCTCGCGACCGATCTCGGGCAGATCGTGTTCCGCCAGCGGGAGGGCGAGACCGGCCTGGACGCCGAGATCGACCGCCTCTCATCCGAGATGCGCGGCGTGCGCGCGGAGATCGAGGCGCTCCACGACGACTGACGCCGCCCCCCGGCGCGTCGGCCGCCGCCGCCTCGGCCGCGGCCTCGACGTCTCGGCGCTGGGGCTCGGCTGCATGGGGATGTCCGACGCCTACGGCGTCCCCGACGAGGGCGAGGCCCTGCGCACGCTCGACCGCGCCATCGAGCTGGGCGTGACCTTCTGGGACACGGCCGACGTCTACGGGATGGGCGCCAACGAGCGCCTGGTGGGGCGGGCGCTCGCCGGCCGCCGCGACGAGGTGGAGCTGGCGACCAAGTTCGGCAACGTGCGCGATCCGGCCGGGTCGTACGGGGCGGTGGACGGCCGCCCCGAGTACGCGCGGGCCGCCTGCGACGCCTCCCTCGCCCGCCTGGGCGTGGACCACGTCGACCTCTACTACCTGCACCGCGTCGACCCCGAGGTGCCGATCGAGGAGACCGTCGGCGCGATGGCCGACCTGGTGGCTGCGGGGAAGGTCCGCCACCTCGGCCTGAGCGAGGCCGCGCCCGCGACCATCCGCCGGGCCCACGCGGTCCACCCGATCGCCGCCCTGCAGAGCGAGTACTCGCTCTGGCACCGCGGGCCCGAGGCCGAGGTCCTGCCGGCGCTGCGCGAGCTCGGCATCGGCCTCGTGCCCTTCAGCCCGCTCGGGCGCGGCCTGCTGGCCGGCGGGCTGGCGAAGGGGACCCGCCTCGAGGAGTCGGACCTGCGCCGTTCGCTGCCGCGCTTCCAGGGGGAGAACCTGGAGCGCAACCTGGAGCTCGCCGAGCGGGTGCGCGAGCTGGCGGCCCGGCGGGGCGCCACGCCGGCCCAGCTCGCGCTCGCCTGGGTCCTCGCCCAGGGCGACGACGTGGTCCCCATCCCGGGCACCAAGCGGTGCGCCTACCTCGAGGACAACGCCGCCGCGGACGCCCTGGAGCTCGACGAGGCCGACCTGGCGGCGCTCGACGCGGCCTTCCCGCCCGGCGCGGCCACGGGCGACCGCTACCCGGAGTTCCTCGAGCGGCTCATCGACAAGGGCTGAGCCGGGCTCACCCGACGCGGCGGAACCGGTAGTGCGCGACGGCAGGCGAGGCGACCAACCGGGTCCGCTCGTAGCCGTCCTGCCAGCCGTGAGGCAGGTCGAAGAGGCGGGCGCCGCCGCCCAGCAGGACGGGGACGACGTGCACCTCGAGCAGATCGACCAGCCCGGCCGCCAGGTACTGGCCGATGGCGTCGGCGCCGCCGGCCAGGTTGATGTCGCGGTCCCCGGCCACCTCGACCGCCCGCTCGAGGGCGCGCTCGATGCCGTCGGTGACGAAGTGGAAGGTCGTGCCGCCCTCCATCTCGAGCGGCTCGCGCGGGTGGTTGGTCAGGACGAAGACCGGCGTGTGGTACGGCGGGTCAGGTCCCCACCAGCCGGTCCACGGGTTCCGCTCGTCCCAGGGCCCGGGCCCGCCGCCGAACATGTTGCGGCCCATGATCGTGGCCCCCAGGTCGGCGAAGGTCTCGGCGAGCACGTCGTCGTCGAGCCCGCTCTCGCCGCCCTCGCGGCCCTGCACGCGCTGGAAGGTCCGCAGCGGCAGGACCCACTCGTGGAGCGCCTCCCCGCCGACCCCGAGCGGGTCGTCCATGCTCTGGTCGGGCCCGGCGACGTAGCCGTCGAGCGACATCGAGATCCCCACGCGCAGGCGTGCCATGGTGCCTCCTCCTCTGGTGTCCGACCCTCTGACCGGCGCGCGCGGCGGAACTCATCGGCCGCGCCTCGCGGAGGCTACGGCCGGCGCTTGGGCGGGGTGAGGGTCACGACGCGCTGGAGCCCGGTGGTCCCGAAGCGGCTGTGGGCCTCGACCGTCACCTGGACGGTCCCGGAGACGAGCGACCTGCCGCGCATGCGGTTCCAGGCCACCCGCTGGCGCCCCAGGCGGAAGGCGCGGTTGCCGGCGAGGGTCGCGATCGTGCTCCCCGACAGCGAGACGACCCGCACCGTCACCCGGGCGGGGCGCAGCAGGCGGAAGCCGACGGCCAGCCGGCCCCGGGCGCGCCGGCCGGCGCCGGTCGTCGTCGAGCGCGCCGTGAGGGCCGAGAGCGTCCGGTCGAAGATCACCCGGCGCCGCTGCTCGGTCTCGCCACTGCCATCGTCCGGGGTGAAGCGGGCCACGACGACGTAGACGCCGTCGGCGAGCCGCAGCCGCTTGGGGTCCACGTTCACCTTCACGGCGCCCGGGCCGAGCGGTCCCTGCCAGAGGCGCTTGGTGGGGCGGCCGGTGCGGCGGGCGATCGTGACCGTCGCGACGCCCGGGGCCGGCGAGCGCACCACCTCGGTGGCGTTGTCGTCAACGTGGTCGCCGTTGGCCGACAGGCGGAAGGGCAGGGGCGTCAGGGTGACGCCGCTGTAGGAGAGCAGCACGACGTCGGAGAGGCTGCGCGGCGACGACCATGGGGTGACGAGCTCGGTGCCGACGGCGAGCTGGGCGCTGCCGCCGGCGTCCATCGCGAAGGCGGTCTGCGATCCGAGCGAGGCCATCAGGCTCGCCTGCTCGGCGGTCGTCAGGCCCGGGCTGCCCTGGGAGGGGCCCTCGGCGGTGACGAGCATCAGCGTGCCCTGGGCCGTCTGGCCGACGGCCGAGCGGGAGGTCCGCGCGTCGAGCTGGGACGAGGTGTAGCCGATCGACGGCCGCCCGGCGGGCGCCCCGCCGCTGACCAGCGCCGGCCCGCCGCCGATCGCGTTGAGGGCCCCCGGGGGCAGGCCGAGCAGTCCCGGCGTCAGCGCCACCTGCTGGCCGAGCGGGAACTCGGAGACCAGCGGCGGGCCGGCCGAGCCGACGCCTGACAGCACCACGTTGCCGGGCGTCAGGGCCGTGCCGCCGCCGGAGGCGGCCCCGACCACGGTCCCGGTGCGAGGCAGGTTCGGCGTCAGCGGGCCGGGCTGGTCGAGCCGCACGGCGACCTCGTAGGCCGACCCGGCCCGCGCTGTCGCCGCGCCGAACGCGGGCGTGTAGAGGATCGTCTCGCTGCCGCGCAGGGCGGGCCGGTTGATGCCGCCGAAGGCGCGGATCGCGAAGCGCCGGACGCCCGTGGGGTCGATCGCCTGGAAGCGCCCCTGCAGGACGAGGGTGGCCGAGGCGATCGGGCCGGTCGGCGGCGGCACCAGGAGCGCCGGCCGGCTGGCCTCGGGCTCGTGGACGAGGTCCCCGTTGACGAGCAGGACGCCGCTCGGGGTGTTCGTGTCGTAGCTGAAGAAGTCGCCGTTCACGCCGGCGACGGCGCCCTGGTCGAGGCGGGCCCCGACGGCGGCCGTGAGGGGGCCGCGCTGCACGGGCGTCCCGGCCGCGAGGGCGGGCGCGAGGCCGATCCGCGGCGAGGGGGCGGCGCGCACGACGTTGACGACCTGGCCGTTGCCCTGCACCTGGCGCTGGTAGCCGATGCCCGGGGCCACCTCGGCGATCGCCGGCGGCCGCGCGGGCGGGATGGCCGTCACCGGCCCCTGGGCCAGGGCCGGCGCAGCGGCGGCGGCGAGCGCCGCGAGGGCGAGGGGGACGACGCGCCTCATCGCGGGCAGCCAATCACGGGCCCTCGCCGCGCCCAAGCCGCACGGGCCTGGAGCGGGGGGCGGTCTGCGAGACTGTCGGGGTGGTCGTCGCGCTGGTCCTGCTGGGGGTCGCAGCCCTCCTGATCGCTGGCGCCGGCGCCATCCTCGTGCGCCGCGCCCGGACGGAGGCGCAGGAGGCGCGGGGGGAGGCGGCGCGCGCCGACGCCGAGCTCGCGGTGGCCGAGCGGCGCGGTCGGCAGGTGCTGCGCGACCTGCCCTTCGTCGCCCTGCGGGTCGACCGCGACGGGCGCCTGGTGGAGGCCAACCCGGTGGCGCTCGAGCGCTTCCCCTTCCTGGTGGCGGGGATGACGATGCTGGAGGCCTTCAGCGAGCACCGCCTCGCCCGGCGCGTCAACGCGGCCCTCGAGGGCCTCTCTCGCCAGAGCTTCGAGGTGCGCCTGTTCGCCGGCGGGCGCCGCACCTACCGGGCCGCGGTCGAGCCCTACGAGGTCGGCGACGCCCACGAGGCCCTGATCTTCCTCACCGACCAGAGCGAGGCCGTCGCCTATCAGGAGCTGCGCTCCCAGTTCGTCGCCAACGTCTCCCACGAGCTGCGCACGCCGCTCACCGGGCTCCGCGGGCTGCTGGAGGCGCTCGACGACCCGCAGATGGACCCCGAGACGCGCCGCGACTTCGTCTCGCGGGCGGCGAGCGAGACCCAGCGCCTGGAGGCGCTGATCACGGACATCCTCTTCCTGTCGGAGCTCGAGACGACGCCGGGCCTGCCCTCGTCGTCGCGCAGCGACCTGGCGCAGGCCGCCGCGGCCACGGTCGCCGACCTCCAGGAGCTGGCCGAGGAGCACGGCGTGCGGCTGGAGCTGGACGCCGACGGGGCCGCCTGGACGCCCCTCACCGACCGGATGGCGGCCACGGTGGTCCGCAACCTCGTGGAGAACGCGGTCAAGTACGCGGGCCCCGGGGCGACCGCCGCCACGACCGTGCGCCGGGTCGACGACGTGGTGACCCTGAGCGTGGCCGACGACGGCGCCGGCATCCCCGAGCGCCACCTGCCGCATGTCTTCGAGCGCTTCTATCGGGCCGACCCGTCGCGCTCGAAGCGGCTCGGGGGACCGGCCTCGGGCTGTCGATCGTCAAGCACATCGCGGAACGGTTTGGCGGCCGGGCCGAGGCCTCCTCCCGCGAAGGCTTCGGAACGACGGTCACCGTCACCCTCCCGGCCGAGGAGCCGTGATAGCGTCCCGCGCCGCCCAGAACCCCTTTCAAGATGAGCCTCTGAGGGGCAACAGGTGAACACGCTTGATACCGGCACTCGATGCCCATGGGGCGCCGAGGCGCAACCCGAAGCCGCCATGCCCCGGCGGCTCTCATCTTGAAAGGGGTTCTGATGGCCGTTCCCCTGATGGACATCAAGGCCCAGTACGGGCCGCTGCGCGCCGAGATCGACGCCGCCATCGCCGGCGTCGTCGACAGCGGGCGCTTCATCCTCGGGCCCGAGGGGCGGGCCCTCGAGGCCGCCGTCTCGGAGCGGCTCGGCGGGCGCCCCGCCGCCGGGGTCGCCAACGGAACCGACGCGCTGGTCATCGCCCTGCACGCCCTCGGGATCGGCCCCGGCGACGAGGTCGTGACCACGCCCTACACGTTCTACGCCACGGCCGAGGCGATCGCGCGGGTCGGCGCGACGCCGGTGTTCGCCGACATCGACCCGGTGACCTCCTGCCTCGACCCCGCGGCGGCAGAGGCCCGCATCGGCCCGCGGACGCGGGCGATCCTGCCGGTCCACATCTTCGGCCACCCGGCCGACATGGCCGCGCTCCGCGCGCTCGCCGACGCGCACGGGCTGGCGCTCGTGGAGGACGCCGCCCAGGCGTTCGGCGCCGCCACCGCCGACGGCGAGGTCGGGACCTTCGGCGACGCCGCCACCTTCAGCTTCTTCCCGACCAAGAACTTCCCCGGCATGGGCGACGGCGGGATGATCGTCTGCCGGGACGAGGCGCTGGCCGAGCGCGTCCGCCGCCTGCGCTTCCACGGCTCGGCCGACAAGGTGGTCTTCGAGGAGGTGGGCTACAACTCGCGCCTCGACGACCTGCAGGCCGCGATCATCCGCGTCTTCTATCCCCACCTGGACGACTGGAACGCCCGCCGCGCCCGCGCCGCGGCCTGGTACGCCGAGGCCGGCCTGGGCGAGCGCATGGCCCTGCCGGGCGTCGCGCCGGGGGCGCGCCACATCTACCACCTCTTCATGGCGCGCCACCCGCGCCGCGACGAGCTGCGGGCGGCGCTGGGCGAGGCCGGGATCGGGAGCGCCGTCTACTACGGCATCCCCATGCACCTGCAGCCGGTCTTCGCCCAGCTGGGCTACGCCGAGGGCGACCTGCCGGTGGCCGAGGAGGCCGCCCGCACCGCCCTCGCCCTGCCGATGCACCCCAACCTGAGCCGCGAGGACGTCGTCGAGGTCGCCGCCGCCGTCGAGCGGGCCCTCGAGGACCGGCCGGTCGCCGCGCCCAGCGGGGGTCAGGCCGGCTGCAGCGAGGGCGCCCGCGCGGCGGGCGCTCAGGTGGCCCGCGGCGTGGAGCCAGCGGACCGTGTCGCGGATCGACTCCTCCGGCGGCCGGAACGAGACGCCGAGGTCGCGGGCCGTCGCCGAGGCGTCGGCGGTGCCGTCCTGCGAGCCGATCCACGCCGCCTCTCGCGCTGGCAGGAGGCCGATCCCGGCCCGCACCAGGCGATCGCCGAGAACGGCGCTCGCCCTGGCGACGGACGCCGGGACGACCATCAGCGGGAGGCGGCGGCCGGCGAGCCGCACGGCGGTGCGCATGGCGTCGACGACCCGCATGTTCCCGCCGGACACCACGTAGCGGCGGGCGCCGCCCCCGGGGGCGGCGAGCGCCGCGTGCACGGCCGCCACGTCGCGGACGTCGGACATCGGCACGGTGCCCGGCGGCAGCATCGGCAGGCGCCCGCTCAGCACGTCCAGCGCCAGCCGGGAGGTCTCGCCGACGTGGGGGTCGTGCGGGCCCCACACCATGCCCGGGTAGGTGATCGCGACCGGCGCCCCCTCGGCCTGGAGGGCGCGGGCGGCGGCCTCGGCGGCCGCCTTGGAGGCGGCGTAGGGGGTGGGCGCGCGCCCCGACGGGCGCGTCGCCGTCGAGGGGCGGGGCGCCGGGCCGGCGGGGCAGGAGGGCCGTGTAGCTGGAGACGTGGACGATCGGGTCGAGGCCGCCCTCGGCCGCCGTCCTGAGGACGGTCTCGGTGCCGGGCGCGTTGACCCGCTCGATCTCGCCGGCCCGGCGGGGGTCGAGCGACCAGAGGCTGGCGACGTGCACGACCGCGTCGCAGCCGCCGACCGCCTCGCGGACGGCGGCGGGGTCGGTGACGTCGCCGACCACGGCCTCCATGCCCCCGGGGTCGACGCCGACCGGCTCGAGCGCCGGCGCCACGCGCTCGGGCGCCCGGACCAGCAGGCGCACCTCGTGCCCGGCCCCGGCCAGCGCCGCGACGGTGTGGCACCCCACGAACCCCGTGCCGCCGGTGACCAGGATCCTCACCGGCCCGATCGTACCCGTGACCCGCATCGTGAGAGATTCTCGGAGGGCGATACCCCCTTTGACGGTGCTCCCGCATCCGTATGTAAATGGCGCCCCCAGATCCGAGGGGGTGGGGGCGTGCGGAGGCGACGGGGGTGGCTGGCCGCGGCGGGGGTGGCGGGAGCGGTGGCGCTGGCGGCCGCGGCGGGCGTCCCGCTCGCGGGGGCGGCGGGGACCAAGAGCCTCGCCGACCAGGCCGGCGACGCCGGCGCCGGGTTCGACATCACGTCGTTCGCGGTCTCGAACGACGACGCCGGCACGGTCTCGTTCCGCGTGGAGCTCCCGGCGGTGACCGCGCTGCCCGACAACATGGCGCTGCTGATCCTGCTCGACACCGACCTGGACCTCGGGGAGCAGAACCCCTTCGACTTCGGGATCACGATCGTCCGCAACACCGCGGTGCTCATCCCCGTCACGGCCTCGGGCGTCGGGCCGGCTACATCCCACGGTCCCTGACGACCAGCTTCCAGCCCGGGGTCGTGAGCGCGTCCGTCGCGCGCGCCGAGATCGGCACGCCGCGCGTGGTGCTCGCCTCGGTCGCGAGCTTCACGCTCGCTCCGGACGGGACGCTCGACACCACGGCCAACACCGACATCGCGCCGGCCGAGGGGGCCCTCGCGCACGCCCTCAGGCTGCCCACCAAGCTGCTGGCGCGCTCCACGACCCTCTCGCCGGGCCGGCCCGCGGCGGGCGGGCGCTTCCGCGCTGGGATCTTCGTGCGCGACGTGACCTTCGGCGTCCCCGGCGACCTGCCGAAGGGCGGGCGCGTGACGTGCAGGTTCACGTCGGCGGCCGCAAGGTGACCGCGGCCCGCTCGCTGACGCCCACCGGACGCGCGACCTGCGCGGGCGCGGTCCCGGCCGGCGCGGCGGGCCAGCGGCTGCGCGGCACGGTGACCTACGCCCTGAACGGGGCCGTCCTGACGCGCTCCTTCGCCGCGACGGTCGGAGGGCTGAGCGCCCGCTTCTAGACTCCGGCGCTCGTGCGCGTCTGGGTCAACATCACCAACTCGCCTCACGCGGTCATCTTCCGGCCGCTGATCGCGCGCATGCGCGCCCGGGGGCACGAGGTCACGGTGACCTCGCGCGAGTTCGCCCAGACGGTGGGCTGCTCGACCGCTTCGGCATCGAGCACGAGGTGGTGGGCGCGCACGGCGGGGCCTCCCGGCGGGGCAAGGCCCGCGCGATGGCCGGCCGGTCGGCGGCCCTGGCCCGCCTCGCCCGCGCCCGGCGCTTCGACCTGGCGGTCGCCCACGGCAGCACGGACCAGCCGCCGGCCGCCCGCCTGGCCGGCACGCCCCAGGTGACGATGTTCGACTACGAGTTCGCGGCGGCGATGCACCACTGGAACGGCCGCCTGGCGAGCCGGGTGCTCGTGCCCGCGGCGATCCCCGAGGGAGCGCTGGCCCGCTACGGGATCCGCCCCCCGCGCCTGGTCCGCTACCCGGGGCTCAAGGAGGAGTACTACCTGGCCGACCACGCGCTCGACATCGCCGGCGTCGCCGACGAACTGGGGCTCGACCGCGAGCGCGTGGTCGCCGTCGTCCGCCCCCCGCCCGAGGTCACGCTCTACCACCGCGGGGCGAGCACGGACCTGTTCGCCGCCGCCCTCGCGCGGCTCCTGGCGGCGCCGGAGGTCCAGACCGTGGTGCTGCCGCGCACCGAGGAGCAGCGCGCCGCCCTGGCCGGCGGCCCGGCGATCGTGCCCGAGCGGCCGGTCGACGGGCCGAGCCTGGTCGCGGCGGCCGACCTGGTCGTCAGCGCGGGCGGCACCATGAACCGCGAGGCCGCCGCGCTGGGCGTCCCGGCCTACACGCCCTTCGCCGCCCGCCTGGGCGCGGTCGACCGGCGCCTGATCGACGAGGGCCGGCTGCGGCGCCTCGAGCGCCCCGAGGACGTCGCGCTGCGGCGCCGCGAGCGCGGCCCGGCCCCGCCGTTGCGCGACCCGGAGGTCCTGCTCGACCTGATTCTGCGAGCCCGCGCACGCTAGGGTGCCTGGCTCGTGAGCCGTGCCCCACTCACATGGAGCCCCCGGGCGCTCGCGCACCGTGCCGCCCAGGTGGCGGTCGACGTCGGGCTGGTCGACGGCGGCCTACTGGCTGTCGTTCTACTTCCGCTTCGACGGCGACGTGCCGGGGCGCTACGAGCGGCTCTTCGCGGGGACGATCGCCATCGTCATCGGCGTGAAGCTCGTCGTCTTCGTGGCGATGCGCTTCTACACCAAGTGGTGGCGCTTCACGAGCCTGCGCGACCTGCAGGCGATCCTCCTGGCGACCGCCGGCTCGAGCCTGATCCTCGCCGCGCTGCTGTCGACCTGGCGCCCCGACGACCTGGTGCCGGTCCCGCGCGGCGTCCTCGCCTTCGACTTCCTCTTCACCCTGGTGCTGATCGGCGGCGCGCGCTTCGCCGTGCGCAGCGTGATCGAGCGCCCGCCGCGCTCGGAGCTGGTGAGCAGCGGCAAGGAGGTGCTGATCTGCGGCGCCGGCGACGCCGGCAACACCCTGCTGCGCGAGATGAAGCGCAACCGCGCCCTCGGGTACACGCCCGTCGGCCTGATCGACGACGACCCGCGCAAGCGGCGCCTGCGGGTGCAGGGCACCCGCGTCCGCGGCACCCGGGCCGACCTGCCGCGGGTGCTGCGCGAGGTGCACGTCGACGAGGTCATCATCGCCATGCCCTCGGCGCCCGGGCGGGTGCGCGAGGAGATCGTCCAGGCCTGCCGGGCCGCCGGCGTGCAGTGCACGACCCTGCCGGGGCTGCCGGAGCTGATCACCGGCGAGGTCACCGTCAGCCTGCTGCGCGAGGTGCGCGTCGAGGACGTGCTCGGCCGCGCGGCCATCGAGGTCGACTTCGCCCGCGTCGCCCGCTACCTCAACGGCCGCTCGGTGCTGGTGACCGGCGCGGGCGGCTCGATCGGCGCGCGAGCTCTGCCGCCAGGTGTCGGCCACGGGCGCGCGCCGCCTGGTGATGGTCGACCACTCCGAGAACAACCTCTTCGAGATCGACCTCGAGTTGCGCGAGCGCGGCCACGCCGGCCTGCTGGTCCCGCTGATCGCCGACTGCAAGGACGCCGCCGTCATGGAGCGCATCTTCGCCTCCGAGCGGCCCGAGATCGTCTTCCACGCGGCCGCCTACAAGCACGTGCCGATGATGGAGCTCAACCCGGTGCAGGCGATCGCCAACAACGCGCTGGCCACCGCGGTCCTGGCCGACCTGGCCGAGCGCTTCGCCGTCGAGCGCTTCTGCCTCATCTCCACCGACAAGGCCGTCGAGCCCAAGACCGTCATGGGCGCCTCGAAGGCGCTCGCCGAGCGGGTCGTCGAGGCGCGCGCCGGCGCGTCGGGCACCCGCTTCGCCGCGGTGCGCTTCGGCAACGTGCTCGGCAGCTCCGGCTCGGTGCTGCCGATCTTCCGGCGCCAGATCGCCGAGGGCGGGCCCGTGACGGTGACCCACCCCGAGATGACGCGCTTCTTCATGACCATCCCCGAGGCCGTGCAGCTGGTCATCGAGGCCACCGGCATCGCCGACGGGGGCGACATCTTCGTGCTCGACATGGGCGAGCCGGTGCGGATCATGGACCTCGCCCGGCGCACGATCGAGCTGTCCGGCCAGGACGTCGCGATCGAGATCGTCGGCATCCGCCCCGGCGAGAAGCTCCACGAGGAGCTGTTCAACGTGGACGAGGAGGTGCGCCCGACCCGCTACGGGAAGATCATGCGCGCCACCCGGCCGCCGCTGGACCCCGCCATCCTGCGCGACGGGCTCGACGAGCTCGCGCGACGGGTCGCCGCCGGAGGTCCCGAGCCCGTCGCCGAGGCGCTCTGGTCGACCCTGCGCGGCGCAAGGAACGCCGCGCCGGACGGCGAAACCAGGATGGCACCCCCCACCGTCAGCCACCCACGGGAGAACGCCATGACCGTCATCGACCGCACCGAAGGCCGACCTCCCCCCAGGGACGACCGCGGTCGCGTCGTGGGGCCTGCTCTCCCGGGTCCACCGCGCCGTGCCCCGACCACGGGGGCGAGTGCCCCTGCGTCGCCCGCCGCGAGGACGAGGGCTGCCTCGTCTTCTGGTGCGAGGCCGCGGGGCACCACTTCACGACGCGCGCTAGGACGGGCCCGACTCGCGCCGCCCCGGGGCGCGGCGTGGAGTTCGCGCAGTGGCCCGTCGCCGATGTGCGAAGTGCGCAACCGCCCCGGCGACAGGTCGTCGACCAGCGTCCGGGCGCAGCGCCTGCGGCCATCATGGCCAATCGGCAGCTTCGTCGTCGCGCCAGTTCGCGGCGCGCCGAGGCGACCGATCCGCGACCCGTCCCGCAGCGCCTGGCTCAGCCCTCGTCGGTGAAGGGCAGCTGATGGTGGCGGGCCTCGTGGACCTCGATGGCGTAGATCACCGTCTCCTCGCCGCGGAGGGGGAAGGGCTCGCCGGTGTACTTGCGGGCGATCCGGTCGGCCAGGACGAGGGCCGCGTCGCCGTCGATGCGCTCGACGACCCGGCCGCGCAGGTCCGCCTCGCGGTAGGGGTCCTCGCGGTCGCGCGACCGAGAGCGCGACGCGGGGGTCGCGCTCGATGGCACGCGACCTTCCGGCTGCCGAGCTGGGTCACGAAGATGACGCGGTCCTCCTCGACGTCGACCCAGACCGGCCGCGAGGAGGGCGCCGCCGGCCTCGTCGATCGTGGCGAGGTGGGCGAAGTTGCGCTCGCCGAGCAGGTCGGCGACCAGCGGAGGGATCTCGGCCACGTGGTGGACCCTACGCCGGCACCTGGGCCGCCCTCCCAGGGCGATCCCCGGCGGCCGGCGCAGGTGGACCGAGGCGTAGCGGAGCCCGGCCGCGCCCCGCCGTCACCGAGCGCTGCCGGCCCGCCGGGACCAGCGCACCCCACCCCGCGCGCACCTCGTGGGCGCGGCCGTTGACCACCACCTCGCCCTCTCCGGCGAGCACGATCCAGAGCACGTCGCGCTCCGAGTTGACGTGGGCGTTCGACGCCCGCGCCGGGCGGCCAGACGACGACGTTGGCGTTGAGATCGTCGCTCCTCGCCGACCACGCCACGCCGCGGCCCTCTTCGGCGGCGGCCAGGTCGGCGATCGTCGCCGCCCCGCGCGCGCGGCGTCGGCGCCCGGCAGGCGCAGCGGGCGGAGGCGCTCCTCGTCAACGACTCCTCGATGAGGGGGAACAGCACCCGCTCCTCGTGCCGCACGTGAGCCTCGAGCAGCTCGCCGGCGGCCGCCAGCAGCTCGCCCGGAACCTCGCCCTCGGCGACCGCGTCGCCGATTGCGCCGTTGCCAGGGCGTGCAGCCGCACGTGCTCCACCAGCGCGCGCACCAGCGGCTCGGGCGCCTCGCCCGCGCCGCCGGGCGCGAGCAGCGGGAACACGTCCTCCTCCTCGGCGCGGAAGTGGGGCACGGCGCGGCCGGCGAAGAACGCGCCGAAGCGCCGCCCCGCCTCCAGGCGGCCCGGCTCGTCGGCCGCCGCGGCCCGCCGCGCCTCGCGGGCCTCGACCAGCGCGCCGTGGTGGTCGCGCGAGAGGGGCGCCAGCGCCGGGTGGCGCCTCATCGCCGCCGCCGCGGGCTCCGCTGCGCCGCGACGCCTCGTCCCAGTCCTCCACCCACGCCTCGATCTCGCGGACGACCCGCGAGAGCGCCTCGCCCTTGGGGGTGAGGCGGTACTCCACCACCCCGCCGCCGCGCTCGCGCCGCTCCATGAGCCCGGCCGCCTCCAGCTCGCGCAGCCGCTCGGCCAGCAGCCGGGCGGAGAGCCCGTCCACGGAGCTGCGGATCTCGGTGAATCGCGCCGGCCCCTCCATGGTCGCCCGGATCACCGCGGCGCTCCAGCGGCGGCCGAGGAGCTCGGCCGCGCGCTGGTAGCGCTGGCAGACCGGGGGGCGTGAGCGGCAGCGGTCCATCGCCGGAAGGCTACGCGGCCAGCGCCTCTCCGCGGTCGCGGGAGGGCTCGAGCGCGATGTCGAGCACCTCCTGCACCGTCAGCACCGGGTGGATCGACACCTGCTCCAGCACCTGCTCGGGGACGTCGTCGAGGTCGCGCCGGTTGCGCTCCGGGATGATCACGTCCGTGAGCCCGGCCCGGTGGGCGGCGAGCACCTTCTGCTTGAGGCCGCCGATCGGCAGGACCCGCCCCTGGAGCGTGACCTCGCCGGTCATCCCGACGTTCGGCCGCACGGAGCGGCCCGTCGCCAGGGACGAGAGCGCCGTCACCATCGTGACGCCGGCCGACGGCCCGTCCTTCGGGACCGCGCCCGCCGGCACGTGCAGGTGCACCTCGCGGCCGGCGAGCGCCGCCGGGTCGATGCCGATGTCCTGGGCGTGCGAGCGCGTGTACGACAGGGCGATCCGCGCCGACTCGCGCATGACGTCGCCGAGCTGCCCGGTGAGGACCAGGCGCTCGCCGTGGCCCTCGGCCTCCATCGCGCTGGCCTCGACGAACAGGACGTCGCCGCCCGTGCCCGTCACCGCGAGGCCGGTCGCCACGCCGGGGGTCGCCGTGCGCTCGGCCGCCTCGTGGTGGAACTTCGGCCGCCCGAGGGCGTCGGAGAGGTCGTCCGGACCGATGGAGACGGCGTCGTCGCCGGGCCCGTCCTCGGCCACCCGCCGGGCGGCCTTGCGCAGCACCTTGCCGAGCTCGCGCTCGAGGTTGCGGACGCCGGCCTCCCGCGTGTACTCGGCGATCACCGACCGGACGGCGTCGTCGGTCAGCTCCACCTCGCCCTCGCGCAGGCCGTTCTGGTCGGTCTGCCGCGGGATCAGGTAGCCGCGGGCGATCGCCAGCTTCTCGTCCTCGGTGTAGCCGTCGAGGGCGATGACCTCCATCCGGTCGAGCAGCGGCCCGGGGATGGTGTCGGGGACGTTCCCGGTCGCGATGAACAGGACCTGCGACAGGTCGAGCTCCACGTCGAGGTAGTGGTCGCGGAAGGTGTCGTTCTGGGCCGGGTCGAGCACCTCGAGAAGGGCCGACGACGGGTCGCCGCGCCAGTCGGCGCCGACCTTGTCGACCTCGTCGAGCATGATCACCGGGTTCATCGTCCCGGCCTCGCGCAGGGCGCGCACCAGGCCGGCCCGGGAGCGCGCCGACGTAGGTGCGCCGGTGGCCGCGGATCTCGGCCTCGTCGCGGATGCCGCCCAGGCTGATGCGGGCGAACTCGCGGCCCAGGGCGCGGGCGACCGAGCGCCCGAGCGAGGTCTTGCCCGTGCCGGGGGGCCCGACCAGGGTCAGGATGACGCCGCTGCGGCCGTCGTCCATGCCGCGCTCGCGGCGCAGGCGGCGCACGGCGAGGTACTCGAGGATGCGCTCCTTGACCTCGTCGAGGCCGGCGTGGTCGGCGTCCAGCACCTCGCGGGCGTCGGCCACGTTCAGGTGCTCCTCCGAGCGCGTGTCCCACGGCAGCGAGACCATCCACTCGAGGTAGGTGCGGATCATCCCCGCCTCGGGGCCCTCGGGCTGGCGCTGGAGCCGGCCGAGCTCGCGCTCGGCCTCCTTGCGCGCCGCCTCGGGCATGCCCGCCTCGGCGATGCGGGTCGCCCAGTCGTCGTCGCCATCGTCCTCGCCCTCGCCGAGCTCCTTGCGAATGGCGGCGAGCTGGCGCCGGAGCAGCATCTCGCGCTGGTTGTCCTCGAGGCCCTCGGCCACGTCCTCGCGGATCCGCTGGCGCAGGCTCGCGTCGGCCAGCCGCTCGCGCTGGGCCGCGATGGCCAGGCGCAGGCGCTCCACGACGTCAGCCGTCTCGAGCAGCTCGAGCTTGGTCGCGAGCGGGATCTCGGGCGCGTAGCCGGCCGTGTCGGCCAGCCGCCCGGGATGGGTGATCGAGGAGAGGAAGTGGGCGACGCGCGCGCTGTCGCCGCGGAGGTCGGCGACCTCCTCCACGACCGCGCGATACTCGCGCGCCAGGCGCTGCGCCTCGGGGCCCGGGTCGTCCGGGTCAGGGCAGCTCGCGCACGTTCACGCGCAGCCCGGCCTCCGTGCCGGCGGCGGGGCCGAGCTCGCCCCGGTGGACGGCCTCGACCGCCACGCCGCGGGTGCCGTCGGGAAGGGTCACCTCGCCCACGACGGCGGCCACCGCGCCGAAGGACGCGAAGCGGCCCTCCACGCGCGGCACGAGCACGATGCGGCCGTTGACGGCGCCGTCGAGCGCCTCGGCCTGCTCCGCGGTCGCGACCGGGAAGGTCACGCTCGTGCCCGGGAGCACCACCGCGTCGTCGAGGGGGAGGACGGGCAGGATGGTGGTCGGACGGTCGTCCTGGTTCATTTCGAGGTCTCCCGCGAGTGGTGCAACGGTTGTCCGGCGGTTACTTCGCGTAACTCTCCGGCTCGCACAGGTTACCGCGAGTAACCGATAAAGCAAGGTGGCCAAGTGGCCACGGGCGAGCGGCCTTGGCCAACCGTGCGACGGCCAATTGGCCACCGTGCGACGGCCAAGTGGTCGTGCGGCCGTGGGGACGGCGCCCGACCGCCGGGCGGTGTGAGAAGATCGACCGCCCGTGGACCTCCGCCACCTCGTGACGCTCCGCACGGTGGTCGACAAGGGCTCCTTCTCCCAGGCCGCGGAGGAGCTCGAGATCTCCCAGCCCGCCGTGTCGTTCCAGATCCGCGCGCTCGAGGAGCGCCTCGGGCAGCGGCTGCTCGACCGCAGCGGGCGCCGCGTCACCGTGACCGAGGCCGGCGAGATCGCCTACCGCTACGCCAAGCGCATGATCGGGCTCGAGGCCGAGCTGGAGCGCGAGATGGGGGAGGTCGGGACGCGCGTGTCGGGGCGGCTGGTGCTCGGATCGTCCACCGGGCCCGGCGAGCTGCTGCTGCCGCGCCTGCTGGGCGCGTTCCACGCCGCGTACCCCGACGTCCGCGTCAGCCTGATGGTCAGCGACACCCAGACCGTCTGCGAGCGGGTGCTCGACGACGAGCTGGAGCTGGGGGTGGTGGGGGCGGCCCGGCCGCAGCGCGGGCTCGTGTTCGAGCCCTTCCTGCGGGACCAGCTCGTGGTGATCGTCCCGCCCGGGCACGCGCTGGCGGGCCAGGACGCGGTGACCCTCGAGGAGCTGGTGGCGGAGCCGATGCTCCTGCAGCAGGAGGGCTCGGGCGTCCGGTCGGTGGTCGAGGCGGCCCTGCGCGAGGGCGGCCTGCGCGACCGCGACCTGCACGTCGCGATGGAGCTCGGCCTGCAGCAGTCCGTGAAGGCGGCGGTGCTCGACGGGTTCGGCATCACGGTCATCTCGCGGCTGGCCGTGGAGCGCGAGGTCGCAGAGGGCAGCCTGGTCGCGCTGTCCCTCGAGGGGCCGGGCCTCGAGCGCCACTTCTTCTCGGTGCGCCACGCCGGCCGGACGCCGAAGCGGGTCACCTCCACCTTCCTCGACTTCGCGCGCGCTGAGCTCGGGGAGATCGCCGCGGCATAAGGGCTGCTTATTGGAAGCATCGGAAGCCGTCGGCTAGGCTCGCGCGGTGTCGAGGTCTGCTGACGCGCGCGCCGACGTGCTCGTGGTCGGGTCGGGGGGCGCCGGGATGTCGGCCGCCCTCGCCGCCCGCGCCGCGGGCGCGAGCGTGGCGGTGGTGACGAAGTCGGCCCTCGGGGCCGGCAACACCGGCCGCGCCCAGGGCGGCATCCAGGCGGCCATCGGCGACGACGACTCCACCGAGTCGCACTTCGAGGACACCTTCGCGGCGGGGCACCGCGCCGCGCGGCCCGAGCTCGTGCGGAGCCTGACCGAGGGCGGGCCGGACGCGATCGCCTGGCTCGAGTCGCTCGGCGTGGCCTTCAGCCGCGACGAGGGCCGCCTGCGCCTGCTGCGCTGCGGGGGCGCGAGCCGCAAGCGGCTGCTGCAGGCCGGCGAGCGGACCGGCGCCGAGATGGTCAAGGCGCTCCGGGCGGCCGTCCGGGCGAGCGGGGCCGAGGTGCGCGAGGCGACGACGCTCGCCGACCTGCAGCCGCGCGGCGACGGCTGGGTGGCCACGCTCGCGCCGGGCGGCAACGGCGAGCGGGCCGTCCTCCGCGCGGGGGCCGTCGTGCTCGCGGCCGGCGGCGGGCTTCGCGGCGAGGCCGACGCCCTGGGGGTGGGGAGCACGAACCACCCGGACGCCACGCCCGAGGTGCTGCGCATGGCGCTCGAGCTCGGCGCCGCCGGATGCGAGGTCGACTCCTGGCAGCGCCACCCGACCGGCTCGATCTGGCCGGAGGCGCTCGCCGGCTACGCCCTGCCCGAGACGACCCGGGGCTACGGCGCGACGCTGCACGACGCCGGCGGCGAGCGCTTCGTCGACGAGCTCGCGCCGCGCGACGTGGTCGCCCAGGGCATCATGGACGCCGTCGAGGAGGGGCGGGGCGCGGCCGCGCCCGACGGCCGCGTGGGAGTCTGGCTCGACACGCCCGCCATCGACCGCGAGAACGGCGCCGGCTTCACCGCCGAGCGGCTCGCCTACGTCCACAGGCGCTACCTGAAGGCGGGGGTCGACATCACGCGCGAGCGGGTCCTGGTCTACCCGGTGCTCCACTACCGCAACGGCGGCGTGGCGATCGACGAGCGCGCCGCGACCAGCCTGCCGGGCCTCTTCGCCGCCGGCGAGATCGCGGGTGGCGTCCACGGCTCCAACCGGCTGATGGGCAACTCGCTGCTCGACACGGTCGTCTACGGGCGCCGCGCCGGCGCCTCGGCCGCGGAGGCGGCGGCGTGAGCATCGACGCCGACCCGCTCAGCACCGAGCCCGGCACCGCCCCGGGGGCCGGCTTCCTCTCGCTTCCCGGCCGCCCGCCGCGCCCGCGCCAGGTCGGCGTGACCCACGTCATCGACAAGGGCCTCAGCCTGGCGGGGGTGGAGGGGATCCTCGAGGCGAGCGGCGATTACATCGACATCGTGAAGCTCGGCTGGGGCACGGCCTACGTGACGCGCAACCTGCGCGAGAAGCTGGCCCTCTACCGCGACGCCGGGCGTGCCCGTGGTGCTCGGGGGGACCTTCTGGGAGGTCTGCCAGTCGCAGCAGAAGCTGGACGAGTGGCGGCGCTGGGTGAGCGACCTCGGGCTCCACCACGTGGAGGTCTCCGACGGCACGATCGCGCTGCCCCACGACGCCAAGCTGGAGCACATCCGCCGCCTGGCGCAGGACTTCGTCGTCCTCAGCGAGGTCGGCTCGAAGGACCTCGCCACGGTCATCGCCCCCTACCGCTGGGTCGAGATGATCGAGGCCGAGCTGCGCGCGGGCGCCTGGAAGGTCATCACGGAGGCCCGCGAGACCGGCACGGCCGGCATCTTCCGCGGCGACGGCGAGGTCCGGATGGGCCTCATCGACGAGATCGTGCACGCCATCGACCCGAACCGCCTGCTCTTCGAGGCGCCCCAGAAGGCGCAGCAGGTCTGGTTCATCCGCAAATTCGGCCCCAACGTCAACCTGGGGAACATCCCACCGGACGAGGTGATACCGCTGGAGACACTACGGCTCGGCCTGCGCGCCGACACGCTGCTCGACGACTCGACCACCGGGAACGTGGACGGGGCGGGGATTTGACCGCCGCCTCGACGCCCGGGCCCATCGCCCCCCACGGGGGCGCGCTCGTCGAGCGCTTCGACGACTCCCTGGACGAGGGGGGCGGGCGCCCCCGGGTCACCCTCACCGCCCGCCAGCAGGCCGACCTCGACCTGATCGCCGTGGGGGCCCTCTCCCCGCTCGACGGGTTCATGGGCCGCGAGGCCTACGAGGCCGTGATCGCCGACATGCGGCTGCCGAGCGGCCTCGCGTGGTCCGTGCCCGTGACCCTCGGCGTGACGCCCGAGGAGCTGGAGGGCGCCGGCTCGTCGGACGAGGTCGAGCTCGTGGACGAGGGCGGCCGCTTCCTCGGGATCCTCGAGGTGACCGACCGCTTCGACACCGACCCGGTCCGGGAGGCGCGCCTGGTCTACGGCACCGAGGAGGAGGCCCACCCCGGCGTCGCCTCCCTCTACGCCCACGGGACCACCGCGCTGGCCGGGCCCGTGCGGGTGGCGTCGCGGATGCCCATCGACGCCGCCGCGGCCCCCTTCCTGCTCGACCCGCGCGCCTCGCGCGCCGAGTTCGACGCGCGCGGCTGGCACAGCGTGGTCGGGTTCCAGACGCGCAACCCGATCCACCGCGCGCACGAGTACATCACCAAGGTCGCCCTGGAGACGGTCGACGGCCTGCTTCATCCACCCGCTCGTCGGCGAGACCAAGAGCGACGACATCCCCGCCGACGTGCGGATGCGCTGCTACGAGGTGCTGATCGAGGGCTACTACCCGCAGGAGCGGGTGGTGCTCGGGGTGCTGCCCGCCGCCATGCGCTACGCCGGGCCCCGCGAGGCCGTCCTCCACGCGATCCTGCGCCAGAACTACGGCTGCACCCACTTCATCGTGGGCCGCGACCACGCCGGCGTCGGCAACTACTACGGCACCTACGACGCCCACCGCGTCTTCGACGACATCACGCGCGACGAGCTGGCGATCCAGCCGCTCTTCTTCGAGCACTCGTTCTGGTGCAACCTGACCGGCGGCATGGCCACGACCAAGACGTCCCCCGCCGGCCCCGAGGACCGCGTCTTCCTCTCGGGCACCAAGGTCCGCGAGATGCTCGGCCGTGGGGAGATCCCCCCGGTCGAGTTCACCCGGCCCGAGGTCGCCAAGGTCCTGATCGAGGCCTACTCCGGGACGCCCGCCTAGCGCAGCGCTCAGCTCACTGGCAGGCCTCGCAGTCGGGGTCGTCGCCCACGGCGCATGAGGGCGCCTGGGCGACGGTGGCCTTCTCGATGGACGAGGCCCCCAGCGTCCGGAGGTAGTAGGTCGTCTTGAGCCCCGCCCGCCAGGCGCGGCGGTACATGTGGCTCATGGTCCTCATGTCCGGCTCGCCGAGGAAGAGGTTGAGCGACTGCGACTGGTCGATCCACTTCGCCCGCCGGGCGGCGGCGTCGATGAGGTACTCGGCCGGGATGTCGAAGGCGGTGGGGTACCGCATGCGGATCTCCAGGGGGATCCCCTCCACCTCGCGCAGGTCGCCGTCGAAGTACTTGATCTGCTCGGCGACCTCGGCCGTCCAGGCGCCGGCGGCCTTGAGGTCGCGCACCAGGAACGGGTTGAGGACGACGAAGTCGCCGGACAGGTTCGACTTGGCGAACAGGTTCTTGTAGAGCGGCTCGATGCAGGGCGAGGTGCCCACGATGTTGGCGATCGTCGCGGTGGGGGCGAGCGCGATGACGTTGGAGTTGCGCATGCCCTGGGCGGCGATCTTCGCCCGCAGCGGCGCCCAGTCCAGCCGCCCGCCGCGCGGCACCTCGACCGGCCGGCCGCGCTCGGCCTCGAGGAGGTCGAGGCTGTCCTGGGGCAGGATCCCGCGGTCCCACTTGGAGCCCTCGTAGGAGGCGTAGCGGCCGCGCTCGGCGGCGAGGTCGCTCGAGGCCTCGTAGGCGTGGTGGGCGATCGCCTCCATCAGCTCGTCGCTGAACTCCACCGCCTCGGCCGAGGCGACGGGGGTGCCGCGCCGGTAGAGCGCGTACTGGAGCCCCATCACCCCGAGCCCCACCGGCCGGTGGCGGGCGTTGGAGCGGGCCGCGGCCTCGGTGGGGTAGAAGTTGACGTCGATCACGTCGTCGAGGGCCCGCACGGCGATGCGCACGGTCTCGCGCAGGCGGGCGTGGTCGATCTCGCCCTCAGGCGTGAGGTGGCGGTCGATGACGATCGAGCCCAGGTTGCAGACGGCGGTCTCGTCGGCGCTGGTGTTCAGCGTGACCTCGGTGCAGAGGTTGCTGCTGTGCACCACCCCGGCGTGGTCCTGGGGGCTCCGCAGGTTGCAGGGGTCCTTGAAGGTGATCCAGGGGTGGCCGGTCTCGAAGAGCATGCGCAGCATCTGCTTCCAGAGGTCGAGCGCCGGCATCCGCCGCCCGAAGATCCGCCCCTCGCCGGCCAGCCGCTCGTACTCCTCGTAGCGGCGCTCGAAGGCCGCGCCGTAGAGGTCGTGGAGGTCGGGGACCTCGGAGCTGCGGAAGAGCGTCCAGCCGCCGCGCGCCTCGACCCGCTTCATGAAGAGGTCCGGCACCCAGCAGGCGGTGTTCATGTCGGGCGTGCGGCGGCGCTCGTCGCCGGTGCCGCGGCGCAGCTCCAGGAAGTCGAGGATGTCGTTGTGCCAGACCTCCAGGTAGGCGCAGCCCGAGCCGGCCCGCTTGCCCCCCTGGTTGACCGCGACGAGCTGGTCGTTGTGGAGGCGCAGGAACGGGAGCAGGCCCTGGCTCTCGCCGTTCGTCCCGCGGATGTGGGACCCGGTGCCGCGCACGGCCGTCCACGACCCGCCCAGGCCGCCGGCCCACTTGGAGCACATGGCGTTCTCGGCGATCCCGCGCTGCATGATCGACTCGAGCGAGTCGCCGACGACGTAGAGGTAGCAGCTCGACAGCTGGCTGTGCGGCGTGCCGGCGTTGAAGAGCGTGGGCGTCGACGAGCAGAAGCGGCGGTCCTTGTAGACGCCGTAGAGGTCGAGTACGCGCGCCTCGCGGTCGCCCTCCTCGAGGAGGCAGACGCCCATCGCCACCCGCATCCAGAAGACCTGGGGGGCCTCGATGCGCAGCGGCGCCTCGCCCGTCTTGTCGGCGATCAGGTAGCGGTCGTAGAGGGTCTGGACGCCGAGGAAGTCCAGGTCCAGGTCGGCGGTCGGGTCGAGCCCCTCGGCGAGCCGCGCCAGGTCGTAGCCGAGCAGGCGCTCGTCGATCCGGCCGATGCGCGCCCCGTGGGCGAGCGCGTCGGGCAGGGCGCGCCGGTGGGCGTCGCGCAGGCCGGCGACCCCGTCGCGTGCGATGTCCCAGCCGAGCGTCTCCTCGTAGACGTAGGTGAGCAGGATGCGCCCGGCGAAGCGCGAGAAGTCGGCGTCGCGCTCCACCAGCGACCGGGCGTTGAGGACGACCACCCGGCGGATCTCGGCGCGGGCGACGCCGTCGCGCAGGGAGCGCCGCAGCTCGGCCTCGATCCGCTCGGGCGCCATGTCAACGTCGAGCCCGATGAGGGCGAAGCGGATCCGCAGGCGAAGATCCTCGCCGTCCCAGGCGCCCTCGCTGCCGTCGGCCTCCACGACGGCGATCGGCGCGGCGGCGGCCGGCGCGGCGTCGCCGCGCTGCTGCGCCCGCAGCAGCGCGCGCTCGGCCCGGTAGACGATGTAGCGCTCGGCGACGCGCATGTGGCCCCCGAGCACCAGCTCCTCCTGCACCACGTCCTGGACCGTCTCGATGGGGACGTAGGCCGTCGCCATGGCGCGGGCCCGCTCGCTCACCCTGGCCGCGACGGCGGGCGCGGGGGCGGGGTCCGCCCCCAGCGAGAGGAAGGCCTTTCGCACCGCCGCCTCGATCTTCCCCTCGCGCCAGCCGACCACGTGGCCGGAGCGGCGGATCACGCGCGGGGCCGCCTCGGGCCCGGGCGCCGCCGGCGCCGGCAGGGCGCGGCGCATCACCAGGGCCTTCGCCACGTCGAGGCGGCCCGCCCGCACCAGGGTCGCCTCAACGAGCGCCGACAGGTCGTGGCTCGTCACCGCGACCGCGCCGGCCTCGTCGGCGGCCTCGCCCAGCCTCGCCAGGGCGCGCTCGGTGGTCTCGCGCACGACCCGCTCGCCCTCCTCGCCGCCGGGCCGGCCGGTCGCCAGCGCGAGCGTCGCCACGGCGTCGCCGACGACGGCGGCGACCCGCGCGGCCGGCGCGGCCGGGGGCTCGTCGCCCGCGTCGGTCAGCGTCAGCCGGAGCCCGTCGTCGGCGACGCCGGCGACGGCCGCGGCGAGGTCGAGGGGCGGGTGCTCGGCGGCCGGCAGGGCCGCCGCGCGCTTCAGCTCGAGGTCCTCCAGGATCTCCGCGAAGTCGATCATCGTCCCCTCCTCACAGCTCGTCGTCGGCGACCACGGCCAGCGCGGAGGCGCGCTGGTACTCGGTGACCCGCCCCTCGAAGAAGTTCTGCTCCTTGCGCACGTCCATGAGCTCGGCCAGCCAGGGCAGCGGGTTCGCCGCGCCGGGGGCGAGCGGCTCGAGCCCCACGCCCTCGAGGCGGCGGTCGGCGATGTAGTCGATGTAGGCCGCGAACTCGCCGGCCGACAGGCCCACCGCGTCGACGGGCAGGCAGTCGGCGATGAAGCGCTTCTCCAGCGCCACGGCCTCGGCCATCAGCTCGCGCAGGCCGGCGCGGAAGGCCGGCTCCCGGAGGCCGGGGTGCTCGGCCGCGAGCTCCAGGAAGAGGCGCCGGAAGAGCTCGATGTGGTTCGACTCGTCCCGCAGCGTGTAGCGGAACATCGTCCCGATGCCCGGCAGCTTCCCCTGGCGGGAGAGGGACAGGATCATCCCGAAGAGCCCGTAGAACTGGGTGCCCTCCATGCACTGGCCGAAGGCGAAGACGTTGCGGGCCAGGAGGCGCACGGCCTCCGGGTCGCCCATGTCCAGGTCGCGGCGCAGGTCGCGCGAGATCGCCGTCACGAAGGCGTTCTTGTCGGCGATGGTGGCGACGTCCACGAACATCGCCTCGCACTCGTAGGGGTCGATCCCGAGCGACGAGATCATGTAGAGCAGCGAGTCGGCGTGGATGTTCTCCTCGTGCACGTGGCGCCCGAGGACGAGCTTCAGCTCGGAGGCGGTCACCAGCTCGCGCACCACGTGCATCACGTTGTCGCCGACGATCCCCTCGGCGGCCGAGAAGTAGCCGACGCCCATCCGCACGATCCAGCGGTCGATCTCCGACAGGGCCGCCGGGTTGCGCCACTGCTCGACGTCGCGCTGCATGGGGACGTCCTCGGGCTCCCAGTGGTTGGCCTTCATGGTGCGGTAGAGCTCGTAGGCCCACGGGTAGCGCAGGGGCAGCAGGTTGAAGGCCATGGTGTCGCGCCCCCCGACCACGCGCTTGGCCGCCAGCGCGGCCTCGGCGCGGCCCTGGTCGAGGACGAAGGTCCGCGGCCCGATCTCGTAGCTGGTCTTCATCGCTCCCTCCGGACGGCGGAGGAAGGAGAGCCCGGCGACCCGAGTGCGGATCGCATTCGGACGGCCCTTTCTCCGAGGACTCACACCGACGGCGCGGGGCAGTCGACCGGGCTCGTCCCCCCGCCGGGGGCATCACCGTTGCGGGACAGCGCCGGGATCGCACCGGACTTCGCTGACATCCACGCCCCCCCCACGAGGGGGAAGAGCGATGCTAGGGCCCGGCTCGGACGGCCCCCTTCGCCCGCAGCTCGCGCGCGGCCTCGACCATGTTGCGCAGGGCGGGCGTCACCTCGTCCCAGGTCCGCGTCTTGAGCCCACAGTCGGGGTTCACCCAGAGGCGCTCCCGCCCCACGTGGCGCTCGGCCTCCTCCAGGAGCTGGGCGATCTCGTCCGTCGAGGGGATCCGGGGCGAGTGGATGTCGTAGACGCCCGGGCCGATGTCGTTCGGGTAGGCCTCGCCGTCGCCGAGGGCCTCGAGCACCTCCATGCCGGATCGCGACGCCTCGATGGAGAGGACGTCGGCGTCGAGGCGGGCGATGTGGTCGATGATCTCGCCGAACTCCGAGTAGCACATGTGCGTGTGCACCTGCGTGTCGGCGCGGGCGGGCGCGGTGGCCAGGCGGAAGCAGTCGACCGCCCAGCGCAGGTAGGCCTCCTGCTCGTCGGCGTGGAGCGGCAGGCCCTCGCGCAGCGCCGCCTCGTCCACCTGGATGGCGAAGGCGCCGGCGGCCTCGAGGTCGAGCACCTCGTCCTGGATCGCGAGGGCGATCTGGACGCAGGTCTCCTCGCGCGGCTGGTCGTCGCGGACGAACGACCACTGCAGGATCGTCACGGGCCCGGTGAGCATCGCCTTCATCGGCCGGTCGGTCAGCGACTGGGCGTGGCGCCACCAGTCGACCGTCATCGGGGCCGGCCGCGAGACGTCGCCGTAGAGGATCGGGGGCTTCACGCAGCGGCTGCCGTAGGACTGGACCCAGCCGTGCTCGGAGAAGGCGAAGCCGCGCAGCTGCTGGCCGAAGTACTCGACCATGTCGTTGCGCTCGGGCTCGCCGTGCACCAGGACGTCCAGGCCGAGCTCCTCCTGGATCGCCACGGCCTCGGCGATCCGCTCCTCGAGGAAGCGGCGGTACTCGGCGGGGCCGAGCGCCCCCGCGCGCAGGTCGCGGCGGGCGGCCCGGATCGCGTCGGTCTGCGGGAACGAGCCGATCGTGGTGGTGGGCAGCTCGGGCAGGGGCGTGCGCTCGCGCTGGGCGGTGCGGCGGACCTCGGCCGCGGCGCCCCGGTCGTAATCGGCGGGCCGCAGGGCCGCGGCGCGCGCGCGGACCGCGGGGTCGCGGGTGCGGGCGCTGGTCCGCCTCGCCGCGGCGACGCGGCGGGGCTCGGCCAGGAGGGCGTCGCGGTCCTCCGGCGCGGCGAGGGCCGCCTCGAGCAGGCCCAGCTCGGCGAGGCGCTCCGCCGCGAAGGCCAGCCACTCGCGCACCTCGTCCGGGATCGACGCCTCGCGGGCGACCGAGTAGGGCACGTGCAGCAGCGAGCAGGAGGGGGCGATGGTGACGCGGTCCTCGCCCAGGGCGGCGACCGCCAGGTCGAGCTGCCGCAGGGCGGCGTCCAGGTCGGCGGCCCAGACGTTGCGGCCGTCGATCACGCCGAGCGAGAGCCGCGTGGGCGCTCCGGCCAGGCGGTCGAGGGCCGGGGCGAGCTGCTCCGGGGCGCGCACGAGGTCGAGGTGGACCTCGGCGACCGGGAGGGCGAGCGTCTCGTCGAGGGCGCGGCCGCGGAGGCCGGCGAAGTAGGTGGCGAGGCAGACGTCGAGCCCGGTGCCGGCGGCGAGGGCGCGCCAGGCCGGGACGATGGCGTCGAGCTCCTCGTCGCTGCGGTCCAGCGCGAGGCAGGGCTCGTCGAGCTGGACCTCCCGGGCGCCGGCGGACGCGAGCGCGGCGAGGAGGTCGGCGTAGGCCGGCATCAGGTCGTCGAGCGCGTCGAGCGGGCGGGGCAGGCCCTTCGAGAGGAGGAGCAGGCTGGCCGGGCCGAGGATCACCGGGCGGGTCTCGACGCCGAGCGCCCGCGCCTCCTCGAGCTGGTCGACCCAGTGCGCCGGCCGGGCCCGGAAGCGCTGCCCCGGGGCGAGCTCGGGCACCAGGTAGTGGTAGTTCGTGTCGAACCACTTGGTCATCTCGAGCGGCCGCGCGCCGGCGGTGCCGCGGGCGCAGGCGAAGTAGGCCTCGAGCCCCTCGGCGTCCGGTCCGCCGAGGCGGTCCGGGATCGCCCCCAGCCCCCAGGCAGCGTCGAGCACGTGGTCGTAGAGGCTGAAGTCTCCGGAGGGGATCGCGCCGATCCCGGCCGCGCGGGCGCGGCCCCAGTTCGCCGCGCGGAGCCCCCAGGCGGTCTCGCGGAGCTCCGCCTCGCCGGTCCGGCCGGCCCAGTGCGACTCCAGGGCGAGCTTCAGCTCGCGGTTGGGCCCCATCCGGGGGAGCCCGAGGACGGCGGTGCGTGCCATGTGGCCTGCTCCTCATCCGAGCGGCCCGAACGCGAGGCCGCGGTTGTCGGAGCGCCAGGGAGGCCCCGGCGCGGAGACGGCAGGTCTTCGGGCTCGGGTGCGATCGCGACGGCGGCCTTCCCAGGCCGGCCGGCCCAGTGGCGTTCCGCCGTCCCGCACACCCCTACCGCTGCGCGTCAGCTCCGGACTTCGAACCGGATTCCCTGGCCCGCGGGGGCACGACCGTCTCCGGGACGGATGCTAGCGGGCGGCCGGCGGGCGCGGGAGCCGCGCGGCGGGTCCGCCGCGACATCGGCGTGATCCGGGCACGCGGCGGGCGGCGAAGCCCGCGGAGAGGTCACCAATCCGGATGGGAGGGGCTCGATGCCGCCCGACCTCGGACACTGGGAGGAGGCGCGATGATGACGAGGACACGCACCCGCCGCGGGATCATCGCCCTGGCCGCGGGGCTGCTCGCGGTGCTGGCGGCCGCCCCCGGGGCGCCCGCGCAGGTCGAGCCGAGCCCGGGCGCGGCGATCGCCGGCTTCGTGCGCGACCGGGGCGGCCACTACCGGACGGTTGAGGCGCCCGGCGCCGCGACGCAGACGCTCGCGTTCGGGATCGACGACCGCGGCCGGATCGTCGGAGCCTACGACGACGCCGAGGGCCGGGCGCACGGCTTCCTGCGGGAGGCGGATGGCCGCTTCCGCACGATCGACCTGCCGGGCGCCTACGCGACCGTGGCGACGCGGATCAACGACCGCGGCCAGATCGTCGGCGACGCGTTCACGACCAAGGAGCGCTTCGAGCGGGGATTGAAGCGCGGCTTCCTGCTCGATCGCGGGCGCGTCACGACGGTCAACGTCCCCGGGTCGGACTCGACGGAGGCCGTGGGCCTGGACGACCGCGGTCGCGTGGTCGGCGAGACCCTCACCCTCGAGCCCCTCGACGCCTCCGGCTACCTGTGGGACCGCGGGCGGATCACTCGGATCGAGGTGCCCGGCGCGACCTTCACCGGCGCCGAGGAGATCAACGAGCGCGGCCAGATCGCCGGCACCTACGGGGTCAACCCCGCCTTGGCGACGACCCGGGGCTACCTGCTCACCAAGGGGCGGTTCCGCACCTTCGCCGCTCCAGGCGGGCCGATCACCCAGGTCTTCGGGCTCAACAACCGCGGCCAGGTCGCCGGCTACGTCGCCGCCGACGAGCAGCTGAACGACGCCCACGGATTCCTGCTCGCCGATGGCGTCGGCGGCCCATTCACGCCGATCGACGTCCCCGGCGCGGCGGGGACGATCGCGCTCGGGATCAACGACCGCGGCGAGGTCGTGGGCGCCTACGAGCGCCCCGGCGTCCCGGCCCCGCCGTCGCCGGCCGGGCTCCTGCCGGCCGAGGGGAGGTGACCGGATGCGTGCCCGCTCGTCCACAACCGTCGTGGGGCTCGTCGTGGCCATCCTGGCGCTCGCGCTCGGGGCAGCCGCGGCCGGGGCGCCGGCCCGACCGGCGCCAGGCGGCGATCCCGGCACCGACCCCCGCACCGCGGTCCCGGGATTCCTGCTGGACCGGGGTCGCGTGACGGTCTTCGACGCGCCGGGCGCCGGCCTGGAGACCGCCCCCGGGAGCATCAACAACCGCGGGGTCATCGTGGGCAGCTTCGTCGACGACGACGCCGACGCCACCTACCACGGCTTCCTACGCGATCCGCGCGGCCGCTTCACGCCCGTCGAGGTGCCCGGCGCCGCGGCGACCGCCGCCTCGCGGATCAACGACCGCGGCCAGATCGTGGGCCGCTACTACGAGCGCGCGCCCTTCCGGCCCCCGGACGGCAGGCCCCGGGGCTTCCTGCTCGACCGCGGCCGGCTCGTCAGGATCGACGTGCCCGGCGCCGTCCACACGCAGGCCACCGGCATCAACGACCGTGGCCAGGTGGTCGGCGAGTACCTGGACGCGGCCGGCGCCTTCCACGGCTTCCTGTGGCGGCGAGGGCGCGTCACCACCATCGACGTCCCGGGCGCCGGCGGCACCTCGCTCATCGACATCAACGATCGCGGCCAGATCATCGGCGTCCACCTCGACGACGGGGGGTCGTTCCGCAGCTTCCTGCTGCACGGCGGGCGCGTCACCAGCGATCGCCGCGCCCGGCGCACGGATCACCCTGGTGCGGGACATCAACGACCGGGGCCAGATCGCGGGCTCCACGCTCGAGGACCTCGACCTGACCGGGGCGCGCGGGTTCCTGCTCGCCGAGGGGGCCGGGGGGCCGTTCACGCCGATCGACGTGCCGGGCGCGCCGAGGAACCTGGCCTTCGGCCTCAACGATCGCGGCCAGATCGTCGGGACGTACGAGAACGTCTCGGCGGCGGCCGCCGGCGTCATGGGTCGAGCGGCGTGAAGACCCAGTCCGTGTCCTGGGCGATCTGGTGGCAGCCCCAGCAGGTCGCGCCGGTCAGGGAGGCGCTCGTGGTGAAGGGGGCGTCGTCCCCGGAGCGCTTGTACTCGACGAACTCCCAGTCGCCGTGGGCCGGGTCGACGCCCTGGATCTTGCGCATGATGGCCGCCAGCGTGATCTCGCCGCCGACCCGCCCGGCCTTCACGAGGATCGTCCCCACCGGGAAGTCCCCGCCCCGCGTCAGCCGCTCGCGGGGCACGCTCACGTAGACGTCCTTGGTGCTGCTGTGGGCGTCGAAGCCCACCCGTTGGGTCTGGGCCGAGTTCGGCGGGATCGGCTCGGCGTTGAGGCGGTCCCAGGCCTGGAACCCGGCGGTGAACGCCGGGAGGCCCGGGAGCGCGACGGGCTCGGGCGGCGGCGGCGGCGCCGGAGCGGTCGTGACCTGAGGCGCGCTCGTCGCCGGCGCCGTGGCCGTCGTCGCCCCCGGGCCGCCCTCGGCCTCCCCCTCGCCGCCGCCCCCGCAGGCCACGCCGCCGAGCCCCAGCCCGGCGGCGAGGACCAGCGCGGCGGTGCGGTGGCGTGCCGTCACGGACCCCATCCTCTCCGTGTTTCGCGGCGACGGCCACAACGTTTCATGGACCCGTAAGGAACTGGCCCGATTGAGCGCCCCCGCGGCCGCGGGCATGATGGGCGCGCCCGTGGCCCGTCCCCGTCCCGCCATCGCCCTCGCATCCGCCGCCATCGCCGTCTGCGCGTCGGCCGGCGCCGCGGCGGCGGCGCCCGCGACCGGGGACCGTCCCGCCGGGACGGTCTCGACCTGGGGTCACGAGCTCAACCAGAACGAGCTGCCGCGGTGGAACCCCCGCACCGCGCCGGTGATCGCGCCGCGCCGCTGGTATGGGATGGTGGACGGCATCCTGCGGGACGCCGGCGCCAACGGCCTCTGGTTCAGCGGCCCGAGCGCCCTGCCCTTCCCGCCGCTGCCGCTGAGCCCCAAGGAGCCGGTGGGGTGGCGCACGCCGTCGCGCTTCGCCGCCCAGTTCCGCCGCACCGGCCTGCGCTGGGACGTGGCGGTCGAGGTCTGGGCGGCGCGCCGGGCGCTCCAGCGCGACTCGGTGACGATCGCCGACCCCACCGCCGACCCGACGGCCTACACGCGCCGCCTCTCGCTGCTCGACCCGACCTACCGGCGCGAGGCGCTGCGCGAGATCCGGCGCATCGTGCCGCGCCTGCGCAACGCCCTCTTCGTGAACTTCTACACCGGCAGCGACGAGCCGATCGCGCTGATCCCGCGCGGCCGCAAGGCGCGCTCGAGCGCCTTCGGGCGCCGCCTGGCGCGCGAATTCCGCCGGGCGACCGGCTTCGCGCTCCCCGACCCCGCCGCCCGGCCCAGCGCCTCGCCGCAGGAGGGCCTGCGCTGGCTGGCCTGGTCGCGCTTCTCGGGCGACCGCTTCTTCCGGATGAAGGAGGAGCAGGCCCGCCTGATCCGCCGCCTCGACCCCGACGCCGTCGTCAGCCCCAACGACTACGGCTTCATCGACGGCCTGATCCCCTGGGACTACACCCGGCTGGCCGGCTTCGCCGACGTCGTCGAGGCCGACCCCTACGTCAGCTACCCGGAGCGCGACCGCGCCGGCCGGGGCCGCTACAACCCGGGCTTCGGGGCCAAGCTCCTCTCCGATCTGACCGGCAAGCGGACCCGAATCATCGTCCAGGGCTTCGACTACTCGCGCTACCAGCCGGTGCCCGGCGACCTGTGGACCTGGAGCGCCCAGGCGCTCCGCGCCGGCGCCACCGACATCAGCTTCTTCGCGTCGGACAACCCCCGCTTCACAAACCGGCGCCTCTACCGGGCGATGCTCGACGTCGCGCGCAGCGTCCGCGGGACCCGGCTCCCCGCCCCGCCGGCCGATCCCGAGCAGCTGGTCCTCTACGCGACCGCGAGCGAGGGCCAGGGCCAGCCCAACCGGGCCGGCAACATCCGCTACCGCACCGACGGCGACGCGATCTACACGACCTACTCGCTCCTGGGGGAGCTGGCCGGCGGCGCCTTCAGCTTCGACGCCGACACGCGCCTGAGCGCCCAGCCCGCGCGGCTGGCCGCGGCGCGGACGCTGTGGCTGCCCCGCGCCGACACCCTCGACGCCCCGTTCGCGGACCAGCTCGCGGCGTGGGTGCGCGCCGGCGGCACGCTGGTCGTCACCGACCCGGAGGCGTTCACCCGGAGCCCCTCGGGCGCGCCGCTGACGGGCGTGCGCGACGCGCTCGTCGGCGCCCCGCTCGGCCCGCCCCGCCCGGGCCGGATGCTGCTTGTGGAGCAGGGCGCGCTGGCCCCCGGCCTCCCGGACGACCTGCTGAGCGTCCCCATCGACGCCGACCGGGCCCAGGCCTTCGCCGCGGTGCCCGCCGGGGCCTCGGTCGTGGCACGCTTCATCGACGGCGCTCCCGCCGCGATCGCCCGTCCCGTCGGCGCCGGCCGGGTGCTGGCCTTCGCCGCCGACCCGATGGTCCCCTCGGTGCTCGACGAGCCCCAGGACCTCGCCCGGCTCGTCGGCGCCATCCACCGGTGGGCGGGCGGGACGCTCGACCACCCGGCCTGGCGCTACCGCATCCCCGGCGACCCGCAGCCGACCCGGCTGCCCTGGGCGGACGCCGTCCCGCCGGAGGGGGCGCGGGCCGGCCTGCCCTGAGACGGCCCCGCGGGGCGCGTCCGGGGCGATCCACTAGGGTTGCGCCCGCGCCGGGCCCGGACCGAGGGGGGAGATGAGGAGCACGCGAGGCGTCGTGGTGGGGCTGCTGGCGGTGGCCGCGGCCATCGGGCTGGTGGTCGGGACCGTCGCGTGCGGCGGCGGGAGCGCCGACGAGGAGCCGGTCGCCGCGGTCGCGGCGGTGCAGGACGACCACCTGCCGATCGACGCGATCGACGCGCTCCCGGCCCGCCTCGACCTGATCGCCGACACCGGGGCCACCACGACCCGCTACGACATCTTCTGGGGGCAGGTCGCCCCCAACCGGCCGGCCGACCCGCGCGACCCCGCCGACCCCGCCTACGACTGGTCGCGGGCCGACGCGGTGATCGAGGGCCTGGCGGAGCGGGAGATCACCCCGATCGTCTCGGTCTACAACGCGCCGGCGTGGGCGACCGGCGGCCGCTACGAGCCCCCGGGCTACCAGATCAACACGGCCGCCCCCGACGCCGACGCCTTCGCCGACTTCATGGCGGCCCTGACGACCCGCTACTCCGGCGAGTTCCTCGGGCTGCAGGGCGAGACGCTCCCCGAGGTGCGGTTCGTCGAGATCTGGAACGAGCCGAACCTGCAGGGCTTCTTCCGGCCCCAGTTCGAGGGCGGCCGGCCGGTCTCGCTCGACCGCTACGCCGACATGGTGAAGGCCGCCTATCCGGCGATGAAGGAGGCCAACGCGGACGTGCAGGTGATCGCCGGGGTGGGCGGCCCGCGCGGCAGCACCGGCGAGACGGGCATCGGCGCGATCGACTGGCTGCAGGGGCTGAAGGAGCGTGAGATCCCGCTCGACGGCTACTCCCAGCACATCTACCCGTCGGCGGGCCCCGAGGTCCCGACCGACGCGCTCCCGAGCTGGAGCAGCATCGGCCGCTTCCTGGACGAGATCGACGGCTTCCAGCCGGGGCTCCCCTTCTACATCACCGAGGCCGGCTACACGACCGCCCCGACCCCCTACCGCGACACGGCCGTCACCGAGGAGGAGCAGGCCGAGTACCTCACCCAGATCTACTCGCTGCCCCAGCTGGACACCGAGCAGGTCAAGGCCGTGGTCTGGTTCAACCTCGAGGACAACGTCAACTGGCCGGCGGGCCTCTACCGCGAGGGCCTCGAGAAGAAGCCCAGCTACGAGCGCTTCGTCGACGTGGTCGAGGGGCAGGGCGGCGCCCGCCTGGGCTGACGGCCCGCGCGGGCGCCTCCGGCCGCTCCCCCTCGGCCGCTCCCCTAGGCCTTGGGCCCCACCGTGAAGGTCACGCGCTCCTCCTCGACCGTGGCGTCGAGGACGCCGTCGTCGAGCAGCGGCGCGGCCTCCTGCTCGAGGTAGACCGGGACCGCGACGTCCTCCACGACGCTGTCGAGGGGCTCCGGCCCCTCGACCAGGGCCAGGCGGAAGCCGACCTGGCCGTCCGAGCCCGAGTCGGCGCTGATGCGCAGGCCGCCGTCGTCGCCGACCGGGGAGGTGGCGATGAGCGCGCGGATGGCGCTCTCTGCGGTGGGTGTGAGGGTGAGCACGAGTCCTCCGTGGTGGTCGCTTTCGGCGCGGGACCGCCCCGCGTCCACCCCCTACGTGGTATCAGCCGACCCCCGGTCGGCCGAGCCGCGATGTCGGCTCACGGCCAGGAGGGCCGCGAGGCCGATGACCGCGGCCACGATCGAGCCGCCGAGGATGCCGATCTTCGCCGCCTCGAGCTCGGAGGGCTCGGTGTAGGCCAGCCCGGCGATGAACAGGGAGACGGTGAAGCCGATGCCCGCCAGCGCCGCGACCCCGACCACGTGCGCCCAGCGCACCCCCGAGGGCAGCAGGCTGAGGCCGAGCTTCACCGCGAGCACGACGCCCAGGGTGAGGCCGAGTGTCTTGCCGACGACCAGGCCCAGGGCGACGGCGAGCGCGATCGGCGTCTCGGTGGCGGCCTCCAGCGACTCGGCGTCCAGGGCGATGCCCGCGTTGGCGAGCGCGAAGATCGGCAGCACCAGGAAGCTCGACCACTCGTGGAGGCCGTGCTCCACCCGCGCCAGCGGCGAGATCGCCTCGCGCGACAGCCAGGCGAGCCGCCGCCAGGAGCCGGCGTCCGCGTCGGGGTCGTCGGGCTCGTCGGCGGTCTCGTTCGCGATCCGGATCGCCTCGGCGCTCACCGTCGCCGGGTCCTGGAACGGGTACGCCGGGGTCATCAGCCCGATCGCCACGGCGGCGATGGTGGGGTGGACCCCCGACTCGAGCGTGCAGAACCAGATGAACAGGCCCAGGACGACGTAGGGAGCCATGTGGCGCACGTGGACCCGCTGGAGCGCGGCCATGGCGACCAGGCCGCAGAGTGCCGCGGCAAGCCACCCGAACGCGATCGCGTCCGTGTAGTAGACGGCGATCACGATGATCGCCCCGATGTCGTCCATCACCGCCACGCCGAGCAGGAAGGCCACGAGGCCCGAGGGCATGCGGCGGCCGAGCGCGGCGAGCGCGCCCAGGGCGAAGGCCACGTCGGTGGCCATGGGGATCCCCCATCCGTCCGCGCCGTCGCCGCCGCCGATCACGGCGAGGAAGACGAGCGCCGGCACGATCATCCCGCCGAGCGCCGCGACGACCGGCAGGAGGGCCGCCCGGACGTTCGAGAGCTCCCCGACGGCGAGCTCGCGCTTGACCTCGAGCCCGATGACCAGGAAGAAGACCGCCATGAGGCCGTCGTTCACGAGGTCGAGGAGGGTCTCCTCGAACTCGAAGTCACCGACGGTGACGGAGATCTGGGTCGTCCAGAAGTCCTCGTAGGCGGCTCCCGCGACGTTCGCCCAGATGAGCGCGGCGATCGTCGCGCCCAGCAGCACCAGCCCCGCGGAGGCCTCGAGGCGGAAGAACTGCTGCAGCGGGCGCACGACCAGCCGCGGCACGGGCCGCTCGGTGCGCGACCAGGGCCGGCGGGGCCGCTCGGGGGGCGCGTCGCTGGTCACTGCCGCATCCGCACCGGACCGTACCGGCTGGCCCGGCCGGGCCGACGGATCAGCGGCCCGCGGAGCGCCTCAGCGGCCGTCCTCGCCTGCGCCGCCGCCCGAGATGGCCAGCGACAGGCGCTCGCCGCCGTCCATCGGCTCGACGCTCCAGCGGTTGACCAGCCGGTTGACGACCGCGCCGATGCCCGGGATCGCGCTGTCCTCGATGGCCCGCGCGGCCGCGCCGTCGGGAAGCGGGCCCAGGCGCACGCTCACGCTCCCGGGCTCGCCGTCCAGCTCGATGCAGAGCTCGCCGCCGGGCTGCCGGCGGCTCACGGTGTCGATCAGGGCCGCGCTGGCGATCTGGGCGTCCGAGAGCCGGTCGAGCGGCAGGTTGACCCGCGCCGCGAGCGCCGCGACCACGCGCTCGAGGACCGGCCTGACCAGGTCGGTGCGCCGGACGACCAGCCGCGCGGCCGGGCCCGTCATCGGCCGCCCGCGTCCGCCGGGGGGAGAAGGTGAGCCGCACCTCGGTCGCGCCGTCGACGTCGCTGGAGAAGGACACCTCGTCGCCGATGGCCAGCATCAGGGGAAGGCCGAGGCCGAGGCCCGCCGCCGGCGACTCGACCCGCGGCGAGATGCCGCGACCGTGGTCGCGCACCGCGACCACCAGGTGTTCCGGCTCGACCCAGGCGGAGACGACGTACTCGCCCTCCCCGTCGGGGTAGGCGTGGAGCACGGCGTTGGTGCACGCCTCGGTGACGGCGATGGAGATGTCATTGCGGCTCTCGTCGCCCCAGCCGAGGTGGTCGACGAGCCCGCGCACCATCTGGCGGGCGAGGACGACGCTCTCGGGCTCGGCGGGCAGGGTGAGCTCGACGTCGGGCTCGGTCACGGCCGGCGCTCGCGTCGACGGCGCTCGCGTCGCCTGCATCGTTCCGTCGCTCCCCTCGTCGCGGACATCGCGCCCGGCCCCGGCGCGTCGCATCGACCGAGCCTCGTCAGGGCGGTTCCCATGCTCTCGGGCGCCGAAACCCCAGGGGTCGCCGCAGCCACGGTCACGAACGCCCATCCGGCGAGGCGCCCTCGGCGCTGTCGCGGAGCCGCTCGAGGGCGCGGCGGATGAGGCGCGAGACGTGCATCTGCGACACGCCGACCTGCGCGGCGATCTGCGACTGGGTGAGCCCCTCCTCGAAGCGCAGGTGGAGGATCACCCGCTCGCGCGCCGGCAGCTCGGACAGCCCCGCGTCCAGCGTCGCGCGCGCCTCGGCCTGCTCGAAGCCGGGATCCTCCAGGCCGACGGCGATCCCCTCCTCGTCGTCGCCCTCCCGCCCCGGCGAGGCGAGCGGGGCGGGCCGCTGGGCGCTGCCGGCGGCCAGGGCGTCGAGGACCTCCTCCACGGAGAGGTCCGCGGCCTCGGCGATCTCCCGCACCGAGGGGCTCCGGCCCTCGGTGGCCGAGAGCTCGTCGACGGCCTGGGCGATGCGGGCCCGCGCCTCCTGGATCCCCCGCGGGACGCGCACGGTCCAGGACCGGTCGCGGAAATGGCGGCGGATCTCGCCGAGGATGGTCGGGGTGGCGAAGCTGGCCAGCTTGAAGCCCCGGCTGGGGTCGAAGCGGTCGATCGCCTTGATGAGGCCGATCGTCCCGACCTGGACGAGGTCGTCGAGCGGCTCGCCGCGCTCGGCGTACCGGCGCGCGAGCCCCCGCACGAGGGGCAGGTGCTCCATGATCAGCCGCTCGCGCTCGGCCTCGGTCATCTGGGCGCTGCGTGCGGCCATTCCTCCACCCCTGGCGGACGCTTGGGGACGTCGCGAAGGCCGACAGTCTGCACGACCGGAGGCCCAGCGGACACGGTACACTCAGCCGCATGCCAGGCCCGCCCCCCGGCACCTTCCGCGCCCGTCCAGAGCGGCGTCCCGAAGGGGTCGTCATCATCGCCGAGGGCGAGCTCGACCTGGTCGGTGCGCCGGCTCTCGCCGAGGCCATCCCGGAGGCGGGGGACGAGGCCGTCATCCTCGACCTGGCCGGCGTCGGCTTCATGGACTCGTCCGGCCTGCGAGCCCTCCTCGAGGCGCGTCAGCGGTGCCTCGACGCCGGCCGGCCGTTCCGCATCGCGCGGCCCTCCGACGCGGTGCTGCGCGTGCTCGAGCTGGTGGACCTGGCGCGCGAGTTCGAGGTGGCCTCGCCCCCTAGCTGATCGTCCCGCTGGCCGCGAGGGCAATGACGACGGCGCCCAGCACCACGCGGTAGATCACGAAGATCAGCATGGAGTGGTTCACCAGGAACCGCAGCAGGAACGCGATGGAGATGTAGCCGAAGATGAAGGCGAAGACCGTCGCCAGGGTCAGCGCACCGAGGCTGACGTCGTCGGAGCCCGTGAAGATCTCGAGCAGCCCGTAGAGCCCGCTCAGCACGATCGCCGGCACCGACAGGAGGAACGAGAAGCGGGCCGCGGCGTCGCGCTTGAGCCCGAGGAAGAGCCCGGCGGTGATCGTCGCGCCGGACCGCGACGTGCCCGGGATCAGGGCGAGCGCCTGGGCCAGGCCGACCCAGACCGCGTCGCGCAGGCCCACGTCCTCCGCGCCCCGCGCGAGGCGCGCGGTCCGGTCGGCGGCCAGCAGGATCAGGCCGAGGACGATCAGCGTGACGCCGATGAGGTAGAGGTTGCGCGCCCCGGTCTCGATCTGGTCGCGGAAGGCGACGCCGAAGATCACGATCGGGATCGTCGCCACGATCACGTACCAGCCCATGCGGGCGTTGAGGTCGCCGCGCAGCTCGGGGCGCCGCAGGCTGAGGTACCAGGTCCGCACGATCCGCAGGAGGTCGCGCCAGAAGTAGATGACGACGGCGAGCATCGTCCCGAGCTGGACCACGGCCGTGAAGAAGGCCCCCGGGTCCTCCCAGCCGGCGAACGCGGGGACGATGCGCAGGTGGGCGGTGCTCGAGATCGGCAGGAACTCCGTGAGCCCCTGGGCGATCCCGAGGACGATGGCCTCGAGCCACGACACGACCGCGGAAGCCTAGGGCCTGCCGGGGCGGGCGCCGAGCGGCGCCGTCGCTACCATGGATCGAGTGCCGGTATTCCTCTGTCCCCGCTGCGCCTACCGGGAGCAGGGCAGCGAGCGAAACGTCCGCCATCAGCCCCGCGGGTGCTCCCGCTGCGGCTTCGGCTTCGCGTTCGAGCTGCTCGAGGACTACTACGCGAGCCCGAAGACCGCGCTGATCGTCTGCGACCAGGAGCGCCGGATCCTGGTGGCCGGCCACGCGGCCTTCGCGGTCACCGGCTACCAGGAGGGCGAGCTCATCGGCCACGAGGTCTCCGAGCGCCTCGGCCTCGGCGGCTACCCGGACGGCGACCCCGCCGCGACCAGCCTCGAGTGGGGCGTCCGCGTGCTCAACGTCGCCTGCACGTTCCGGCCCAACGGGTCGGGCGAGGACGTCGCGGCGACTGCCGACTTCTTCCCCGCCTACGACGACGACGGTGGCCTGCTGGTGGCGCTGACGCCCAAGTAGGCTGGCGGCAGGCGAGGGGGAGCGGGATGGAGCGGCGCCGTCTCGGCGGCACGGACATGGAGCTGTCGGTCATCGGCCTCGGGACCTGGGTGTTCGGGGGGCGCTGGGGCGGCGCCGACGACGCCGACTCGCTGGCCGCCTGCCGCACCGCCCTCGACGCGGGCGTCAACTGGATCGACACCGCCGACATCTACGGCCAGGGGCGGGCCGAGCGCATCGTCGGCCAGGCCGTGCGGGAGCGCCGTGACGAGGTGATCGTGGCCACGAAGGGCGGGGTCGCGTGGGAGGCCGGCCCGCCCCTTCGCATCTGGCGGGAGGCCTCGGCCGGGTACCTGCGCGCCGCGTGCGACCGGAGCCTTCAGGCGCTCGGCCTCGACCACATCGACCTCTACCAGGCGCACTGGCCGGTGGCCGGCGTCCCCGCCGAGGAGACGATGGGCGCCCTGGAGGACCTGCGCCGGGCCGGGAAGATCCGCGCGATCGGCGTCTCCAACTACGCGCTCGCCGACCTCGAGGCGGCCCAGGCGGTCGCCCCGCTCGACTCGTTCCAGCCCGGCTACCACCTCATGCGGCGGGACGTCGAGGAGGCCGAGCTGCCCTGGTGCCGCGAGAACGGCGTGGGCGTGATCGCCTACGGGCCGCTCGCGCACGGCCTGCTGACGGGGAAGATGTCCGCCGAGACGACCTTCGCCGGCGGCGACTGGCGCGCCGACAGCGAGCTGTTCGCCGACGATGCCTTCTCGGAGCGGGTGGCGGTCGTGGGCGAGCTCGAGGAGGTCGCGCGCGAGTCGGGCCGGGCCGGGGGCATCGCCGAGCTTGCGGTGGCGTGGGTGCTGCGCCGGCCCGAGGTGACGGCGGCCATCGTCGGCGCCCGGTCGGCCGAGCAGGCGACCCGCAACGCGGCGCTGGCGGGCCCGCCGCTGAGCGGCGACGAGGAGGCCGCCATCGAGGCCGTCCTCGCGCGCCACCCCGCCGCCTCGCGCCACTACGGGCACGGCGAGCCGCCCGACCCGTCCGCCGATGCCCCGGAGTAGGCGTGTCGGCCGGCGGACCACGACGGCGACGCACCGACGCCGGCCGCGACCGGCCGCCGGCATTCGAGCCTCCGCCCGACGGCGTCGGGCCGTCCGACCCGCAGGCGCTGCTGAGGGCCCTCGGCAGCGCGCTCGACTCGGCGCGCCGCCAGCGCCGCCCGGTCACGCTGGTCTCCCTCGGGCTCACGGAGCGGGGCGGCGGGGCGCTCGAGCGGCTCGCGGAGCTGACCCGCCGGACGGTGCGCGACACGGACGCGATCTGGCGGGACGGCGAGGGCGGCCTGGTCGTGATGCTGGCCGACGCCGACGGGCCGCGCTCCGAGCCCGCCCTCGCCCGCCTGCGGCTGCGGCTGCGGGGCCGGGGGATGGCCGGGGTGACGATGGGCCGCGCGGCGCCGCCGCCGGGGATCGGCGCCGAGGAGCTGCTGCTCCTGGCCCGGGCCGACCGGCGCCCGATCGGCGGGGCCTGATCTCCGGGGGCCGGCGATGAGGGTGGCGGTCGTCGGCGCGACCGGGATGATCGGCGGTGCGGTGGCCCGCGCGCTGGTCGCCCGCGGCGACGAGGTGGTCGCGGTGTCGCGGCGGGGCCAGGCCGGCATCGAGGGCGCCCGCGACGTCCGCTGGGACCCGGCCGAGGGCGCCCCGCCTCCGGCGGCCGTGGAGGCCGACGCCGTCGTCAACGCGGCCGGCTCGAAGAACGACCTGCTCCCCTGGACCGCGGCCCGCAAGCGCGAGCTCTACGAGAGCCGCGTCGGCACCACCCGGCTCCTCGCCGGCGCGCTCGACGCGGCGCGCGGGCCGCGCGTGCTCGTCAACGCCTCCGGGGCCGACTACTACGGCCCCCGCGAGGAGCCGGCCGACGAGGGCGCGCCGCCGGGGTCGACGTTCCTCGCGGGCGTCTGCCTCGCCTGGGAGCGCGAGGCCTCCCGGGCCGAGGAGCGCGGGCTGAGGGTGGTGCGGCTCCGCACCGGCGTCGTCCTGACGCCGGAGGGGGGCGCGCTGCCGCAGCTCGCCCGCCCGGTGCGGCTCTTCGCCGGGGGTCCGATCGGGGGCGGCCGCCAGTGGCTGCCCTGGATCCACATCGACGACCAGGTCGGGCTGAACCTGATGGCGCTCGACGACGACCGGCTCTCGGGCCCGGTGAACGCGGCCTCGCCCGGGATCGTGCGCCAGCGCGAGTTCGTGAAGGACCTCGCGCGCGTCCTCCGGAGGCCGGCCGTCCTGCCCACCCCGGCCATCGTCCTCCGCGTCGGGCTCGGCGAGAAGGCGACCCTGGCCCTCGACAGCCGCCACATCGTGCCCCGGGCGGCCCTGGAGGCCGGCTATGCGTTCCGTTTCACCCAGCCCGAGCTCGCGCTGCGCGACCTGCTCGGCGAGGCGCGCTAGGCCGGACGCTCCTCGGGAAAGAGGCGCTGCAGCTCGGCCCCCACCTTGAGCCACTGCTCGCGCACGAAGGTGGTGTTCACCAGGTAGCGCGCCCCGGGCAGGTTGCGCGCCATCGTGAGGCGGTCCTCGTCCACGCGCTCCTCCAGATCTTCCACGAGCTGCTTGTAGTCGGCCACCAGCCCGGCCATCTCGTAGTGCTTCATCTGGAGCTCGTCCAGGAGCCGGTAGACCGTGCCGAAGGGATCGCCGCTCACGGGAGTCCTCGCTGTCGGGGACGCGGGGGCGCCGATGCTACCGTAGGCCCCGCGCAGGGGGATTAGCTCAGCTGGGAGAGCGCCGCCTTTGCAAGGCGGAGGTCGTCGGTTCGAACCCGTCATCCTCCATGGGCATCGACCTCTACTGGCTCCCGCTCGGCGCGGGCGGCCACTTCGTCCGGCTGAACGGCCGCGTCTACGAGGCCGTCGCGGCCCGGCTGGCGGGGCGGCGGCGCCGCGACCTCTACCACTCGGCCCTCGAGGTGCGCCTTCCCGAGGGGCGCTTCGTGATCGAGATGACGCCGGCCGGCCGGGGCGACGGCGCCGGCCGCGGTGTCGTGGCGGAGGGCGCCGTGGGGGCGCGGGGGGCGGGGCGCGTCCGGCTGTTCCGCTACGAGGTGCGGCGCTGGCGCGACGGGAGCATCCCCGACGTGGCCGAGGCGGTTGACAGCCCGCGGCGCCTCAGCGACGACCCCGGCCGGGCCCGGCGGCTGCTCGAGCTGGTGCCGTCCGTGCCGACGCCGGTGTGGGGGCGCGACGAGCTCGGCGCCGGCGAGATGTGGAACTCGAACTCCCTCATCTCGTGGCTGCTCGCGCGGAGCGGCGTCGCGACCGAGGCGGCCTCGCCTCCGCCGCGGCGGGCGCGCGCCGGGCTGGGACGCGGGGCTCGCCGTCGCGGGCGCGCTCAGGCCTCCAGGCGCTCCTTCAGGCTCTCGAGGCCGGCCGTCATGACGCCCCGCAGACGCGACTCGATGTCGTAGTCCGGGTCCTCGGACGCCGCGGTCTGGCGCCAGAGGACCCGCGATCCGCCGGGGGCCTCGACGATCCGGAGCGTCGCCCGGTGGGAGGTGAGGCCCGGGACGCCCTCCAGGACGCTGTACGAGTACGAGCGGGTCGCGTCGTCGTGGTTGACGATCCGCTCGACGAGCGCCACGCCGCCCGTCATCTTCACGCGCCGGACGTCGCCGTTCATGGCGCACTCCGTGATCGGTGTGAACCACTCGCCCACCCGGCCGGGATCGCCCGCGAGCGCCCAGGCCACGTCGGGCGCGACCGCCACGTCGATCCCCACCTCGAAGTCGTTCGCCACGCCGCACCTCCGCCCGCCGGGTCTGATGGAATCGGGCGCATCCTAGGAGAGCACCCCGTCCCGACGATCGAGCTGAACGACGGCCGCGCGATGCCGCGCCTGGGCCTCGGCACCTGGCCGATGGACGACGCCGAGGCGGAGGCGGCCGTCGGCGAGGCGTTCGAGCTCGGCTACCGCATGGTTGACACGGCCGCGCGCTACGGCAACGAGCGCGGGGTCGGCCGGGCCGTGCGGGCGACGCGGGTGCCGCGCGAGGAGCTCTTCGTCGTCACGAAGCTGCGCGGCGCCCAGCAGGGGCACCGGGAGGCGCTCGAGGCCCTCGAGGAGAGCCTGGGCGGCTCGGGCTGGAGTACGTGGACCTGTACCTGATCCACTGGCCGCTGCCGTCGCTCGACCGCTACGTCGCGAGCTGGCGCGCCTTCATCGAGCTGCGCGAACGGGGCCTGGCGCGCTCCATCGGCGTCTCGAACTTCACGCCCGCCCACATCGAGCGCCTCGAGCGCGAGACCGGCGTGCTGCCCGCGGTCAACCAGATCGAGATGCACCCCGACCTCGCCCAGGCCCCGTTGCGCGCCTGGCACGCCGAGCGCGGGATCGCCACCCAGGCCTGGAGCCCGCTCGGCGCCCGCTCCCGGCTCCTCGCGGACCCGGTCATCGGCGGGATCGCCGAGGCCCACGGCCGCTCGCCCGCTCAGGTCGTGTTGCGCTGGCACCTGCAGGCCGGCGCGGTGCCGATCCCGAAGTCCTCCGACCCGCGCCGCCTCGCCGAGAACATCGACGTCTTCGGGTTCGAGCTCTCGGAGGGCGAGATGGCGGCGCTCGCCGCCCTCGACCGCGGCCACCGGATCGGCGGCGACCCCGATGTCTACGTGGAGATGTAGCCCGGCGACGCCATAGTCTCCGTCCGACCATCCACCGAGGAGCCGCAGATGCTGATCACGACGGGCAACGACCTGCCGGGCTACGAGATCACCGAGGTGCTGGGGGAGACGTTCGGGCTCACGGTCCGATCGCGCCACGTCGGGTCGCAGATCGGCGCGGGCTTCAAGTCGCTCGTCGGCGGCGAGCTGAGGGGCATGACCAAGATGCTCGCCGAGGGCCGCGAGCAGGCGATCGACCGGCTGGTCGAGGAGGCCGAGGCCAAGGGCGCCAACGCGATCATCGCGATGCGGTTCGACACGTCCGAGTTCATGGAGCAGGCGACCGAGATCTGCGCCTACGGCACCGCGGTGACCGCCAGCAAGCGGTAGCGCCGGCCGGCGCGGGCGCCGTCAGACGGCCGTCCCGACGAGCGCCCCGATCGCCGCCGTCAGCGCCATCGCGGCGGCCCCCCAGATTCCGACCCGCAGGGCCGCCCGGCCCATCGGCGCCCCGCCCAGGCGCGCGCCGATGGCGCCGAGCAGGCACAGCGCGGCGAGGGCCACGACCACGACGAGCGGCGCGCGGGCCCCGTCCGGCGCGAGGCGCGCAGAGCACGGGCACGAACGCGCCGGCCGTGAACGCGGCGGCCGAGGCCCAGGCGGCCTGCCAGGGCCGCGCCCGCCGCGCGTCGGCCAGGCCGAGCTCGTCGCGCGCGTGGGCGGCGAGGGCGCCCGTTCGGGTCAGCTGGTCGGCGACCTGGCGGGCGAGGCCGGGGCTGAGGCCGCGACCCTCGTAGATCGAGGCCAGCTCCCGCAGCTCGCCCTCGGGATCGGCGGCCAGCTCGCGCCGCTCCAGCGCCAGGTCGGCGACCTCCGAGTCGCGCTGCGACGACACGGAGACGTACTCGCCCGCGGCCATGGACAGCGCGCCGGCGACGAGCGCCGCGATCCCTGCGAGCACGATCTCGCCGCGCGAGGCGCCGCTCGCGGCCACGCCGAGGATCAGGCTCGCGACCGAGACCAGCCCGTCGTTGGCGCCGAGCACCGCCGCCCGCAGCCAGTTCGCCCGGCCGCTGAGGTGCCGCTCGCCATGCGCCCGCACGGAAGCACTCTGCCCTAGAGTGGGCGCGTGAGCGATCCCGGGACCGCCGCCTGGCACCGCGCCCTCAAGCACACGCCCTCCGACGGGCTCAGCGAGGACACGGCCCAGACGCCCGGCATGCACCGCATGGAGGCGATCTCGGGGCGCCTGAGCGGCTCCCGCAAGATCTGGATGGGCACCAACCGGGTCGCCCCGGGCATGCGCTCGGCCGACCACCACCACGGCGAGGCCGAGACCGGCATCTACGTCGTCTCGGGGCACCCGGTCTTCGTGTTCCTCGAGGACGGCTCCGAGCGGCGGATCGAGACCGGCCCGGGCGACTTCGTCTACGTCCCGCCCTTCGTCCCCCACCGGGAGGAGAACCCGTCGCCGGACGAGGAGGCGGTCGTGGTGCTCGCCCGCAGCACCCAGGAGGGGATCGTCGTCAACCTGCCGAGCCTGCGCGCCGAGGTGCCCGAGCTCGACCGGCTGGTGGCCGAGCTGACAGCCTGAGTCAACCCCCGCGCCGGCCGACGACGAGGGCCGAGTCCCAGTAGAGGCGCTCCTCGAGGAAGCCCTCGTTGCTCAGCCGGAAGACGGAGACGCCGACCACGTCGATCGGCCGCTGCGCCTCGTCGCCGTCGGCCGACGCCGCCCGCCACGGTCCCCCGCAGCCGCCACTCGCTCCAGAGCCGGCGGTCGCTGGAGTAGGCGGCGCCGAGGACCTCGATGGCGAGGTCCGGCACGGCGTCGAGGACGCGGCCGATGTCCTCCTCGATGTGCGCCCGGCCGCAGACCACCGGGTCGCGGTGGCCGAGCGTCCGGCACGGAAGGTGCAGCCGGAACTCCCGGACGCCGCCGGCGGCGAAGCAGGCGGCGCAGGCGGCGGGCTCGTGGGCGTTCCACGCCCGCTCGTAGGTCACGAGCAGCTCTTCCTCCGTCACGCACCGAAGCCTGAATCAGACCCCGTGGGCGGGCCACCGACCCTAGGTGTCGTGAGTCGAACACCTGGCCTCCGCTCAGGCCGGCCGGCCCCCCAGTCCGGCGCCGAGGGCGATCCGCACCAGCGCCGTGCGCTTCTGGATCTGGGGGAGGTCCTCGACGTCGAAGCGGCGGTAGAGCTGGCGCAGGTGCGCCTTGACGGCGTCCACGCTCAGGGACAGCTCCCCCGCGATCTGCTCGTTCGTCGCCGGCGTCAGCGGGCCGCTCTGGTCGAGGCACGGCCGGCAGAGCGCCTCCAGCACCCGCCGCTGGGCGGCCGAGAGCGCCGGCGGCGCGGCGAGGCGCGACTCGGGCTGGGTCGGGAGGCTCGACCCCGCCGCGGCGGGCGCCCGGAAGACGAGGGTCGTGTGGCCGGCCCGCACCATGTCCCCGTCGCGCAGCCGGCGCGGCCCGCGGACGCGCTCCTCGTTCACGAAGGTGCCGTTGCGCGACAGGCCGTCGTCCTCGATCGACCACTCGCGGCCGACCCGCTCGAGCTTGGCGTGGGTGCGGGACACGCGGTCGTCCCACTCGATCGGGACGTCGCTGGAGGCGGCGCGCCCGACCACCGCCTGGGCCCGCTCGCCGGCGAGCCGGACGATGCGCTGGATGCCCTCCTCGTCTCGGTAGACGAGAAAGGGCTCGCCGGCCTTCTCGGCCTCGCGAACGCGGATCCGGTCCTTCGGATCGGTGGGCCAGGACGGTCGGTCGGGCACGCTCCGCCTGCGGTCGGGGATCTCGCGAGAAGGCTACCGCCGGGGTGTGACGACACGGCACCTCGGGGGCTATCGCGAAGGACGCCGCCTGACATATACACGCGGTAGCACGAAGCGGCGCTACCGAAGGACCGGACCACATGGATCAGCGCGGGGTGGGCGCGAGCACGATCCTGAGCCGCGGCGGGGGCACGGATGCCGTCGCCGCCGGGCCGACCCTCGAGGCGGGCGCCGTCGTCGCCGGCTACGTGATCGAGTCGCTCGCCGGCGCCGGGGGCATGGGCGTCGTCTACCGCGCCGCCGACCCCGAGCTCGGGCGCCAGGTCGCGGTCAAGCTGATCGCGCCGGCGCGCGCCGAGGACCCCCGCTTCCGCGAGCTGTTCGTGCGCGAGTCGCTCGTGGCCGCCGGCCTGGAGCACCCCAACGTCATCCCGATCTACCGCGCCGGCGAGGACGAGGGCCGCCTCTACATCGCCATGCGCTACGTGGAGGGCGCGAGCCTGCAGGACCTGATCGCCGAGCGCGGCCGGGTCCCGCCCGGGCGGGCGGCTCGGGTGATCGCGCGCGTGGCCGACGCCCTCGACGCGGCCCACGCGCGCGGGCTCGTGCACCGAGACGTCAAGCCGGCCAACGTCCTGATCGCCGACCCCGACGGCGAGGAGCACGTCTACCTGACCGACTTCGGCCTGAGCGCCGGGATGTCGGGGCCGGACGGCGCCAAGGGCGGCTGGGCCGGCACGCTCGCCTACCTCGCGCCCGAGCAGATCCGGGGCGGACCGATCGACGCCCGCACCGACGTCTACGCCCTCGGGTGCGTCCTCTTCCACGCCCTCGGCCGGCCGGCCCCCGTTCGCCACCGCCGACGAGGCGGCGGCGCTCGAGGCCCACCTGACCCAGGCCCCGCCGCGGCTCGCCGAGGCCGCCCCGGGGCTTCCGCCGGCCATGGACGAGGTGGTGCGGCGGGCGATGGCCAAGCGCCCCGAGGACCGCTTCGAGAGCGCCGGCGAGCTCGGCCGGGCGGCGCTCGCGGCCCGCTACGACGTGGCGATCCTGCGCGCCGACGGCGACGCCGCCGCGGCGGCGGAGATCGCGGCCCGCCTGGAGGAGGCGGGCCTCCAGCCCCTCATCCCCGAGGGCGGAGACGCGCGGGCCGCGGCCGAGGGCGTCGGCGCCTCCAGCGCCTGCGTCGTGCTCGTGGGCAGAGAGGGGCTCGGCGACTGGGCCCGCGAGGGCCTGGCCGCGGCGAAGGAGATCGGCGGGCGCGACCGCGCCTTCCGGAAGGTCCTGGTGCTGCTCCCGGGCGGCCCCGAGCCGGTCGACCCGAGCCTCGCCTTCCTCGCCACCAACCCCTGGATCGACCTGCGCGCCGGGGTCGCCGACCCCCACGGCATCGACGACCTCATCCGCGTGCTGCGCGGCGCCGACGTCGGGCCCGGCCTGGTCCAGGCGGCGGCCGATGTCTGCCCCTACCGCGGCCTCGAGGCCTTCCGCGAGGAGGACGCCGACCTCTTCTTCGGCCGCGAGGAGGACGTCTCGCGCCTCGTCGAGCGGCTCCGCGGGACGCGCTTCCTGGCCGTGCTCGGCGCCTCGGGCAGCGGCAAGAGCTCGCTCGTGGCCGCGGGGCTCGTCCCGGCGGTGCGGCGGGGCGCGCTGCCCGGGGGCGAGTCGTGGCGCGTCCTGAGCCTCGCGCCGGGCGCCCGTCCCCTCGCCGCGCTCGCCGCCCAGCTGCGGCACCTCCCCGGCTCGGGCTCCCCGGCCGCCGCCGACCTCGCCGCCGACGAGCGCTGCCTCGACCTCGCCGTCGCCCGCGCGGTGCAGGGCCGCCCGGCCGAGGAGCGCGTGCTGGTGGTGGTCGACCAGCTCGAGGAGGCCTTCACCCTCTGCGCCGACGAGGGCGAGCGCGCTGCCTTCTTCGGCAACCTCATGTACGCCGCCAGCATCCCCGGCGGGCGCACCGTCGTCGTGGTCGCCATGCGGGCCGACTTCTACGGCCGCCTGGCCGAGCACCCCGAGCTGCGCTCGCTGGTGGCCTCGCAGCAGGTCCTGCTCGGTCCCATGGACGCCCGAGGCCTGCGCCGCGCGATCGAGCAGCCCGCCAAGCGCGCCGGCCTCGAGCTCGAGCCGGGCCTGACCCGGCGGATCCTCACCGACGTCGCCGACCGCCCCGGCACCCTGCCCCTGATGGAGCACCTCCTGGTCGAGGTCTGGCAGCGCCGCCGCGGCCGCACACTGACCCTGGAGGCCTACGCCGCCTCGGGCGGCGTCGAGGGCGCCCTCGCCCGCCGCGCCAACTCGATCTACGGCGCCATGAGCCCCGAGCGCCAGGCCGTCGCCCGGCGGATCCTCCTGCGCCTCACCCAGCCCGGCGAGGGCACCGAGGACACGCGCCGCCGGGCCACCCGCGCCGAGCTGATCACCCGCCCGGGCGAGGAGGACGAGGTCGACGCGGTCGTCGGCGCCCTGGCCGAGGCCCGCCTGCTGACCACGAGCACCGACGAGGCGTCGGGCCAGCCCGTGGTGGACGTCACCCACGAGGCCCTCATCCGCGGCTGGCCCGAGCTGCGCGGCTGGATCGACGACGACCGCGAGCAGCTCCGCCTGCACCGTCGCCTCTCCGACGCCGCGACCGACTGGGACGCCGGCGGCCGCGACGAGGGCCAGCTGTACCGCGGCGCCCCGCTCGGCGCTGTGGGAGGGGCGGGACGAGTCCGACCTCAACGAGCTGGAGCGGGGATTCCTGGCCGCGAGCCGCGACGGGTCGAGCGGGAGCGGGCGACTCGGCGGCGACGGACCCGGTCACGATCGGCGCCCTGGCGGGCGTGGCCGCGATCATCGCCGGGCATCGCGGTCTTCGCGTTCGTCCAGCGCAACGACGCGAACGACCAGCGCGACGTCGCCCAGTCGCGCCAGCTCGCCGCCAGCGCGCTCGACCAGCTCGTAACGCGACCCGGAGCTCGCGATCCTGCTGGCGAGCGAGGCGTACCAGCGCGCCCCGACCGTCCGAGGCCGAGGAGATCCTGCGCCGGGGACCCAGGAGTCGAGGATGCGCGAGGTCCTCGTCGGGCCGCGACTGCCCCGTCGACCAGCCGCGATCTATAGTCCCGAGGGGCCGCTCGTCGCGACAGCCGGGAGCGACGGCACGATCCGCGGTGGGACCGGCAGGATCCGAAGGCGATCCGCGCGTCCTGCGGCCCGGCGACGCCGTCGGCAACGGGGTGGTCTTCACCACCTTGCATCCGACGGGCGCCGTGAGCTCCGAGGGGGGACGGGCGTGTGCGTCTCTGGGATCTCTCCACCCGGCGCGCGCGCGAGATCGCGGCCGCACCGCGGCGGCGCGAGTTCGATCGCTCTTCGAGCGTCCCCCCGGCGGGTCAATCGCCACCGCGGGTGAGGGATGGGACGGTCCGCGTCTGTGAGCCGGACGGTCGCACCCCGTGCCGCCGGACGGCGATTCGAGGCCCCCGCGGCGGACTCGCCGAGTCAGCCCGGACGGATCCCCTGCTCGCCGCGGTGCGGCCCGGAGGACCCAGCCGTCGTATCCTGTGGGCGCTCCGGCGACGAGGAGGCGCCGCGCCGCTGCTCGCAGTCCACCTCTCGGGGCATCGGCGAGGTGGCGTTCAGCCCAGACGGCGCCCGAACTCCCCTGGGGCGCCTCTGACGTCGGCAAGGTGTTTGTTCTTGGAACGCGTCCGGCCCTCGGCCGGCCGCCGTCCTTGGGGGGTCACCGGACGAGCGTGCGCGGGGCGGCCTTCAGCCCGGACGGCCCGACAGCGTGGTGAGCGGCGGGCTCGACGGGACGATGAGGGTGTGGGATCTCACCCTGCCCGACTCCGCCGCCGCCGCCGTCTCGGTGATTCGAGGGCACCCCGGGCCCGGGGCCGAACTCCGCCCAGCTCAAGCCCCGACGGGCTCAGGGCACTCAGCGCCGGCAACGACGGCACAGCCCGCGAGTGGGAGTGGGGGGGTGGTCTCGTCGCCAGCATCGGGATCCCGCTCCGAGCCGACAGCATCCCGATTGGGCCGCCGGCCTTCAGCGGCGACGGGAGCAGATCAACCGCGTGCTGGGTGACGGGAGCATGCTCGCCTGGGCTCCCGAAGGCGGGACGCTGGCGCCCGCCGGCCGGCCGCTGGTCGGGCAGGTCGCGATCGCCGCTCTGGCGGTCCCCGACGGACCGGGGAGGATCGTCGGCGGGGAGGGCCTGGTGACTTTGAGGAGAGTGCCCCTGGAGGGGCGGTTGCTCACGACAACGCTCCAGGCTGGGAAGCGGATCATTTCCGGCCTTGCACTGAATCGCTCCCAGTCGCTGCTCGCCGCGACGTCAGAGGACGGCTTCGTCCGGGTATGGGACCTTCGGCGCGGGGGTGCGCCGACGCTGCTGAAGAGCGACGACAAGCTCCCGCTTGCGGCGGCGATCAGCCCCGACGGTAGGCTCATCGCGAGCGGCGGCGAGGGTGGCACCGTGATCGGTGGGACCGGGAGGATCCCGGGGAGCCGCGTGTCGTGCAGCGTCATTCCGGTCCGATCTTCGGCCTCGCGTTCACACCGGACGGCCGGTACCTTGCGAGTGCGTCTCTCGATGGCTCATCGGACGTCACCGAGCTCGAAGCCGGCCGGACAATCCGGCTCCGCGGCTACCGCCGCGGCGTCGCAGGCCGTTGACTTCAACGCCGACGGCACGCTCCTCGCCGTCGCGGCCGAGGACGGTGTTCGAGTGTGGGACTGGGCGCGGTCGCGCGCAGTGCTCCGTGTTGACCGCCCCTCCGGCGAGTTCTTCGTCGCCTTCGCGCCCTCGGGCCAACCGCTTCGCGACATTCGGCTTCGACTACAAGCTCAAGGCCTGGTCGTGCGACGTCTGCGGGCCGGTCCAGGAGGTCGTGCCCCTGGCGCGCCAGCGGGTGCAGCGGGAGCTGACCGACCAGGAGCGGGACGACTTCGACCTGCCGAGCGGGAGCTGACATTGCTTCCGCCGACAGTCCGTACATCCGACCGAAGGAGGCCTGGTGGCGTCCAGAAACAGGATCCGTTGATCAAGAAGCTGGCGGACAAAGGGAAGCTCGCCGTCCTGTGGGGCTATATCGGCGAAACGCTCGACAGCAGCATCACGGGTCAGAGGGTGCAGAAGCTGTATCTCGACCTCACGCGCACGAGATGGCTCGAGATCGACGTGCACTACATCGAGACCTCGCAGGCTCTCGAGGCCGGGAGGGGCAGCTTGGTGTGGGTGCCGGAGAATGTGACAATCGCCGAGGTGCGCGTCGCAGACGCCGACGAGTACGACGTGGCGTACGGGTTCCTCTCGGGCGGGTTCTGGCACCAGTCGGCCTGGAGTGACGAGGAGGGGGTCGGCCCGCCGGCGAGCACGCGGCGCTACGGGTGCTGACCGACCTCATGGTCAGCGAGCTCCTCGCCCGGGGGCTCGTGAGTCCTGAGCAGGTGGTCGGCGGTCACGTCGTGATCGCCGAGCACCCGGGACGAACGGGCGGCGTGTCGATCGACCAGGGGCAGTCCGGATCGGTGTTCCTGAAGCGGGCGAGCGGTGACCGCGGCGACGACGTCCTGCGGCGGGAGGCGGTGCTGCTCAACTGGATCGCTACGAGCTCGGCGCGGGTCGGCGCCCCCCAGAGTCCGCGGATTCGTGCCGGGGGAGCTGATCGTCGATCTCGTCCCCGGTGTGAGCTTCCAGGCCCTGAGCGGTCGGGGTGGGATGCCCGCGCCGCTCCTTGGAAAGCTCGGGCTCGCGCTCAGCTCGCTGCACCGCTCGGGGGAGCGCGGCCGGCTCCCCGGACTCGGCGGCGCCGAGGTCTACTGGGTGCTGTCGATCCACCGGCCCCGCGTTGACGAGCTCACGCTCTTCAGCGCGGCGAGCCTCGAGCTGCTCCGGGCGCTGCAGAGCCAAAGCCTCACGTGCGCGCTCATCGACGGGGTGCGTCGCCGGTGGCGCACGGACACGCTGGTGCACGGGGACCTGCGTTGGAGCAACGTGCTCGTCCGCTCCGACGCCGACGCCGACGCCGACGTGGACTCGACTTCGGTGTGTCTGATCGACTGGGAGTCAGCGGGCGCCGGGGATGCGGCGTGGGACGTCGGGTGCGTCCTGGCACAGCTGCTCAGCGACTGGCTCGGCTCGCGGCCGGCGGTTCCAGGCGCGGTCCCGAGTTCCAGGACGGGCGACAAGCGACCGCGGCTCCGAGCGCACGACGTGAAGCGCCTCGCCTGGGCGTTCTGGGCCGGCTACCGAGGGGCGCCCCGGACCGGCCGAGACGATGACGAGCTCCTCGGCCGGCGCTCTCCTGCGCGGGGCTTCGGCTGCTCCAGCTCGGGGTCGAGCTCGCCCAGCCGCACTCGACGCCGACCCGACGGTCGGTCGCCCACATGCAGCTCGGAGCGAACGTGCTCCGGCAGCCCCGACGGGCGGGGGCGCGGCTGCTCGGATTCGAGGTCGAGGGGGAGGCATGAACCGGTTCGACGCGCTCCTCCGGGAGCTGCTCGACGCCGTCTCGCTGCGTCTGCCGGGCTCGTTCTCCTGGTTCGGGATGCCGTTCAGCCTTCGTGGCGGAGCCGGGTCGTCCGCGCTGACGACGCGCCTGTACGCCAGCTTTTACTGCCTCGGCGCCGCCAGCCCTGTAGAGCGCCCGCTGGACCCCGTCCACGCCGGGCCGAGCGAGGCCTTCGTCGCCGCCTGTCTGCCGCCAACGCCGGCACGGGGTGCTGGGAAGACGGGTGGCGGCTCGTCGGAACCGACGGCGGCGCGCTGGTGGTCGAACGCGGTGGCCTGCGCCTGTGGGCCGATCCGTCGCTGTGCTGCGGGCCGTTGACGGCACCGCGACCGTGTGGAGGGGGAAGGAGCGCCTCCAGCTCATGCCTGGCTTCTACCTCGCCCTCGGAGACGCCGCGGAGCGCGAAGGGGGCGAGGTCGTACGCTTCTACCTCAACGTCACGAGCGAGGGCGCCGTTGGCCTGGTGGGCGCGCTGACGACCCGCCTGAATGACCTGGGGGTGCCCTTCCGGCTCAAGGTCGTCGATCATCCGAGGTCCTTCACGCGCTGCGACGCCGCCGTGCTCTACGTGCTGGAGCGCGACCGCGCCCCGGTCGAGGAGCAGGTCCGCGCCGTTGCCGACAAGATTGGCCCCCACCTCCTCCCGGGGGTACCCGCCCTTACGCTCGCCCTGCAGCCCGGCGTCGGCTTCGCCGACGACCCTCCCGGGGACGAGAGTTTCGGGACAAGCCGCTGCCGATTGATCGCCGAGGCGCTCGTTCGCGCCGCTGAACGCGGCCAGACGACCGTCCGCGAGCGCTTGGCGAGGATCGAGGAACGGTTCCAGGAGGAGGGCCTTGACGCGCGACAGCCCTACTTGCGCGCCCCGGTGCCCCCGCGGCCGGTGGTCTCGGTGCGCAAATGACTGACCTCTCGGTGGCGGTGCTCGAGATCGCGCGCGGTCTCGAGGGCTCTGCTGTCTGGCATGGGCGCAGGTGCACCTGGCTCTCCCCCTACCTCAGCGCCGACGGCCGGCGCCGGAGTATCGCGCCCTCGGGCCGGACATCTACGACGGTAGCGTGGGCGTCGGGCTGTTCCTCGCGGAGGTCGCGGAGGCCGAGGGCGACCGCCGGATACGGGGAACGGCGATCGGGGCCGCCAGTCACGCGGCGTCGCGCCTCGATCTCGTAGCAGTCCACGAGCGCCTGGGGTTCCATGCCGGGACGATTGGCATCGCGGTCGCTCTTGCGCAAATCGGCGCGACGCTCGACGACGAGCGCTTGGTGGCGCGCGGCGCTGCGCTCGCCTGCGAGGTCCTCGCGAATGCCGCCGGCAGCGACGCCCACGACGTCGTGTCCGGGCGCGCTGGTGGGATCGTCGGCCTCCTGCAGCTCGCCCGGCTGCTCGACGACGACCGGCTCGTCACCGCCGCCGAATCCCTCGGGGATGACCTCATCGACTGCGCGCGGCTCGCGGCAGATCTGGCCTCATGGCCGGCGGTCGGCTATCGAGCGTCTAAGGATCCGGTCGGGCTCGCCCATGGCGCCGGGGGGATCGGATGGGCCCTACTGGAGCTCGCCGAGGCGACGGGGGCCGACCGCTTCCGCGCGACCGCCCGATCTGCGTTCGCCTACGACGAGCGGTCGTCCGTCCGAGCGATCCCCGCTGGCCCGACCTGCGAGGCCCAGCGGCGACGACGACGATGATGGCGTGGTGCCATGGAGCGCCGGGTCTTGCCCTCACGAGGGCCCGCGCCCACGAGCTACTCGGCGATGAGGAACTCCGCCAGGAGGCTGAGACTGCTCTCGACGCCACCGACCGTTTCACACGGGCGCTGCTCCGTGCGGGCCGCGCGAACTATTCGCTTTGTCACGGGCTGGCCGGCAACGCCGAGGTTTGCCTCGAAGCCGAGCGCATCCTCGGAGGGTCGGCGTCGCGCGGCGCGGCCCTCGCCGTCACCGTCGCCGAGGCCGGGGTCGCGGCGTTCTTCCGCGCCGGCCGGCCGTGGCCCTCGGGCACGCACGCGGGGCAGGCGCCCGGTCTGATGCTCGGCAACGCGGGCGTCGGCATGTTCCTGCTGCGCGTAGCCGGGCATCGACCCGCGTCGATCCTCCTGCCCCGGTCCACACCCGCCGACGTCCAGGAGAGCGTCACATGACCGCACCCAGGTCCGGGCTGCCGCTTGCCGAGCAGCCAGTACGCATCGTCCTCTCCCTCGCCCAGGGGCTCGAGGCAGATCCCGACCGGCCCGGCGAGTTGCCTCAACAGCGTTTCTGGGACGAGCTCGCCGCGAGCTATGCGGGCCTTCAGGTCCAGTGCCCCTTCGAGCAGATGGTGAGCCGGCGGGAGGTCAAGGAAATCGAGGAGTACACGAGATCTCGCGATCCCTACCGTCCCCGAGGCCGCTCTTGAGCTTCGTCGAAGTCACGCTACCGAGCAGGCATCTGGATGACGCGGTCGCCCGGAGGGAGTTCGCCAGGGACTTGGAGTCCCACGAGTTCGTGGCGCGGGCCTACGTGGCCTCCCGCGCCGGCCGGCTGAGCGACGCAGGGCGCGCCGGGCACAGGGGAAGCAGCGCTACCTGGGCCCGGCCCCCGTCGGCGTCGACGCGAACTACGCCCATGGCGTCCTTGGTGGCAAGGGACAGGGAGTCGGCATCGTTGACATCGAGCGCGGGTGGTGGCGCGACCATCTGGACCTACCGAAGGTGCCTCACATCAAGGGCGCCGAGGACGACGACTGGAGGTGGCATGGGACGGCGACGCTCGGGGTCCTCGCCGCGAAGGATGACGGGAAGGGAATCGTCGGCGTCGCGCCGCGGTCACGGGTGCGCACCGTCTCCAGCGCCGGAGCCGCCGGGATGATCTACCGGCCCGAGGCCGGGATCCTCGCAGCTCTCAACGCCGTGAGAAAGAGGGGGGGTAAGCGTGTTGAGGGGGACATCCTTCTGATCGAGGAACAGCTTGAGTCGGAGGAACCCGTGGAGCTCGAGGACAGCGTCTACACAGCAATCGTGAACGCGGTGGTCCACGGGTGGGTTGTGATCGAACCCGCCGCCAACGGCCGGACGGACCTCGATCAAGCGACCTCGAACGACCAGCCGGTCCTGCGCCGTGGCGGCCCACGATTCCGTGATTCGGAGCCATTCTGGTCGGCGCGAGCACTCGCACGCAAGACAACATGACCAACTACGGCTCCCGAGTGGACTGCTACGCCGATGGCGTCGGCGTCTACACGACTGGCATGGCGGCCACTGAATACATGCAGGACTTCAGCGGCACTTCGTCCGCCGCGGCGATCATCGCGGGCGCCGCAGCCGCGGTGCAGGGCCGCGTGAAGGCGCTCCGCCGCCCGCCCCTCAGCTCACGTCAGATGCGATGGATCCTGAAGACGTTCGCGACGCCGGCGCCAGTAGGCGAGCCCGAGATCGGCAAGATGCCGGATCTCAGGAGGAAATTTTTCGCGAGAAGGCCTGGACGAAAGTACCTCGAGACATCGAATAGGCCTGAGCTGCCGCGGCCGGTGGGCGAGCGTGACCACTCGGCGTCGAATGGTCGTCGCCCACTCTCATGGAGCGGGAGCCGGGAACTCCCTCAGGGTCTGGCGCCTCAGGGCCCAGACGCCGAGGGCCACCAGGGCGGCGAGGACGAGGGTGCCCCAGATGCCGCGGTCGCTATCGGTGGGGCTCCAGAGCAGGACCAGGAGGAAGATCAGGGCTACTGCTCCGTAGACGATCAGGGGGCGTTCGCGCATGACCGGGGCGAGCTTGGCGCGGATCCATGTGGCCCACCGGGTCGGGCCGGCGAGTAGGACGCCCAGCAGCAGGACGATCCCGTAGACGAGGATCCCGACGGCGATGTCGCGCAGGAGGTTCGTGCCGAGGATCCAGACCGCCCAGCCCGTGCTGCGGGTCGTGTCGTCGGTGAGCGCTTCGACCAGCGCGGTGCCCACGAGGCGGCGCACGACCAGCAGGAGGACACCGATCACGATCAGCGAGAACGCGGTCGCCCGCAGCGTCTCGCGGCGGAAGCCCGCGGCCAGGTAGACGGCTGCGGCCAGGAGGACGAACACCGCGATGATGAGGAGGATGGACAGCGGGTCGATGACCGCGACGGCCGTCTGGGCGGCGGCGAGCTCGTCGGAGTCGGCGATGACGTAGGTGCCCGCGCCCTCGGGCAGGGTGACGTTCAGGCCGAGCTGGTCGTTGAGGCGGACGACGAGCGGGTTGAGGTCCAGCACCACCTGCCCGTTGTACGACTGGATGAGCCGATCCGAGTCCTCCTTCAGGATCGCGACGAGGCGCTCGTGGGCGGCCCGGTTGGCATTGGCCCAGAGCTCCTGGACCCGGGGGCGCTGGAGGAGCGTGTTGACGGCGTCAACGGCGGCCTCGCGGACGAGGCCCGCGGCCGGTGTGGCGAGTGGTTTGAGGGGCGGCGGCAGCCGCTCGGAGAGCTGCTGCGGCACGTCCGTCCCGTCGTACAGGGCGTCGACGAGCCGGACGGAAAGGGTCTCGCGCACATCGTCGTTCACCAGGAGCTCGGTGCTGAGGTCGACCCAGTTGTCGGTGTCGAGCGCCTGGCGCTGCACCCAGATCGTGAGCGAGCAGACGAGGACGAGGAGCATCGCGAGGGCCACCAGCCCCCAGACCAGGATCCGCCGCCCGCGCGTCGGCGGCCCGTCCGTCAGCCGGTGATGGAACCGCACGACCCCCTCGCGGAACCCGCCCGAGCCCTCCACCCCGACCCCCTCGCCGCACGACGAACGTCCGTGAACGCCACCCTATCCGTGCGCCAAGACGCCGCGCATGGCCTGATCGGGATGAAACGGCCGCGGTGACGGCCGGGGCCATCCCCTACGATCGCCCGCGGTGACGTGGTTCCGGGTCCGCCAGTGGGTGGCCGACAGCCTGTGGGTCGTCCCGCTCGTCTGCGGGGTCGCGGGCTGGGCGCTCTCGGTGGGCCTGATCGAGCTCGACGAGGCGACGCCCAGCATCGCGGCGCTGGACTTCACCTCCGCGACCGCGACCCAGCTGCTCGCCGCCTTCGCGGGCGCCGCCGTCGCCTTCACCGGCTTCGCGTTCTCGGTGCTCCTGCTGGTCGTGCAGCTCGCGAGCTCGCAGCTCTCCCCGCGGGCCACGCGCCTCGCCTACCGCAGCCGGCTGAGCAAGATCTCGCTCGGGCTCTGGGTCGGCACGCTGGCCTACAGCGTGTCGGTGCTCGAGTCGGTGACCGGCGGCTTCGTGCCCCAGATCTCGGTCGCGGGCGCGGGGATCCTGGTGTTCGTCAGCGTCGTGGTCTTCCTCCTCCTGATCGGCCGGACCTCGCGCATCCTGCGGCCGGGGCCGATGGCGGAGCTGTGCGTCGCGGAGGGGCGGAAGACCATCGCCCGGATGCACCCCGCGCCCTTCGACGAGGCGGATCCGGCCGCGGCGCCGGAGGTCGACGGCCCGGAGTCGGTCATCCGCCACGAGGGGCGGGGCGGAGTGATCGTCAGCATGGACCTGGCCGGACTCGTGCGCGAGGCGGCGCGGGCCGAGTGCCTGCTCGTCGCCTCCCCATGCGTCGGCGACTACGTGGCGCCGGGGAACGTCCTCTTCAGGGCGCGCGGCGGCGAGCCCGACCCGGGCCGGGTGAGGCGGGCCGTGATCGTCGGGGCCGAGCGCTCGTTCGAGCTCGATCCGCTCCTGCCGCTCCGCATCCTCGCCGACATCTCGATCCGCGCCCTCTCGCCGGCCGTCAACGACCCCACCAGCTCGGTGCAGGCGCTCAAGCGCATCCACGACCTGCTGTCCGACCTCGCCGGGCGCCGGCTGGGTCCATGGAGCCCGCGCGGCCCCAGGGGCCGGGTGCGCCTGGTCATGCGCGGACCGAGCTGGGAGCAGTACCTGGCGATCGGCCTCGCGGAGACGATCCGCTACGGCGCCGGGTCCCCGCAGGTGGCGCGGGCGCTGCGCGAGGTGCTCCTCACCCTCCGCGCCGAGGTCCCGGAGGCCCGCCGCGCGGCCGTCGAGGCGCGCCTCGCGCTGCTCGACGAGGCCGTCGCTCGCGAGTATCCGGGGCCGCTGAGCCGCGCGGAGGCGCTCGTACCCGGACCGCCAGGGCTTCGGGCCCTCGCCTCGCGACATCCGCCACGACCGCTGACGGCCCCGCTGCCGACGGGCGGTCCGAGCCGGCGGCCCGTGGCCGCCCGCGCGGGGTCCCGATCGTGCCGGATGTCGCGAGCGTCGGAGCGCCGAGAATCCGCTCGCCGCAGGACGTTCGGGGGGGATCGCGGGGTTCTCGTCGTGAATACAATGACCCCCTGACCACGGCGTAAGGGGGCAGGACGATGGGCGCGTTCGAGGACGAGGTCGACCAGACCGCCGGCTGGATGGCCGGCGACCGCTTCACCGGGATCCAGCGGCTCTTCACGGCGCGGCAGGTGGTGCAGCAGCGCGGGACGGTGCCGTCCGACTACACGGTCGCCCGGGTCGCGGCGGAGCGCTTCTACGCGCGGCTGCGCGAGCTGTTCGAGGACCGGAAGTCGATCACCACCTACGGCCCCTACTCGCCGGGACAGGCCGTCGCGATGAAGCGGAACGGCATCGAGGGCATCTACCTCGGCGGCTGGGCGACCTCCGCCAAGGGCTCGCGCGACGAGGACCCCGGCCCCGACCTCGCCAGCTACCCCCTCAGCCAGGTCCCCGACGAGGCCGCCGGCCTCGTGCGCGCGCTCCTCACCGCCGACCGCAACCAGCGCTACGCCCGCTCCCACATGACCGAGGAGCAGCGCGACGAGACGCCCGAGGTCGACTTCACCCCCTTCATCATCGCCGACGCCGACACCGGCCACGGCGGCGATGCCCACGTCCGCAACCTGATCCGGCGCTTCGTCGAGGCCGGCGTCCCCGGCTACCACATCGAGGACCAGAAGCCCGGCGCCAAGAAGTGCGGCCACCAGGGCGGCAAGGTGCTCGTGCCCGCCGACGAGCAGATCAAGCGCCTCAACGCCGCGCGCCTGCAGCTCGACATCATGGGCGTGCCGGGCATCATCGTCGCCCGCACCGACGCAGAGGCGGCCAACCTGCTCGACGGTGCCGGCGACGAGCGCGACCAGGCCTTCGTCCTCGGGGTCACCAACCGCTCCCTCCCGACGTACAAGGCCGGCATCCTCGCCGCCATGCGCAGCCTGCACCGGGCCGGGGTCACCGAGGTCAACGGCCACCTGCTCTACGCCCTCTCCGAGGACGAGTACGCCTACGCCGACGCCTGGCTCGAGCGCAGCGGCGTCGCCGAGGCGATCGACGAGGCCGCCCGCGAGCACCTCGCCCCCGGCGGGCCGACCTCCGAGGCGACCCTCGACTCCGTCTCGGACAGGTTCCTCGACGCCTGGCAGACCGAGGCCCGCCTGAAGACCCTGGGCCAGGCCGTCGCCGAGGAGATGGCCTTCCGCGCCGACGAGGGCGCGGACCTGCCGATGACCCTCGAGGAGTGGCTCGACTTCGCCGACACGGCGTCGTGGTACACGGCCCGCGCGAAGGCGAAGGAGATGGGCGTCAACGTCACGTGGGAGCCCGACTGGGCGCGCAGCCCGGAGGGCTACCACCAGATCCAGGGCGGCATCCCCTACGCCATCGCCAAGTCGCTCGCCGTGGCGCCCTACGCCGACCTGCTCTGGATGGAGACCAAGACCGCCGACCTGGACGACGCGCGCGAGTTCGCCGAGGCGATCCACGCCGTCCACCCGGACCAGATGCTCGCCTACAACCTGTCGCCGTCCTTCAACTGGGACACGACCGGGATGACCGACGAGGAGATGCGCGCCTTCCCCGAGGAGCTCGGCAAGATGGGCTTCGTCTTCAACTTCATCACCTACGGCGGCCACCAGATCGACGGCCTCGCGGCCGAGGAGTTCACGACCGCCCTCCGCGAGGACGGGATGCTCGCCCTGGCCCGCCTGCAGCGGAAGTTCCGCCTGCTCGAGTCGCCCTACCGGACGCCCCAGACGCTGGTCGGCGGCCCGCGGGCCGACGCGGCGCTCGCCTCGGCCTCCGGCCAGACCGCCATGACCAAGGCCATGGGCGAGGGCTCCACGCAGAGCCAGCACCTGGTCCAGACCGAGGTGCCGCCGAAGGTCCTCGCGGGCTGGCTGTCCGACTGGGCCGAGCACCACGAGGTGGACAAGACCCTCAAGGTCTCGCTGCGGCCCCACACGGCCGGCTCGGAGCTGCTCGAGCTCATCGTCCTCGACGACGACGACGAGAAGCTGGCGAACATCGTCTTCGCCACGCTTCAGGACCGCCGCGGCCGCTCGATCCTGTCGGTGCGCGACCAGAACACCTTCGACATGTCGCTGCGCCGCAAGCGCCTCATGACGCTGCTGCACCTGTTCCTCATCCACCGCTACAAGGCGGCGGCGATCCACTACCTGACGCCGACGGAGGACAACCACCGGGCGGCCGCCAGCATGCAGCGCCTGGGCATCTTCGAGAGCACCAACGAGGAGGTCGGGGAGATCATCGTGGCCGAGGTCAACTCGGAGGTCGTGGCCGCGCTGGTCAAGGAGGCCGACGAGCGGGAGAAGCTCATCACCAAGACGGCCTGAGCGTCCCGGCGTACGCCGGGCCTCTTGCGGGCCCGGCGGGACGCGCCTCCGGCCCCTGGCCGGGGCCTCCGGCAGACGGGCGGCACCGGCTGCGCCGGGGATGGCCGCCGGAACTGCTCTCCGTGCGCTTCCCCGCCTAGAGGCGGCCCTGCTCGAACAGGCGCTGCTCCTCGGCGGTGCGCTCGGCGGCGGGAATCCGCTCCAGCCGCCGGTCCGAGATCGGCTCGCCGCTGACGATGCTGAGCCCGTAGGTGCCCTCTGCGAGGCGCTGCTCGGCGCGCTCCACCGCCGCCAGCTCCTGCTGCAGCTCCTCGATCCGCCCGATGTCGCGCTCCCGGTCGGTGAGGTCGGCGGCCTGGTCGCCGTAGTCGGTGTCGTCGGCCAGGCCCTCCGGGGCGTCGCGGGCGAACTCGGCGCCGAGGCGCCGGAGCTGGTCCTCGATGCGGGCCCGCTCGGCGGCGAGCAGCTCCGCTGCGCGCGCCGGGTCCATCAGAGCATCGTCCGGGACTCGAAGAAGTCCTCGCTCCGCGCTCGGAAGAGGATCCACAGCACCAGGAGCGCGACGAGGATGGCGGCCAGCCCGTCCCAGCGCTCGGCGCCGTCGTGGGCGATCAGCACGTACAGGCCGCCGCCGATGTGGAACAGCTCGATGACCGCGATGACGAAGCGGGCGATGCTCGAGCCGCGCAGCAGGCCGATCGCGACCACCAGCGTGATGGCGCCGATGATGATCAGGTAGGTGCCGGTCCAGGCCAGGGTGCCGTCCGAGACGTCCGCGTTGCGCTGCAGGCCGGCGTCGTTGCGCTCGGCGAGCAGCGCGATGCCCCCGAGAACCGCCACGATTCCCTGGATGATCCCGATCACTCCGATCAGGGTGAGGAGGAATCCCCGCGTCGGCGCGGTGGCGGTGCTCATCGGCTCTCCTGTCTGTGGGTGGTCCGGGGGACCCGGCCGCGGGCATCGTATTCCGGCGGCCGGTCGCCGGGATAGGGTCGCCCCGCTCAGGGCAGCACGGGGTCGATCGAGTTCCAGGCCTACGCGATCTGCGCGACGGCGTCCTGACGCGCGCCCTGGCGGGGCGGCCTTCTACGCCGCCCCGGCCGGCGCCCTGACGGCCTTCGCGATCGCCCGGGCGTAGAGCCGCGCCCCGTCCGGCTTCATGTGGGCGCCGTCCACCAGCACCTCGGGGCGGCGCTCGGTGATCCCGTGCCAGTTGACGAGCACGATGTTCTTCCAGTGGCGGTCGGCGTAGTCGAGCGCCTCGTTGACCGAGGTCTCCCACCGCAGCGGCACCCGGGTGTTCACGAGCACGACCCGCGGGACGCCCTTGAGGCGGTCGAGCAGGCCCGCCAGGTCCTCGAACTGGATGTAGCCGTTGTTGCCGAGGTGGATCACGACGGTCCTCGGCTTCACCGACCTGATGCCCGCCATCACCTCCTCGGCCCCCTTCGAGAACTGGCGGGAGACGGCCGCGTTCGACCACCGCCCCCCGGCCGAGGGCCGGGAGCAGGGTGCCCGAGGCGCCGAGCATCACCGAGTCGCCCACGGCGAGCACCGGCTCGTAGTCCTGGATCGGCTTGGCGGCGGCCGCCGGCGGGGTCCCGTCCGGACGGGCCGCCCGCGGGCCGAGCGCCGTCTGCTGCTGGGAGCCGTTGGCGGTGGCCGTGAGGCCGGGGATGACCGGGGTCTCGCGCGGCAGCAGGGCGACCGCGATCGCCACCGCGACGAGGGCGACCGCGCAGGTCGACGCGGCGGCGACGCGGGCGCGGCGCGGGAAGCCCGCGGTGTCGCGGCGCAGGCCGTCGCGCAGGGCGCGCAGCCCGCCGCGCCGGATCGGCGTCTCGATGTACGTGTAGGAGAGCGCGGCGATGCCGACCGTGAGCCCGATCTGCAGCGCGGCCAGCGGCACCCCGTCGAGCGGGATGTCCTCGTCGGGGCGAGTCAGCATGATGATCGGCCAGTGCCAGAGGTAGATCCCGTAGCTGCGCAGGCCGATCCAGACCATCGGCGCCACGCCGAGGGCCTTGCCGAGCAGCGACGAGGGGTGGGCCGCGACCGCCACCACCACGGCCGTCGCCAGGGCGACCCAGAGGAAGCCCCCCTTGTAGAGGGTCTCGTCCAGCTCGCCAAGGCGCGTCAGCGCGAGCGCCAGGACGAGGACCGCGGCGATCCCGGTGGCCTCGAGGACGATGCGCGGGCGCCGCTCGGTCAGGGGGCGCAGCCGGCTGGCCGGCCAGAGGAAGGCGAGGGCGACGCCGGCGAGCAGGCAGACGGCCCGCGTGTCGGTGCCGTAGTAGATCCGCGACGGGTCGGCGAAGGGCTCCCACAGTACCCAGGCCAGGATCGTCGAGCCGGCGATGCCCGCCAGGACGCCCACCAGCAGGCGCCGGCGGCCGAACCACGCGATCCCCATCGCCATGATCGGCGGCCAGAGCAGGTAGAACTGCTCCTCCACCGCCAGCGACCAGAGGTGCAGGAACACCGACGGCCGGCCGAACTGGTCGAAGTAGGGCTGGTCGGCGAAGACGAAGTACCAGTTGGCGACGTAGCCCACCGACGCCAGCGTGGCCCCGCGCAGGCGGGCGACCTCCCCGTGGTGGAAGATCACCATGTAGGCCAGGACCACGGCGATCATCACGAACAGCGCGGGCAGCAGCCGGCGCGCGCGCCGGATCCAGAAGCGCACCAGGTCGATCGTGCCCGTCGCCCGCCGCTCGGCGAGGAGCAGCGAGGTGATCAGGTAGCCGCTGATCACCAGGAAGACGTCGACGCCCAGGAAGCCGCCGGGCAGCCAGCTCGCCCCGATGTGGTAGGTGACGACGGCGGCGACGGCGACGGCACGAAGGCCGTCGACCCCCGGCATGTACGGCAGGCGGGGAGCCCCTGAGGCCCGAGAGGCGCCGACGCCGGCGCCGCCCGGATCCGCCTTCGGGAGAGCTCCGCTGCTGTCAGTCAGTCGATCGTCCTCGGCCGAGTCGCGTCGGGGGAGGTCGGGGCAACGCTATCGCGGGTTCGCCGGGGGCGCGAAGCATCCTGCCCTCACTCGCCGGGACGCGGCCCGGCGGGACGCGACTACTCGCGGGTGTTCCCCCAGGTCTCGTCGCTCACGCACTCGCGCCAAGTCTTGAAGTTGCGCTTGAGCGCCGGGGCGAGGCCCTCCGGCCAGGCCTCCGGGTAGCCCAGCGGGCTCACGATGGCCGGGTCGATCTCGGCGGGCAGGCCGACGATCTCGCGCAGGCGGTCCTTCTCCCAGCGCTGGAACGCCGTCGTGGGGACGGTGCCGAGGCCCTCGGCGCGGGCCGCCAGCATGAGGTTCTCGAAGGCGAACGCCAGCGAGATCAGGTCGTCGAGGTGGCCGCCCTCCTCCATCTCCGGCGGGTAGCCGCGCGGGACCAGGAGGCCCAGGATCCAGACCGGGGCGACGCGGTAGGTGCTCATCACCTGCTCGGCGTAGCCGCGCGCCCACTCGGCGTGCTCCTCGTCGCTGGCGTCGCGCTGAGGGCGCATGATCCCGAAGTAGCGGGCCCCTCCGGCGATGACGAGGTCGGCGATGGCGCGCCGCCGCTCGGGCTCGCGCACCACGATCATCCCCCAGGCCTGCTGCCCGCCGCCGGTCGGCGCCCTGAGCGCCAGGCGCAGGAGGCCGTCGAGGACCTCGTCGTCGACCGGCCGGTCGGTGTAGGTCCGCACCGCGCGGCGCTTCCGGATGGCTTCTCCGACCTCCATGGCTCCCCCTCGTCGATTCCGGGCAGGCCCGGATCCTCTCAGAGCAGGGGTACGGCCGCCGCGATCGAAGGACGCCAAGCAGCACCGGACCGCGTCTTCGTGGAAGGAGTCCCGCATGGCCACGACCGATTACGAGGAGCCGCCAGGGCCTGAGTCAGGCTGGGCGATCGGGGGGATCGTCTTCGCAGCCTCGATCATGATCCTGATCGGGATCTACCAGTTCCTCATGGGGCTGGTCGCGATCGTCAACGACGAGTTCTTCGTCGTCGCCCCCAACTACACCTATGACGTCGACATCACCGGATGGGGCTGGATCCACCTCATCGTGGGGATCGCCGTCGCCGCCGGCGGCGTCGGCCTCCTCTACCGGAAGCTCTGGGCCGCGGCCCTTGCGATCGCCCTCGCCGTCCTGAGCGCGATCGTCAACTTCTTCTTCATCCCCTACTACCCGTTCTGGGCGATCCTCATCATCGCCCTGAACGTCTTCGTGATCTGGGCGATCACCCGCCCGGGCGCGATCGCCGACTGACCGCCGGGCGGGGCCGGGGGACGTCGCCGTCCCCCGGCCCGCCGGCCTCAGCCCAGCGCCTTGCGCTTGATGGCGTCGAACTCCTCCTGCGAGATCGTCCCCTCGTCGAGGAGCTTCTTGGCGTTGGCGATCTCCGCCGCCGCCCCGCCGCCCGCCGTCTCGCGCACGTACTGGTCGAACTCCTGCTTGGCCTCGACCTGCTCCTTGACCGCCCGCTCCGACATGCTCTTGCCGCGGACGATCAGATAGACGAACAGGCCGAGGAACGGCAGCACGATGATGAAGATCAGCCAGCCGGCCTTGGCCCAGCCGCTCAACTCATGATCCCGGAACAGGTCGAAGACGACCTGGAAGAGGATCACGAAGAACACGATCATGAAGAAGATGATCACCAGCGACCACAGGAACTCGCCGAAGCTGATGTCCAGGGCCAGGTTGCCCAACACGGTGCTCATTGAGGTGTCACCCCTTGTCGGTCCGGTTGACGAGACTGCATGAGGCTACTCCGCGGCTCGGCGCCCCGGATCGGGTGCATCTGGCCGATGACGTCGCCCACGGCGGCGAATCTACAGGCGGAGGCCGCTGCTCCAGAGCGGGCTAGTATCGGCGCGCCGTCGCCGGACGGCGCGGGACAGCGAGCTTCGAGAGGGGGCGCATGGCGACCTTCACGGTCTGGAGGTTCCCCACCGCCGATGGCGCCGAGCGGAGCCTGTCGACCCTCGAGCGGCTGAAGCGCGAGAAGCTCGTCACGGTCCACGACGCGGCGATCGTGAGCTGGCACGAGGACCGCAAGAAGCCCAGGACGCGGCAGCTGCGCAGCCTCGTGGGCGCCCGGGCCCTGGGCGGCGCCTTCTGGGGCCTGCTGTTCGGCCTCATCTTCCTCATCCCGCTGCTCGGGGCGGCGATCGGCGCGGCGGCCGGGGCGCTCACCGGCGCGCTCACGGACGTCGGCATCGACGACCGCTTCATCAAGGAGGTGCGCGAGCGGGTGACGCCGGGCACCTCCGCGCTGTTCGTGATGACCTCGGACGCCGTGGTCGACAAGGTGCGGGCCGCGCTCAGGGGAACCGACGCGGAGCTGATCCACACCAACCTCTCCAGCGAGGACGAGGCGCGGCTGCGCGAGGCGTTCTCCGAGGCGGCCTAGGGCGTGCCGATGTCCCCTCCGCATCCAGGGATGGCCTGGGTGCCGAACGGCGAGTTCCTCATGGGCTCGGACCGCTTCTACCCCGAGGAGGGCCCCCCGCGGCGCGTCAGCGTCAACGGCCTGTGGGTCGACGAGGGCCCGGTCACGGTGGCCGCCTTCGCCCGCTTCGTGGAGGCGACCGGCCACGTGACCGAGGCCGAGGTCGCGCCCGACCCGGCCGACTACCCGGGCGCCGACCCGGAGCTGCTGGTGCCCGGGTCGCTGGTGTTCCGGGCCAGCGAGGGCCCGGTGGACCTGCGCGACGTGCGCAACTGGTGGGAGTGGGTGCCCGGCGCGACCTGGCGGGCGCCCGAGGGTCCCGGCAGCTCGGTCGAGGGCCGCCAGGACCACCCCGTCACCCAGGTCGCCTACCGGGACGCGGCGGCCTACGCGGCGTGGGCCGGCAAGGACCTGCCCACCGAGGCCGAGTGGGAGCGGGCGGCCCGCGGCGGCCTGGAGGGGGCGGACTTCGCCTGGGGCGACGAGTTCGCGCCGGAGGGGCGGATGATGGCCAACACCTGGCAGGGCCGCTTTCCCTGGGAGAACCTCCTGGAGGACGGCTTCGCCGGCACCTCCCCGGTCGGCAGCTTCCCGGCCAACGGCTACGGCCTGAGCGACGTGACCGGCAACGTCTGGGAGTGGACGAGCGACTACTTCGCGATGCCCGGGCCGCCGCAGCGCCCCTGCTGCGCGCCCGCCAACCCCCGCGTCGATGACGCCGCGGGGAGCATCGCGCCGGGGGAGACCCACCCCCGGCGGGTGATCAAGGGCGGCTCCCACCTCTGCGCGCCGAGCTACTGCCTGCGCTACCGGCCCGCGGCGCGCCAGTCGGAGACGGTCGAGACCTCCACGACGCACATCGGCTTCCGCTGCGTCGTGCGCCCGGCGTGAGGGACGAGGGGGCTTCGGCCGAGACGACCGACCAGGTCGGCGAGCGCCGCACCAGGCCGCGCGACCTGATCGCCCGCGGCCTGCTGACCCTGGCCCTGGTGGGGCTCGTGGTCTGGCTGCTGCTGAGCAACGTCGGCGAGCTGTCGGAGGTGGTCGATGCCCTCCGGAACGTCTCCCTGACCGACGCGATCCTGCTCGTCGCCCTGATGCTCGTCTCCCAGGTGCTGATCGGGGCCCAGCTCGCGACAACCGTCCCGGGGCTGGGCCTGCCGCGGGCGCTGGTCGCGGTCGAGAGCGCCTCGGCGGCGTCGAACGTCATCCCGGGCCCGTCCGGCACCGCCACGCGACTGGCGGTGCTCCGCTCCTGGGGCTTCTACACCGAGGACTTCGCCCGCAGCTGGCTCTTCACCAGCAGCCTCACCAACTTCACGGTGCTGGCGATGCCGGCGCTGGCGGTCGTGCTCGTGGCAATCGACAACGACGTGTCGTGGGCGGTCTTCGCGCTGGCCGCAGTCGGCCTCGTGATCTGCATCGTCGCGGTCTGGCTCGTGGTCAGGATCGTGCGCAGCGAGAGCTTCGCCCGCCGCGCGGGCGTGCTGGCCGGGCGGGCGGCGCGCTGGACCGCGAGCGTCGCGCGCCGCCGCCCGACCGACCGCGACTTCGAGGAGGCGACCCTCCACTTCCGCGACGACCTGCGCACGAGCTGGAAGACGCTCGGCACCAAGGTGACGCTCGCCGTCGTGGGGACCTACGTGATCACCGGCGTGATCTTCGGGCTGTCGCTGCGGGCCACCGGCCTGCCGCGCGACGCCCTCGGATTCGGCGCGATCGCCGTCGTCTACACGCTGGTGCGCCTGCTGACGATCGTGAATTTCACCCCAGGCGGCGTGGGCGTGACCGAGGCCCTCTACACCTCGGCGCTGCTGGCCGCCACCGGCGGTGACTACCAGTCGGAGATCGTCGCCGGGGTGTTCCTCTTCCGCGGCGTCACCTACGCGGGCCCCATCCTCCTCGGCGCGGCGGCGCTGCTGATCTGGCGCTTCCGGCGCTCGTGGCGGGTCCACCCGCCGGCCGAGCCCACGGGCGCCGCCGCGGTCGGCGCGATGATCGCCGACCGCGAGCCGCCCGAGTGAGGGTCGCCCTGGTCGTCGCCGGCGTCGTGGTCGCCGCGCTGGTGGCGGTCGCCGTCGGGATCGGCCTGTGGGCGAGCCGCTCGCCCGAGCCGGGCGCCTTCTACGAGCCGCCGGGCGACCTGCCGACCGAGCCCGGGACGTTGCTTCGGGCGGAGCCCTACGACGCGGGCGTACCCGAGGGCGCCGAGGGCTGGCGCATCCTCTCCACCTCGACGGGGCTCGACGGCGAGCCGGTCGCAGTGAGCGCCGTCGTGATGGCGCCCGTCGAGCCGCTCGACCGCGCGGGCGGTCCCCGGCCCGTCCTGGCGTACGCCCACGGCACCACGGGCGTGGTCCGCGGCTGCGCGCCCTCGCTGACCGGCGACCCCCTCTTCGAGATGGCGGCGCTGAAGGAGGCGCCCGCGCGCGGGTGGGTCCTGGTCGCGACGGACTACCCGGGCCTCGGCACCCCGGGGCAGCATCCGTACCTCGTCGGCGCGAGCGAGGGCCGAGCCGTCCTCGATTCCGTGAGGGCCGCGGGGCAGATCCCCGGCGGGCCGGAGCTCTCCTCGGAGGTCGCGGTGGTGGGCGTGTCCCAGGGCGGCCACGCCGCGCTGTTCGCCGCCCAGATCGCGCCCGGCTATGCGCCGGAGCTGGGCGTCGTGGGGGTGGCCGCCGCCGAGCCGGCGACCGACCTCCGGACCCTGCTGGGGCGCGCCTCGGGACCGGCCGGCAAGGTGCTGACGTCCGAGGCGGTCTACGCCTGGAGCGGGGTCTACCCGGAGCTGTCGTTCAACGAGGCGATCACCGATCGCGCCGAGCGCGCGGCGCGGTTCGTCGCCCGTCGCTGCCTCGTGGGACCCTCGCGCTTCGTCACCGCGCTGGGCACGACGCTGGTGCCCGATCCGCTGCTCGCCCTCGACGTCACGGCCGACCCGCGCTGGGCCGCGCGCCTCGTGGAGAACACGCCGGCCGGCGGCATCGGCGTGCCGCTGCTCGTCACCCAGGGAGAGGCGGACACCATCGTCCTGCCGGACGTGACCCGGGAGCACGTCCGCGGACGCTGCGTCAGGGGTGAGCGGGTCGAGTACCGCACCTACCCGGGGGCCACCCACCGGACCCTGCCGGCGAGGGCCGGGACGTCGATGCTCGACTGGGTGGCGGAGCGCTTCGCGGGCGACGCGGTGCCGGTGGGGTGTATCGGCGTCGGCCCGGGTGCGCGACGATGAGGGGGTGAGCCCGGAGCGCAAGGGGCGGCTGAGCGAGGTCGTGGAGCGGGCGCGGCTCGAGTCCGAGCGCGCCCGCGAGTACGCCGAGGACGCGCGGGGGCGCTCGCGGACGGTCGCGCTGGGCTTCGAGGTCTACGAGCGCGACCGGCGCCACCTCGGCGGCCTCCTGTCGGGTGCGCTCGCCTATCGGTTCTTCATCTGGCTGTTGCCGTTCACCCTGCTCCTCGTCGGCTTTCTCGGCGCCGTCACGGCCGCTGACGACGGCGCGCCGGACGACCTCTCGAAGAACCTCGGCCTCCAGGGCGTGCTGGCCGAGCTCGTGGGCGACGCGGCTCGGCAGCAGGGCTGGTGGATCGCCTTGCTCCTGGGGCTCTTCGGGACGGCCTACGCCGGCCTTGGCGCCGTGCGGGCGCTGCGCGTGAGCCACGCCGCGGCCTGGGGGATCCGGCCGGAGAGGATGACCCGGCCGGCGGCCGCGACGCTGTGGTTCTTCGTCGTGGTGGTCGCGTTCCTCGCCGCCTCGACGTTCTCCAGCTGGATGCGCGAGCGCTCGGGGGTCGCCGGGGGCCTGCTGACGATCGTGGGCATCGGCGTCCTGTACTTCGTGATCTGGCTCCGGGCCTCAGAGGTGCTTCCGCACCGCGACGTGCCTCGGAGGATGCTCATGCCCGGGGCGGCCCTGGTGGCCGTGGGCGCCCAGGGCCTGCACCTGTTCACGGTCTACTACCTGTCCGACCGCGCCGAGCGGGCAACCTCGGTCTACGGCGCGATCGGCGTCGCGCTGGTCCTCCTGCTGTGGCTGTACATCATCGCCCGCCTGATCGTGGGGGGCGCGATGCTCAACGCGGAGCTGGCGGCCCGGCGGGAACGGTCGCGGCCAGCGCCTCCACCAGCATCCTGACGTTGGCCTGCACGGTCGCCGCCTGGCCGATCTCGTCCAGCAGCGCCAGGTCGGTGGCGCCCCCGGGGCCCGCGGCCCGGGCCGCGCGCGCCCTGGCCTCGCGGTCGAGCGCGAGGATCAGGCGCGAGAGGTCGCGCTGGCGGTCGCCGATCCAGGCCAGCGCCTCGGCGGCCAGGCCGTCGGCGGGCGGGCCGAGGCGCGCCTCGACCGCGAGCGCGGCCAGCCGCAGCCAGCCCCAGATGCGCAGCCGCCGGTGCAGCGCGGCGTCGAGCGAGGGGTCGGTCCCCGGCCGCGCCCCGAACTGGAGGTGCTCCTCCAGGGCGATCGCCCCCTCACCGGCGTCGAGGTGGTGCTCGTAGAGGTCGCGGTGCTCCTCGAACCACGCGGGCAGGCCGTCGGCGAGGCCCTCCAGCCCGGCGGCGAGGTCCGGCGCCGCGGTGGCCTCGATCGCGGCCGCGGCGAAGCGGAGGTGCGCGCGGATGGCCCCGTCGCCCGCCGGCGAGTCGTCGCCGTCATCGTCCTCGGCGAGGAAGCCGCGCAGCGCCTCGCCGTGCTCGCGCATCCACGCCAGCGCCAGCGCCGGGTCCAGCCCGGCCTCGGCGCGCCCGCTCACAGGCCGGCGCCCTTGCCGCGGTTGCAGGGCGCGCAGAGGAGCTGGAGGTTCTCGGGCGTCGAGGCACCGCCGAGCGCCACCGGGATGACGTGGTCGAACTGCAGCAGCTCCTCGCCGCCGCAGGCGACGCAGCGCCCGCCGTCGCGGCGGAAGACCTGGCGCCGCACCTCCTCCGGGATGGGCTCGCGGCGCGGCGCGGCGTCCCGCTCCCCGCTCATCGCGTCCAGCGCCCGGTCGATTCGCCTGCGCCGCCGCCGCTCCCGCTCGAGGGCCAGGGCCATGACCTCATCGGCCCGCAGGCCGTCGTCCTCCCAGAAGACGCGGTCGCGGAACATCCACCAGGTGCGTCGCTCGTCCGCCGCCACCGCCACGGGGGCCTCGCGCTGGTCGCGCAGGATCGCCCGGTAGGTCATGCGCGACAGCGGCCGGAAGTCACGCCGGCCGCTCACGAAGCGGCAGCGCAGCAGGCCGGGCTCGAAGCGGGCGCTCGGGTCCTCGCGCAGCACGACGCCCCACGCTAACCGCCCTGCCGGACGCGATCAGCGCTCGCCGCGGCGCTTCTTCTCGAGCAGCTCGGGGCGTGACGACGAGACGGCGAACCAGAGTCCGGCGATGATCCCGGCGCCGAGCACCAGGCCGCCCACGAGCAACACGCCGACGAGGGTGTAGGCGACGGCCATCATGGGCTGATCACTCTAGCCGTCGCGTACCCTCTGGGCCATGTCCACCTCCGGCGAGGCGCCCGTCATCGGCATCTGCGCGGTCATGGACCAGGCGCGCTGGTCGATCTGGGACCTGCCCGCGGCCCTGGTGCCGATGAACTACGTCGAGGCCGTCCAGCGCGCCGGCGGGCTCGCGGTGCTGGTCCCGCCGGACCCCGCGCTGCTGGAGGACCCGGACGCGTTGCTCGATCGCCTCGACGGGCTCCTGCTGATCGGCGGGCCGGACGTGGGCTCGGGCCGCTACGGCGCCGAGGCCCACCCCCTCGCGGAGCCCGAGGCCAGGCTGCGCGACGGCGTGGAGATCGCCCTGGCGCGCGCGACGCTGGCTCGCGGCCTGCCGCTGCTGGGCGTGTGCAGGGGCATGCAGCTCATCAACGTCGCCGCGGGCGGCAGCCTGCGCCAGCACCTGCCCGACGAGCTGGGAGACGAGCGCCACCGCCGCGTCCTGGGGAGCTTCCCGGGCAACGAGCATCGCGTCGAGCTGCAGGAGGGCTCGCGCGCCATGGCCGGAGCCGGCGAGAGCCCCCACGTGGTCTTCTCGCACCATCACCAGGCCGTCGGGCGGCTGGGGGAGGGCCTGCGCGTCACCGGCCGGGCCGAGGACGACGACGTGCCCGAGGCGATCGAGGCCGACGGGCCCGGCTGGGCGCTGGGGGTCCAGTGGCACCCCGAGGCGGATCCGGACAGCACGGTGATCGCCGGCCTGGTGGCCGCCGCGCGGGACCGTCTCGATGATCGGCGGGAGGGCGCGGATCGGAAAGAAGGGGGTGACTCCCCGACCCCCGCCGCTCGCCGCGACGAACGGAGCTGACCTGGTAGGCAGTGCACTCCACTCCGCTCGCGTGAATGAGTCTCGACGGCCGGGGTGGCGCGTTCCTTGGCCCGCTGTACAGGGTGAGCGCCCGGTTATTGGTCCCCCGGGCGGGAGCCGTCGGCCAGCAGCGGGCGCACGAGATCGGGCTCGAGGCGCTCGAGCAGGCCGGCCGCGCGGGCCTGGGCGACGTCGAGCGCCCGCCGCGAGCCCGCCCCCTGGCCGAGGAACGCCGTGAGCGTGCAGAGCCCTGCGCGCCGCTGGAAGGGGCTCTGGGAGACGCGGTAGGCGACGATGCCGTCGGGGTCCACCAGCGAGTGGCGCCGCGACAGGCTGCCCTCGCGCAGGCCCAGGCGGTCGCCCTCGAGGCGGTTGCCCAGCGAGCGGTAGCGGTCGAGGCCGACGGGGACCATCACGAGGGCGACGGCCGCCAGCGCGACGGCGACGGGCCAGGGCGCCAGGACGGCTGCGACGACGGCGCCGGCCGCCGGGACGGCCGACGCCCGCACGACCCGACGCGACAGCGCCGCGCGCGGGTGGGGGTCGAGGCCCGCGTGGACCGCCGGGTCGATCTCGCGCGCCAGCCGCCAGGCCTCCTCGGCGGGACCCGCGGGCAGCAGCGCCGTGCGGCCGCGCGCGTCGCCCTGGCCGGAGGGGACGCCGCCCACCACCGCCCTGAGGGCCGTCAAGTCAACGACGCGCCAGGGCGGGGAGTCGCGCACCTCGAGCGCCCGCACGCGCGAGCGGTCGATGGTGACGCTCCGCTGCCCGATCAGGCCGCGCTCGGCCACCAGCCGGCCCGGCCGCTCGATCAGGCGGAAGCCGCCGTCGACGATCATGCTGCCGAGCGCCGCGACGCCGGCCGCCAGGACGATCGCGGCGGCGATCAGGAGCGCGATGCCCGCCGGGTTCGTCGGGACCAGGTCGACGCCTTCGCCGGCCAGGTCGTCGACCCAGCCGATGTTCGCGTCGCGGATGGCGTTCAGCGCGGCCGCCAGGGCCGCCACGGGCACGGCGAGGTAGCGGCCGCTGGTGGCGCCGGCGAGCGCCAGCGTGCGAAGCGGGACCTCCGCGAGGGTGCGGCCCTCCGGCTCGGCGGCGGCGGCCGCCTCGCCCGCGCCGCGCCGCGACAGCACCGCCTCGCGGAGCGCCTCGGCGTCGCTCCTCCGGACGGCGGCCAGCCGCAGCCCGGAGGCCGAGGCCCCGCCGGCGGCGTCGTCCACCCGCACCTGCACCAGGCCGGTGAGCCGGTGCAGGAGGGGGGCGGAGATGTTGACGCCGCGCACCCGGTCGAGGGGGATGGTGCGCAGGGCGCGCGTGAGCACCCCGGAGCGCACCTCCAGGCGGCCGTCGGCCACGCGGTAGGTGAACCGGCGCCAGGCGAGCACGGCGAACGGCGCCGCCAGCGCGACGGCGCCCAGCATCACGAGGCCGACGACCAGCGGCGAGCGGCCGGTGATGAGGCTGATGAGCCCGATCACGCCGACCACGCGGACGGCCCGCCAGCCGTAGACGGCGATGGCCAGCGGGTGGAGCCTGCCGGCGACGACGGCGCCGCTCAGGTCGCCTCCCCCTCGCCGGCCATGGCGGCCAGGTCCTCGCGCAGCTGCGCGATGCGGCCCTCGTCGAGCCCCGGGATGCGGGCCGCCGCCGCCGAGGCCGTGCGGACCTCGACCGTCGCGAGCCCGAGCGCCCGCTCGAGTGGGCCGGAGGTGGTCTCGACCGCCTGGATCCTGGTGTGCGGCACGATCGTCCACGAGCGCGTGATCCAGCCCCGCTGCACGTAGAGGCCGAGCGGAGTGACCTCGAAGCGCAGGAAGCGGTAGGCGATCCCCGCGCCGGCGAGGGAGGCGGCGACGCCGAGCGCCACCAGGCCCGCGAGGCCGCCCGCCAGGGCGGCCACCGGCGGGTCGCCGGCCAGCGACCAGATCACGATCGCGACGATCCCGAGCACTGCGACGACGCCCGTCGCGATCAGGCCGTGGAGGGCCCACAGGCGCTTCACCCGTGGGTCGAGAGACTCCGCCGGAGGCCGGAGCCGGGGCTCGCTCTCGGCCGCCGCGTCGCCCGTCATCGGGCTCCCACGCTAGCGGAGGCGCTAGCGTGCGCGGCCGTGCTGGTGCTGCTCGACATCGACGGGACGCTCCTGCACGGCTCGCCCCGCGCGCACACTGCGGCCCTGGTGGCGGCGATGCACGAGGTGCACGGCGTCCCCGCGGAGGCCGCCGACGTGGCGGCGATCCGGCCCGGCGGCCGCACCGACCAGGAGATCGCCCGGCTGGTGCTGCGCCGCCACGGGGTGGCCGACGACGCGATCACGGCGGCGATGCCGGCCTGGATGGACCGGGCGGCGGCGCGCTACCCGGAGGAGGAGGCGCGCCACCCCGGCTCGGCCGTCGCCCCTGACGCGCCGGCCGCGCTCGGGCGCATGCGGCGCGCCGGCGGCGTGCTCGCCCTGCTCACCGGCAACCTCGAGCCGATCGCCAGGGCCAAGATGGCGCACGCCGGCCTCGCCCCCTGGTTCCCCGCTGGCGAGGGCGCCTTCGGGTCGGACCACGAGCGACGCGACGCCCTCGTGCCGATCGCGCTGGCCCGCGCGGCGGCGGCCGGCGAGCCCCCCGCGGGCGTCGTGGTGGTCGGCGACACGCCCCGCGACATCGCCTGCGCGCGGGCCGGCGGCGCCCGCTGCGTGGCCGTGGCCACCGGCCCTCACCCGGCCGAAGAGCTCGCCGACGCGGACGCGGTGGCCGGCGACCTGACCGCCGCCGCCGTGGCCGTCGAGGAGCTCCTCAGGGCGAGAGCGCCGCTCTGACGCGGTCGTAGAGGCGCGCCTCGCAGTCGGTGCGCCGGTCGATGGCGGCGCCCACCTGCTCGCCGCCGATGGTGCCGCGCACGACGATGCGGGCGCCGCTGTCGGCGATCGGCTCGCACCGCTCGGCGTCCCGTGCCTCGCGCAGGGCGTCCAGGATCTCCGCGCAGGCGGGGCGGTCTGCGACGCCGCAGTCGAGCGAGACCCGGAAGGACGGCCCGGTCTCGGACGTGAGGGTCAGCGCCAGCCGGTCGGGCGGCTCGGGCTCCGTGCCCTCGCGCCGGCCGTTCGCGGCGCCGCAGCCGGCCAGGGGGAGCGCGAGGAGCAGCGCGGCCGCCGCCGCGGCGCGTCGTCCGCGCCGGCTCAGGGGATCGCGCGCACGGCGATCGTGTTGGTCTGGCCGCCGCCGGCGCCCGGCGGCCCATGCGCGATGACCACCAGGTCGTGGCTCTCCATGCCGCCGACCTCGCGCGCCCGCGCGAGCATGAGCGCGGCCAGCTCCTCCGCCGAGGCGGGGCGCGGCGGCAGCTTGCCCGGCACCACCCCCCACTCGAGGGCGAGCTGGCGGCGCACCCGCTGGTCCTCCGAGAGGGCGATCACCGGCAGGCGGGGCCGGTACTTGGAGGCCGCCCGCGCCGCGCCGCCGCTGACCGTCGTCACCACGAGGGCGGTCGCACCGACCTGCTGGGCGAGGTGGACCGCCGCCTGCATCACGGCCTCGGCCCGGCGCGAGACCGGCGTCAGCAGGCCGAGGGACAGGGGCACGCCGCGCTCGGCCTCGGCCGCGATCTCGGCCATCGCGGCCACCGCCTCGGCCGGGTAGCGCCCGACGCTCGTCTCCCCCGAGAGCATCACCGCCGAGGTGCCGTCGAGGATGGCGTTGGCCACATCGGTCGCCTCGGCGCGGGTCGGCTCGGGCTGGGAGATCATCGACTCCAGCATCTGGGTGGCCGTGATGGTGAGCTTGCCCTCGGTGCTCGCCCGGCGGATGACCTCCTTCTGCATCAGCGGCACGCGCGCGACGCCCGCCTCCACGCCGAGGTCCCCGCGCGCCACCATCAGGCCGTCCGAGACGTCGATGATCTCCTCCAGCGCCTCGAACGCCTCCACCTTCTCGATCTTGGCGATCACGCGGGCCTCGCTGCCGAGCGCGCCGAGCGCCCCGCGCAGGCGCCGCACGTCCACGCCCGAGCGGACGAACGAGAGCGCCACGACGTCGGCGTCGAGCTCGCACGCCACCTCGAGGTCGATGAGGTCCTGCTCGCCGAGCGTCGACGCCGGGGACTGCACGTAGGTCACGTAGATCCCCTTGCGCGGGCCGATGCGGCCGGGGCGCTCGACGATCGCCGTCACGGTCCCGCCGGTCGGACGGGCGTCGACGACGCGCAGGCGGGGCGTCCCGTCGCCGATGACGATCTCCGACCGGCCGATGGTGACGGCCTCGGCGAGCCCGGGCCAGGCGGTCGGGATGACGCCGTCGTCGCCTCCCGCGCCCGCGGCGAAGACCAGGCGCTCGCCGCGCGCCACATCCCGCTCGGCGGTCGTGCCCAGGCGCATCTTCGGCCCCGCGAGGTCCATGACCAGGGCGAGCGGCCGGCCCGCCCGCGCGGCCGCCGCCCTCAGCCCGGCGGCCCGCAGCGCCCACTGCTCGGGCCCGTCGTGGGCGCAGTTGATGCGCCCGCCGTCCATCCCCGCGGCGACCAGCTCGTCGAGGCGGCCGGGGGCGTCCGTGGCGGGGCCGAGCGTTGCGAGGATCTTGGTGCGGCGGACCACCGACGCGACACGGTGGCACATCGGGGACGCCGCGCGCCATGGCCGTCGTAACCTTCCCCCGATGTCGACCCGCTTCACCCTGCGCGACCTGCCCGGGGCGGAGCCCATGGTCGAGAAGCGCGGCCCGGCCGACGCCCTGGCCCGCGAGGCCGCGGCGCTGCGGCTGGTGGCGGGCCGCCCCTGGGCGCCGCGGCTCGTGACCGAGGGGCCGGGCGTCGTCGTCGCCACGCGCTGCCCCGGCGCCCCGCGGCCGCTCGCCGGCCTCGACCCCGCCGGCGCCCGCCGGCTCGGCGCCGTGCTCCGGGAGGTCCACGAGACCCGCCGGGCCGCCGAGGGCGGGCTGCCGTGGTGGCCCGCGCCGGCCGGCTCCCTCAGCAACTACCGCGCCCGCCGCGCCGACGACGCGGTGGCCGCCCTCGCGGGCACCGAGCACGCCGGCCTCGCCCGCCGCGCCCTGGGCGCCCCGCCGCCGGCGCCCGCCGAGGCCGAGCCGGAGCCCGAGCCCGAGCCCTTCCGCCTCCTGCACGGCGACCTGGTCGAGGCGAACGTCGTCTGGAGCCCCGACGACCGCCCGGCGCTGGTCGACTGGGAGTTCTGGCGCATGGGCGACCCGGCCGAGGACCTCGCCTACCTCGCCGAGCTCAACGCCCTCCCACCCCCGGTCCTCGAGGCCGTCCTCAACGGCTACGCCCGCCCCGAGACCGCCGCCGCCGTGGACGCCTGGCGGGCCCTCGTCACCCTCGACGCGGCCGGCTGGTACCTCCGCGAGGGCATGGCCGCCGAGGCGGAGACCCTCCTCGAGCGCGGCGCGGCCCTGGCGGAGCGGTAGGCGGGGGGCGCTCCCGACGTCTCGCGGTGGACCCGGGCTGTCGCTGGGGTTGGCCAATGGGCCACACACCGGACGGCCAATTGGCCAAGGAAGGCCCGAGGCCGGCCGCCGCGCCCCCAACCAGGCGCGAGCGAGCCGGCCTCGACGGGCCCGGAAGGGCCCGTTCCGCCGCTCGTCGGCCTTCCAGCCGATGGTCCCCTTGGGGGGCGCCGCGCCGTGGTGGCCACTTGGCCGTCTCGGCGCTGGCCAATTGGCACACCGAGCGGCACGCGCTCGTGCGGTTGTTGGCGCTCCCTGGCGCTGACAGGCGGCAGGGACCAGCCCCAGGATGGGGCCATGGCGAAGAGCTTCTACAAGGGACAGCGCCTGGGGACGCGCCCGCCCTGCCTGTTGTGCATGGGCCCCGGCGAGGGAGCGCGCGAGCAGCTGCACCTGCCCTATGGCGTATCGGTGTGGCTGTGCGGCGCCCATCGCAGCGCCGGCTTCCAGCGCAGGCGGGCCGGGCGGGACTTTGTCGCTTCGCTGTGGCGGGCCTGGGAGGCGGGGGGATGCCTGACCAGGGCCCGCAGCCGGGCCCTTGATGCCCACCGGGCCCGGCTGCTCGACGTTCGCGGACCGCGCAGCCGGCCCGGCTCCTACGCCTGGCCCGAACTGCGCCGGGAGGCCGAGCGACGGTTTGCCGCCGGCGAGCCGCCCTGGCGGGTGGCCCAGGAGCTCAGGGAGCGGGCCCGGGGCGGGACGGCCCGGCCGCCCTCGGCGCGCACCCTGCGGCGCTGGTTCCAGGAGGGGCGCTGGCTGGGCGACTCCGGGAGCGCCGGCCGCGCCGCGCCGCCCTCCGCGCCCGCGCCCGCCGGCCCCGCCCGCAACGGGCGCGGCTATGGGGCCGTCGTTGCCGGAGCCTGCGGCGGGGTCGTCGTCGCCGGGGCCGGCGCGGCCGGGACGTCGGCCGGAGGGGCGGTCGTCTCCGGGACCGCCCCGGGCGCGGTCGTCTCCGGCGCGGTCTCGGTCGTCGTCTCCGGCGCGGTCGTCGCGGGGGCCCCCTCCGATCCCGCCCGAGCCGCCGCCCTCGGGGGCGTCGAAGAAGGTGACGGAGCGGTCGGCGACGACCGACTCGCCGGCGATCAGGTCGGGGACCGTGAACGCGGCGACGGCCACGGCGAAGGCGGCGGCCGACGTTGAGGCGACCAGGCGCCAGCGCACGCGGGGGCGGCTGATCCGCACCATCCGCGCGCCCGTGGTGGGGGAGAGGCCGGACGAGACCCGGGGACTCCTGTCTCCGGCACCCGGCATCCGCGGCTCGCTTGCACGGACCGGCCCGCGCGCGAAGCGACCCGGTGCCCCCGTCAGGTCCGGGCGTTTGTCCACGGGGAGAAGTCCAGGGCGGAATGCTCGGACATGTGGCTAAAGCCCGTCCGCTGGCCCGCTCCTTAGCCTGAACCCATTCGGGGGCCCGGTGGGCCCGTCGTTCCTTCCCCCAAGGAGAGTAGATGCGATTGAGGTCATTCCGGCTCGTGCCGGTGCTGGTGGCGGTCTTGCTGCTGCTGGTCCCGGCCCTCGCGGCCGCCCAGGATGAGGTGACCGACACGGATATCGCGGTCAACACCACCTTCGTCTTCTTCGCCGCAGTGCTCGTCCTCTTCATGCAGGCCGGATTCGCGATGCTCGAGGTCGGGCTGTCGCGAATGAAGAACGCCGGCGCGGTGATGGGGAAGATCCTCATCAACGTGTCGATCGTCTTCCTGATGTTCTGGGCCGTCGGCTTCTCGCTGGCCTTCGGCGACGGCAACGACTTCCTCGGGTCGAGCGGCTGGTTCCTCGACAACGGCAACCCGGCGACCGACTTCGCGTCGCTCGCCTACAGCTCGACGAACTTCGAGGTCACCTACTTCTTCCAGGTGGTCTTCTGCGCGGTCTCGCTGGCGATCGTCTTCGGCGCGATGCTCGACCGCACGAAGTTCATCGGCTACATCATCTTCGCGATCTTCTTCGCGGGCCTGATCTACCCGATCGTGGCCCACTGGACCTGGGGCGGCGGCTGGCTGCTGCAGGACGGCTTCCAGGACTTCGCCGGCTCGTCCATCGTCCACCTGCAGGGCGCGCTGGCCGCGCTGGCAGGAGCGCTTGTCCTCGGACCACGCATCGGGAAGTTCCGAGACGGCAAGGCGGTGCCGCATCCCGGGCCACTCGATCCCGCTGATGATCCTCGGCGTGATCATCCTGTGGGTCGGCTGGATGGGCTTCAACCCGGGCTCGTTCCTGAACGCGATCGGCGTCAACTTCGCCGACGTCGCGGTCAACACCAACCTCGCCGCGTGCCGCCGGCATCATCGGCGCCACGATCAGCTCGCTGATCATGTTCCGCACCCTCGACGTCTCCCAGATGGGCAACGGCGCCATCGCCGCGCTCGTCGGGATCACGGCCGGCTGCGCGTTCGTGGACCCTGGGCGGCCGTCGTGATCGGCCTGATCGCGGGCCTGATCGTCCCGCCGCTCGTCGTCGCGATCGACAAGATCAAGGTCGACGACCCGGTCGGCGCCCTCCCGGTGCACGGCATGGCGGGCATCTGGGGCACCCTGGCGCTGCGGCCTCTTCGCCACCGAAGAGCGGGCGACCGCGCTCGCCGTCGGCGAGGGCGGCCTGTTCTACAGCGGCAGCGGCCACCAGCTCTGGGTGCAGTTCTACGGCGTGGCCGCCACCATCGGCTTCACCTTCACCGCATCCCTGGTCGTCTTCCTGGCGATCAAGTACACGGTTGGCCTGCGCGTCAGCGAGGAGCACGAGCTGCGCGGCCTGGATATCTCCGAGCACGGCATGTTCGGCTACCCGGAGCGCTTCATCGACGTCCCCGGCGCCGAGCCGGAGGACCTGCCGCCGGCGCCGGCCCCCGCCCCCGCGGGAGCCGCCACCGCGACCGACCCCGACCCCGCCCCCGCCTCGTAAGGAGCTGACGTGAAGAAGATCGAGGCGTTCATCCGCCACGAGGCCCTGGAGGCCATCCACGACCGCCTGGCGACCATGGGGCTCCCCTCCATGAGCGTCACGGAGGTCAAGGGATCCGGGAGGCAGAAGGGCTTCACCGAGAGCTACCGCGGCGCCAAGACCACCATCTTCCTGCGTCCCAAGCTGAAGCTGGAGATGGTCGTCGACGACGCCGACGTTGACCGCGCGATCGACACGATCCTCGAGCTCGCCCACACGGGCGAGCCCGGGGACGGGAAGATCTTCATCCTGCCCGTGGACGAGTCGATCAGGGTCCGCACGGGCGAGCGCGGCGACGTGGTGCTCGCGCCCCACCCGGAGGAGGCGACCGCCTAGCGGTCACCCGCTCCACGCAGGTTCTGCAACCGCGCCCGCGCCTCTCCTCGGAGGGCGCGGGCGCCCTCGTCTCCTGGCAAATGCCAAGGCCCTGTAAGAGGATCGCGCCTTCGGTCACCGCACCAGGAGCACGAATGCGACCCCCTTCGAAGATCCGCGGCCGCTCGGTCGCCACCGCCCTCGCCACGGCCGCCGTGGTCGGGGCCGCCACCGGCGCGCTCGTCGCCCAGGGCCAGTCGGGCTCGACGATGCCCGCGGCGCCCCCGACGGACGCCAAGCTCGCGAAGCTCAGCACGATCAACCGCACGGTCACCCCGCAGCCCACCAGGACCAAGGGCTTCGACGGCTTCCAGACCTACGTCGTGAAGGCCCCGAGCGGCAGGAACATCGTCACGGGCTACGCCACCCTCTCCGGTGGGAATGTCGGCTCGGTGATCATCAAGAGCACGTCGGTCACGCCCAAGCAGTACACGGTGCACTCGAGTTCCCGGGCGAGCAGGGGACGCCGGGCAAGCTCAACGTGCGCGTCCTGACGCTCCCGAACGCCTGAGCAGAGGGCCTAGGTTCGGCCGGCCCCGGCCGGCGCCGGGGCGCCCGCGGCGGGCAGCTCGAGCACGAAGCGGCTGCCCGCCCCCTCCCGGCTCTCCACCCGCACGTCGCCGCCCAGCGCGCGGGCCAGCTGGCGGCTGATGGCGAGGCCCAGGCCGTGGCCGCGGTGCCCGTCGGGCGTCTCGAGCGACTGGAAGGCGTCGAAGATCCGCTCCCGGTCGCGGTCGGGCACGCCGGGCCCGGTGTCGGTGACCGCGGCCGCGAAGCCGCCGCCGGGCAGGGGGCGCCCCTCCAGGCGCACCGTGCCCCCGGGCGGGGTCCAGCGCAGGGCGTTGTCGAGCAGGTTGACGACGATCTGCTGCACGCGGGTCTCGTCGGTCACCACCGACGGCATGGGGTCGATGCGGCGCTCGTAGGCGACCCGGCGCGCGCGCGGCCTCGGCCTCCATGGCGTCGAAGGCCCGGTCGAGGACATCGGACGGCTCGACCCGGGCGAGGTCGAGCTTGAAGCGGTGGGCGTCGAGGCGGGCGAGGTCCAGGAGGTCAGCGACCAGCGTCTCGAGGCGGGTGGCCTCGCCCTCGATCGCCGACAGCGAGCGCGGCACGTCCTCCTGCGGCACGACCCCGTCCGACAGGGCGGCGGCGTGGCCGCGGATCGCCGTCAGCGGGGTGCGCAGGTCGTGGGTGATGCGCATCAGGAACTCGCGCGTCTCGCCGTCGCGCTCGGCCAGCCGCCGCACCATCAGGTTGAAGTCGGACGCCAGGTCATCGAGCTCCTGGGTCCCGGTCGCGCCGAGCTCGGTGCGCATGTCGCCCTCGGCGACGCGGTGGGTGGCGGCCTGCATGGCGGTGAGCGGGCGCGTGATGCGGCGCGTCAGCAGGAGCATCAGGGCCAGCGCGACGGCGAGCCCGATGGCGGCGGCGCCGACGACGCGGCCGGCGACGTTCGGCCATGCCGAGGCGAGGCGGCCGGGCGGCCGGGCCAGCAGGATGGCGCCGAAGACGCTGTCGCCCAGGTACACCGGCGCAGCCGAGGCCTCGTAGGTGTCGCCGCTCCCGGGGAGCTGGAAGTCGATGCGCTGGACGCCGTCGCGCTCCAGGGCGTTGTAGTCGAGCTCGCCGGCGGCGACCGAGGGGAACTCCCCGGTCGGCCGCTCGGCGCCGGGGGTCAGCTGCAGCCCGGTGTAGTAGACGCGCGCCTCCGGGCCCACCAGCGCCTCCAGGGCGTCCGGGCGGTAGGAGCGGAACTCGGTGCCGCGCTCGGCGGCCCGCTCGGCCTGGGCCGAGACGATGCCCGCCAGCGCCCGGGCCTGGCGGTCGAGCTCCCCGCGGGCGACGGCCTGGGACTGGGAGCGGATGAGGCCGGCGCCCACGGCCGCGAACACCACCGCGGCGGTCACCAGGCCGGCCACGGCCGCGAGCACCAGGCGCCCCCGCAGGGTGCGCCACGGCGCCGCCGGCCTGGGCCGTGAGCTCACCGCTTGGCGGGGACCTTGTAGCCGGTGCCCCACACGGTCTGGATGGGGCAGGCGTCCCCGAGCTTGCGGCGCAGCTGGCGCACGTGGACGTCGATCGTGCGGCTGTCGCCGAGGAAGGTGAAGCCCCAGACGCGCTCGAGCAGCTGCTCCCGGGTGAGCACCAGGCCGCGGTTCTCGATCAGGGTCACCAGGAGGTCGAACTCCTTCGGCGTGAGCGCCACCGCCTCGCCGTCGACGAAGACCTCCCGCCCGCCGACCTCGATGCGCAGCTCGTCCACCTCGATCGTGGTCGACTGCGGCGCGCCGGGCTGGGGCGGCCGCGTCTCGGCGCGGCGCAGCACCGCCCGCACGCGGGCGACCAGCTCCCGGGGGTTGAAGGGCTTGGTGATGTAGTCGTCGGCGCCCAGCTCGAGGCCGACCACCTTGTCGACCGCGTCGTCGCGCGCGGTCAGCATGATGATCGGCGTCTGGCTCTTCTGGCGCAGCCGCTTGGTGACCTCGTAGCCGTCGAGCCCCGGCAGCATGAGGTCGAGGATGACCAGGTTGGGCGGCGCCTCCTCCGCCATGCGGAGGCCGTCGTCGCCCCGGGCGGCGAGGGACACGTCGAACCCCGCCGCCTCGAGGTACATGCGCGCGAACGACGCGATGTTTGGCTCGTCCTCAACGATCAGGACGCGCTGCCGGTCGTCGGGGGGCGGCATCGGCGCCCGATGGTAGAGGGGCCGCGCGGACAGGTCCACCGGCCGCCCCCCGGCGACCGTGCTCACTTCGGTGCGACCGGCTGCAGCAGCACCCGCACGCCGCGGTGCTTGCGGACGGCGTAGTCGGTCACGGTGCCCGTGTCGATCGTGCCCCTGCCCTGGACGTAGCTGCGGGCGAGGGTGCCGGCCGTCGGCGTGAAGGTGCCCTCCACGTCGCGGGCGCGGACCTTCATCCGGAAGCCCGTCCCGGCGAGGGTCACCGGCGCGTCGCGCAGACCCGAGTAGACCACCGAGCCGTCGCCGAGCGTCGTCGTGGTCGTCCCGGTGGGCACGGTCACGGCCAGGTCCTTCGCCGCGGACTTGTCCCAGACGCGGAGGCGGCCGCTGATCTTGGTCAGGGCGACGTTCCCCGAAGCGGGGCCGTTCAGGCGCCAGGTGGCGCCGTTCGTGCGCCGCTCCCAGTCCCAGCGGCGCTTCACGGTCACGACCTTGCTGCGGGAGACCGTGTGCCCGTTCAGGACCTTGCGGGTGATGACGACGCGCTTGACGACCACGTACTTGGGCCCGTGCTTGCCCTTGTGGCCCCGGTCGCCGCGCCACCAGCCGTCACGCCAGCCGTGCCCCTCGAGGTCGACCGACATCGGCCCGGTGGTCAGCAGGACGCGCTGGCTCGCCCAGAACGGGAGCGGAACGCCGCCCTTGATGATGGTCTCGCCGCGCCCGACTGCCCGGGCCTCACCCACGGCTGCGTGCGTCGCGCTGGGATCGACGTCCGACGTGAAGCGGCCGGCGGCGCGCACGCGATAGGAGGAGCCGTCGAGGGTGAGGGTGCCCTCGCCGATGTACTTCGTCCAGACGCCGTCCTTCGAGGTCTTCGTCGTCCCGAAGCCCGTCGGCGTCTTGACGAGGTCCTTCGCCGCGGACAGGTCCTTGACCGCCACGACGCCGCGTCCCGTCACGACCGTCCCCCCGGAGCCCTCGTACCGGAAGCCGCCCCGTCCCTCGGCGTGGAGGGCCTTGTCGGTGGTGGTCGTGCCCGCCACGGCCTCGGCCGTGGGATCAGGCTCGTCGATCTGCTCGGGCTCGTCCGCGAGCGCCGCGGACGGCAGTGCGATCAGCGCTGCGGCGCCGCCGATGAGGAGCAGTTTGCGCATGCCCGTGTTCTCCTTCTCTCCGGGGTGGAGGAGGGAGGGATGCGGATCCAGTCGCCGGACCACTCCGTCTCGGGCCCGGAGTCGATGCTGTAGACCCCGGAGCCGTCGAAGAGGGCCCGTCCGTTGCCGGCGATCGAGAACGAGAGGTCGTCGCCGACGATGGTGACCGTCACGTTGGACCCGGTCACGTAGAGGACCCCGGACGCGCGGCGCACGCGGGTCGTCCTGCCGCGGCGCAGCTCCAGCGCCGTGCCGGCCAGGAAGGCCTTCGCATCGCCCTTCCGGTCCCGCACGACGACGAACCCGCGACCCGGGATCAGCCCGTTGACGGTGAGCCGCCCGGCGACCGTCATCAGCCCGCTGCCCGTCGCCTGCACCCGCGCCGTCGGCGAGGAGCGGTCACCGGTCCGCTGGTGGGCGGACTGGGCCGTCGCCGAGGCGATGGCGGGGACGATGAGCATGAGGGCGACGGCGGCCACGAGAGCCCGACGCATCACTCCACCTCCGAACGAGGGGCGGCGCCCACGTACGAGCCCGCCTTGGTGACGCGAATCCTCCATCGCCCGGATGTGGGAGGGAGGGGCTGGGAGTAAGCGCTTTGGGGCACTCTGTTCAGGATGTGTGAGGCCGGGCCCGGCGACTTGCGCAATTCGCCGACGGGCGGCCGCGCGCGTCAGGGCTCGAGCTTGACGTTCTCCTGCACCGAGACCGGCGCGTCGAGCTTGACGCCCTCCTGGACCACCGGACCGGCCTTCTCGGGCGCGGGCGCAGGCGCGCCGGGCTGCTCGCCCTCGGGCACCGGTCGGGGCCCCTCCTCGAGGTAGGCCCAGACGATCTCGCCGCACTGCGGGCAGGTCGGGAGCGTCCCGCGGTTGCGGATCTGGAACTGGCAGGCGACGCAGCCGTACAACCCGGCGACCTTCTGGCCCGCGTGGAAGCAGGGCATCCCGAGGCGGCGCTCCGCCTCTTCGGCGCCCTCGCGGGGGCTCAGGTTCGAGCGGCCGGCTCGCCCACCCGGGCCGCCCGGCCCGCCTCCCGGGGGCCCCTGGCGGCGCTGCGGTGGCAGCCCTTCGCGCATGGTCGTCGTCCTCTCGCGTCGGCCGCTCCGGGGGCGCCGCGCGCCGGCCGGGGTGGCGTATCGTTGGTCGCAGACAAGCCTACCGCGCGGCCTTTCGGACGGCCGAGGCGCGGAGGTGCCATCCGTCCGGAGCCGGCCCGTGCGCGTCGCCCTTGCACAGATCGACACGGTCGTCGGTGACATCGACGGCAACGCCGCCCGCGTCGCGGCCGCCCTGGCCGACGGCGCCCAGGCGGGGGCCGACGTGACCCTGGTCCCGGAGCTTGCGCTCTCGGGCTACCCGCCCGAGGACCTGCTGCTGCGGCCGGCCTTCGCCGCGGCGTGCCGCGAGGCGTTGGAGGAGGTCGCGGCCGGGGTCGGCCGCGGCCTCGCCGTGATCGGCTTCCCCGAGTGGGACGGCGACTGCCACAACTCGGCGGCCGTGGTGGCCGAGGGGGGCGTGCAGGCGGTCTACCGCAAGCGCTTCCTGCCGAACTACGGCGTCTTCGACGAGGCGCGCTACTTCCGCGCGGGCGAGCGGCCCCTGGTCCTCGACGCGCTCGGCGCCCGCATCGGCATCGCCATCTGCGAGGACATCTGGTACCCGAGCCCGGTCGCCTCCGACCTCGCGGCGGCCCGGGTGGACCTCGTGTGCTGCATCTCGGCCTCGCCCTACCACCGGGGCAAGGGCGACCGGCGCGAGCAGATGCTCGCCACGCGGGCCGACGACTGCGCGGCCGCGCTGGCCTTCTGCAACCTGGTCGGCGGCCAGGACGAGCTGGTCTTCGACGGCCGGTCGGCGGTGTTCGACGCGGCGGGCGAGCTCGTGGCGCGCGCGCCCCAGTTCGACGAGCGCCTGCTCGTCGCCGACGTCGACCTCGGCCTGTCCGCGCGCCGGCGGCTGCGGGAGCCGCTCGCCCGCCGCCTGCCCACGACGGCCGACGGACACGCGATGCCGCTCTCGGTGACGCCCGCGGCCCGCAACGGCTCTTCGCCGTCCCATCTGGGCCGCGGCGGGGAGGTCGCCCCGGCGCTGCGCGACGAGCCGGAGGTCTGGGCGGCGCTGCGCACCGGCCTGCGCGACTACGTGGGCAAGAACCGCTTCTCCGGGGTGCTCGTGGGCCTGTCAGGGGGGATCGACTCGGCCCTGACGGCCGCCCTGGCGGCCGACGCGCTCGGCCCGGAGGCGGTGACCGGCGTCGCGATGCCCTCATCGCTCTCCTCGCCGGAGAGCCTGGCCGGCGCGCAGGCGCTGGCCGAGTCGCTGGCGATCCGCCTGATGGAGCTGCCCATCGCGCCGGTCGTGGACGGCTTCGAGGAGGTTCTGGCCGAGCCCTTCGCCGGCCGCGAGCCGGACATCACCGAGGAGAACATCCAGGCGCGCGCCCGCGGCACCCTGCTGATGGCGCTGTCGAACAAGCTCGGCCTGATGGTGCTGGCGACCGGGAACAAGAGCGAGATCTCGGTGGGCTACAGCACCCTCTACGGCGACATGGTCGGGGGCTTCGCGCCGCTGCGCGACCTCTCCAAGACCTGGGTCTACCGCCTCGCCCGCTGGCGCAACGCCTCGGAGGGTCGCGAGCTGGTGCCCGAGGCGACGATCGCCCGGGCCCCCACCGCCGAGCTCCGACCCGGGCAACTCGACACGGACAGCCTTCCCCCCTATGACCTGCTGGACGCGATCCTCGAGGGTTACGTCGAGCAGGGGCTGGAGCCCGACGACCTGGTGCGGCGGGGCCACCCGGAGATCATCGTGGCCGAAGTCGTGAGGATGGTGGACCGCGCCGAGTACAAGCGCCGCCAGGGGCCGGTGGGCATCAAGATCACGCCGCGCGCCTTCGGTCGCGACCGCCGCATGCCGATCACCACAAGGCATGTCTAGGAGCTTGCGAGCGACGGCCGCCGTCGCCGTCGCCGCGGCCGCGCTGGCCGCCGCCGCTCTGCCCGCCGCCGCCGCGGGCCCGGGCAAGGACGACCCGCTCGACGCCGCGGGCCCCGGGGGCGCGGTGGCGGCCGAGGCCGGGGCCGGCTTCGGCCGCACCCCCGCCGGGCCGCAGCGGCTGCTCGTCACCTTCGCCGACACGCCGACGCGGGCCGAGGCGGACGGGCGACTGGGGGACCTGGGCGCCGCCGACCCGGTGCTCCCGGAGGCGGGCGTCTGGAGCCTGACGGCCGGCGACCCGGCGTCGGCGCGGGAGCGGGCGCTCGGGCGGCCCGAGGTCTCGAGCGCCGAGTGGTCGCTGGCGCGGCGCGCCGCCGAGCGGCCCCGCCCGGCGCCGCCGCCCCCCCTCGGCCCGCCGCCGGCCTTCAGCGACCCACTCTTCACGCCGGACTCCCAGTGGCCGCTCCTCTCCGGACGGCCGGTGTGGGGGACCGACCTCACCACGCCGGCCGCGCGGCCGCGCATCGCGATCCTCGACAGCGGCGTCGACCCCACCCACGAGGAGTGGGCGGGCCTCAACACCCCCCTGGTCGCCGGACGGAGCACCCTGCGCGGCACCGACGACGCCTCCGACGGCGGCGACTCCGGGCACGGGACCCACGTCGCGGGCATCGCGGCGGCCCCGGCCAACGGCGTCGGCATCGTGGGCGTCGCGCCCGCGCTCGGCCCCACGGCCCAGATCATCCCGGTCCAGATCGCCAACCGCTTCGGCGAGAGCAGCGACCTGACGATGATCCGGGGCATCCGCCACGCGGTCCGCAACGGCGCCAAGGTCGTGAACATCTCGGCGGGCGGCGAGGGCGAGGCGCGGGCCTTCCAGGAGGCGATCCTCTGGGCCACCCGCCAGGGCGCCGTGATCGTCGCCTCCGTCGGGAACGACTACCGCAACACGCTCAACTACCCGGCCGCCTACCGGCGCGTGCTCGGCGTGGGCGCGCAGTGCGACGACCAGGTCAGCCAGGACTGCGCGCGGCCGTTCGGCGTGGCGGCCTTCTCCAACCGCAACCGGTCGGTGGACGTGATCGCGCCCGGCGTGAACGTGCTCTCAAGCGTGCCCAGGCGGGTCACCGAGCGGGTCGTGCGCCCGGGCTACGCGCTCAAGGACGGCACCTCCATGTCGGCGGCCTACGTCTCGGGCGTCGCGGCCCTGGTGATGGCCAGCAACGGCAACCTGCTCAGCCCCTACCAGGTCGTCCGCCAGATCAAGAACACGGCCGACGACGTGGCGCCGGGCGGCCGGGACCTGGCCTCGGGCTACGGCGTGGTCAACCCGCGGGCGGCGGTCACGCTGCGGGCGCCGGCCGACGACGACTCCGAGGTCAACGACGACGTCAAGTGGCTGACCAGCTCGCAGCGCCTCGCCCAGCTCGGCCAGCGCGCGATCCTCGAGGCGACCATCGACCGCTACGAGGACCCGGACGACGTCTACGCCCTGACCATGCAGCGGGGCGAGCGGGTGCGGGTGCGGCTCACCTACCGCCGCGGCGTGGCCGACCTCTACCTCTGGCGGCCCGGCACCACGACCGTCGGCACCCAGCGGCCGACCTACCGCCGCAACCTGATCCGCTACATCGGCGGCGGCCGCAAGACGAAGACGATCGTCTACCAGGCCAAGAAGAACGGCCGCCACTTCGTGAACGTCTTCGCCCGCAGCGGCTCGACCGACTACGCGGTCACGTTGGAGCGCCTGGGGCCGGGATGACCGGTCCCCACCTGCTCCTGCTCTACGACTACGTCGAGGACATCGTCGAGCGCCGCGCCCCCCACCGCGAGGCCCACCTGGCCCGCATCGCCGAGTGGATCGAGGCCGGCCGCATGACCATGGCCGGCGCCCTCGGCCAGCCCCCGACCGGGGCGGCCTTCGTCCTGCCGGGCGACGACCCCGCCGAGGCCGAGCGCTTCGCCGAGGGCGACCCCTACGTGATCGCCGGCCTCGTCACGGGCCGGCGGGTCCTCCCCTGGACGGTGGTCGCCTCCGCCTGAGGCTGGGCGTGTTGGGGGCGGGCGGGCGTGGCCGCTTGGCCGTGGCGCGGTGCGGCCAATTGGCCACGGCGCGCTTGGCCAATTGGCCGATGGGGCGGAACGGGCCCTGCGGGCCCGTCGAGGCCGGCTCGCCTGCGCCTGTTTGGGGGCGCGGCGGCCGGCCTCGGGCCTGGGTGGCCAAGTGGCCGCGCGGGGGACGGCCAATTGGCCAACCGGTCGGCGGCCAATTGGCCAACTCGCGGGGCCGCCCCCGAGGGGCTGCCCGTCTACGCCGTGGCGCAGACCGGGGGCGGCACCGGGGTCGCGGACGCGTCGGGGAAGCCGGGGGACTCGACCAGCTGGTAACGAACGCCCATCCAGTCGTGGAGGATCACGACCCTGCGAGTGCCGACCTCGGGGCCGAGGTCCCAGGTCTCGGGCGGCCCGGCGAGGCGGAAGTCGGGGCGCTTGCCGCGCTTCTCGAGGCGCCGCAGGATCCGGTACGACTCCACGATGTCGTCCACCTCGAGCACCAGCTGGGCGTAGCCGAGGTTGTTGGGCGCCTTGTAGGGGGGCCCGAAGCTCGGGTTGGGCTCACCCCACTGCAGGACGTCCAGCGTGATCTTCGTGTCGCCGCGAGCCCGCTGGAACATCGCCTCGTAGGGCCCGGGCCTGCCCTCGGCGTCCCAGGGGTTCGGGATCGGGCAGGAGGCCGAGCGGCTGATCATCTCGAGGCCCAGCACCTCGCGGTAGAAGACCGACTGGCGCTGGACGTCGAGCACCGGGCAGGCCGTGTGGCTGAGGCGGTCGGGCAGGTGCGGCAGGCCGCGCAGGATCTGGATGGTGATGCCGTCCGGGTCGGGGAAGCCGTAGCCGGTCACCGGCAGCAGCGGGGGCGGGGGAGTGGGGTTCGGGGGCGCGTAGGGCATCACCCCGCCGGCCACCAGCTCGTTGTACTTGACCTGGGTGTCCTTGGTCTTGAAGGCCAGCCGGTACCAGCCGACGTTGCGCGAGCGCGTGTAGGGGACGCCGACCGGCCCGGGGTCCTTCCACTCGACGAGGTGGAGGTTGAACTGCCCGTTGCCGCGGACGTCGCCGGGGTCCCACATGTCCCGCATCAGGTAGCCGTCGAACTGGCCGCTCGCGATGCCCAGGCCCTTGAAGGCCTGCCGGGGCGTCGTGGTCCGGGCGTAGGCGCGCATCGGGGTCCAGCGCTCCCAGAAGGCCTTCGCCCGCTCCAGGTCGGAGACGTTGGCCACCAGGTGGGAGATCCGGTTGACGCGGTCGAACAGGCCGCGCTGGTCGCCCACCGCCTTGTCGCCGGCGAGCGCCTCGGTCGCGATCAGCGATCCGGCTCCCGCCAGGCCCGCGCCGGTGACTGCCGCGCGCTGCAGGAAGCCGGCGCGGCTGACGGTCCGCGCAGGGACCGTCACGGTCGATTCGTCGCTCACAGCTACCTCCCGGGTCCGGGGACGGTCGCTGCGCGCGACCCTCCGGGATGAGATGTGAGGTTGACGATCACGTCGTGGAGGAGGGGCGTCAACCCTCGAACGCCCCCTCCCGGGCCGGGCCCCTCGGAGCCTCTGCCAGATTCGCCGACGGTCAGCCGGGCTGGCGGCTCCCGAAGCGATCCCGTAGCTCGGCCTTCTTGAATTTCCCCGTCGCGGTGCGCGGCACGGCGTCGACGAACTCGACGGCGTCGGGGAGCCACCACGCGGGGAACGACGCCCGCAGGTGGTCGATCAGCTCCTCCGGGGTGGGGGAGGCGCCCTCGCGGGGCACGACGACGGCGAGCGGGCGCTCCAGCCACTTCGCGTCGGGCACGGCGATGACGGCGGCCTCGGCGACGTCGGGGTGCCCCATCAGGGCGTTCTCCAGGGCGACGGAGCTGATCCACTCGCCGCCGGACTTGACCAGGTCCTTCTCGCGGTCGGTGATGCGGACGTTCTGGCGGTCGTCGATCGTGACGATGTCGCCGGTGCGGAACCAGCCGTCGCCGGTGAAGCGGTCGTCGGGCCCGTCGTGGCCGAAGTACTGGGCCGCGACGGCCGGGCCGCGCACCTCGAGCTCGCCCATGGCGACGCCGTCCCGGGGGACGAGCCCGTCGTCGCCGCGGGAGCGGATCTCGACGAAGGGCACGGGGCGCCCCTGCGCCTCGCGGATGCCGTAGCGCTCGTCCTCGGCGGCGTCGGTCTGGTCCGGGGGCAGCCGGCTCACGGTCCCGACCGGGGTCATCTCGGTCATGCCCCAGGCGTGGAGCATCGTGATCCCGTGACGGCGCTCCAGCCCCTCCATCAGCGCCCGGGGCGGGGCCGCGCCGCCGACGATCACGCTTCGCAGGCTCGAGACGTCGTGGGCGCCGGGGTCGGCGTCGAGCGCCGCGAGCAGCCCCAGCCAGACCGTCGGGACCCCCGCGGTGACGGTGACCCGCTCCTCGGCGATCGCCGCCAGCAGGCTCGGGGGGTCGAGGCGCGGCCCCGGGAGCACCTGACGGGCGCCCGCCATCGCGCAGGTGAAGGGGAGCCCCCACGCGTTGACGTGGAACATGGGCACCACCGGCATCACCGTGTCGGCCTCGCGCACGTCGAGCACGTCGGGGAGGCCGCAGACCAGGGAGTGGAGCACCAGGGCGCGGTGCGAGTAGAGCACGCCCTTGGGCGCCCCGGTCGTGCCGGACGTGTAGCAGAGGAAGGCCGCGTCGCGCTCGTCGGCGTCGGGGAACGCGTCCTCGCCCGGGTCGTCCTCCTCGAGGAGGGCCTCGTAGGCGACCGCCCCGTCGGGCGGCTCGCCGTCGCCGGCCACGATCACCGCCCCGGGATCGGCCCGCTCGCGCAGGGCGTTGACGACCGGCAGCAGGCCCTCGTCGGCGATGATCGCCCGGTCGCCGGCGTCGCCGACGATCAGCGCCAGGTCGTCGACGGGCAGGCGCGGGTTCATCGTGTGGAGGATCGCCCCCATGGCCGGGACGCCGAAGTAGGCCTCGAGGTGGCGGGCGTGGTTCATGCAGAGGGTCGCCACCCGGTCGCCCGGGCGGACCCCCAGGTCCTGCAGGCCCGCCGCCAGCCGCCGCGCGCGGGCCGCGACGGCCGCGTAGTCGGCCCGTCGCGGCGGGCCGTCGAACCCGCGCGTCACGACCTCCCGCCCGCCGAAGACGGTCTCGGCCCGCCGGAGGATCGCCGCCAGGGTCAGGGGTCCGTCCATCATCAGACCGCGCATCGGGGCACCTCCGGGATCGGGTGCGGCCCATCTTCCCGGATCGCCGTGGTTGTTGCATTCCCGACTCGGCGTCTTCACCGATGCGTCACGTTCCGGCGGGCCTGATCCAGGTGATCTCCCTCGGGCCGGGGGCGCCGAGCGTGATCGACGTGCCCCTCGCCCCCCTGGGCGGCGACCTGCTCTTCCCGGACGACCCCCAGCCCGAGTTCGTGAGCATCCGCGGCACGACGGCGGCGGTGACCCTGCAGGAGAACAACGGCGTCGCGATCCTCGACGTCGCCGCCGCCCTGGCCGGGAGGGACCCCGTCCAGCGGATCTTCTCGGTCGGCCGGGCCGGCGACCGGCCCGCCGACCTGACGGCCGACGCCACGATCTCGTTCACGGAGACCTTCCCGGCCGACGCCCTCGAGGACGCCCCGAACGCCGGAGTCCGCACGCCGGACGCCGTGGCCTGGAGCGCCCACGGCTCGGTGCTCTACACGGCCGACGAGGGCGAGCAGGACTTCACGGGCAGCCGCGGCTGGAGCGGGCACGACCCCGTCACCGGGCGCCTCGTGTACGAGGAGAAGGGCCTCGAGCGCATCGCGGCCCGCTTCGGCCACTACCCCGACGAGCGCTCCGACGCCAAGGGCATCGAGGCGGAGGGGCTGGCCACCGCGACGATGGGCGGCCGCGAGCTCGCCTTCGTCGGCAGCGAGCGCGGCTCGTTCCTGGCCGTCTACGACATCTCGCGCCCGCGGTCGCCGCGATTCGTGCAGCTGCTGCCGACCGGGGTCGAGCCCGAAGGGGTCCTGCCGATCGCCTCCCGCAAGCTGGTGGTGGCGGCGAGCGAGCTCACCGGCAACATCACGATCTACACGGCGGTCGCGGGCAAGCCGGCCGGGACGCCCGCGCGGCCGCAGATCTCCTCGGCCGGCGCGTCGCAGCCCTGGGCGGCCCTCTCGGGGCTGGCCGCCGACCCGTCCAAGGCGCGGGTGCTCTGGTCCGTGCCCGACAACGCGCTGCCCTCCGAGCTCTACCGGATCGAGGTGAAGGGTGCGCGAGCGCGGCTGCGCAGCTCGCTCATCCGCCTCGACGGCGAGCAGGCCCGCTACGACCTCGAGGGCATCGCCGTCGACCCGGGCAAGCCCCGGGGCGGCTTCTGGCTCGCCAGCGAGGGCAACGCAGCCTTCGGCGAGGAGGACTACGTCGGCAACCTGCTCGTCCAGGTGGACGGGAAGGGCGACGTCCTCCGGGAGATCCCGCTGCCGGCTGCGATCGACTCGCCCGGGGGCGGCGTCATCCGCAGCAACGGCTACGAGGGCGTGGCCGTCTCGGACGACGGCCGCCACGTGCTCGCCGCCATCCAGCGCGAGTACGCGGGCGACGCGGCCGTCGGGGGCGTAAGCACACCCGCATCGCGCGCTACGACCTTGAGGACGGGAGCTGGGAGTTCTTCCTCTACCCGCTCGACGCCCCCCCGCCGGGCGCCGACTGGGTCGGGCTCTCGGAGATCGTCAGCCTGGGCGGCGACCGCTACGCGGTCATCGAGCGCGACAACGCGGCGAGCGCCGCGGCGGCGGTGAAGCGGATCTACGCCTTCACCCTCGACGGCGTGGCGGCGACCGACGGCGCGCCCGTGGCCGCCGGCGCCGACGTGGCCGGCAAGGTGATCCAGAAGACCCTCCTGCTCGACGTCCTCGATGAGACGGCGCCGTTCGAGAAGCTCGAGGGGCTGGCGCTCGCGAAGGACGGCCACCTCTGGTCGGCGATCGACAACGACGGCGGGCTGCACGAGTCGCGCCTCAGCGACCTGGGCGAGCTGCCGTGAGCTGACGGCGATCCGGTGACGCGCGCGAACGCCGATGGGTTAGCGTTCGCGCGTGACCCGGACCGCCTTCGTCCAGCCCGCGGAGGGCCCGAGCTACGACCTCGGGGCCGACCACCCGATGCAGCCGATGCGGCGCCGGCTGGCCGTGGATCTCATGCGCGCCTACGGGCTGCCGGAGAGCGACGGGGTGGCGGCGCTGGTCGCCGAGGCGGCGCCCGACGCGATGATCGAGCGCGTCCACGCCCCGGCGTACGTGGCCGCCGTACGCCGCTACAGCGAGGCCCCCGCGATGGCCGCGGCCTGGGAGGCCGCCCAGTGGGGCCTGGCGGCGGGCGGCGACACGCCCGCCTTCGCCGGCATGCACGAGGCGGCCGCGGCCGTCTGCGGCGCCTCGGTCGCCGCGAGCCTCGCGGTCTGGGAGGGCCGGGCCGACCAGGCCTTCTTCGCCGGCGGCGGCCTGCACCACGCGCTGGCCAACCGGGCCTCCGGCTTCTGCATCTACAACGACACCGCGGTGGCGATCCAGGCCCTGCTCGACGCCGGCGCCGAGCGCGTGGCCTACATCGACATCGACGTCCACCACGGCGACGGCACCCAGTGGATCTTCTTCGAGGAGCCGCGCGTGCTGACGTGCTCGGTCCACGAGACCGGGCGCTACCTCTTCCCCGGCACCGGCGCCATGGCCGAGCGCGGGATCGGGGAGGCCGAGGGCACGTCGCTCAACGTGCCCCTGCCGCCCTTCTCCGGCGACCGCCCCTACCTGCGCGCCATCGAGGAGGTCGTCGCCCCGGCGGTGGTCGAGTTCAGGCCCGACGTGATCGTCACCCAGGACGGCGCCGACCCGCACCACGCCGACCCCCTGGCCCACCTGCAGGTGACGCTGGCCGCCTTCCCGCGCGCCTACCGCTCGCTCCACCAGCTCGCCCGCGAGGCGGCGGGCGGGCGCTGGGTGGCGCTGGGCGGCGGCGGCTACACCTACGAGGTGGTGCCGCGGGCCTGGACGATGCTGTTCGCGGAGATGCTCGACGCCGAGCTGGAGGACGAGATCCCCGAGGCCTGGTGGGGCCCGGCGGAGGGGCTGGTGGGCGGGCCGCTGCCGCGCCGGCTGTCGGCGGACCCCGAGCCCGAGGTGCCCGCCGAGGAGCGGGCGCGGGCCGACGTGGAGGGCGACCGCGTCGTCGACGACGCCCGCGCGCTCTTCCTCGGCTAGCGGCGCGCCGCCGGCCCCCGGGCCTCCCGCCGTCGAGGTCGAGGGCGTGCGGGTCTGGCGGGCGCGGCCGGGCGGGGGCCGCGCGGTGCTGCTCGACCGGGTCGACTGGCGCGTCATGCCCGGCGAGCGCTGGGCCGTCGTGGGCCCCAACGGGGCGGGGAAGACCACCCTGCTGTCGGTCGCCGGGGCGACCCTCTTCCCCAGCGAGGGCACGGCCCGCGTGCTCGGGAGGACCCTCGGCGCCACCGACGCCCGGGCGCTCCGCGCGGGGATCGGGGCGGTCGACGCGCGGGTCGCGGCCGCCTTCCGCCCCCGCATGACGGCGGTCGAGGCCGTCATGACCGGCGCCGCCGCGTCGATCGTCCCGCTCGCCGACGGCCGGGCGGAGGCGCGGCCGCGGGCGCGGGCGCTGCTCGACCTGATGGGCTGCGGCCCCCTGGCCGAGCGCCGGGTGGCGACCCTCTCGCGGGGCGAGCAGCAGCGGGTGCTGCTGGCGCGCGCCCTCATGCCCCGCCCCCGCCTGCTGCTGCTCGACGAGCCCACGGCCGGCCTCGACCTGCCCGCGCGCGAGGCCTTCCTCGACCGGCTCGACGCGCTGGCCGCCTCCCACCCCGAGCTGGCGGTCGTGCAGGTCGGCCACCACCTGGAGGAGCTGGCCGGCTCGACGACCCACGCCCTCCTCATGCGGCGCGGCTCGGTGGTCGCGTCCGGCGCGGCGGGGGAGGTCCTCAGGGAGGAGCCGCTGTCGCGCTGCTTCGACGCGCCCGTGCGCCTGGCGCGGGTCGGCGACCGGGTCCTGGCGGTGATCGAGCGGGGGCGCCGCTGAGAACCCCTTTCAAAATGAGAGCCGCCGGCACCTCGCAGCCCTGGGTTGCTCCGCCGAGCGCGATGGGCATCGAGTGCCGGTGGTGACTGGGACCGCCTGATGGCTCTCGGAGGCTCATTTTGAAAGGGGTTCTGAGGGAGGGCGCCGAGCCCACGCCGGCCGTGTGGCGCCGCGCCGGGGAGCCGGCGGCGGCGCACGACGTGGCCGCCGGCCTGCTCCCTCCGGACGGCTACGCGCGCACGCGCGGGGTCGCCCAGCAGGCGGCCCGGCTCGCGCGGGCGCGCCGCCTCGACCGGGCCGGCCGCGGCCGCCTCCTGGCGGCCGCCTGGCTCCACGACGTCGGGCCCGCCCTCGGACACGGGCTCCCGTCGCTCGAGGCCGGGCGCGCGCTGCGGCGCGCCGGCCACGAGCCGCTCTCCCGCCTGGTGGCCCACGCCGGCTTCGCCGAGCTCTCGGCGGCCCTCGCGGGCCTGCCGCCCGTGGTGCGGGAGTTCCCCCGGCCCCGGCCGCCCGACGACGGCCTGCTCCTGCTGCTCGACGTCGCCGTGGCGACGACGTCCGACGACGGCGCGAGGGCGACCCCGGCTGCCGCCCTCCGCGACCTCGCCCGGCGCGGCGACCCGCACGGGACCGCCGTGAGGGTGCGGGTCGCGATGATCGCCCGCCTCGCCAACGACCCCGAGGCGCGCCAGCTGGTCGAGCGGGTCGCCTCGCCGCCGGCCTGATCGGGGCCTCTCGCGTGCATCGGGGCTCAAGGTCGGGGCCCGGGATGCCGAGGGGAGGAGGGAGATGACGATGAGCGACCCCGGCCACAGGCCCCGCGACCGCGCGGAGGCCCAGTTCCTGCTCCTCGCCGAGAGCGCGGCCGAGATGATCGTGCGGGCCGATGCCGACGGGAACATGACCTACGTCTCGCCGGCCGCCCTGCAGATCACCGGCTTCGCCCCCGACGAGCTGCTGGGCTGCCCAGCGTGGGAGCTCGCCCACCACGACGACCTGCCGGTCTGGCGGGCGAGCCGCGAACGCCTGAGCTGGGGCCTCGACGGGGAGACGCTCACCTACCGGGGCCGGCGCCGCGGCGGCGGCTGGGTGATGCTGGAGTCCACCCTGCGCGCGGTCCGCGACGCCGAGGGCGAGGTGGTCGAGCTCCAGATCGCCACCCGCGACGTCACCGAGCGGGCGCTGGCCGACGCCGAGCACGCCGCGCTGCACCGGGTCACCGAGGCCGTCGCCTCGGAGTCCGAGGGCGCCACCCTCTACCCGCTGGTCGCCCGCGAGATGGCGCGCCTGCTGGACGCCGCCGGCGCCCGGGTCGTGCGCTACCGCGACGGCGGGCTCGAGGAGGAGGTGGGCCTCTGGCGACGCCCCGGACCGCCCGCCGGGGGCGGCGGCCCCCCGCACGTGATCTCGGCGCCGATCCGCGTCCACGGCCGCCTCTGGGGCGCGGTCGCGGCGCTCTTCCGCGCGCCCGCCGACGCCCCCTGGGGGGCCGCCGAGCGGGTGGAGCGCTTCGCCCAGCTCGTCCGCCTCGCCGTGGCCAACGCCGAGACGCGCGCCCGCCTGGTCGAGCAGGCGACCACCGACGCGCTCACCGGCCTGGTGAACCACGCGACCTTCCACGTCGCCCTCTCGGAGGCCTTCGCGGTGGCGGTCCGGGAGCGCCGCGCCCTCGCCCTCGCGGTCATCGACATCGACCGCTTCAAGGCGCTCAACGACTCGCTGGGCCACCGGGCCGGCGACGTCGCGCTGGCGGCGATCGGCGACCTCCTCCGCCGCCACGCCCGCCGCGGCGACATCGTGGGCCGCACCGGCGGCGAGGAGCTGGCCTGGCTGATGCCCGAGACCCGCCTCGACGGCGGCCGCGCCGCCGCCGAGCGCCTGCGAGCGGCCATCGCCGCCGCCCCCGTCGGCGGCCCGGACGGCGTCACCGCCTCCATCGGGGTCACGGAGCTACGGCCGTCGGACGCCGACCCCGACGAGGTGTTCCGCCGCGCCGACGCGGCCCTCTACGACGCCAAGGAGACGGGCCGCGACCGGGTGGTCGCCGCCTAGGCCCCTAGCGCCCGGGAGCTGCGCCGCGGCGTCCTCGGTGAGGATCCAGGTGTAGAGCCCCGCCGGGTCGAGCCGTCCCGCCGGGATCGAGGCGTCCCGCGCGAGCGCCCGCGGCACCATCGGCGCCTTCTCGGAGCCGCCCACGATCACGACCACCTGCCGGCCGGCGTTGAGCACGGGCAGCGTCATCGAGACGCGCCACGGCTGGGGCATCTCGGGGCGGTGGACCGGGACCATGAGGCGCTCGGTCTCCTCCAGCTCCGGGGCCCCGGGGAAGAGCGAGGCGGTGTGGCCGTCGGGGCCCATGCCGAGCAGGATCAGGTCGAGCTCGGGGACCGGGTTTCCCGCGACCGACGCGTGGAGGTCGGCCTCGGCGTGCCGGGCGGCCTCCTCGGGGGGCAGCTCGCCGGGGATGCGGTGCACCTGGTCCTCCTGCAGCGGCAGGCGGTGGAGGAGCGCGTTGTAGGCCATCTTGTAGTTGGAGCCCTCGGCGTCGGGCGGCACGATCCGCTCGTCGCCGAAGAAGAAGTCCACCCGCGCCCACGGCGGGCAGCGGGCCGCCAGGTGCTGGTAGGCCGCCCGCGGCGTCGAGCCGCCCGACAGGGCCACCGAGGCCCGCTGGCCCATCGGGGTCTCGAGCAGCACGCGCTCGATGCGCGCGGCCGCCTCGTCGGCGAGGGCCGCCATGTCCGGCACCACGACGACGTGCGGCTCGCTCATGCGGGCGCCCTCGCCAGCGCCCGCTCGAAGGCGCGGTCGCGGCGCTGGATCTCGAGCTCGCCGGCGAGCAGCCGGGCGCGGCCGGGGTCGGGGAGGGGGAGGGTCCGCTCGTGGACCGTCCCGTCGGGCTCGGTCACCGTGACCGTCGCCGCCTCGCGCCCGTGCAGCCGCGCGACGCGCAGGTGGCGGCCGGTCGGCCCGCGCAGCTCGACGGCCAGGATCCCCGGGGGCCCCTCGCCGGGGCGCATGACGACGCGCAGGCCCGCTCCGAGGCGGTCGTTCATCCAGCCGGCCAGCATGAGCGTCCTGGCGTCCGGCGCCGGCCCCGCGTGGACGATCGTGGCCTCGGCGTGCTGGCGCAGCGCCTCCACCAACCCGGGGTCGAGCATCTGCACGATGAGCTGGCGCCACGGCGTGATCGCGGCCCAGGCGAGGTCGGTGACCGCGGGCCCGTCCTCCCCGGGCATCCACTCGGCCAGCGCGCGGACCGCCCCGGCCGCGTCCTCGCCCCGCCCGGCCTCGGTCACGACCCGGTCCGCGATCGTGAGCAGCCCGGACAGCGCCCGGCCCGGGCGCCCGTCGGGCGGCAGCGGCCACCACAGGACCGTGGGCAGCTCGGAGCGGAGCAGCGGCATGCAGGCGCTCGCCGTGCCCGCCCGGGTCTCGCCGTGGATGGTCAGGACCACCAGCTCGAGCGCCAGCGTCGTCGCGTCCCCGGCCAGCCGGCAGCTCGTGCTGACGGTGGCGTCCATCCCGCTGCCGTCGCCCGCCTCGGCGATCAGGATCGTCCGCGAGGCCTGGTGGTCGGCCAGCCCCTCGATGACCTCCTGCATGGGGCCGAGGTCGTCCGGGCTCGGCGCGTAGGCGACCAGGTTCAGGACGCCCGACAGCGTGTAGGGGGCCCCGCCGTCCGGCGGGCGACGCTGCTCGGCGAGGCGGTCGGAGACCTCGGCGATCGACACGCCCAGCCCGTCCCAGCCCCCCGTGGTCACAGGCGCCGCCACTCGTGGCCGTCGCGCTCCAGCAGGTGATCGGCGGCGGGCGGGCCCCACGTCCCGGCGGGGTACTCGTGGAGGTCGGCCGCCGTCGTCCGCCAGTGCTCGATCACCGGGTCGAGGATCTCCCAGGCCCGCTCCACCTCGTCCCAGCGCGTGAACAGGGTGGAGTCGCCGAGCAGGGCGTCGAGGAGCAGGCGCTCGTAGGCCTCGGGCGACGAGCGCAGGAAGGCGCTGCCGTAGGCGAAGTCCATGCTCACCACGCGCAGGTCGATCTGGGGGCCAGGGACCTTTGCGAGGAAGCGCAGCGAGGCGCCCTCGTCGGGCTGGATGCGCAGCAGCAGCAGGTTGGGCTCGAGCGTCTCGACCTGCGTCGAGGCGAAGGGCAGGTGGGGGGCGGGCTTGAAGTGGATCGCCACCTCGGTCGCGCGCCGCGGCAGGCGCTTGCCCGTGCGCAGGTAGAAGGGCGTGCCCGCCCAGCGCCAGTTGTCCACCTCGAGCCGCACGGCCACGTAGGTCTCTGTGGTGGAGCCGGGGTCGACGCCCTGCTCCTCGCGGTACCCCGGCACCTGCTCCCCGGCGATCCAGCCGGCGCCGTACTGGGCGCGGACCGCGTCGCGACGGGCCGACTCGGCGTCGAAGGCCGGGATCGCGCGCAGCACCTTGACCTTCTCGTCGCGCACCTCGCGGCTCTCGAAGCGCGCCGGCGGCTCCATCGCGACGATCGACAGCACCTGCATCATGTGGTTCTGGACGATGTCGCGCAGGGCGCCGGACCGGTCGTAGTAGCCGCCGCGCGAGCCCACGCCGAGGTCCTCCGCCACGGTGATCTGCACCTGGTCGATGTAGCGGCGGTTCCAGATCGGCTCGAAGATGGCGTTCCCGAACCGCAGCACCAGCAGGTTCTGGACCGTCTCCTTCCCCAGGTAGTGGTCGATGCGGTAGACCTGCCGCTCGCGGAAGACGGTGTTGAGGCGCGCGTTCAGCTCCCGGGCCGACGCCAGGTCCATGCCGAAGGGCTTCTCCACCACCAGGCGCGCGAAGCGATCGCCGTCGTCGGGCTCATCGGCCAGGCCCGCGCCGCCGAGGTTCTCGGCGATGACCGGGAAGAACTCGGGCGCGGTGGCCAGGTAGAAGAGCCGGTTGCCGCGCGTCCCAAGCTCGGTGTCCAGGGCCTCGAGGTGCGTCCGCAGGCGCGCGTAGCCGTCGGGCTGGTCGAACGGCGCCTGGACGTAGCTCAGGCGGCGGGCGAAGCCGTCCCAGATGTCGTCGTCGAGCGGCATGCGGCCGTGGGTCTCGACGGCGGTCCGCATGCGCTCGCGGAACTCGTCGTCGGGCAGGTCGGAGCGGGCGACCCCCACGATCGCCGTCTCGGGCGCCAGCAATTGCTGGGTGGCGAGGCCGTAGAGGGCCGGGACCAGCTTGCGCTGGGTGAGGTCGCCGGTGGCGCCGAAGATCACGATGGCCGCCGGCGAGGGGGTTCTGACGAGGCGGACGTCCTGCTCGAGACCCGGCTCGGCACCGACCTGGACGGCGCTCACGCGATCACCCGTACCCTCAGGTCGAGGGTGAGAGAGGGCGCGCTCACCGACCCACCTGCGCCTTCGCCGCCTCGGCCACCGCCCGCGAGGTGATGCCCAGCGCGGCCAGGGCATCCGCGCCCGGAGCCGAGGCGCCGAACCGGTCGATGGCCACCACCGCCCCCCCGATCCCGACCCATTCCGCCCAGCCGAAAGGGCTGGCCGCCTCGACGGCCACCCGCGCCGTCAGCGCCGGCGGCAGCACCTCGTCGCGGTAGCTGCGCTCCTGCTCCCGGAAGAGCTCGAACGAGGGCATGCTCACCACCCGGGCCGAGATGCCGTCGCCCCTCAGCACGCCGCGCGCCTCGAGGGCGACGCCGACCTCGGAGCCGGTGGCGATGATGATGCAGTCGTCGCCGTCCTCCAGCACGTATGCGCCCCGCTCCACCGGGATCGGGCCCGGCAGGGTGCGCAGGCCCTGACGCGAGAGGACGAGGGCCGTCGGCGCGTCCCGCCGCGAGAGGGCGACGCGCCACGCCCCGGCCGCCTCGTTGGCGTCGGCCGGCCGGATCGTGGCCAGGCGGGGGATCGCCCGCAGCGCCGCCAGGTGCTCGATCGGCTGGTGGGTGGGCCCGTCCTCGCCGAGGCCCACGGAGTCGTGGGTGAAGACGAAGATCGACGGCAGCTCCATGAGGGCGGCCAGGCGGATCGGGTTCTTCATGTAGTCCGAGAAGGTGAAGAAGGTGGCGCTGGTGGGGCGCCAGCCGCCGTGCGCCGCGAGGCCGTTGGTGATCGCGCCCATGGCGTGCTCGCGCACGCCGTAGTAGAGGTTGCGCCCGGAGTAGTCGCCGCGCTCGACGATGCCGAGGTCCACCAGGTTGGTGCTGGTGGAGGTCGACAGGTCGGCGGCGCCCTGGATGAGCTCGGGCACGGCGTGGGCCAGCGCGTTCATGACCTTGCCGGCAGAGGCCCGGGTGGCGATCGACTCGCCCTCGGGGAACTCCGGGACGGCCGACTCCCAGCCCTCCGGTAGCGCGCCCTCCATGACGCGCTCGAACTCGGCGGCCTCCTCGGCGTGGGCGTCCGCGTAGGCGTCGAAGCGCTCCCGCCACGCTCCGCTCAGCGCCTGTCCGCGGGCGATCATCTCGTCGCGCCATGCGGCGACCTCGTCGGGCACGAGGAACCGGGCGTCCTCGGGCCAGCCGTAGACGCGCTTGGTGGCGGCCACCTCCTCGGGCCCCAGCGGCGAGCCGTGCGCCTTCGAGCTGTCCTGCTTGTTGGGGGAGCCGTAGCCGATGTGGGTGCGCGTGACGATCAGGGTGGGGCGGCCGTCCGGCTGCGACGCCTCGGTCATCGCCGCGTCGATCGCCTCGAGGTCGTTCCCGTCCTCCACCCGCAGCACGCGCCACCCGTAGGCCTGGAAGCGCAACGCGCTGTCGTCGCCGAACGAGAGGCTCGTCGGGCCGTCGAGGCTGATGTGGTTGTCGTCGTAGATCCCGATCAGGTGCTCGAGGCCGAGGAAGCCGGCGATCGAGGCGGCCTCGTGGGAGATGCCCTCCATCAGGTCGCCGTCCGAGCAGATGAACCAGGTGCGGTGGCCGACGATCTCGCCGTCGGGGCGGTTGAAGCGGGCCGCGAGCATCCGCTCGGCGAGCGCGAAGCCCACCGCGTTGGCGAAGCCCTGGCCGAGCGGCCCGGTGGTGATCTCCACGCCCGGGGTGTCGCCCCGCTCAGGGTGCCCCGGGGTCTCCGAGCCGAGCTGGCGGAAGCGCTTGAGCTCGTCCATCGACAGGTCGTAGCCGGTGAGGTGCAGCAGCGCGTAGAGCAGCATCGACGCGTGCCCGGCCGACAGCACGAAGCGGTCGCGGTCCGGCCAGGCCGGGTCGGAGGGGTCGTGGCGCAGGTGCTTGGTGAAGAGCGTCCAGCCGGAGGGAGCCAGCCCCATCGGCGCGCCCGGATGGCCGCTCTTGGCCTTCTCGACCGCGTCCATGGCGAGCGTGCGGACGGTGGTGATGCTGAGCTCGGGCGACGCGAGCGTCGTGGCCACGACTCGTCTCCTCGTAGCTGGGCTAGTAGGTCACGTCGTGCGGGTAGCTCTCGCGCAGGCCGCCGGGGGTGATCCGCACGAAGCGCGCCTTGCGGTGGAACTCCGGGATGGTGTGGGCGTCGGAGTAGCTCATCCCCGAGCGCAGGCCGCCGACCAGGCCGTGCAGGACGGCCGGGGTGGCGTCGCGCAGCGGCACGACCGCCTCGACCCCCTCCGGCACGACCGGGATGAACTCGGTGCCGTCCTCGCCCTCGGCAGCGCGGCGGGCGGCCGCGGCGGGCCCCGAGGCCATGCCGCGGAAGACCTTCACCCGCGTGCCGTTGCGGCGCACCACGTCGCCCGGGCTCTCGGGGGTGCCGGCCAGGAGGTTGCCGACCATGACGCTCTCGGCGCCGGCCGCGATCGCCTTCGCCACATCGCCGCCCGCCCGGATGCCGCCGTCGGCGATGACCGGGACGTCATGCGGGGCGCAGGCCTCGGCGCACTCCATCACCGCGGTCAGCTGGGGCACGCCGACGCCGGCCACGACCCGCGTCGTGCACACCGAGCCCGGCCCGACCCCGACCTTGACGCCGTCGGCGCCCGCGTCGACCAGGTCGCGGGCCCCCTCGGCGGTCGCGACGTTGCCCGCGACGATCTCGGTGCGGCCGCCGATCGCCTCGCGCACCCGGCCCAGGGCCTCGATCGCCCGCTCGGAGTGGCCGTGGGCGATGTCGAGCACGAGCACGTCGGCCCCCGCCTCCTGCAGGGCCTGGGCCCGCTCGACGACGTCCCCGCGCACGCCGATCGCGGCGCCGACGGCCAGGCGCCCGCGCTCGTCCTTGGTGGCCTCGGGGCGCTCGGTCCGCTGCAGCAGGTCGCGCAGCGTGATGAGGCCCACCAGGCGGTCGTCCTCGGCCACCAGCGGCAGCTTCTCGACGCGGGCGTCGCGCAGCAGGCGGGCGGCCTCGTCGGCGGTGGTGCCGGGCCCGCCCACGACCAGGCGCTCGCGCGGCGTCATCAGCTCCGCGACGGGCGTGAGCGGGTCGGTCTGCAGCAGCACGTCGCGGCGCGTGAGCATGCCGGCGAGGCGGCCCTCGGCGTCCACCACCACCAGGCCGCTCACGCCGTGGCGCTCCATGCGCTCGAGCGCGTCGGCCAGGCGGGCGCCGGCGGGGACGGTGTGCGGGTCGGGGATCACCAGCGCCTCGGCGCGCTTGACGCGCGCCACCTCGGCGACCTGCTCCTCGACCGTGAGGAAGCGGTGGACGATGCCGATCCCGCCCAGCCGCGCCATGGCGATCGCCATCTCGGACTCGGTGACCGTGTCCATGTTGGCCGAGACCACGGGCACGGCCATGCGCAGCCCGCGCGTGAGCCGGGTGGACACGTTGACGTCCGATCGCGACCGGATCCCGCTTCGGCGGGGCGCGAGCAGGACGTCGTCGTAGGACAAGGCGAGCGGGATGCCGGCCGAGGTCACTCGGCGCACCTTAGCCGACCACCCCGCCTGCGGGACCCCCAAATGCGTGAGGTAGCATCGCCGGATGGCGCCCCGCCTGACCGCCGCGATCGCCGTGGGGGCGGCGACCTGCCTGGCCATCGCCGGCTGCGGCGACGGCGACCCCCAGGCGACCGGGGGCCCGGATCCGCCGGTGACCTACGTCGCGGCGGTTGACGCCCTGCTCAAGCCGCCCGCCCGGCTGGCGTCGGCGGTTCAGGAGCGCGTCCGCGACCTCGACGCCCCCGCCCCCGCGCGCGAGCGGCTCGACCGGCTCGTGAGCTCGGCGCGCGCCCGGCTGGCCGACCTGCGCGCCCTGCGGCTGGAGGACGCCGGCCTGCGCCGGCACCGCGACCGGCTCGCCGCCGCCTACGCCCGCCTGGTCCCGCGCATGCCCGCCGTCGTTGACGCCCTCGCGCGGGGCGACCGGGCCGCCATCGACGGGGCCGCGACCCCGTTCCTCGACGAGCTCCGCACGCTGCCATCCGGCGCCGCTTCCTCCTCCTCGCCCTGATCCCGCTGGCGCTCGCCGCAGGCTGCGGCGGCGACCAGCTGGGCACCGCCACGACGCCGCTGAGCGACGGCACCGAGGTGTCCCCCCAGCGCTACCTCGCGGACACCGACGCCGCCGCCGCGGCGGTGGCCGCGTTCACCCGCGACCTCGCGGCGGTCGGGGCGGTGGCCACGCCGGAGGCGCTGGAGCGGGCGGCCCCGGCGCTGCGCGAGTCGCTGGCGGCCGCCGAGGCCCTCGCCGAGCGCCTGTCGGCCGAGCGCCTGGAGGACGCCCGCCTCGAGACCCAGCGCGAGCGGGCCGCCGCGGCGCTGGCGGGGGTGGTCACGGCGATGCGGGCAGCGGCCGACGAGGCGGCCGCCGGGCGGCCCACCCGCTTCGTGCAGGCCGTTGACGCCTACTCCAACGCCGTCGCCGCCCTGCGCGCGGCGGGCGACTCCTCCTGAGAAGCGGTTTCAGACGTCCGTCACGCGCCGAGCGGAGGACCGAGAACCTCCATGCCCGCGTCGCTCGCGAGCGTCTTGAACGCCTCTGACATCCGCGTGTCCTCGGGGAGCTCCGCGGAACGCTCGAAGAACCACTCCATGCCGGGGGACGCCGGCGTGAAGACGAACAGAATGCGGGCCTGATCGTCTCCCGCGTTCTGCCATGTGTGGGGGACGCCCCTCGGTATGAACACGAACGAGCCGGCGGGCGCGGTGTGGTCGGTCCCATCCAGCCGGAAGCGCAGCCGGCCTCCCAGCACGTACATGAGCTCGTCCTCGTTGACGTGCAGGTGAAGGGGCGGGCCCTCTCCGGGTGCGGCGGTGCTCTCCCACGCGGTGAGGGCTCCCGCGGTCTGCCTGCCGCGGGCCTTGTACGTCAGCCCTCCACCGGCAGGGTTCGCGACCGTCTCACCGTCGCCAGGGCCCAGGACGATTCCGCGCGCTGGTTCCATGCCGATCGCCCCGAAGAGCGTCACGGGTCGCCGCTACGCCCCGGGGGCGAGCTCGCGCAGCACGGCCGCCGCCTCGGCGACGACCTCGTCCACGATCTCGGCCGCCGGCGGCGAGCCGGTGGCCAGGCCCGCAGCTTGGCCGGCGAAGAGGGCGACCAGGTCGGGGCGGTCGGCGGCGGCCGCCGCCGAGCGCACGTCGGCGCTGGCCGCGGCCTGGCGCGGGTAGCCCAGGGCCGGCGGTCCGGCCGCCTCGAGGGCCGCCATCAGCCGGTTGGGGATCCCGCGCGCCGGGCGGCCCGAGAGGGCCCGGGTGAGCACCGAGTCGGTGTCGCGCGCCTGGCGCACCCGCCGCCGGTAGCCCTCCGGGGCGCCGCTCTCGGCGGCCACCAGGAAGCGGGTCCCCATCTGGACCCCCTGCGCGCCGAGGGCGAGCGCGGCGGCGAGCCCGCGGCCGTCCATGATGCCGCCGGCCGCCACCACCGGCGCGTTGACGGCGCGGACGATCTGGGGCACGAGCGCGAAGGTGCCGACCATGGGCACCTCGCCGTCGTCCGGGAGGTCGAAGGTGGAGCGGTGCCCGCCGGCCTCGGCGCCCTGGGCCACGACCACGTCGGCCCCCGACCGGACGCAGCGCACCGCGTCCTCCACCGACGAGGCCATGGCCACCAGCGGCACGCCTGCGTCGCGGGCGAGGTCGTGCACGTCGCCCGGGTCGCCGAGCCCCACGCTGACGACGTTCGCGCCGGCCTCGAGCCCGACCCCGACCAGCTCGCGGGGGGTGGCCTGTGGGGGCGCGGCGGGCGCCTCCTTCGGCAGGCCGAGCTCCTTCCGGAAGGGCGCGAGAGCCGCCTGGGGGTCGCCGCCGCGGCGGTCCGGCGCGGTCGGCGGCGCGACGAGGACGTTCACCGCGATCGGCGCCGAGGTCAGGGCGCGGGCGCGCCGCACCGCCTCGCCTGCGGCCTCGGTGCTCATGGCGTTCAGCCCGAAGGTGCCGAGGCCACCGGCCTCCGAGACCGCGGCGACCAGCTCCGGCGTGGTGTAGCCGCCGGCCATCCCGGCGAGCAGCAGGGGGTGGCGGATCCCGAGGACCTCGCACAGGCGGTTGGCGAACGGGCCCCGCGCCATCCCGCCGACCCTACAGCCCGCCCGTCGCCAGGGCCTCGTCGATGGCGGCGGCGACGGCCGGGTCGCCTGGCTCGACCGAGGGGGCGAAGCGGGCGACCAGCCGGCCGCGGCCGTCGAGCAGGTACTTGGTGAAGTTCCAGGACGGCTCCTCGCCCGCCGGCCCGGGGCGGGCGGCGATGGCCCTGAAGAGCCGGTTGGCGCGGGGGCCGGTGACGGCCGACTCGGCCATGAGGGGGAAGGTCACGCCGTAGCGGAGGCGGCAGAACTCCTCGATCTCCCCGTCCTCGGCCAGCTCCTGGCGGAAATCGTCGCTCGGGAACCCGAGCACCGTGAGCCCGTCGGCCCGGCGCTCGCGGGCGAGCGCCTCGAGGCCCTCGAGCTGGGGCGTGAAGCCGCAGCGGCTCGCCGTGTTGACGACGAGCACGGGGCCGCCCAGGAAGCGCCGCAGCGGCGTCGGCTCGCCCTCGATCGAGCGCGCCGTCCCGGTCAGCAGGCCCGGCCCGCGGCCGGCTGCCGGCACGGCCTCCGTCCCGGCGGGCGCCGCCGGCGCGGGCGCCCCGGCCTCGTCGCCGGCGCCGCAGGCCGCGCCGGCCGCGACCGCGGCGGCGGCGAGCATCGCGAGGGCGAGCCGGCGTGCGCGCCGCATGGCCCTAGGGTGACAGGGTCTCGGGCAGGCCGACAGCGGGCAGCGCCGCCGGCGTCACGAAGCCCGTGACGTCGGCGATCATGCCGTCGCGGAAGGAGAGCACCTGGAGCGCGTAGGGGAGGTAGGCGCCGCGCTCCTCGTTCCAGCCGTAGGCGCCCATGGCGACCTGGCCGCTGGCCCGGCCGGGGACGAGCCGCACCCGCCGCCGGCCGGCCTCGAACCGCGACCCGGTCCAGCGATTGGCGAAGGCGACGTCGCGGAGAAAGGCCGTGGCGGCCTCGCGGCCGCGGTACCAGGTCGGCATCGGGGGCATGGCGACCACGACGTCGTCGGTCAGCATGGCGACGATGGCGTTGACGTCGCCGCGCTCCCAGGCCTCCACGTACGCCTCGACGATCTCGCGCACGCGCTCGTCGCCCAGCGACCGCAGGGCGGCCTGCTGGCTCTCGTCGGGCAGGCGCTCGGCGGCCGTCGCGCGGGCGCGCTGCAGCGCGCTGTTGGCCGAGGCGACGGTCGTGTCGAGCGCCTCGGCGGTCTCCCGCGCCGAGAAGCCGAGCACGTCGCGCAGGATCAGGGCCGCGCGCTGGCGCGGGGGCAGGTGCTGGAGGGCGGCGATGAACGCCAGCTCCACCGACTCGCGCCGCTCGTAGCGCGCCTCGGGCGAGGCGAGCCCGTCCTCGACGCCGATCAGGTCGTCGGGGTACGGCTCCAGCCAGACCGTCTCGGCGAGGGGGGCGTCCAGCGCCGACCGCGGGTCGGAGGCGGGACCGCGGTCGGCCGGCAGCGTGCGCCTCGGGCGGCGGGCGATCGCGTCGAGGCAGGCGTTGGTCGCGATGCGGTAGAGCCAGGCCCGGGGCGAGCTGCGGCCCTTGAAGCCGTGCAGGCCCCGCCAGGCCCGCAGGAGCGCGTCCTGCAGGGCGTCCTCGGCGTCGTGGACCGAGCCGAGCATGCGGTAGCAGTGGGCGTGCAGCTCGGCCCGCAGGGGCTCGACCAGGCTGCGGTAGGCGCCGTCGTCGCCCGCCTTGGCGGCCTCGACCAGCTCGCGCTCGCGCGGGCTGGGTCCGGTGGCGGGGCGGGGCATCGACCCCAGGCTAGCCGGGCGGCCGGGCGGCGACCGCACGCACGGCGCGCGCGTGGCGCCGGGCGGAGGCGGCGCCGAGGGGCCCGCCCGCCAGCTCCACCACGAACGCGCTCGTCCCGGGCTGGGTGCGGTTCTGCCAGCGCGTCGCGATGCCCGGGAGGAAGCCGAGGCCCGACCGGCCTGGCCGGCAGGCCCGCGAGCCGGGCGTATCGCCGGGCCACGGCCGGGTCGGCGCCGCTCGAGGTGTCCACCAGCGCGAGCGCCTGGTGATACCAGATCGTCACATCGGGCCTGAGGCGGCGGATGAGCCGCGCCGCCAGGCGCGACTCGGGCTCCGAGAGCGGCCGCCCGCCGGAGTAGTTGACCGAGAACGGCCGCCCCCGGGCGCGCCAGCGGTGGGGGAAGTTCCGGTTGAGGTCCACGCCCCGGGCGTTCTGGCGCGTGCCGGCGGCCGCGCCGTCCGGGTTCAGGTCGCGGATCAGCCACAGCTCCGCGCCCGCCGGCGCCGGGCCGCGCCGCAGCGCCCGCACCACCGCCGTCCCGGCCGGCTCGTTCCCGTGGACCGCGCCCACGACCAGGACGCGCCGCTCGGCCGCGGGGTCGCCGACCCGGGTCAGGACGATCGGCCGTCCCTCGACGCTTCGGCCGAGGACCGAGTCGCGCGCAGGCGCCGCGGCCGCGACCCCCGCCCCGGCGAGCAGGGCCGCCGCGGCGACCAGAAGGGCTCTAGAAGTCCTGGGCGGCGGCGAGGCTGAGGGCCTCCTCGCGCGCGCGCACGACCTCCCACGGGATCGTGATGGTGCGGCCGTCCATCTCCACCGAGCCGCTGGCGCGCAGCTTGCTGAAGGCGGTGGTGACGGCCTCGCGCGAGGCGCCCACGAGCGACGCCCACTGGGCGTGCGTCAGGTCGAGGCGCAGCTCGACCCCCGCGGTGGTCGCGACGCCGAAGCGGTCGGCGAGCTGGTGCAGGCGGGCCCGGAGGCGGTCCTCCACGCGCATCTCGCTCACCAGGGCGACGGTCTCGCGCAGCATCGCCACGCGGTCCGACAGGAGCTCGGCGAGGTTGCGGCCCAGGCGCGGGTAGCGGGCGATCAGGCCCTCGATCGCGCGGCCGGACAGCGGCGAGACCGCCGAGTCCTCGAGCGCGGTCACGTTGGCGACCGGGGCCGTGCCCAGCGTGCTGTAGATCGCCCCCGAGTCGAGCAGCGAGATCATGATCTCGTGGCCGGGGGCCGTGGACTCGAACAGGGCCAGGCGGCCCTCGCGGACCACGTAGAGGTGGTCGGGCCGGCCGAGCGGCTCCGGCATGGCCGCCCCGCGCGGCCAGCGGACCAGCTGGAGGCGGCTGTCGAGCAGCGCGAGGTCGCGCTCAGGCAGCCCCGCGAAGAGGTCCATCTGGCTCAGTCCCGGGCGGCCGTTGGTCCTCACGCCCGACGTCCTGAATCCGTCGATACGCAGGGCGGAGAGGGTCGTCGCCATGCGGGACAATGTGGCATTCGATTGTTATGGCGCCCTAAGAACAGGTACAAGATAGATCGGTGATGCCCGCTCGGAGCGCGGTCCTCACCCCACCCGCCCGGGCGGTACCATTTCGCGTCCATCTTCAAGGAGACGCGAGTGGAGCGGCCGAGCCCCGCGGTCCAGGACTACCTGAAGGCCGTGTACCAGCTGGGCGAGTCGTCCGAGCACGAGGGCCCGATCACCACGTCGCAGGTGGCCGAGGCGCTGGCCGTGACGACGGCCTCGGCGAGCAACATGCTGAAGAAGCTCGACGGCCTCGGCTACGTCGTCCACGTGAAGCGCCAGGGCGTCGAGCTGACCGACTCCGGCCGCCAGGCGGCGCTCGAGGTGATCCGCCACCACCGCCTGCTGGAGACCTACCTCGCCACCCGCCTCGGCATGTCGTGGGACGAGGTCCACCGCGAGGCCGAGGTGCTCGAGCACCACGTCTCGGAGGCCCTCGCGGCGCGCATCGCCGAGGAGCTCGGCCACCCCGAGCGCGACCCCCACGGCCACCCCATCCCGACCCTCGGCGGCCAGGTCGCCACCCACCCCTCCCAGCGCCTCTCCGAGCTCGCCGACGGGGCCACCGCCGTGGTGGGGCGGGTCGACGACCACGACGACGCCCTGCTCCGCTTCCTCGCCGACCGCGGCCTGGTGCCCGACGCGCGCCTCGAGGTGCTGGAGCACGCCCCCTTCGGCGGCCCGATCTCGGTGCGGGTCGAGGACGACCGCGTCGTGGACGTTCCCCCGGACGCCGCCCGCGCCGTCCACGTCGAATAACAGGGGTTGGCCCTTTTCCGGCGCCCGCCCCGGCGAAGCCGGTGCGCCGGTCTGCCGGAGGGCCCGGCCAGGGCCCGGAGGCGCGCATGCCGGCCCGTAAGAGGCGGCATCCGCTTCTAGTTCAACGAAGGGCTGGGCGTCGTCGACGAGGTCCTCCAGCTCCACCCCGAGGCTCTGCATGTAGAAGGGCGTCAGCAGGTTGAGGGTGTGGCGGCAGGCCGGGCAGATCGGCAGGGGCGGCGGGTCGGGGAGCTCCGGCGTCTCGCCCGAGAGGGTGTAGGCCTTCCCGCAGTACTTGGCGCAGACGCCGCAGGAGCCGGCCTTGCAGTCGAAGCGCACCAGGTCGACGCCCGCCGCCCGGATCTGCTCGAGCAACGCCTCGTGGGCGAGGCGGTAGCTCTCGGCCTCCCGTGCCAGCGCACGCCGCGCCTCGTCGCTCCAGCCCTCGCGCAGCGCGGTCGCGAAGGGCTCCGGGGGGTCGTCCACGCCGCGGAAGCGCGCGGTCCAGCGGTCGATCTCGGCGTCCCAGTCGCGGCCCGGCGTCAGTCCTCCACGAAGTCGACGACCGGCGCCCGGTCGATCAGGCCGGCCTCGTGGCCGCGGCGCAGCAGCTCGGCCACGGCGGCGCGGCCGTCCTCGCCGTAGTCGAGCGTGCGGTCATTGACGTACATCCCGACGAAGCGGTCGGCGAGCCCCCGGTCGAGGCCGCGCCCGTACCGCTCGGCGTGGGCGAGGGCACCCTGGCGGTGCTCCAGGCCGTAGGCGATCGATTCGCGCAGCAGGCGGGAGAGCCGGGGGAGGGTGTCGCCCTCGTCCAGGTCGCGGCGCACGGCGTTGGCGCCGAGCGGCAGGGGCAGGCCGCCGGTGAGCTCGTCCCACCACTCGCCCAGGTCGAGCACCGATCTCAGGCCCTGGCGCTCGTAGGTCAGCTGGCCCTCGTGGATCACCAGGCCCGCGTCGGCCTCGCCGGCCTCCACGACGTCGAGGATGCGGTCGAAGGGGGTGATCAGCGGCTCGTCGATCCGGCCGACCGCGAGCTGGAGCTGCAGGAAGGCGCTGGTCAGGCGGCCGGGCACGGCCACCCGCAGGCCGGGCAGCGCGGCCGGGTCGAGGTCGCCGCGGGCGACGACGATCGGGCCGTAGCGCTCGCCCATCGACGCGCCGTGGGGCAGCAGCCGGTAGCGGTCGGACAGGTAGGCGTAGGCGTGCACGGACAGCGCCGTGACCTCGAGCCGGCCCTCGCGCGCCCAGTCGTTGAGCGTCTCGATGTCGCGCAGCACGTGCTCGAAGCGGAAGCCGTCGGTCGGGATCAGCTCCTCGGCCAGCGCGTAGAACATGAAGGCGTCGTCGGGGTCGGGGCTGTGCCCGAGGCGGATCAGCCGGCCGCTCACGAGAAGAAGGTGTCCTCGTGGCGGTAGGGGGGCGCGCATGCGCAGAGCAGCCGCAGGGGGCCGGCGCCGTCCGCCCGGATCTGGTGCCACGCCCCGGGCGGGATGAGGATCGCGTCGCCCGTGCTCACGGCCGAGCGCTCGCCGTCCAGCTCCATCTCGCCGGCGCCCTCGACGAGGTAGTAGATCTCCTCGCTCTCGCGGTGGTAGTGGCTCACCGTGGCCTCGCCGGGGCCGATGATGGCCTCGGCCAGGCTCTGGTTCGCGACCGGGGCGTTCGAGCGGTCGAGCAGCGAGCGGATGGTGCTTCCGTCGGCGGTCGTGAACGGCTCGGCGGCGTCGCGGGCGCGGATCTCCACGAGACCCAGGCTACTCGGCCGCGGCCAGCGCGGCGGGCTCGCGGATGACGCACATCCCCTCGCCCTCGGCGACGAGGACGTCGTCCGGCAGGTGGATCGACACCACCGCGCGGAAGCCGCGCTCGCTGCGCTGCACGAGGCGGCTGCGGAGGGTCAGCTCGGCCCCGAGCGGGATCGGCCGGCGGAGCCAGTAGCGCACCTTGGCGGTCATCCCCCAGACGCCGTGGGGCGCCCCGGCGTAGACCAGCATCTCGTCGACGAGCAACCCGATGAGCCCGCCGTGGACGCGGCCGGGGTAGCCGATCTGGGTCGCCCGCGGTCTGTAGCGGGCGACGGCGTCGGTGCCGTCCCGCCGGATCTCGAGGTGGAGCCCCTCCGGGTTGTCCGGTCCGCAGACCAGGCAGCCGGGGAATTCCGGCGGGTTGAGGAGGGGGAGGTCGTCCAAGGGCGCCATGCTACCGTCCCGCCCGTGACCGCCATCCTGATCGTCGTGCACTCACTGGTCTCGGTGCTCCTGATCTTCCTCGTCCTGCTGCACAGCGGGAAGGACGCGGGGCTCTCGGGCGCCTTCGGCGTGGGCGGCACCTCGAGTGCCTACGGCGGCTCGAGCGCCATCGTGGAGAAGAACCTCGACCGCATCACCGTGGCGGTGGCGATCATCTTCTTCTTCACGACCTTCTTCCTGGCGCGGACGCTCTGAGCTAGCCGCGGTCGGCGGCGCCGTGCGCCTGGCCGGGCGCGACCACCCACGCGTAGGCCTCGGCGAGCCGCAGCAGGGTGGTGGCGTTGGGCGCCAACACGGCCTGCGCCGCAATGGCGGTGATCAGGGCGTCGCGGGCCTGCTCCGGCGTCGTGGGCTCGTCGCTCACGCGTCCTCCTCGGGATCGTTGTCCGCGCACTCTAGGACGAGGCGCCTACCCGCGGCTGGCGCCGCCGGGTAGGGTTCCGCGCGATGGACAACGCCGCACTCATCACCGGCGCCAAGTGGGTGGCGGCAGTGGTCGTGATCGTCGCCGTCTCGATCGTCCTCTACCTGGGCGCGGTGCTGTCGGTCTACGTCCTCGCCTGGATCCTCGACCTCATCGGGATCATCTTCGACTGACCGGCGCAGGCTCGCGGGCGCCCTCCTGGTGGCGGCGGCCGCGTGGACGGCCTTCGTCTGGATCACCCGGCTGGTGAACCTGGCCGGCGACGACCTGCAGCGCCTCCTTCATCGCGGTCCACGCCGTCATCGCCGGGATCTCGCTGGCGCTCGCCGTGCCGGTCGGGATCGTGGGGTGGCGCCTGCTGCGCAAGCACTCCGCCGCGGGGAGCGAAAAGCGCCCGGCGTGAGCCGGCGCTAGCCTGCTCCGTACACCACCATCGAGACGGCCACGTACTGGGTGGTGAACGCGGCGATCGTGAGGGCGTGGAAGACCTCGTGGTAGCCGAAGACGCTCGGGGCGGGGTCCGGCCGCTTGGTGGCGTAGACCACGCCGCCCGCCGTGTAGAGGGCGCCGCCGACGATGGCCAGCACGACCGCGGCCACGCCCGCGCCGGTCAGCAGCTCGGGGATGGCGAAGGCGGCGATCCAGCCGAGCCCGACGTAGAGCGGGGTCGTCAGCCAGACGGGCGGGCGCACCCAGAACAGGTGGAGCGCGACGCCCGCCGCGGCCCCTCCCCAGACGGCCCACAGGATCGCCGCCTGCATGGCCCCGCTCAGCGCGAGCACGGCGAAGGGCGTGTAGGTCCCGGCGATGATCAGGTAGATGTTCGCGTGGTCGAGTCGCTTCAGCAGCCGGTGCCGCGCCGGCGAGCCGCGCCCGAGGTGGTAGAGGGCGCTCACCGTGAAGAGGGCCAGCGCGGAGGCCGCGTAGATCGTGGCCGACGTCCGCGAGGCCGTCGTCGGCGCCAGCGAGACGAGCACCACGCCGGCGGCCAGGCAGAGGGGGACCGCCGCGGTGTGGAGCACCCCGCGCATGCGCGGGGGCAGCGCGGCCGCACGCTGCAGTGCCGTCACGCCGCGACCCTCAGGCCGGCACCGCGGTCACCACGACGTTGTCAACGTAGTGGCCCGTCGCCTGGTCGAAGCGCCCGCCGCAGGTGACCAGCACCAGCCGCGCGCGCCCCCGCAGCGAGTAGATGTCCGTGGGCAGGCGCTCCTTGGGCATGCGGCGCATCGAGACGATCCGGTAGGCGTGGGTGCGCCCGTTGGCGGTGACCACCTGGATCCGGTCGCCGGCCCGCGCGCGCTGGACCCCGAAGAAGGCGCCCTCGCCCTGGCGGGCGCTGTCGACGTGCCCGGCGATGAGCACGGCGCCCGCCTTGTCGCCCGGCGCTGCTCCGTCGCGCCACCAGGCCGAGCGGTCGACGTCGACCGGCACGTCGAGGGTCCCGGTCGCCAGGTCGATGCCGACGGCCGCGACCGGCGCGTTCAGGCCGAGGGCGGCCGACCGCACCCGCAGCGGCCGCGAGCGGCCCGCCTGCAGCAGGCGCCCGGCGCCGGGCGGGTCGCCCCGGCCGGTGAGCACCGCGGGCGCGGCCAGCGAGGTCTCCTCGGCGATGCCGCACTCGGTCTCGATCCCCGCCACCAGGTTGGTGCCGTCGATGGTCGCGCGGTAGGTGTAGAAGCCGACCTCGTCGAGCCCGGTGGCCGCTGTCCGCACGACGCCGTCGCCGGCCGCCTGGACCGCGCCGCGCCACGCCGCCCGTCCCGTGCAGCGCATCGCCGCCCGGGTCGCGAAGGGCCCGAACAGCTCCATCCGGATGGCCACCGGCGTCTTGCCGACCCCGCCGAGGCGCAGGCTGTCGAAGACCTGGTCGCCCGAGCGCACGACCTCCGCCGAGGCGCGCGACGTGATCGCCGGGCGGGCCGTGGTGACGGTCGTCTCGGACGCCTCCGCGCAGGCGGTCTGGACCGCGTCGGTGTACTCGGTGGCGGCGATGGACTCACGGTAGGTGTAGTAGCCGGCCCGGTCGAGCGTCGCGGGCGGCGTGGTGTAGGTGCCGTCGCCGTTGACCGCGATGCTGCCCGTCCAGTACGGCGTTCCGGTGCACGTCATGGCCTCGGGCGTCGGGTAGGGCCCCCACAGCTCCACGTTGACCGTGGCCTGCAGCGCCCCCAGCCCTGTCACGACCGCCGTGTCGGTGATCTGCGCGCCCGGCGCGGTCGTCTGCGAGCTGATCTGGGTGCGGATCGCCGGCGCGCCCACGGCCACGCTCGTCTCGAGGGCGTCGCCGCAGGCCGTCTCGGTGGGCCGCACGAAGTCGCTGCCGGCGATCGTCTCGCGGTAGGTGTAGTAGCCGGCGGAGGGCAGCTTCACGGGCGCCGTGACGTACTGGCCGTCGCCGCGCGCCTCGACCGTGCCGCTCCAGAGCGGCGGCACGTCGCAGCGCACCGCCTGGCGGCTCGGGAAGGGGCCGTAGAGGGCGGCGGCGACCGTCGCGCTCTCCTCGCCGAGGCCCTCGACGATGACGGTGTCGGTCAGGGAGTCGCCCGCGCGGACGCGGTCGGAGCTCACCTTGGTCGTCACCTTCGGTTGTCGCTGCACGCGGAAGCTCTCGGCCGGCACGCCGCAGGGCGTGGTGACGGGCTCCAGGCTCGCGTCGCCCGCGATCACGAGCTGGTACGTGTACCAGCCCGTCTTGGCCAATCGCGCGACCGGCGTCCCCACCGTGCCCGACCGGGTCAGCGTGAAGCTCGCCCGCGAGGCGGGCTCGGCGTCGCAGCGGATCGCCTCGCGCGTCCGGAAGGGCCCGTGGATGAGGACGGTCACCGGCACGCTGCGGCCCTCGGGCAGGCCGGTCACCGTCACCCGGTCGCGGTTGGCCTGGCCCACGAGGAGGTTCTGGGGAAGGCGCTGGTCGAGATCCCGATCGTCGCCTTCGACGAGACCTGGGTCGCGGTCGCCGACACGCGCTGGCTGGCGGGCGCGACCAGGCGCTGGCCGTTGCGGGCGGCCTGGGCGACCCTCGGCGAGAAGAAGCGCGGCTGGTCCGAGGCGATCGACTCGCTGCGCGCCTCGATGCTCACGCGGCTGCCGGCGGTCGGCGTGAAGCGCAGGCGCGCCACGCCGTCGTCCCCGGTCCGCACCCTGCCCGGCAGGCCGCTCACGCCCTCGCCGTCGAGCTCGATCACGGCGTCCGGCACGGCCGCGCCGGTCGCGGCGAGGAGCCGGACCGTGCCGGTCGCCGGCTCGCCGGCCGTGAGGCCCTTCTCGATCCGGGCCTCGATCCGGTAGGGGCCGTGAAAGCGCGCGGCGTCCCGGGCGATGCGCCCGTACAGCCGCTCGACCGCCGGCCCGAGGGCCGCCGGATCGACCTCGCCGGGCGCCCCGTCGCCCATCAGCCCGTGGACGTAGAGCATCATCGCCGCCTGCTGGTCGCGGTCGCGGGAGCGGCCGTGGTTCCAGAGCGCGTAGGCCATGCGGCGCTGCGTGCCGGCCGAGACGACCTCGCCCTCCCGGCTCTTGAACCCCTCGTTGGCGACCTCGCGGAAGTCGTACTGCCGCCGGGGGTACCAGAAGCGCAGGTCGGTGCAGAAGGTCGGCCCCGCGACGCCTGGGACGATGCCGCGGTAGTCGCCGAACCAGCGGATGCCGTAGCGGTAGCGCTCGTAGGAGCCGACCCCGGTGTGGGCGCAGCTGTTGCGTCCCTGGGCCGAGCAGGGGTCGTTCTGGTTGGGCGGCTCGGCCGCGCTCGCGGCGGACGTGACGCCGAGGCCCAGGGCGGCCGCCGCGGCGGCGGCGATCAGCCAGGCGATCGTCAACGCGCGTCGCCGCGCGGTCGGCCGGGGGCAGGGCACGCCGCTTTCTACCACCCCGCGCGGTCAACGGTTAGGCCCTCGGGCGGCCCGGGTACTCGGTCGGACGTGGAGACCGGCGCAGAGACCCGCGACCGCGGCCAGCCGCGCTACGCCGACGTCCCGGTCCCGCTGCGCGACTACGCCGCCCTGGTGGCGCTCTTCAACATCGCGATGGTGGGCGGGCTCGCGCTGGCCGAGCGCTCCGGACGCCGCATCCCCGAGCGCGTGAGCGCCGCCGACCTGGCGCTGCTCGGCGTCGCGACCCACAAGGTCAGCCGGCTCATCACCAAGGACCGCGTGACCGCCTTCGCCCGCGCGCCCTTCACCCGCTACGAGGCGCCGGCCGGCCACGGCGAGCTCGACGAGCACGCGCGGGGGACGGGGATGCGCCGGGCCGTCGGCCAGCTCCTGACCTGCCCCTATTGCATCAGCCAGTGGGTGGCGGGCGGGCTCTTCCTCGGCCTGGTCGCGGCGCCGCGCCCGACCCGGCTCGCGGCCGCGATGTTCGCGGCGGTCACGATCTCGGACGGCCTCCAGCTCGCGTGGAAGGCCGCCGAGTCGCGCGCGGCGCCATGAGCCGGGTCGTGGTCGTGACCGGCGCCTCGCAGGGCGTCGGCCGCGCGACGGCGCGGGCCTTCGCCGGGCGCGGCGACCGGGTCGCGCTGATCGCCCGCGACGACGACGGCCTCGCGGCCGCGGCCGCCGAGGCGCGGGCCGCAGCCCCGGCCGCGCTGGCGGTCCCCGCCGACCTGGCCGACGCCGGGGCGGTGGAGGCGGCCGCCGGCCGCATCGAGGACGAGCTGGGGCCCATCGACGTCTGGGTCAACGCGGCCATGGTGTCGGTCTTCTCGCCCGTCGCCGAGCTGACCCCCGAGGAGGTGCGCCGCGTCACCGAGGTCACCTACCTCGGGGCGGTCCACGGCACGCTCGCGGCCCTGCGGCGCATGCGCGCCGCGCGACCGGGGCCGCATCGTCCAGGTCGGGTCGGCCCTGGCCTACCGGGCCATCCCGCTCCAGGCGGCCTACTGCGGCGCCAAGTTCGCCCTGCGCGGCTTCACCGACGCGCTGCGCTGCGAGCTGCTCCACGACGGCAGCCGGGTCACGGTGACCTCGGTCCACCTCCCCGCCATCGACACGCCCCAGTTCGAGGTGGTGCGGACGCGGCTCCCGCGCCACCCCCGGCCGGTGCCGCCGATCTACCAGCCCGAGGTGGCCGCCCGCGCGATCCTTCACGCCGCCGACCGCGACGGGCGCGAGCGCTGGATCGGCCGCTCGACCATCGCGACGATCCTCGCCGACCGGGTCGCGCCCGCCCTCCTCGACCGCTACCTGGCCCGCACGGGCTACGACGCCCAGCAGACCGACGAGCCGGTCGAGGCCGGGCGCCCGGACAACCTCGAGCGCCCCCTGCCGGGCGACCGGGGCGCCGACGGGCGCTACGGCGACGCGGCCGCGCCGGTCAGCCGCAGCGCCTGGGCCCGCGAGCACCTCGACGCGATCGGGGCCGGCGCGGCGCTCCTCGGGGCGGCCGCCTGGCTCGCCCGGCGCTGACCTCGACAGGGCCGCGGGCGTCGGCATACGCTCGGCGCGATTCCGAGAGGAGGCCGCATGGCGCTCGCACGGGTGGTGTCGTTCGAGGGTGTCACGAAGGACCGCGTCGAGGAGCTGAAGCGCGAGATCCAGGACGGGCCCCAGCCGGAGGGGCTCAATCCGACCGAGATGATCATGCTGCACGACCCCGACGCCGAGACGTCGCTCGTGATCCTCTTCTTCGAGGACGAGGACGCCTACCGGAGCGGCGACGCGGTGCTCAACGAGATGCCGGCCGGCGATACGCCCGGCCGGCGCTCGGCGGTGTCCAGGTACGACGTGGCGATGCGGATGACGATGTGAGGCGGCGAGGGCGGTCCCCGGGCCGCCCGCCCCGTCAGGAGCGCTCGCACCCCCGGCCGTCGCCGTCGCCATCCAGGCGGTGGCGGTCCGAGCCGACGACCCGGACCGGGCGGCCGACGTCCGCGCAGTCGAGGTCGGACGAGCTCAGCGGGACGCACGCGCCGGCGTAGTTCGGGTCGCAGCCGCCCCCGGGGGCGGGGTGCCGCGATCGGCCTGGCCGAAGCAGGGCGCTCCCCAGAGCCCGAGCCCGGCGGCGCGGGCGCGGTGCTGCGCGCGGAAGAAGGCGTCCGCGTGCCGGTAGCGGACGCCGCCGTAGACGAAGACCTTCGCGTACCCGCCTCGCACCATGCGGTGGTTGACGGAGCCGGTGGGGCCCGAGGTCCCCGGGGTGTAGACGTAGGCGAGCAGTCGCCCGTAGCGGTCCCGCGTGTCCTGGGTGTCGTCGGTCTCCAGGCGGACGCTCCGCCCCGCCGGGAGCAGCCGCTTCGCCCGCGCGCTCGCCTCGGGGCCGAAGCACTGGACCGGCTCGGACGGGTGGCGCGTCTCGGGGGTGTCGATCCCGATCAGGCGGACGGTTGTCTCGAAGCCGCGCGACCGGACCTTGATCGTGTCGCCGTCGACGACTCGGGTGACCTCGCCGGAGAGGGTCGCGCCGTGGGCCACGGCGGGGAGCACGAGCAGGGCGGCGAGCGCCGGCGCCCAGGCGAGGCGTCGCGCACGCCGGGCGCCGCGGTTGGCCGCCTCGCGCACGCCCTTCCTCCCTGCCATCGACCACTCCTCCACGTCGTCGCGCCGCCCGGGCGCGTCCGGCCCCTGGAGTGATGTCGGCAGAGGGTGGCCGCGGCTTGAACGAGCGACGGCGAAGAGGGCGCCGCCGGCGGTGCGTCACAATTTACGCGTACACGAGGGATGGCCCGATCCGGAGCCCGGCGGGCCGCGACGAGGAGATCGATCATGAGAGAGACACGACGCGCCGACCAGATGCTCCCCGGCATCGGCGTCCGCTTCACCGCCGGCCCGAGGATCTACGCCGGGACCATCGCGTCCACACGGCCGATCGGGCGGCACCGCATCGAGTTCGGCTTCGTGGACCGCTTCCGCTGGACGTTCCGCAACTCCGACCTGTTCTACCGCGACCTGCCCGACGACGAGGCCGAGGGGCGCGCGGACGCCGAGGACCGGCCCGTCGAGTACACGTCCGACGAGCTCGCGGCGGTGCCGGCGTGACGACGCGCGTGGCGCCCCCGACCCAGTACCACGTCTACGTCATCGAGCTCGACGAGGCCCTCTCGCGCCGGCGCGACTGCGCTCGGCGCGGACGGCGGTCCGCCGGTCTACGTCGGCCAGAGCGCCCTCACGCCGGAGGCCCGGTTCGAGCAGCACAAGGCGGGCCACAGGGCGTCGCGGGTCGTGCGGGTCGCACGGCGTCTGCGTGCGGCCCGACCTCGCAGAGGGCTGGGGGCCCTACGGCTCGCGACGCGAGGCCGAGGCCGCCGAGGCCGGGCTGGCCGACGGACCTGCGCGCCCGCGGACACTGCGTCTTCGGAGGTACCTGAGATGTCAGACGACCCGTCGATGGAGGGCCTGCCGCTGAGCTGCCTGTGGTGCGGCAGGGCCTTCCCGGCCGGCAGCAATCACCCGGACGCCCGCGGGAAGGGCCTCGGCCCGCACCGCTACTGCCCGACGTGCGGTGCATCGCGCGACCTGACCGAGTTCGTCTGGGCCATCGCGTGCCGCGGCGAGTGGTTGTGGGAGTGCCGAGAGCGGATCCTCGAGGAGGAGGCCGCATGATCGAGTTCACCGAGGTCGCACGGCCGCAGCCGCAGCCGCCGGCGCGGCCTGGCGTCGCTCGGCGTCGAGCGCCCGCCGGAGCTCATTGCTTGAGGCCATGCGGCGCCGGATGTCCTGCACGCCCCTGACCGTGCGCCCGATCTCCTGCCCCGCCTTCACCGTGCCCCAGATGCCCATCTCGACCGCGCTCCTCCTCGGGGCGAGCGCCTGGCCCTCCAGCTCCGGTCCTGGTCCAGCCCGACGGCGCCACCGTATCGGGCGTGCGCGGCCTCGGCGAGCCCCCTCGCCGCTCTCGTCCACGGCGGTCGTCGCGTCCGGGATCGGCCGATGCCCGCTCCGCCTTGACCGCGCGTCCGGTGCGAAAGAGTCCGCTGCGTCTTCGGGGGCAGCTGAGGCGCCTGGAGGGACACAATGGACGCATGCGTCGCGATGTAGCCGCAACGGCCGGTGACGATCCCGCCCTCGACCGGCTGATCGACACCTACTGCGCGGCCTGGAGCGATCCCGATCCGCAGCGCCGGCGCGAGATCCTGGGCGGCGTGTGGGCGGAGGGCAGCTACCTACACCGATCCGACGGTGCACGCCGAGGGCCTGGATGCTCTGCTCGCCCACATCGACGCGGTCATCGCGCGTCGCCCCGGCGCCAGGGTCGTCCGAACGACCCGTGTCGACGTCCATCACGACCTCGCCCGGTTCGGCTGGCGCGTGGTGCAGGCGGACGGCACGACGCTGCCGGAGGGGCTCGACCTGGCCGAGCTCTCCGAAGACGGACGGATCCGCCGCATCGTCGGCTTCTTCGGGCCGCTGGCGAGCGAGTCGCAGAGACCGAAGGCCCGAGACGACGAAACCCCAGCCTGAGCCGGGGTTTCGAGTGGCGCGACCGGGCGACCTACCAGAGGTCCTGGACCACCGTCCCGCTGTGCATCGTCTGCACCTTGCCCTTGGCACTCCACTCAACGATGGCGTTGAGGTCCTGCCAGTTGTCCATCGCGTCCTGCCAGTGCCTCGGGACTCCGGCCGGCGACTCGTAGTACTCGTCGAGCACGAAGATGGTGTTGCCGGTCGGATCGGAGGTGGGGTCCAGCGGGTTCGACAGCTCCGGGCCCTTGGAGATGGTGTACGACCGAAGGGCCTCATCGCCCTCGCGGGGGTGGCCCTTCATCCACTCGCCGTGGCTGGCGAAGATGCGGTCTCCTTCAGCGACCTCATCAGGGCCGACGGTCCACATGATGATGATCTGCGTCTTTCCCATCTGTGCCATCTCGCGTCCTTTCACGCGGTTCCGTCGCCGAATCCGACGCACCCCCACCCCACAACGGTGGGGTGAGCCCCTCCTCTGACCGCGGACTCGCGGACCCGCCGCTTCCTCAGGAAGGCCGACTATCCCCTGAACCCGCCCGACCGTGGCAACAGGAGGAACCCACGCGGGTCGCCAGCACGGCCCCGAGAAGGCGAAAACCCCGCATCTGCGGGGCTTCCTGAGGATGCGCCCGAGAGGACTTGAACCTCCACGGGCCATACGGCCCACAAGGCCCTCAACCTCTCGGGCGGAGCAGGCGCGATTGCCCTTCTGGTGCGAGATCCCGCTCCAGCAGGGTGATCCAGCCACCTGGGTTGAGATGGCCTGAGTGGGCTGAGGTGGGTCCAGGTTGCGCGCTCGGGAGCACGCCGGGAGCACGATCCCAACCGTTGTCCGAGCCGCTGGACACTCGCGCACAGGCTCGCCCCAGCGTGCCCTCGCAGCTCGTTGGACGTTCGCCTACCCCTGGATCGCCGGGATGCCCCATGGCAAGCGGCGCTTCGATGCCCCTCCGTCGCAGGGGACGCTACGAGCGTCCCCTATCCAAGGCTTACGAGTGCTCCGGCCGGGCGCGACGAGCCGCGAGGCGGGGAGCCGCGAGCGCGACCAGCTGCAGGACGACGATGGCGGCCGTGACCGGTACCTGGGTCATGACGCGCAGGAGCAGGGCGGCCGCGCAGGCGAGCGTGGCGATCGAGCAGGCCAGCTCGAGGCGCCGCAGCGGCACGGCGTCGGCCGCCACGGCCCCGGCGGCGAGGACGATGGCGACGACGGCGCACGGGAGCGTGATGAAGAAGCTCTCGGGCCGGTCGATCGCGACGGACCCGGCCAACGCGACCAGCCCGGTCGCGAGCAGCAGCAGGCGCAGGGTCATCCGGTCGCGCGGTCGAGCACGCGGCCGGTCCGGTTGACGAAGGCGTAGTCGATGCGGCCGCCGCGCACCTGCACGCGCAGGTAGCCGAAGTCGGTGAGGGAGACGCGGGCCTCCTCGGTGGCCTCGGTGAACTCCCCGCGGCCGATCGGCGCCCCGCCGGTGCCGACGGTGAAAGCGCGCACGCCGTTGACCGTCCGCCGCTCGTAGCGGTGCAGGTGCCCGGAGAGGATCGCCTCCACGCCGGCCCTGCGCGCCAGCGCCGGCAGGGCGTCCCTGGGCTCCGGGGGATGGTGCACGACCACGAAGCGGTGGCGGAAGCCCGGGCGCGCGAGCTCGCGCCGCGCGAAGGTCAGCCCCTCGTCGTCGGCCTCGTCGCCGAGGACGACGACCTGCACGGGGCCGTGCGCCACCGCGTAGCGGCCGCCGGGAGGCAGGTCGAAGGCCTCGCGGATCGCCCCGTCGCCGGGCGGGAGCCGGTCGTGGTCACCGAGCCCCACGTAAAAGGGCGCGTGGAGCATGGTCTCGGCGTGTGGGCGGAAGATGTTGCGGTCCAGCAGGATGTCCGCCGCCGTGAGGTAGCTGTTGTCGCCGGCGGTCAGCACCAGGTCCGGGCGCCAGGCCGCGATGCCCCGCGCGACCGCCCACGCCGGGTCGCCGCCGTCGCCGTAGTCGGCGAGGACGGCCAACCGGACCGGGGCTCGGGGGTCGCGGGACGGGGTGGTGAACGAGCCGGCCGCATCGCCGCCGGCGTCGGCGGATGCGGTCCAGGTGTACCGGGTGCCCGGCCGCAGGCCCGAGAGGCGGCCGTCGCGCGCGACGACCTCGCGCCCCGCCGGGTCGAGGGCCACGACGTTCACCTCCCGGTCGCCGGCGCGCCAACGCAGCTCCGCCGAGTCCTCGGTCACACGCACGAGGTAGGGGCCGCGGGTGAAGGGGTCGCCCGAGGGGCCCAGCAGGTAGAGCCACCAGTAGACGATCAAGCCGCCGACGGCGAGAAGCGCCAGCGCCGCGAGCATCGCGACGCCGATCAGGGCGCGCCGTAGCCGCCGCTCCCGCGGCGCGAGACCGTCTGCCGGGTCCGCGCGGCTCATGCCTCGGAGACCCGCTCGGCCCACGCGCCGTCCCCCTCGCCGCGGTCCTCCTTCGGCCCGTGGGTCACGCGGAGGAGACGTCCTTGAGGCAGCGAACGACTCGGGAGCTCCATCGTGGCCATGATGATGGGCGCCTCGGTCGAAGGTTCTTGCCGAGACCGAGGTCGGGTCGGCGCTCGGGCGCTACCAGGCAATCTGTGTGGTGAACCAGCGCCCATTGGGGCCAGGTGGGCGCTCCCTCGGCGACGTGCAGACCGCCCCCACCAGATGTACCTCCCCGAGATCACGATGGACGACGACACCCCACGCCCACGCCACCTGGGCTCCCGTCGTATGTGTCGTCCTATGCTCGTCGTGGGTCTGGAGCACGTGACGCGAAGAAGCGCTCGACCGTGTCGAGCGGCGCGATGTCGCGCTGAGCGCGGGCGAGGATGAGGGCGCCCTCGAGCGCGGCCAGTAGCACCGTCGCGTGTGCTTCGGCTTCCGCCTGCGGCGCCCCAAACCTGGTGTAGGCGTCGGCGACTGGCCCTCGCCACCGTGCGAGCCGCTCGCGGACATGGGTGCGCAGGCTGTCGTTGCCGGCCGCGTCGCAAATGGTCGCGGCCAGTGGGCAGCCCAAGGCGAAGTCGTGGTTGACGAGCAGGCGCCGCCATGGGGTCACGATCACGCTGATCGCTTCGGGGAACGTCTCGGCGTCGCTGAGCGGACGATCGAGACCGTCGACGAGGTTGACGAGCGCGGCATCGATCGCCTCGGTCACGAGCTGCGTCTTGCCGCCCGGGAAGAAGCGGCCGAGCGAGCCGCGGGGACCGCCGGAGTGGGCGACGACCTCGCGGAGTCCGGTGCCGTGGATACCACGCTCACGGATGAGCGTCGCGGCACTCCGCACCATGCGGGCGCGCGCTGGCGATCGCCGGCGATCGGCGGCCGGGTCCTTCGTTTCGTCCTTCGCAGCCATGGCGGCAGGGTAGGGCATTTCGATGACGACCGACATCGCTTCTGCTAGCGTCCGACTCCGATGACGACCGTCATCGCATGCCGATTGGGACAGGAGCGAAGATGCCGATTGGGACTGAGGGAGCAGACAGATGAGCACAAATGCGGGTTCGCCGATCACCACCTACTTCCGAGTCTGCGACGGAGTGCGGGTGCGGTTCGCCGATACCAAGGCGGACTCGGACGTCACCGTGCTGCTGCTGGCGCCGTGGCCCGAGAGCCTTTGGGCATTCCGTCGCATCTGGGACCGCGTCTCGGCAGTCGGGCGGGTTGTCGCCATCGACATGCCGGGATTCGGCCACTCGGACCAACGTCCGGAGCTGATCGCTCCAGACGCCTCGGGAGCGTTCCTGGCCGGCCTGATCGACGAGTGGGGCCTGGGGGCTCCGCACGTCGTCGGCCCGGACGTCGGCGCGGCCGCAGGGCTCTTCCTTGCCGCGAGGGCTCCGGAGCGCGTGACGAGCTTGTCCATCGGCGCCGGCGCGGTCCGCTTCCCGATCGAAGCGAGCGGCCCACTCAAGGACATCATCGAGGCGCCGAGCCTGGACGTCGTGCGCGGGCTGGACGCCAGGACCAACCTCGGCTATGCGCTCGAACCGGGTGCGGCGCGCGACGCTGAGCCCGACGTCCACGAGGACTATCTCAGCGCCTACGATCTCGGGCGCTTCGCTGAGTCCGCTCGCTTCGTGCGGCACTACCCAGAGCAGAACCCGGTCTTGCGGGACCTTCTCCCGACGATCGTGACGCCGACCCAGATCCTCGCCGGACGGGATGACGACCTCGTGCCGTGGTCGAACAACCAGTACCTCCACGACCTCCTCCCGAACAGCGAGATCCATCCCCTCGACTGCGGGCACTTCGCGTGGGAGGAAGCGGCGCAGGAGTACGGCGACCTGGTCGCCGACTGGGTCAGCGGCGGATATCGGCGCGTCGGCGATCGACCGTGACGGGATCGAGCCCACACGTGGTCGTGCTGCCGGGCGGCGGCTACGCCCAGCACGCGGCTCACGAGGGCGAGCCGATCGCGCGCTGGCTCAGGGGGCTGGGCGTCGCGGCCAGCGTCTTCCGCTACCCGCTCGAGGTGCGACACCCCGCGCCACTGGAGGCGCTGCGCGCCGAGATCCGCCGGCTCCGCGAGGGCGGCTCGACGCGGATAGGCGTCATCGGATTTTCGGCGGGCGGACATCTCGCCGGCCTCGCGGCGCTCGCCGAGGGCGCTGACGCGGGCGAAGCAGTCGACTTCGCCGTTCTCGGCTATGCGATCACCTCGATGGAGACCGAGACCTACCGGCCGGCGCGCCTGATCCTTCTCGGTGAAGACGCGACGCCGGAACTGAGGCGGGCGACGTCGCTCGACGCGTTGGTGACGCCCGCCTCGCCACCGTTCTTCCTCTGGCACACGGCCGAAGACGCCTACGTGCCGCCGGAGCACACCTACCGACTGGCAGCCTCGCTCGCCGCTCACGACGTTCCACATGCCGTCCATGTCTTCGCCCGCGGCCCACACAGCCTGGGCTTGGCAGACGGCGCGGGCGACGCCGCTGCGTGGACAACTCTCGCGGCGTCTTGGATCAAAGAGCACAGTCAACTCGCAGCCCGTCGCTGAAAGGAGCGTTCATGGCAACCGACTACGCCGATGCGTTGACCAACCGAGTCGCGGCCGAGAACGCGATCGAGTACGCCTTCCGCGACCTCGGCGCCGGCGATCTGCCGCTCGTCATGCTGCAGCACTTCCGCGGCAACCTCGACAACTGGGACCCCGCGCTGATCGACGCCCTCGCCGCCGATCGACGGGTGGTGACGTTCGACAACGTCGGCGTCGCGGCCACGACCGGCGCGACGCCGAGCACGGTCGAGGCGATGGCTCACGGCGCGATCGCGTTCATCGAGGCGCTGAGCCTGCAGCGGGTGGATCTGCTCGGCTTCTCGCTCGGCAGCTTCGTCGCGCAGGAGATCGCGCTCATCCGCCCGGATCTGCTGCGGCGCGTCGTGCTCGCCTCCTCCGCACCTCAGGGCGCGGCCGGCATGCACGGCTGGGCACCGGAGGTGATCGGCGCGGTCGGGCAGCCGGAGACGAGCCCGCAGGGCTACCTCTCGGTCTTCTTCGCTCCCACGACGACGAGTCTCGAGGCAGGCCAGGAGGCGGCAGGGCGCATCTTCGGAGCACGGACGGCCGACCGAGACCAGCCGACGACGTGGCAGACCCGCCAGGCGCAGTACGACGCCATCTGCGCGTGGGGCATCCCCAACCACTCGCTGCTCGAGCGGGTCAGCGCCATCGACCTGCCGGTGTTCGTCGCCAACGGCGACCGCGACCCGATGATCCTTCCCCGCTACTCACACCTGCTGGCCGGGCTTCTTCCGGACGCACGGATCACGATCTACCCGGACTCGGCGCACGGCTTCCTCTTCCAGCACCACAGCCAGTTCGCCGCCGACGTGCACGCCTTCCTCGAGGAGGCCGACCCGGGCCGATGATCGATCTCAACGCACCGCGTCTCAATTGAAGCGACCCGATCGATCGCGGGTCGGCTCGTGGTAGCTCCTCCTCCCAGCCCATCGTTGTCCGCCTCGCAGCTGGCGACGCTGGCCGGGCTCGGCGAGGAACGCAGGGCGGACGTCGGCGAGGTCCTGTATCGGGTCGGCGATCGGCGCTACCCGTTCATCGCGATCCTCGCGGGCGAGGTTGCGATCCTCGACGCCGCCGGCCAGGAGATCGTCCGCCACGGGCCGTCGGCGTTCCTCGGCGAGCTGAACCTCCTGTCCGGGCAGACGGTGTTCCTCACGGCGGTCGTCACGCGGCCGCTGCGGTACATCGCCGTCGACCGCGACGCGCTGCGACCGCTGCTGTTCCAGGACGGGCCGCTCAGCGACCTCGTGCTCTCGACCTTCATCGAGCGGCGCGAGGCGCTGCAGCGCGTCCCGGGCGTCGGCCTCGAGATCATCGGCCCCCACTCGTCGGCGGCGACGATGCGCATGCTCGACTTCGCGCGCGCCAACCGCCTCCCGTTCAGCTGGCGCGACCCGGCACACGACGAGGCGGCGGCCGCGATCGCCGGCGGCCTCGATCCCGCGGGCCTGCCCGTGGTCCGGCTGCCGGGCGGGGCGGAGCTGCACGGCCCGTCGACGGGCCAGGTCTCCCGTGCGCTGGGCATCGGCCGCGAGCTCCTGCCGCGCGAGGAGGTGGACCTGCTCGTGGTCGGCGCCGGGCCGGCGGGCCTCGGCGCGGCGGTCTACGGCGCGTCCGAGGGCCTCGTGACCCTGGTCGTCGAGAGCACGGCGCTCGGCGGCCAGGCGGGCTCGTCGCGGAGGATCGAGAACTACCTCGGCTTCCCGGCCGGGATCAGCGGATCAGAGCTCACGAGCCGGGCGGTCGTCCAGGCGCGGAAGTTCAACGCCCGCACGGCGACGCCGTACCGCGCGGTGTCGCTCGAGGCCGGCGACGGGCGTCATCTCGTTCGCCTGGACGGGGCTCAGGAGATCGTCGCGCGCGCGGTGCTGCTCGCCACCGGCGCGCAGTACCGGCGGCTGCCCGTCGAGCGCCTCGAGGAGTACGAGGGGATGAGCGTCTTCTACGCGGCCGGACCCCCCGAGGCGCAGCTCTGCGGCGCCTCGCGCGTCGCGGTGGTCGGCGGCGGGAACTCGGCCGGGCAGGCCGCCGTCTGGCTCACGCGGGGCGGCGCGCTCGTGACCCTGCTCCATCGCCGCGCCGACCTGCGCGAGACGATGTCGGACTACCTCGTCCGCGACCTCGAGCGCTACGGCGTCGCGGTGCGCGAACGCAGCGAGATCGCCGCCCTGCACGGGACGGACGGGCAGCTCGAGGCGGTCACCCTCGCGAGCGGCGAGCGCCTGCCCTTCTCCTTCCTCTTCCTCTTCCTCGGCGCGAGCCCGTGCACCGACTGGCTCGACGACGCGGTCGCGCGCGACGAGGACGGCTTCATCCTCACGGGCGCCGCCGCGAGCGCGGCCAATCTGCTCGAGACCAGCGTCCCTGGCGTCTTCGCCGCCGGCGATGTCCGCTCGGGCTCGATCAAGCGATGCGCCACCGCCGTCGGCGAGGGGGCGATGGCCGTGCAGCTCGTCCACGCTCGACTCGCGCGGCCATCCGTGGGCTGAGCACGAGCCGCGGCTGTGCACCAGACCGCCGGCGGCGGGCTGGCGGATCGGCCGCGCACGCGCGGGCCGCGGAGGCGCTGGCCGCCGGGGCGCGAGCCCGCCGAACGCGCCCACCACGTGGAGCGGGCCGCGGGTCCTGGCGCATCCTCTGATGCCGTGGAGCCGCGACCCGGGCCGCCGAACAGACCGCGCCCGCCGCGCCCGCGCATCGCCAGCACCGGCCCCAAGTAGACGAAAACCCCGCATTTGCGGGGCTTCCTGAGGTGCGCCCGAGAGGACTTGAACCTCCACGGGCCATACGGCCCACAAGGCCCTCAACCTCCCGGGCGGGGCCGGCGCGATCGTCCTCCTGATGCGAGATCCCGCTCCAGGAGGGTGATCCGGCCAGCTGTGCCGAGATGGGCCGAGTGGGCCGAGATGGGTTGAGGTTGCGCGCTCGGGAGCACGCCGGGAGCACGCAGCCGCACCCGCCGACCACGGGAGCGATCCACTCGTGACGGCGAGGGGTGCCTGACCGACAGGGTCGCTCCTTCACGAGCGCATTTTCGCCCCATTCGGGCGATGCCGGCCCGAGCGGCTGCGGGTTTGACTGAAGGTCGACCGGCGCAACCTCGAGGAGCGGCGATGCCGACGGGCAGAGCACCCAGTCGAGGCGGGACCGAGACGAACGCCGGGCCGCCATCCGTGCCCAGGGCTGCTGGCCTTGAGGTCTCGGGGCATGGGCGCCCAGTTCGGCAACGTCCGGCGGCGCGGGGGCGCCCTGACGACGGCCGAGGAATCCCCTGTGCGCGGGCCCGGACGATCGCGGAGCGGGCACACCAGCGGCAGATCGAGCCGAGCGGTCAGCCCTTCATCGCTCACGTCCGGCGGGTCGCCGCGGGTGTTCCCTCGTTCGCGCGCAGCGTCGCCTGGCTTCACGACGTGCTCGAGTGGACGCGGGTGGGCGAGCCTGAGCTCGTGGCCGCCGGCCTGGCTCCGCATGAGCTCGCCGCCCTGCGTCTTCTCACCCGCGCGTCAGGCGAGGCGGACGATGGGGCGTTCCTCGCTGAGGTACGCGCGATCGCCCTCGCCCCCGGACGTCCGGGGGCCATCGCCCGGGCCGTCAAGCGAGCCGACATGGACGATCGTGCCCTCCATCCGCGCGACCCCCGCGCGCGCTGGTCGCCCCCCTACGACCGCGCCCGTCGCCTCCTCGCCGAGCTGTCGGCGCCCGGCCTCATGGCACGGCCGGAGGCGCCGGGAGCTCCACTCCGCTGGAGAACCCCGACGCGACCGTGAGCTCCCCGACCCCGGAGAAGGGTGGCCGTCTCGTCCTCAGCCCGGGCCCTGCCCGCACGAGGCCCCTGAGGGCACCCGCCCCCAGTAGAGCGCCGCCCGAGGCGCCTTGGGGCCCCTATGGACAAGACGTGGGAAGGAGCAGAGATGTGGTGGGGATTTGGGGAGCGCTGTTCATCATCTGGCTGATCGTGTTCTTCATGTTCGCGTTCACCGCGCTGGCGAAGGGCCACTGGATCATGTTCATCATCGGGTTCTTCCTGCCCATCTTCTGGATCATCGGGGCGCTGATCGGGCCCACTGCGCGAGCAGAGGGCGCCGCTATCTAAGACGGGGCGTCGACCTCGCGGTCGTCGAAGAGGAGGTGGGCGTAGACGTCGAGAGTGACCGACGCGCGAGCGTGACCGGCGCCCGCGAAACCTCATGGACCGGCAGCCCTTCGTGCAGGCGGAGCGAACCCCAGCGTCGCCGCCGCGGCCTCGAGGCGATCGCCGCCGGGCTGCGGCCTGGGCCGCTGGGGCTCGTCGGCGTGCCCGCCGCCCGATCCGGTCAAGGCCGGGGCCGGGGCCTCGCCACCGACGGCTTGGACTTCCGGGCCGCGGCGCCGCATTAACGAGCCGTGCAGGTCAGTTTCAGACGCTCTAACGCCAAAAAGTACAGAATCTCCTCGAAGCCTGGGCGTGAGAGGCTGGATCTGCTGCGCCGCTACCGCGTTCTGGGCCGGGGGAATGGCTTGGAGGCGCCTCCCATTAAGGGTGAGCAACTCAGTGCCGCGCGTCACCCCGATCGGGCAAGCCGGGTTCCGGCCTCCCGGAGTCGCAGACGGCCTACGTCAGCGGGCCGATCGCGGTCTGAGGCTCTCGCCGCGAGTACCCCGGCGCAGGCTCTCCATCCGAGCATCGTCCTCGAGACCAAGCTCCATCCGCCCCCGGCCCGGCCCGAGCTCATCGAGCGCGTCGGCTTGTTGGACCATCTCACCGGATCCAGGGCGTCAGTCGTGGTCGTCAGCGCCCCCGCCGGCTACGGCAAGACCGTCCTCCTGTCTCAGTACGCGGCCGTCGCCGCGCGCCCGTTCGTCTGGCTCTCACTCGACGCCACCGACGCCGACCGGGTCCTCCTGGCCCTCGAGCTGGCCACCGCCATCGACCGCGTTGCGCCGGTGGACGCTCGCGTGTTCGCGAGCCTGAGCAGTCCGGCGCCGGCGATCGAGCGCGTGGTCCTTCCCGGGCTCGTGAACAGCCTCCACGCCGCCGGGAACGTGGCGCTCGCCGTGGACGACCTGCACCTCGTTCACAGCCCCGGCAGCGTTGCCGTCGTCTCCTTCCTCTGCCAGCACCTCCCGCCCGGGGCACAGCTCCTGGTCGCCTCCCGCGACACGTCGGCCCTTCCGCTGGGCACCATGCGCGTCAGCGGGCGGCTTCTCGAGCTCGGTTGGCGCGACCTGATGCTCAGCCGCGAGGAGGTGGAGGAGCTCATGCGGGCGACCGGGCGCCGCTCGAGGGCCAGAACCTGGACTCGCTGCACGAGCGCACCGAGGGGTGGCCCGCGGCCGTCTACCTCTCCGCGCTCGCGCTCCGGGACGGCGGCGACGGGCTTGGCTCAGGGATCGGGGTGGCGGGCGACGATCGCGATCTGGTGGATTACCTCTCCAGCGAGCTGCTCACGCGCCTGCCGGCCGAGCGGCTCTCCTTCCTGCTGCGGACGTCGGTCCTGGACCGGTTCTCGGCGCCGCTGTGCGACGCCGTGCTCGGTCGCGAGGATTCGGCGCAGGAGATCGCCGAGCTCGAGCACGCGAACCTCTTCGTCCAGCCCCTCGATCGCCGGCGGGAATGGTACCGCTACCACCCCCTCTTCCGGGACGTCCTTCGCGCCGAGCTCGCCCGCCGGGACGCCCGATCCGTGCCGTTGCTTCACCGCCGGGCCTCGCGATGGCACGAGCGGGAGGGGACGCCCGAGGGGACCGTGCAGCACGCGCTGGCCGCGAAGGACATGCGTCGAGCGGCCGATCTCGTCGTGGGCTTCGCGCGCGGGCTCATCATCGTGGGTCGCCTGGCCACCGTGCGCCGCTGGTTGGGGGCCTTTCCGGAGGGCGAGTTGGCCGACTCCGCGCCGCTGGCCTTGACCGCGGCCTGGGTGATGGCGCTGTACGGGGAGAAAGACCGGGCGCGGCAGTACGTCTCGGTCGCCGAGGGCGCGCCCTGGCGCAGCCGCGGGCCCTTCGACGAGCCGTCTCTCGAGGCCGCCCTGGCGCTCACCCGGGGGTGTACGGCTGGGAGGGGGTGAGCCGGATGCGCGCCGACGCGCTCACCGCCTATCGCCTCCTCCCCGCCGGACACCGGGCGCACGAGCCGGCGGCGGTCGCCCTCGGCTGCAGCCTGATGTTGCTCGGGCAGACAGCAGAGGCAGTGCCCCGCCTGGAGGAGGGCTCGGCGCTCGGGGCGGCCAGCGGACCGGCCACGCTCCTTGCCCTTGGGGTGCTGGCGCAGATGGCCCTGGAGGAGGGGGAGCTTGACGCGGCGGAGGCGAGGGTTCGGGCGGGGCTGACGCTCATCGCCGAGCAGGGTCTCGGGGACAACACCTTCAGCGCCTCCGTTGACACCGCCGCCGCGTGCCTCGGCGCCCGACGCGGTGACCTCACGCGCGCGCGGGTCCATCTGGAGAAGGCGCGCTCGGTCCTTCCGCGAGCCGCCGCGGCTCCCTGGCGGTCGATCCGGATGCGCGTGCTGCTGGGCCGGGCCGCCCTTGCGCTCGGCGACCTCCCGCTGGCGGGAGCGTTGCTGGAGGACCGCGGCGGGAGCTCGCCAACTACCCCGACGCGGGCATCCTGCCCCGGCTGCTGGTCCGTGAGGAGCGGGCGCTCCAGACGGCCCGCGGCGGCGCCGGCGTGCTCAGCGAGCCGCTCACCGCTGCCGAGCTCAGGGTGCTGGAGGGGTTGCCGACGCACCTCTCCCTCGCCGAGATCGGCGAGACGCTTCACATCTCCCGGAACACGGTCAAGGCCCACGTGAGGTCCATCTACACGAAGCTCGGTGCGGGCGGGCGCGCCGACGCCGTCGAGCGCGCGCGCCGGCACGGGGTCTTGGCCCGCCACCAATCGCCCGTTGGGGGTGATGCGCCGGTTCGCTGACCGGGCCAAGCTCTCCCCTGATGTGAGCGAATTGCTGCTTAGCGTGTTCGCGGGACCGGGGTCTGCGGCACGCGCCCTGCGGGACCTGCGAGCCGGATGCCTGGACGTGGACTGCTTCGCGTCGGCCGCCACCGTGACCGTCGCCGACTGCGGCAGCTACGCCGTCGAGACCACTGGCCGCCCGGGCTCGGCGCGCGGCTTGCCGGGCATGTTCTGGGAGGCTCTGTTCGGGCTCATCCTCGTGGTTCCCGTTCCGGGCAGCTCATACGGCCCGAGCGCGGGGGCGCTGCTCGGAGCGCTGATCAACGCCGGCGTCGACGAGGTATTCCTGGCGCGGGCCCGCGAGGCCCTGGTGCCCGGCACGTCGGCCGTGGCGCTTCACCTCCGCGATGAGGACCAGGACGAGGACCTTGGGCCGCTCCGAGAGCACGGCGGCACCCTCATCGTGGCCTCCCTTGCGCCCGGGCATGAGGCGGCGCTCGAACGCGAATTCGGTGGGATCGAATGAGCAACGCCCACCTCGACGCGACGAAGGCGAAGCAGCCGACCGCGCGTCACGAGCTGACACCCATGAGAGAGGAGTGACATGGCCATCGGACCCGTGCAACTGATCGTGCTGGGCTTCCAGCACCCGGAGTTCCACGGCGAGATCATCGCCGAGCTGGAGCGGCTGCGCGAGAGCGACACCGTGCGCGTCATCGACGCCCTGGCGGTCCACAAGGACCCCGCCGGCGAGATCGAGGTCGCCCACCTGAGCAACCTGACCAAGGACGAGGCCATCGAGCTGGGCACCACGATCGGCGCGCTGATCGGCCTGGGAATCGAGGGCGAGGAGGGGATGGAGGCCGGGGCGCTGGCCGGCGCCGAGGCGGGCGCCGGACGGCGTGCATGTCTTCGACGACGAGGACGCCTGGGACGTGCTGGAGGAGATCCCCAACGACTCGGCGGCGGCCCTGCTGCTGATCGAGCACCACTGGGCCGTGCCGCTGCGCGACGCCATCGCCCGGGCGGGCGGCTTTCGCATCAGCGACGGCTTCATCAGCCCGCTCGACCTGATCGAGATCGGGCTGGTCTCGGCCGAGGAGGCCGCAGAGCTCCACGCCCTGGAGCAGAGCGCAGGGCAGAAGTAGCATCCGAACAGTCAGCTACGACCAGAGGAGGTCGAGATGATGGGATCGCGCAGGGTCGCACGGCGCACCTCGCGCCGGGTCGCCCGCCGCCGCTGAGGTCGAGCGGGTGTTTTCGTCGCCGCGGCCAGGGCTCCGCCGCCGACGCCAGAACCTTCCACCGCCGAGGGAGCCCAGCCCCTAGCCCGACGGCTCCATCGTCGATCGGCCGTCGCCACGGGGCGGGACCTCCTCCGGCACCGCGCTCCGGCAGCCCCCTGGGCGCGCAACCGTTCGAGCAACAGGCAGCGGGCGCTGGCCGAGTCGGCGAGGGTCGGGCGGACCTTCCGCGGCGGGCATGCCGCAAGGTTCGCGCATCGATCCGACGTCGGGCCCATGACGCCCATGTGTCCACGGGTCGTGCCCACCCGCGAGATGAGCATTCCCTTGACGGTGTTCATCCGGCCCAACCTCGACGATCCGGGTTCCCCCATCTGCAGGCACACCCCGGATACGGCTCCGACCCGGCCGGGGTGAGCCCGCGCACCACAGTCAAGTGGCCGCGGCGCTTCACGCCGAAGGGCGAGGCCTGTCCGCCAGGGGCCCGCGGGTCGCGCCGCATTCCAACGGCGGACCCGACGGGCGGAAACCCTGCGTGCCCGCTCAGGCCCTCAGGTCGGCCCTCGCCTCCTTCCAGCCCGCCGTGAGCGCGTACAGGACGGCGATCTCGAGCCCGATGGCGAGCAGGCTCCACAGCGGGTAGGCCGGGAACCAGGCGATCTGGCCGATGCCGTTGATGATGATCACGACGATGGCGAACCAGCGGCCCCACTCCTTGCCGGCGAAGAGCGCCCCGCGCCGCAAGCATCATCACGATCCCCCAGATGATGAGGGCCCATCCCCACGTCGTGAAGTTGGTCGTGACGAGAAGACCCGACTCGGTGACGAGGTAGGTCTCGTCCTTCGCCAGGGCCGCGATGCCCTGGATGATGTCGATGGCGCCGATCGTGAACATTACCGCCGGGGCGAAGATGATCCACCCGCTCCACGCCGATCCCGCTTCGTAGCTATCTGTGGACATCCGCTACCTCCCCGTGCCGAGGCCGGCGGCGACGCGGGCCGCCGGCGGCCGATGAATGTCGGACCGAGCCCCCAACGCTGAGCGCCGGCCCGTCCGAAGCCTCGACCGTTCGGTACTTGAGCCGCATCGGCCACATGGGGTGATTGGAACGCAGCGGGTTGCCGGAAGGCGGGGCTGCCCGCCGCTCATCGACTTGCCGGCTCGACGGCCGTGCTGGCGCTCACGGCAAGGTCCATGGCCACCGATGCACGTAGCTTCTTGTTCGGAGCCGCCGAGCCATGGCAGCCTCGCCCTCGCGAGGTGACGAGTCGCCCAGGGCCCGCTGGAGGGCAGGTGGGGGCGCTCAGCGGTGCTCTTGGCGCCCCAGTCTTCGGCAGAGAAGGGACTATCTCGAGGAGCCCGGGCGGCTCGCTCTGACCCGAGGGGGCCGCGAGTCGAGACACGGACCACGTGGGGCTCGGTTTCGCGGATTCACCCGATGTGGTGGATGCGCGCTCAGCGGCCTCCGCGCTGTGATGGCCCCGGGGCCGTCGGCGCGTCTGCGATGGCCCCACGGTTTCGTGATCAGCCCGGCCCGGAAGGGACGCGCCGACGGCCCAGATGAGGGGGCACGAAGATGCCGAGCACGAACGGCCCGACCCGACCCTTGGCGAGCGTCGGGACCCAGGGGAGGCACAGCAGCACGACTCGGAGCTCCGCGAGGACGAGGACCAGCGCGAGCTCCATCGACCCTCCTCCCGCGGTTCGCGACGAGGGCCGCGCGCCCGGCGCCTCCTGGGGTTTCAAGGCCACCACGGCGCCGGCGACGACGCGTCCCCCAGAGCGCTCTCCTGAGCCGAGTCCTCCCGCCGCGCCCGATCCCGAACCAAGGAGCACGCCATGAGTCCGTCCCGGACCTCGGCACCGCCGCCGGCGGCCGCACGAGCGGTGCCCCACCTCACGGTGGGCGAGCGCGCGGCGCGCGGCAAGGCGGCACGTCTCGAGACTCCGCGCGCGAGCCACGCCGACTGGACGCCGGCCGAGGGGCGCGACCCAGTGGAGATCCTCGAGAGGCAGGCGCTCAGCCGGGTGCAGGATCTCGTCCCGATCCGATACGGCCGCATGCTCACCTCGGCCTTCGCCTTCTACCGCGGCGCGGCGGCGATCATGGCCGCTGATCTGGCGCCCACGCCCCGGTCGGGACTGCAGGTACAGCTCTGCGGCGACGCCCACCTCTCCAACTTCGGCGGCTTCGCCACACCGGAGCGCGCCCTCGTCTTCGACATCAACGACTTCGACGAGACCCTGCCCGGCCCGTGGGAGTGGGACATCAAGCGCCTGGCCGCCAGCTTCGCCATCGCCGCCCGCGAGTTAGGCGTGGACGACGCCAGGCGGCGAAACCTCGTGCAGGGGGTTGTCGGCGCCTACCGGACGGCCATGGCCCAGTTCGCCGGCATGTCGAACCTCCAGGTCTGGTACTCGCGGCTGGACGTCGAGGAGGTCCAGCGCCGGTGGCGAAGCGGGGTGAGCAAGGCCGCGACCAAGGCCTTCGACCGCAACGTGGCGAAGGCGCGGGCCAAGGACCACCTGCGCGCCTTCGCCAAGCTCACCCGCCGGGTGGACGGCGAGCTCCGCATCATCAGCGACCCGCCCCTGATCGTCCCCGTCGAGGAGCTGGCTCAGCACATCGACCAGGATCAGCTCGAGGCCGAGCTCCGCTCGCTCATACGCTCCTATCGGCGCACCCTGGAGCGAAATCGACGCCGTCTGCTCGAGAGCTACCGCTACGCGCACATGGCCCGCAAGGTGGTCGGGGTCGGCAGCGTGGGAACGCGCGCCTGGATCGTCCTGTTCCTCGGCCGCGACGACCAGGACCCCCTGTTCCTCCAGGCCAAGGAGGCCGAGGCCTCGGTGCTGGAGCCCTACCTCGGGGCCAGCGAGTTCGCCAACCACGGCCGGCGGGTGGTCGAGGGGCAGCGGCTGATGCAGGCGGCGAGCGACATCTTCCTGGGCTGGCAGCGGGTGCCGGCCGGACTCGACGGCCAGCCGCGTGACTTCTACGTGCGCCAGCTCTGGGACGCGAAGGCCTCGGCGGTGGTCGAGGCGATGTCGCCCAAGCTCATGGCGATCTACGGGGAGGCCTGCGGCTGGACGCTCGCCCGGGCGCACGCCCGCTCTGGCGACCGGGTCGCCATCGCCGCGTACCTCGGCGGCGGCGACGCCTTCGACCGCGCGATCCAGACCTTCGCCGAGGCCTACGCCGACCAGAACGAACGTGACCATCAGGCGGTGGCCGAGGCCGTCAAAGCCGGACGCGTGGAGGCGACGACCGGCCTCTGAGCGGATTGTCAATGAGAGTGGAGCGGGCGAGACGACCTATCACCTGCGAGCCGGTGTCCGGTGCACCACCGCCCTCACCGGCTCCACTTGAGCTCGATCTCGAGCTCCGTCTCATCCTCGCCGACCTCGATCTCGATCTCGAGCCGGACCTCGGCGGCGACATGGAGGCGCAGGTGCTTGCCACCCCACTCGAGCTCGACGTCGTTATGGGAGGCCAGGCCGTCCGCGAAGGCGCGCAGGCGTGCCGCCGCCTCCTCCCGAGAGACGGTCTCCTTGCTCTCGATCTTCAGGATGTCCATCTCGCCCTCCTTGAGTCTGATTCCCTTCCCAATCGGGCTCAGCCTAGGTGAGGGCGCCGCGATGACCAGCCCTGAGCCGCACCTCGGCCGCCGCCGCGCCGCCGCCGTCCTCGCCCTGGTGGTGCTCGCAGGCGCGCTCGTCGCGGTTCTGGTCGTACTGAGCTCCAGCCCCGCGGAGCTGGTCGGTGCATTGCTCCTCGTCCTGCTGGCGGCCGCCGGCGCCTGGTGGGCCTTGGTGGGCCGGGGCTTCGCGCGGACCCTGGGCGCCGTGGTCGGCGCCCTGGCCCTGGCCGGCGCGCTCGTCCTGCTCGCGGGAGACCTGGCCGGCCTCGTGGTCGTTCTCGTCCTGGTCCTCGCCGCCGTGGCCCTGGCCCGCTACGCGCTCGGCCGAGACCTCGCGGCGCTCCGCGCTGCAGCACCCGAGGGCCGGCCGGTGCCCGCCGCCCGCCAGCCGGT
>CAWEGW010000014.1:0-45519 GCA_963808825.1 Miltoncostaeaceae bacterium | reverse complement strand
GGAACGCCTCGTTCACCGACTACCTGGTGCCGACCGTGCTCGACATGCCGCCGGTGCGCATGAGCATCAGCGAGACGCCGCACCCGCACGCGCCCTACGGCCTCAACGGGGTGGGGGAGATGCCGGCGATCGCCTCGACGCCCGCCGTCGTCGCCGCCGTGCGCGACGCCACCGGCCGGGAGCTGCCGCGCGTGCCGCTGACCCCCGCCGCGGTGGCGGGGATCGGGTGAGCGGCGGGGAGGGCCGGGACGCCTTCGTCGGGCGCCTCGGGGGCGTCGCCGAGGGCTCGCCGTGGGTGGCCGAGCGCGCCTGGGCGCTCGGGCCCTTCGCCGACGGCGATGCCCGAGCGGACGCCTTCGCCCGGGTCATCCGCGAGGCCCCGGCCGAGGACCAGCTCGCCCTGATCCGCGCGCACCCCGACCTGGCGGGGCGGGCCGCCCTGGCCGGCGACCTGACCGCCGAGTCGGCGGGCGAGCAGGCGTCGGCGGGGCTCGACCGCCTGACCGCGGCCGACCTGGCCCGCTTCACCGAGCTCAACGAGGCCTACCGCGCGCGCTTCGGGTTCCCCTTCGTCATGCGGATCCGCGGCAGGGGCGCGGCCGAGATCCTGGCCGCCTACGAGCGGCGCCTGGGCAACGACGCCGATGCCGAGCGGGCGGCGGCGGTCGAGGAGATCGTGGCGATCGTGCGGCTGCGCCTCGGGGGGCTGCCGTGACCCACGACCTGGTGGTGCGCGGCGACGATCTCGACGTCGCCGTCAACGGCGGCCGGATCGCCGAGGTCGGGCCCGGCCTGGGCGCGGGGCGCGAGGAGATCGACGCGCGCGGGCTGCTGGTGCTGCCGGGAGCGATCGACGCCCACGTCCACCTCGACGACCCCGGGCGGGCCGACTGGGAGGGGTTCGCGACCGGGACGCGGGCGCTCGCCGCCGGCGGCGTCACCTGCGCCTGCGACATGCCCCTCAACTCGCTGCCGCCCACGCTGGACGCGGCCGCCTTCGACGCCAAGGTCGCCGCCGCCCGCGGCCGCGCCCGCGTCAACTTCGCCCTCTGGGGCGGGCTGGTGCCCGGCGACCTCTCGCGGCTCGACGCCCTCGCCGAGCGCGGCGTCGTCGGCCTCAAGGCCTTCATGTGCCCCAGCGGGGTCGACGAGTTCCCGGCCGCCGACCCGGACACGCTCGGCCGCGGCATGGAGCGCGCCGCGGCGCTGGGCCTGCCGGTCGCCGTGCACGCGGAGGACCCCGCCATCGTCGGGCGCCTGGCCGAGGCGGCCCGCGCCGCCGGCCGCACCTCCATGGCCGACTGGGCGGCCTCGCGGCCGCCGGAGGCCGAGCTGGAGGCGATCGCCCTGGCGCTGTCGCTGGCGGAGCAGGCGGGCTGCGCCCTGCACGTCGTCCACGTGTCGACGGCCGAGGGCGTTGACCTGGTGGCGGCCGCGCGCGCCCGCGGCGTCGACGCGACCTGCGAGGCCTGCCCGCACCACCTCGTGCTCGACGGGACGACGCCGTCCGCATCGGCGCGCTGGCCAAGTGCGCGCCGCCGCTGCGATCATCCGCCGCGCGGCGGGCCCTCTGGGAGCGCGTGGCGGCCGGCGCCGTGGACCTCGTGGCCTCCGACCACTCCCCGGGGCCGCCGGAGGCCAAGACGGGGGAGGACATGTTCGCGGCGTGGGGCGGGATCTCGGGCGCGCAGACGGCGCTGGCCCTGCTGCTCACCGAGGGGCCGGCGCAGCGGCGTCGGGCCCGCGCGGGCGGCCGGGCTGATGGGGGCGGCGCCCGCCGCCCGCCTGGGGCTGGCCGGCAAGGGGGCCCTGGAGCCCGGGGCGGACGCCGACCTGGCGATCGTCCGGCTGGGCGAGCCCTGGACCCTCCAGGCCGCCGACCTCGAGTACCGCCACCGCCACTCGCCCTTCACCGGCCGGCGCCTGACCGCGCGGGTGGTGCGGACCATCCTGCGCGGCCGCACGGTCTGGGGCGAGGGCGCCGACCTCCGCGCCCCGGGCGAGGGGCGGCTGGTCACGCCGGCCGCGGCGGTGGCGCGGTGAGCGGGCCGCACGCGCGCACGACGGTGCGCCGCGACCACGCGGTGATCGCCCCCGAGACCCACGTCGCCGGGCCGGTCCCGGGCTGGTCCGGCGCCGAGCACGTGCAGCTCGTGGCCCCGGCGATGGGCGCGCGCTTCTCGATGGCGCTCGCCGCCCTGGAGCCCGGCGGCTCGGCGGGCCCGCCGGCGGCCGGCTGCGGCCGGGCCCTCTACGTCCTCGAGGGCGCGCTGGAGCTGGAGGCCGGTGGCCGCGCCGAGCGCCTCGGGCCCGGCGGCTACGCCTACCTGCCGCCCGGCGGGCGGTCGGCGCTGACCGCCGTCGAGCCGGCCCGCGTCTGCGTCATCGACAAGCCGTACCGGCCGCTGGCGGGCGCGCCGCCGGGCCGGGTCGTGATGGGGCACGCCGACGAGGTGGCGCCGCAGGACTTCCTCGGCGACCCGCGGCTGCGCGTGCGGGCGCTGCTGCCCGAGGAGCCCGCCCTCGACCTCGCCCTCAACCTCATGACCTTCGACCCGGGCGCGTCGCTGCCGTTCGTCGAGACCCACGTCATGGAGCACGGCCTGCTGGTGCTGGAGGGCTCGCTGGTCTACCGCCTGGCCGACGCCTGGTACCCGGTCGCGGCCGGGGACGCGATCTGGATGGGCCCCTTCTGCCCCCAGTGGTGCTGCGCGTACGGCACCGGCCCCGCGACCTACCTCATCTACAAGGACTGGAACCGGGACGTGATGGCGTGAGCGGGCCGGCGCCGATCGACGGCGAGCGCCTCGCCGGCGAGATCGAGGAGCTGGCCCGGATCTCCGACAGCGACTACCCGTCGGTCACGCGGGTCCTGTTCACCGAGGCCGACCTGCGGGCGCGCGCGTGGCTGATGGCCCGCATGGACGACGCGGGCCTCGCGGTGCGGGTCGACGCGGCCGGCAACGTCTTCGCCCGCTGGCAGGGCGACGACCCCGACGCACCGCCGGTGGCCACCGGCTCGCACATCGACGCCATCCCCGACGCCGGGCGCTTCGACGGCGTGGTGGGCGTGCTCGGCGGCCTCGAGGCGATCCGGGCGCTGCAGGCCGACGGGGCGCGCCCGCGGCGCTCGGTCGAGCTGATCTCCTTCACCGCCGAGGAGCCCACCCGCTTCGGTCTCGGCTGCCTGGGCAGCCGCATCCTGGCTGGTGTCGTGGACCGCGAGCGGCTGGCGCGCCTGCGCGACGGCGACGGGCTGACGCTCGACGCGGCCCGAGCAGGCGCGGGCATGTCCGGCGACCTGCGGGAGGCCCGGCTGGCCCCGGGGGCGTACGCGGCCTTCCTGGAGCTCCACATCGAGCAGGGCCCGCTGCTCGAGGCCGCGGGGGTCCCGATCGGCGTCGTGACCGCGATCGCCGCCCCGGCGACCCTGCGGGTGGAGCTGTCGGGGGAGGGCGGCCACGCGGGCGGCGTGCTGATGGGCGAGCGCCACGACCCCCTCGTCGCCGCCGCGGAGGTGGTCCGGGCGGTGGACCGGGAGGCGCGCGCCAGCGGCTCCGAGGACACGGTGGGCACCGTCGGCCTGCTGGAGGTCGAGCCCGGGGCGGTCAACAGCATCCCCCGCCGCGTGCGGATGGACATCGACCTGCGCGACGTCGACGCCGCCCGCCGGGACGCCGTGCTGGAGCGCGTGCGGGCCGCCGCGCGCGAGGCCGCCGCGGCGCGCGGCGTCGGCCACGGCGACGAGGTCCTCAACGCGGACGGGCCGGCGGCCTCCGACCCGGCGCTGATCGCCGCCATCGAGGCGGCGGGCGCCGAGGCGGGGCTCGCCTCGACCCGGATGGTCAGCCGCGCGTATCACGACTGTGTCTTCATGGCGACGCTCTGCCCGGCCGCCATGATCTTCGTGCCGTCCGCCGGCGGGGTCAGCCACCGCCCCGACGAGTACACTTCCGCGCTGCAGATCGCCCAGGGCGCCCAGGTGCTGGCCGGGGCCCTGCGCAGATTGGCCGGCTGAGGTTCTCCACACCGTGTGGAGATCTCCGTGGGAACTTCACCCCGCGGTAACGGGCGTGACAGCCCAGGGCATCGACGACACCAACGAGGAGCGGAGATGACGCAGGGCGCTGAGCTCGACGTGCTGGGCATCGGCAACGCGATCGTTAACGTGCTGGCCCACTGCGAGGACGCGTTCCTCGTGTCCGAGAAGCTCGTGAAGGGCTCCATGAACCTGATCGAGGTCGCCCAGTCGGACGGCCTCTACCGCCGGATGGGGCCCGGCATCGAGGTGTCGGGCGGCGCCGCGGCCAACAGCATGGCCGGGATCGCCTCGTTCGGCGGCCGCGCCGCCTACATCGGCAAGATCCGGGACGACCAGCTCGGGGAGGTCTTCGCCCACGACATCCGCGCCGCCGGGGTCCATTTCGACACCCCGATCGCCCCGGACGGCCCGCCCACCGCGCGCAGCCTGATCCTCGTGACCCCCGACGCCCACCGCACCATGTCGACGTACCTCGGCGCGGCGGTGGAGCTGGGCCCCGAGGACGTGGACACCGACCTCGTCGCCCGCTGCTCGGTGACCTACCTCGAGGGCTACCTGTGGGACAAGCCGCGCGCCAAGGACGCCTTCCGGGTGGCGATGGCCGCCGCGCGCGCCGCGGGCCGGCGCGTCTCGCTGACGCTCTCCGACTCGTTCTGCGTCGAGCGCCACCGCGCCGAGTTCAACGCGCTGGTCGACGAGCAGGTGGACATCCTCTTCGCCAACGAGGAGGAGGTCCTCTCGCTCACGCAGACCCGCGACCTCGCCCACGCCGTGGCCGCGGTCCGCGGGCGCTCGGAGATCGTCGTCGTGACCCTGTCGGAGCGCGGCTCGATGGTCGTGACCGCCGACGACACCGTGGAGGTGCCGGCGGCGCCCGTCGAGCAGCTCGTCGACACCACCGGGGCGGGCGACCTCTACGCCGCGGGCTTCCTCCACGGCATCACGACGGGGCGCCCGCTGGCCGAGTGCGCCGCGCTCGGATCGCTGGCCGCCTCCGAGGTCATCTCCCACCTCGGCGCGCGCCCCCAGACGGACCTCGCGGCGCTGGCGGCGGCCGCGGTCTGACGCCCAGGAGCGATGGTAGGGTCCCGCGCGTGCCGATCGCGGACTCCATCATCGATCTCGTCGGCCGCACGCCGCTCGTCAGGCTGGGCCGCATCTCCGACGGCTCCGGCGCGGTCATCCTCGGCAAGCTGGAGTCGTTCAACCCGGCCGGCTCGGTCAAGGACCGCATCGGGCTCTCGATGATCGAGGCCGCCGAGGCCTCGGGCGACCTCGTCCCGGGCGAGTCCGTGGTGGTCGAGCCCACCTCGGGCAACACGGGCATCGCGCTCGCCTTCGTCTGCGCCGCGCAAGGGCTATCGCTGCATCCTCACGATGCCCGAGACCATGAGCGTGGAGCGGCGCACGCTCCTGCGCGCCTACGGCGCCGAGCTGGTGCTGACCGCCGGCGCCGACGGCATGCGGGGCGCCATCGCCCAGGCCGAGGAGATCGCCGCCCAGATCGACGGCGCCTTCGTGCCCCAGCAGTTCCAGAACCCGGCCAACCCCGAGGCCCACCGGCTGACCACCGCCGAGGAGATCTGGGCCGACACCGACGGCGAGGTCGACGTCCTGGTGGCCGGCGTGGGCACCGGGGGCTCCATCACCGGGGTGGCGCAGGTCCTGCGGAGCGCCGGCCGGGCTTCCGCGCGATCGCCGTGGAGCCGGTGGACTCGCCGGTCCTGTCCGGCGGCGCGCCGGGGCCCCACAAGATCCAGGGCATCGGCGCCGGCTTCGTCCCCGGCGTGCTCGACACCGACTCCTACGACGAGGTGATCGTCTGCGAGGCCGACGACGCCTTCGAGATGGCCCGCCGGCTGGCGCGCGAGGAGGGGATCCTGGTCGGCATCTCGGCCGGCGCCAACGTCTGGGCCTCGCTGGAGGTCGCCCGGCGGCCGGAGTCGGCGGGCAAGACGATCGTCACGTTCCTCTGCGACACGGGCGAGCGCTACCTGACGACGCCCCTGTTCCTGGACTCCTAGGCCCGTCGAATCATCAGGGTGCGGCGGGCGCCGCGCTCCCTGAAGCCCAGGGCGCGCAGGAACTCCGCGCCGCCGGCGCCCTCCTCGACCAGGGCCGCGAGGTGGGTGCCGCGGGCCTCGGCCACCTGGCGGGCGAGCTCGGCCACCAGGAGGCGCCCGATGCCGCGCCGGCGGGCGTCCGGGTGCACGCCGAGCCAGTTGATCCAGCCCTCGGGGAGCATGGCCTGTGCGAAGCCGCGGAGGCCGGCCCCCTCCTCGCGGGCGGCCACCATGGCGTCGAAGCCCTCGGCGCCCTCGTAGCCGGTCGGCTGGCCCATCTCGGAGAACGCCGCCAGGCCCTCCATCGCGGCCGCCTCGACCGCCGTGAACTCGTCGGCCCAGTCGTTGCGATAGGGCTCGACGCTGACGCCGGGGACGAAGGGCGCCCGCGGCAGGCCCTCCACGGGGCGGGCCATGACGACCACGCTCGCGTAGGGCTCGAAGCCCTCGACGGCCAGCAGCGGCGCCAGCCCGTCGCCCTCGGCCACCTCGGCGTCCCAGGGTGGGTCGGGGAGCTTGGCCAGGAGCGCCCGCAGCGCGTCCGGCCCGTCGGCGCGCAGGCCGTCCAGGCGGAGCGCCCGCGCCGTCGGGGAGGGCCCCGGCTGGCACGACGCCCCGGCGACGGCGACGCTACTCGACGTAGGTCTCCAGGTCGTCCACGCGAACCCCGATGCCCTCGAGGTGGCGGCGGGCCTCGTCGAGGCGCTGCTCGGTCCCGGTGACCTCCAGGAGCACCCAGCCGGTGGTCTCGCGGATGTCCGCGCGGCGGATGTTCGTCACGACGTCGAAGCGCTTGGCCAGGGAGTAGATGATCGGCTCCTGGATGAGCGGCTCGGGGAACGTGAGCTTGAGCCTCTGCCGTTTCAGGGTAGGCGCCTCCGGGCGAGGGGCGCCTATACTAGCCCGCATGCCACGGCGCTCGCGGCTCGCTGGGATCCGGAAGGCGGCGCGGTCATTCTCCCGCGACGTCGAGGTGGCGCGCGAGCGCGACCCGGCCGCGCGCTCCCTGGCCGAGATCCTGCTCTGCTACCCGGGGCTTCACGCGCTCTGGATGCACCGCGGGGCGCACGCCCTCTACGGGCGCGACCTGCGCCTGCCGGCGCGGCTCGTCAGCCAGCTCTCGCGCTTCCTGACCGGGATCGAGATCCACCCCGGCGCCCGCATCGGCCCGGGGCTGTTCATCGACCACGGGATGGGCGTCGTGATCGGCGAGACCACCGAGATCGGCGAGGACGTCACGATCTACCAGGGCGTGACGCTCGGCGGGACCGGCAAGGAGACCGGCAAGCGCCACCCGACCGTGCACGACGGCGTGATCGTCGGCACCGGCGCGCGCGTGCTGGGCCCGGTCGATATCGGCGAGGGCGCCAAGGTCGGCGCCGGCTCCATCGTCATCAAGGACGTCCCCGCCAACTCCACCGTCGTCGGCAACCCCGGACGCCCGGTGATCGTTGACGGCCAGCGCGTGTCCCGCGACGTCCACCACCCCGACATCGAGCACACCCGCCTGCCCGACCCGGTCGCCGAGGCGCTCGCCTGCCTGGTGCGCCGCGTCGGCGAGCTCGAGCGGGAGGTCCAGGACCTCCGCGCCGGGCGCGAGCCCGAGCCGAGGGCCGACGAGGACGAGGACTGCCTCCCGACGATCCAGGAGGAGATCGCCTCCATCCTCGGCATGAACCCGGGGTCCGGGATCTAGCCGGGGCGGCTGGACCAGGTCGCGGAGCTGCGGCGGTGACGGCCCGCTGAGCGTCGCCGGACTAGCCCGCTCCGGGGGGGTAGAGCGTCAGCCCGCCGTCCACGAGCAGGGTCGCCCCGGTGACGTAGGAGGCCTGATCCGAGGCGAGCCAGGCGACGGCGGGGGCGACCTCGTCGACGCCGCCCATCCGGCCCATGGGGATCTGGGCCTCGACCCGCGCTCGAGCCTCGTGGTCCCCCTGGAGGTGGCGGTTGATGGGGGTGGCGATGGCCCCGGGTGCGACCGCGTTGACCCGGATGCCGTGGGGCGCGAGCTCCTTCGCGATCGACTCGATGAACAGCTTGGCGCCGCCCTTCGAGGCGGCGTAGTGGGAGAAGCGCTCCCAGGGCATGCGGTCGTGGACGCTGGTGACGACCACGATCGCCCCGCCGCGGGCCGCGGCCAGCATCCCCCGCGCCGCCTCGCGGCAGACCAGGAAGGTCCCGGTGAGGTTGACCCCCGTGACCAGGCCCCAGTCGTCGAGGCTCATGTCCCACATGAGGTGGGGCTCCTGCACGCCGGCGTTGCTCACCACCAGGTCGAGGGGGCCGATCGCGTCCGCCGCCTCGGCGAACCCGCGCAGCACCTGCTCCTCGTCGCTCACGTCCATCCGGACGGCCGCCGCCTCGCCGCCGGCGGCGCGCACCGCCGCGGTCATCGCGTCGGCGTCCTCCCGGCCGGAGCGGTAGACGATGGCCACGGCCGCGCCGTGGGCCGCCAGGGCGAGGGAGACCCCCGCCCCGATCCCCGAGCTGCCGCCGGTGACCAGCGCCCGCCGGCCCTCGAGCAGGCGCGCAGGGGCCGGCAGCGGTGCGAAGTCGACGCCCACGAGGGCTCCTCTCTCCGGACGGGCACGTCGGACACCTCGGGTAGGATCCTCACGGTGACGGACCTGCTCGACGGCCTCAACCCCCCGCAGCGCGAGGCCGTTCTCCACGGGGCGGGGCCGCTGCTCGTGCTGGCCGGTGCCGGGAGCGGCAAGACGCGCGTCCTGACCCACCGCGTGGCCCGGCTGATCGGCGAGGAGGGCGTGGATCCGCACGCCGTCCTGGCCATCACCTTCACCAACAAGGCGGCGGGGGAGATGCGCGACCGCATCGGCCGCCTCGTCGGCCCCCGGGCGCGCGCGATCTGGGCCTCCACCTTCCACTCGGCCTGCGTGCGGATCCTCCGCCGCGAGGCGGAGGAGGCCGGCTACGCGCGCGACTTCTCGATCTACGACGCCGACGACCAGCTCCGGCTGATCCGGCGCTGCCTGGTCGAGGACCAGGTTGACCCCAAGCGGGTCTCCCCGAAGATGGTCCAGGCGCGCATCTCGGACGCCAAGAGCCGCCTCGAGGACCCCGAGGACATGACGGCGGCCTCCTTCCAGGACGAGATCGTGGCCCGCGCCTACCGCCGCTACCAGGACGCGCTGCGCGCCAACGGCGCGATGGACTTCGACGACCTGCTGATGGTCACCGCCCAGCTCCTGGAGTCGAGCGCCCCGGTCCGCGAGCGCTGGCAGCAGCGCTTCGTCCACGTCCTGGTCGACGAGTACCAGGACACCAACCACGCCCAGTACCGCCTGGTGCGCGCCCTCGGCGAGCCCCAGCGCAACGTCGTGGCGGTGGGGGACGACGACCAGGGCATCTACTCCTGGCGCGGCGCCGACGTCCGCAACATCCTCGACTTCGAGCGCGACTACCCCGACGCCCACGTGGTCGCCCTGGAGCAGAACTACCGCTCCACCGGCGTCATCCTGCGCGCGGCCAACGCGGTGGTCTCCCACAACCCCCACCGTCACCCCAAGCGGCTCTGGACCGCCCTCGGCGACGGCGACCCGATCCTCGCCCATTCGTGCCGCGACGAGCACGAGGAGGCGCGGATGGTGGTCGCGGAGATCGACCGCGCCCTCGCGCGCGGCCTGAGCCTCTCGGAGGTGGCGGTCTTCTACCGCACCAACGCCCAGAGCCGCGCGATCGAGGACCAGCTCGTGCGCCGCTCGATCGCCTACGTGGTGGTCGGCGGGCCGCGCTTCTACGAGCGGGCCGAGATCCGCGACCTGCTCGCCTACCTGCGCGCCGCGGCCAACCCGGCCGACGGGGTGAGCCTGGCGCGCATGATGGGCGCGCCCAAGCGCGGGGTGGGGCCCGGCGCCATCGCCAAGCTCGAGGCCTTCGCCGCCGCCCGCGACGTGCCGGTGGGCGAGGCGCTGCGCCACGCGGACGAGGTCCCCGGCCTGCAGCCGGGCCAGCGGGCCGCGATCGCCGAGGTCGGGCGCCTGCTCGACGACGTCCGCGCCGCGGCCGCCGCCGGCACGCCCCTCGACCGGATCGTGGACGACGTGCTGCAGCGCTCCGGGCTGCGGGAGGCGTTCGTGCGGGAGGGGACCTTCGAGGCCCAGGGCCGGGTGGAGAACCTCGACGAGATGGTGCGGGTGGCGGCCGAGTACGAGGGGACCGACGACGAGCCGAGCCTGGCCGGCTTCCTCGAGGGGGTGGCGCTGCAGGCCGACGCCGACCTGGTCGACGAGTCCTCCGGGGCGGTGACGCTGATGACCATCCACAACGCGAAGGGCCTGGAGTTCGACACCGTGCTGATCACCGGCCTGGAGGAGGGCCTCTTCCCGCACGTGCGCTCCGACACGCCCGAGGCGCTGGAGGAGGAGCGGCGGCTCTTCTACGTCGGCCTCACGCGCGCGCGCCGCACGCTGGTGCTGAGCCACTCCGAGAGCCGCGCCATGCACGGCGGGCGCGACTACCGGCTGCCGTCGCGGTTCCTGGCCGAGGTGCCGCCGGACTGCCTGGCCGAGCCGCCCGGCGCCCGGCGGGCGGCGCGGGCGCTCGGCGGCGGCCCGGCCGGCCCGCCGCTCGCCCGGCCCTCGCTGGCGACCGGCGACAACGTGCTGCACGCCACCTTCGGCGAGGGGGTGGTGACGGCGATCGAGAGCGGGGGCGACCTGGTGCGGGTCCGCTTCGCCCAGGACGGCGCCGAGCGCCGCCTGATGGCCGGCGCCGCCCCCATGCGGAAGGTGTCCTGATGGCCGCGACGATCATCGACGGCCGCGCGGCGGCGGCAGAGCTGCGCGCGGAGGTCGCGGCCGGGGTGGCGGCCTTCCGCGAGCGCCACGGCCGGGCGCCCGAGCTCGTCGGGATCCAGGTCGGCGACGATCCGGCCTCGGAGATCTACCAGGCCGGCAAGGCGAAGGCGGCCGAGGAGGCCGGCATGGTCTCGCGCCGGGTCGTGCTGCCCGCGGAGACGACCCAGGACGAGCTCGACGCCCTCATCGACGAGCTCAACGCCGACCCGGCGGTCGACGGGATGCTGGTGCAGCTCCCGGTCCCGGACCAGCTCTCGGAGGTGGCGATCGCGAACCGCATCCACCCCGACAAGGACGTGGACGGCTTCTCGCCGATCAACCTCGGCCGCCTGATCCGGGGCGAGCCCGGCTCGGTGCCGTGCACGCCCGCGGGGATCATGTGGCTGCTCGACCGGGCCGGGGTGGAGCTCGAGGGCGCCGAGGCCGTCGTGGTCGGGCGCAGCCTGATCGTGGGCAAGCCCATGGCGCTGCTGCTGACCTCGCGCAGCGCGACGGTCACGGTCGCGCACTCGCGCACCCGGGACCTGCACCGGCCTCTGCCGCCGCGCCGACGTGCTGGTGGCGGCCGTGGGCCGGCCCGAGATGATCCGGGGCGACTGGATCAAGCCCGGCGCCGCCGTGATCGACGTCGGCATCAACCGCACCGACGACGGCCTGGTCGGCGACGTGGCGGGCGCCGAGGCGGCCGAGGCCGCCGGCTGGCTCACGCCGGTCCCCGGGGGCGTCGGCCCCATGACCATCGCCTACCTGCTCGCCAACACGCTCGACGCCGCCCGGCGGCGGGCGGGCGACACCACACCCTGAAGGGGGAGACGACGGATGAAGATCGCCATCTTCGGCTGCACCGGTGACCTCGGGCTCGGCCTCGCCATCAACTTCGCGGCCGCGGGCCACGAGATCGTCGTGGGATCGCGGAGCCAGGAGCGGGCCGACGCGGCGGCCGCGAACCTGGCCGAGGCGCTGCCGGAGGGCATCTTCACGCCGCGCGAGAACGTCGCCGCCGCCGAGGAGGGCGAGCTGGCGATCGTGTCGATCCCCTGGGAGGGCGTCGAGGCGACCATCCCGCCGATGGCCGACGCCCTCGCCGGCAAGGTGGTGGTCTCGGTGGTGAACGCGCTCCGGTTCGGCAAGAGCGGCGCGATCGCCGAGCAGGACCTCCCCGACGGCTCGGCGGGCGCACGCATCCAGGCGCTCGCGCCCGAGGCCAAGGTGGTCGTGGCCTACAACAACCTCCCGGCCGCCGGCCTCCAGGCCCGCCATCACCTGGGCGCCGACGTCCTGGTGTGCGGCAGGAGCCGAGAGGCCCGCGAGGCCGTGATCGAGCTGACCTCCGCGATCCCGGGGACGCGGGCGCTCGACGCGGGCCCGCTGGCGAACGCCCTCATCCTCGAGGGCATGACCGCGATCATCATCAACCTCAACAGGCGCTACGGCGGCGAGGGCAGCCTGGCGATCTCCGGGCTCGAGCGGGCCCCGGAGCGCCCCGCCTGAGCCGCGGGGTCAGCCGCCGGCCGACTCCAGGATCTCCCGCGCCTGCGAGATCGCCTGGCGGGCGCGGTCGAGCTCGAGGCGCAGGTCGGCGAGCTCGGCCTCGAGCGCGGCCACGCGGCCGTCGTCCGGCCCGGCCGCCTCGACGGTGCCGCCCTGGCGCTCGAGCCAGCGGGTGAAGCCGGCCGCGATCTCCCCGGCCTGCTCCTCGTCGCCCCCGAAGCGGCGGGCGGCCTGCTCGACGGTGGCGCCCGCCTCCACCAGCGGCAGCATCTCGGCGTAGAGGGCCGCCGAGTCGCGGCGTCCGGAGACCCGGCCCTGACGGGCCGGGGCGGCGGGCTCGGGCGCCTCGGGCTCGCGGGCCTTGCGCGCCCCCGCGTAGTAGGCCGAGGAGGTCGCCGAGACCGAGCGGTCCATCTCGTCGGCGACGAGCCGGATCGCCGCGGCCCGCGAGGCCACGGCCCCCTCGGACATCAGGGCCTCGACGCGCACGAAGACCTGGTCTGCGACGGTCTCGGCCATCCGTGCCCCCTTCCGCTGCGGCCCCGCTGGGACGCCACCCTACCCCCGCCTCACCACCCGCGCCAGACGGCCACGGACCCCACCTCGGGGCGTGGCGGGCGCTCGGGGGGCGGCGCCGCCGGGCGGCCGAGGTAGACGAAGCCGACGATCGCGTCGCCGGGCCCGAGCCCGAGCGCCTCGCAGCACCTCGGGCTCGTTGACCATGGCCCCGGTCCGCCACATGGCGCCGAGGCCGCTGCCGTGTGCCGCGAGGAGCAGGTTCTCGATCGCCGCGGCGACCGCGTCGCGGTCCTCGCGGGCCTGGACAGGGTCGTCGCTCCCCAGCACGACGGCCGCGATCACGACCGGGGCGCGCTCCAGGCGCCCGGCCTCCTTCGCCAGCCCCTCGGCCGGAAGGTCGGGCTTGGCGCGGGCGACGGCCCGCGCGTGGGCCTCGCCGAGCTCCCGGCGCGCATCCCCCGCCAGCACGACGAAGCGCCAGGGCGCGGTGAGGTGGTGGTTCGGCGCCGAGACGGCCGCCTCCAGGAGGGCCTCGACGTCCTCGCGGGGCAGCGGGTCGGGGAGCACGCGGCCGACGCTGCGCCGCGACGCGATGACCTCCAGCAGGCTCATCCGTAGCCGAGCTCGTCCAGGCGATCCTCGTCGAAGCCCAGGTGGTGGCCGAGCTCGTGCAGCACCGTGATGCGCACCTGCTCGATGATCTCCTCGTCGCTGCGCGCGTGGTCGAGCAGAGGGTGCATGTAGACCGAGATCCGCGGCGGCAGCATCCCGGACGGCAGGGGGCCCTCCGTGAGCGGCACGCCCTGGTAGAGGCCGTAGAGCGGGCCCATCTCGCGGGGCCCGCGCTCCTCGACCACCACCGCGACCTCGTCGAGGGCCGAGGCGAAGGGCTCGGGGACCTCGTCGATCGCCTCGGCCACAAGATCCTCGAACTCCGCGCGGCCCATGCTCACGAGCGCGATGGTAGCGGGCGGGGGCCCCACTCCTCCCCCCGCCACGCAGCGAGCACCCTCACGCCAGCGCGAGCCCCGCGAAGCGGGCCGGCGAGAGGGCCCGGGCCCAGCCGGGCGCCGGCTCGCCGGCGGCGGCGCCGACGGCGGCCTCGGCGGCCAGCGGGGTCAGAAGGATGCCGTGGCGATGGCCGCCGACGGCCCAGACCAGGCCGTCCTCCGGGTCCTCGCCGACCGCGGGCAGGCCGTCGGGCGTGGTCGGCCGCAGGCCCGCGCTCGCCTCGCCCAGCTCGAGCTCCCCCAGGCCGGGCGCGACCAGCAGCGCCTCGTCGAGCAGCAGGTGGACGGCCTCGGCAGTGACGACCGTGTCAGTGCGCTCCTCGCTGGTGGCGCCGACGACCACCTCGCGATCGCGGGGCGCGAGGTAGACCGACGGCGTGCGCACGGTGCGGGCGAGCGGCAGGGGCGCGCCCTCGGCCGGCCGGAGCCGCAGGATCTGGCCCTTGACCGCGCGCACCGGGACGCGGCCGGCGACGGCGCCGGCGGCCCAGCCGGCCGCCAGCACGACCCGCGAGGCCCGCGCCTCGGTGCCGTCGTCCAGCAGGGCGCCCTCCGCCCGCCGGCCGCCGACCAGCGCCAGCGCCCGGCGGCGGACGACCGTCACGCCGGCGGTGGCGCAGGCGGCGCGCAGCGCGGCCAGCAGCGCCCGCGGCTCGGCCTGGTGCTCCTCGGGCAGGTGGGCCCCGCCGGCCACGTCCGGGCCCAGGCCCGGCTCGATCGCCCGCAGGGCGGTGAGGGGGAGCCACTCGGCCGGGCGCCCCCGGCGCCCGATCGTCTCGAGGCGCCGGCGCAGGACCGCGACGTGCTCCGGGCGCGAGGCCGCCAGGACCGCACCACTGCGCCGGTAGCCGGGGTCGCGGCCCGCCGCGCCGGCGAGCCCCTCGGCCAGCGACGGCCAGGCCTCGGCGGCCCGTGTCAGCAGGGCGTCGAGGACCTCGTCGTCGTCGGCCGCCTCCGAGAGGTGGCCGAGCATGCCGGCCGCCACCCGAGCGGCCGGCGGGCGGCCGTCGTCGAGGACAGTCACCCGGGCGCCGCGCCGCGCCGCCAGCCAGGCCGTCGCCAGGCCCCAGGGGCCGGCGCCGATGACGAGCACGTCGCTCACGACGGCTCCTCGGGGACGAAGCGGTCGGTGACCGCCGCCGCGGCGTCGACCGGCCGCTCCAGCAGGCCGTTGTCGTGCATCCAGCTGGCGAAGGCCGCCCACTCGGCGGGGTCGACCGTGAGGGTGGGCTCGTCGGGGGGCGAGATGAGGTCGGCGGTCAGGTCGAGCTGCTCCTTCACCACCTCGGCGTCGAGGTCGCCGTTGGCGGCCACGAGGTCCTCGACGGCGCCGGCCTGGTCGGTCGCGGCCCAGTCCTGCCCGGCGCGCAGGCCGCGCATGAAGGCCTGGACCAGCTCCGGCCGGTCGCGGACGATCTCGTCGCTCGTCACGACCACCAGCTCGTCGTAGTCGGGCACGCCGTTCTCCTCGAGCCTGAAGGCCTGCGCCGCCACGCCCTGGCGCTCGAGCTCGACGAGCTCGATGTTCCAGTAGGCGCCGATCACGGCGTTGACCTTGCCGGCCGCCAGCGCGGGGCCCAGGGTGAAGCCGACGTTCGTGGTCTCGACCCGGCCCGGGTCGCCGCCGTCCGCGCGGACGACCGCGTCCAGCAGCGGGCGGTCGGACGGGACGCCCGCGATGCCGACGGTCTTGCCCTCCAGGTCGCGCGGCCGCCCGATGCCGCGGTCGGTGCGGGCGATCACGCTGTTGAGCGGGTGGGTGACGAGGGCGCCGACGGCGACCACCGGGATGCCGGCCGCCCGGGCGAGCAGGACCTCCGGCTCGTACGAGACGGCGAACTCCGCCCGGCCGGCCCCGACCTGCTTGAGCGAGGCCGTGGGGTCGCTCGGCACGACGGCCCGGACGTCGAGCCCCTCCTCGGCGAAGTAGCCCTCGTCGATCGCGCCGTAGACGCCGGCGTGGTCGGCGTTGGGGAACCAGTCGAGGATGAGGTCGGCGCGCTCGGCGCCCTCGGGGGCCGACGAGGAGTCGTCGCCGCAGGCCGCCGCGAGCAGGGCCAGGGCGGCGACGGCGAGCAGGGCCGCCAGGCGCGGCAGGGCCCTCACCACGGCCTCCAGGCGGGACGGACGGGGTGGCGCCGGTGGGGCAGGGCGATGCGCTCGGCGAGGCTCACCGCGCCGAAGAAGGCGAGGCCGATGAGGGCCAGGAGGGCGATGGCCGCGAAGCTGCGGTCGGTGCGGAATTCGGCGGTGGAGAACTCGGAGAGGTAGCCGAGGCCGCGGTCGGCGCCGACGTACTCGGCGACCACGGCGCCGGTGACCGCGAACACGGCGGCCATCTTGAGCCCCGAGAACAGCGACGGAAGGGCCGCCGGCAGCCGGACGCGCCAGAAGGCCCAGGCGCGGCTCGCGCCCAGGGTGCGCGTGGCCCGCGCGAGGGCCGGGTTGACGCCGCGCAGGCCGTCCACGCCGGTCACCACGACCGGGAAGAAGGCCACCACGAAGGCGACCATGACCTGGGCCGTCCCGTAGTCGAGCCAGACGGCCACGATGGGCGCGACGGCCAGGATGGGGATCGCCTGGCTGGCGACCAGCCACGGGTAGAGGGCGGCCTCGACGCCGCGCGAGGCGACGATCGCGACCGCGAGCGCGAGGCCGAGCGAGGCCGCCAGCCCGAAGCCCACCGCCGCCTCGGCGATGGTGGCCTGGGCGTGGTACCAGAGGCGCGAGCGGTCGTCCCACAGCACCTCCGCCACGTCCGCGGGCGACGGCAGCAGCCAGTCGCGGGGCGCCGCCAGCCAGACCACGAGCTGCCAGGCCGCCAGCCCGGCGAGCGGCAGCAGGAGCAGCGGCCAGCGCCGCGGCCGCGGCCGCGCCCGGGCCGGCCGGGGGCGGCGTCCGTCGTGGCGGCGGGGATGCGGTTGACGGTGCTCACGCCACCGCCCCCGTCGCCCGGAGGGCGTCCATCAGGCGCCGGCGCAGCTCGGCGAGCTCGGGCCCGGGGACGTCGCCCGCCTCGCGCGGCCGGGGCGCGTCGACGGCGACCTCCGCGACGATGCGCGCCGGGCGCGGGCTCGAGACCAGCACCCGGTCGGCCAGCGTCAGGGCCTCGTCGAGGTCGTGGGTCACCAGCAGGGTCGTCGGCCGGGCGACGGCCCAGGCACGGACGAGCACGCCGCGCAGGTCGGCGCGGGTGAGGGCGTCGAGGGCCCCGAAGGGCTCGTCGAGCAGCCACGCCCGCGAGCCCGACAGCAGCGTGCGCGCGAGGGCGGCGCGCTGGCGCATCCCACCCGAGAGCGCGTGGGGGTAGTGCTCCTCGAAGCCGCCGAGCCCGAAGCGCACGAGGGCCCGGCGGGCGGCGCGCTCGGCCTCCTCGCGGCCGGCGCCGGCCAGGCGCGGGCCGAGGGCGACGTTGCCGAGCAGGGTGCGCCACGGCAGCAGGGCGTCGTGCTGGGGCATGAGGGTCATCGCCCCCAGGCGGGGGGCGTCCGCGCGCCCGTCGAGCGTCACCTCGCCCTCGTCGGGGGCAACGAGCCCGGCGAGCACCGAGAGCAGGGTGCTCTTCCCGCAGCCCGACGGGCCGACCATCGCCACGATCTCGCCCGGCTCCACGCGCAGGGAGAGCCCGTCCAGCACCGCGGTCTCGCCGAAGGCCAGCCGCAGGCCGCGGGCCTCGATCGCCGGGGCGCGCTCAGACATCGTGCTCCCACCCGCCGGCGGCCAGGTCGACGGCGCCGCCGTCCCCATCGACGGCGACGAGGCCCGGCGCGCCCTCCTCGAGCCGGCCCACGATCGTGAGGGGGAGCGGAGCCGCCCGCCGGGCCGCCTCGACGGCGCGGGGCGCCAGGGCCGCCAGCAGCTCGTAGTCCTCACCCCCCGACGCCGCCAGCAGGCGCGCGTCGCGCCCGGCCGCGACGGCGACCTCGGCCACGCCCTCGGCGAGGGGCAGCGCATCGAGCTCGACGAGGGCCAGGGCTCCGCTGGCGCGGGCCAGGCGCCGGCCGTCGAGGCCCAGCCCGTCGGAGAGGTCGAGCATCGCCCGCGCGCCGGCCCGCGCCAGCGCCAGCCCCGCCTCGACCCGGGGCTCGGGGCGCAGGTGGGCCGCGCGCAGGCGCCCCGCGACCGGGGCGGGGACCGCCTGGGCCAGCTCGGGCCGCTCCAGCAGCAGGAGCCCGGCGGCGGACGCCCCCAGGGCGCCGGTCACGCAGAGGAGGTCCCCCGGGCGGCCGCCCGAGCGCCGGACCGGGGCGACCCCGTCGGCCGCCCGCCCGACGACCGCGACCGCGAGCACCAGCGCCGGGCCGCCGGTGACGTCGCCCCCAGCGACGGTGACGCCGTGACGCTCCGCCAGCGCCTCCATGCCCGCGTAGAGCCCGTCGGCCTCGTCGTCCGAGAGGCCGCCGGGCGGCAGGCAGAGGCCCACGGTCGCCGCGACGGGCTCGGCGCCCATCGCCGCGATGTCGGAGAGGTTGACGGCGAGCGCCTTGTGGCCCAGGTCGCGTGCCGAGGTGGTCGCGCGGCGGAAGTGGACGCCCTCGACCAGCAGGTCCTGGGTCACCACCGCGGTGCCGCCCACGCTGACCAGCGCCGCGTCGTCGCCGATGCCCAGCTCGGTGCCCGGGCGGCGCCGGGCGCGCGCGCCGATCCGCTCGATGAGCGCCAGCTCCGACATGTCCTCCGCGCCTCCCTTCGCTGGCATTACCCAGATCAGGTTGCAAGGGTCGAGGCCGGATCGCCTCCTCTCAGCCGCCCGCGGCAGCTCCCCTGGACGAATTCACACTCAGCACCGGGGCGCCGGGGGCGATCGCGCGCCCCGGCTATGGTGCCGCCATGACGGGCGCCGGCGGCCGGGACCGCGACCTCCTGGAGGCGGCGCAGACGGGGGACGAGGGCGCCTTCGCCGCCCTCGTCGAGCCCCACCGCCGCGAGCTCCACGCCCACTGCTACCGCATGCTGGGCTCGCTGCACGACGCCGAGGACGCCCTCCAGGACACGATGCTGCGGGCCTGGCGGGGCCTGGCCGGGCTCACCGGCCGGCGGCTGCGCCCCTGGCTCTACGCGATCGCCACCAACGTCTGCCTCGACGCCGGGGCGCGCCGGCGGCGGCGGATCCTGCCCATGGACCACGGCCCGCCGGCGGCGCCGGGCGAGGAGGCAGGCGGGCCGCTCGAGGCCGGGGTCTGGATCGAGCCCTACCCCGACGGGGAGATCGGCCTCGAGGACGGCCCGGCGTCGCCGGAGGCCCGCTACGAGCAGCGCGAGGCGGTCGAGCTCGCGTTCATCGCGGCGTTGCAGCACCTGCCGCCGCGGGGGCGCGCCGTCCTCATCCTGCGCGAGGTGCTGGGCTTCTCGGCCCGGGAGACCGCCGACGCCCTCGGCTCCACGACGGCGTCGGTCAACAGCGCGCTGCAGCGCGCGCGGAGGGCGATCGACGAGCGGCTGCCCGCGCGCAGCCAGCAGGAGACCCTGCGCGCCCTGGGCGACGACGGCGTCCGCGCGCTGGTCGAGCGCTTCATCGACGCCTTCGAGCGCGCCGACGTCGAGGCGATCGTCGCCCTGCTGGCCGACGACGCCGAGTTCGCGATGCCGCCCTACGCGTCCTGGGCGCGCGGGCGCGAGGCCGTCGCCCAGTCCTGGCTCATGCCCTCCGGGCCGCCGGACAGCCTCCGCTACGTCGCCACGCGGGCCAACGGGCAGGTCGCCCTCGGCACGTACTCGCTCGACCGCTCGCGCGGGACCTACACGCCGATCGCCCTCGACGTCCTCACCCTCCGCGGGCGCGAGATCGCCGCCGTGGTCGCCTTCCGCTCGACCGAGGACTTCGCCCGCTTCGGCCTGCCGGGCGAGGTCACGACCTCTCAGCCGTCGCCGCGGGCCTCGCGGTAGCGCTCGATCGCGAGCCGCGCGGCGCTCGCCGTGGTCGACCCGCGGCTCCGGGTAGTCCGACCCGATCCGGCAGCCTGCGGCGCGCTGCTCCTCGGCCGTCATCGTCCAGGGCTCGAAGATGCGCTCGTCCGGGACGCCGCGCAGCTCGGGCACGTACCGGCGGACGTACTCGCCGCGCGGGTCGAAGCGGCGGGCCTGGCGGACCGGGTTCAGCACGCGGAAGTAGGGCGCCGCGTCGGTCCCGGTGCCGGCGGTCCACTGCCAGCCGCCGTTGTTGTTGGCCGGGTCGCCGTCCACCAGCCCCCGCATGAAGACCGACTCGCCGCGCCGCCAGTCCACGAGCAGGTCCTTGGCCAGGAAGGAGGCGACCACCATCCGGGCGCGGTTGTGGATCCAGGCCTCCGCGGCCAGCTGGCGCATCCCGGCGTCCACCAGCGGGTAGCCCGTCTCGCCGGCCTCCCAGGCCGCCAGGTCGGCCGGGTCGTCGTCCCAGCGCACGCCGCGCAGCGCCGGCTGGAAGGCGGTCCGCAGCACCTCCGGGTTGCGGGCGAGGTGGTGGCCGTAGAAGTCGCGCCAGCAGAGCTGGCGCCAGAAGGCCTCCTTCCCCGCACCCAGGCGGCCGGGCAGGCCGAGCGCCCGGCCGATCTGGGCCGGGGTGCACATGCCGAGGCGCAGGTGGGCGGACAGGCGCGAGGTGGCCCCCTCGGCGAGCAGGTCGCGCCCGCGCGGGTAGCCGTCGACCGCCTCGCGCACGAACGCGGCCAGGCGCCGCCGGGCGGCGGCCGGCCCGGCGGGCAGCGGCGGCTCGCCGCCGGGAAGCCGGTCCAGCCCCTCGCCCCCGAGCGCCGGCCCCTCGATGCGCCGGGGCGCCGGCCGGTGCTCCGGCAGGGGCACCTCCCGCCAGGCGCGGTGGAAGGGCGTGAAGACGCGGTATCCCTCGCCCGAGGAGCCCGGCAGGTCCTCCGGCTCGGCCACGAAATCGGCCGGCAGCGCGCGCATGCGCACGCCCGCCACCCCGAGCGCCGCCGCCACCCGCTCGTCGCGGGCGCGGGCGAAGGGGGAGACGTCGCGGGTCAGGTGGACGGCGGCGGCGCCGGCCTCGGCGGCGACCTCCGGGACGACCCGCTCCGGCGCCCCGCGGCGCACCACCAGGCGGCTCCCGCGCGAGCGCAGCTCATCGTCGAGGGCCTCGAGCCCGGCGCGCAGGAAGCGGAGGCGCGCCGGAGCGCGGTGGTGGCGCCGCCCCAGCAGGGCCGGGTCGAGCACGAAGAGGCAGACGACCGGGCCGGCGTCGACGGCCTCGCGGAGGGCGGCGTGGTCGGCGACGCGCAGGTCGCGGCGGAACCAGACGACGGTCGGGGCGGGCCCGCTCAGCGGCCGGTCCGCCCCTCGAGCAGGTCGCGGGTGCGCCGCTGGCGCTCGGCGAATGCGCGGTCCAGAGCGCGCCCCACGATCAGCCGCACGGCGAGCTCGCCGACCCGCCCGCCGCGCAGGCGGTAGGTCACCCGGTCGGTCAGCAGCGACCGCTCGGGGCCGAGCGCCCGGACGAGATGCTCGTGGCGCCAGAGGGCGAAGGGGGAGCGCTCGGCGACGTCGACGATGCGCCGCTCGGGCTCCACGATCTCGATCCGGACCCTCCACGTCAGGGTCAGGGGCAGCGGCCGCCGCCGCATCCGCAGCGTCACCAGGTCGCCGGCCCGCACCGGGACGGGCCCCTCGACGCCGACCACGCGCGTCCCGGCGGGGGAGATGAGCGCGGCGTTGCGGGTGTCGAGGTGGAAGGCGAAGACGGCCGCGGCGGGCGCCGCGATCTCGATCGAGCGCTCGAGGACCGCCGGTCGGGAGGGCACCCGGCGGACCCTACGTCGCGGCGGGGCGCCGGGGCAGGGCACCCGACCCGGGGACGGCTGTCCCCGGCGTTCACCCAGAGCCAACGCCGGTGTAACCGCGGCGGCCCGCGCCGGTGCCACGCTGCACTCCGACGTGCGTCCCCCCGCACCCAGCCGGCCCGCAGACGAGTGCCGGATCGACCTCCACCTGCACTCGCGGGCGTCAACCGACACCGGGAGCTGGTTCCTCACCCAGGCGGTGATGCCCGAGTCGTTCACCGAGCCCGAGGCCGCCTACGCCACGGCCAAGCGGCGCGGGATGGACCTGGTGACGCTCACCGACCACAACACGATCTCAGGCGCGCTCGAGATCGCACACCACCCCGACGTGCTGGTCGGGGTCGAGGTCACCGCCGAGTTCCCCGAGGACCGCGTGCCCGTGCACGTGCTGGTCTGGGGGGTCGACGAGGCCCGCTGGGCCGACATGGACCGGCTGCGCGGCAACCTCTACGAGCTCGTCGACTACATGGGCGGCGCCGGGCTGCCGAACGCGCTGGCCCACCCGCTGCACCGGGTCGGGGGCGAGATGAGCGCCGACCACCTCGAGCGCTGCCTGCTGCTGTTCCGGCTCTGGGAGGGCCGCAACGGCGCCCGGCCGCGCGAGGGCAACGAGGTCGCGGCCCGGGTCGCCGGCTCGGCGAGCCGCAACCTGCTCGACCGCCTCGCAGAGAAGCACGGGATCGCCCCGCGCGGCGAGGGCCCGCCGGCCCTGACCGGCGGCAGCGACGACCACGGCTCCTACGACATCGCCGCCACCTGGACCGCGACCCCGCCCGCGACCGGGCCCGCCGAGCTGCTCGACCACCTGCGGGCCGGGCGGGTGCGCCCCGAGGGCGGCCACGGCAGCGCCGCCGCCCTGGCCCACTCGGTCGGCTCGCTCGCGGCGAAGGCCTACCTCGACCGCGGCTCGGTGGCGATCCCCGAGCGCCTGCGGGGGATCGTCGGCGACCTGCTCCAGCACCCGCTGGCGCCGCCCGCCGGCGCGCCGGCTCCCGCGAGCGGCGGCCCCGGGATCGGCGAGGACGTCCTCGTCCGCATCCGCGCCAACCGGGGGCTGGTGCGCCGCTACCGGCGCCTGGGGCGGGCCGCCGATGGCAGCGAGCGCAGCCACGCGCGGCTGCGGCTGGCGACCGGCTGGCTGCACGAGGAGCTCGTGCGGCGCGCCCTCGACCCGCGCGGCCTTCGCCTGGGCTCGCTGGGCAAGCGCGCCGAGGCGCTGGCCGGGGCCGGCATGCTCGCGCTCCCGTACCTGCTTGCGGCGTACTACTCGGCCGGCGAGGTGCGCTTCGCCGAGGCGGTGGAGCGGGAGTTCTTCGGCCCCCGGCCGGCCGGGCCCGGGCCCGTCCCGGCGGTGATGGTCACCGACACCTTCGCCGAGCTCAACGGGGTCGCCGGGACGATGCGGCGCCTGGCCGCCCACGCCGGAGCACACCCCGAGCGGCGGATGACCGTGGTCACCTGCGGCGCCGGCGAACGGCCCGGGCCCGGCCACGTGGACCTGCCGGCCGTCGCGCGGATGCCGGTGCCCGCCTACGGCGACGCCGCCTGGCGCCTCGGGGTGCCGTCGGTCGTTGACGTGCTCGACGCCGTCGAGGCGTCCGGGGCCCGCGTGGTCCACGCGGCGACGCCCGGCCCGATGGGCCTCACGGCCCTCGTGGTGGCGCGCACCGTCGGCCTGCCGTTCGCGGCCACCTATCACACCGAGTTCGCCGGCTACGCGCTCGACCTGACCGGCGACCGCCTCGCCGCCGCCCTGGCCGACCGGGCCGTGCGGTGGTTCTACGCCCAGGCCGACCGCGTCTACGTGCCGACCCGGGCGACGGCCGAGGGGCTCCTCGCCGGCGGGCTCGACGCGGCCCGCATCGCCGTCTTCGGGCGAGGCACCGACACCGACCGCTTCGGCCCGGAGCGCCGCTCGCGCCTCATGCGGGCGCACCTGGGCGCGCGCGGCGGCACGGTGCTGCTCTACGTGGGCCGGCTCTCGCCCGAGAAGGGCCTCTTCCTCCTGGCCGACGCGTTCCGCCGCGCCGCGGCGCGGGCCCCCGGGCTCCGGCTGGCCCTCGTGGGCGAGGGCCCGGCGAGGGCCGGCCTGGAGCGCGCCCTGGCCGGCACGCCCCACCGCTTCGTCGGGCCGCTGCGGGGTAAGGAGCTGGCGACCGCATTCGCCTCGGCCGACCTCTTCTGCCTGCCCTCGGCCACCGAGACCTTCGGCCAGGTCGTGACCGAGGCCGCCGCCTCGGGCCTGCCGGCGGTGGTGCTCGACGCGTGCGCCGCGGCCGAGCACGTCGCCGACGGCGAGACCGGCCTGGTGGTGCCCGCCGACGACCCCGCCGCCCTGGCGGACGCGATCGCCCGCCTGGCCGCCGACCCGGAGCTGCGCGCGACCATGGGCGGACGGGCGCGGTCGCGGGCGGTGCGCCGCCCGGGCTGGGGCGAGGTGCTCGACGGCCTGCTCGACGGCTACGCCGACCTGGCCGGCGGCGAGCCGCCGCCCGGCGCCGGGCTGCCGCGCTCCGAGCGCGGCGCCGCGGCGTGAGGGTCGTCAACGTCACCCAGTGGTACTCGCCGACCTCCGGCGGCATCCGCACCTACCTCCGCGCCAAGGCCGAGTGGGCCGGGCTGCGCGGCCTGCCGCACGCGGCGGTGCTGACCGGCCCCTCGACCGGCCCCGAGACGCTCGCCGCCAGCGCCGTGCTGCGGGTGCGGGGGCGGACCCCGAACGGCCGCTGGGGCTACCGGCTCGCCCCCCGGCCGGCGCCGGTGATCGCGGCCCTCGAGGCGCTCGAGCCCGACGTCGTCGTGCTCCACGACCCGCTGTCGTTCCCGCGGGCGGTCGCCCGCTGGGCGGGCGACCGGCGGGTCGGCGTCGCGATGTACTGCCATTCCGACCTGGCGCTGGGCGCGGCGGGGCTGCCCGCGGGGGTCCGCCGCCCGGCGGCGGCGGTGCTCGGGCTGGTGCAGCGGCGGGCGCTCACGGCTCCTGGGGCGGTGCTGGTGGCCTCCGAGGCCTCGCGGGCGCGGGTGACGCCGCACACCGCCGCGCCGGTGGTCACCGCCCCGCTGGGGGTCGACCTCGACGTGTTCCGGGGCGCCCGCCCGGACGCCGCGCTGCGGGCGCGCCTGGCCGCGCCGGACGAGGCGCTGCTGCTCTACGCCGGCCGCCTCTCGAGCGAGAAACGCGTCAACCTGCTCGCCGCGGCGCTGGCGCGACTGCGCCGGCCGGCCGTGCTGGCGGTCGCCGGCACCGGCGCCGCGCGCGGCCGGCTGGAGCGGGCCGCGCGGAGGCTGGGCGTGGAGGGCCGCCTGCGCCTGCTGGGCCACGTCGCCTCGCGCGCTGACCTCGCACGGCTGATGGCGACCGCCGACTGCTTCGTCCACCCCAACCCCGCCGAGCCCTTCGGCCTGGCCCCGCTCGAGGCCCTCGCGGCCGGCTGCCGGGTGGTCGCGCCCGACGCCGCCGGGACGGCCGAGACCCTCGGCGGGCGGGGAGCGGTGCTGGTGGCGCCGGGCGACGCGGCCGCGCTCGCCGAGGGGGTCGAGCGCGCCCTGGGCGGCCCGCGGCCCAGCCCGGCCCTCGACGACCTGCGCTGGGACCGCACCTTCGAGGGAGAGTGGGAGGTCTACCGGCGCCTGGCGGCGGCGTGAGGGCGCTCGTCATCTCCATCCACGACGTCGCCCCGTCAACGATCGCCGAGGCCGGAGAGTGGCGCGACCTGGTGGCCGAGACGGTCGAGGGCCCGGCGAGCCTGCTGCTGGTGCCGCGCTACCGCGGCCGCGACTCGTGGCGGGCGGGGCCGGCCCCGGCCTGGGCGCGCGAGCGCGCCAGCGGGGGCGACGAGATCGTGCTCCACGGCTGGTCCCACACGCGCGCGGACGGGCGCGACGGCGCCGAGTTGGCCGGGCGCCCCCCCGAGCAGGTGGAGGCGCTGATCGAGGACGGGCTCGCCGAGCTGCGCGCGGCCGGGCTGTCGCCCGAGGGCTTCATCGCCCCCGCCTACGCCCATCCGGCCGCGGCCGGCGAGGGGTGCCGTCGCGCGGGCCTCGGCTGGTGGGCCACCCGCGCCTCGCTGGCCTGGGACGGGGGCCGCCTGCGCCTGCCGAGCCTCGGCCTCGGCGCCTCGACGCCGTCGCGCCGGGCGCTGTCGCCCGCCGCCGCGCGGGCGGCCGCGGGGGCGCTCGCGCGGGCCCCGGCGGTGCGCCTCGACCTGCACCCGGCGGACCTGCGCCACCCCCGGCTGGCCACGGCCGGGCGCGACCTTCTCGAGCGCCTCCTCTCCCAGGGCCGCCGGCCGGTCACGCACGCCGCGCTCGGGCAGGGACGGTGACGGGCTCGCCGTCCGGCTCCCAGAACCGCTGCAGGCGGCGGAAGTCGCGCAGGTCGAGCAGGGTCAGCCGGGCCTCGCGCCCCGCGCGGATGTAGGAGCGCCCGCCGCAGCGCGGGTAGTGGCGCACCGGCACCGCGCCGCCAGGCGGCCACGGCGTCGAGCTTGTGGTGCTCGGCCTGGACCAGGTCGGGGACGCCGAGCTGCCAGAGGCGGACGGTCAGCGCCGCCACGGCCAGGACGATCAGGCCGGCGATCAGGCTCGACGGCGCCGCGGCGCGGGGGATGCGCATCGCTCCGGCCCCCATGATGACCGGGCGCGGCCGTCCGCGGCCCCTCCGGGCGACCTGTTACGCGGCGGTTGCGGCGGCGAGCCGGGCGGCCCGCTCCGCGAGCGCGGCCGCCTGCGCCCGCGAGACCCCGGAGGCGCGGTGGGTCAGGACGACGACGATCCGGGGCCCGGCCGCGTCGTAAACCAGGGCGGCGCCGTGTCGCGCGGCCCGCAGCCAGCCGTTCTTCTGGGCGACAGGGGTCCCCGGCGCCAGGGCGCCGGCGACCAGGCTGCGGTTGTCGCCGGCCTGCTCCGACGACAGCAGCAGCCCGAGCGCCAGCCGCGCCGAGCGGGCGGTCAGGCCGGTCTCGCGGCGCGCCGCCGGCGCGCCGGCGGCCGCGGCGTGGATGGCGTAGAGCCCGCGGGCGAGGTCCCGCGCGGTCGTCACCCGCTGGGAGACGTGCGGCGGGGGGTCCGGGGCCCCGCCCGCGGGGAGAGCCGGCTGGAGCTCGGTGCCCACGATGTAGCCGCCGGGGAAGGTGCTGGCGCGCATGCCGAGGCGTCCGAGGCCCTCGCGCGCGGCGCCCTCGCCCAGCCGCTCGAGCAGGCGGTTGGTGGCGAGGTTCGACGACCAGGTCGCCATGGCCGCCAGGTCGTGGCGCAGGGCCGCGGCGCCCGCGCCGGTCCGCGCGAGCGCGCCGGCGAGCAGCCCGAGCTTCACGGTCGAGGCGGCGGGGAAGGGCGCGTCGGCGTTCCAGCCGGCGGCCGTCCCGCCCCGCAGGTCCTGGACCCAGACGGCCGCCTGGAGCCCGCTCGCCCGGGCGGCGGCGGCCAGGCGCGCCGAGAGGGCCGGGTCGAGCCGCGCCCCGGGCGCCGCCGCGCGGGCGGCGGCGGGCAGGAGCCAGACGCCGGGCGCACGGGCCCGCCCCACGGCCCGGGAGCCGGCCAGGAAGCGCACCTCGAGGTCGTGGCGACCGGGCGGGACGGCGGCGAGGCTCGCGCGCAGGCGGCCGCCGGGGGCCGGCCCACGGGCCGCGACGGCGCCGTCGACGAGCACCTGGGCCGCGTCCGCGGCGGCCGGGCCGCGGGCGACCACGGCGCCGAAGGAGGCCTCCCCGGCGCCCGGTGCGAGGGCCGGGCGGGCGGGCTCCGGCGGCCGGGCGGACCCGCGGCAGCGCCGTCGCGCCGGGGCGACCGCCGCGCGCGCCGACCGGGCCCGGGCGCCGGCGGCGGCGCTGCGGCCGGGGTCGAGGCGGTCAACGCCCTCGGCCTGGGCGACGCGGGCGCCCGCGTACCGGCGCGCGGCCGCCAGGAGGGGCCCGCACCCCGGCCCCGCCGGCGCAGCGCGCAGGAGCGCCTCGTCGAGGTCGCGGGCGGCGTCGTAGAGGGCCTGGACCGAGGGCGGGTCGCCCGGCGCCATCCGCGCCGCGGCCCCCTCGGCGGCCGGCAGGCCGCGGTCGGAGGCGGCCCGCAGGGCGGCGTCGCCGCCGGCCGCCGGGGCGGCGCCGGCCGCGAGCGCCGCCGCGACGAGCGCGAGGACGGCCCGTGCCCGCACGGGCGCAGGATACCCGCGCGGCGGCCGTCCCCCGGCGGGCCGGGTCCGGTCCTCTACAGTCCCGTCACCCTCGCCCGCCGTGCGCGGGCGCCAGCCGTGGGAGGCGCGTGGCCGCTCGACCGATCACCGACGTCGAACCCCGTGAGGACACCGGACGGCGGCGGCGGCCGGCGCCGCCGAAGGTGCCCGCCCCCGGGACCGCCGCGCCCCCGCCGGGACGCTGGCGGCGCCTGGCGCACGACCGGGCCCAGCTGGCCGTCGTCGCGATGATGGCGGTCTACGCCGGCGTCTTCGCCTGGCTGTCCGTGGCCCGCCACCGCAGCTTCTCCACCGGGCGCTTCGACCTCGGCAACATGGTCCAGGCGCTCTGGAACACCGCGGAGGGGCGGTTCCTCGAGACCACCGACCTCTCCGGGGTCCAGTTCAACCGGCTCGGCGCCCACGTTGACCTCGTGCTGGTGCTCTTCACCCCCCTCTGGTGGGCCTGGCCGAGCCCCGAGATGCTGCTGGTGGCCCAGGCGCTGGTCGTCGCCACCGGGGCGCTGCCGGCCTTCTGGCTGGGCCGCCGCTGGCTCGGCGACGACCGCCTGGCCCTGGCCGGCGCGGCCGTCTACCTCCTGTTCCCGGCCCTCCAGCACGCGACCCTCTTCGACTTCCACCCGGTGACGCTCGCGGCGCCGCTGATGATGTTCTGCATCTGGGCGATCGAGGAGCGGCGCGACGTCGTCCTCGGCGTCTGCGCGGCCCTGGCCTGCCTCACCCAGGAGCAGGTCGGCCTGGTCGTCGCGGGCCTGGCGGTCTGGATGTGGTTCCGCCAGCGCGACCGGCGCCGGACGGCGCTGATACTGGGAGCGGGCGCCATCGCGTGGGTGGCGATCGCGGTGGGCGTGATCATGCCCGCCTTCGCGATCGACGGCGTCAACCCGCACCTGAGCCGCTACGCCGAGCTGGGCGACACGCCGGGGGAGATCCTGGGGACGGTGATCACGCAGCCCTGGGAGGTGGTCGAGGTGGTCGCCACCCCCGGGCGGCTCGTCTACCTCCTCGCGCTGCTGCTGCCCCTGCTGCTGCTCCCGCTCGCCGCGCCGCTGCTGGCGGCCGCGGCGCTCCCGCAGCTCGTCATCAACCTCTTCGCGAGCAGCGGCCCGGTCCAGTCGGTGCAGTACCACTACGCCGTCCTGCTGGTGCCCTTCCTGGTGGCGGCCGCCATGCTGGGGCTGGCGGGCCTGCGCCGGCGGCCGCGGCCCGCCCGGCTGGCGCCGCTCCTGGCCCGGTCCGGCCTGGTGGCGGCGACGCTCGTCGCCGCGGTGGTGATCGCGGGGATCCGACAGGGGCCGCTGCCCATCTGGGGCTGGATCCCGGGGGGCTGGTCGGGCAGCCCGCTGCACGCCTTCACCATGGACGACCAGGCCCGGGCGCTGCAGCGCGCGGTCGACGTCGTCCCCGACGACGCGCGGGTGTCGGCGGTCAACGTGGCCGGGGCGCACCTGTCCGAGCGCCGGCGCATCCTGCTCTTCCCGAACCGGATCGGCAACGCGCAGTACGTCGTCGTGGCGGATGGCGAGCGCTTCCGCCGCATGGCCCAGGAGCGGCCGACCCTGCGGCCCCCGGGCTACCGCTTCGCCGCCCTCCGGCTCTCGCGCAGCAACCGCTGGGAGCTGATCTTCGAGGAGGAGGAGGTCCGCGTGTACCGCCGGATCCCGCGCCCGCCCGTCCAGGCCGGCCTGAACGGCGGCGCCTCCGGGTAGATCCCGCGCCATGGCGGCCGTCGTCCTCCAGGGCCTGATGTTCTTCCCGCGGGGCGGGTCGGCACAGGTGGTGCGCTACCTCTCGCGGGCGATCGCCCGCGACGGGCGCTTCCGGCCGCGGGTCGTGGCCGGCTCGGTGGGCCCCCCGGGCGGGCACGGCGACGCGCGGGGCTTCTTCGCGGGGCTCGACCTGGTGGCGGTCGACTACGACGCTGCCCTCGCCGCGCCCGACCCGCTGGCCGCGTCGCCGCCCATGCACCCCTCGTACGAGGACCGCCCGGGCGCGCCCGACCGCATCATGGCCTCGCTCGACGACGCCGCCGCCGCGCACCTCGCCGCCGAGTGGCGCCGCATCCTGGCCGCCCCCGGGGTCCTGGACGACGTCGCGGTGGCGCACCTGCACCACCTGACCCCGGTCCACGAGGCCCTCGCGGCGCTGCGGCCGGACATCCCGGTGGTGACCCACCTGCACGGCACCGAGCTGCTGATGCTCGAGGCGATCGAGGCCGGAGCGCCATGGGCGCACGGCGCCGCCTGGGCCGAGCGCATGCGGCGCTGGGCGGCGGGCTCGGCGCGCGTGCTCGTGGGGTCGAAGCCCGCGCGCGCCGAGGCGGCGGCGGCCCTCGGCCTGCCCGCGGGGGCGATCGAGGTCGTGCCGAACGGGGTCGACCTCGAGCTGTTCGACGGGCGCCGCGCGACGCCGGCGGAGCGCGCCGCGCTGTGGCGCCGGCGCCTGTGCGAGGACCCCGGCGGCTGGTCGCCGGCCGACCAGCGCCCGGGCGCGGTGGCCTACACGCCGGCGCAGATCGCGCCCCTCGCCGACCCCGCGGCCACGGTGGTCCTGTTCGTGGGCCGCTTCACCGAGGTGAAGAGGATCCCGTCGCTGATCCGGGCCCACGCCCGGGCCCGCGAGGCCCTCGGCCGCCCGCTGCCGCTCGTGCTGTGGGGCGGGGCGCCCGGGGAGTGGGAGGGGGAGCACCCCCTCGAGCTGGCCCTGGCCTCGCCCTGGAGCCGGGAGGTCTTCCTCGCCGGCTGGAGCGGCCACGACGAGCTGCCGGCCGCCCTCGCGGCGGCCGACGTGCTCGCCGTCCCGTCGGCCGGGGAGCGCTTCGGCCTCGTCTACGTCGAGGCCATGGCCATGGGCGTCCCCCCGATCGCGGGCGACGCCGGGGCCCCGCCGTCGTTCATCGACGCCGACCCCGCCTCGCCCGACCGCGCCGGCTGGCTGGTGCCGCCCGGCGACGACGCGGCCCTGGCCGCCGCCCTGCTCGAGGCGGTCCGCGACCCGGCCGAGCGGGCGCTCCGAGGCGCCAACGGGCGCCGCCTGGCGCGCCGGCGCTTCGGCTGGCCGGGCATCGCCCGGCGGGTCGTCGCGATCTACGACGAGCTGGCGGGCTCCGCTACGCGGCGGCGCGGGGCGCGAAGGCGAGCGCGGTCGCGATAGGCCGGCCGCCCAGGACCTCGATCCCCTCGGCCTCCCGGGGCGTGTTGCGCAGGCGCCCGCCGACCACCAGCGCGGCCGAGCCGCCGCCGTCCAGGTTGAGGGCCCGCCGGGCGCCCAGGGCCGCCATCAGCGCGGCCAGCTCGCCCAGGGTCAGGCCGGCCTCGCCCGGCGCTCGGCCGTCGCAGACGACCGCGAGCAGGTGGCGCCGCGTGATGCCGAGCGCGGCCCGCGGGTGGCGGCCGTCGCAGATGTCGGAGTCGAACTGGGCCCGGCCCGCCGAGAAGCCCTCGGGGTCGTCGCCGTCGCGCACCGCGGCGCGCCCCCTGCGCACGAGCAGCGGCCCGGCCTGGAGGAGGTCGCCGGGCGGGGCGAGGGGCAGGCGCGCGCGCCCGTCGATCCGCACCCGCCGCCCGTCGACCGCCACGCAGGAGCGCCCGGGGCCCGACGGCGGGTCGAAGGCGACGCTCGACACGCGGAGGCCGCCGACCCACAGCTCCCCGAGGGGGGTGCCGACGGGCGTCACGAAGAAGCCGCCGACCAAGGCGTCGCCCACGCCCGCGCGGCGGCACCAGCTCTCGAGCGGCTCCGGCTCGGGCAGGGCGACCACGCGCATCGCCACCCGCCTGCGCGGGTAGGCCGCCACGTGGACCTCGGTTCGACGTGCCGTCCGCCAGCGGGTGGCGGAACGACCGGAACTCGCCGATGGAGGGGGACGGGGAGGGGGAGAGGGTCGGGGCGGTCGAGGCCATCAGCACAGGTGTCGGCCATCGGGCCCCCTCGCTCAAGCCCCGGGACCCCCGGGGCGACGTTGTGTCACAGCGCGGTTACACGCATCGGCGGCGGGAAGCCTACGAGCCGGCCCGGTGTCGACCTCGTGCGCGCGCTGGGCCGCCTCGACCGCCGCGACGCGCTCCTCGCCGGTGCGCGCGGCCCGCGCCCGGGCGACCGCGTTCGAGGCCTCGATCCCCGCCAGCGAGCCCTGGAAGCGCGGCGCGACGTCGCGCGCGAGCAGCTCCCAGCTGCGGGCGGTGGCCTCCGGCGAGGCCCACTCGTGGCCCACCACCAGGAGGCCGCCGAAGCCGCCCGAGCGCTCCTGGAGGCGCTCGATCGCGGCGATCGCGTCGTCGGGCGTGCCGATCACCCAGCGCGCCGGCCTCGGCCATCTGCTCGACCACCCGCTCGCGCGGGCCGGGGACCGGGCTGGGGCGGCCGGTCACGCCCTCCGAGTAGTCGAGCACGTGGGCCGCGCCCCCCTCGCGGGCCTCGTCGAGCGCCCGCGCGCGGGTCTCGGCCAGGTGGACGGGGACGACCAGGCGCCACTCCTCGCGGTCGCACCGTCCGGCCGGCCTCCTCGGCGGCCTCCTCCGCCAGGCGCCAGTGGTCGCGCAGGTCGATGGGCCCGCGCGGCCCCCGGGCGACGCTCAGCGACAGCACGCCGGCCCCGTGGCGGCCCGCGAGCGACCATCCCCGCCGGCGACTCCATGCTGGTGACCGCCAGCGGAGGGTACGGGTCCTGGTAGGGCCGCAGCTGCAGGACCGCGTCGGTCAGCGAGAACCAGTCCGAGCGGTGGGAGAACGGCTCCGGGTCGGTGAGCAGCCGCACGATCACGTCGAGCGCCTCGGCCATCATCGGGCGCAGCCGCGAGGGCTCGATGCCCAGCATGCGCGCGTCGGTGAGGTGCCCGCCGGGCCCGACGCCGAAGTTGATGCGCCCGCGGGTGAGGTGGTCGAGCAGCACGATCCGGTCGGCCACCATCAGCGGGTGGTGGTAGGGGAGGCTCACCACCCCCGTCCCGAGCCGGATGTGGCGGGTCCGCTCCGCGGCCACCGCCAGGAAGAGCTCGGGCGAGGCGATCGTCTCCCAGCCGGTGCTGTGGTGCTCGCCGACCCAGGCCTCGTCGTATCCCGAGCCGGTCGAGGAGCTGGATCAGCTCGAGATCCCGCTCCAGCGCCAGCGTGGGGCTCTGGCCGGGCCGGTGGTAGGGGGCGAGGAAGACGCCGAACCGCATCCGCACGACGGGAACTCTAGAGGCAGGGGATACTGCCCCGGTGCCGCGCCGCGCCGCCCTCATCGCCGCCGCCGCCGCGCTGGCCTGCTCCGGGGCCGTCGGCCGGCGCCCCGCTGCCGGGCGCCCCGGGGTGCCCGATCCTGCCGCCCGGCAACGTCTGGAACGCGCGCGTCGACCGCCTGCCCGTCCGGGCCGACTCCGACCTCCTGACCGCCTCCATCGGGCTCGACGCCGGGCTCCACCCCGACTTCAGCGCCGCCGGCCGCTACGGGATCCCGATCAACGTCGTGGGCCGGGCCACGCCGCGGCGGGCGGTGCGGTTCGGGTACGCCGGCGAGTCCGACCGTGTGCGCTACCCGATCCCGGCGCGCCCCCGGGTCGAGGGCGGCTCGGACCGCCACCTGCTGATGCTCGACCGCGACGCCTGCCGGCTCTACGAGCTGTTCGCCGCGCGGCGCGCGGCCGGCGGCGCCTGGAGCGCGGGGTCGGGCGCGGTCTTCGACCTCCGCTCGAACCGGCTGCGCCCGGCCGGCTGGACCAGCGCCGACGCGGCCGGTCTGCCGATCCTGCCGGGCCTGGCCCGCCACGACGAGGTCGCCGGGGCGGGGATCGACCACGCCCTCCGCTTCACCGCCCCGCGGACGCGCGACGCCTACGTCCACCCGGCGCGCCACGCCGCGGAGCGACTCGTCCGACCCGGCCCTGCCGCCGATGGGCCTGCGCGTCCGCCTCAAGCGCGGTGTCTCGCTGGCGGGCCTCGGCCCGCAGGCGCGGGCGGTCGCCGTCGCCCTGAAGCGCTACGGGATGATCCTCGCCGACAACGGCTCGCCCTGGTACGTCACCGGGGCCCCCGACCGGCGCTGGGACGACGACGACCTCCACGGCCTCGGGCGCCTCACCGGGCGCGACTTCGAGGCCGTGGACACGACGCGCCTCCGCAGCCGTCCCGGCTGAGGCCCCGGGGCTGCTACGGAAGCCCCAGCGCCGCCTTCAACGCGGCCACCGCGACGGACGCGCCGATCTCCTGGGCGACGTCGAGCGCCCACCTGCCCGCGTCCTTCAGCCGGCTCAGGGCCCGAGGCCCGTCCTTCTCGCGCGCCGCGATCTCGGCCTCGGCGACGCGGGCCGCGTCGATGACCTGGTCCGGGCGCTCGGCTCGCGCCCGCAGCTCGGCGCGCAGCAGCTCGAGCTCCTCCTCGAGCCGGTCGAGGGGCACCTGGTTCTCGATCCGGGCCCAGGTCTGCTCAAAGGTGATGTCGTGGGCGTGCGCCCCGCGGCCCACCGCGCCCGCCTGTCCGCGCACGTCGTACTTGTCGCCCATGACGACCTCCACGGCGGCCTCCCTCGTTTGCGCGGCGTACGCCCCGGGGCCCCCGAGCGCCGCGAGGAACTCGGCGTAGCGCGCCGCCGCGTCGGCGTCGTCGAGGGAGAGGGCGTCCTTCTCGAAGAGGTTGAGCTCCCGCGCCACGCACGCGATCAGGCCGTCGGCGTCGTCCGGGGCGGGGATCGCCCTCGGCCGGTACTCGTCCGGAACCCAGGGCTCCATCGAGTCGCGCCCCTCGGTCGTCAGCCGGATGCCGGGGACGAACGCGGTTCCGAGGGCGCCCATCGCGAACTGCGCCCTTGGGGAGAGGTCGTCCACGAGGGACACGCAGACGTCGGCGGCGGCGACGGCCTCGAAGAGGTCGGTCTCGTCGATCTGGCGGAGGTCGCGGGGCTCGTAGCCGGAGCCGTCCAGGAACTCGAGCAACGCGTCGCACGCCGCCTCGCCGAGTGCCTCGGCGCCGGCGACCAGGCACGAGCGACGGGTCATCAGCGGCTGGTAGCGCGGCGGCGGGGTCTCGCCGACGTAGCTCTGAAGGATTCGCACAGCGTGCCGCTGCTCCCGCGCCTGGCGGAAGAAGGAGGAGCGCGAGAACCGACGCTGGAGGATGCGCGCGGGCACGGCGTGCTTCAGCGCGTCCTCGACGTGGATCAGCAATGGCTTCCGGGCCCTGATCGCGAGAGCGATCTCGTACCGGATGTGCGGGGAGACGCTGTCGCCCCGGCGGGTCAGGATGGCCACCATCCCGTCGCTCTCGCTCAGATGCCGCTCCAGCCTGGCCGAGTTGACCTCGTCGGACGGCGGATCGAGCGCCGGGATGAGGCTCTCGCTCCGCAGGAGCTCCGCGAAGAAGTCGACGATGCCGGCGTCCTCGGAGCGGTAGCTGTGGGCGAAGTAGACGAGGTTCATTGGCCCTGGCCGGATGAGTCGGCCGCCGCGGCGTCAGCCGATCGGAGCACCCGGGGCAGGCCGGACGGCCCTCGCGTCAACCGGCCCCACCGCCGCGGCGAGCGCCCCGCCGTCCCTACTCGTCCCAGCTGACGTGCTCGACGATGCGGGTGATGCGGCCGTCGGCGTCGATGTCGGCGACGTACGAGCCCACGACGCGCTTCCCGTCCGGGTACTCGCAGAGGACCATGTACGAGATCCGGTCCTCCCCGACCACGACCTCGCGCACCTCGTGGGTCATGTCGCGGGTGAAGACGTCCTCGATCATGACGGCGATCTCGTCCTTGCCGGACATGGACTGCGGGGTCCCGGGGCTGTTCATGTCGTAGCGGACGTACTCGGCGTCGTCGGCGAGGAGGTCCAGCAGCCGGTTGGGCTCACGCCGGTGGTGCGCCTGGTTGATGATGTCGACCGCGGCCGCGTGCTTGGGGGCCATCGTGCTCCTTTCGCGGGGTTGCCGCGTCCACTCTCTCGCCGCCGCCGGCCGCCCGTCCAGCCCGCGGTCAGACGCCGCTCAGAGGGTCTCGCCGTCGGCCGGGATCGCCACCCGCCCGTCGGCGCCCGCCGCGGCCAGGGCGGCGGCCAGGTCGGCCCGCGTCTCGAGGCAGTGGTTGATGGCCTCCATGTGGACCGCGACGACCCGGGCGCCCGGTGCCGCCTCGGCCACGGCGGCGACGTCGGCGGCCTCCATGGTGACGGTCCCGCCCTCGAGGAAGCGCGCCCCGCCGGCGTTCACCACGATCACGTCGGGGCGGTGGGCCTCGATCGCCGCCGCGACCTCGGGGCACCAGACCGTGTCGCCGGCCACGTAGACCGTCGGCTCGCCGGCCGCGGCGACCACGAACCCGCTCACCGGCCCGAGCCCCCGGACCATCGCCTCCTCGCGGCCGTGGCGGCCGCCGGTGCGGTGGATCGTGAGCCCCTCCCAGGGGACGGGCTGGCCCGCGGGCAGGGGGCGGAGGTCGAGCCCGAGCTGGCCGAGGTCCTCCACGTCCTCCGGCTGGCAGAAGAGCGGCACGCCGAGCGGGATCACGGCCGTGACGCCGGCCGCGTCGAGGTGGTTGACGTGGGTGTGGCTCAGCAGGACGGCGTCCACGCCCTCGACGGCCTCCCGGACGGAGAGCGGGAGGCGGCACCAACGGGTTGGGGCGCTCGGCGGGCGTGCCGCGCACCGGGGCGCGGGCGCCCGGCGCGTCGAGCATCGGGTCCACCAGGAGGACGTGCCCGGCGGTCTCGATCCGCAGGGTCGCGTGGCGCAGGAGCGTGAGGCGCACGGGCGGGGAGGCTACCGGCCCGGGCCATGGCGAGCGGCTAGGCTGCGCCCGTGGACTTCCGCATCGAGCTGATCCCGGTCCCGGTCAGCGACGTGGACGGGGCGCTGGCGTTCTACACCGAGAAGGCCGGCTTCAGGCTCGACATGGACCAGACGGTCGATGAGGGGCTGCGCTTCGTGCAGCTCACGCCGCCCGGATCGGCCTGCTCGATCGCCATCGGCGAGGGCCTCACGGACAAGCCGCCCGGCTCGGCGGCCATCCAGCTCGTCGTGGACGACGCGCAGGCGGCCCACGCCGAGCTGGCCGGCCGCGGCGTCCCGGTCGGCGACGTCCAGACGTTCCCGTGGGGCTCGTTCGTCTTCTTCACCGACCCGGACGGCAACGCCTGGTCGGTGCAGCAGCTCCCGCCGCGACGAGACGGGTAGCGGCGCACGTGGCGGGTCGGGAGATCGGCGGCGAGGCCGAGAGAACGATGGACTCGCTGCGCCGCCGGCTCTAGGAGCTCACGGAGGACCAGGGCTGGGCGCACCACGTGGCCGGCCCGCGCGGCGGTGAGGTCGCCTCGACGGTCCTGCAGCGCCCGGTCACGGCCCTGTCGCGGGTTGGGCGCCTCGAGCGTGCGGGCGTCCGGCTGACGCCGCGGGGGCTCGGCGGGCCGTCCTACCGGCTCACGTCGCGCGCGCCGTACCAGGCCTCGCCGGTGGGCTACCTCGTGGCCTTCAACGCCGCGATCTTCCTGCCCTTCGACGACACGATCGTCTGGGAGGTGCCGGCGGCCCACGACGGCTCGCCGCTGCTCGGCCTCGACGCCTACTTCACCGACTCGCCGAGCGACGCCGCGGTGCTGACCGTCTCGCTGAGCGCCAAGGCGTGGCCCGGGAGGACAGGCGCCGTCCAAGTCACCGCGTACCGCGACGCGGTCACGGTCACGATCCCGATCGGCGACCGGTTCACGGCCCACACGATCGACGTCGCCGTGCCGCCGGGCCCAGGTGCGCTCGAGACCGGCATGGTGATCGGCGCCGGCGTCGAGCTCCTCACATTCCGCTCGCTCAGCCTCCGCGCAGGGATCGTCCTCGGGGGAGTGCTCGTCGAGGCCTAGGGGAGGCCGGGGCCCCGTGGCGTCACGGTCCTCTCCGATAACGCGACATAACTTCAGTTCCCGTGCGCTCAGGGCCACGCAGGGGCTCAGCGGGCGGCCACCGCCGGGCGCCGCTGCTGGCCCCGCCAGGCCCGGTTCACGGTCAGGGTCTTGAGGAAGGGCTCCTCGAAGCGGTTGACGCCGCGGGCGTGGATCTGGAACTTGCCGTTGCGGTCCTCGTCGTCCTCCCAGACCACGTAGCGGCGGAACTGGCCGTTGACGGCCACGCGCGGGCGCAGCTGCTCGCCGCCGCCGCGCGGGTTCACCGTGAACTCGGCCAGGCCCTCGGAGCCGTCCATCAGGAAGGTGCGGGCGCGGATCTGGCCGATGCGGTTCTCGTTGCGGTCGTCCGTCCAGACGACGTCGAAGCCCCAGCCGGGGGTCGCGGCGACGTCGCCCAGCAGCTGGCCGCCGGGCGGCGCCACGTTGACGGCGATCTCTGGGAAGGTCTCGCGCCCGCGCGCGTCGAAGCGCCGCATGCGCATCTCGCGGGCGCCGAGCTCCCAGACGACGGCGAACGAGCCGTCGCCGGCGACGCCGACCCGCGGGAAGACGTCCTGGTCGCCGAGGCCGCCGGCCACGGTGATGGTCCCGAAGCGCTCGCCGCCGGCCGAGTCGAAGCCGCGGGCCCGGACGAACAGCTCCTCGTCCACCAGCTCGCCCCAGGCCACGACGAAGCTCCCCCGCAGGTCCATGTCCACGGCCGGCGCCCCGGGGCACCCCGGCGGCCCCCTCGCTGACCACGAGCTCGGGCACCTGCTCGGAGCCGTTGCGATAGAGCTTGCGCGCCCGGATCTCGTGGCCGCCTCCCTCGAGCGCCGTCCGCCAGACGAGGGCTGCCTCGCCGTTCGGGGTCATGGCGACGTCGGCGTCCTCGTGGCGGCCGGGCCCCGCCGAGACCGTCACCTCGTCGAAGCGGTCGGCGCCGTTGACCGTCATGCAGCGCGCCCGCACCTCCGAGCCGCCGCCGCCCTCGTGCCAGACCACCACGCAGCTGCGGTCCTGGTCCATGTTGACGTTCGGGCGGCGGCCGCCGCCCGCGCGCACCGGGCCCCAGCAGTACTTGCCCCAGCGGCTCAGCCCCGCCCAGAGCACCTGCGGATGGCCGTGCTCGCGCTGGTCGTCCTCCCAGGCCACGACGAGGTGCGGCGCCTCGTAGAGCACGTTGATCCCGTTGCGGTCGCCCTCGCTGAGCCCGTCGCGCTGGCCGATCGGCACGTCCTCCAGCGGCACCCGGGTGTCGCCGTTCGTGGAGAAGGCGTCCCGCGGGTAGTGCATGATCGAGCCGTAGTCGTAGGGCCCGAGGATGATCCCGCCCAGGTGGATCTCGAAGTTGGGCTCCTTGCCGGACTCGATGTTCTCCTCGCGGATGTCCACGAACTGGTCGCGATCGGGGCGCTGCTGCTCGTGGAAGTAGCCGACCGAGTGGCCGATCTCGTGGATGACGCTGCCGGCCGTGAAGCCGTCGCCGACCGCGCAGCCGATCATCTGGCCGCCCCCCTGGCGGCCGACCGGCGACTGGCAGATGTCGTCGGCCGGGGCGAAGAAGACGAAGTCGTCCTCGCCCGAGCGCTTGCGCAGCCGCATGATCGTGGTGCGGTTCCAGTGGGCCACGGCCCGCGAGACCGTGCGCGCCTGGGAGGCGCTGAAGTCGGCGCTGATCTCATAGGGCACGACGCCCTCGGGCCAGCGCCTGCTCTCGCCGGATATCGCGTAGGCCACGCCCGCCACCCCCTGGTCCGCGCGGAGCGCCTCGCCGCCCCGAGGTTATCTGCCGTCCGAGGCCGCGAATAGCGTCTGCGCCATCCCGATGCCCGAACCTGGAGGGGCCGTGCTCCCGACCGAGCTCCCCGAGCAGCCGCCGCCGGCGCCCAAGCCGCCGAGCCCGTGGCCCGACGAGGACTACAGCGGCTGGGCCGGGCTCTGATCCCGGCGGGCGCGCCGGCTGAGGGCTGACACCGCCGTCACGAGGTCCCGACAGGCCGTCGGACGGCGCGGCGGATCGACCTCGAGCTCGGCCGCGAGGCGCCCGATCCAGGCGACCATCGGCGCGGGGGGCGACGCCCCGGGGTTGACCAGCGCCAGCTCGTAGGCGCGGGTCCCGAGCGCCCGGAGCTCGGCCAGGGCCACCGCCCGGGGCCGCTCTCGGTCCTGCCACTCGGGCGGCGCCGCGCGGCGGGGAGCGGCGCGGGGCGCCCCGAGGGGGCGCGGCCGGCGCCCGGTCAGCCTGAGGGCAAGCAGCACCCTCCCGTCGTCGCCCAGCGCCCGGCGCACGATCTCGGCGTCCACGTCGTGCCGGCCGGCGTCGGGCAGCACCAGCGCGACGACCACGTCGGCGTCGACGAAGGCCAGCGGGTCCGTGAGCTCGACCAGGAGCCCGGTCAGCGAGGCGTCGAGCACGCGCCCGGCGCAGGCGCGGTCGCCCGAGGTGACGCGCACCGGGATGCCGACGGGGATCCGCGGCGCGGCCCGCCGGTCCGGCGCGGGCCTCCCGTTGACGGCGGATGTTGCGGCCATCCCGGTCGACTGTAACCCCGGCGGGCGCCTGCGGCGATGAGTTCCGCCCGGCGGCGGCGTCTCAAGGGTCGGAGGCGAGCAGGTTCGGAGAAGACGCCTCGGCGAGGGACGGCGACGCTTTAGTGGTCCGTTTACCCGGACTTGTCGGTCCGTTTACTCCCCGCCGGGCGTGCTTTGAGACAGTCGCCGGCGTTGCTGTCCGGCAATCGAAGAGGTGAGCCATGAGCGAGAGTCCGACCGTCACCGCCGGAGGCCCCCGCCACGAGGGGGCATTGGCGCGCCTCGCACGCGCGTGCGCGCGCCACGGCTGGCGGACGATCGCCATCTGGGTGGTCGTCGCCGTCGCGATCGTCGGGGGGAGCGCCACCATCGGCGGCACCCTCGTTGACGAGTTCACCATCCCGGACTCGGACGCCCAGCGGGCGACCGACCTCCTCGAGCAGCGCTTCCCGCAGCAGTCGGGCGAGTCCGCGCAGCTGGTCTTCGCGGTCCCCGAGGGCCAGACGCTCGCCGAGGGGCAGGCCCCCGCGGCGATCCGCGACGCGATCCAGGCCGCGGCCGCGGTCCCCGGCGTCGAGGACGTCGGCAATCCGCTGACCGGGGACGGCGGCGACGTGAGCGACGACCGGCGCATCGCCTACGTGGACGTGCAGTTCTCGCAGCAGTCGTTCGACGTGCCCAAGGAGGACGTCGACCAGCTCAAGGAGACCACCGAGGCGGCCGTCGCCGGCTCGGGCGTGGAGCTGCAGTTCACCGGCCCGGTGATCCAGAACTCCGAGCCCCCCGCGACCGGCACCAGCGAGCTCCTCGGGCTGATCGCCGCGATCATCATCCTGCTGATCATGCTCGGCAGCGTCGTCGCCGCCGGGCTGCCGATCGTGCTGGCGCTCGTGTCGGTGGGCCTCGGCCTGTCGCTGCTGACGCTGGCCGCGGCGGTCACCAACTTCAACACGATCACGCCCGTGCTGGCGACGATGCTGGGCCTGGGCGTCGGCATCGACTACGCCCTGTTCATCCTCACGCGGTTCCGCCAGGGCATCCACGACGGCCTCAACGGCGAGGACGCCGCGGCAGGGGCCGTGGCGACGGCCGGGCGCGCGGTGGTGTTCGCGGGCCTGACCGTGGCGATCTCGATCTCGGCGCTGGCCGTGATCGGGCTCGACTTCATCACCAAGCTCGGCCTGGGCGCCGCGATCACGGTCGTCACTGCGGTCGCCGCGGCGATCACGCTGCTGCCGGCGATCCTGAGCCTGCTGGGCCCGCGCATCGACAAGGCCGGGTGCCCTTCACCCGGCGCCGCGACGCGTCAACCGCCGGCGCCGACGGCACGATGATCGCGCGCTGGGGCCGCTTCGTGACCCGGCACGCGCGGACGTCGGCGATCGCCGCGACCGCGCTGATCGTCATCCTGTCGATCCCGGTCTTCTCGGTGCAGCTCGGATCGAGCGACGCCGGCTCGAACCCGCCCGACACCACGACGCGCCAGGCCTACGACCTGCTCGCCGAGGGCTTCGGCCCGGCTTCAACGGCCCGCTGCTGGTGACGGTCAACCAGGGCGAAGCCGCCCGGCGCCGCCGACCGGCTCGCGGCCGCCTTCCGCGAGACCCCGGGGGTCGAGTCGGTGAGCGAGCCGAACGTGAACGACGCCGGCGACACCGCCGTCATCACCGTCTACCCGACGACCTCGCCCCAGGACGTCGAGACGCAGGACCTGGTCGAGCACCTGCGCGGCGACACCGTGCCGGCGACGCTGGCCGGCGAGGACGCGCAGGCCTTCATCGGCGGCCAGACCGCGGCCTTCGACGACGTCGCCCAGCGCATCTTCGAGCGGCTGCCGCTCTTCCTGCTGGTCGTGATCGGCATCACCTTCGTGCTGATCTCGATGGCCTTCCGCTCGATCGTGGTCGCGCTGAAGGCGTCGATCACCACGCTGATGTCCGCGTTCGCCAGCTTCGGCATCCTGATCGCCGTCTTCCAGTGGGGGTGGCTGCAGGGGCTGATCGGCCTCGACCGCACCGGTCCCATCGAGTCGTTCCTGCCGGTGATCGTCTTCGCGATCCTGTTCGGCCTCTCGATGGACTACGAGGTCTTCCTCGTCAGCCGCATCCGGGAGGAGTACGTGCACGGGGCGAAGGCGCGGCCGGCGATCACGCGCGGCATCGGCGCGATCGGCCGGGTGGTCGTCGCCGCGGCGCTGATCATGTCCGTCGTGTTCCTCTCGTTCCTCCTGGGCGAGGACCGCATCATCAAGGAGTTCGGGCTCGCGCTCGGGCTGGCGATCCTCATCGACGCCTTCGTCATCCGGCTCGTGCTCGTCCCCGCCGTGATGCACCTCATGGACGAGCGCATGTGGTACATGCCGCGCTGGCTCGACCGGGCGCTGCCGCGCCTCACCATCGAGCCGCCGACCGGCACGGTCACGCCGGCCGATCAGCCGGGCGCGCCGCCCAAGCCGGCGGTCGAGGAGGGCTGACCCGCCGTCAGCCGCCGGGCGCCTCCAGGCGCCCGGCGGCGCGGCCCTCGATCACGCCGATCGGGATCAGCACGAGCCAGAACCAGATCCCCGCCGCCGGGTCGGCCAGGGCGATCGGGATCGAGATCAGGAAGACCGCGGGCGTGGTGAGGCTCCACCACAGCGGGGTGGCGCGCGGCGGCGCAAGGCCGGCGCGCTGCGTGTAGATCACCATCAGCGCCGCCACCAGGGTGACGGCCGCCAGGGCGGCCGCGTAGACGACGACCGACGCCGGCTCCTCGCCGTGCTCGGCCAGGAGCCCGGTGGGGTACGGGACGATGGCCACGATGCCCAGGTCGAGCAGGTTCAGGCTCGTGAGGCGGCCGTCGATGCGGGTCACGTCGCGCACGAAGACGTGGTGCTGGCGCCAGAGGGCGGCGAGCACGACGAAGCTCAGGGCGTAGGCGCCGAAGGCCGGCAGGTTGTCCCGCAGCTGGCCCCAGAGGTCGTCGGGCGACTCGATCTCCGGAATGGTCAGCACCAGCAGCGTCAGGGCGATCGCGAAGACCCCGTCGCTGAGGGCGACCGTGCGGTCGTAGTCGAAGGCGAGGCGGCGGCCGTCGGCGGCGTGTCGGGGTGGGGGCTCGGTCGCCACGACGGCAGCAGCGTACCCGCGCCCCGGGACGGCGGGGCCGGCGTGGTATGAGGGAGCGGTGAGCCGCGAGCGCCAGGTCGCCGCACTCCTCGCCCTCGGCGGGGTCGCCGCGGCCCTGGGCTTCGGCGGCGCGGCCCTGCTCGACGGCCGCGGCGGCCCGCCGCCTCCCGCCGCCGCCGCCACGGCGCTCCCCGCCGCCCCGCCCGAGGAGGCCCTGCTCGACCCGCCCCCGCCGGCGATCGAGCCGGTCGACCCCCCCGCGGCGCCGGCGCCCGCGCCCGTGCCAGAGCCGGCCCCGGGGCCGCGGCCGGAGCCCGCGCCCCGGCAGCCGGAGGCTCGATCGGAGCCCGAGGCCCCGGCCCTGCCCGACCCTCGACCCGCGCCTCAGCCCCCTCCCCCGCCCCCGGTCCGCGTTGACCCGCCGACCGCGCCCCCCGAGGGCGTCGCCATCCCGGCCGCCGAGGCGCCCGCCGACGGCGAGGTGGCCCGCCGGGCCCTCGCGACCGCCCTCGCCTCGGCGGCACCGGGCTCGGCCGAGGGGGCCGACATCCGGCGCGGGCTGGCGCTCTGGAAGGCCTACCTCGCCCCCGGCTCCCCGCCGGCGCCGGCCGGGCGGCGCGCCACGATCGCCAGGACGCTTCAGGCCGACGCGTGGTGGTTCGCGCGCCGCCCGTCGCCCGACGAGCGCGTGCTGCTGCGCGACCCGGACGGCCTCATCCTGACCTACCGGCGCGGCGAGGGCTTCGCGGTGAACCCGGTCGCCACCACCGGGCGCTGGCGGGGGCTCAACGACGACGTGCCGCCCGAGGCGCTCGCCGCCACGCTCCTGGAGATGGGCGTCGAGCGCGAAGCCGGCGGCCGGCGCTTCCTCGCCTGGGAGTACTACGACGTGGCCGACGACCCGGCGGCGATCCGGCCCCGCGCGTCCGCCATGGCCCAGGCCCGCGTGGCCCTGGTCATGGCGCACGGGGCCGCGCGCACCGGCGACGCCGGCCTCGCACGGGCCGCCCTCGACGCGCTGTCGGCGTTCGTCGTCCACGTTGACCGCGGCGGCGTGCGGACGATGGTCGCCACCGAGCCGGGCCAGGCGCCGGCCCCCTGGTACGTCGAGCGGGCCTACCCGGCGAGAGCCCGTGGAAGGGGGCCGCCCTCAACGGCTTCATGGTCACCCTGCTCAACCTGCTCGGACGGCCACGGCGCTCGACCGGGCCGGGCCGTCCCCGGAGGCCGCCGCGGCCGCCGCCCTGGCGCGCGACCTGGCCGACCGCGGCGCCGCGACCCTCGAGCGGCACCTGGGCGACGACGACTCGGGCTCGTGGAGCTACTACGGCCTGCTCACCCCCGGGCGCCCCTGGCGCAGCTACCTCGCCGACCTCAACTACCACTGCTACCACGTGCGCCTGCTCGAGCGGCTCGCCGGGGCTACCCCGGGCGCGGCTTCGCCGCCACGGCCGCCCGTTGGCAGGGCTACGTCCACCGGGCCGGCGCCGCCTGCCCCGCGCGCTGAGGGCTCCCGCGCCGGCTCAGGCGCGCAGGACCGACCGCAGCGATGTGGGGCGCCACTCGGCGCCCCCCCGCGGCGTGGGATGCCCTCGCCGTTGAGGGTGTCGCAGATCGCCTGCAGGGTCATGCCCTGGGCGCGCAGGTCGCGGATGCGCTCGGCGACGGCCGCCGGGTCGAGGACGGTCTGCCGGGCCGGCCGCTGAGGGCCCGCCCGGCGGTGGCGATTGCGCGCGGCTGCCACGAGGCGGCCTCGGCGAGGACCTCCCCCACCGCCCGGCCGCCGCCCGAAACGATGTTGACGGCCGGCTGGAGCGAGACGATCGTGAAGCCGCCGTTAACGGCCTCGCGCACGAGCTCGGCCAGGTCGGACAGCGAGTAGGTGAGCCGGTCCAGCCGCGCCACCGCGATGCCGTCCGCCTCCCCGGCACGGCACGCCGCCAGCGCCGCCCGCAGCCCGGGGCGGCGAGCGTGCGCCCGGAGCGCACGTCCTCCTCGATGCGCAGCAGCTCCCAGCCCCCCGCGCGGGCGGCGTTCTCGAGGCCGCGCCGCTGGATGTCCAGGCTCGGGCGCTCGTCGTCGCGCTCACGCGGCGCGATGCGGACGTAGCCGATCAGCCTCCTCATGGCCGGGACTGTACAA
>CAWEGW010000013.1:0-317129 GCA_963808825.1 Miltoncostaeaceae bacterium | reverse complement strand
CCCGATCCGGCGACGCCGCGGCGCCGGTGCGCCGGGCGAGGCGGTAGAGGTCTCGGCCCGGCGCCCCGGCCGGGGCATGTCGGCCGTCACCGCCGGGTCCACCTGGGCGGCGGCCCTCGCCCGGCCGGGCCGCGCCGGGGGACCTGCTGCGGATGACGGCGGCGCGGGCGACCCGAGAGCGCATCGGCCCTGCGAGATGGACCGAGCGCCGGCATCGGGCATCCCCAGGACGCCGGAGCAGCGACGCTTCGTCGTCGGATGGAAATGAGGGCGACTGTCGCGCGAGCTGTCGCGCACCGATCCCGCGCGGCGCCGCATCCCCTTCGCTATGCCGTTCCTGCGACGGCGCCGCCGGTCTGTAAAACCGCCGGCTACGCCTTCGGAGGTTCGAATCCTCCTCCCCCCACTGGAGCCGCTGGCCCGGCCGAGCCCAGGACCGCTGCTCGTTCCGGGGAGGGGGAGTGACGCCCCGCCCTCTGCGAGCAGGACGACGCGCCGGCTCAGGCGCCCGTCGTGACCAGACGCCCCTGTCCGAGCCGCTCGACATCGACCTCGTCGAGCGACTCGACGACCAGGTCGGCGCCCGCGCCGGCCAGCACCGCCGCGTCGTCGGCCCGGGCGACGCCCAGCGCGGCCATGCCGCCGGCCTTGGCGGCCTGGATGCCCGAGACGGCGTCCTCGACGACGAAGCAGCGCCCCGGCGGGACGCCGAGCTCGCCGGCGGCGGTCAGGAAGATCTCGGGGTGCGGCTTGCCGTGGGCGAAGTCGCGGCCCGAGACGTCGGCGTCGAAGACGTCGAGCAGCGTTTGCCCGGGCGCCACGAGGGCCTCGCCGAGACCCTGCTCCCGGGCGAACGTGTCGAGGCGGATCCTCCGGAGGAACAGCCCGGCGTTCTTCGAGGACGAGGCCGCCGCGATGCGGATCCCCGCCGCCCGCGTCGCGAGCACCAGGCGCAGCGCGTCGGGGTAGGCCTCGAACTCCCCCGCCTCGATCAGCTCGGTCACCATCGTCTGCTTGCGATCGGCGTAGGCGATCGTCCGCCGCTCCGCGTCCGGCACCCCGAAGTGGTCCAGCGCCGCGCGCGCCCCGCTGAGCCGCGGCTTGCCCGACATCACCTGTTGGTAGACCTGCGGGGTGAACGCCTCGGGCGACCAGGTGGTCTCGTCCCGGATGCCGCTCCACTCGCCGTCCATGAGCTCCCGAAGCGCCTCGCGCCACGCGCGCTCGTGCGGCGAGTTGACGAGCACGCCGTTGACGTCGAAGACCGCGCCACCGAAGCCGTCCGGCACGTTCGCCGTCACCCGCGCGCCGGCGCCCCGGCCAGCGCGAACGAGAAGCGGTCGCCGGGAAACAGCTCGCGAACCTCGTCGCCGACGCCGACCTTGATCGGGTCGCACGCGCCCTCGGCGCGGACCGACACGGTCAGCCGGCCGTCGGCGAGGCTCAAATGGATCGGCGTGCCGCGGACTTGCACCCCGAACGAGAGGCCCTCGAGGCGATCGACCAACCGCGGCGCGAAGTAGAGGACGTCCCCGCGCATCGCGGTGCCGAGGTACCCGCGCTGCACCAGGTCGAGCGTGCCGGACATCACGCCCATGTGGATGCCCTCCTTGGTCGTGCCCCCCTGAATGTCGCCGATGTCGCTCTCGAGCGCCACGAGGAAGCGCTCCCACGAGCTCTCGGGGTCCAGGTCGGCGAGCACGGCGGCGTGGGTGATGAAGCTCAGCGTCGAGCCGTGAGAGGTGCGGGCGTCGTAGTACTCGATGTTCCTGCGCACGGCGTCCGGGTCGAGCTCGTAGCCGAGCCGCTCGAACAGCTCGCCGAGCTCCTGCTCGGAGAACAGGAAGAAGAGCATGACCGTGTCGGCCTGCTTGGCCAGCTTGTAGCGGTCCGGGTCGTCCCCCTCGGCCCGCAGGATCCGGTCCAGTCGCTGGATCCTGCCGTGGTACCGCTCGCGGTACGCGTCCCAGTCGAGCTCCGCGAGCTCCTCGTACCCCTCGAACTGGCTGATGATGCCGCCGCCGTGGAACGGCACGAACATCTTGCGGCTCATCTCCGCCCATGTGGAGACCTCGTCGTCGGTGAGGTCGATCCTGCTCCGCAGCGCCTTGGCGCGGCGCGCCGGGAGGAGGCCGAGGACCGCCGGGGCGGTGGCGCAGATCCAGGCGACCATGACGTTGGTGTAGGCGTTGTTGCGCAGCCCGCCCTCAGCCGCCCCCGGGTACTTCTCGTGGAACTCGTCGGGTCCCATCACCCCGTGGATCTCGTAGCGGTCGCGCGCGGGGTTGTAGTGCGCGAGCGACGACCAGAAGCGGGCGATCTCGAGCATCATCTCCGCCCCGTGGTCGAGCATGAACTCGACGTCGCCGGTCGCCCGGTAGTAGTGCCAGACGTTGTAGAAGATCGCCGCGTTGACGTGGCGCTGGTTGTGGCTGAGGTCCGGCTCCCAGCGCCCGGAGAGCGGGTTGAGGTGCACGACCTGGGTCTCCTCCTGGCCGTCGCTCCCGCTCTGCCACGGGTACATCGCGCCGCGGTAGCCGGCCGCCCGCGCCGCTCGGCGCGCCTCCCCCAGCCGCCGCGCCCGGTACTGGAGCAGGTGCCGGCTGATCCGCGGCAGGCGGAAGTTGAGGAACGGGAACACGTACAGCTCGTCCCAGAACACGTGGCCCCGGTACGCCTCGCCGTTCAGGCCGCGCGCGACGACGCCCGCGTCCTTGTCCGCCGTGTGGCGCGAGCAGACCTGAAGGACGTGCGCGATGTGAAGGCGCAGCAGCAGCTGCACGCGCGCGTTCCCGGGCAGGACCAGGTCGCACGCCTCCCAGAGCTCGTCCCACGCCGAGCGATGCTCGGCCAGCGCCCTGCCGAACGACGGGTAGTCGCCGACGGACTTTCCGGCGTTGCCGAGCGGCTCGCTGATCGCGCGGTCGTGAGATGTGTAGAGCGCGACCATCTTCTCGACGCGCACAGGCGCGCCTTCCGTCACGTCGAAGGCGAGGACCGTCTGGACGTAGTCCTCCATTTGATGGAGCCGGTGGTGCGCATCGACCGGCGCATCGCCCGAGAAGACGCGCGTGCGGGCCGCCTGCGCCACGTGGATCCGCGACTGGCGCGTGCGCGCCATCAGCGCGATCACGTCGGGCCCGAACGTCCGCGGGAACACGGGCTCCAGGTGCCGGCCCTCGAGCTCCCGGTAGCGCGCCACGCCACGGTTCGTGACCCGGCCGTCGAGGGCCGAGATGACCTCGACGCGGCCCGACCAGTCCTCCGGCGTGATCGTCCACTCGATCCCCGCCTGGTGGCCGTGGGCCATGCTGACGAAGCGGCGGCTGCGCAGCTTGCTCAGGCGACCCGCGCGGTCGCGGAAGCGCAGCGTGCGTGAGACGACCGCGTTGCGGATGTCGTACTCGTGGCGGTAGGAGAGCAGCTCGACGTCGGCGAGCCTGAGCACCTCCTCGCCCTCGATCCGCAGCTTGAGCACGAGCCAGTTGGGCAGGTTCACCAGGTCCTCGTTCGGGACCGGCATGCCGCCCATGATCGTGGTCTCCCGGTTGTAGCCGCCGTGGGCGTAGGTCCCCGGGTAGTGCACGTCGTTGGCGTCTTCCCACTCCGCGGCGCCGCGCGTGCAGAAGTAGCCGTTGCCGGTCGAGGTGAGCGCCTCCCTCAGGCCCTCCTCGGCCGACTCGTAGCCGTCGTACGTGAGCGTGAAGCCATCCAAGCGCGAATCCCTTCCCGGGCGTCCGATGGTATCCGGCGACGGGCGGGGCCGAGTGCGCCGCGCGAGCCTCGGGCCTACCCCAAGATGTTGATGGCCCGCGCGGCGACGAGCAGAACGGTGATCGACGAGACGCTGGCCTCGCTGAGCATCGCGAGCTTGAGCCGGCGGGTGAGCGGCATGGCGTCGGTGGGGCTGAAGGCCAGCGAGTTGGTGAAGGAGACGTAGAGGTAGTCGACGAGGCGCGGGTACCAGCCCCCTCGCGCATCGCCGGCGTCGTCCATCTGGGGGAACTGGAACTCCGCCGGCAGCGGATCGGGCTCGGCTCGGCGCACCGGCCCTCCCCGGTCGAGCTCCCAGAACCACAGCCCGAAGGCGATCACGTTCGTCGTCCAGATGGCGAGCCCCTTGAACAGGAGCTGTCCCCCGCTCACCTCGTCGCCGCTCAGGATCGCGCCGAGGAGGGCGACCAGCGCCACCGCGTTGCCGAGCCCCACGCAGGCGACCAGGCCGAGGGACACGGCGCGCCGACGGCCCGTCTCCACGAGCCGCTGGCGCGGTCGCGACCAGGTCAGGAGGACCAGCAGGACGAGCTCCGGTCCGACCAGGACCAGCCAGACCCACCAGGGGAGCCCCCAGAGCGCCCAGCCCTGAGTGGCGCTGACGATGCCGATCAGGACCTGCAGGCCCATCACCGCCACGACGGCGAGGGCGGCCTCCACCCGCGTCTCGTGCTCGGCCTCGCTGAGCTCGTCCCGAGCCATGGGTGGACCTTTCGCCCCCGCCGACGAGCGTCCTGGTGCGAAAGGAGGAACCCCGTGGGGCCCTGCCGGAGCAAGGTCCGGCCCATCCACCCCCGGTGCGGCTCCCGCGCAGGAGCAGCCGCGACCGCCGCGCCGCCATTGCACCCCGGGCGCGGGTCCGGCGTTCGAGACCTGCGTGAGGCGAAATGTTCTGAAATCGCCTAGAGCCTGGACCGTTCCGCTGGTCGGAGTTAGGGTCGCGGCTGCGCTACGGGTTGAGTGCCCCGTGGTGCCCACTGGGGTCGCCGGTGCTAGCCCGGCGGCTCCGCTAGAACGGGCGCCCGTCGCGCGGCGCCTCGGCGGCGTGTCGCGCGACGGCGCCCTCGTGGTTCGACGCCGGCGCGGCCGACCACGTCGCCGGAGCGAGGGCGGGCGGCCACGTGCCCGCTCCCGCGGCGGCCGTATGGAGCACCGGCCACGCCGGCGTCGGACATGGAGGAGACCACAGAGCCGCCCCGCGGGCGCCGCCCGAACCGCCAGAAGCTCCACCCCCGGAGGGGCAGGAGGAGCCTGGTCAGGCGGCGGGCGGGGGCGCCGCGGAGCGCCTGACGGCGTCCCGGGCGACGAGCGCGGTCGCACCCGCCATCGCGAGGCCGGCGAGGACCAGGTGGGTCTCCGCCAGCCCGACGCCGAGCGCCAGGCCCGCGGCCAGCCCCGCGCCCGCGCACGCGGCGAGGGCCCACGCGGCGCCGGCGGCCTGGCCGACGGCGGGGGCCAGCTCGGGCGGGGCCGCGACCCGCAGGGCCCGCGTGACGATGACCCCGAGCGCGGCCGCGGCGATCAGCCCGAGCCCGTAGGCGGCAGCCGCGCCGAGCGACCCGTCCGCCGTGTAGGCCGCGAGGGAGGCGGCCGCCTGCACGGCCAGCGCCGCCGAGAGCGCGATCCAGATCCGCGGGCGCGACGCCGTCCGCTCGACGGCGGGGCGCGCCAGGCGGACGACGCCGAAGCCGATGAGGAGCGCCGGCACGAGGGCGCCGCGCAGGCCGACGTCGCCGGTGAGCCACGCGATCAGCACCGACCCCTGGGCGGCGCCGATCGCCGTGGCCCACGCCCCGGCCAGGAGCGTGCCGCGCAGGGTCCGGTCGGCCGCCACGTGGCGGAGACCGGCCGCGAACGCCCGGTGCGGCGGCGGCGCCTCGGGAACCCGCAGGTCGAGGTCGGGGTGGTGCCGCGCCGCGACCGCGGCGCCGGCCGCCGCGACGCCCGCCGCCAGCAGCAGGGCCCCGTCGGGCCCGGCGGCGAGGCCGACGACGAGAGCGCCGAGGACCCCGGCGGCGTGGCCCGCGCCGAAGCGGGCGGTCAGGTCGCGGCAGGCGTCGCGGCGCCGCCCGGGGTCGGTCAGGTGAAGCAGGACGTCGGCCGTCGCGGCGTCGAAGGCCGCCCGGGCCGCGCCGACCAGCGCGGCGGCGGCGATGGCCGCCGCGGGCCCGGCCGCGGGCGCGGCCAGCACGCCTGCCACGAGGGCCGCGGCCGCCACGGCCTGCGAGCCGCAGAGCAGCGCGCGCCGGTCGACCCGCGCCGCCAGCCGCGCCGCCAGCGGCGCCCCGAGGGCGAGCGGCGCGAGGCCGGCGGCCACCACCGCGGCGGCGCCGATCGCGCCGCCGCCCAGCCGCACCGCCAGCCAGGCCGTCCCGATCGCCGAGGCCGCCCAGGCCGCGGCGAAGAGCCGCTGCTCCGCCCACAGGCGCAGCCGCTCGCGCCCCGCGTCGGAGGGGGCGTGGCCGTGGGTGCGATGTGTGACGAATGAGGCCATGACGCGGCTCGGCCGGCCCACGAGGGCCGGCCGGCTCGTCAACCATAGGCCGGGTCGCGCCCGGCGCGCCCGCTCCCTGGTCTCACCCCTCCAGGAGCGACGCCACCAGTCCCGCCACGCGCTCCGGCGCCTGGGCCATGACGGCGTGCCCGCCCCCGGCGACGCGCGCGACGCGGCAGCGGCCAGCGCGCGGCCAGGCGCTCGGCGTTGGCGGCGGGGATCACGACGTCCTCGTCCCCGCGTCGCCGGCCATCGCGTCAACCGTCACCACGGCCGGGTCGCCGAGCGTCACGGCGCCGAGGCCGCGGTTGTCGGGGCAGGCGACCTCGAACGAGCGCGCGAGCGCGGCCAGGAAGGCCGGGTCCCAGTCGTCGGCGGTCGCGGCGTAGCCGTTGATGAGCGGCAGCGCCGGCCCGCGGCCGAGGGCGCGCCAGCCGAGCACCCTGCCCTCGTGGTTCGTCTGGTGGCGATCCAAGGGTCCCGCTAGACTCGCCGGACCCCGCCCAGTTAGCTCAGCCGGTAGAGCACTTCCATGGTAAGGAAGGGGTCAGCGGTTCGAATCCGCTACTGGGCTCTCGACCCTCAGGGCGGAGTAGCTCAGCTGGTTAGAGCAGCGGAATCATAATCCGCGTGTCGGGGGTTCGAGTCCCTCCTCCGCTACCTGCGAAAGCCCCGCGAGCGCGGGGTTTTCGCGTTCTCGGGCTCGGCGTTCGGGGCGGGGGGGTCATCCGGGGGTCAACCGGAGAATTCGCCTCCGGCCCCGAGCAGGAGGGTGATTTCTCGCGCCCGTTCCTCTGCGGATGTAGGGAGCGCGGCCCCTTGACGGAGCGACGCGCCACCCCCGAGGCCGTCAACTCGTGGCGGTGCGGTCGGTTCGCGGTCCCCGCCTGGCCCTCTCCCGATAGGGAGCCGGATGAGAGGCCTCCTCATCGTCGAGCTCGTGTTCACCGCAGGCGCCGTCGCGTTGTTCGCCTTCGGCATCCTGCTCGCTGCCGCGTTCCTGCTCCTGATCGCGTGGGGCGCCGCGCTGATCACTTGGTGGTCGAAATACGGGTGATCCCTCGGCAGGCCGTCTCAATCCTTCGCGCCCCTTCAGAGTCGTCGGGTCGGATCGCGCCCATCCTCTACTCGGTGAGGCGGGCGCCTACGCGGCCCGGGCGCTTTCGGGGAGCGGGACGCGACGAGCAAGGCGCACCGCTGGTGGATCGTCCCGGAGGTGGTCCCCACCTGATCGAGGGGTTGTCGGGCGCTCTGCGGCCGTGTGACGGTGGAGACGTGCGACGGCCGGGCGACACCGCAGCCTCGACCCCAGACGGGCCCCCCGGCGCGTGGTTCAGGAGCAGGAGAGGCCGGATACGCGTCGAGGCCATCGTCGCGGGGGTGAGCCTTTTCATCCTGGTCGGACCGCTCACGCTGGCGTGGGACCGCGCGCCCGAGACGCTGCTGGTCCCGTTCGCCATCGCGGCGGCCAGCGGGCTGGTGCTCTCGTGCATCGCCCTTGTCCGGGAGATTGTCGAGCCCCGGCGCGTCCTGAGAGACGGCGCGTCCTGGCATGAACAGTTCGTCCCGCACGCCGGAGAGGAGGAGGACGAGAACGAAAAGGCCGTCGCGCGTCTCGTCTCCGGCAAGGGGCTCGACCCGCCCGGAACGAAAACCCCGTAACGGGAGGGAGGCGCCTGGGTGGAATCCCGTTGGTGGTCGGCCCGATAGCGCGCGCCTCGCGAGCGCGCCGCGCCTCTACGTGGACAGCCTCAACGCGATGATCGACCGGTCACAGGCGGTCGCGGCCTGTCAACCCGCCGCGTGCCCGGCCGACCCGAGGAGGTCGGCGACGGTCGTGGCGGCGAGCCCGCGCGCCGCGAGCCGCTCCAGCAGCGCGGCGACCATCGCCGGCGCCCGGGTCCGCCCGGGCCCCTCGTGCACGATCACGATCGCCCCGGGCGCGGCCAGGCGGGCAAGGGCGGCCCCGAGCCGCGGTCCCTGCGGCAGCTGGGCGTCCCACAGGTAGGCCGAGCCGAGGACGCAGCGGTAGCCGAGGCCGGGCAGCGCCGCGCGCTGGTCGCGCCGGATCAGGCCGGAGCCCGGTCGCATGAACCTCACCGGGGCGTGCGCCGCGAGCACGGCGTGGGTCCGCCGCATGTCGTCGGCGAATGCGGGCAGGGGCAGGCGGTGGGCGGGCCGGTCGCGCCATCCGTGGTTGCCGAGCTCATGGCCCTCGGCGACCGCCCGGTCGAGGAGCGCCGGATGGGCGAGCGCCGCCTCGCCCAGCACGAAGAAGGTCGCGCGGGCCCGCGCCGCCGCGAGGACGTCGAGGACCCGCGGCGTGACCTCGGGGTCGGGCCCGTCGTCGAGCGTCAGCGCGACCGCCGGCCGCGCCGTGGGCACCGCGAAGAGGACGTCCGGGTAGCGGCGCGCGAGCGCCCGTGCGGGCCGGGGCCCGCGCCCGGTCACCCCGAGAGCGGCGCCTGCACGAGGATCGGGCCCTCGGGGACCATGCGGCTCGTGCTCGGCTGGGCCGTCACGGCCAGGGCGTCGGCGTCGTCGAGGCCGGCCGCGACCCGGACCGCCTGGGAGGGGCCGGTCGGCTCGAAGAGGCCCGCCGACTCGGGGACGCCGTCGCGCAGCACCCAGAGCTGGAAGGCCTCGCCCGGGTCGAGCGGCGGCAGGTTGCTCAGGCGCACGATCGCCGTCGCCTCGTCGGGGACGTAGACGACCCGCCCGTCGATGTCGGGGGCGTCCGCGGTGCCGGTGACAGAGAGGGCGGTGACCTCCTCGCCGCCCGGACCGGAGTCCTCGGTCGTCTGCAGGACGATGTTCCAGCCGAGGAGCAGCGCGGCGATCACCGCGACGACCGCCACCGCCGGCCAGGGCCGGATCGACGACAGCGCGCCGCGCATCCGGGAGCCCATGCTCCGGCGCGGCGCGCGCTCGGGGCCCTCCTCGGCCGCCGCCTGGCGCTCGGCCGCCTCGGCCCGCACCCTCGTCATGAGCGAGTCGCGCAGGGCGGGCGAGGGGTCGTGCTGCGGCACGGCGAGCGCGAGGACGTCGGCCGCCCCGCGCAGGCCGGCGAGCTCCTCGCGGCAGCTCGCGCAGGCGACGACGTGCTCCTCGACCTGGGCGACCTCGTCGGGCTCGGCGGCCCCGAGGGCCACCGGCGCCAGCAGCTCGCGGATGGCGTCGTGGGGTCATGCCGTCGCCACCCCCGCCTCGCCGAGGCCGCGCCGGAGACGATCGAGCCCGAGCCGCATCCGGCTCTTCACCGTCCCGAGCGGCAGCTCGAGCATCTCGGCGATCTCCTGATGGGTGAAACCTCCATAGTAGGCCAGCTTCAGCACCTCGAACTGCTCGCCGGGCAGGGCGCTGAGCTCCTCGCGGACGGACCCCGCGAGGGCCTGTCCGATGCCGAGCGCGGCGGCGTCGGGCTCGTCCGGCCGGCGCAGCTCGACCTGCTCGAGGGCCTCCTGGCGCCGGGTCATCGCGGCCAGGGTGCGGAGGCGGTCCACGCCGCGGTTGTGGAGGATCGACAGCAGCCAGTTGCGCACGCTGCCGCGGGTCGAGGAGTACGAGCCGGCGCCGCGCCAGACCGCGAGGAAGGCGTCCTGGACCAGGTCCTCGGCCGACGGCCGGTCGCCCAGCAGGCGGAACGCAAGCGAGAACGCCACCCGCGAGTGGCGCTCGTAGATGACCTCGAAGGCGTCCGCGTCGCCCCGCTCGACGAGGGTGAGGAGGTCCTCGTCGGCCAGGCGCGTGAGCTCCGGGGGGAGGCGATCCGCGGCCATCAGAGCACTCTACGGCGCTCCGCGGCCGCCGGATCACCGCATCAGAGCGCTAAAGCGACCACTCGCGAGCCGCGATGGCGGCCGCGACCTCCTGCTCCCCGACCGGCCGCCGGTAGCGGCGCGCGGCGCCGACGGGCGCGACGCCGAGGTGGCGGTCGATCATCGGCGCCGGCATGCCCTCCTCGGCGAGCTCGGCCGCGTTCGCGTAGCGCAGCGCCAGGGGGTGGACCCGCTTGGCGATGCCGGCCCGCCGCGCCAGCCGCGGCAGCAGCTCGCGGACGTAGGCCGCCTTGAGCGGCTCGCCGGCCAGCGTGCAGAAGAGCGGCGCCGAGGGATCGATGCCGCGCTGCGCGCGGCGGGCGATCCAGGCGGCGATGAGACGGCGCGTGGTGGCGTCGACGCCGGTGGTGCGGCGGCTGCCGCCCTTGCGCGCGGGGACCCGCATCGGTGCCGGCCTCGGCGTCGAGGTCCTCGACCGCCAGGGCGAGGGCCTCGCCGGGCCGCAGGCCCGAGCGGTACATCACGGCGACGAGGGCCCGGTTGCGAACGCCGGTGGGCGCGCGCCCGGAGGCCGCCTGGATGAGCGCCCGCGCCTCCTCAGGCGTCAGGAGCTCGTCGTGCATGGTGCCGCCCGGCTCGTCGCCGCGAGGGAGCGGGGACGGGAGCGGGGCGCGTTCCTGGTCCTCCAAAGCGGGCCTTCCGATCATGGGGGGGCGACCGTCAGGGGCGCCGTCGATGTGGAAGCTTTTAGTAGTTATGCAGGTTATCTAGAGGACGCGCAGATGCTTTGTCAACCGCCGGTACCTGGTCGGAAGTCGACCCTGGCACCGTCGTCCGGGTAGCCTGTGGCGGTCTCGGGTGGGTGGTCGCCCGCGAGGGCGCTTCGAGGGAAGCCGGTGCGAATCCGGCGCGGTCCCGCCACTGTCACCGGGAGCGGCGCGGCTGGGCGAGAAGCCGGCCACTGGGGCGACCCGGGAAGGCGCGGCGCCGCTGGGAACGGAAGCCAGGAGACCTGCCTCCGCCCGAGCACCGACGGCGCTTTCGAGGAACGGAGCAGTTGGTGCGCGGACGACCCGGGCGGCCCCTGGCCCTGATCGCGGCCCTCGCGACCGCGGCCGCCCTGGCCGTCGGCTGCGAGCACCGCGCCCAGGACGAGCCCGCGGCCGGCGAGGCGGCGGGCACGATCGTGGCGACGGCCGACTACGGCGCCGTGCCCCTGCTCGACGTGCGCGCCGCGCCGGGCCAGTCGGTGATGCGCGCCCTGCGCGGGGCCACCGACGTGGAGACCGCCTACGGCGGCGGCTTCGTCGCGGGGATGCTCGGGCGCGAGAGCGACCTCGAGGGGACGCGCGACTGGTTCTTCTTCGTCGACGGCGTCGCGGCGTCGGTGAGCGCCGAGCAGGTCGAGCTCTCCGACGGCGAGGCGGTCTGGTGGGACTACCGCGACTGGGGCGCCCTGATGGACACCCCGGCCGTGGTCGGCCAGTGGCCGGCGCCGTTCGCGCGGCCCGGCGGCGGGCCGGCCGACCCCGTCCTCGCCGAGCCGCCGCTGGCCGAGCCCCTCCGATCGGCCGGCGCCGAACTTGCCGAGGCCGACTCCCCCTGGAGGGTGAGGGTCGGCTCGAGCGAGTCCCTGGCCCGGCGCGACCCCGCCTGGCGCCGGGCCCTGGAGGACCCGGACGCGCGCCGGGCTGACGGTGGCGATCGAGGGCGGGCGCGTGACCGCCCTGGGCGCCGACGCGGAGGGGCGGCGCCCCGTCCCCGGCGCGCGGGCCCTCGCGGCGGCCGTCCCGACCGGCACCGACCCCGGCGACGGCGCCCTCCTGGCGGTCGCCGGGCTCGACGAGGCCGCGGCCCGGGCGGCCGCCGAGGCCATCGCCGCCGACCCGTCGCTGCTGGCGGGGCGCTACGCCGTCGCCTTCGACGGGGACGGGCGGCCGCTCCAGGCCGGCGGGAGGCCGGGCCCGTGACCGCGGGCCGGCGGGCGCCGGGGGCCCTGCTGCTGCTCGGGGTCGCCGCCGTCGTGATCGCGTTCGCCGACGACCACCCCCTGGTGCTGGCGGCCGTGGCCGCGGGCGCGGTCGCCCTGCTCCTGGCCGCGCCCGGCCGGACCGGCCGCCTCTTCATCGTCGGCGGCCTCATCAGCGGCGTCACCCTCGCGCTGCTGAACCCCTTCGTCGCCGCCGAGGGCGACCTGATCCTCTGGCGCGGGCCCGACGTCCCGGTGATCGACCTCGAGGTGACCGCCGAGGAGGTCCTCGCCGGGCTCGCAATCGGGCTGCGCCTGTTCGCCGTCGCGGTGCTGGTCGGGGCGGTCCTCGCCCACATGGACGCCGACCGCCTCCAGGCGCAGGTCGCCCGCATCGCCCCGCGCTCGGCGCTCACCTGCGCCCTCGCGGCCCGCCTCATCCCGACGCTCGAGCGCGACGCCCGGGCCATCGCCGAGACCGCCCGGCTGCGCGGCGTCGACCTCGCCTCCGGGAGCTGGGGCGGCCGGGCGCGGCGCGCGGCGCCGCTCGCCCTGCCCCTGCTCGGCTCGAGCCTCGAGCGGGGCCTGGACGTCGCCGAGGCGATGACCGCGCGGGGCTACGGCGCCGGGCCGCGCACCCGCCTGGCCGAGCGCCGCTACGGGCCGGCCGAGCGGGTCGTCCTCGCGCTGGGCGGGGCCCTCGCCGCGGCCGCGGCGGCCGCCGTCGCCCTCGGCCTGGCCCCCTACTCGTTCTACCCGACCCTCGACCCCGTCCTGGCGCCGGGCGCGGTCGCGCTGGCCGCGGCGGTCGCCGCGATCCTGGGCGGGGCCGCCCTCGCCCTGCGGCGGCTGCCGTGATCGCGGCCGCCGCGATGGGGCTGACGTTCGCCTACGGGGGCGCCGCCGCGCCGGCCCTCGACGACGTTGACCTGGACCTCGCCGCGGGGGAGATCCTGCTCCTGGAGGGCCCGTCGGGCGAGGGCAAGTTGACGCTCCTGCGGGCGCTCTGCGGGCTGGTGCCGCACTTCCACGGCGGGCGCTTCTCCGGGCGGGTGACCGTGGCCGGGCACGACACCATGGCCACCGCCCCCGCGCGGATCGCCCGGCTGGCGGGGATGGTCTTCCAGGACCCCGAGGGCCAGGCGGTGCTGGGCTCGGTCGCGCGGGACGTCGCCTTCGGCCTCGAGAGCGCGGGGGTCCCGGCCGCCGCGATCCCGGGCCGGGTGCGCGAGGCCCTGGACGCCGCCGGGGCCGGCCACCTGGCGGACCGGGCCATCGCCACGCTGTCGGGGGGCGAGCGCCAGCGGGTCGCCCTCGCGGCGGTGATGGCGCCCCGGCCCCCGGTGCTCCTGATGGACGAGCCCAGCTCCCAGCTCGACGACGCGGCGGCGGCGGCGCTGACGGCGGCGCTGCGGCGGCTGGCCGACGACGCCGGGACGGCGATCGCCGTCGCGGAGCACCGCGCCGACCGCGCGCGCGAGGTCGGCCGACCGCGTGCTCGCCGTGCTGCGGCGGGCGCGTCCGGGCCGCCGGGCCCCGAGGCCGCCGAGCCGGCGCCGCCGGCGCCCGCCGCGCCCGGTCCGCACCTGGCGTCGCTCGAGGGGATCGACGCCGGCCACCCCGGCGCCCCGGTGCTGCGCGGCGCCTGCCTCGAGCTGCGCGCCGGCCAGGTCACGACCCTCCGGGGCCCCAACGGCTGCGGCAAGACGACCCTGCTGCGGGTGCTCGCCGGCCTCCACCGGCCCGCGGCCGGCCGGGTGCTGCTCGGCGGCGAGGACGCCACCGCGCTGCCCGCCGAGCGGCGCTTCCCGCGGGTCGGGCTCGTCGGGCAGGACCCCGGGCGCCACCTGCTCACCGAGCGCGTTGACGACGAGGTCGCCTTCGCCCTGCGGCGGCTGGGCCTGCGGGGCGCCGAGCGGCGCGCCCGCGTCGCCGAGACGCTCGAGGCGCTCGACCTCGGCGGGCTCGCCGCCGGCCACCCGCTCGACCTCTCCGCCGGCCAGCGGGAGCGGGTGGCCCTGGGGGCGATCCTCGCCGCCCGCCCCGCCGTGATCGCCCTCGACGAGCCCACCCGGGGCATGGACCCGGCCCGCAAGGCGGCGCTGGCGGCGCTGCTGCGGGCCCGCGCCGCCGAGGGCGCGGCGGTGGTCGTCGCGACCCACGACGCCGCCTTCGCCCGCGCGGCCGGCGACGTCGCGCTGGAGGTGGCGGGCGGGGCCGTGCGGCCGGCGGCCCTCGCGGCGCCGGCGGGGGCCGCGCCGTGAGCGCGTCGCTGACCGTCATCCTCGTGCTGGTCGTGGTCCTGGCGCTCGGCGTCGTCGCGCTCGAGCGCGGCGGCGACGGGGCCAAGGAGCTCGCCCTCGTCGCGACCCTCGGGGCCGTCGCCGCGGCCGGCCGGGTGCTCTTCTCGCCCCTGCCCGGCGTCCAGCCCGTGACCGTCATCTGCATCGTGTCGGGCGCCGCGCTCGGCCCCCGCGCCGGGCTCGCGGTCGGCCCGATCGCCGGGCTGATCTCCAACAGCTTCCTCGGCCAGGGCCCCTGGACGCCGCCCCAGATGGCGCTCTGGAGCGCAGCCGGCCTCACCGGCGCGCTGCTGCGCCCGATCTGCCGGCGGGCGCTCGGGCTCGCGCTGGTGGCCGGCGTCTGGGGGATCCTCTTCGGCTGGGCGATGAACGTGTGGTTCCTCGCCTCGTTCGGCCCGGAGGTGAGCTGGTCGGCCTTCGTGCTCACGAGCGGGCGCAGCGTCCCCTTCGACGTGGCCCACGCCGCCGGCAACGTCCTGCTGGCGCTGGTGGCGGGCCCGGCGCTGCTGCGCCTGCTGGACCGCTACGCGCGCCGGATACGCACCGTTGTGGTCAGCCCTCCCGGCCCGCCAGCGCGCGCGCCTGCGTCAGCAGGGTCTCACGGGCCGTCGCCGCCGCCGCCCGGGCCTCCTCGCTGAAGCGCCGCCCCGCCGCGACCTCCCCGCGGGCGGCGGAGATCATGGCGGCGACCTCGTCCGGCGCCGACGAGCCGGCCTGGGGCCGCGACCTCGCGGCCACCACCGGGTCGAGCGCGGCGACGAGCTCCTCGGCCGAGATGGCCACCCGGCGGCCGGCGGCCTCCTCGCCCGCGCGGGCGATCCGCTCCGGCGTGAGCGCGTCCGGCGGGAGGCCCTCGTCGACGAGGTCGCGGACCGCCCGTCCCACCACCCGGTGGGCGGTGCGGTAGTCGAGCCCGCCCTCCTGCGCGAGGACGTCGGCCACGTCGGCGGCGGTGGTGAAGCCCTCGCGGGCGGCGCGCTCGAAGCGGTCCGGGTGCAGCTCCAGGCCGGCCACCACCTCGGCCTCGAGCCGGGAGACGGCGGCGGACTGCTCGAGCAGCCGCGGGCACGCTGCCGTTGAGCAGGTGGAAGTGGTCCGTGCGCGCCGAGCCCGTGTGGAGGGTCACCAGCAGCGCCGCGAGCTCCCCGGCCGCGACGCCGGCCTGGGTGCGGATGACGGCCAGCGCGTAGGGGTTGCGCTTCTGCGGCATCAGGGCGCTGGCGCGGCTGTGCCGGTCGGCGAGCGAGGCGGCGGCGAACTCCCGGCTGGCGAGGATCTCGAGGTCCTGGGCCAGCTGCGAGCCGTTGGCCGCGGCGGTGGCCACCGTCGCCACCAGCTCGACGTAGGCGTCGGCCTGCCACATCGCGTCCTTGGTGTGCACCACGACGCCCGCGCACCCGAGCAGCTCGGCGAGCCGGGCGCGGTCGAGCGGCCAGCGCGACCCCGCGCTCCCCCCCGCCCCCGCCACGCTGAGGTCGAGGCGGGCGTGGGACGCGCGCAGGCGCTCGCCGTCGCGCAGCGCCGGGGCGGCGTAGGCGAGCAGCAGGTGCCCGATCGTGGTCGGCTGGGCCGGCTGGAGGTAGGTGTAGTCGGCGGCCAGGTCGCCGGCGTGGCGCTCGGACGAGGTCGACCAGCGACGCGGCCGCGTCGAGCACCCCGTCGTGCAGGTCGAGGGCCCCCGCGCGGGCGCACAGCCGCAGGGCGACGCGGAAGGCCTCGCGGCGCGGGCGGCCCGCGCTGAGCCACCCCGCCGCCGAGGGGCCGACCAGCTCGGCGAGGGCCGCCTCGCGCGAGTTGAAGGCGTCGCCCAGCTCGGGGCGCCAGGGGAACGCGCCGGGCGGGATGGCGTCGAGGTCGAGCAGGCCGCCGAGCAGGGCGCGGACGTCGTCCTCGGGGATCGCGCCGGCCTCGGCCAGGGCGACGGCGTGGGCGAGGTCGGCCAGCGAGAGCCACGGCGCCAGGCGCTGCGCCGCGTCGATCTCGTGGGCGTAGCCGGACGACACCAGCTCGGGGGCGGGTCCGCCCACCAGCCGCCCCCCGGCGCCGAGGTAGCCCTCGCTCACGCGCGCACGCCCCGATCCACCTTGACATTCCCCGATCGCGTCACGATGCTACCGCGACTTATCCGTCGGATAAGTACCGTGGATATTCCGGTAATCCTGGCCACCATCGCCGGTTTCACGAAACGGCACCGCGCCCTCCCCGCGGCCACGAGGAGGGCGCGACTCACCCGCTTGGCCCCTGTCCGACCAAGGAGTGTGGAGTGATCCTACGGCACCGTTTCAGAGCCCTTCTCGCCCCCCTCGCCCTGCTGGCCGCCGGCCTCGCCATCGTCGCCGGGTGCGGGGATGACGACACCGCGAGCGGCGACACGTCCGGCGGGGGCGGTGACTCCACCCTCACCCTGGTCGGCTACACGACCCCGCGCGAGGTCTACGAGCAGGTCATCCCCGACTTCCAGGCCACCCCGGCCGGCGAGGGCATCGACTTCGAGCAGTCCTACGGCCCCTCCGGCGACCAGAGCCGCGCCGTCGAGGCCGGGCTCGACGCCGACGTGCTGGCCCTCTCGCTGGCCCCGGACATCGACCGCCTGGTGGAGCCCGGCATCGTCGACGCGAACTGGGCGTCCGGCCCGACCAAGGGCTTCGTCAGCAACTCGATCGTGGTGTTCGCGGTCCGCAAGGGCAATCCCGAGAACATCCAGACCTGGGACGACCTCGTGAAGGACGGCGTCGAGGTGATCACGCCGAACCCGTTCACCTCGGGCGGAGCCCAGTGGAACATCGGCGCCGCCTACGGCGCCCAGCTCGCCCAGGGCAAGTCCAAGCAGCAGGCGCTCGAGTACCTGCAGCAGCTGTTCGAGAACGTCCCCGTCCAGCCCAAGGGCGCGCGCGAGTCGCTGCAGGTGTTCACGGCCGGCAAGGGCGACGTGCTGCTCGCGTACGAGAACGAGGCCATCACGGCCCAGCAGGCGGGCGAGGACGTCGACTACGTCATCCCCGACCAGACCATCCTGATCCAGAACCCGATCGCCGCGACGGCGACGAGCGGGAACCCGGCCGCCGCCAAGGCCTTCGTGGACTACGCGCTCAGCACGCCGGCGCAGGAGGTCTTCGCCGCCAAGGGCTACCGCTCGGTGGACCCGGCGGTCGCGAAGGCGAACGCGTCCACGTACCCCGACCCGCCCGGGCTCTTCGAGATCGACGCGATCGGCGGCTGGAAGGCGTTCAAGGACGAGTTCTTCGAGCCGGACACGGGCGTCATGGCCGACATCTTCGCCGGGCAGGGGGTTCAGCCAGGAAGATGAGTAGCGCGGCGCCGACAGCCCGGGCCCCCCGGGTCTCCTTCGGAGCGGGGCGCGCCGTCGCCCCGCTCGGGATGGGCATCGCGGTGCTCTACATGAGCATCATCGTGCTCATCCCGCTGGCGGCCCTCACGGCCGGCGCCTTCGACGACGGCTGGAGCGGGTTCTGGGACGCGATCACCAACGACCAGGCCTGGTACGCCGTCAAGCTGACCCTGATCGTCTCGGCGATCGTGACCGTCATCAACGCGGTCATGGGCACCCTGATCGCCTGGGTGCTGGTGCGCGACCGCTTCATCGGCAAGGGGCTGGTCAACTCCCTCATCGACCTCCCCTTCGCGCTGCCCACGATCGTCGCCGGCCTGACGCTGCTCGCCCTCTACGGGCCGCGCGGGCCGACGGGGATCAACATCGCCTTCACGAAGGCCGGCATCGTGGTGGCGCTGCTGCTGGTGACGCTCCCCTTCGTCGTGCGGGCCGTCCAGCCGGTGCTCCTCGAGCTCGACCGCGAGATGGAGCAGGCCGCCGCGTCGCTGGGCGCGGGGCCCTTCGCGATCTTCCGCCGCATCATCTTCCCCAACCTGCTGCCGGCCGTGATCGGCGGCTGCGGCCTGGCCTTCTCGCGCGCCCTCGGCGAGTTCGGCTCGCTGGTGCTGATCACGGGGAACATCCCCTTCGACGACCAGGTCGCGTCCTTCTACATCTACAGCCAGATCGAGTCCGACAACCGCGGGGCCGCCGCGGCCGTGTCGGTCTTCCTGCTGATCCTGTCGCTGGCCGCCCTCCTGATCCTGTCCGGGGTCGAGCGCTGGAGCTCCCGCCATGCCCGATAGCCCGGCCGCCCTGCCCGTCCCCTCCAAGCCCCCCGGCACTGCGGGCCAGAAGGCGCTCGCCCTGGGCAGCCGCTACGGGCTGCGGATCGTGGCCCTGGGCTACCTCGCGGTGATCCTGGCCGCGCCGCTGGCGCTCGTCTTCTGGAGCGCCTTCGAGGACGGCTTCGGCGCCGCCTGGGACGCGATCACCACCCCGGCCGCCCTGCACGCGCTCTACCTGACGGTGCTCATCGCGGCGATCGCGGTGCCGCTCAACGCGGTCTTCGGCGTCATGGCGGCGCTGATCCTCGTGCGGCGGCGGGTGCCCGGCAAGCCGCTGATCAGCGCGCTGATCGACCTGCCGCTCGCGCTCTCGCCGGTCGTCGTCGGCCTCGCGCTGGTGCTCGTCTGGGGGAACTCCGGCTGGTTCGGGCCCACAGCCGACGACCTCGGCGTCCAGGTGATCTTCGCCCTGCCGGGGATGGTCCTCGCGACGATCTTCATCTGCCTGCCCTTCGTGGTGCGCGAGGTGGTGCCGGTGCTCCGCGAGGTCGGCACCGAGCAGGAGGAGGCCGCGGCCACCCTCGGCTCGGGCGCCTTCTCGACCTTCTGGCGCATCACCCTCCCGGCGATCCGCTGGGGGCTGATCTACGGCATCGTCCTCACGACCGCGCGCGCGCTCGGCGAGTACGGTGCCGTGCGGGTGGTGTCCGGCTCGATCGCCGAGAAGACCCAGACCCTCACCCTCCACGTGGAGGAGCAGTACCAGTCGTTCGACTACGTGTCCGCGTACAGCGCGTCGGTGGTCCTCGCGCTCCTCGCGCTGGCGACCGTTCTCGTGATGAACCTGCTCAACCGAAAGGACGGGGTCCGTGGCGATCACGGTCACTAACATCACCAAGCGCTTCGGCGACTTCGTGGCGCTCGACGACGTCAACCTCGAGGTGGCCGGCGGCTCGCTGACGGCGCTCCTCGGGCCGTCCGGCTCGGGCAAGTCGACCCTCCTGCGCGTGATCGCCGGCCTCGAGACCCCGGACACCGGCCGGGTCGAGATCTCGGGGGAGGACGCGACCTCCGTGCCGACCCAGAAGCGCGGCGTGGGCTTCGTCTTCCAGCACTACGCGGCCTTCAAGCACATGACCGTGCGCGAGAACATCGCCTTCGGCCTGAAGATCCGCCGCCGATCGAAGGGCGAGGTCCGCGACCGCGTCAACGAGCTGATCTCGCTCGTGCAGCTCGAGGGGCTGGCGGGCCGCTACCCGAGCCAGCTCTCGGGCGGCCAGCGCCAGCGCATGGCGCTCGCCCGGGCCCTGGCGGTCGAGCCGAAGGTGCTCCTGCTCGACGAGCCCTTCGGGGCGCTGGACGCCCGCGTGCGCAAGGAGCTGCGCAACTGGCTGCGGCGCCTGCACGAGGAGGTCCACCAGACGACCGTCCTGGTCACCCACGACCAGGAGGAGGCGATGGAGGTGGCCGACCGCATCGCGGTGATGGACCACGGCCGCATCGAGCAGGTCGGCCCGGCGCGCGAGCTCTACGAGCACCCGGTCAACCAGTTCGTCATGACCTTCATGGGGAGCGTCAACCGCCTCGGCGAGGCCTTCGTGCGGCCCCACGACATCGAGCTGAGCGCGCACGAGAACGGCGTCACCTCCCCCGCGACGATCGAGCGCCTCGTCTACCTCGGCTGGGAGGTGCGCGTTCGACCTCCAGCGCCACGACGACGGCGAGCGCATGTCCGCCCAGGTCACCCGCGAGGCCGCCGACGCGCTGGGCCTGGAGCAGGGCGGGCGGATCTTCGTGCGCCCGCGCAACGAGCGCGTCTTCGCCGAGGCCGCCGGAGGCGCCGGGATCTAAGCCCGGCTCCGGAGCGCCCGGAGCGCCGCCATCACGGCGGCGTGGCGCTCGGCCGCCTCGGCGGCCGTCCAGCGCCAGCGGATGCCCTCGTCGACCTCGGTCGCCGGCCCGCGCGCGTCGCGGATCCGCTCGGCCTCGAGGCGGAAGGCGACCATGAACTCCGCCCCGGGGAGGGGGTCGGCCGCGACCCGGGCCGGCCCCTCCACGCACAGGGAGAGCCCGGGCCCGTTGAGGGAGACGGCGGCCCGCGGGTCGGCGCGCAGGCGGGCGGTGCTGCCCCGGGTCGCCGCCAGGGCGAACAGGAGCCGCGCGGGCCCGTCGCCGACGAGCGCGCTCACGGGGATGGCCGCCGGCCCCGCCGGCCCGACGGTCGCCAGGACGGCGACGATCCCCTCCGGCAGCTCGGGGATGGTCGGCTTGCGGGCCATGCCGGAAAGGCTAGGCGGCCGGCAGCTCCTCCACCTCGGCCAGCACGCCGCGCACGCCGGAGACGTCCAGCAGCCGCTGCACCGGTTCGGCGGGCCGGTAGATGAACACCGGCGGCGCGCCCTCGCGCGCGCGCTCGTTGGCGGCCAGGAGCGCGCCGAGGCCGCGGCTGTCGATGAACGTGACCTCCTCGAGGTCGACGTAGACCGCCCCCGGACCGCGCTGGGCGTCGGTGAGCTCGCGCGAGACCTCCGGCAGGGCGAGGGCGTCGAGGACGCCTGCCACGCGCACGACGGTCGCATCGCCGCGCGCCTCCACGCGGACCTCGACGTGCTCCGCGGCCATGGCGCGGGACCATACCAGGGACGATCGACCCGCCCTGGCGGCGGCCGCCCGGTAGGCTCCCGGCGACGCGGCGACCACGGAGCGTGCGATGAGGGGACTTCCCGTCTGGATGCTGGCGGGCCTGACGGTCTTGTCGGTCCTGCTGCTGTTCATCGGCTGGCACGACCGCCACGAGGCCGGGTACCTGCCGTTCGTGATGGGCATCATCTTCTCGCTCTTCACCCTCGCCTCGCTGGGCGCGCGGGCCGCCGGGGACGGCGAAGACTAGGCCGAGGGGGCCGCCGCCCGAGGGCCCGCGATGGCCGTCCTCGGCCTCACGTCGGCCGAGGCGCGCGAGCGCCTCGAGGCCAGCCCGCCGCGCCCGCCGCCCCGCGGCAGCCGCAGCTACCGGGACATCGTCTGGTCGAACACCTTCACGGTGTTCAACCTCATCCTCGGGACGCTGCTCGTGCTGGTGCTGGTGTTCGGCGACCCGCGCGACGCCCTCTTCGGCGGCGTGATCGTCGCCAACACGGCGATCGGGATCTTCCAGGAGGTGCGCGCCAAGCGCACCCTCGACCGGCTCTCGCTGCTCGCCGCGCCGAGGGCGCGCGCGTGGCGCGACGGCGAGATCGCCGAGCTCCCGGTGGACCAGGTGGTCGTCGGCGACGCCGTCCACCTCGAGCCCGGCGACCAGGTGGTGGCCGACGGGCGCGTGGTCGCGGCCCGGGCGCTCTCGATCGACGAGTCGATCCTCACCGGCGAGAGCGACCAGGTCGCCAAGGCCGAGGGCGACGAGGTCCTGTCCGGCGCCTACTGCGCGGCCGGCGCGGGCGACTACGAGGTCGAGCGGGTCGGGGCCGACAGCTTCGCCGAGCGCATCGCCTCCGAGGCCCGCGGCACCCGCACGGTGCTGAGCCCGCTCCAGCGCGACATCAACACCGTGCTGAAGATCACCGTCGCCGCGATGGTCCCGCTCGCGATCGCCCTGGTGATCGCGCTCGCCATCCAGGATCGCGGGGTCACCGACTCGATCGACACGGCCGTGGCCGCCCTGGTGCCGCTCGTCCCGGAGGGCCTGGTCCTGCTGACGTCCCTCACCTTCGCCGTCGCCGCGGTGCGGCTGGGGCGGCTCGGGACGCTGGCCCAGCGGCTGAACGCGGTCGAGAGCCTGGCGAGCGTCGACACGGTCTGCTTCGACAAGACCGGCACGCTCACCGACAACCGCATCCGGCTCGAGGGCGTCGAGCCGGCACCCGGCCACGGCGAAGACGAGCTGCGGACGCTGCTCGGAGCGCTGGCCGCGAGCGCCGGCGCGCGCAACAGCACCAGCCAGGCGATCGCCGAGGGCATCCCGGCCGAGGCGAGCCCCGTGACGGCCGAGGTGCCGTTCTCGTCGGCGCGCAAGTGGAGCGCGGTGCAGCTCGACGGAACCGGGACGCTGGTGCTCGGCGCGCCCGACATCCTCGCGCGGGGGGGCGTCCCGGTGCCGGGCCCGCTGCGCGGGTCCATCGAGCGGCACGCCCGCGAACGACGGCGGGTGGTGCTGCTGGCCCGCACCGCGGCGCCGCTCGACGGCGAGGCGCTGCCGGGCGGGCTCGAGCCTGTGGGCGTCGCCCTGCTCGTGGAGGGGCTCCGGGCGGAGGCCGTGGGCGCGGTCGCCTTCCTCGCCTCGCAGGGCGTTGACCTGAAGGTGATCAGCGGCGACGGCGTCGACACGGTCCAGGCCGTCGCCCTGGCCGCCGGCGTGCCGGGAGCCGAGACGTCGCTGACCGGGCCGGACATCCCCGAGGACGACGGAGCCCTTGCGGACACGGCGTTGCGCACGACGGTCTTCGGCCGCGTGACCCCCGAGCAGAAGCGGCGCCTGATCCGCGGCCTCACCCAGCGCGGGCGCTACGTCGCGATGTGCGGCGACGGGGTCAACGACGTGCTGGCGCTGAAGGAGGCGCGCCTGGCGATCGCGATGGGCAACGGCAGCCAGATGGCCAAGGGCGTCAGCGACCTCGTGCTGCTGACGAACCAGTTCGCCACGGTGCCCGCGGCCGTCGAGGAGGGGCGGCGGATCATCCGCAACACCCACCGGGTGGCCAAGCTCTTCGTCGCCAAGTCCGTCTACTCGGCCGCCCTGCTGGCCACCTTCGGCCTGGCGCCGATCGCCTTCCCATTCCTGCCGCGCCACCTGAGCGTCACCTCGTCGCTGACGATCGGCATCCCGGCCTTCTTCCTCGCCCTGTCCAAGAGCTCGGGGCCGGTGCGCCGCGAGGGCTTCCTGCGCTCGCTGCTCGCCTTCGTGCTGCCCGCCGGCCTGATCGCCGCGACGGCGATCGGGGCCGCCTACCTGTTCGTGCGCGGGCCGCTCGACCTGTCGGTGATCCAGGGACGGAGCGCCGCCGTGGTCGTGGCGACGGCGGTGGGCCTCGGCATCGTCATCGAGGTCGAGCGGGGCGTGGAGCGGCGGAGGGTGCGGCCGTGGGTCTGGGGCATGGTCGCGGCCTTCGCCCTCATCTTCACGCTCGGCCTGCAGGTCGAGGCGCTGCGCGACTTCTTCGCCGTCGAGGTGCCGACCGCCGACGCCTGGTGGGTGATCGCCGCCTGCTCGGCGACCGGCATCGCGCTGCTCGTCGCCGTCCGCCGGATCCCCTGGCTCGCGCGCATGGAGGCCGGCCCCGACGAGGACCACGCGGCGGAGATGGCCGCCCACGGCTACGATCCCGCGGATGCCGTCGACCCCGTACGGACCGAGCGACCCGGCGAAGCGCCATAGCGCGGTCATGACCGACGGCCCGGACCGCGCGCCGGCCCGGGCGATGCTCAAGGGCGTCGGCTTCACCGACGACGACCTGGCCCGGCCGCTGGTGGGCGTCGCGACCACCTGGATCGAGACCATGCCGTGCAACCTCAACCAGCGCGAGCTGGCGGTGCACGTGAAGGAGGGGATCCGCGAGGCGGGCGGCATGCCCGTCGAGCTCAACACGATCTCGGTCTCGGACGGGGTCTCGATGGGCACCGAGGGGATGCGCTGCTCGCTGGTCTCGCGCGAGGTCATCGCCGACTCGATCGAGCTCACGGCCCGCGGCCACATGTTCGACGGGCTCGTCTGCCTGGTCGGCTGCGACAAGACGATCCCCGCGGCCGCGATGGCGCTGGCGCGCCTCGACATCCCCGGGCTCGTCCTCTACAACGGCTCGATCGCGCCGGGCCGCTTCGACGGCCGCGACGTGACCATCCAGGACGTCTTCGAGGTCGTCGGCGCCCACGCCGCGGGCCGGGTCGGCCCCGAGCAGGTCCACGCCCTGGAGAGCGTCGCCTGTCCGGGCGCCGGCGCCTGCGGCGGCCAGTTCACCGCCAACACCATGTCGATGGCGCTCGACCTGCTGGGCATCAGCCCGGCGGGCCTGAACGGCGTGCCGGCGACCCACCCCGACAAGGAGGAGGCCGCGCGCGAGGCGGGGCGGCTGGCGATGCGGCTGGTGCGCGACGACGTGCGCCCATCGCAGATCATGACCCGCGAGTCGATCGACAACGCCATCGCCGGCATCGCGGCGAGCGGCGGCTCGACCAACGGCGTGCTGCACCTGCTGGCGATCGCCTGGGAGCTGGGCATCCCGCTCACCATCGACGACTTCGACACGATCGCCGAGCGGACCCCCATCGTGGCCAGCCTGACGCCGGGCGGGCGCTTCGTCGCCACCGACCTGCACGCGGCCGGCGGCGTGGCGGTCATGACGCGCGAGCTGGTGGAGGCCGGCCTGGTCCACCCGGAGTCGCGCAACGTTGACGGCCGCACGCTTGCGGAGGTCGCCGCCGACGCGCGCGAGACGCCGGGCCAGGAGGTCATCCTCCCGATCGAGCGCCCGCTCTCGCCGACCGGGGGCCTGGCGATCCTGCGCGGCAACCTCGCCCCGGAGGGGTCGGTGGTGAAGCTCGCCGGCCACGAGCGGCGCCTGCACGTGGGCCCCGCCCGGGTCTTCGAGGCCGAGGAGGAGGCGTTCGCGGCCGTGAAGCAGCGCCTGATCCGGCCCGGCGACGTGGTCGTCATCCGCTACGAGGGCCCGGCCGGCGGGCCCGGCATGCGCGAGATGCTGCACGTGACGGCCGCGATCGTCGGCGAGGGGATCGGCGACGAGGTCGCCCTCATCACCGACGGGCGCTTCTCGGGCGCCACCCACGGCCTCATGGTCGGGCACATCGCCCCCGAGGCCGCCCGCGGCGGCCCGCTGGCGGCGGTGCGCGAGGGCGACACGATCGTGCTCGACGTTGACGCCCGCGAGTTGCGGCTCGACCTCCCCGACGACGAGATCGCACGCCGGCTGGCCGCGTGGACGCCCCCGCCGCCGCGCTACTCGCGCGGCGTGCTGGCCAAGTACGCGGCGCTCGTGTCCTCGGCGTCGGAGGGCGCGGTCACCCACCCGGGGTAGGCGTTGGACCATCCCCGCCTCGAGCTCATGGACTGGAAGCGGCGGGTCCACGCGATGTACGCGGCGGTCAGGAGCGCCGGGGGCGACCCCGCGGCCTGCGCCGCCTTCCGCGGCGAGCGCGACGAGCTCTTCGCCGGCCACCCCGCCAGCCCCCTGCCGGAGCCCGAGCGCGCCCGGTTCGGCGGCCTCGCCTACTTCCCCCACCGGCCCGACCTGCGCGTCGAGGCCGAGCTGGAGCGCGACCCCGAGCCGGCCGAGCTGGTCATCCCCACCAGCACGGGCGAGCCCACCCGCTTCACGCGCATCGGCTTCGTGCGCCCCGTCCTGGGCGGCGAGCGCGTCTCGCTGGCCGTCTACTGGCTGGAGGGGTACGGCGGCGGCCTCTTCCTGCCCTTCCGCGACGCCCTCGCTGGGCGCGGGACCTACGGCGGCGGCCGCTACCTGATCGACACCGTGAAGGGCGCCGACCTGGGGACCGGGGACGGCGGCGGCCTCGTGCTCGACTTCAACTACGCCTACAACCCCTCGTGCGCCTACGACCCCCGGTGGAGCTGCCCGTTGGCGCCATCCGAGAACCGCATGCAGCTGGCCGTGGAGGCCGGCGAGCGGATGGCACCGGGGACCTGAGCGGTGCCGCCGCGTCCGCGGCGGTCATGGGTTGCCCCGCAGGCTCCGCGTCAAGAGCGTCGCGGATTCGAGCATCACTCGCCCTCCCCTGCGTGGTGCTGGGGAGGGCGAGCGTATGCCGCCAGCTCAGCCGGTGCTGAGCGCCGACGCCGAGACGGCGCAGCCCGCGTCCGTGGGCCCGGCGCTCACCGTGGCCGTCAGCACCTGCAGGTTGCCCGCCTTGAGGAAGCTGACCTGGTAGTCGAGCCCCAACTGCGTCGGCCGAGGCAGATGCGCGTGGTCGGACCCGCGTTGGTGAGCGCAGCCTGCTGGCTGACCGCGCACGGCGGCCGTCGCCAGTGCACGCCCCAGGCGATGACCTCGGCCACCCCTCCCGACGCGTTGAGGAAGCTGATCGTCGTCGTGTTCGGGGGGGCGCCGGCGGTGCACGTGGCGCGCAGCTCACCGACGCCGGGCACCGTGAGCACCGGGGTGTCGACCGCGGTGGGCGGGACAGTCCGAGTCGCCGCCAGGAAGTTGCCCTTTCCGGTCACGACCTGACCGGGGGCGATGTTGGCGGCCGTGATCGTGCCGCCGGCGATCTTGGGGCCGGTGACCGCGCTCGGCCCGATCTTCTCGCCGCTGACGCTGCCGTTGCCGAGCTTGGCGCTGTTGACGGCCCCGGCGGCGATGGCGTTCGTGCCGACCGCCCCGCCGGCGATCTTGGCCGCGGTGACCGCGTCGTTGGCGAGCTTGGCGCCCGTCACCGCGCCGTTCGCGAGGTCGGCGGCGTTCACCGCCCCGGAGGCGAGCTTGGACGAGTTGACGGCGTTGTTCTTCAGCTTGGCCGTGTTCACCGCGGCGTTCTTGATCTTGGGGGTGGTCACGGCGTTGTTCTTGAGCTGAGCGGTTCCGATCGTGGTGGCCGCGTAGCCCGCTCCGCTCAGCGCAACGAGCAACGCGATGACCGCAATGATGGTGGCTGGATGGAGCAATCTGTCCTTGGTGAGCATCGGCTCGCCCCCTTGTGTTGGGCCGGATCGATCGCGCCACCCTATTGCCCGCCCCGGCCGCCGCGTCGCGCCCCCAGGTCCCCGGGCACTCCTCTGGCCAGCCTCCTGACCCGGGCAGGCCCTCCCGACCGTGGCCAGCACCCCGGCCTCCCATTCGGCGAGCCCGGCCTGGCGGCCCTCCGCTGCCGCTCGATCGCCTGCATCCATGCGGCCAGGCGAACGCTCGCCATGGCCAACCGCAGCGGCGGGTTGGCGTCGGCGCGTCTGCTGCCGATGGTGGCCACGATGCCCCGGAGGGACAGAGCATGAGCATCACCCCTGACCTAGCCGCCCGCGCGACGGCCGCCATCATCGGCACCCTGTCCACGACTCAGGTCGCCTCCACGCGTCGCAGGACCGCCACGGGCGCCGGCGTGCCGTCCGCGCCTGGCGGTGTCCTAAGTGCCCGCGGACCGGCCGGCTCCGGTCCCGACGCCACCGGCGCCCAGGAGCGCTGCCCCTGGTGCGACGGCTCGGGCGCGGCGGCCGCATGACCCGCCCTGTCGGGGCACCGTCGCCCTCCGGGATCGGCGGCCGCGAGGGGCTCGCCCAAGGGCCGCTTCGCCGATTGCACGGACCCTCCGCTGGTTTATCGGCCGCTGGTCGTTCGGCCTTAGCGTCCGGACCAGTTCGAAGCCGCAGGCGAGCACTCGACAGCTTCCGATGGGTCTCGCGAGGTGGTGCGGCCAGGTCGGGTCAGAGGCGCGCCCTCGCCACTTCCTCGAGGCCGGTCGGCGCCGGTGGGCTCGCCTTCCCCGTTCAGACGCCGCTGGCCCTCGGGGATCGAGGTGACGGCGAACGGGACCGGCCCAGGCCCGGGCTGCGCGCTACGCGCAGGCCCTCACGACCGGCTGAGCTAGGCGCGCTTGCGGGCCGGCCGGGCCCGGCCGCCCGGCGTGCGCGGCACGTCGGGCGCCGGGGCAGGGCCCCCGCGCTGCACCGGCCCCTCGTCTACGGGCCGGCGCTGCGACCAGACGAAGAACGCGATCGCCCCGACGAACAGGACCAGGGCGACGTAGAAGTTCACGCGCTGGCCGAGGAACTCGTGGGACGGGTCGACGCGGAGCTGCTCCCAGAAGATCCGCCCCAGCGAGTACACCGCCACGTAGAGGCAGAAGACGCCCGGCGGGCGGAGGCGGAAGCGCTTGCCGGCCCAGATGATCAGCGCCGCGCCGCCGAAGTTCCACAGCATCTCGTAGAGGAAGGTGGGGTGGAACGTGGGGTTGTCTGGGTAGGCGTCCGGCCGCTCGGAGGGGTCCACCTCGAGGCCCCAGGGGAGGTCGGTCGGGCCGCCGTAGAGCTCCTGGTTGAAGTAGTTGCCCAGGCGCCCGATGCCCTGGGCGATCAGGATGCCGGGCGCGGCGGCGTCCATCATGGCCAGGACGCTGGCGCCACGGCGGTGGGTGACGTACGCGCCCGCCACCACGCCGAGGGCGACGCCGCCCCAGATGCCGAGGCCGCCCTCCCAGATCGCGAAGGGGGCGTACCACTCGTCGCCGAGCTGGTCCCAGCTCGTGATCACGTGGTAGAGCCGCCCGCCGATCAGCCCGAACAGGACCGACCAGAGCGCGACCTCGAGCACGAGGTCCGAGTCGCCCCCCTGCTCCTTCCAGCGGATCATGGTGACCCAGGTCGCCACCACGACGCCGGCCAGCAGGCAGAGGGCGTAGAGGCGGATGTCGAGCGGCCCGAGCTCGAGATCGCGCACCGACGGGGCCGGGATGCTCGCGAGGACGTCGGCGCGCACGGATCCACGATACGCGGCCGGGGCGAGCTGGTCGCCGCTTGGCGTTTCTGATAGTCATTCCCATCATCACTCTCAGACCGCCAGGCCCGCCTCAGGCGCGCGCTGGGCCGCGTGGCCCTCGTCGCCCTCGCCTGCGCCGCCCTGATCGCGGCGTCGGTGGCGTGCGGCTCGGACGAGGACGCGGCCGACGACCGCCCGACCGTCGTCGTGACGACGCCGGTGCTGGGCTCGCTCGTGCAGGACCTGGTCGGCGACCGCGCGCGGGTCAGCGTGATCATGCCCAACGGGGCCGACCCGCACGGGTTCCAGCCCTCGGCCCGGGACGTCGAGGCACTGGCCGACGCCGACCTGGTGGTGGAGAACGGGCTCGACCTGGAGGAGGGCATGCACGACGTGCTCGACCAGGCGCGCGACGAGGGAACGCCGTTCTTCACGGCGAGCGACCACGTCCACGTGCGGACGGCGTCCGAGTCGGAGGCCTCGGACGAGGGCCACGGCGCCGAGGACCCGCACATCTGGATGGACCCCATCGCCATGCGCGCGGTGGCCCTGGCGCTGGCGCCCGCGCTCGACGAGCTGGGACTCGACGCCGACGCGGCCGCCGAGCGGCTGGCCGGCCGCCTGGACGAGCTCGACGTGGAGGTGCGCCGCACCCTCGACGCCGTGCCCGCGGACCAGCGCAAGCTGGTCACCGGCCACGAGTCGATGGGCTACTTCGCCGACCGCTACGGCTTCGAGCTGTCGGGCGCGATCATCCCCTCGCTGAGCTCGCAGGCGCAGGCCTCGGCGCAGGCGCTGGCGGAGCTGCGCGACAAGGTGCGCGCCGCCGGGGTCCCCACGATCTTCACCGAGCTCGGCACGCCGGACGACCTGGCCGAGGCGATCGGCGACGAGACCGGCGCCAGGGTGCTGCAGATCGCCACCCACACGCTGCCCGACGACGGGTCGTACTTCACCTTCATGCGCCAGGCGGCGCAGACGGTGGTCGAGGGTCTCGGCGGCGCGCCGGCGCAGGAGCGCTGAGGGGGCGCCGTGGGGCCGCTGATCGACCCCTTCCTCGACAACGAGTTCATGCTGCGCGCGCTGGTCGCCGGGTGCCTGGTGGCCGTCGCCTGCGCGATCGTCGGGACCTTCGTCGTGCTCCGCGGGCTCGCCTTCATCGGCGACGCGCTCGCCCACGGGGTCCTCCCGGGCATCGCCGGGGCGCTCCTGCTGGGCCTGCCCGGCGTCGGCGGGGCGGTCGTGGGCGCGGCCGCGATGATCGCGGGCGTCGCCGTCGTGCGACGCCGCTCCCGGCTGTCGGGCGACACCGCCATCGGGCTGCTCTTCGTGGGGATGCTGGCGCTGGGGGTGGTGATCGTCTCGCGCTCGGACAGCTTCAGCGGCGACCTGACGAGCATCCTGTTCGGCGAGGTGCTCGGCATCACGTGGGACGACGTGTGGCTCCAGCTCGGCGCGGCGGTCGTCGTCGCCGTCCTCGCCGCGGTCTGCGCGCGCCCCTTCCTGCTGCTGTCGTTCGACCGCGAGCACGCCCGCGTCGCCGGGTTCTCGGCGGAGCTCTACGAGTGGACGATGCTCGGCATGGTCGCCCTCACCGTGGTGGTCTCGTTCCAGACCGTCGGCACGCTGCTGGTCTTCGGGATGCTGGTCGCGCCCCCCGCGACCGCCGCCCTGGTGGTGCGCCGGGTCGGGGCGATGATGATCGTCGCCGCCGTGCTCGGCGCCCTCTCGGTGGCCGCCGGGCTGCTCCTCTCGTACCACCAGGACCTGGCCGCGGGCGCCACCATCGTGCTCGTGGAGGTCGCCGTCTTCTTCGTCGTCCTGGTCGTGCAGGCGATCCGCCGCCCGGCGTTGCGGGCGGCCCCGGCGTGAGCGCGGTCGTCGCCTGCGACCGCCTCGCGGTGGGCTACGGGGGCCGGCCGGTCGTGGAGGGGCTCTCCCTGGAGCTGGCGCCGGGCGCCACCCTCGCCGTGCTCGGGACCAACGGCTCGGGCAAGTCCACCCTGGTGAAGACGCTCGCCGGGCTGCTGCCGCCGGTCGCCGGGTCGGTGCGGGTGCTGGACGGGCCGCCCGGCGCGGCGCCGGCCCGGGTCGCCTACCTCGGCCAGTCCCAGCCGACCGGCTTCGTGCTGCCCCTGCGCGCCGTGGACGTCGTCGCCATGGGGCGCTTCCCCGCACGCGGCCTGGTCGGTCGCATGACCGGCTGGGACCGGGCGCTCGTGCGCGAGGGCATGGCCCGGATGGGGGTGGCCGACCTCGCCGACGAGCCGCTCGGGAGCCTGTCGGGCGGCCAGCGCCAGCGCATCCACCTGGCGCGCTGCCTGGCCTGGCGGGCCGACCTGCTCATCCTCGACGAGCCCACGGCCGGGCTCGACATCCCGGGCCGCGAGCTGCTGGTGGCGGCGCTGGCCGAGGAGCGCCGGCGCGGGGCGGCGGTGGTGATCTGCACCCACGACGTCGCCGACGCCCTCGGCGCGGAGGGGGCGCTGCTGCTCGCCCGGCGCGTCGTCGGCTACGGGCCGCCGGCCGAGGTGCTCACCCGGGAGGCGGTCATGGAGACCTTCGGGCTCGTGCTCGCGGAGCTGCCGGGGGGCTCCGAGCTGGTGATGGACCCGGTGCACCGCCACGACCACGACGAGGAGGGCGGGCACGAGGGCCCTCCCGACCGGGAGCGCGGCCGGTGAGGTCCGAGCGAGCCGTCAGACTGGCCCGATGCTCATCCTCCCGCTCCTCCGCGCGGCCGGGCGCTCCGCCCGCCGGCGCGCCCTCCGCCGGCTCGGCGCCGCCGATGCCGTCGCGTCGGCGAGCCGTGTGGCGCTCGTCACGCTGGTCCTCGCGGCCGCGCTCGCGCTCCGCATGCAGCGCCCGCGCTAGCCTCGCTCACAGATGCCGGTGAGCCGCTCGAGCCCGACGGACCCCGGGGCGCGCTGGGCCGGCCACGCGCTCGACCGGGTCGCGCGCGCCGGCCACCGCTCCGGCGGGGCGCGGCGCGCCGTGATCGAGTCGCTCGCCGCCCAGGACTGCTGCCGCTCGGCGCAGGAGATCTTCGACCAGCTTCGCGACGAGGGCCGCGCCGTCGGCATCGCGAGCGTCTACCGCGTGCTCGACCTGCTGGTGAGCCTCGGGCTGGTGCAGCGGCTCGACCTGGGCGGCGGGGTCGCCCGCTACGAGCCGGCCATGCCGGGGGGCGAGCACCACCACCACGTCGTCTGCGTCGACTGCGGCGACGTCCGGCCCTTCGAGGACCGGGCGCTGGAGGCGGCGCTCGAGGGGGCCGCCGCGCGCGCCTCGCTCGAGGTGGACGGCCACGACGTCGTGCTCTGGGGCCGCTGCGAGGACTGCCAGGCGGCCTGAGCCCCGCGCGGTCCGGCTAGTCGATGCCCGCCCGGGTGCGCACGGGGACGCCGTGGGCGCGCGCCAGGGCGGCCGCGGTGCCCGCGCGGGTGGCGCGCTCGACCCGGTCCGGGTCGATCCCGGCCTCGATGAGGCGCTGGCTGAGCTCGCCCTCGCGGGCCTGGCGGAAGAAGAGCACCATCACCGCGCCGAAGGCCAGCAGGCAGTGGAGCACCATCATCACCGTCCCGGCGTTGGCCTGGTCCTCCAGCGGCTCGAACCCCCAGGCATCGGCTGCGGCGGCGTGCGAGTCGTAGAACGCCGTCCCGGAGAACCAGTAGACGTTGGCGATCGAGAGCCCGACCACCCAGACCCCGACCATGTAGCCGCACTTCCAGCCGGTGGAGAACCAGCGCGGGGCCGGGAGGCTCTCGACCACGGGCGCCCACAGGATCAGGCCGAGGACCAGGAAGGACGCCTGCTGCAGGATCCACAGCGGCGGGCTCTCGAGCACCTGGTGGTGTACCGCCGGCAGCAGCCAGACGATGGTCCCGACGACCCAGAGCGGGAAGGCGACGACCGGGTGCTGCACCCGCTCGAGGCGCCGCCGCCAGGCGGGCGAGAGCAGCCCCTCGAGGAAGGCGCGCGGCATGCCGAGCAGCAGCAGGAGGGGCGCCACGGCGCCGATGAGCGTGTGCTGGAGCATGTGCGCGCTGAGCAGGCCCTGCTGGGCGACGCCGCCCAGGGGCGAGCAGACCGCGATCAGCAGGACCGCGATGCCGCCGGCGAAGGACGCCTGCCGCCAGCCGGGCACGAGCCCCGGCGACCGGCGCACGCGCAGGGCGTAGAGCGCCGCGATCACCAGGATCGTGGCCACCTCGACCGGCGGGACCGCCCACAGCTCGCCGAGGTCGGTCGAGGCCGCGGCCGAGGGGCCGTCGTGGCCGAGGTGCGCGGTGCCGCCGGCCAGGGCCGTGAGGGCGATGGCCAGGGCCATGAACCCGGCCGCGGCGATCAGGCGGAGGGGAGACCTCACGCTCCGATGGTCGCACACGCCGGACGGGCATACTGACCCCCCATGGGACGGCTATCGGTCACGCACGCGCTCGCGCTCCGGCGCCTGACGGTCGCGTGCGGCGCCCTCGCCGCCTCGCTGGTCGCGCACTGCGCCGCGGCCGGCGACCTCGCCCTCACGAGGACGGCGCCCGTCGCCTGGGCGGGGCTGCTGGCGATGGTGACGCTCGTCGGCGCGCGTCGCAGCTTCCGCCCGCGGGGGCTCGCCGGCTCGCTGCTGGCGATGGCGAGCGCCCAGGCCGTCGTCCACACCTCCATGACCTGGGCGCCCTGGGCCTTCGGCCTGGCGCCGCACCACCACGACGCGGCGCTGATCACGGCGCCCGCGCTGGCGGCCCACGCGGCCGCGGCGCTCGTCCTGGCGCTCCTCGCGGTGCGCCTGGAGGCCTGGCTCGCCCGGGCCGTCGCGGCCGTCGCCGCGGTCAGGCGCTGGCTGGCGCCGCGCCCGGCGCCGCGCCGCGCGGGGACGCGCCCCGCCGGCCGGCCGGCCCTCGCGCCACGGCCCGCCGTCCGCGGCGCGGTCCCCTGCCGCGGGCCCCCGCTGCTCCTGCCGGCCTGACCCGCCCGCCGCCGCGGCGGGCGCTCATCGACGACAGGAGCTTTCCATGAGGACGACACGAGCCGTCGCGGCCCTCGCCGCGGCGGGATGCGTCGCGTCGCTCGGCGGCGGGATGGCGCTCGGCCACAGCGAGGTCGAGTCGAGCACCCCGAAAGCGGGGGCGACGCTGGCCCGCACGCCGGCGACGGTGACGCTGCGCTACGACGACCCGATCCAGCGGATCCGCAGGATCACGGTGACCCGCAACGGTCAGCAGAACCTGGTCAGGTCGTCGCGGATCTCCCCGCGCGACGCGACCAGGATCACGATCACCCTGAAGCGGCCGGGGCCCAAGAAGCAGACCGGCACCTACCGGGTGAGCTGGAGGGTGACCGGGGTGGACGGCCACACCGTCAACGGCGTGGTCGTTTTCCGCGTGAAGCGGCCCTAGGCGGGCGGCCAGCGCTCCTCGGGGAGCGCGGCCTCGCCGCGCGCCACCCGGGCGCCGGCCGCGCCGATCTCCTCGTAGGGCCGCACGACCGGCCGCCGCCAGAGCTCGTAGTCGGCGCAGGCGCCGTCCGGGTCGGCGTTGCGCTCGATCGCCATCGCCAGCGCGAGCGCGTCGCCCAGGCCGAGGCCGGCGCCAAGGCCGGCCTCGGGTCCGACGGCGTGGGCGGCGTCGCCGATGACGACGAGCCCGGGGACCCACCAGCGCTCGCAGCGCACCTCCTCGACCTCGCGGTAGACCAGCTGCTCGACCGACGTGAGCGCGGCGACGGCCGGCGCCGCCTCGGGGATGAGGCGGGTGAAGGCCGCCCGGAAGGCGTCGAGGCCGGGCGCGAGGGCGGCCTCGCGGCCGCAGCGCTCGATGTCCCACCAGCCCGCCGAGCCGTCGGGCCAGCCGAGCAGGCCGACCTGGCGGCCGTCGGCCTGGTAGTGCAGCGCGAAGGAGCGCTCGACGAGGGCCGGGCTCATGAACGACAGGTGGGCGCCCTCGGCGAGGGTGATCTGCGCCTCGATGCCCGCCATCGCGCGCGCCGGGGAGCGGACGCCGTCGCAGGCCACCACCAGGTCGGCCGGCTCGTCGCGCTCGCCGCCCGCCGGGTCGCGCACCCGCACCCCGGCGACGCGCCCGCCGTCGCGCAGCAGGTCGGTGACCTCGTGCTCGTGCGCGACCGGCACGCCGTCGGCGAGGATCTCGCTCACCCGCACGAACGAGGCCGCCAGGGCCACCGGCGTGCCGTCGGCCTGGGGCGCGATCGGCCAGGCGACGGCCCGAACCGCGTCGAGCACCCCCGCGTCGGCGAGGGCGTCGAAGCCGTGGTAGGGCGGCATGAACGGCCGCGGCCGGTAGGCGCCGGCCGGGGCGCGCTCGATCACCAGCGGGTCGAGCCCGCGGCGGCGCAGGGCGCGGGCCAGGCAGAGCCCGACCACCCCCGCGCCGACGATCGCTATCCGCACCCGCTGGTCGCGCCGCAGGTGCGGCACGTGAGGCAGGTCCCCGACCTGACCAGGTCGGAGCTGCCGCACGACGTGCAGGTCTGGCCGGTGCTCTGCAGGACGAGCTTCGAGCGGACCCCGTTGGCGTCGGAGCCCTCGGCCGGCGCCGCCACCTCGCCGAAGGCGAGCTGGTCGTCGGCCACCTCCGCCTCCTCCTCCGGCGGGGCGGCGGGCTCGGCGAGCGGCAGCACGCCGGCCAGCCGCTGGTCCTCCTCGGAGAGGAAGCGCGAGGCCATCCAGCGGGCGAGGTAGTCAACCACGGAGCGGGCCATCGGGATGCGCGGGTTGCCGGTGAACCCGGACGGCTCGAAGCGGTGGTCGATGTACTTGGAGATCAGGCTCTCCACCGGCACGCCGTGCTGGAGGGCCATCGACCAGGCGATCGCGACCGAGTCCATCAGGCCCGAGACCGTCGAGCCCTGCTTGCTCATCTTGACGAACACCTCGCCGGGCGAGCCGTCGTCGTAGAGGCCGACCGTGATGTAGCCCTCCTGGCCGCCCACGCTGAACTTGTGGGTCATCGCGGCGCGGTCGTCCGGCAGCCGCCGCCGCACCGGCAGCGGGGCCTCGCCCGCCGCGGCCGCCGCCTTCGGCGACTCGCCCGCCGTGGTGGACAGCGGCTGCGTGCGCTTGGAGCCGTCGCGGTAGATGGCGATGGCCTTCAGGCCCAGCCGCCAGCCGAGCGTGTAGATGTCGCTGACGTCCTCCACCGTGGCCGAGTTGGGCAGGTTCACCGTCTTGCTGATCGCGCCCGAGACGAAGGGCTGCACCGCGGCCATCATGCGGACGTGGCCCTCGGGCCCGATGGTGCGGCCGCCGGCCACGCCGAAGGCGCAGTCGAACACCGGCAGGTGGTCGGCGTCGAAGCCGGGCGCGCCCTCGATGGCGCCGGTGGCGTCGACGTGGGCCAGGATCGCGGCCCGCTGGCCGTCGTCGTAGCCGAGCGCCTCGAGGGCCCGCTCGACGTCGGTGTTGACCAGCTTCATGAACCCGCCGCCGACCAGGGTCTTGTAGCTGATGAGCCCGATGGCCGGCTCGATGCCGGTCGTCTGGGCGTCCATCATGAAGCTGATCGTCCCGGTCGGGGCGATGACGCTGACCTGGGCGTTCCGGTAGCCGGGCGCCCCCAGGCGGCCCTCCGACTGGCCGAGCGCGACGGCGTCGTCGAGCGCCCCGGCCGCGGCGGCCCGGACCTCGGGGTAGCTGCGGCCGTCCGCCTCGGCGGGCAGCTCGAGGGCCGCGTCGCGGTGCATCCGCACCACCCGGTCCTGGGCCTCGCGGTCGGCGTCGTAGCCGTCGTAGGCGCCGACGCGCGCCGCGACCCGCGCCGACTGCGCGTAGGCCTCGCCCTGCAGCAGGGCGGTGATCGCCCCGGCCCACGCCCGCCCCTGGTCGGAGTCGTACGCCAGGCCCTGGCACATGAGCAGCGAGCCGAGGTTCGTGTAGCCGAGCCCGAGCTGCCGGTAGGCGCGCGCGTTGTCGCCGATCCGCTTGGTCGGGTAGCTGGCCGGCGTGACGATGATCTCCTGGGCGGTGATCATCACCCGCACCGCGTGGCGGAAGTCGTCGACCGCGAAGGTCCCGTCCTCGCCGAGGAACTCCATCAGGTTGATCGACGCCAGGTTGCAGGCCGAGTCGTCGATGTGCATGTACTCGCTGCACGGGTTCGAGCCCGAGATGCGCCCGGCGTTCGGGCTGGTGTGCCAGCGCTGGATGGTGTCCTCGTACTGCACGCCGGGGTCGCCGCAGGCCCACGCGGCCTCCGAGATCTCGCGCAGCAGCTCGGCCGCGGGCATCTCCCCGGCCGTCACGCCGCCGGCGACGGTCTTGGTCTCCCACGACTCGCCGGCCTCGACGCGGCTGAAGAAGTCGTCGGTGAGGCGCACCGAGTTGTTGGCGTTCTGGAACTGGATCGAGCGCCAGGCGTCGCCGTTCAGGCCGAGGTCGTAGCCCATCTCGCCGAGGGCGTAGGCCTTCGCCTCCTCGTGCGCCTTCGAGCGGACGAACTCCAGGATGTCCGGATGGTCGGCGTCGAGGATCACCATCTTGGCGGCGCGCCGCGTACCGCCGCCGGACTTGATCGACCCGGCGCCGGAGTCGGCCCAGCGCATGAAGCTGACCGGGCCCGACGCCTGGCCGCCGTTCGACAGCGGCTCGCCGTCGCCGCGCAGCCGCGACAGGTTCACGCCCGCGCCCGAGCCGCCGCGGAAGATCTCCGACTCGGAGGCGATCCAGCGCTGGATCGAGGGCATCGTGTCGTTGACCGACAGGATGAAGCAGGCCGAGGCCTGGTTGACCGGGGGCTCGTCGGGGCCGACCGGCGGGTCGTCGACGTCGAGGATGCGGTCGGGGTCGTGCTCGCGCGAGGCGACCCGGACGCCGCAGTTGAACCAGACCGGCGAGTTGAAGGCCGCCTTCTGCGTCACCAGGATGTGCCGCAGCTCCTGGGCGAAGGTCTCCGCCTCCTCGTCGTCGGCGAAGTAGCCGCCCGCGAGCCCGTGGTGGCGGATGGTGTTGACGACCCGGTCGATGACCTGGCGCAGGCTCCCCTCGCGGCGCGGGTCGTCCATGCCGTAGCGGAAGTACTTCGAGGCGACGATGCGCACCGCCGTGTCGGACCAGTCGAGCGGGAACTCGCAGTCGTCCTGGCGGAAGACCTCGCGCTCGGGCCGGTCGTCGCGTGCGGGCTCCACGATGACGGCCTCGCGCGGCCCCCACGCCACCTCGTCGTAGGGGTGCACCCCCGGACGGGTGAGGCGGCGGGGGATCGCGAGCGCGCGAAAGGTCTCCGTGGGCGGCGCGTCAGTCGCCATCTCATCGCTCCTTGGTGGTCGTCGTCGTTGCTCGCTTCGGCACCTTCGCGACCACCTGGCAGAGCTGTCAGGGTAGCGCGGGCGGGCGGGTTCACGCCGTCGTCGAGCGTCTCGAAAAGCTGGTCGTCGAGCGGGTACTGGCCCCGGGGCAGCGGGGGCTCGCGCTCCAGGCGGGCGAGCTCGTCCTCGAACTCGTCCACGTCCGCGAAGGCGCGGTAGACCGAGGCGAAGCGCACGTAGGCGACCGGGTCGATCTCCTTCAGGCGGCGCAGCGCCAGCTCGCCGATCAGCGAGCTGCGGACCTCCTGGCGCAGCCGGTTGCGGAGCTCGCCCTCGATGTCCCGCACCGCGACCTCGAGCGCCGCGGTCGGCACCTGGCGCTTGTGGCAGGCGCGCTGGAGGCCCTCGAGCAGCTTGGCCCGGTCGAAGGGCTGGCGCTCGCCGGAGCTCTTCACCACCACGAGCGGCATCTCCTCGCAGCGCTCGTAGGTCGTGAAGCGCCGCTCGCAGCGCAGGCACTCGCGCCGGCGCCTGATGGCGTCCTTCGTGTCGGCGACGCGCGACTCGACCACGCGGTGCTCGGGGTTGTCGCAGAACGGGCAGATCATCGGCGGACGCTATCCCTGGTGTGCGGGCGCATGAGTCCACACCATATTCAGCGTGGTGGGGGCGCATCCTCCCACATGTGGCAGACGATGCAAGCCCCTCCCGCGAGGATCCCCCCGCACGCTGCGGGAGCTCCCAGGAACGCCCTAGTTCAGGAAGCCCAGGTGGGAGAGGGGCCAGTAGGTGATCTCGGCCTGGCCGATCACGTTGTCCTCGGGCAGGAAGGGGTCGGGCCGCCACTGGTGCGAGTCGCACGAGCTGGCCCGGTTGTCGCCGAGGACGAGCAGCTTGTCCTCCGGCACCTGCGGCCAGATCATCCCCTCGCCCCCGTAGTTGTCGGGCACCGGGCCGTCGATCACGAACGGCTCGCCGTTGACGAGGGTGGTGCCGTCGTCGGGAGTCACCTCGACGCGGTCGCCCGGCAGGCCGATCACGCGCTTGACGAACGGGATGTCCCCGCCGCCGGCCTCGCCGCACTCGCGGGTGGCCGATGGGGGCGGGTCGAAGACGATGATGTCGCCGCGCTCGATGTCGCGGAAGCGGTAGACCAGCCGGTTGGCGATGATCCTGTCGCCGGGCTCGATCGTGGGCGTCATCGAGGGCGTCGGGATCTCGTACGGCTTGGCGACCGAGGCCTGGATGACGAAGGCGAGGGCCACCGCCACCGCCACCGGCAGCAGCACGTCCTTGACGAGGCGCCTCACCCGTCGCCGCCGCGCCGGCCGCGGCTGGTCCAGACGCCCGTCCCGACCGCGGCGGCGCCCGCGACCAGCGCCGCGCCGAGGAAGACGGCGAGCGACCCGCCCGACTCGTCCTCGGCCGCCCGGGCGGCCGCCTCGCGGCCGCCGCAGCCGCCGTCCGGCCGCCTGGCGTTGGTGATGCGGGCGTTCCGGATGAGGTCGGCGTTCACCCCGTACAGCAGCTCGTTCGGCGGCAGCAGGTCGAGGGCCTCGTTGAGCTCCTGGCGCTCATAGCAGCCGTCGATGCGCTGGTTATCCTTCGCGTCGGCCAGAACGTCCCGCCCGTCGGCGAGCGCGGAGGCCGACTGGCCGAGGAGCGCCAACGCGAGCATGATCACGAGCGAAGCGGGGCGTCGGAGCAGGGCATCCACCCGGTGAAGGACGCGGGGGTCGACCGCCCCCGAGGCGCCGCGGATCGTAGCGGCGCCCCGGGGGGCGGACAAGCGCGCGCGGCCGCGTCGAGGACCCCCGAGATCATGGGGATCGCGGCCCTCGCGGGGTGGTCGGCGCTGGCGGCGACGGGCGGCGGGATCGACCCCGGCGCCGGACTCGGCGGCGGCGGCCCGACGGGGGCGTTCCTGGCCCTGGCGCTCGGCGCGCCCCTCGCCGCCGTCGCCGTCGTCCTCGCCTGGGACCGGGCCGCCCTGCGCTCGGGGCCCGCGCGGCTCGCCCTCGCCGCCGCCGCCGGCATCGCCCTCTGGTCGGGCCTGTCGATCGTCTGGGCCGCGGCCCCCGACCTCGCCTGGATCGACGCGAACCGCGCCGCGATCGCCCTCTGCGCGCTCGCGCTCGGGCTCGCGCTCGGCGCGCTGGTGCCGCGCGCGCCGCTGGCCTTCGGCCTCGGCCTGGCGGCGGCGGCGGCCGTGCCGGTGGGGATCGCGCTGGGCACCAAGATCGTCCCCGGCCTGCTCGGCTCCGACCGCGACCTCGCCCGCCTCGCCGAGCCGGTCGGCTACTGGAACGCCCTCGCGCTCATCGCGGCGATGGCGCTGCCGGGCCTCCTCTGGCTGGCCGGCGCGCGGCCCCGGTGGGCGCTGCCGCTCGCGGGCGCCGGGATCGCCGCCTACGGGACGGCCCTGGTGCTCACCTACTCGCGGGGCGGGGTCCTGGGCGCGGCGATGGCGGTCGCGGTCACGCTCGCGCTGCTGCCCCGCCGCGGCCCCGCGCTGGCGGCCCTGGCCGCCGGCGCGGCGGGGGCCGCGTGGCCGGCCGCCTACGGCCTCACCGACTCCCTCCTGTCCACCGACGCGATCCCGGTCGACCTGCGCGAGGGCGCCGGGGCGGGCCTCGGCTGGCGGCTCGCCGTCGGCGTCGCGCTGGCTGCCGCGCTGGGGCCGGCGCTCGTGTGGGCCGCAAGGCGCCTCGGCCTCGGCGAGCGCGGGCGGCCGCGGCTGATCGCGATCGGCGGGGCGGTCGTCCTCTGCCTCGTGATCGTCGCCGGCACGGCGGCCAGCCCCCAGGGCCGCGACTGGGCCGACCAGCGCGTGTCGGAGCTGCGCGGCGAGGGCGGGGACGCCGTCGCCAACGACCCCGGCCGGCTCGTGAGCGCGGCCGGCAACCAGCGCCGCGAGTGGTGGGGCGAGGCGTGGCGCGGGTTCGAGGACTCCCCTCTGCTCGGGCAGGGCGCGGGCGGCTTCGCGCTGGTCCACCTGCAGGAGCGGCGAACCCCCGACGACGCCCTCGCCACAATCGAGCCCCACGACGCCGCGCTGAGGTTCATGTCCGGCACCGGCCTCGTGGGCATCGCGCTCTTCGCGGCCCTGGTCGGCGCGGTCGTGTGGGGCATCCTGCGCGCGGCGCGCCTGGGGGCGCCCCCCGAGATCGGCCTGCCGCTCGCGGTGCTGGCCGCCTTCGCGCTGCAGGCGTCCATCGACTGGTCGTGGGCGATCCCCGCCCTGACCGTCCCGGCGCTCGCGGCGGCCGGCGTGGTCCTCGCCGCCGCGGCGCCGGGGCGGGCGCCCGGCGCGCCCGCGCGCCCCGGCGGCCTCGCCGCGGGCGCGCTCGCGGGGGCGGCGACGCTGGCGGTCGCGAGCGCGGCCCTGCCCTGGTGGTCGGCCCGGGCCGCGGGCCAGGCCGAGGACGCGCTCGCGCGGCACGAGCCCGAGCTCGCCCTGGCGCGCGCGGCCGACGCGCGGGAGGTCAACCCGCTCGCGCTCGCGCCGCTGCTGACGCGCGGCGCCGCCTACACCGACCTCGGGCAGCCGGCGCGGGCCCTCGGCGCCTACCGGGCGGCGACCGAGCTGCAGCCCGACAACCCGGAGGCCTGGCGCGCGCTGGCGATCTTCCTCGGCGAGGGCCCCGAGGCCCGCCGGGCCTGGGCGGAGGTCCACCGGCTCGACCCGCAGGACCCCGAGGCGGCGCTCAGGGCCGGATAGGCTCGCCGCAGTGATCCGGCGCGACCTCGCCGAGCGCCACCGGCTGGCCCCCCAGGCCGACGCCCAGGCCCTCGCCGCCGCCTACGCCGCCGGGAAGCCCGCCCCGAAGCCGAGCGAGCCCGCCCTCGCCGACGAACTCGTCGAGGTCGAGCGCGAGGTCGAGGCCCGCAAGGCGCTCGCCTTCGACGCCGATCGGCGCTTCGCCGAGGCGACCTCGAGGCCGAAGCGGCGCGACCGAGCACGAGCGGCGGGCCGAGCAGCGCCGGGGCCGCGATGGAGGCGAGCGCGTGAGCCCCCGCCCGCACGGGCACGACGAGGCCCGCGACGCGCACCGCCGCGCGAACCTGCTCGGGTCGATCGAGCCCGGGCACGAGTCGGCCGGTATCCCGGGTGCGGGCGCACCCGGGGCCCGGTCGAAGCCGAGCGTCGATCAGGGGGCCCGGGGCACCGAAGCCGCCCGGCCCGAGGAAGACGCTCGGCCTTCCTGCACCGGCTCTACCGGCGGGCGCACGGGGGAGAGTGACCGTCGAGCGAGCAGCTCGCCGCCGCGCCCTGAGAAGCCCCCGCGACGCCGAGCAGGCTGCGGAGGAAGGCGCCAAGGCGTGCCGAATGGGTCACCCAAATGGGCGACCGCTGGGGAACGAGCCGCCTGGAGGCCTTCAGCGACGGCATCTTCAGCATCGCGGCCACCCTGCTCGTGCTTGAGATCGCGGTGCCCGCCTCGCAGATCGGCGACCTGTGGCGCGGCATCGCCGACCAGTGGCCGTCGTACCTGGCCTACGCCACGAGCTTCGTGACCATCGGGGGCATCTGGCTGGCCCACCACGGGATCCTCCGCCGCCTGGCCTTCGCCGACGCTGGCGTGATGCGGATCAACCTCGCGCTGCTGATGTTCGTGGCGTTCCTGCCCTTCCCGACCCACCTCGTGGCCGAGGCGATCACGAGCGCGGACTCCGAGCGCGCGGCGGCCCTGTTCTACGGAGCCAACCTGCTGGCCATCTCCGTGCTGATCAACGCCATGTGGCGCTACGTGGTCAACCACCGCGCCCTGCTCAAGCCCGACGTGACCGAGGACGAGGCGCAGGCCATCCTGCGCGCGTCGACGCCCGGCCTGGTCTTCTACGGGGCCATCATCGTCCTGGCCGCCTTCGCGCCGCGGGCCGCTGCGATCGGATTCCTGGTCGTCGCGGTGATCGCCGTCTTCCGGGCGCGGGGCGAGCAGGCGCCACGGGGCAGCACCCAGGCCACGTAGGGGTGTGGCCGCCGAGCGCGACCGGCTGCGCGCCGAGCGCGACGACCTCGCCGCCGGGCGGGTGCTGTTCGAGCTCCCCGAGGGCGTCGTGCTCGACGAGCTCCGCCCGCGCTCGCCCCAGGAGCTCGCCGCGGCCCTCCCGGACGCGGAGGCGGCCGCGACGGCGGGCCGGGTGCTCGCGGTGATGGCGCTGGTGGACGGCGTCCTGGACGCCGCCAAGGTCGACCTGGTGCAGGACTACGCGGCGGCCCTCGCCCTGCACGAGGACTACGTGGGCGTCCTCACCGAGGCGGCGCACGGCGAGCTCGACGCCGCCACCGCCTGCATGCTGCGCAAGAACATTCAATTGTTAGACCTTCATCGGCGCCATGCACCCCGACCACCCCATGACGGCCGAGGTGATCCCGGTGCTCTTCAGCTGGCACCTCGGCATCAAGATCACCGACGTGGCCGGGAGCTTCCGCGGCGCCTACGAGCCGCGCCGCTTCTGGACGGCCTGGGACCGCGGCACCGCGATCACGGCCGACCTACTCGACCCCGCGTGGGACTTCTGGGGCGCGACCGGCGTCCCCCTCGACGAGCTGCGCCGCGCCTACGCCGTCCCCGGCGCTCGACCCGGCGCTGGCGGCGTAGCCGCCGCAGGCGCGGGACCAGCACGGCCGCCTCCCAGACGATCCGGCCGTTCATCTTGGAGGTCCCGCGGGCGCGCTCGGTGAAGGTGATCGGCAGCTCGACGACCCTGAAGCCGCCGAGCAGCGCCCGGTAGGTCATCTCCACCTGGAAGCCGTAGCCGGCGGCGGTCACCTCCTCGAGCGGGATCGCCTCGAGCACCTCGCGGCGGAAGCACTTGAAGCCGCCGGTCAGGTCGCGCACCGGAACGCCCAGGATGAGCTGCGCGTACAGGCAGCCGCCGCGGCTGATCGCCCGCCGCAGCGGCCCCCAGCGCGCGACGCCGCCCCCGGGCACGTAGCGCGAGCCGAGCACCAGGTCGGCGCCGGCCGCGGCGCGGATCAGGCCGGGGAGGGCGGCGGGGTCGTGGGAGAAGTCGCAGTCCATCTCGACGACCAGCGCCGCGCCCTCGTCGAGCGCCCGGCGGAAGCCGGCGCGGTAGGCGGGCCCGATCCCCCGCTTGCGGTTCCGGCGCAGGACGGCGACCCGCGGGTCGTCGCGCGCGACGGCCTCGGCCAGGTCGGCGGTGCCGTCCGGCGAGCCGTCGTCGACCACCAGCACCCTCGCCTCGATCCCCGCCCGGTCGAGCTCGGCGAGCACGGCGCGGACCAGCGGCTGGACGTTCTCGGCCTCGTCGTATGTCGGCACCACCACCCAGGCCGGGCCGGCGGCCCCCGCAGAGGTCACGCGGGCGGCGGCACGGCGACGCCGAAGCTGAAGGGCCCGGCCAGGGCGTCTCCGCCGCGGGGCGGCGGCCCCTCGCAGGGCAGGGCGGCGAGCCGCACCGCGATCGCCCGGGCCTCCGGGTCGATGGCCGGGACGATCTCGAGACTCGTCTCGCTCCAGCCGGGCCGGGCGGCGCCGTGGATCGGCGCGACGCCGTAGCGGCGGCCGCGGTCGTCCCAGACCTCGACGATCCCCGCCCCCGGAGTGACCGGCGCCACCCGCAGCGGCTCGTCGGCGAGCGTGCCGAAGCTGAGCACCGCGCGGTCGTCGTAGCGCTCGAGGGCCCAGAGGCAGACCGCGGCGCCCTCGGCCATCCGCGCCTGCCCGATCGGCACGAGGTCGCGGAACCCGCCGAAGGTGCGCGCCGGCACGCCGGCCGGGCCGCCCTCGGGCGGCGCGCCCTCCGGCTCGGGCGGCGGCTCGACAGCCGTGCGGCCCGGGACGAGATCGACCTCGAGCGCCCACGACTCCCCGGACAGCGGCCGCTCCACGCCGCCGCCGCCGCGGGCCACCGCCGTGCGGGTGAGGCCGGTGACCTCCAGGAGCAGGGCGCGGGCGTCGGGCGGGGGCGCCGGCTCGATCCAGGCCGCCGTCTGCAGCGCGCCGAGGCCCGCCTGCTGGGCCAGCGCGCCGACCTCGTACTCCCGGCCGGCGTCGTCGCGCACGGCGAGCCCCTGGGCCGGGTCCCAGCCCAGCAGGCCCGGGGCGTCGCTGAGCACCAGGAGGGGCAGCACGGCGCCCTCGGGGTGGACCTCGACCACCAGCGCGACCACCAGCGTGTCGCCCGCCCGGGCGACCGCGCCCGTCGGCACGAGGCCTCCCAGGCCGGCCTGCCGACGACGCTCCTGACCCGGGGCGGGCGCGGCGCGTGTGCTCACGCGGCACACGGTAGCGCCCCGCCGGTCCCCGCGTCCGCCCGCGGCGTCGCGCCGCTAGGGTCCGGCGGTGGCCGAGCCGACCCCCCTGGTCCTGCTCCACCCGTTCCCGCTCGACGCCTCGTGCTGGGCGCCGGTCGCGCCCCTGCTGGCGGCCGAGCGGGAGGTCGTGACCCTCGAGTTCCCGGGGCTCGGGGCCGCCCCGGCGGTCGCGTCGCCGTCGGTGGACGGCTTCGCCGACCTCGTGGCCGACCGCATCGCGGGCATGCGCGGGGGCCGCGCCGCGGTCTGCGGGCTCTCGCTCGGCGGGTACGCGGCCCTGTCGCTCGCGGCGCGCCACCCGGCCCGGGTCGCGGCCCTGGTGCTGGCCGACACGCGCGCCGAGGCCGACACCGCGGAGGCCGCGCAGGGGCGCCTCCGGTCCGCCGCCCTGGTCCGCGAGCGCGGGACGGCGCCCTTCTTCGACGACTTCGTCCCGCGCCTGGTCGCCCCGGGCGACGACGCGGCCCGCGAGGCCGCGCGCGCCATCGCCGACCGCCAGGACCCGGAGGCGGTTGCGCGAGCGCTCGAGGCCCTCGCGGGGAGGGCCGACCGGCGGCCCGACCTCCCCGGCATGGCGGTGCCGGCGCTGGTGATCGTCGGCGCGGAGGACGCGCTGACGCCGCTGCCCTTCTCCGAGGCGCTCGTCGCGGGCCTGCCCGACGCCGAGCTCGTCGTGATCCCGGGCGCCGGGCACCTGTCCGCGCTCGAGCGGCCCGAGGAGTTCGCCGCGGCCGTCGGACCCTTCCTCGCCCGGCGGCTGGGCGCGTGAAGGCCGACGTCGTCCTCTTCGACGGCTTCGACGAGCTCGATGCCCTCGGCCCCTACGAGGTGCTCGCCCTGGCGCGCCGCTTCGGCGGGCCGGTCGAGGTGCGCCTGGTCACCGTCGATCCCCGCGACGAGGTCACCGGCGGCCACGGCACGACGGTCCGCCCGCACGGGGTCCTCGACGACGAGGCCGACCTGGTCGTGGTGCCGGGCGGGGGCTGGAGCGACCGGGGCGCCCGCGGCGCCTGGGCCGAGGCCGAGCGGGGGGATCTGACGCGGGCCCTCGCGGCCGCCCACGCCCGCGGGGCGATCGTGGCGTCGGTCTGCACCGGGGCGATGCTGCTGGCCGCGGCGGGGATCCTCGACGGCCGCGCGGCCGTGACCCACCGCGACTCGCTCGACGAGCTCGGGGCCGCGGGCGCCCGGGTGATCGACGCCCGCGTGGTCGACGACGGCGACATCGTCACGGCCGGCGGCGTGACCTCGGGGATCGACCTCGCGCTGTGGCTCGTCCAGCGCGAGCTGGGCGTCGACCTCTACGAGCGCGTCTCCGCCGACATGGAGCACGAGCAGGTCGGCGAGGTGGCCCGCACCGACTGAGGCGCTCAGAGGGTGCGGAAGGCCCTCACCGAGAGCACCGCGATCGCGATCACCGCCCCGGCGCCCATGCCGACGAAGGCCCACAGGCCTCCGTCGCCGCCGGCCAGCGCGCCGACCAGCAGCCCGAGCACGGCGCCGGCGCCGGTGATCGCCGCGCCGGTGAACAGCAGGTTGCCGGTCTCGCCGTCGGGCATCGCCGCGATCCTCTCACGGCTCGCGCTCGGCCGCGGCGGCGACGGCGTCGTGCTCATCGGCCCCCGGCCGGCGCATCCAGCGGTACCAGCGCCGGTAGGCGGGCGCGAGCGCCATCGCGGCGAGGCAGAGCAGCGCGAGCCCGCCGACGAGGCGCCCCTGCTGGGCCAGCGTGTCCGCGCCGCCCCCGATCGGCCACGCGATCAGCGCCACCGCGAACGAGCCGGCCACCGCGGCGTAGTACTCGTAGGGCAGCGGGCCGATCCAGGGGCCCGCGTACCACCACACGCGCCCGCGCCGGAACCCGCGCAGGCCGTAGGCCGGGTTGAGGATGAACCAGAGGTAGTCCCAGCCGATGGCGAAGGCCATGTAGGTGGCGAGCACCATGACCTCGGCCGCGGCCGACCAGTCGGCGCCGTAGCCGAAGGGCAGGTGCAGGATCACCAGCGGCAGGCTCGCCATGAAGAGGTGGTAGCCGGTGAGCGGCTTGCCGCCGCTGATCGCCCCGTAGAGCCGCCCCGCCGGGCCGCGGGTGCGGAACCACGTCGGCAGCCGCAGCGCCCAGCCGTGGGCGCCCTCGATCTCGATCTCGATCAGCGCGAACCAGAGCGCGAGCGCGCAGAGGACGCCGACGCGGACCGCCTCGTTCACGGGACCGCCACGGCCAGCTGCTCGTCGACGACCGCGAGCGCCGCCTCGTTGCCCGGCCGCTCGGCCCCGGCGAGGGCCGCGCGGTGGTCCGGGAGGCGCTCGGCGAAGGCCGCGATCGCGGCCGCCGTGGCGTGGGGCGCGTGCATCCCGTAGCCCAGCCGCTCGAGGTAGCGCGCGTTGAGCACCTGCTCGAACTGGCCCTCGAGCGGCACCGAGAGCGCCGGCACGCCGAGGTAGACGCACTCGGACAGCAGGGTGTAGCCCCCGCCCGTGACCACCCCGCGGGCGGTCCGGAGGTCGTCGATGAAGCCGAGCTCGTCGAACGGCCGGTAGACCAGGCGCCCCTCGCGCACGTCCGCGGTCAGGTCGCGGCGGAAGCCGTAGACGCGGCACTCGAAGCCGGTCGCGGCCAGCGCCGCGGGGAGCCCTTCGTTGCCCTCGGCGGTCTGGTAGACGAGCAGGTGCTCGCCCTGCTCGGCGGGGGTGGCGGCGGCGGCGAGGATCTCGGGGCGCAGGAGCGAGGGGACGAGCGTCGTGCGCGGCTTGCGCACCGGCGGCTCGAAGAAGGTCGTCACGACGTAGTGGCGGCAGCCGGGGAGCTTCCAGCGCACGAGCGCCCGGGCGAGCTCGAAGTCGGTCTCGTGGCCGGCGGTGATGAATTCGTCATGGCGGCAGCGGTCGATCATCTGGATGTTGTCCACGCTGATCACCGGGAGGCGGTGGCGGCGCCCGAACAGCCAGGCGAGGCTCTCGAAGTCGCTCACGACCACGTCGGGGGCGAACTCCTCGCCGATGCGGAAGAGCTCGCGCACGTTCCGCGGCCAGCCCGAGACCGCCCCCTGCAGGTTGCGCGCGAGCGTCTGCCAGCGGCGCACCTCGTTGTCGCTGTAGGCCATGGTGAGGCCCCAGATCTCGCCCACGGGCGCCTCCCGCTCGGCGAGGTACGCGGCCGCCCGGCCCGAGGCCACGACGCGCACCTCGTGGCCGCGGGCGAGGAGGTGCTCGATCACCACGCGCGACCGGGTGGCGTGGCCCATCCCCTCCCCCACCACGCCGTACAGGATCCTCACCGGCGCCCCCGGTCGGCCTCCGCGGAGGCGCGAGTCTACGAGACGGCCCGGTGACGCCGGTAGTACGCCTGCGCCTTCGCGCGCGCGCCGCAGCGCTCCATCGAGCACCAGCGGCGGCTGCCGTTGCGGCTGGTGTCGAGGAAGAGGACCGGGCAGCGCTCGTCGGCGCACTCGCGCACGCGCCCGGGCGCCTCGCGCGCGAGGTCGAGGGCGTCGAGCACCGCTTCGACGAGCAGGCAGCACGAGGTGCCGGCGGCGGGCGCGAAGCGCGGCTGCAGGGTGGTGACCTCCACCTTGAGGCATCCCGGGGCGCGGTCGAGCCAGTCCTCGGCGAGGCCCGCCAGCGCCCGCGCGTCCTCCTCCAGGAGAGCCCGCCGGATACCGTCGCGCAACACCCGCGCGGCCTCCAGTTCACGCCGCGTCACCCGAGGGGCATGATCGGCGAGACCGGCCGCGACGAACCATGTCTCGAGGCTCGCCGGACCCTCCAGGAGATCTTTCCCGCCCAGCCGGGTATTGCACAGGTCGAGCGCGGGCCGACCGGTTGACGCGGGGAAGCTGGACGGGCCTGTCATCGTTTGACGGAACCCCTGAGCGGGCGTAATCTCACCAGCAAACCTGTATCACAGTGGTTGTCAGGAGCGCCACGATGCCTTCGCTTCCCCCCGCCATCGAGCTCGCCGTCCACCGGGCCGGTGACGGCCCCCCGCTGGTGGCGCTGCACGACCTGGGGCAGACGGGCGAGAGCATGATCGACGCGCTCGGCGAGCTCGCCGGCACGTACCGCATCATCGCACCAGACCTCCGCGGGCACGGGGATTCGCCGACGCCTCACGGCCCCTGGAGCATCGACGACTTCGCCTCCGACGTCGCCCGCCTCACCGCGGCCGAGGGCGGCGGCGCCATCCTGGTGGGCGTGGGCCTCGGGGCCGCCGCGGGGCTGGCGGTGGCGCTCGGCCACCCCGGCCTGCTCGCCGGCCTGGTCGTCTCGGGAGCGAGCCCGCGCGGCGAGGACGCCGAGGGCCAGGACCGCTGGAGCCGGGCCGCCCGCGCCCTGCGCGAGCAGCGCGGCGCGGAGGGCGTGGCGCTGGCCGCCGAGGCCATGGGCACCCGCCCGGACGTGCGCGGCGCGCTCGCCCAGGTCGAGGTCCCGGTGATCGTCCTCGCGGGCGACGCCGACCGCGCCGTGCCCGCCGAGGTGCAGCGCGAGCTGTCGGCCTGGATGCAGAACGCGCGCTTCCAGGTGCTCCACTCGGGGCACAACATCGCCGTCGAGCGCCCCAACGAGCTCGTGAGCGCCGTCCGCAGCCTCGAGCACGCCGCGGAGCCGGTCGCCGCATAGCCGGTCCGTGGTCCCTTCCGGGGTGGGCGCGGATGGTGAGATTCGTGGCCCCCCGGCCGGGGGATGTGCGCACGGCTGCCCAGGAGGGGCGCCGACCGCGATGGCCTCGCGCGCGCCGCCGACGTAGAGTCGCCGCGATGCTGGGACGCGCGAGGGAGATCTCCCTCGTCGAGTCGCTCGTGAGCGACGCCAGGGGTGGCGTGAGCGGGTCGCTGCTGGTCTCCGGGGAGCCGGGGATCGGCAAGACGGCCCTCCTGGCACACGCGCGGGCGGTCGCCGAGGGGGCGCTGGTGCTGGAGGCGACGGGCGCCGAGGGCGAGTCGCATCTCGCCTTCGCCGGCCTCGCGGACCTCCTGACCCCCATCCTCGGTCGAATGGACGAGCTGCCCGAGGCCCAGGCCGTGGCGCTGCGCGGAGCGCTGGCGCTCGGGCCACCCTCCCCGGGCGACCGCTTCACCGCCTACGCGGCCACCCTGACCCTGCTTGCCGCCGAGGCGGAGGCAGGGCCGCTGCTCTGCATCCTCGATGACGCCCACTGGCTCGACGCCGAGTCGCTCGACGCGGTGCAGTTCGCCGCACGCCGGCTGGGGGCCGAGGGGATGGCGATCCTCATGGCCGCCCGGGACGGCATCAGCGCGCGCGTGGACGCCTCGCCGGCTGGCGCGCCTGCGTCTGGAGGGACTCGACGGCGCGGACGCCGCCGCCCTGATCGCCGAGCACGCGTCGGCGCAGCCCGGCGCCGGACGTGCTCGCCGCCCTGGTCCGGGGCGCGCGAGGCAATCCGCTCGCCCTCGTCGAGCTGGCGACGGCCCTGTCGCCGTCGCAGCTCGCGGGGACCGACCCCCTCCCCGATCCGCTGCCCGTCGGGCCGTACCTGCAGGAGGCGCTCCTCGCGACCCGTCCTCGGCCTGCCCGAGGCCAGCCGCCGGGCGCTCGTCGTCGCGAGCGCCGACGACGGCACGATGGGCTTCCTCGCCGCGGCCGCTCGCCGCCGAGGGGCTGGCGATCGCCGACCTGGAGCCCGCCGAGCGCGCCGGCGGTGGTCGCGATCGGCCCGGCCAGGATCGTCTTCTCGCATCCGCTCGTGCGAGCGGCGGTGTACCAGGCCGCCGGGGCCGCCGAGCGCCGCTCGGCGCACCGCGCTCACGCCACGGCGGCGGCGGCGATCGGCGAGGCGCCCTCGACCGGCGCGCCTGGCACCTCGCCCTGGCCGCGACCGGTCCCGACGAGCGCGTCGCGGACGAGCCTCGGACGCCGCGGGGGGCGCGCGATGGCGCGCAACGGCCACGCGGCGGCGTGCGAGGCCTTCGAGACGGCGGCGCGGCTCACGCCGGAGGCGGCCCCCCGCGGGCGGCGGCTCCTTCAGGCGGGCACGAGCGCGCTCGCCGCGGGCGACTTCGGGCGCGCGGGGAAGCTCTTCGACGAGGTCATCGCCCTCCATGGCGACCCAGCCCAGGTGCTGGAGGCGATGGCCGGGCCGCGGCTTCGTCGAGACCTTCAGCGGCTCGGCTCGGCTAGCGATCGAGATGCTCGCGGCGGCGGCCGGATCGCGCCGCGCCCGTCGCGCCGCACGCGGCGGCCGGGCTGCTCGTGCAGGCGATGATCCCCGCGTCGATGCGCTCCGACCTGAGGCGCGGGGCGGCTCTCGCCGACAGGGCGGTGGCGCTCGCGGACGGTGCTCCTCCCGAGGTCCGGGCGGTGACGGGCGTGGCCTCCGCGTCGTCGTGCACACCTTCAGCGGCGACCCGCGCGATCCCCCGCCGGAGTCGGTCGCGCTCCTCGCCGCGTCCGGCGATCCGGCGAGCCTGATGGTGGTCGTCGGGCAGCCGCAGTGCTGGATGTTGATGGAGCGCTATGCGGAGGCGGAGGCCAAGCTCGACGCGCTGGTCGAAGGTGGCCCGGGAGCGCAGCACCCCCTCCCTGCTGCCCCTTCCCCTCTACACGCGCGGCGAGGTCCGAAGGAGGCTGGGCCGGCTGGCCGAGGCCGCCGCCGACGCGTCGGAGGCCGTCTCGCTCAGCGAGGACACCGGGCAGCACTCGAACGCCGGTCTGGCCCGATGGCTGCTGGCGCTGATCGACGCCGTTCAGGGGCGGTCGGCCGGCTGCCGCGCCCAGACGGCCGGCATGCTCTCCCTGAAGGGGCCGAGCGAGGCGGAGGCCCTGCGCATCTACTCGAGCCAGGCGCTCGGCTTCCTCGCCCTCAGCATGGGCGACCTGGACGAGGCCGTCCATCACCTGATGGCCGTCAACCGCCTCCATCGGGAGACCGGCGGCGCCCACCCTCTCGTCAACGTCTACGAGCAGGACCTCATCGAGGCCCTGATCCGCCTCGGCCGGGTCGGGGAGGCCGGCGAGGCGCTGGCGACGTTCGCCGCCCGCGCCGAGCGCAGCGGCAGCCCGTGGCCCGCTGCGGCCGCCGCACGGTGCCGGGGCCTCCTCGCGGACGACGACGCGTTCGAGGACCACTTCGCCGAGGCGCTGGCGTGGCATGCCCGCACGCCCACCCCCTTCGAGCGCGCGCGCACCGAGCTGTGCCAGGGCGAGCGGCGGCGGCGCGCCCGGCGGGCGCGCGAGGCGCGGGTGCCGCTGATGGCTGCGCTGCAGACGTTCGAGGCCCTCGGCGCCGCGCCGTGGGCCGAGAAGGCCCGCCGCGAGCTGCGCGCGACCGGCGCCCGGCCGCGCCGGCCGCCGCCGTCGTCGAGCGAGCCGCTGACGCCCCAGGAGCTGCAGGTGGCCCTGACGGTCGCCGGCGGGGCGACCAACAAGGAGGCGGCGACCGCCCTCCTCATCAGCGCCAAGACCGTCGAGTACCACCTCTCCAAGGTCTACGCGAAGCTCGGCGTGCGCTCCCGCGCCGAGCTCGCGCGCCGGATGGCGGACGGTCGCCAGGACTAGGGAAATCCCTGATTGCGCCGTCCCCGCGCGTCGTCAGAGAGTCGGGGCACACGGTTGCGAAACAGGGAGGAACAGTGTCCCAGCGCGACGAGATCCCGTACGAGGGCCCGCAGGGCCCGGACGCGGTGAACCCCGCGCAGAGCTTCGACGCGTACCGGTTCGCGCGCGAGCGCTTCTTCGAGCGGCTCCGCGCCGACTCGGAGGCCCGCCGTCTCGAGAGGCAGGGGCTGCTCCTCGCCGGCCCGGCCGGCGAGCGCGGACCCGTATGAGCCCGTCCGCGGGCCCGCGCCCGGCGCAGGCGCGCGGGCCCCGGGTGGGGGATCTAGCTGAGCTGCACCCGGGCCCGGAGGGGCCCCCGGGGGTCCTCGGTCACGCGCTCGATCGACGCGGCCCGCCCGGGGCGGGTCCGGGCGAGCGCGGCCTCGATCGCCGGGCGCAGGGCGTCGAGGGTGGCGTCGTCGTTGGGGGCGGTGAGCCGGTCGGTGACCCGGATGAGGAGCTCGTCGCGGCCGAAGCGCACGCCCCCGGCGGCCGGCTCGTCCTCGATGGCGTCGGCGAGCCGGTCGGCGGCCTCGATGGCCGCGGCCACCCGGTCCTCGAGCGTCCCCTCGCCGTCCCGCTTGCGCTGATAGAGGGCTCCTGGACGCCCCTCGCCCAGGTCGAGCGAGCGATCGGCCTCGTGGCCGATCAGCATCACGCCGGGGCCGTCGGGGACGTGCGCGTAGTCGGCGACGTCGATCGGGACGCCGTCCAGGGAGCGCTCCTGGATCCACCCGTGGAAGAGCGGGATGAACGCCGGGAGATCGATGGCCTCCGGGTCCTCGGCGTAGAGCTTGACGCCGATGCGGACGATCTCGGTGCCCGCCGCGGTCGTCATCGGCGGCGCCTCAGACGAGGGCCGACTGCGCGCCGGCCTCGCGGATCTCGAAGGCGTGGACCGCGTCGATGAAGAGCTGAGCCTCCTCGACCAGCACGCGGGTGGCCTCCTCCTCGTGCGCGTCGGGGGCGGCGGCGTGGCGGTCGAAGAGCGGGCGGGCGAAGCGGCCCTTGGCGAAGCGGTCGAAGAAGCGCTCGGTGTCGTAGAAGCGCTCCCGGAACTCGCCCACGATCGCGTCCGAGTCGTCGGGGACGTTGGGGTTCTCGGTCCGCACCAGGGCGCGGGCGCCCGCGACCATCGCGGCGTAGGCGCGCTCGTCGGCGCGCGCGAGGTCGCCCTCCTCGAGGGCCACCTGGGCGTCGAAGGCGATGCTCTCGGCCTGGGTCAGCTCGAGCTCGGTCTTGGAGATGACCTCGCCGGCGCACTCGCCGATGCCCATGTCGCCCATCGTGAAGACCCGCGGGTCGCCCCAGTCGGTGTAGTAGCCGGGGTCCTCGTCGTGCGGCGGCACCGTCGTGAGCTCGTCCACCATCGCCTTGAGCTCCTTCTTGCCGATGCGGGCGATGAAGTCCTGGAAGGTCTCGTCCGCCTCCCGCTCGGCGACGTAGCGGGTCGTGATGACGTCGACCACCTCGGGGATCCGCTTCGACGGGACCGCGCCGATCGCCAGGCCGTAGGAGCCGGCGTTCTCGCGCCACTGCCCGCCCAGCATCACCTGGAAGTGCGGGACGGTGACGCCGCCGACGTTGCGGCTGTTGCCGTAGAAGCCGATGTCGGCGACGTGGTGCTGGCCGCAGGAGTTGAAGCAGCCGGTGACCTTGATGCGCAGGTCGCGGACGGCCTCGTCGAGCTCGAACTGGCGCGCCGCCAGGCGCGTGCGCAGCTCGCCGGCGAGGCCGCGCGAGGAGGCGATGCCGAGCTTGCAGGTGTCGGTGCCCGGGCAGGCCGTGACGTCGACGATCGTGCCGGCGCCGGGCTCGGCCAGGCCGATGGCCTTGAGCTCCGCGTAGAGGTCCGGCAGGTCGCCCTCCGCCACCCAGCGCAGGACGATGTTCTGCTCGACCGTCGTGCGCACGGTGTCGCCGACGTAGCGGCGGGCGATGTCGGCGAGCCTGCGCATCTGCTCGGAGGTGAGGTCGCCGAGCGGCAGCGTGACCGTGGCCACGGCGTAGCCCGGCTGGCGCTGGCGGTAGACGTTGGTCTGCGCCCACTCGTCGTAGCCCTCGGGGTGGCCCGCCCCGTTGCTCGAGACCGGGACCGACTCCCGCACGGGCGTCTCCGTGAAGTCGTCGATGTGGGGCAGGTAGGAGGTCCAGCGGTCGTCGTGCGGCAGGGTGGCGCGCTCCTCCTCGACCAGCCGCTGGAACTCGTCGATGCCGAGCTTGGCGACCAGGAACTTGATGCGCGCGCGGTTGCGGTTCTTCTTCTCGCCCAGCCGGGCGAAGACGCGGGCGATCGCTGGACCGCCGGCAGCAGCTCCTCGTCCGGGTGGACCTCGTAGAGCAGCTTGGCCTGGTGCGGCACCGTGCCGAGGCCGCCGCCGACGTAGAGCTCGAAGCAGCGCCGCTCGACCCCGTCGACCACGGTCGAGCGGGCGATGGCGCCGAGGTCGTGCATCATCACCAGGCCGCAGGCCTCGCCGGCGCAGCCGGAGAAGGCGATCTTGAACTTGCGGCCGAAGTCCTGGGTGTCGGGGTGGCCCAGCAGGAAGAAGAGCGCGGCCGCGTAGGGCGTCACGTCGAAGGTCTCGGTGTGGCACACGCCGGCCAGCGGGCAGGCGGTGACGTTGCGCACGGAGTTGCCGCACGCCTCGCGCGTGGTGATGCCCACCGCGGCCAGGCGGCGGATGATGGTCGGCGTGTCGTCGATGTGGACGAAGTGGAGCTGGATGTCCTGCCGGGTGGTGATGTGCAGGATGCCGTCCGAGTACTCCTCGGCCAGCTCGGCCAGGACGTCCAGCTGCTCGGGCGTGATGCCGCCGAAGGGGATCTTGATGCGCTGCATCCCCGGGGCGTCCCAGAGGGTCTCCGGGCCCTTGGTCAGCTCGCCCGCGGGGAACTCGAGGCGCTGCGTGGCGACGCCGTCGTGGCGCTGGCCGTTGTCGTAGCGCTGGCCGTAGACGCCCCGGCGCAGGCGCGTCTCGGCGAAGACGCGATCCTCCACCTCGCCCCGTCGGCGCAGCTCCATCTGGCCCTCGAAGATGTCGATCTCCTCGGCCAGGTCCGGCGGCATCCTGTCGAGGAGCCGCTCTCTCCAATCGGTCGCGCTCATGTCCCCCACCGCGTCGACGTCCGCGAGCGGGGGGAAAATAACAGAAACCCGGCGGCTATTCCTCGTTTGCCTCGCCGGCCCCGAGCTGGCCGTGGGCGACGTCGGCCAGGGAGCGCACGATCTGGACGCACATCGGGTCGCTGACGGCGATCTGGACCTGGCTCCCGTCCTCGTCGTCGAAGGCCAGGGTCCAGTGGGGCACGAGGCCGTCGGGCGTCTGCTGGGGCGGCGTGACCGAGACGCCGACCACGCTCGGCTGGAGGGCCCAGAAGAGGCCCTCGGGCAGCCCGGCCGGCTGCGGCTGCCAATTGCCCGCGTCGGGCACGTCCTGGCGGTGCGGCTCGGCCTGGGTGAACGCGTTCATCATGTTCTCGGCGTCGCTCGCCGCCAGGGGCAGCGTGAGCACGACGTTGGGGCCGCTCTCGAACGCGAGCAGGGCGACCGGCAGCACCGCCTCCTCCGGCGGCTCGGCGCCGTCCTCCACCTCCACCTGCACCGGCGAGCAGTCGAAGCCGGTCGCCTGGAACGCGATCGTCTGCCTCATGGCGCCTTGCTAGCTTGGGTCGCGTGCGGCACGGAGCGACTCCTTCGGCCGGGGACGTCTCGGCGGGCATTCTCACACACGCCGACCGGGTCGCCCTGCGGGGCCTCGCCGGGCCGGTCAACCCGGTCGCGGCGCTCGCCGCGCTCGCCGCCCGTGACCGGCCGGCCCTGGTGCGCCACAACGGCGTGACGGTGGTCGCGGCCGACCCGGCCGAGGCCGTGAGCGGCCCAGACGCCTGGGAGGCCCTGCGGTCCTCCGAGCGCCGGGCCGCGCCCGTGCCGATGGCCGGCGGCTGGATCGGGCTCCTCTCGTACGACCTCGGCGGGACGATCGAGCGGCTGCCCGAGCCGCGGCCCGATCCCGGCGGCCCCCCGGTGGCCTCGCTCGCCCGCTACGAGACGGTCGCGCTGATCGACGACGACGGCCGCGCCCTGGTCGCCTCGGTGGCCGGCGACGCCGAGGCCGACGAGCTCGCCGACGCGCTCGCCGACGCGCGGCCCCTCGCCCCGCCCGCGGCGCCGGCCCCGCGGCCGGTGATCACCTCGCTGCCCGGCGACGCCTACCGCGAGGCGGTCGAGGCCGCGCGGGAGCTCATCCGGGCGGGCGACTGCTACCAGGTCAACCTCGCCCAGCGGCTCACGGCGGCCTGGGACGAGCCGCCGCTCGCCCTGGCCCGGCGCCTCTGGGCCGCGGCCGGCCCGGCGGCGCGCCGCGCCTTCCTCGGTCTGCCCGAGGGCGCCGTGGCCTCGGCGTCGCCCGAGCTGCTCGTGAGCCTGCGCGACGGCGTCGCGCGGAGCGCGCCGATCAAGGGCACGGCCCCGCTCGGGATGACCGCCGAGCTGGCGGCCAGCGCGAAGGACCGGGCCGAGCACGTGATGATCGTCGACCTGGTGCGCAACGACCTCGGCAGGGTCGCGCGTCCGGGCGGGGTGCGGGTGGCGCGCCTCTTCGACGCCCTCCCGACGCCCTACGTGGAGCACCTCGTGAGCGAGGTCGTCGCCGACCTGCGCGACGACGCGACGCCCGCCGACCTGCTGCGGGCGGTCTTCCCCGGCGGGTCGGTCACCGGATGCCCCAAGGTGCGCGCGATGGAGGTCATCCGCGACCTCGAGCCGGTGGGGCGCGGTCCGGCCTACGGGAGCGTGGTCGCGCTCGGCGCCGACGGGTCGCTGGAGGCCAGCGTGGCCATCCGCACCGCCTGGGTGACGGGGGGCGAGGCCCGCTACTGGTGCGGCGGCGCCGTGGTGTGGGACTCGGACCCCGAGGCCGAGCGGGCCGAGGCGTGGGCCAAGGCCGCGCCCTTCCTGGCGGCGATCGGAGCGTGACCGCCGCGCCCGGGCGGGCCGTCTGGCTCGACGGAGCCCTGGTCCCGCCCGAGCGCGCCGCCCTCTCGATCGACGACCCGGGGGCGCGCTGGGGCGAGGGGCTGTTCGAGACCATGCGGGCCGAGGGCGGCCGGGTCGGGCTGCTGGAGCGCCACCTCGACCGCCTGGAGGCCTCGGCGGCCGCGCTCGGGCTGGCGCCGATGCCGCCTCGGGCGGCCATGCGGGCCGCGGTCAACGAGGCGCTCGCGGCCTCCGGGGCCGACCCGGCGCGCGTGCGCCTCACCGCCACCCCGCGCCCCACCCTCCTGGTCAACGTGGTCCCCGAGCCCCCGCTGCCGCCCGAGCCCGCCGCGGTGACCGCCGTGGCCATCCCGGGCGGGTGGTCGCCCGGGAACCGGACGGCCGAGCACAAGACGCTCTCCTACCTGGGCCACCGCGCCGCCCAGCGCCGCGCCGAGCGCGCGGGGGCCGGCCACGCCCTGCTGCTCGACGCCGAGGGCCGCCTGGGCGAGGCGGCGCTGGCGAACGTCTTCGTCGCCACCGAGGCCGGGCCCGTCACCGCGCCGGCGCGGGGGCTGCTGCCGGGGGTGGCGCGGGCGATCGCCCTGGCCGCCGTCGGCGCGCGCGAGGAGGCCCTCGACGAGGCCGCCTGGCGCGCGGCGCCCGAGATCGTCCTCACCAACGCCGTGGCCGGCGCCCTCGCGGTCGTGGCGGTGGACGGCCGCCCGGTCGGCGACGGGCGCCCGGGCGCGCTCGCGCGCGCGATCGCCGCTGCCCTTCGGGCCGCCTGGGGTAGTGTCCCGGCCGTCGAAAGGGGGCAGCGTGGCGCGCAAGGCGCAGAAGTCGCTTGATCCGGACGGCCAGTACGGGCCCGCGGACCTGCTGGTGAGCACGGCGCGGCCGCGCGTCCAGGAGCACATCGACGGGGCGCCGGAGCTGCTGCCCGCCCGCGAGGTCGTCTACCGCCTGGTGGACGAGCGCGGCCCCATCTCGGTGGCCGACCTCGCCCGCGAGCTGCCGGCCCTCGCCCCGCGCGCGGTGCACCCGCCCTACACCGAGGACCCGGAGCTCTACATGCTCCGGCTGGTGGCCGGGTCGGGCCGCGAGCTGCCGCCGCTGTGCGACATGCAGACGATCATCAGGACCCTGGCCGAGGAGCCCGAGCCCGACCCGGACTACGGCTTCGAGGTGAGACCGGCGTAACGGCGTACGCCGGGGGCGCCCGCCGACGCCCGCGCCCGGGGTCCGTCCGGCGCGCGCCCCGGCGCAAGCCGGTCGCCTAGGACTCTCGCCGCGGGCGCTTCTCGGCGACCGTCGAGACGCGCCGCCCCAGCAGCCGCATCGCCTTCAGACCGAGCGACAGCTTCTCGCGGTCGTCGGTCTTGGCGATGTCGAGCCCGGAGAGCTCGGCGATCCGGTCGAGGCGGTAGCGCACCGTGTGGCGGTGGGTGTAGAGGGTGCTGGCGGTGGCGGCGAGGTTGCAGTCGTTGCCGAGGTAGGTCGACAGCGTCCCCACCAGCTCGGTCTGGTACTGCTCGTCGTAGCGCACGAGCGGGGCGAGGGTCTGGTCGTAGAAGGAGCTCAGCTCCTCGGGCCGGTCGGCGAAGATCTGGAAGAGGAGCTTGTAGGTCCCGGTCTCCTCGAAGGTCACGACCTCGCCCACGCGGCCGAGGCGCTCGCCGATGGCGAGCGCGAGGCGGGCCTCGTCGAGGGCGGCGCCGAGGCGCTCGGGCTCGGGCGTGAAGCGCGACAGGGCCAGGGTGAGCGCGAGCCCGGGGACGGTCTCGCGGGTGGCGGCGAGCAGGCGCTTGCCGAGCGTGAACGCCTGGGCCTCGACCTCCTCGCGGGTCGCCTCCTCGGCGGCGCTCACCGACGGTGGCAGCAGGGCCAGCAGCCGGCCCTCGTTCCAGTTGACCAGGGCGCGCGGCCAGTGCATGTCCATCGCGGCGCGGGCCTGCTGGAGGAAGCGCCGCGTCAGGCGCTGGTCGGTGATGACCCGGCCCTCGGTGTGGGGGTCCTGGAGCTTGCCGAGGAGGGCGACCGCGCCGCGCGACAGGTCGGCGCCGAGGTGGCGGGCGCGGCGCACGAGCGACTCGCGGCTCACGATCTCCCCGGCCATCAGCTCCTCGATCAGGTCCCCCCGCAGCCGCGACTCGGTCTCGGTGCGCACCTCCTCGCGCGCGCGCTCCAGCGCGCACGCGTCGGCGAGCTCGTCGAGGGCGGCCTGGGCCGCGGGGGCGAGGGGCTCGCCGAGCCAGGCGACCAGCACCCCGATCGGGCCGTCGGCGCTCGCCACCAGGGCGCGGGTGCGGCCGGGCATGTCCTCCTCCATGAAGGGCCCGATCACCGAGGCCGGGCCGTGTCCGCGGGCGCGGACGACGGCGGCCTCGAGCACGCCCTCCAGCTCCTCGGTCAGGCCGGCCGCGCCGCGCAGGTCGAGGTACTCGTCGAGGATCGCGACCGGCGCGCCGACGACCGCGCGGGCGGCGGCGGCCAGCCCCGGGAAGCCCGCGCCGTCGGCGAGCGGGCCGCGCAGCGCGGCGCGCGCCGCCATCGCCCCCGACAGGCCGGCGCCGGCGACCAGGCCGGCCGCCAGGTCGGCGATCACCGCCGTCCAGGGCGTCGCGGGCGCCAGCACCAGGGCCGGAACGCCGAGGTCGGCCTCGGGCGCGATCCGGCAGACGACGCCGGCGCAGCCCGCGGGCAGATCGGCCGGCGGGGCGCCCGGGCAGAGGAGCAGGGCGTCCGGCTCCTCGGGGCCGCCGGCGTCGACGAGCGCGATGCCCGACACCGGCCGCGCGAGGTCGGCTGAGGCGGGCACCCGGCGCGCTCCGGCGAGCGACGGGACCACCGCGAGGTCGGCCAGCCGCGCCCGGTGGTCGGGCGGCGCGGCGGCGGTCCTGGTTCGGGTCGTCACCGTCCCGAGGATGGGGGACCGCCCGGCCGGTTTCAAGCGAGCGCCGCCCCGGGCGCGGCGGTTTGTCCACCGGGCGAAAGATCACCGGCGGCGTTTGGCCCGGCGTCACAATCGCCGGATGGGGCTCCGTGCGTATGATCCGGCGCTGCCACCGCCCGGAATAGGAGGGCCCCCCACGCCATGCCCAGAGTCCGCCAGAAGAACGTCATCGCCGCCCAGTGGAGCCCGAACGGGTCGATCGGCACCGGCGACCTGACCGCCCCAGGCGCCGGCGTCTTCGGCGCAAACGTCTTCGGTCCCGTCGCCCAGCGCCAGCGCCTGCCCAAGGACGTGTTCCGCCGCCTGCAGGCCACCATCGACCTCGGCGAGCCGCTCGACCCGGCCCTCGCCGACCAGGTCGCGACGGCGATGAAGGACTGGGCCCTCGAGAAGGGCGCGACCCATTACACCCACTGGTTCCAGCCGCTGACCGGCTCCACGGCCGAGAAGCACGACTCGTTCTACGGGCCGGTGGGCGACGGGACGGCCCTCGCGCAGTTCAGCGGCAAGGAGCTGATCAAGGGCGAGCCCGACGCGTCGAGCTTCCCCACGGGCGGCATCCGGGCGACCTTCGAGGCCCGCGGCTACACGGCGTGGGACCCCACGAGCCCCGCCTTCATCATGGAGAACCCCAACGGGGCCTACCTCTGCATCCCGACGGCCTTCGCGTCGTGGACCGGCGAGGCGCTCGACACCAAGATCCCCGCTGCTGCGCTCCATGGAGGCCCTCAACAAGTCGGCCCTGCGCGCGCTGGCCCTCTTCGGCGACCACAGCACCAGCCGCGTCGCCACGACGATCGGGCCCGAGCAGGAGTACTTCCTGATCGACGAGACGTTCTTCTACGAGCGCCCCGACCTGGTCAACACCGGCCGCACCCTCTTCGGCGCCAAGCCGCCCAAGGGCCACGAGCTCGACGACCACTACTTCGGCTCGATCCCGGAGCGCGTCCTGGCGTTCATGCTCGAGTGCGAGCTGGAGCTGGCGAAGCTCGGCGTGCCGATCAAGACCCGCCACAACGAGGTCGCGCCTGCCCAGTACGAGGTGGCCCCGGTCTTCGAGAGCTCGAACGTCGGGACCGACCACCAGCAGCTCTGCATGCAGGTCATGCAGACCGTCGCCCGCCGCTACGACCTCGTCTGCCTGCTGCACGAGAAGCCCTTCGCCGGCGTCAACGGCTCGGGCAAGCACAACAACTGGTCCATGGGCACCGACACCGGGCTGAACCTGCTCGAGCCCGGCGAGACCCCGCACGAGAACCTGCAGTTCCTGTTCTTCGCCACCGCGGTCCTCCAGGCGGTCCACAGGCACCAGGGCCTGCTGCGGGCGTCGATCGCGGGCGCCGGCCAGGACCACCGCCTGGGCGCCAACGAGGCGCCGCCGGCGATCATCTCGATCTTCCTCGGCACCGAGCTCGAGAGCGTCTTCGACGCGCTCGCCTCGGGCAAGGCGGGCGTGAGCGCCGCCGGCGAGCTCATGGGCCTCGGCACCCCGGTGCTGCCGCCGCTCCCCAAGGACTCCGGCGACCGCAACCGCACCAGCCCCTTCGCCTTCACCGGCAACAAGTTCGAGTTCCGGGCCCTCGGATCGAGCCAGTCGCCCAGCCTGCCCAACACCGTGCTCAACACCATCGTCGCGGAGGCCATCGACTCGCTCTGCGAGGACCTCGAGCTGGCGATGGCCGGCAGCAAGAAGAAGCCGGGCAAGACCTTCGAGCAGGCGCTGCCGGCGGTGCTGGGCGGCTCGTACAAGAAGTCGCGCGCGATCGTCTTCGGCGGCGACAACTACTCGGAGGAGTGGCACAAGGAGGCCGAGAAGCGCGGCCTGCTCAACCTCCGCACGACGCCGGACGCCCTGCCGGAGCTGATCAAGGACGAGACGGTCAGCGCCTTCAGCAACTACGGCGTGCTGGACGAGCGCGAGCTGCACGCGCGCTACGACGTGATGCTCGAGCAGTACATCATCACGGTGAACACCGAGGCCGAGACGGCCGCGGACCTCGCCGCGACGATGATCCTGCCGGCCGCGGCGAGCGCACCTGGCCCTGCTCAAGGAGGCCGGCCTGACCGCGCTCGCCAAGGAGTGCACCGGCCTGGTCACCGACTTCAGCAAGGCCGTGAAGGGGCTGCAGGACGCGAACGTTGACCACCCGGAGGGCCCCATGGAGGAGGCGGTCTACATGCGCGACACGGTCCTGCCCGCCATGGCCGAGGTGCGGCGCCTCGGGGACGTGCTCGAGCGCACCGTCGCCGACGACCTCTGGCCGCTCCCGAAGTACTCGGAGATCCTCTTCATCAAGTAGCAGGGTCGCCCGCGCGGGCAGAGACCGGCCCGTCACCCTATTGCCCGGGGTGGCGGGCCCGTCCGCGCTCTGGGAGGCTGCGCCGCAGGCTTGCCCACGCGGAGGGAGGGGTGATGACGAAAGACGATGTGGTGGCGGCGGTCGAGGAGCGCGACGTCAAGTTCATCCGGCTGTGGTTCACGGACATCCTCGGCCAGCTGAAGAGCTTCGCCATCACCAAGGAGGAGCTGGACGACGCGCTCGACGGGGGGATGGGCTTCGACGGCTCCTCGATCACCGGCTTCAACGCGATCGAGGAGTCGGACATGATCGCCATGCCCGACCCGGACACGTTCGCGATCCTCCCCTATCGGCCGCAGGAACGCGCGGTGGCGCGCATGTTCTGCGACGTCCGCGTGCCGGGCGGCGAGCCCTACGAGGGCGACCCGCGCTGGGTCATGCGGCGCGCGCTCGAGCGGGCCAAGGATATGGGCTACGACCACTTCTACCTCGGGCCCGAGCTCGAGTACTTCTACTTCCGGGGCTCCGACGGCACGGAGGTGCTCGACAAGGGCGGGTACTTCGACCTCACCACGCTCGACGAGGCGAGCGACCTCCGGCGCGACACGGTGATGGCGCTCGAGGAGATGGGCATCAAGGTCGAGTACTCGCACCACGAGGTCGGGCCGTCCCAGCACGAGATCGACATGCGCTTCGCCGACGGTCTGCAGATGGCCGACAACGTCATGACCTACCGCACGATCGTGAAGGAGATCGCGCACAAGAACGGCTGCTACGCCACGTTCATGCCCAAGCCGCTCTTCGGCGAGAACGGCAGCGGCATGCACGTCCACCAGAGCCTCTTCCGCGGCGACCAGAACGCCTTCTTCGACCCGGACGACGAGTCGTACCTGTCGGCCGAGGCCAGGGGCTTCATCGCCGGCCTCCTGCGCCACGCGCGCGAGATCTCGTGCGTGTTCGCGCAGTGGGTCAACTCCTACAAGCGCCTGGTGCTGGGCTACGAGGCGCCGGTCTACTCCGCGTGGAGCCGGCGCAACCGCTCCGCCCTGGTGCGCGTGCCGGTCTACCACCCCGGCAAGGAGCGCGCCACGCGGGCCGAGTTCCGCTGCCCCGACCCGGCCTGCAACCCCTACCTGACCTTCGCGGCGATGCTGCACGCGGGCCTCGAGGGGATCGAGAAGGGCTACGAGCTGCCGCCGCCGATGGAGCGGAACCTCTACGACCTCACCCACGAGGAGCGCGAGCGCGCCGGGATCGAGCAGCTCCCCGAGTCGCTCGGCGAGGCGATCGAGCTCGGCGCCGCCAGCGAGCTGCTGCTCAAGTGCTTCGGCGAGCACATCCACTCGCGCTTCGTCGATCTCAAGCGCGCCGAGTGGGACGACTACCGCGTCCAGGTGACCCCGTACGAGCTCGAGAAGTACCTGCCGCTGCTCTAGACCGCTGCCGACCGAGCTGACCCTGGCCGCCCGGGGGCCGTTCCGGCTCCCGGCGGTGGCCGTGAGCCACGGCTGGTTCCAGACCGCGCCGTTCGAGTGGGACGCCGCGGCCGGCGAGCTGCGCCGCGCCGAGGCCCTCGCCGACGGACCGGCCGGGCTGGCGATGAGCGACGCCCGCGGCGGCGTGCGCGTCACCCCCTCGCGCCCGCTCTCGGCGGCCGAGCGGGCCGCGGCGGCGGCCCGGGTGACGCGGATGCTGCAGCTCGACGCCGACCTGACCGGCTTCCCCGATGCCTGCGCGGCGGTCGACCCCGACCTCGCGCACGACCTCGCCGCCTACGGGGGCGGGCGGATCCTGGCCGGGCCGACGCTCTACGAGGACGTCGTCAAGTCGATCTGCGGGACCAACACCACCTGGCGGCAGGCGGTGGTCACCATCAACCGGATCGCGGCGCTGGGGCCCGACGGCGCCTTCCCCGGCCCGGCGGACCTCCTGCGGGCCGGCGAGGACTGGCTCCGCGCCGAGGCCCGCGTCGGCTACCGGGCGGCCTCGATCCTCGCCGCCGCGCGGGCCGCGATCGACGGGACGCTGGGCGAGATCGAGGCCGCCTCTGCCGCCGCCGACGGCGAGCGCGTCCACGCCCGCCTGCTCGAGCTGGCCGGCGTCGGGCCCGCCACCGCCGGGTTCCTGGTGCTGCTGATGGGCCACTTCGACCGGCCGGCGGTCGACTCGGCGACCATCAGGGCCGCGACCCAGGCCTGGTTCGGCGGGCGCCGCCCGACGCCGCGCCAGGTGCTCGCCCGCGTCGCCCCGGCCGGCGACTTCGCCGGCCTCGTGCTCGCGTGGTTGACGCTGCGGGCCTGGCACCGCGACACCGGCCTCGTCCCCGGCTGATCCCGCTCCCGGCTCAGGCGAGCGGCCGGCGCACCCGGGCGAGCAGCGCCCGCCACCGCCGGGCGCAGGCATCCCAGGTCTGGGTGGCCGCGAACCGCGCCCCGCGGGCGCCGAGCAGCCGCCGCAGCTCGGCGTCGGAGGCGAGCCGAGCGAGCTGGCGGGAGTAGCCCAGGCCGTCGTCGTAGAGCAGGCCCCCGCCCGAGCGGGCGCTCTGCCCGGCGAGCACCTCCGAGCGCACCGTCGCCAGGGTCGGGCGGCCCGCGCGCCAGGCCTCGAGCGCGACCAGCGACAGGCTCTCGTGGGGCGAGGGCAGGGCCACGACCTCGGCCGCGTCGAGCAGGTCGGCCCGGGTGGCGCCGTTGACGAAGCCGGTCGTCACGACCCACGACGGCAGGCGCAGCCCGCCGGCCGGCCGCCCGGCCAGCACCAGGCCGAGGGGACCGCCGGCGCGCCGGTAGGCCTCGTGGGAACGGATCAGCGCGTCCAGGCCCTTGGCCGGGTTGACCCGGCCGACGTAGAGCACGAAGCGCGCCGGCAGCCCCGGCACCGCGATCCGCGCGCGGTCGGCGTCGCCGGGCGGCGCCGGGTCGAGGCCCGCCCCGACGATCGCCTCGCGGGCGCCCATCGATGCCGTGGAGGTCGTCCACGAGGCGCCGCTCCTCCGGGGTCATGAACGCCAGCGCCCCCGCGGCCCGGACGACCCCTCGCGTGATCGCGAAGCGCAGCATGGGCTCGTCGTGGGCCAGCGGTACGAGCACCGACCGCTCCGGGATCAGGGCCGCCGCGAGCTGGGTGGTCGCGTAGAGATAGGTCCAGAGGACGGCGGCCTCGTGCCGCGCCCCCGCTCCGGCGACCGCGTCCACGAGTCCCGGCGCCACCGGCCCCTGGGCGCGCGCCCAGGCCAGCTCGTCGGCGAGGCCGCCGCCGCCGAGGGCCAGCGTCCGCACCAGGGCGGCGGAGCGGTGCGGGTTCGGCGGCTCGGCGTGGAAGCGGCGCACCAGCACCGGCCCGTCGCGATCGGCCCCCTCGCGGTAGTGCGGCTCCCAGAGCAGGTAGTCGCGGGCGGTCGTCGTGTAGACGACCACCTCGTCCCCGCGCTCGGCCAGCGCGTGGGCCGTCGCGCGGCACAGGGCCTCCGCGCCCCCCGCGACCTCCTCGCCGTACCGCTGGACGACGAACGCCAGCCGCACTAGGGAGCAGCCCCGGTCAGCCGGGCCGCTCGCGCTCCAGGGCGTTGACGCGCCGGCTCAGGCGCTCGATCTCGGCGCGCTGACGGTGCCGGTCGCGCTCCAGCTGGGCGAGCAGCTCGGCGAGGGAGGGGGAGATCAGGCGCAGGACGGCGCGGCGCGCCCCGGAGACCGCCGCCCGCGCCGGCCCGCGCCGCGCGGAGGGCGGTGGCTCGCCGATCCGCAGGGGCGGCAGCGGCGGGTCGGCCCCGTCGCGGCCCAGGCGCCGGAGCAGCTCGTCCGGGTCCGTCAGTACGCGCCCTTCCGCCGGAGGACCACCGGGACCGTGCGGGCGAGGATCGTCAGGTCGAGCCAGATCGACCAGGTCTCGATGTAATAGAAGTCGAGCCGCACCAGCTCGTCGAAGGAGAGGTCGCTGCGGCCGCTGACCTGCCAGAGGCCGGTCACGCCCGGCAGGATCAGGTAGCGCTTGCGGTGCAGGTCGTCGAGGCGCTCGAAGTCGCGGATCGGCAGCGGCCGCGGGCCCACGAGCGACATGTCCCCGCGCAGGACGTTCCACAGCTGGGGCAGCTCGTCGATCGAGTAACGCCGCAGCACGCGCCCCACCCGGGTGACGCGGGGGTCCTCCCGGATCTTGAACAGCGCCCCGCCGGCCTCGTTGAGCTCCTCGAGGTCCTCCTGCTCGCGCTCGGCGCCCTCGCGCATGGTGCGCAGCTTCAGGCACGTGAAGACCGACTCCTCCACCCCCACCCGGCGGCTGCGGTGGATGATCGGGCCGCGGTCCTCGAGCTTGATCGCCAGCGCCGCGATGCCGATCACCGGCGACACGACGAGGCCGATCAGCGACGCCACGACCACGTCGAAGGCGCGCTTGGCCAGGAAGGCGGCCCCTCCGAGCACCGGCGGGCGCAGCTCGAACAGCGGCAGGCCGGGCGCCGGCACGGCCTGGACGGCGTGCGACAGCAGCTCGGCGGTCGTGGGCGCCAGCCGCACCGGGATCCCGCGGCGGCGGCAGATCTCGAGCAGCTCGAGGACCGGGGCGTCGTCGCCCGACCAGCCCGTGAGGATCACCTCGTCCACCTGCGCCGGGTCGAGGGCCGCGCGCAGCCGGCCCGCCTGGCCGCCGGCGTCCTCCCGCCCCAGGCCCTCCACCAGCTGCTCGCGCCCGACGACGCGGTACGGCACGCCCTGGCGCGTGTCCGAGTGCTCGAGGCTCTCGGCGATGGTGGCGACCAGCGCGGGCGCGCCCACCAGCAGCGCCCGGCGCTCGAAGTCGAGCGCGTCCAGCACCAGCGCCGTCACGCTGTCGTAGCTCGCCCGCAGCGCCACCACGGCGGCGCCGACCAGGATCCAGGACGCGTAGAAGATGTAGTAGGTGTCGAAGCGCCAGCCGGCGATCAGCACGACCGCGAGCACGATCACCGTGGCAAGCGTCACCGAGGAGAGGATCCGCGACGCCCCCCCACGCTGCTCGCGCGGCCCGTAGAGGCGGTTTTTCGCGAAGACCAGGATCATCGTCGTCGCGGCCACGGGCAGCGCCTTCTGCTCGACCGACCAGATCGCCCCGGCGTCCACGGGATCGCCCTGCACCCAGAGCTTGAAGGCCAGGGCCGCGTAGATGCCGGCGAAGCACGCCGTCACGTCCATGGCGACCAGCAGCGCGACCGACAGCACCCGCCGCACCGCCGCCGTCCCCGCCGGGCCCGCCAGCAGCGGGAGGAAGCGCGCGTCACGGCGCACCGACCCCCGCGCGCCGCGGCCGAACGGGCGCGCCGGGCTCGAGGGTTGCGGCTGCCGGGGGCTGGGCCGCGTCGTCACGGCGCTCTCCAGGCCCTCTTCGGCGCGCGGCGGGCCCCCGTCGTCACCGCCGTTGCGTGGCGTCGCGCGGCGCTCACGACCCGATCGTACTGGCGTCAGCGCCATGCTGGGGGATTTCGGCCCCGGCGGCCGGCATCCTGGGCCGCCGCCGCGTCACGCCGGCTTGCGCAGACGCATGTAGACCACCCCGTGGCGCCCCGGCGGGACCTCGGCCGGGCCCGCGACCAGGGCGAAGTTCCGCGCGCAGGCCAGCGGGAGCAGGCCGCCGGCCAGGAACGACGCCGGCCGCGCGGCGAAGAAGCGCTCGTGCACGGGGCGCCGCTCGACCACGTACTCCTCGGCCTCGACCGCCCAGGGCAGCCTCAGGAGGCGCTCGCGCAGGCTCCCCGCCGAGTAGCGCCGCTCGAAGAAGTGGCGCCCGTCCGCGGCCGCCTCCCCGCCGTAGACCGGCCGCGCGGTCAGCACCTCGTGCGCCCGGGCGGCGACGTTCGTCGTCAGGTGGAGGGCCCCGCCCGGACGCAGGACCCGCCACATCTCGCCCATCGCGTCCGCGTCGCCCTCGCCCTCGACGTGCTCGATGACCGAGACACAGGCGATCGCGTCGAAGGAGCCGTCCGGGAACGAGAGCTCCCGCGCGTCCTCCACCCGCAGGTCGAGCGCCGGGTCCAGGGCCCGCCAGCGCGCCACCTCGTCGGGGAGGAGGTTGACCGCCGTCCAGCGCCCCCGGCCCTCGTGCTGCAGGAGGCTCGCGAGCAGCTTGGGGCTGGAGACGTCGAGGCAGTCCCCGCCGAAGGGCTCGGCCGCCACCCGCCCCAGCTCGTGGTAGCGCCACGGCTCGAGCGGCACGAGCAGCCGGTAGAGGGCGGCCGGGGCCGCCGGCCAGCCCCCGCCCCGCAGCCCGCGCGCCGCCCAGGCGGCCGCCAGGCGGTAGCTGTGGGCCACCAGCGGGCGCCAGCGCAGGGGCGGCGGCGCGCCCGGCCGCCCCGCCGCGCTCATCGGCGAAGCGCCTGCCGGTAGACGTCGCGCGTCGCCGTCGCCGCGGCCGGCCAGCAGTACCGGGCCGCCTGCTCGCGGCCCTCCTCACCGCGGCGCGCGAGCGCATCCCGGTCCGCCAGGGCCGACGCCAGCGCGTCCGCGATCCCCGCGGGCGTCACGTCGTCGAGGAAGATCGCGGCGCTCCCGCCCACCTCCACGAGGGCCGAGTTGCGCGCGCACATGACCGGGCAGCCCGCCGCCATCGCCTCCACCACCGGCAGCCCGAAGCCCTCGTACGCCGACGGGTAGACCAGCAGGGTCGCGCGCCGGTACAGGTCGAGCACCTGCTCCCGGCGGACGTAGCCGCGGATCTCGCAGCCGGGGCCGGCCGCCGCGCGCACCCTCGCCTCGTCGCCGCCACCACCGCCGACGATCACCAGCCGGCACGGCGGCGGCTCGGGCGGCGCCGCCGCCATGTAGCGGGCGTGGCCGGCGGCCAGCTCGGCGATCCGCTTGCGCTCCTCCAGCACCCCGACGCTCAGGATGAAGGGCTCGCGCGGGACGGGCGGGCGCGTGTCGAGGTTGACCCCGTTGGGCACCACCCGCAGGCGCTCGGGCGGCACTCCGTACAGCTCCTGCAGGTCGCGCGAGGTTGACTCCGAGACCGCGATCACCCGGGTCGCGCGGCGCACCGAGCGGCGCGCGGAACGGCGCGCGTAGCGGCGGAAGTCCTCCGGGAAGGCGTCCGGGACCCGCTCCCAGGCCAGGTCGTGCATCGTCACGACCATCGGGCAGGCGACCACCACGGCCCCCAGGCGGCCGGCGCGTGCAGCACCGCGGCCCGGCGGCGCCAGGCGATCAACGGCAGCAGCAGGTGCAGCCAGAGCACGTCGAGGAACAGGTTGCCCAGCGACGTCAGGCGCCCGCGCCGCGGCAGCCCCGGAGGCCCGAACACCCACTCGATGCGCAGGTCCGAGGCCGGGTTGCGCTCCATCGCGGCCCGCAGCTCCAGCACGTAGGTCGCGATCCCGGTGCGGCGCCGCCGGGCCATGCGCCCGTTGACGAGCACGAGGGGGAGCCCGCCGCCGCGACGGCCGGTCGGCCGGGCATCCGCTCCGGCACGGCGGCCCCGCAGGCGCAGTCGTCGTCGGGTCACGCGCAGGCTCTCCCCAGGTGGCGCTGGCGCGCCGGGAGACGTGTCGCTCGGCCCCGACCATCCCGGTCACGCCGCCGCCGACGCGCGACGACGGCCCACGATCGACGCCGCCAGGGACCCTACAGGCAGCCCGTCCGCCTCCGCCGCGCGCAGGGCCGCCCTGGGGGTGCGGGCCAGGCCCAGCCGCAGGCGCAGGGCGGCGTCGATCGCCGCCAGCCACTCGTTGGCGCGGTCGCAGTGGACGAGCACGGCCCCGTCCCCGGCGGCGAGGAGCTCCTCCACCGCGTCGAGGGCCAGGCGGAGCTCCCCGCGCGCCTGGTCAGGGTCCGTGAGCGGGTGCCAGCGGACGGCGAGGCCCTCCTCGGCGTACTCGGCCAGCGCGTGGCGGCTCCGCATGCACGAGACGACCGCGGTCACGCCCTGCGCGCGCCACCAGGCCGTCTCCGCCGGGCGGAGGGCGCGGCGGTGGCTGCGGCCGCCGCGCCCCGGTCGCTCGGCGACCGCCAGGCGCCCGGGGACGATCCAGGCGTACCTCATCGGCTCTGCGGGCTCCACGCCGTCCTCCTCGATCGCTGACGGACCGAGGATCCCGCCCGGGGGCGTCACGCCTCCAGACGCGGCCGTGCCGTGAGCGCGCCGGCTACGTGCCGCGGGCCGACACGTCCTCGTCGGCGCTCGCCCGCTCGCGCAGCCAGTCCGGGACCGGGACCGGTTCGCGCGTCGCCCGGTTCACGCACACGTGCACGAGCTCCCCGCGCGCGACGACCTCGGGCCCGCGGGCGAACTCGTGGCGGCTGCGGAAGGAGGTGCGGCCGATGCCGCCCACGGTGGTGGTGAGGACGATCTCGTCGTCGAGCAGGATGCGCCCGAGGAAGGAGCAGCGGCTGTTGACGATCGGGATCCCGGGCCCCTCGGCCAGGATCCGCGTGAACGGCCGCCCGATCTCGGCGAGCCACTCCGAGAGGCCGCGGTCCATCCAGCGGTAGATCGCCGTGAAGTGGATCTGGCTCGCGTTGACCTCGGACATGACGACGCGGAAGGCCTGGGTGTGCACGTGGGCGCCCATCGGCGGGCCGCAGCCTAGCGGCCTGGCCGGTTTCTCCCGCAAAGAGCGGATCTCCGGAGTGGACGGACCCGGACGCCGGGGGTGGAACCGGGCCGCCCGGCACCTCTGAGGGGGGCCTCACCGAACGGCCAGTTCTCGCCCAAGACCCTGGAGCTGCCCCGGTGCACGATGGTAGCTTTTCTTACCTTTCCTCATGAGCGACCCGCACCCTCCACCGTCCCCCTCCGCGGAGCAGCGCCGGGCGGCCGCCTGCTTGGCGATGAGCAAGGCGCCGGGGCTGATCCGCTTCGCCGCCCGCTACACGCGGTCGCTCCACGACGCCGAAGACGCCTACCAGCGCAGCATGGAGATCGCCCTCACGGGCGCGCCGGTCACGGAGCCGCGGCGCTTCATGGCCTGGCTGCACACCGTCCTGCGGCACGAGGCGCTCGCGGTCGCGCGCGCCAGGCGGCGAGAGGGCCCCGGGCCCGAGCTCGACGTCGCCGAGGCCCACGCCGAGCGGGTCGCCGACGCGGTCGCGGTTGACGCCGTCGCCGAGTGGCGTGAGCGCTACCGCTTCATCCAGGACGGCCTGGCCGGGCTGACCGACGCGCAGCGGGTCTGCCTGATCCTGCAGAGCGGCGGCGCCAGCTACGAGCGCATCCGCCAGATCACGGGCTACTCACTGCGCAAGGTGGAGCGGTCGGTGCTCGAGGGCCGGGCGAGCCTGCAGGCCTGGGAGGTCCGCCTCGCCTCCGGGGCCGAGTGCGAGCGCCTGCAACCCCAGATCGACCGCGTCGTCAGCGGCGCGGCGACGTCGCGGGAGCGGCGCGCCGTCGTCGCGCCACGTCCGCCACTGCGGCCCCTGCCGCGCGGTCCTGCGCAACCGCCGCGAGTCGAACGAGTGGCTGGCCGCCCTGGTCCCGCTCGCGTTCCTCGCCTCCGAGACAGCCATGGCGCGGCCGCCCGACCCCAGCCCGGCGCTGGCCTGGCTCGACAGGGTGCTGGGCGGGGCGACCGTGCGGGCCGGCAACGCCATCCAGATGGCGATGGAGCTGCCGAGCGGCGCGCTCGCGAAGGTCGGGGCGGGCACGGCGGCGGTCGCGGTGGCCGGCGCTGCGGGGGCGCCGCTGGTGGCCGACGCGGTGCGCCCCGACGCGCAGCCGCCGCCGAGCGCGTCCATCGAGCGGACCGCCACGGCGACGGGGACGGCATCGCCGCGGGCGGCGAGCGCGGGCTCGACGGGCGCCCGGTCGGCGCCGTTCGCCGCCGCCCGGCGCCGCGCGGCCGCCACCGTCACGTCCCGCCAGGTGGCCGGCGCCGCCCGTCGCCCCGCGCGAGCGACCCTCCCAGCGCGACCGGATCCGCCGCCCGCCAGGGTCACCGCGCGCGAGACGCAGCCCGCGTCCTCGCCGACCCCCGACCCCGCCCCGGCGCCGGTCGCTCCGGCGCCGGCCCCGGCTCCCGCCCCGGCTCCCGCGCCTGCCCCCGCGCCGGCGGCCCTCGCGATGGAGTTCGGCCCGTGAGGCGCGCGCGACGCGCCGCGGCGCTCGGAGCGCTGCTCGCGCTGGCCGCGGCGCCGGGGGCGGCGCACGCGACGGACGGCGCCATCTACGGCTACGGCTCGTCGGTCTGGTCGGCGCGGCCGGGCATCGCCGCGACGCATCCACGCGGGGCCGGTCTGGCTCGTGCAGGCGCCGGCCCTCAACCCGGCCGCCGCCGGCAACTTCTGGGAGATGAACTGGGGCTGCCCAGCCCCGGGGAGCGAGATCGCCGCGGTCCAGTTCGGCGCGCTTCGCACCCAGGCGCCGAGCTCGCTCGCGGTCGCGGTGACGGGCGATCGCCAGCCCGTCTGGGTCGAGGGCGACGTCGGCATGCCCCAGTCGCCTGCCGGCGGCCGCGCCTACCACGTCAACCTGCCCGGCGGGCAGTGCAACGTGCACCTCGCCCTGGTCCAGATGGAGACCCGCGCCCAGCACGCGCGCGGCTACTTCATCGACAATCCGCGCGTGCTGGTACGTGACGTCGCGCCCCCGTCCGTCGTGCTGCGCCACCTCACGCCCGGCTGGATCGCCGGCGGCGCCAACGCCGCCCGCGTCGACTGGAGCGCCGGCGACAACTTCGGCAGCGACGGGACCGGCATCCAGCGGGTCTCGGTCGCGGGCCACGTGCGCTGGGCCGGCACGCCGGGCGTCGGGGACCACTCGGTCCAGCTCCCCCTCGACGGCATCGGCGACGGCGCGCACCGGGTCGCGGTGGAGGTTGACGGCGACGGCACCGGCGGGGCGGTCGCCGACGGCGTCATCCACGTCGACCGCACGCCGCCCTCGGCCGGGCAGCTCGCGGCCGCGGCACGGCCCGGCGGCGGCGCGAGCCTGACCTGGTCCGTCGCCGACAACGCGAGCGGCGCGGCTGCGAGCTACGCGCAGGTCAACGCCGCCGGCGACGGGTCGACGGCGGGCGCGTGGGAGACGCTGGCGAGCGCCACCGGGCCGGGGCCCCACGCGGCGGAGGTCGCCGTCGGCGTGCCGGACGGAGTCCACGCGTGGCGGGTCGTGGCGGCAGACGGCGCCGGCAACGTCGGCACCACCGCAGCGCCCGACCGGGTCATCGTCGACACGACGCCGCCGGCCCTCGAGCTGCACGACGTCCCCGGGGCCTGGGTGCGCTCGCTCGACCTGGACCTGACGGCGACCGACAACCTCCAGAGCGCCCTCGGGCTCGGCGCGACCCAGATCGACGTGAACGCGGCCGCCGACGGGAGCGACGGCGGCGAGTGGCTGGCCCGGGGCTCGGCCGTCGCCGCCCCCGGACGGCGCCTGGTGCCGGTCGAGCTGGGCGGCCTCGGGGACGGCCGCCATGTCGTGCGGGTGGTCGTGCGCAACGGTGGGGCCTTCGGCGCGACGCTGGCGACCGAGCGGCGGGTCACGGTCCGCGTTGACCGCTCGCCGCCGACGATCGCCCGCGCCGCCTTCACGCCGACCCCGAAGGGGCTGACCGCCTCGTGGGTGGCCGACGACGAGCTCGCCGGCGTGGAGACCGCCACGGTCCAGTGGCGCGACGGCTCCGCCTGGCGGACGCTGTCGAGCCACAGGGCGGCCGACGGCAGCGGGAGCATGGCGGTCGACGTCTCCTCGGTGCCCCTCGGCGAGCGCACCCTTCGGCTGGTGATCGCGGACGCCGCCGGCAACGTCACCGCCCGCCAGGGCGAGGCGCGCATCGACCGGGGCGGCGCGGGCAGCACGGCTGCCGATCCCTTCGCGCGGCTCCGGAGCGCGCGCATGTCGCTCCGCGTGCACGGCGCCCGGCCCGCGCGCCACGCCGGCCGGCGGGCGCTCGTCGCCCGGATCGCGATCGGCCAGACCGTCACCATCTCCGGCCGCCTCCGGGACTCCCGGGCCCGGGCGATCGCGAGCGCCGAGATCCGCGCGCGCGGCCACCGCGGCGTGGTGGTGGGGCGGACGCTGACCCGGCGGGACGGGCGCTTCACGCTGGTCGCGCGCCCCCGCGCGGGCGGCCTCCTGACCATCGGGGTCCCCGCCGGCCGGGAGCTCCTGCCCTCGCGCGGCGTCCCCGCCGTCGTCGTGGAGGTCCGGCCCAAGGTCAGCCTCGCCGCGTCGGCCGCCGCGGCGGCGCCGGGCCAGGAGGTCCTCTTCACGGGCCGCCTCGTCCCGGCGCCGGCCGACATCGGCCTCGGCTCGCGCAAGGGCGTCGTCCTCGAGTGGCTCGACCCGGTCCGCCGGACCTGGCGCCCGGTCGTCAACGCGCGCATCCGCGCCGACGGCACGTTCGCGATCCCGTGGTCCTTCGCCCTCCGGGGCCTGACGATCCCGATGCGCGCCAGCGTCCCCACGGAGGTCGGCTGGCCGCTCCTGCCCGGGCGATCGGGGGTGATCCGAGTGACGGTGAGGTAGCGTGGCCCGCCGATGACCATGCGGGTGACCGCCATCGCTGGCGGCCCTCGCGGGGCTCCTCATCGGCCCCGCGACGGGGCTCGGCGTGCCGAACCTGAGTGACCCGGTCCTCTCACCGACCACCTGGAGTCTGACCGCAGACGGCGCGTGCGCTGGCTGGACCCAGAACGACTTCGGCGCCGGGCCTGCCGGGCCCGCGGTGGTTCAGGTCGAACAGCGCCGCTGACGGCAGCTCGGGCGGCTCTTGGGAATCGCGTGCGAGCGTCGCCGGCCCGCTCGACGGTTCGGGCGTGCAGTTCGCGGAACTCGCCGTCGGCGACCTCGAAGGCCGCCATCGTGCGAGGGTCGTGGTCGACGGCGCAGGCGAGCTCGCCCCTCATCCTCGGCGTGCTCCAGCTCGACAGGACGCCGCCGAGCCTGTCCTCGGTGCTCCTCACGCCCGAGGGGGGGACCGTGGTGGCGGACTGGATCCAGTCGGACGCCCTCTCGGGGACCGACCCGGCGCAGCCCGTGGCCGTCGAGGTCAACGCCGACCCCGGGGGCGAGCGCGGGCGGCGAGTGGGTGCCGTTCACCCAGCAGCCCGAGCCCGGCGACGGGCGCAAGGTGGCCCGGACGAGCCTCGCCGGGCTCCCCGACGGACGCCACCTGGTGCGCGTCCGCACCCGCGACCGGGCCGGCAACGCGGCCGAGCCGGTGCTGGGGACGGTCCTCGCCGACCACACGCCGCCGGTCGTCACGGACGTCCGCGTCGCGCGCCAGGCGATGGGGCCCACGGGGATCGCGGAGATCGCCTACACGGCCGTCGACCCGAGCCCCGGCGTCGGCCTCGCGGGCGCGCCGCCGCCCCGGGTCGGGCCGGCGGGGAGCGCCGAGGACTGGACCGCGCCGGTCGCCTCCGGCCCCGGGCGGGTGGCGGTGCGGCTGCCGAGCATCGGCCTCCACTCCGTCACGGTGCGGGTGAGCGACCGCCTCGGCAACGTCGGGGTGAGCGCGCCGATCACGGTCCGGTTGCCCACGGCCGCCCAGGCGGCCGACCTGCGGGTGGGGCCGGTGCCCTCGCCGGGGCCGTTGGCGGGCGAGGCGCCCGGGGCGGCGGTCGCGTGGGCGCGCGAGCAGGTCCGCCGCTTCCACGCCCGGCGCGGGGTGCGGCTGACCGCGCGCGTCCGGGTGGCCCGCAGCGCGGACGCCTGGCGGCGGATCCTCGGGGTCGACGACACGCTGGCGTACTCGGGGTACACGAGCTTCGAGGGGGCGGTGCTGCTCGGGCCCTCGGCGACCCGGGCGCTGCAGCTGCTCGTCGATGCCCGTCGGCGGGCGCGGGTGGGTGTCGGGGAGACGATCTCGCGGGCCGACGTGGACCGGATGGCCATGGGGCTGGCGGTGCTCCTGCACGAGACGCTCCACGCGACGGGGCCGTCGGCGGCCGACGACGTCGCCGGCACGCGCTCGGGGCGCGCCTTCGAGGAGGGGGTCACCGAGGCCGCGACGATCGACCTGCTGCGGCGCTTCGTCGTCCGGCTGGACGTCCCGGCCGGGCTGCGGCGGCGCCTGCTGGCCGCCGTCCCGCGCTACCGCTCGGCCTACGGCGCCGAGGTGGCCTGGGCGCGGCGGCTGTCGGCGCGCGCCACCGGGTCGAAGGCGGGCTCGGGGCGGGCGCGGGCCTGGCGGATCCGGGTGGCGGACACCTGGGGCGCCGACCGCTGGACGCGCCTGTCGGCGGCGACCCGCACGCCGGAGGAGCAGCTGCGGGCGGCGGCGCCCGCGGGCGACTGAGCGGCCCTCAGCCCCGGCAGACGACCGCGATCTCGACGCCGGCGTCGAGGCGCTCGACGACGAAGCCGGCCGCCGGAAGGAGGCGCTCGACCTCCTGGGGCGTGTAGGCGCGGGCGCGCGCCGGGTTGGCGACCTCGCCGCGCCCGGCCTGGTCGACGAAGGCCGCGAGGTAGACGTCGCTGAGGAGGTTGGGGAAGGTGATGAAGGCCCGGCCGCCCGGCCGGACCGTCCGGCGCACCTCGCGAAGGAGGGCGAAGGCGTCCTCGCGCTCGAGGTGCTGGAGCGTGATGAGCGAGTAGGCGAGGTCGACGGCGCCGTCGGGCACGGCGGGGATGCGGGTGCCGTCGCAGCGGGCGAAGCGGACGTTGCCGGCGTCGGCCAGGCGGCGGCGGGCGGCGGCCAGCATGGCGTCGGAGGCGTTGACGGCCCAGAGCTCCCGGCAGCCCGGCGCCACGTAGCGCGCGACCCGGCCGATGCCGCAGCCCAGGTCGAGAACGACGTCGTCCGGGCCGAAGAGCTCGCCGAGGCGCTCGGCGTCGGCGCGGCCCGCCCGCTCGAAGGCCTCGGGGTCGGCGTCGTTGAGGATGAGGCGGCGGGCCTCCTCCTCGTCGCGGGGCCGCCAGAGGCCGCCGTAGCCGGCCTCGCCGCCGTCGCCGGGCGCGCCGGCGGCGACTCGGCGGCGCAGGGCGGCGAGCGCGCCGATGGCGCCGTCGAGGGCGCGGATCGCGCGGGGACGCTGCCGGCCGAGCGCGCGGCGGACGGTCACGGGATGGCGTGGGGGGCGGGGGCGCGCAGGGCGGCGAGTCTACGCGGGCGGCGGAGTAGGGTTCCCGGCGGATGCCCGTCCCGGCCCTGCTCGACGCGACGCCGCTCTCGGATGGGCACTCGGCGCGGGGCATCGGCACCGCCGTGCGGGGGATGATCGACGCGCTCGGCGCGCGGCCGCGCCGACGAGCGGCCGGCGCTGCTGGTGCGCCGCGGCCAGCCGGCGCCGGCGGGCTTCGCGGCGCGCGAGGTGGCGTGGCCGCGCTGGCCGCTGCACCGCATCCCCGACCCCTGGCCGGCGGCGGTCGGCGAGCGGCTCGCGCGCCGGCTGGCCGTCGGGGGCGTCTTCCACGCGGTGCAGCCGGCGCTGGTGCCCGCCGGGCCGCACCGTGGTGACCTGCCACGACCTGATCCCGGCCTGCTTCGCCGACGAGTACCTGTCGGGCCCCGGCCGGGCGGGGCAGGCGCTCGCCTACCGGCGCTTCCTGCGGCGGCTGCGCCAGGCGCGCCTGGTGCTGACGCCGTCGGCCGAGACGGCGGCTGGACGTGGCGCGGCATCGCCCGCGTCGACCCGGCGCGGGTGCGGGTGGTGCCCTGGGGCGCGCCCGCAGCCGGCCGTCCCCGAGGGCGGCGCCGCTCGAGGGGCCCTACGTCCTCTACGCGGGGGCGATCGAGCCGCACAAGAACGCGGCCACGGCGGTCGAGGCGATCGCCGCGGGCCGCGCCCGGCGTGAGCCTCGCGATGGCCGGCCCGTGGTCGGCGCGGCGCGTCGCAGCGCCTGCGCGGCCACGCGGCGCGGGTCGGCGCCGGGGGGCGCGTGACCTGGCTGGGACTGCTGAGCGAGGGCCGCCTGGCGGCGGTGCGGGCCGGCGCCGTCGCGGTGCTCGTGCCCTCGCGCAAGGAGGGCTTCGGCCTGCCGGTGCTCGAGGCGATGGCCGCGGGCGTGCCGGTGCTCGCCTCGGACACGCCCGCCCTGCGCGAGGTGGGCGGGGACGCGGCCACCTACCTCCCGGCGGGCGACGCGGGCGCGTGGGCCGAGGCGATCTCGGCGGCGGCGGCCGCGAGCCCGCCCGAGCGCGAGGCGCGGGCCCGGGCGGGGCGCGAGCGGGCGGCCGCCTTCACCTGGGAGCGGACGGCCGACGGGCTGCTGGCGGCCTACCGGGAGGCCGCCGGGTGACGCTGGCGGCGGTTGACTGCCACATGATCGGCCAGGCCGCCGCGGGCGACGCCGGCAACGGCCGCTACGCGGCGACCCTTGTGGCCGCCATGGCGGCGACGGCGGAGACGGGGGACGCGGTCGCCTCGCTGGTCGCGACGCCCGAGGGGGCGCGGGCGCTCGACGCCTTCGGCCGGACGGCGGGGGTGCCGGCCGCCGACGTCCCGCGCCTCGCGCGGGCGGCGCCGCGGGCGCTCGCCGACCTTGGCGCCGACGCGGCCGTCTTCACCTACGTCTGCGCCCGGGTGGTCGCCCTGCCCGATCCTGCTGGCCGTCCACGACGCCACCTTCATGACCAACCCGGAGTGGCTCGGGGTGCGCGCGCGGAGCGTCCTGCGCGGGCTGGTGCCGCGCTCGGCGCGCAAGGCGCGGGCTCGTGCTGGCGCTGTCGGAGACCGCCCGCGGCGACGTCTGCCAGGGCGCTGCGCCTCGACCCGGGACGGGTGCGGGTGGTCAGCCCATACGCCGCGCCGGCGTTCACGCCCGGCGAGGGCGCCGCCGAGCGGGTGCGGGCGCGCTTCGGCATCGAGGGATACCTGCTGGCGGTCGGGGACCTCGGGCCGCGCAAGAACCTGGCGCCCTGGGGGCGGCCGTCCGCTCGATGGGCGCCGCCGCACCACCGCTCGCGCTGGTGGGCAAGCCGGGGCCGCGGCGGCGCGGGGATCGCCGCGCGAGGCGGGCGGGCGCTGGCTCGGACACGTCAGCGACGACGAGCTCGCCGACCTCTACCGGGCGGCGGCGGCCACCTGCTACCCGTCGCACTACGAGGGCTTCGGCCTGCCGGTGCTCGAGGCGATGGCCTGCGGCTGCCCGGTGGTGGCGAGCGACCGCGGGGCGATCCCCGAGGTGGCGGGCGACGCCGCGATCCTGGTGGAGCCGAGCCCCGGCGCGATCGCGGAGGGGCTGCGGGCAGGCCCTCGACCCGGCGGTCGCGGCGCGCCTGCGCGAGGCCGGGCCGGCGCGCGCCGCGCGCCTACACCCAGGAGGGGATGGGGCGGGCCGCCTGGGCGGCGGTGCGGGAGGCCGGCGTGAGGATCGCGCTGGTGGGGACGCGCGGCATCCCGGCCGCCTACAGCGGCTTCGAGACCGCCGTCGAGCGCCTGGCCGAGCGCTTCACCGCCCGCGGGCACGAGGTGACGGTCTACTGCCGCACCCACATGACCGACGGCCGCGCGAGCCACGCCGGGGCCCGCCTGGTGCACCTGCCCACGGTGCGCAGCAAGCACCTCGACACGCTCGCCCACACGGTCCTGAGCACCGCCCACCTCGCCGCCCGCGAGCGCCCGGACGTGGCGATCTACTTCATCGCCGGCAACGCGCCCGCGGTGCCGCTGGCGCGGCTCGCCGGGATCCCGGCCGTGCTGCAGATCGACGGGCTCGACTCGGAGCGGGCCAAGTGGTCGGGGCCGGCGCGGGCCTACCTGCGCCTCGCCGAGCGAGCGGCGCCGGCCGCCGCCACCCTCGCGGTCACCGACTCGGAGGCGGTGGCCGACGCCTACGAGGCGCGGACGGGACGGCGCATCCCATGGATCCCCTACGGCGCCGAGCTCCCCGACCCCGGCGACGCCGGCTGGTGCGAGCGCCTGGGCGTGGAGCCCGGGCCGCTTCGTCCTCTTCGTGGGCCGGCTCGTGCCCGAGAACAACGCCCACCTGCTGGTCGAGGCGCACCGCCGCCTGGCCCCCGGCTGGCCGCTGGTGGTGGTGGGCGACGCCCCGTACGCCGAGGACTACATCGCGGGCCTCCGCGAGGCCGCCGGCCCGGACGTGCGCTTCCCCGGCTACGTCTTCGGCGACGGCTACGCCGAGCTGGTCCACCGCTGCGGGGTGATGTGCGCGCCCACCGAGGTCGGCGGCACCCACCCGGTCATCGTGGAGGGGATGGCGGCGGGCGCCGCGCTGCTGGTGAGCGACCACCCGCCCAACGTCGAGGTCGTGGGCGACGCGGCGGCGGTCTTCCCGCTGGCCGGCGGGGCCGAGGCGCCTCGCCGACGCCCTCGGAGCGCTGATCGACGACCCCGAGCGCCGCGCCGACCTGGGCCGGCGGGCCGCCGCCCGGGCGCTCGAGCGCTACTCCTGGGACGCCTGCGCGGACGCCTACGTGCGGCTCTGCGAGGCCGTGCTGGAGCGGTCGTAGCCGAAGGGGATCTCGTCGGCGATCTCGCGCAGCCTGGGGGCGGCGGCGTCGCGCTCGGACAGCTCGACGTCCAGCTCGGGCCAGCGGATGCCGACGTCGGGGTCGTCCCAGGCGAAGCCGCGCTCCAGCTCGGCGTCGTAGTAGGTCGAGCACTTGTAGACGACGTCGGCCACGTCGCTCATGACGACGAAGCCGTGCGCGAAGCCCACCGGGAGGTAGACGGCGCGCAGCCCGATGTCGTCGAGGCGCACCGCGTCCCAGCGGCCGTAGGTCGGCGACCCGCGCCGGATGTCGACGGCCACGTCGAGGATCGCCCCGCGGACGCAGCGCACCAGCTTCGCCTGGCCCTCGCCCAGCGAGAAGTGCATGCCACGAAGCACGCCGCGGACGGAGCGCGAGTGGTTGTCCTGCACCCAGCGCTCGTCGATCCCCAGCTCGGCGAGCCGCTCGGCGCGGTAGGTCTCGGCGAAGAATCCGCGCCCGTCGCGGTGCACCTCCGGCTCGATGACCAGCATCCCGGGCAGGCTCGTCGCGAGTGGCGCCACCGCCCCACGGTACACGGGGGGTCCGCCGGCATCGGCTAGATTCAGCCGGTGATCGCCGGGGTCGATCCAGCAGCGCGAGCTGTTCACCAGCATGCTGCGACGGGAGGTCCGGGCCCGGTACAAGGGCTCGGCCCTCGGGATCGTGTGGTCGCTCGTGACCCCGCTCGTGATGCTGGGCGCCTACACGCTCGTCTTCTCGGTGATCTTCACCGCGGTCCCGTTCGACCACTACCCGGCCTTCCTGCTGACCGGCCTGACGGTCTGGGTCTTCTTCGCCGCCGGCCTCGAGGCGGGAGCCGCCAGCCTGGTGGCGAACGCGAACCTCGTGAAGAAGGTGGCCTTCGAGCGCTCGATCGTCCCCCTCGCGACCACGATGAGCCACCTGGTGACCTTCGCGGTGATGCTGGCGGTGCTGGTGCCGGTCAACCTCGCCCTCCAGCCGGACACGCGCCAGACGATGATCCTGCTGCCGGTCCTGGTGGCCTGCCTGATCGTGATGACCGCGGGGCTGGCGCTGGCGCTGGCGGCGCTGAACGTCTACTTCCGGGACGTCCAGCACATCCTCGCCGCGCTGCTGCTGCCCTGGTTCTTCCTGACGCCGGTCTTCTACTCGCTCGACCAGCTCCCGGCCAACGTGTCGCGAGAACGACTGGGCCATCGACCTGCTGCGCTACGGGAACCCGCTCGACGCCGCTGGTCGAGGCGCGTCCACGACGTCGCCTTCTTCGGCGACTGGCCGTCGGCGGCCGGCCTCGTCTACGTCGCCGTCGCGACGGTCGTCTTCGGCGTCGTGCGGCGTGCTCGTGTTCCGGCGCCTGGAGCCCGAGATGGCGGTGGAGCTCTGAGCGGCGCCGTCCGGCCCGGCGAGGTCCGGGCGAGGGGGGTGTCGCGGCGCTTCCGGATCTTCCACGAGCGCAACGCCACCCTGAAGGAGGCCCTCATGCGCGGGCGCCGGGGCCGCTACACCGAGCTCTGGGCGCTGCGCGACGTGAGCATCGCGGTCGAGCCCGGCGAGGCGCTCGGCATCGTCGGCGAGAACGGCTCCGGCAAGAGCACCCTGCTCAAGCTGCTGGCCGGGATCATCCCGCCGCACGCGGGGCGGGTCGAGGTCGGGCGGCCGCGTCGCCTCGATGCTCGAGCTCGGCGCGGGCTTCCACCCGGACTTCACCGGGCGCGAGAACGTCTACATGAACGGCGCCATCCAGGGGCTGTCGCGGCGCGAGATCGACGAGCGGATGGAGGCGATCATCGCCTTCTCGGAGCTCGAGGCCTTCATCGACAACCCCGTGCGGACCTACTCGTCGGGCATGTACACGCGCCTCGGCTTCGCCGTCGCCTCGCACGTCAACTCCGACGTGCTCCTGCTCGACGAGGTGCTCGCCGTCGGCGACGAGGCCTTCCAGCGCAAGTGCCTCGGGCGCATCTTCGAGTACCGCCGCGGCGGCGGGCACGGTCGTGTTCGTCTCCCACGACGCCGAGGCCGTCGAGCGGGTCTGCGACCGCGCCGTCCTGCTCGAGCACGGCGAGCTGGCCGCCGAGGGCCGCCCGGGCGACGTGCTGGCCACCTACCGGCGGGCGCTGGTGCGCGAGGCGGCGCCGGCGGTCGACGCCGGCGCCGGCCGAGGCGTCCGACGAGTGGGGCACGCGCACGGTCGCGATCGCCGCCGTCCGCACGGTCGGGCGCCGAGGGGCCCTCGGACCGCTTCGAGAGCGACGGGCCGCTGACCATCGAGGTCGACTTCGTCGCCCGCGAGCGGGTCGCGACGCCGGTCTTCGGCATCGAGATCCGCGCGGTCGACGGGACCCTCTGCTACGGCACCAACACGCGCCGCGACACCTACCCGGTCGAGTCCGTCGAGGGCACGGGCACGGCCAGCTTCGCGATCGACCACCTGCCGCTGCACGAGGGGCGCTTCCTGCTGACGGTGGCCGTGACCTCCGCCGACGAGAGCGAGGTCTACCACTGGATCGACCGGCGCTTCGAGCTGTCGGTGTTCGCCAAGAGCGGCGGCGTCGGCCTGGTGCGCTTCGACGGCCGCTGGTCGGTGAGCGAGGAGCCGAGCGGCGCCCGGACCCGGATCACGGTCGATGGCTGAGCCGCCCGGTCATCGACGTCGAGGCGCTGGTGGACGACCTGCGCGAGCGGGTGGCGCGCGCGAAGGCCGAGGGCGCTCTACGCCGACGACCTGAGCGGCGTCGCGCTGCGCGCGCCCGCCCCCGAGGCGCGGGTGCGCTTCCGGCCCGAGCTGGCCTACTCGACCAAGCCGCTCGTCGGCCGGCCGCTGACGGCGGTCAAGAAGGTCCTGATCCGCCTGCTGGTTCACGTCTTCGACGACCTCGCCCGCCAGGCCGACGCCGGCATCGCCGCCGCCGAGGCCGCCGCGGCCCGCGACGCGCGCGCCTGGGCCGAGCAGGCCGCCGGCGCCGAGGCCGCCGCGCGCGAGCGCGTCGCCGGCCGACGTCGCGGCCCTCGCCGGGCGGATCGACGGCCTCGAGGAGCAGCTCGGGCGCCTGCAGGTCGGGCCGCGGCTGGCCCGCCTGGAGCGGCGCCGCGCCGCGCGGCCCCGGCGGCGCAGGCGCCGGCCGCGCGAGGCCGCCGGCGGCGCCCGCCGCCGAGCGACCAGGGCGTCGACTACCTCGCCTTCGAGGCGCGCTTCCGCGGCGCCGAGGAGACGGTGCGCGAGCGCCAGGAGGTCTACCGCCGGCACCTGGAGGGCCGGCGGCGGGCGGTCGACCTCGGCTGCGGCCGGGGCGAGCTGCTGGAGCTGATGCGCGACGCCGGCGTCGCCGCCTACGGCGTCGACACCGAGCCGGACTTCGTCGACCTGGTCGCCGAGAAGGGCCTGGAGGTCCGCCGCGAGGACGCCGTCGCCCACGTCGACGGCCTCGCGCCGGGCGAGGTGGACGCGATCGTCGCCAGCCACCTGGTGGAGCACCTGCCGCCGGCGGTCGTCGCCCGCCTGGTCGGGGGCGGCGGCCGAAGCGCTGGCCGAGGGCGGCATCCTGATCGTCGAGACGCCGAACCCCGAGTCGCTGCTGGCCGGATCGATCAACTTCCACCGCGACCCCACCCACCTGCGGCCGGTCCACCCCGAGACGCTGGCCTTCCTCTGCGAGAGCGGCCGGCTTCGCGGAGGTCGAGATCCTGCGGCTGTCGCCGGTCCCCGACCCCGAGCGGCTGCCGCTCCCGGCCCCCGGCGACGAGGCCCTGGCGCGGCACGTCGACCGCCTCGCCGAGCAGCTCAACGGCATCATCTACGGCTGGCAGGACTACGCCGTCCTGGCGCGCCGCTAGCCGGGATGCGGATCCTGTGGGTGGTGCCGCGCTACGGGCGCGGAATCGCCGGCGGCGCCGAGACGCTCGTGCGCGCGCTGGCCACCCGCTGCGCGGCCGAGGGCTGGCGCGCCGAGGTGGCGGCGACCTGCGCCCGCGACCACGTCACCTGGGCCGACGAGCTGCCCGCGGGGACCGACGGTCGAGGACGGGGTCACCGTGCACCGCTTCCGCGTGGGGCCGCGCGACGCCCGCCGCTACGAGGCGCTGCACGCCGGCGATCCTGTCCGGCCGGGCCGGCTACGCCGACGAGCTCGAGTGGCTCGCCAACAGCGTCTGGTCGCCCGGCATGCAGGAGTTCCTCGAGGACGAGGACGGCCACGACCTGCGCGTGCTGGCGCCGTACCTGTTCGGCACGACGCTCTGGGGCGCGCAGGCGGCGCCGGAGCGGAGCGCCCTGCTGCCCTGCCTGCACGACGAGCCCTACGCGCGCCTGGCCACGGTGCGCCGCGTGATGGGCGCCGTGCGCGGCGGGCCTCTTCAACGCGCCCGCCGAGGAGCGCCTCGCCCGTCGCATCGCCCCGGTGCGCGACGGCGGCGTCGTCGGGATGGGCTTCGACCCGCCCGAGGGCCCGCCGGGCCCGCTGCCCGCCGCCCTGCGCGGCCTCGGCCCCTACCTCGTCTACGCCGGGCGCCTCGAGGAGGGCAAGCGCGTGCAGGTCGCGGTCGACCACGTCGCGCGCCTGGCCGGCGAGCGGCCCGGAGCGCCCGCCCTGGTGCTGATGGGCCGCGGCGGCTACCGGGCGCCGGCCTCGGCCCGCGGCCACGTGGTGGAGCTCGGCTACGTCTCCGAGGAGGAGAAGCGCGCCGTCTACGCCGGCGCGCTCGCGCTGGTGAACCCCTCCGAGCTGGAGAGCCTGTCGATCGTGCTGATGGAGGCCTGGCTCGAGGGCACGCCCGCGATCGTGGCGTCCGGCTCGGAGGTGATGAGCGACCACGTGGCCCGCTCGGGCGGCGGGCTGACCTTCGCCGGCTACGACGAGTTCCGCGCCGCGGCCGTCCGGCTGCTCGACGACCCGGGCGAGCGCGAGCGCATGGGCGCCCGCGGGCGGGCCTACGCCCTGGAGGAGTACGGCTGGCCGGCGGTGTGGGGGCGCCTGGCGGCGGTCGCCGAGCGGCTCGCGGGCTGATGCGGGTGCACCAGCTCATCGCGGCGGCCGCCCCCGGCGACGCCGTCACGGGACAGGCGCTCGCCTGGCAGGGGATCCTGCGCGGCTGGGGCGCCGACGGCGAGATCGTCGCCGAGCACGTCCACCCCGAGCTCGCGGGGGCGATCCGGCGCCTGGGCGCGCGCGGCGGCGACCTCGACGGCGCCGACGCCCTCGTCCTGCACTACTCGGTGTGGAGCCGGGCGGTCGAGGCCGCCCTGTCGTCGGGCGCGCCCCTCGGGCGTCTGCTACCACAACGTGACGCCCGGGACCGCTGATCCGCGCCTACAACCCGGGCCTCGCCGACGCCTGCGACCGCGCCCGCGCCGAGCTGCCGCGCCTGCGCGGGCGCGCCGCGGCGCTGGTGGCCGACTCCGGCTTCAACGCGCTCGAGCTGCGGCGAGGCCGGGGTCGGCGAGGCGCGGGTGGTGCCGCTGATCCTCGACGTCCCGCCGACGCCCGCCCCGGCGCGCCCGGCCGGCTCGCCGCCCTCGGTCATCACGGTGGGGCGGATCGTGCCCAACAAGCGCATCGACGACGTCGTGCGGGCCTTCGCCCTCTACCGCCGCCACCGCGCGCCCGGGCGCCACCCTCACGCTGGTCGGCAGCGACGGCGGCTTCGAGGGCTACCGGCGGCGCCCTGGAGGACCTGGTCGCCGCGGATCGGCGTGGACGGGGTGCGCTTCGCCGGCCGGGTCTCCGACGCCGAGCGCGACGGCTCTACGCGCGCGCGGACGCCTACCTCTGCATGTCCGAGCACGAGGGCTTCTGCGCGCCGCTGGTCGAGGCGCTCGCGCGCGGCGTGCCGGTCGTCGCCCGCCGCGCGGCCGCCGTCCCCGAGACGCTCGGCGGCGCGGGCCTGCTCGTCGACGAGCCCGACGTGCTGCCGCTGGCCGCCGAGGCCCTGCACGAGGTGGTCTCGTCGCGAGGAGACCCGCGCCGGCCTGGCGGCGGCCGCGGCGCGGCGCCACGCGCGAGCTGCGGCCGGAGGCCATCGTCCCCGGCCTGCGCCGCGCCCTCGCCCCGCTGCTGGAGGCCTGATGGGGCGGCCGTCGCGGGTGGCGCTGGTGGTGCAGCGCTACGGGCCCGAGGTCAACGGCGGCGCCGAGCAGCTCGCGCGCCGGGTCGCCCGGCTGCTGGCGGGCGAGCTCGACCTGACCGTCCTCACCACCTGCGCGCTCGACTACCGCACCTGGGCCAACCACTACCCGGCCGGGCGAGCAGGACGTGGAGGGCGTGCGCGTGCTGCGCTTCCCGGTGGCGCGCGAGCGCGACGGCGCGGCCTTCGACGCCCTCTGCGCGCGCGCCTACGCCGCGCCCGACGACGCCGCGCTCGGCGCGGCGCTGGATGGACGGCCCAGGGCCCGGACGCGCCCGGCGCTGATCGCGCACCTGCGCGACGAGGGCGGCGGCTACGACGCGGTCGCCTTCGTCACCTACCTCTACCGCACGACGGCCGACGCGCATCGGCCTCGTGGCCGACCGCGCGCTGCTGGTGCCGACGCTGCACGACGAGCCGCCGGCCCGGCTGGCGATCTTCCGCGCCGGTCTTCGACGCCGCGCGGGCCCTCGATCTTCTCCGACCGAGGAGGAGCGCGAGCTGGCGCGCGAGCGCTTCGGCGTCGGCGACGACCGCGCCCGCGTCGCCGGGCTGGGGCCTCGACCCGCCGCCGCCGTCCGACCCGGCCCGCATGGCGCGCGCTCGGCGTCGCGCGGCCCTACGCGCTCTGCGTCGGGCGGATCGACCTCTCGAAGGGCGTCGGCGAGCTCGTCGAGCACCACGCGCGCTACCGGCGGGCCGTGCCCGGACGGGCTCGACCTGGTGCTCGTCGGGCGGCGGCGACGCGCCGCCTGCCCGCCCACCCGTGGCTGCACCGGCTGGGCTTCGTCGAGGAGCCGTCAAGCACGACGCGCTCGCCGGCGCGGCGGTCGTCGTCGTGCCGTCGCCCTACGAGAGCCTCTCGCTCGTGCAGCTCGAGGCCTGGGGCCACGGCCGGCCGACGCTCGCGAACGCCGCCTCGCCGGTGCTCGTGGGCCAGTCGCGCCGCTCGGGCGGCGGGCTCTGGTACCGCGACGGCGACGAGTACGCCGCGATGCTCGACCTGCTGGCGCGAGCCGCGGCCCGCTCGCGCGCGCGATCGGCCGCCAGGGGCGGCGCTGGGCGGCCGACGACCTGCAGCTGGGACCGCGTGCGCGCGGTCTGGCTGGACGCCCTCGCGCTCGCCGCCGGCCCGCGCGGCCGCCGTGCGGCGGCGGCTGATGGCGCCGTCCTCAGCATCTACGGGCTCGGGCTGGTGCTCTGCCTCTCGCCGGCGTCGCGCTCGCCGGGCTGCTCGACCTCCGCGGGCGCTGGGTCGGCTTCGCGACGATCCCGCTCGGGCTCTGCGTCCTGGTCACCCTGCTCTACCCGCTCGGCGCGCTGATGCCGGGGCTCCCGGGCGGCGCCGGTCGCGCTGGCGATCGTCGTCGCCGGCGCTCGCGTCGCCGTCGCCCTCCGCCTGCGGGCCGCGGCCCCGGGCGGCGGCTCGCGAGCCTCGTCGCGGCGCGCTGCGGCCCGACCTGGGCCGAGGCGGCGGTGCTCGTCGCGGGCGGCGGTCGCCGGCGTGCTGATCCTGGCCCCGACCATCGACGCAGGGCTTCGCGACGACCATCGCCGTCACCAACAACGACGGCTGGGGCTACGCGACCTGGTCGACTGGATCAAGGACCACCCGTTCCCCGCGACGTCGCCCCGAACCTCGCCGAGCCGCTGACGCTTCGTGCCGTGGACCACCGAGCGCTTCGACTTCGGCTTCGGCTTCGAGCACTTCGCCGCGATGCTCGCGACCCTGCTCGGCCGCGAGGGCTTCGAGGTGGTCAACTCCGCCGCCGGCCGTCGGGCTCGCCGCGGCGGTCGGCGGCTGGGCGGCGCTGGCGCGGCGCCCTGCGCCCGCGCCTCGGCCCGGCCGACCGCCGCTGGTCGCGGTGGCCGTCGCGAGCCCCGTCGCTGGCGCATCCCGTTCATCGAGAACTACACGACCCAGTTCGTGAGCATCTGCCTCTGGCCGCTTCGCGCTCGCGGCCTTCGCCCGGCTTCGCGGCCGAGCCCGGCTGGCGGCGGCTGGTCGTCGCCGCCGTCGCCAGCGGCGGCCCTGATCGGCGTCTACCCCGCGATGGCGCCGTGGCTGGTGCTGCCGCTCGTCGGCGATCGCGCTCCTCGCGCCCGACGGCGCCGGCCTGGGCGGCGGCCGCCGCTGCGACGGCTGGCCGGGCCGGGGCCGTGCGCGGCGCGCCGGGCGGGCCGCCGCCCTGCTCGTCGCGCTTCGCCGCCGGCGTCCTGGTCGTCGCGCCGATCCAGGTGGTCCGCGGCGTCGCAGAACCTGCTCTTCCTCGACGACGCGCCCGTCAACGCGGCCGGCGGCTTCTTCTCCGACGAGGCCTACGCGGCCCTCTTCCTCGGCTCGGCGCCGGCTCTTCCCGCTCTCCGCGGCGAGGCCGCTCGGCTGGCCGGCCTCGCGGCCCTGCTCGATCGTCGTCGCCGCCTGCGTCGTCGCGCTGTCGCCCGCGGCGGCGGCTCGACTCGCCCGGCGGGCCACCGCTCCTCGCGTCGCCGCCGGGGATCCTCGTGACGACCGCCGCCATCCTCGTCCGCTACCGGCGTCGTCGACGAGCTGCCCTACCAGGTCTACAAGGGGCTGATCTCGGGCGGCGCGGTCCTCGCCGGGCTCGCCGTGATCGGGCTGCTGCCCGGCCGCGCCGGTCGCGCGGCCGCGTCGTGCGCCTGGTCGGCGCTCGGGTGCGTCGCCGCGATCTGGATCCCGGTCACGCAGCCAGAACCTGCGAGGCCTCGGTCGACCCCGGGACCGGGTTCCGCGAGGCCGACGTCGAGATGGGCCGCGCGCTCGCCGACCTGCCGCCGGGCTCGACGCGTGCTCGTCGAGGGCGCCGGCGCCCGACGCCGGCTCCTTCCAGTACCGCATGATGGCGGCGTACTTCGGCGACCGCGCCCCGGAGCTGACGGCGGTCGGGCTCGGCAGCACCGCGTCGTACCTGACCGGCGGCGGCCTGCCCGGAGTGGCGCCCGGCCGGCCCGTGGACCGACGTCCTGACGAGCGCGGCGCCCAGCCGGTCGCGACCGACCGGACGCCCGCTCTGGGCGAACGGCTCCTACGCGCTCTGCGGCGGCGCCCGTCGCTCGACGTCACGACCTACGGCACGGGCTGGTACCCGCCGGAGCGCGACGGGCGACTCGGCATCTTCGCCTGGACCTCGGGGCCGGCGGAGCTCGTGGTCTCGCAACCGCGGCGCGCGAGCCGCGGCGCGCGCGCCTGGACATGGAGGTCGCCAGCCACGCCGGCCGCGGATCGTGACGCCTGGCCGCCGGAGGGCGCGGTCGCGCGCCGGCATCTCCGGCCGACGGCCCCGGCGCCGGTGGCGATCGACCTCACCTGTGCCGCCGCGACTCCACGACGCCCGTGACCCTCGACGCCGCGCCCGCGGCGCGCCGCGCGGCGCCGGGCGACGGCCGGCCGGTGGTCCTGCGGGTCGAGGGACCTCGGCGTCACCGAGGCCGCCGGCTGAGGAAGCGGTCGGTCTCCGCGAGCGCCTCGGGCGTGCCGATCTCGTAGAAGCGCGCGCGCACCGGCATCCCCGCCAGCTCGCCCGCGCGCGCGCGAGGCCGCGCAGGACGTCGGCGAGGTCGGGCTCGTCGCCGGCCAGGGCGCGGGCGTCAGCGCGAGGAGCCCGTAGTCGATCCACTCCGCCCCGGCGGGCGGGCGCGCGCTTGTCGTAGGCGAGGACCCGCCCGCGGGCGTAGACGACGTTGCTCGGCCCCCAGCGGCCGCGGTTGCGCAGCACGGTCATCAGGCCGGCGCGCCCGGAGCGCTCGTGCCGCGCCGCGGCGCCTCCGCGTAGTTGACGCGCAGGTAGGTGTCGCCGTACATCACCAGGAAGCGCTCGCCCAGCAGCGGCAGCGCGAGCCGCAGGGCGCCGGCGGTGCCGATCGGGCGGGCGCCCTCGTCGGAGTAGGCGATCGACAGGCCGAAGCGGCCCCCGTCGCCGAGGCCCGGCCTCGATCGCCTCGCCCAGGTGGCCGCGGCAGATCACCACCTGCGGCGGCGCCGTGGCGCGCGAGGCGCTCCATCACGTGCTCGAGGAAGGGCCGGCCCGGCCACCGGCACCATGCCCTTCGGCAGCCCGCCCGCGGCGTCGCCGAGGCGCGTGCCGAGGCCGCCGGCGAGGATCGCGACCGGCGGGAGGCCGTCCGTCGCGCCGGTCAGCCGGAGGAGCGCTCGCGCGCCGGCGCCGGGCCGCCCTCGAGCTCGGCCATCGGCCGCTCGAAGCCCTCGAGGGCGTCGACCACGAAGAGCGGGCGGCGCTTGACCTCGTCGTAGATGCGGCCGACGTACTCGCCGATCACCCCGAGGCTCAGCAGCTGGATGCCGCTGAAGAAGGAGATGATGATGACCAGGGTCGGGTTGCCCCAGACGATCTCGACGCCCGCGAGCCGCAGCCCCAGGTAGACCAGCGCCAGCACCATGGCGAAGGTGAAGGTGATCAGCCCGATCCAGGTGATGATCTGGAGCGGGTAGCGGGAGAACCCGACGATCCCGTTGAGGCCGATCCGCACCGAGCCGGTGAAGCGGTTGTACTTGCCGTCGCCGCCCGCCCGCGGGTCGCGGTCGTAGAGGACGCTCGCCTGGGGGAAGCCCACCAGCGCGGTGAGCCCGCGGAGGAAGCCGTGGGTCTCGTTGAGGCGGAGCACCTCGTCGACCACGCGCCGGCTCATGAGGCGGAAGTCGCCGGTGTTCGGCGGGATCTCGACCTCCGCCACACGCCGGATGACCCGGTAGCCGAGGGCCGCCACGAGCCGCTTGGGCAGCGTCTCGCCGGCACGGGAGCGCCGCTGCGCGTAGACGACGTCGAAGCCCTGCGACCAGCGGCCGATCATGTCGCCGATCAGCTCGGGCGGGTCCTGGAGGTCGCAGTCGATCACGACCACGGCGTCGCCCGCGGCCATGCGGATGCCGGCGAGGGTGGCGGCGGGCTGGCCGAAGCGCCGCGAGAGGCGCAGCATCTTCACCGCCGGGTCGAGCAGCCGGATCTCGCGGATGCGGTCCTCGGTCGCGTCCGTGCAGGGGTCGAGGCTGAAGATGATCTCGTAGTCGACCTCGGCCGCGACGAGCGTCGCGCGCACCCGCTCGTAGAGCGGGCGCGACGTTGTCCTCCTCGTTGAGGCACGGGACCACCACCGAGACCAGCGGCCGGCTCACGGCGCCTCTCCCGGGGCGGCGTGGAAGACCCAGAGGTGGAGGATCGTGAAGCTGATGCAGGCCATGACGCCCGCGGCCAGGAAGAAGACCGCCAGCTCGGGGATGCCGAGGGCCTCCGGCAGGACGGCCACGGAGATCGCGGTCCCGGCGTAGGAGAGCCCCGCCGCGAACAGGTAGCGCAGGCCCTGGCGGCTCAGGTGGATGGCGTAGCCCGCGTCGTGGGTGAAGACCCACTGGCGGTTGAGCGTGAAGTGCATCGTGAGCGCGATGACGAACGAGATCGCCAGGGCGACCTGGATCGGCACCCCGCCGAGCACGAGCACGGTGACCAGGCCGAGGTGGGTCGCCCCCACGACGAGCCCGGTCAGCGCGAACTTCGAGACCACGGCCGGCCTCGGCATCCGTCGCATCAGGCCTTCGAGGCGGCGCGGGGTGGTGATGGTGCCGGCCATCGGGGGACCATGGTACCGGTCGTGCCGGGCGGGGCTCATTCGGGGGTCCACCTCACCACGTGGGGCTCGACGACCCCGAACCCGGGCGGCACCGGCGCCGCCCCCGCCCCGCCGGGGCCCGGCCGGACCAGCATCCAGTCGATGCGCACGTCGGCCAGCCCGCTCCCGCCGAAGCCGGCGCTCACCGTCATCACCGGCCGGGACAGGCGGTAGCGGCGCACGGCCCCGTCGGGCCCCGTCACCCTGAGCGCGACGAACGAACGTGGCGGCAGGGCCGGGTTGGCCACGAAGGTCGCGCGAAGCGCGGCCACCCCCGCCCCGGGCGCGGCCACCTGGACCGCCGTCGTGGCCGTCGGGACCCCCTGCGGGAGCACCTCCAGCACCACCGGCTCGCCCTGCAGCCGCGCGGCCAGCGTCGGCACCCAGCCGAAGGCGTCCTCGAGCCGCTCGTAGGTCGCCGGCCGCGCGAGCCGCAGGCCGTCGTAGTAGCCGACCACCCCGAAGGCGAGGTTGGCGGCGGCCGAGTAGGCCACGGCCGCAGTGCCGACGCCGAGGACGGCCCGGCGCGTCCATGGCGACCCGCGCAGGCGCTCGGCGAGCCACAGCCACCCGACGGCCGCCGCGATGATCAGCAGGCTGATGAAGTCCACCTCGTAGCGCTCGGTGGCCCCCCCGAGGCTGACCAGCGAGATCACCGGCAGGAGCAGCGCGACCCCCACCATCACCGCCAGCAGCCCGGCCAGCTCGCGCTCGCGCGGCCCCTGCGCGGCGCAGGCCCAGCACCGGGACCACGGCGAGCGCCGCCAGCAGCGGCGTCACCGGCAGGACACCCGCGACCGGCTCGACGAAGAAGCCCTCGGGAAGCGTGCCGGGATAGCTGGGCTCGAGGGTGATGAAGGGGAAGTCGAGGCCGAAGGCCGGCGGCTGCAGCAGGTAGAACCACGCCCCGGGGACCAGCCGGTCGAGGGCGAAGAAGTCGAAGTCGTTCGGGTTGAAGCCCGCCAGCTGGTAGCTGGTCCCGAACTCCGTCGGCGAGCCGAAGCGCACCACGTTGTAAAGGGCCAGCAGCAGCAGGCAGGCCGCGAACGGCCCCGCGGCGACGGCGGCGAGGCGGAGGACGCGGCCGCGGGCCCAGCCCGAGCGCGGCCCGGCCGCCCGCCACCAGGCCCAGACGAGCAGCGGCGCCGCCAGGGCCATGTTCGCGCGCGAGCCGACGGCCAGCCCCAGGGCGAGGCTGCCGAGGCCGATCAGGGGCAGCGACGGGCGCTCGCGCAGGGCGCCGACCACGAGCAGCAGCGCGGCCGCCATCAGGAAGAAGAGCCCGGCCGCGATCGAGGTCTCGTAGACGAAGGGGCGCCGGAGCATGAAGAGCACCACGTTGCTCAGGCCGAGGGCGGCGACCGCGACGAGCGCGCCAGGCCGTCGGGGTGCGGGGGAGGTAGCGGGCGATCAGGAACAGCAGCAGCGCGGCCCCGAGGACGAAGCCGCCGAAGCTGAAGATGGCCCCGGCCCAGGCGTCGGAGATGTCGACGCCCACGGCCCGGAGGGGCAGGAAGAGCACCGCCGCCGGGGCCGGCCCGAAGTAGAGGTAGTACTTGCCCTCGTAGAGGGTCGCGTCGTGCAGCCGGTAGGGCGCGTTCAGGGCCGGGTCGTAGGGGTCGGGCAGCGCCAGCAGCTCGGGCGCGGGCTCGACCGGCAGGCTGGTCTGGCCGTCCTCGAAGGCCTCGGCGAGCAGCGAGTGGTAGCTGCGGCCGTAGTCGATGTTCGTCCCGGCGGTCCAGAAGTAGAGGAACCCGACGACGAGGGCGATGGCCGCCAGCCCCAGCCACTGGGCGGTCAGCGCCCGCCGGCCGAGCGCGCGGAGCCCGAGCCCGCCGGTTGCGGGCCGCGAGGGGGCGGCCGTCCCTATGGCAGCTTGGTCACGAGACCCTGCCCGGTGGGGAGGCAGAGCGGCACCTCGCGCCGGTCGGCGAAGAACTCGTCCATGGCGCGGCGCACGCCCGGGCAGCTGGGGAAGCCGTAGTCGTCGAGCACGATCGACCCGCCGGGCAGCAGGCGGGGGTAGATGAACTCGAGGCTGTCGCGCACGGCCTCGTAGATGTTGACGTCGATGTAGGCCCACGCCAGGCGCCCGATGCCGGCCTCCTCGAGGATCTCGGGGATGTAGCCCTCGTGCACCTTGGCGAAGGGGAAGGGCGCCAGCGCCCGCCGCACGTCCTCGGCCGAGGTCGTCGCGAAGTCGCCCTCCTTGAAGCGGTCGACGCCGGTCGTGGTCTCCGGCATCCCCGCGAAGCTGTCCACCAGGTGCAGCGGCCGCTCGGCGCCCGCCTCGCGCACCGTGGTGGCCTCCAGCAGGGCGGTCCCGCCCCGGAAGACCCCGCACTCCAGCAGCTCGCCGTCGAGGGCGAGGCCCTGCAGGAGCGTCCGCCAGAGCACGTAGCAGCGGTCGCGGCTCACGAGCGTGCGCCCGCGGGTGGGCGCGTAGACGCGCTCGAAGGCCGGGTCGCCCTCCCAGGGCGAGTAGAGCGGCTGGTAGAGGCCCTCGTCCGGGATGCGGTCGCCGTGGGCCGCGACCCGCGTGCGCAGGCGGAAGTAGCCGGTGCGGGCGACCAGGCGCCGCGTGATCCCGACCGGCGGCGGCTGGAACTCCACCGGGATCAGCCGGCGCGCGAGCGAGCCGACGACCCGGTCGGCGCGGTTCGGCGGCGCTCACGGCCGCCGGGACGCCCCCCGGCGCCCGAGCATCTGCAGCAGGATCGCGAAGGTGAAGGTCTGGAAGCCGAGCACGATCAACAGGAGGCCGAGCACCCCGGGGTAGGAGAGGCCGGTCAGCCGGAAGCCGTTGCTGATCCAGTCGGCGAGCAGGATCGCGTCGAGGATCACGCCGGCCAGCATCAGCACCGCGGCGGCCAGCGCCCCCCTGCCGATGGTCACGCGCCCATCACCCGTCGCGTGAAGCGCTCGTCGAAGTTGTAGTGGACCCGCGCCAGCACCCCGAGCTGGAGGGCGCTGTAGCCGAGCATGCTGAGGGCGAGCCCGAGCAGCATGAAGTGCAGGTCCAGGCCGAGCTCGCCGATCATCACCGGCCCCGCGACCAGCACGCCCCGAGAGGACGAGCCCGACCAGCAGGGTGATGAGCCCGGGCCAGACGAGGAAGAAGTCGGGCGCGTAGACGAGCATCACGCTCAGGTTGCGCCAGCCCGCGGCCCAGGGCGACCACCAGCCGAGCCGCTTGTGGTGGCTCTCGCGGCCGGCGCGGTCGCGGTAGAAGCGCACCGGCACCTCGGAGGTGCGCAGCCGCAGCTTGGCGGCCTTGATCACCATCTCCGAGGCGTACTCCCAGGACTGGCTCTGGAGGTCGATGCGCCGCAGCGCGCCGGCCGTCATCGCCCGCATGCCGCAGTGGATGTCGCTGAACCCGGCTCGGTACATGCGGTTGAGGATCCAGGTCGTCAGCGGGGTCCCGAAGAACTGGTGCAGCTTCGGCATCGCCCCGGGCTCGATGTAGCCCTTGAAGCGGCTGCCCATGACGAACTCGTTGCCCTCGGCGAGCTGCTCGACGAACGGCCCGATCTCGCGGAAGTCGTAGGTCAGGTCGCAGTCGCCCATGATGATCCACTCGCCGCGCAGGTGCGGCTCGGCGTCGATGTAGGCCCGCCCCAGCCCGCGCTTGGGCACGCGGAGGACGCGGGCGCCGTGCTCCTCGGCGATCTCGGCGGAGCGGTCGGTGGAGCTGTCGACGATGACCACCTCGCCCTCGACGCCCGCCCGCTCGAGGCCCTCGTGGCACCAGTCGACGAACTCGCCGACCGTCAGCTCCTCGTTGAGGCACGGCGTGACGATCGAGACGTACCCGGGGATCGGGCCGACCGCGTCGGCCGCCTCGTGGGACGGGGCCCAGGAGCCGGGCGTCGGGGACGTGGGCACGGCGCAAGGATATCCATGCAGGCCGCCGGGAGGCTCGCTAGTCTGGGCCGCCGTGGCCCCCCGAACGCCGACCGTCTGGCCCAAGGCGGTCCCCGAGCTCACGCCCGAGCAGCGCCGGATCCAGGACGACTGGATGCGCTACTGGCTGCAGGTCCTGCCCGCGCGCTACGGCCGCGTCGAGCGCTTCAACCACGACTACCCCAAGCGCGAGGCGCCGCCGGGCGGCCGGACGCTCGAGATCGGCCCCGGCCTCGGCGGCCACGCCCGCCACGAGGACCTCTCCGGCCAGGAGTACCACGCGGTGGAGCTGCGCCAGGAGCTCGCCGACGCCCTCCAGGCCGACCTGCCCCTCGCCAAGGTGGTGGTGGCCGACTGCCAGGACCGGCTTCCCTATCCCGACGCCTTCTTCGACCGGGTCCTGGCGGTGCACGTGCTGGAGCACCTGCCCGACCTGCCGCGCGCGCTCGACGAGGCCCGGAGGGTGCTGCGGCCGGGCGGCCGTCTGTCGGCCGTCTTCCCCTGCGAGGGCGGCCTCGGCCACCGCCTGGGCCGCCGCCTGACGGTGCAGCGGCGCTTCGAGCGGCGCTACGGCATGCCCTACGGGCCCCACATCGCCGCCGACCACGTGAACGTCCCGAGGGAGATCATCGGCGAGCTGCGCCGGCGCTTCCGGGTGCTCGACGAGACCTACTGGCCCCTGCGGGTGCGCCTCGTCGACGTGAACCTGATGATCGGGATCACCGTCGAGCGGACCCCGGGCCCGTGACGCGCCCCGACAGCAGGTACTGAGCCCCCAGCGGGACCCGGCGCCAGGCGCCGCTCCAGCGCCCGCCGGCCGGGGACGTCGAAGGGCAGGAAGAGGATGTAGCGCACCTCGACGTCGCGCAGGCCGGCGGCCTCGGCGATGCGCCGCAGGCGCCGCGCCCGCACGAAGGTCGCGTCGCGGTCGAACTCGCAGCGGCGCGCGACCGGCCGGCAGAGCGGGTTCAGGGGGTTTGGGTCGACGATCGCGACCAGCCCGCCGGGGCGCGTGACCCGGACCAGCTCGGCGGCGAACGCCGGCCAGCGCGGCGGGGGCACGTGGTGGACCACGCCCATCGCGAAGGCGAGGTCCACCGCCCCGTCGGCGACGGGCAGGCGGGCGCCGTCGTAGGTCACGTAGTCGACGCCCGGGTTGGCGGCCCGGGCCCGCTCGACGGTGCCCTCGGCGACGTCGGCCCCCGCAAGCCGCCCCAGCGACGTCAGGTGCGGGTGGAGCAGGCCCAGGCCGCAGCCGACGTCGAGGGCGCTGACCGTGCCGGCCGGGCCGAGGCGGCGCTCCACGAGCTCCAGCAGCTCCTCCGCCTTGGTGCGCACGAAGAAGCCGTGGTCCTGGCCGATGAAGGGCACGGCCCGCTCGATCGCCTCGGAGTAGGCGGCGGAGTCCTTCCAGTCGTCGAAGTCCGTGCCGCCGGCAGAGGTGACCGGGCCGTCAGCCACGGGCGGCCTCCTCGGCCTCGACCTGGCCGACCATCGCGTCGATCGAGGCGGCCATCGCCTCGCGCGAGGTGCGCGCGTTCGACCACCCGAGCGCCCGGGCGCGCGAGCTGTCGAAGCGCACCACCGGCACGTCGCCCTTCCAGCCGCGGGCGCCCTCGCCGAGGCGGTACTCGACTCCGTCGATGCCGAGTCGCTCGGCCACCAGGTCGGCGATCTCGAGCACCGTCAGGTAGTCCTCGGTGGCGACGTTCAGGACCCGCGCGGAGGGGCCGTCCTCGGGGAAGAGGCCGGTCAGGGCGTCCACGACGTCGTCGACGTGCACGTACGACTTGCTCTGGGTCCCGTCCCCCAGGATCGCGAGCTCGCTCGGATCATCGCGCAGGCGGCGGATGAAGTCGTAGGCGACGCCGTGGGTCTGGTTCGGGCCCACCACGTTGGCGAAGCGCAGCATCAGCGCCCGGATGCCGAACATGTGGCAGTAGGCGCTGATCATGGCCTCGCACCCGAGCTTGGAGGCGCCGTACGGGGAGATCGGCCAGAGGGGCAGGTCCTCGTGCACCGGCAGCTCGCCCACGTCGCCGTAGACGCCGCTTCCCGAGGCGTAGGTGAGCCGCCCCACCCCGGCCCGGCGCATGGCCTCGAGGACGTTGTTGGTGAGGAAGGTGCCCTCCCAGAAGTTGACCGAGGGCTCGGCCATCGCCTTGGCGATGTCGGGGTTGGCGGCGAAGTGGAAGACGTGGTCGATGCCCTCCATCGCGGCCACCAGCGGCTCGAGGTCCTTCAGGTCGCCGGTCACGAGGCGCACCCGGCCCTCGTCGAGCGCGTCGCCGAGGTGCTCGACCCGGCCCGAGGTGAGGTTGTCGTAGACGACCACGGCGGCCGCCGGGTCGCTCGGCGAGGCGGCGGGTGACGTGGCTCCCGATGAAGCCCGCCCCGCCGGTCACCAGGTAGGCGGTCACGCGGGCCGCTCCAGGATCACGACCTGGCGGATGCCGCGGCGCGGCCGGACGCCCCGGCGCAGCAGCCCGGCCTCCAGGCGGAAGGCGGCCCGCGCCAGCGGCGACGACGACGAGCGGGCGATGTCGCGCTCCACGCGGGCGCGGGCCTCGCCGGGGGCCAGGCGGCGGCGCCGGTTGCGCGTCTTCACGGCCCAGAAGGCCGGGTAGACCACGCTGCCCACCGCGGTGCGGGCGACCGGCGCCAGGCCGGCGGCGCGCGCCCGCTCCGGCAGCTCGTCGCGGCCGTAGCGGCGCTCGTGGCGCAGGTGGGCGTCGTAGTAGTCGTAGAGCCGCGGGTTCGCCGGCACCGCCACCACCGCCCGCCCGCCGGGGCGCAGCACGCGGGCGAACTCGGCCAGGGCCGCGCCGTCGTCGGGCAGGTGCTCCAGCAGGTTGAGCGCCACCAGGGCATCGGCGGCGCCGTCGGCGAAGGGCAGCTCGGTCGCGCTCGCGTGGAAGAGGGCCGCGTCGGGCACGGCCGCGTGCGCGGCCGGCAGGCCCGCCGCCTCGGCGTCGACGCCCGCCAGGACGGCCCGGGGCCACTCGGCGCGCAGGTCGGCCAGGAGGTGGCCCGAGCTGCAGCCGACGTTGACCAGCGCCGGCCGGGCGCCCAGGCCCGCCCCCCGCAGCGCCGCGACGGCGGTCGCCCGCGTCAGGACGTCGATCGGGTGCTCGAGGCTGGACTCGACGTGGAGCGCCTCGAGCTCGGCCGACCAGCCGGCGGCGGCCTCGTCCAGGTAGGCGAGGTAGGCCGCCGGCCGCGCCGCGCCGTTGACGACCCAGCCCCCGTCGAAGGCGGGGGCGGCGTCGCGGCCGGGCGGGGGCCGCAGGCCGGCGAGCAGGGCGGGGGCCGGGGCGGCCACCGCGCTCACGCCCCCACCCGGGCGGCGGAGGGGGCGCGGCGGTAGGCCTCCTCGGCGCACGCCAGGCCGTAGCGGGCCGACTCCAGGTCACCGAGCAGGGGCGGACCGGAGGGATCGAGGAGGGCGTCGCGGAAGTGGGCCCACTCGGCCTCCCACGACCGGTCGGCCGCCGGGTAGGCGACCTCCTCCAGCTCGGGCGGCCCCATCTCGGGCCGCATGCGCCAGATGCGCAGGGTCTGGGGCCCGTAGGAGCCGGCCAGCCCGCTGACCGCGAGCTTGGTCGTGCGCGTGTAGATGTCCAGCGCGAACTCGTTCTTCCACTCCGACCAGCTCACGTGGAACGTCGAGAACGGCCCCCTCCCCGGCATCGGCGAGCGTGAGGACGGCGTTGTCCTCGACCGGCATGTCCCAGTAGCTCGTGCGCAGCAGCGCCGAGTGGAGCGGCAGCGGCCCGAGCAGCCAGTGGCTCAGGTCGAGCAGGTGCATGCCCTGGTCGAGCAGCTCGCCCCCGCCGGAGATCTCGGGGACGGCGCGCCACTCGCGGTCGTAGCCGAGCCGGCCGCCGTGGCCGTAGCGCGCGCGCATGTACATGGGCGCGCCGTGCAGGCCGTCGCGGACCTCGGAGATCGCCCGCATGATCCCGGGGTGGAAGCGGTGGTTGAAGCCGACCTTCACGCGCCGTCTCGCGGCGGCCGCGGCAGCGGCGATGCGGTCGACCTCCTCGACCGTCCGCCCGGCGGGCTTCTCGACCATCACGTGGGCGCCGCCGGCGAGGGCGAAGCAGGCCGCGTCGGCGAGCGCGTCGTGCGTGGTGGCGACCACGACGACGTCGGGCCGCTCCGCCAGCACGGCGTCGATGTCCGGGACCGCCCGCGCGCCGCTCTCGGCCGCCAGCACCTCGGCGCGGTCCTGGTCCGCGTCGCAGACGGCCACGGCGCGGTCGGGGCCGAGGGCGGCCGCGCGCTTGCGCCCCATCAGGCCGCACCCCACGATGCCCACCGACAGCCGCGTCACACGTACTCCTGGCCGAAGCAGCCCTGGAAGTCGAAGCCGAAGCGCACCTCGGGGGCGCCGGCCTCGGCCATCCCCTCGCGCACCCGGGTCGGCTCGGGTGCGTACAGGAGCAGGAACCCGCCCCCGCCCGCGCCCACCAGCTTCCCCCCGACGGCCCCGCACGCCCGGGCCCGCTCGTAGAGCTCGTCGACCCGGCCCGTGGTCATGCCCGCCGAGCGCCCGCGCTTGTTGAGCCAGTGCTCGTGCATCAGCAGGCCGTAGGCCGTCAGGTCGCCCTTCTCGAGCAGGTCGCGGCTCTCGAGGCCGATCTCCTTGGTGCGGTCGAGGTTCGCCACCATCTTCCCGTCCAGCTCGCGGGTGCGCCGGTCCTGGTCCTGGAGGATGTCGGTCGCCTTGCGCGTCTCGCCGGTGAAGAAGAGGAGGAAGCCGTCGCTCATGCCCTCCAGCGTGTCGCGCGACAGCCGCAGCGGCTCGACGGTCACCGAGTCGTCCTCGTGGAAGGTGTACGCGCAGATGCCCCCGTGGGCCGCGACGTACTGGTCCTGCTTGCCCGAGGGCTCGCCGAGGACGTCGATCTCGATGTGGCACGCCTCCTCGGCGATCGCCTCGGGGGTGCTCGACATCCGCCCGCCCAGGCGCAGCGCCTTGAGCAGGCAGACCGTGAACGAGCCCGAGGAGCCGAGGCCCGTCCCGGCGGGGATGTCGGCCACCGAGGCGATCTCCAGCGGGCTCCCCTGCCAGTGGCGGCAGAGGGCCTCCCGCAGGATCGGGTGGCGGATCTCCCGCGGGTCGTCCACCTCCTCGAACTCCGAGTACTTCAGCCGGAAGCGCTGCTGGAAGACCGTGTGGGTGAGCATGTAGATGTACTTGTCGATCGCCCCGGCGATCAGGAAGCCGCCGTGGTCGCGGTAGTACGAGGGCAGGTCGGTGCCGCCGCCGCCCAGCGAGATGCGCAGCGGAGCGCGCGTGAAGATCACGCTCATCGCACCGCCCTCGCGGCGAACACCCACTCGTTGGCGTCGAACCACTCGAGCGTGCGCCCGACGGCCTCGGCGATCGTCAGCCGGGGCCGCCAGCCCAGCGCCCGCAGGCGCGAGCAGTCGAGGTGGATGAGGGGGCTGTCGCCGATCCAGCCGCGCACGCCGCCGGTGTACTCGATGCGCGGGCTCACGCCCAGGTGCCGCGTCACCGCGCCCACGGAGGTGTCGACGTCCGTGACCTCGTCGGTGCCCAGGTTGAAGACCTCCGAGCCGGGCGCGTCGGGCCGGGCCGCCAGCATCGTGATCGCCTCCACGCAGTCGCCGACGTAGAGGTACGACTTGCGCTGGCGGCCGTCCCCCAGGACCGTGAGCGTCTCGGGGTCGTCGCGCAGCGCGCGCGAGAAGTCGAACAGGTGCCCGTGGGTGTAGCGCTCGCCGAGCACCGAGACGAAGCGCAGGATCACCCCGGTGAAGCCGTAGCCCTCGCAGTAGGCCTGGATCATCCCCTCGCCGGCCAGCTTGGAGGCCGCGTACAGCGAGGTCTGGACGGGGAAGGGCGCGTCCTCGGGCGTCGGCGCGATCTCCGGCTCCCCGTAGACGGAGCCCGACGACGCGAACAGGATGCGCCGCACCCCGGCCGCCCTCATGGCCTCGAGGACCGTGAACGTGCCGACGGTGTTCTGCTCGAAGTCGCGCGACGGGTCCTCGAGGCCGAAGCGCACGTCGGCGTTGGCGGCCAGGTGGAAGACCGTGTCGCAGCCGGCCATCGCACCGCGCAGCGCCGGGCCGTCGAGCACGTCGCCCTCCACGATCTCGCCGCGCTCGGCCGCGTTGACGCCCTCCACGAAGCGGCGCTGGCCGGTGGCGAAGTTGTCGTAGACCACGACCTCGAGCCCGTCGGCGAGCAGCCGGTCGGCGAGGTTGCTGCCGATGAAGCCCGCGCCGCCGGTGATGAGGACCCGCCTCACGCGGCGTACCCCACGGGGTGGGCCGAGACGCCGTGGCGCCGGTCGGCGGCGCGGGCGATCGCGGGCCAGGGCAGGGCCGCCTCCCAGCGCGAGCGGGTCCGCACGCGCAGGTTCTTCAGCACCTTGAAGCGGACGATGTCGGTGTGGCCGGCGCCGAACCCGGTCGCCTCGGGCCGGAAGCCCGCCTCCTCGAGCGCCCGCGCCAGGGTGCGCGGCTCGAAGAAGCTGACGTGGATCTCGGGGATGACGTAGCTCCAGTCCGCCAGGGCGCCGCGGTGGGCGGCCGCGTTCCCGGTGGTCAGGAACAAGAGCCCGCCCGGCCGCAGGAGAGCCGCGCATCCGCCGCAGGAAGGCGACCGGGTCCGGCACGTGCTCGATCACCTCGATGGCGGTGACCACGTCCAGGGCGCCGCGGAGCGCGTCGAGGTCCCCCTCGGCGACGACCGGGATCCGCGCCTCGCGGAGGCGCTCGAGCGCCCACCCCTCCTCGAGCCCCACGGCGTCGCAGCCGACGCGCTCGCGCGCGTACCGGACCAGGCCGCCGGTCCCGCAGCCCGCGTCGAGCCAGCGGGTGCGGGCGTCGAGGGGCGAGAGCGCGGCGACGCGGTGAACGATGCCGCGCCACTCGTAGGCGCGGACGGTGCGGCCCGGGTTGGCCGCCTCGAAGGCGTAGTCAACCAGCGGGTCGGCGCCGCGCCCCCGGTAGTAGTCGTCCGTGTAGACAAGCGCCGGATCGGGCGGGTCGACGACCCGGGCGAACCCGCAGGCATCGCAGCGCACCAGGCGGTAGGGCCCCGGGATGAGCGCCCCGCTGACCTCACCGGCGTCGCGCGCGTCGCCCCCGCAGACGCGGCACGCGCGCCGCCCGTCCGCGTCAACCACCCACCTCGGCCGCCTCGAGCGTGAACCCCGCCGACGCGGCGTCGTCGTGGAACATCCTGACCGTGTCGAGCGAGTACTCGTCGAGGTCCTTCCCGAGCAGGTGGAGCTTGCCGAGCAGGTCGTGCGTGACCGTGATGATGTGGCAGCCGATCTCCTCGGCCTGGACGATGTTCAGCACCTCGCGCGGGCTCGCCCAGATGAGCTCCGCCCGCGGGCGCGCCCGCCATCGCCGCCAGCGCGTCGCGCATCAGGGGCACCGGGTCGCGCCCGGTGTCGGCGACGCGGCCGGCGAAGACCGAGATGTTGCTGGGCGCGCCGCCGGCCAGCGCCCCGGCGACCTCCTCCACCTGGCGGACGGTCATCAGCGCGGTGACGTTGACCTGGACGCCGTCGCCCGAGAGGTCGCTGATGAACGCGGTCATCGGCTCCGCGCGCGTGTTGGTGACCGGGATCTTCACGTACACGTTGGGGCCCCAGGAGGCGATCTCGTGGGCCTGGCGGCGCATGCCCTCCGCGTCGTCGGAGAAGACCTCGAACGAGATCGGCCGGTCCGTGATCTGCGCCAGCACGTCGCGCGCGAAGGCCGCGTAGTCGGCCACGCCGGCCTTGCGCATGAGCGTCGGGTTGGTGGTGAAGCCCTTGATGTGGGGCTGCTCGGCGAGCCTGAGCAGGCTCTCGAGGTCCGCGCCGTCGGCGAAGATCTTGGTGCGCATGGTCGAGAGGTCGAGGGTCATCGTGCCTCCTCTCCGAGTGGGGTGGGCGCCGCGGCGCCGGCGACGATCCGGGCGGCCTCGAGGACGTCGGCCGCGCGGGCGTCGGCCTGCGCGCCCGAGCGCCGGTGGGCCGAGCGGGGATCCTCGACGAGGACCGTGCGCAGGCCGGCCGCGCGGCCGGCCTCGACGTCCACGTCCGAGTCGCCGATCAGCCACGAGCGGCCGAGCGCCTCGCCGTCGAGCCCGAGGGCCTCGGCGGCCTGGAGGATGAGGCCGGGGGCGGGCTTGCGGCAGTCGCACGCCCTCCCGAGCTCGGGGTCGGTCCCGGCCGGGTGGTGGAAGCAGTAGCGCACCTCGTCCACGGCGAGGCCCTCGTCGGCGAGCAGCGCGACGACCGCGTCGTGCACGGCCGCCAGCGAGGCGAGGTCGGCGGTGCCCTTGGCCGCGCTCGGCTGGTTCGAGACCACCGCCAGGGGGACGCCCAGCGAGCGCAGCAGGCGGAGGGCCTCCGCGGCGCCCGGCATGAGGGCGACGTCCTCGGCGCGGTAGGGCGACTCGTGGTCCCCGCGTGGCAGGGTTCAGGACCAGCTCGTTGAGCACCCCGTCGCGGTCGAGGAAGACGGCCCGGTCGGCGCTCATGCGGGCGACGAGGGGGCCTCGGCGCCGCGGTCGATCGTCTCCCAGGTGCCCGCGCGCATCGCGAGGGCCGGGTGGGAGACCAGCAGGTGCCAGACGACCGCCTGGAACGCCTCGGTGTGCGGCGTCAGCCGCTCGGGCGGCGCGCCGCGGACGACGATGCAGTGGTCGGCGAGCTGGGCGGTCTCGCCGTCGTCCTTGCCGACGATGCCGATCACCAGCGCCCCGACCTCGCCGGCGAGCTCGACCGCGTTCACCAGGCTCATGCTGATGTTGTGCTCCCGCGAGCCGCCCCCGACCGAGAACACGAGGATCGCGTCGCGCTCGTTGAGGCGCGAGCCGGCCAGCCAGTGGCGGTAGGCCGTGTCCCAGCCCTCGTCGTTCACCCGCGCGGTCAGCTCCGAGACGTTGTCGCTCGGGGCGTAGCTCTCGATGTCGCAGATCTTGCGGAAGTCGTTGACCGCGTGGGAGGCGTGGCCCGCCCCGCCGCCGGCGCCGAGGATGAAGAGCCGCCCGCCGCGCTCGCGGACCTCGGCGAGGGCCTCGGCGATCGCGTCGATGGCGTCCGCGTCGAGCGCCTCCGAGATCGCGGCGGCCTCCTGCAGGTACTGGGCGGCGAAGGCGCCGTCCGCTGGAACCTCGGTGAGGACATGGCGCGGAACCTATACGAGCGGCGCGCCGCGCTCCCGCCGCCCGGCCCTCGCGAGGGCGGCGACGGTCGCGAGCGCCGCGACGAGCCCCAGGCCCGAGAGGATCCTCGCGGCGGCGACCGCCCGGCGGGCGGGCCGGCTCGACTCCGACGCCGCCGGCCGCGGCCGCGGGCACCTCGAGGACGGCGAGGCCGCCCCGGTCCCGCCCCACCACCCGCGCCCCGCCGAACCCGCGGACCAGCTCGGAGTAGACGACGTTGGTGGCATACACCCCGGGAGGGGCCGGATCGAGGACGAGGCGATCGCCAGCCACCCGCTCGGGGCCCGGGGCCAGAACGCGCGCGGGCCTGGCCACCGCGGCGGGCGCCAGGTGGCGGTAGTCGCGCACGGCGTACCAGGTGGAGGGGACGTGCGCCGACGACGCGATGAGGTCACCTGCGCCTCCGTACCGCTGCGCCGACCATGCCTGGTGGAGGGCGAGTGCCGATCCGGCGGCGACGACGGTCACCGCCACGGCCACGACGGCGCCGGAACGGGGGAGGCGGCGCGCGGCGACGCAGGCCCAGGATCACCACGGCCGCGACCAGCAGGGTGACGTGGGTGAGGAGGCGCCCGGGGAACTGGATCGCCCGGAGCACGTCTGGGATGGCCGCCCAGCTGCCGCTCCAGGTGAGCAGCAGGAGCAGGAGCGCCAGCAGGCTCACCGCCGCCGCCCAGAGGCCCCGCTCGAGGCGGGTCCCGCCGCGGAGTGCCACGGCGGCGACCGCGAGGCCCCAGGCGAGGGCGAGGACGGGGATCTGCAGGAAGAGGTCCGGCGTGGTCGACCCGGGCGGCGACACGCGTCCCGGGTGGAAGAGCCACTCCGGCGCGGAGATCGCGGTGCCCAGCTCGATGAAGTCCTCCGAGATGTCATAGATCAGCGTCTGCCGCCCCCAGAGCAGAACCGGGGCGAGCGACCAGGCGTTCACTAGGAGGGCGGCGCCAACCGCCCACACGGCGAGCCCCGCCCGCCGCGCTGAGGGGAGCCGCGCGGGCCGGCCCCCACCCACCCCCCAGACGATGGCCGCGAAGAGGGCGCACAGCGCCGCGGTCCAGAGCAGGTTGCGACGTGGCTGCCGACCAGGACGGCGATCGAGCCGAAGAGCAGGCCCCAGTCGCGCGCGCGGGCGCGGGGGGCGCCCAGGAGCGCCCAGCCGCTCGCGACGGCGAGCGGGATGGCGGACCCGGCCACGAACTCCGAGAGGGCCCCCCGCGAGTAGACGTTGGTTAGCGCGTAGGCGCCCGTCACGACGACCAATGCGGGCAGGTGGGCGAGCGCCGCGCCCACCCCCGCCTGCCGAGCCAGCCACCACGTCCCGCCGTACGCCATCGCGAACCCGAGCGACCAGAGCACGAGGTAGGCCGCCCACGAGGAGCCGGTCGCGACTGCGAGGTAGCCGCCGAGCGCGTAGAGGGTGGCGCCGTAGAAGGCGGGCTGCGGGTAGAAGAGCCCGGTCTCGGCCGTGTGCAGGAACGGCGAGGGCCACCCCGACTCCCGATCGCCTCGGCCTGGCGGTCGATGAGGTAGAGGTGGTTCTCCCAGTCGGCGAAGTAGCGGTCGCCGAAGACGACCATCGGGGCCAGGAGCAGCAGGGGCACCGAGAGCGCGAGGACGTGTGCCGTCGCCGGCCGGACGAGGGCCCGCAACGGCTGGGGCGCGCGCATCGGGCCACCCTAGCCTCGCCCTCCGCGGATTCCGGCGGCGGGCAGGGCCCACTACGCTTCCCGCCCGTGCCGGAGGCCCAGCGCATCGTCGTCGTGGGAGGCACCGGGGGCCTCGGGTCGGCGGTGGTCGGCGCCCTGCTGGCCCGCGGCGACCGCGTGCTGGCGACAGGCCGCGACCCGGACCGCCTCGACGCGCTCCGGCGGCGGGGCGCAGCGGCCTCCCCGCTCGACCTCGGCGACCCGGGGTGCGGGGAGGCGTTGGCGACGGCCGCGCGGGAGGAGCTCGGGCCGACCCTCGACGGCCTGGCGCTGGTCGCCGGGCGTCTGGAGCCGATCGGCCCGACCCGCGCCGTTGACTTGGAGGCGCTCGCCGCGACGCTCGACGAGCACGTGCTCGGCGCACTGCGGGTGATCCAGGCCTGCGCGCCGCTGCTCGACGCCGCGACCGAGCCCTCCCTGGTGCTCTTCTCGGGCGGGGGGGCAACCGGCCCCTTCCCCCGCTACTCGGCCTACGCCCTGGCCAAGGTCGCAACGGTGCGGCTGGCCGAGAACCTGGCCGCCGAGGAGCCGGGCTGGCGCGTCAACGCGGTCGCCCCGGGCTTCGTCGCGACCGGCATGCACGAGACCACGCTCGCGGCCGATCGCGACGCGGTCGGGCCCTACTTCGAGGAGACCGAGCGCCGCCTGCGTGAGGCGACGCCGCCCGAGGCGGCCGCGGGGCTCGTCGCCTTCCTGCTGAGTCCCGCGAGCACCGGGATCAGCGGACGGCTGGTCAGCGCCGTCTGGGACCCGTGGCGCGAGGAGGGGGGCGCGAGGTCCTTCGCGGCCCGACCGACTTCGGCCGCCTGCGGCGCATCGACGCGCAGCGCTTCCACGACTCGGGCTGAGGTGCCGCTGCCGCGACCCAGCCCGGTCCTGGCCCGGCGGCTGGGGCTCGCCGCGGCAGCCGGCTGCGCGCTGGTCGCCCTTTCGCTCCTGCTCTCGTTCGCGCTGTACCAGAACGCCTGGATCGAGTGGGGCAACGCCTTCTGGCTGGTGCAGCGCCAGGAGTTCTCGCTCCGCGACCTGGGCCACCCGAGCTACTTCCTCCAGACGAACGAAACGGGGGCCTTCGACCCCCAGTTCCTCTTCTACGGCGGCTCGCTCTTCGTCCTCGCCGGGAGCCTCGCGATCGCCTTCGGGTCGGCGTGGGCGGCCTACGTCGTCATCCTCGTCCTGGCGACCGCGAGCGCCTTCGGCGGGATGCTGTGGCTCGGCCGCCAGGCGGGCCTGGGCGCAGGGCTCGCGAGCCTGCCGGCCCTCGCGGTGGCGTCGAGCCCGTACGCCGCCACCTTGCTCTACGGGCGGGGAGCGTGGACCGAGGTCGTCGCGATCTCCGCCCTTCCACTCGCCCTGGCGGGCGCCTGCGCGATCGTGCGCCGGGATCGCCCCTGGCTCGGCGTCGCGGCGCTGGCCGTCGCCGTGGCGGCGGTCGGGGGGAGCCACAACATCACGGTCGTCTGGGGCGCCGTGATCTGCGGGGCCATCCTCGCCGTCGCCGCCTGGGCCGCGGGCCCCGAGCGCCTGCGCCTGGTCGGCCCCCGCCGTGCGGCGCTGACGGCCGCCGGCGTGGTCGTCGGCGCTGCGCTCGTCGCATGGTCGCTGCTGCCGGCGGCGGCGTACGGCCGCACGACGCGGGCCTACCAGGCCGGCCCCGGGCTGCTCGACCGCCTCCAGGATGTCGATCGGCTCGACGTCATCCTCCGCCCCTATCCCTACGCGCCCAGCCCGATCGCCGAGCTCAGCCCGGCCAACCACTACCAGCTGCCCATCTACGTGCTGGCGTGGGCGGCGGCCGCATCCGCCGTCCTCATCGCGGGGCGCCGGGCCCGTCGCACCGACCGGCGCCTCGCGATCGGCCTCTGGGCCCTGCTCGGCGCCCTCCTGGTCCTCCTCGTCGCCAACCCGGTCTGGGACCACCTGCCGGGCCTGCTGACGGCCATCCAGTTCCCGTTGCGGCTCCACGCCTACGCCGCGCTCGTGACCGGCCTGCTCGCGCTGGTCGGCTTGAGGATGCTCAGGGGCCACCCCCGGCGCGCGGCCTGGGTGGGAGCCCTGGTCGCCGCGCTCGCGGTCCAGGTCGGGATGGCGCAGTACACCGCCTGGAGCGCCCCCTCGTACTTCCGCCACGAGAACGTCGTCCTCGGCGCCTTCCCGGCGGGCTTCGACAAGTACCAGCGGACGATGTACCGGCGCGTGGACACCGAGCCCGTCCCCCGTCCCCGGACCGGGGTCGGCCTGGCCGGGCTCACCCAGGCGCGCCTCGTCGCCGACCCGCCGGCGCCCCGGGCGCCGCGCTACGCGAGCCGGGTCGTCGACTCGGAGGTCGTGGCGTGCGGGCGCCCTGGGCGGTCGAGGGGCGCGACCGCGCCGGGTTCCTCGTCCTGCGCTCGCCGCCGCCCGGCGACGACGCCGCGCTCGTCGTCGAGCCCGCCGCCCCTGGCCGGTCGCCGCGGGGACCGTCCTCTCGCTCGCGGCCCTCGCGGTCGCGGGCGCTCGGCGCGCTCGTGCTGATCGGCGCCGCGGTGGCGCGCCGCCTCAGCGGTAGAGCCAGGCCGGCCTGACCGGCGCCGACCCGGTCGCCGCGGCGCGCGAGCACGAAGTGGTAGTCGCCGGCCCCGTCGTCGTCGGCGGCCGCGAACCAGGCCGCGTCGGGCTCGGGGACGTCGTGCACCGGCCGGGTCAGGTAGCGCTCGATCGCGAACCCGTTGGCGGTCAGGAGCTCGATGAGCTCGCCCGCGGAGTACTCGCGGTTGTGGCGGCCGTGGGGGCCGAAGCGCGAGTAGGGGTCGTAGATGCCCTGCCGCTGGGCGAGGCGGTGCAGGTTCTCCGCGCGGGCGACGTTCGGGGTGGTGAGCAGCAGGAGCCCGCCGGGCGCGAGCACCCGGTGGATCTCGGCGAGCGTGAAGACCGGGTCGGCCACGAAGTGCTCGATCACCTCGCACAGGAGGACCGTGTCGAACGCGCCGTCGGCGTAGGGCAGCGGCCGGGCCTCCACGTCCACGAGGTGGGAGCGGAAGCGCTCGACCACCGCCCCCGAGGCGTCGACCACGTCCTGCTCGATGGCGTCGCCGTCGGCGCCGAAGTAGTTGGTCAGCGTGAGCTCGGCCTCGGGGTGGCGCGCCTTCAGCAGGCGGGTGATGAAGTACGGGTTCGCGCCGATCTCGAGCGTCCGCCCGGGGTCGGGCGAGCAGCTGCACGCTCATCAGGAAGCGGGCCAGGTCGGCGCCGGCGTAGGCGGCCATCTCCTCTGGGACCGCGTCGCGCGGCCAGGCGGCCGCGAGCCACGCGCGGGTGGCGGCGGGCGGCTCGGCCGGCGCGGCGCGGGCCGGGGGCGGCGGCCGGCGCGGCGGGGCAGCGCCGGGAGCGCCGGGAGGGCGACGCTCGAGCGTGCCCAGCCCGTCCGCGCCGCCCCAGGCCACGCCCTCGGCGACCAGGTCGAGGACCACCCGCACGGCGCCCTCGGGCGGGTCGCCCACCGCCACCCGCCGTCGCGCCGGGCAGGCCGCAAGCGCCGCCAGGTCGATGTCGTCCGAGCGCGGGCCCTCGAAGCGCGACCGGCCGGCCGCGAGCGTCGTGCCAGTGGACGCCCACCCGCACCGGCCGCGGCCGCCCAGGCCGGCGCGCAGCGCCGCCAGCGCCGGGGTCTCGCGCACCTCGACCTCGAGCCAGACGTCGTCGTCGCGCGCCTCGACGCCGCAGAGCCGCATCTCGGGCGTGGCCAGGCGGTCGGCGGGCCGCGCCAGCAGGCGCGGGCGCCTCACGGCGGCGGCGGCGTGACGAAGGCCCGGTCGCCCGTGTGGGGCGGGTGGCCCTCGCCGGCCAGGAAGTAGTTGGGCGCCCGGACCGGGACCGCCGCCTCGGGGCCGAACGGCCCGGCCAGGTCGGCGCGCACGAAGAAGGCGTTGACCCCGGCGAGGTCGGTGTGGACGAGCCGGTAGCCCTTCCGTGCCCCCAGGCTCCGGAGCGCGCCGAGCGACGCGCCGAAGTGGTCCGTCCCGTCCCAGGCCACCCGCGGCTCGAGCGGCTGCACGAGCTCGGCGTCCGGCCCCAGGTGGGCGTTGTACTCGATGATCACGACCCTCGGGCGCGCCTCGACCGCCCGCCAGATCCAGTAGTCGATGCCGTTGACGTCGATCGAGAGGACGTCCGGCTCGGGCGACGGCGCGTGGTCGCGCAGCAGCGCGCCGACGTTCTCGGGCCCGACCAGCGCGCGCACCGTGCGGACGCCCGGGTGGCCCTCGTAGCGGGCGTCGAGGCGCGCGAACAGGTCCGGGTCGGCCTCCATGAAGAGCCCCGGCCAGCCCAGCACGGCGGCCAGGAAGACGCAGTTGCCCTCCTGCCCCGAGCCGACGCCGAACTCGACGAAGCCCCCGCCGCCGGCGCCGACGCGCCGCAGGATCTCCTCGATGACGCCGTCCTCGCCGTTCTGCGAGAACACCCGGAGCTCGTGCGGGGCCAGGTCGGGCGCCGGGCCGGCGGCCGCCGCCGCGGCCCCGTGGCTCGCGTAGCGGTCCGACAACGCCGCCAGGGAGGCGTAGACCGGCCGCGTGTCGGGGCTCACGGCCGGGGCTGGTCCAGCCGCCGCAGGTCGGCGTCCACCATCATCCGCACGAGGTCCTCGAAGTCGACCGTGGGCTCCCAGCCGAGCCGGTCGCGCGCCTTGGCCGCGTCGCCCACCAGCAGGTCCACCTCGGCCGGCCGGATGAGCGCCGGGTCGGTGCGCACGTGCTCGTCGCGGTCGAGGCCGGCGTGGTCGAAGGCCACCTGCACCAGCCGGTCAACCGTGTTGGTCACCCCGGTGGCGACCACGTAGTCGTCCGGCTGCTCCTGCTGGAGCATCCGCCACATGGCCTCGACGTAGTCGCCGGCGAAGCCCCAGTCGCGGCGGGCGTCCAGGTTGCCGAGGGTGAGGTGCTCGCTCATGCCGAGCTTGATGCGCGCCACCCCGTCCGTGACCTTGCGCGTCACGAACTCGAGCCCGCGGCGGGGCGACTCGTGGTTGAAGAGGATCCCCGAGCAGGCGAAGAGCCCGTACGACTCGCGGTAGTTGACCGTGATGTAGTGCCCGTAGGCCTTGGCGACGCCGTAGGGGCTGCGCGGGTAGAAGGGCGTCGCCTCGTTCTGGGGGGTCTCGACGACGCGCCCGAACATCTCGCTCGACGACGCCTGGTAGAAGCGGACGGAGGGGTCGACCTGCCGGATCGCCTCGAGCAGGCGGGTCACCCCCACCGCGGTGAACTCGGCCGTGAGCACCGGCTGCGTCCACGAGGTGGGGACGAAGGACTGGGCGGCCAGGTTGTAGACCTCGTCCGGCTCGGCCTCCTGGAGGGCGGCGGTCAGGGAGGGCTGGTCGAGCAGGTCGGCCTGCACGAAGCGCAGCCGCCCGCGCAGGTGCTCGATCCGCTCGTACGACTCGGTCGAACGCCCGGCGCACCACCCCCCAGACGTCGTAGCCCTTGCCCAGCAGCAGCTCGGCGAGGTAGGAGCCGTCCTGGCCGGTGATGCCGGTGATCAGCGCGCGCGGCACGGGCGCCTCACTCGCGGTCCTCGGCGACGGCGCGCTCGCGCCACCAGTCGAGCGTGTCGGCCAGGGTCGTCTCGATCGGGATCTCGGGCGTCCATCCGGTGTCGTCGTGCAGGCGGGCGGGCGAACCATAGAGGTCGGGTTGCTCGCCGGCGCGGCGCAGGCCCGCGTCGGAGGCGAACGTCACCGGGATGCGCGCGAGCGGCGCCAGGCCCTCGATGAGGTCGCGCACGGGCCGCGAGCGGCCGCTGCAGGCCAGGTAGATCGCGTCGGGGTCGCCGCGCTCGAGGATCAGGGCGTAGGCGCGGACCATGTCGCGCACGTCGGTGAAGTCGCGCCGGGTGTCGACGTTGCCCACCCGCACCTCCACCCGCTCACGGCCCTCGTGCTCGGCCTGGGCGATCTGCCGCGCCACGTTGGGCAGCACGAAGCGGGCGTTCTGGCCCGGGCCGATGTGGTTGAACGCCCTCACGCGCATGACCGGGAGGCCGTAGGACGCCCGGTACTGGCCGGCGGCGAGGTCGGCGGCGGCCTTGGACGCGCCGTACGGCGACAGCGGGCGCAACGGGGTGTCGGGCCCGACGGGCAGGTCCTCCGGGGCCACCGCGCCGTGGATCTCGCCACTCGTGACGACGAGCGCCCGCGCCTCGGGCGCGACCTCGCGGAGCGACTCGAGGAGGGCGAGCGTGCCGCCGAGGTTGACGTCCCAGGTCCCGAGCGGGTCGGCGAAGGACGCCCCGACCGACGAGGCGCCGGCCAGGTGGACGACGGCCTCGGGCGCGACCGCCGCGAGCGCCCTCGCCAGGCCGTCCCGGTCGCGGACGTTGACGCCGCGCGCCAGCTCGTGGACCTCGTGCCCGAGCCCCGCGCAGTAGGAGGTGAGGTGGCGGCCGGCGAATCCGGTGGCGCCGGTGATGAGCAGCCGCACGAGGCCGTGAGGCTACCAACGGGGCGGTGAGGGAAATGTGCGGGATTCGAGAGGCCGCCTTGCCGCCGCGCGCGGGTGGGGACTACCCTCGGGCGATGCCCGCCCTCCGCAGGCTCGCGGCCGTCTGCGCGGTCGCGCTCGCCGCCGTCCTGCTGGCGATGCCCTCGGCGGCCGGCGCCCAGACGTACCTCGACGTCTACTCCGACTTCGCGGACAACGGGGTCATCGACGGCGACTACCCCTTCGCGCAGCTCCAGGGCGCACTGGCGGCGGCGCGCGAGGACGTCCGCTACGCGGACTTCGCCAACGCGGTCTCGGACGCCCTGGACGCCGCCTACCTCGGCGGCGGCAGCGGCAGCGGCGGCGGGACGGCCGCCGCGGACTCGCCGCTGCCGGAGCCGCGGACGCCCGACGAGAGCGGCGATCCGCCCTGGCCCTTCCTCGCCCTGACGGCCCTCGCCGGCGCCCTCGTGGTGACCGGCGCCGGCTCCTCGATCTACCGCCGGGCACGCCGCTGACGCGGGGGCGCGACCGCTAGGCTTCCGCGACCCAGCCGTCCGGAACCCGAGGTCGCCCCGCGATGTCGCACGCCAACTACAGCCTGACCTTCCGCGCCGTCATCCCCGCCCAGGTCGGGATGCTCGGCCAGGTGATGGCCGCCATCGGCGACGCGGAGGGCCAGGTCGGGGGCGTGGACATCGTGCGCTCGGCCAAGGGGGCCGTGACCCGGGACATCACCGTCTACGCGCGCGACGAGGCCCACGGCGAGGCGATCCGCGAGGCGCTCGAGGCGGTCGAGGGCGTGGAGGTCGAGTCGGTCAACGACCGGGTCTTCCTCTCCCACCAGGGCGGGGTGGTGGGCATGCAGAACCGGGCCCCCCTGACCAGCCGCGACGACCTCTCGATGGCCTACACGCCCGGCGTGGCGCGGGTCTGCATGGCGATCCACCACGACTTCGAGCAGGCCTGGGAGTACACGATCAAGGGCAACAGCGTGATGGTCGTGAGCGACGGCAGCTCGGTGGTGGGCCAGGGCGACCTCGGCCCCGAGGCCTCGCTGCCGGCCCTCGAGGCCAAGTGCGCCTTCATGCGCCGCCTCGCCGGCATCGACGCCTTCCCGCTGCCGGTCGACCTGCGCGAGCCGGCGGAGATCGCCGAGGCCGTCGCGCTCTGCTCCTCGGTGTTCGCCGGCATCCACCTGAGCGACATCGCCGCGCCGCGCTGCTTCGAGGTCCAGCGCCTGCTGGACGAGCGCCTCGACATCCCCGTCTTCCACGAGGACGGGCAGGGCACCGCCGCGGCCGTGCTCGCCGCGCTGACCAACGGGCTGGCGGTGAGCGGGACCAGCCTGGCCGACGCGACGGTCGTGGTCGCAGGCCTCGGCCCGGGGGGGCGGGCCGTCGTCGGCCTGCTGGTGGCCGCCGGCGCCGGCGAGGTCATCGCCTGCGACACCCAGGGCGCCGTGCACCGCGGCCGCGCCGGCGACGACGACGGCCTCGCCTGGATCGCCGAGCACACCAACGCCTCCGGCCGCACCGGCAGCGCCGCCGAGGTGCTGGAGGGCGCGGACGCCTTCGTCGGGCTCTCGGCCTCGGGGCTGCTGTCGGCCGGCGACGTGCGGCGCATGGCGGACGACCCGGTGGTGCTCGCGCTGGCGATGCCCGACCCCGAGATCCTCCCCGACGAGGCCGCCGCGGTGGCGCGCGTCTACGCGACCGGCCGCCCGGACGTGCCCAACCAGATCAACTCCGGGCTCGCCTCGCCGGGCATCTGGCGCGGCGCCCTCGACTGCCGCGCGACCGAGATCAACATCGCCATGACCCTCGCGGCCGCGAACGCGATCGCCGAGACGGCGGCCGAGGAGACGGGCCCGAGCGCGTTCAACGTCGTGCCCTCGATCTTCAACCAGCGCCTGGTGCCGAACGTCGCCGCCGCCGTGCGGGCGGCCGCCGAGAGCACCGGCGTCGCCCGCGTCAGCGGGGGCGCCGCGGTCCCGTCCTAGGCGCCGTCGCGCGTTTGGCCCGGCGGCCAACGGTCGCCGCGGCCGGGTGGCCCGCGGGCCAATGACCGCTCCGCCTGGCCGCTGAGAGGCTGAGGCGGCGGCGGGCCCTTTCCCGGAGGCCCGCGGGTCGGAGGGGGCGTGGATGGACGCTGTGGCGATCGACACCGTCTGGGTGGTGATCGCGGGCTGCCTGGTGCTGTTCATGCAGGCGGGCTTCGCGATGCTCGAGGTGGGCTTCTCGCGGATGAAGAACGCGGGCGCGGTGATGGCGAAGGTGCTCATCAACCTGTGCCTGGCGTTCGCCGTCTTCTGGGCGATCGGCTTCGCGATCGCCTTCGGCGACGGCGGCGACTTCGCCGGGGCGACCGGGTGGTTCATCGAGCTGGGGAACCCCGACGGGGTGCCGTCGCTCGCCTACTCGGCGGTCGACGAGAACACCAAGTGGTTCTTCCAGGCCACCTTCGCCGCCGTGACGCTGGCGATCGTCTGGGGCTCGATGCTCGACCGGGTCAGGTTCGGCGCCTACGCCCCGTTCGCGATCGTGTTCGTCGGGCTGATCTACCCGATCGTGGTCCACTGGCAGTGGGGCGGCGGCTGGCTCTACCAGCACGGCTACCAGGACTTCGCCGGGTCGGGGGTGGTGCACCTGTGCGGGGCCACGGCCGCGTTCGCGGGGGCGATGATCGTGGGGCCGCGCATCGGGAAGTTCCGCGACGGCAAGGCGGTGCCCATCCCCGGGCACTCGATGCCGCTCGCGATCCTCGGCGTCCTGATCCTCTGGGTCGGCTGGCAGGGCTTCAACGCCGGGTCCTGGCTCGCCGCGGTGGGGCAGGACCTCGGCCGGGTCATCGTCGTCACGAACCTGTCGGGCATCTTCGGGGTGATCGGGGCGACGATCGTCGCGCGCCTGCTGCTCGGCACGCTCGACATCGGGATGATGGGGAACGGCGCGATCGCCGGGCTCGGGGCGATCGCCGGGCCCTGCGGCTTCGTCGCGCCGTGGGCCGGGGCCGTCATCGGGCTCGTGGCCGGCTCGGTCATGGTGCTGGTGGTGCTGGGCGTCGACCGCATCCGCGTCGACGACCCCATCGGCGCCGTCGCCGGCCACGGCGGCGGGGGGATCGTCGGGGTGCTCGCCCCCGGCTTCCTGACGACCCCCTCCGCCGCCGAGCTGCTGGGCGGGCGCGAGGGCCTGGTCTACGGCGGCGGCCTCACCCAGCTCGGGTGGCAGCTCGTCGCCCTCGGGGCGATCGCCGCGTTCACCTTCGTCACCGCCTGGGCGACCTTCACCCTGATCGACCGGACGATGGGCCTGCGGGCGCCCGAGGACGCCGAGCTCCAGGGGCTCGACATCGTCGAGCACGGGATGTACGGCTACCCGGAGCGGTTCATCGAGGTGCCCGGCGCGACGCCGGACGACGCCCTGCCCGAGCTCGCGGGGGCACCGGCGGGCCCGGCCACGGCGCGGTCATGGGAGGAGGGGTCGTGAAGAAGATCGAGGCGTTCATCCGCCACGAGGCGCTCGAGGGGATCCACGACCGCCTCGCCGCGATGGGGCTGCCCTCGATGAGCGTGACCGAGGTCAAGGGCTCGGGGCGCCAGAAGGGCTTCACCGAGAGCTATCGCGGGGCGCGCACGACGATCTTCCTCCGCCCCAAGCTGAAGCTCGAGATGGTGGTCGATGACGCCGACCTCGACCGCGCCATCGACGCCATCCTCGAGCTGTCGCACACCGGCCAGCCGGGCGACGGCAAGATCTTCGTCCTCGCAGGTCGAGGAGGCGATCCGGGTGCGGACCGGCGAGCGCGGGCCGGTCGTCCTGGAGGCCCACGACCACTGAGCGGCGGCGGCGGGCGCTCAGCGCAGCAGCGTCCGCCGCATCCGCGCCGCCGGGAAGGGGAAGACGGCCACGAGCAGGGCGAGGAGGAAGGCGACGTTGCCGAGCGTCAACAGGTCCGCGCCGCCCAGCGTGAGGTCGCGGGTCGCCGCCGCGAGGTGCGACAGGGGCAGGCACCAGCCCACCACCTGGGCCCACTCCGGCAGCCCCGAGAAGGGGAAGAAGACGCCGCCGAAGAGGAACATCGGGGTGATGATCCCGGTGAAGAGGATGTTGAACTGCTCGATGTTCGACACGAGCGCGGTGTAGGCCATCCCGAGCACGGCGAACGTGAGGGCGCCGATGACGAAGAGCGGCGGCGCGAGCAGGGCCCAGGGCGAGTGGACCAGCCCGAAGGCGGCCATGACCACCAGGAAGACCACCCCGTAGATGACGGCGCGGGTCGCGGCCCAGAGGTACTCGCCCACCACGACGTCGGCGAGCGAGAGGGGCGTCGTCACGACCGCCTCGACCACGCGGCGCACGTGGATGCGCACGAACGAGTTGTAGGTCGCCTCGATCACGGCCCCGAACATCACGGTTGACGCCGCCACCCCCGGGGCGATGAAGTTGACGTAGTCGATCCCGTTGACCGTGGTGAGGTAGGTCCCGAGGCCCAGGCCCATGATGGCCAGGTAGGCGATCGCCTCGAGGAAGCGCGGCGTGAGGCTGGTCGCGATGGTCTTGCGCCCCACGGTCGCGTTGCGCTGCCACATGCGCAGCGCCCCTCGCGGGGAGAACTCGTAGGCCTCGGCGACCGCCACCCGCGCCGCCTAGAGCGCCTCGAGGGCCGTCCGGAAGTCGTCGGCCATCCCGGTGTGGCCGTGCTTGAGCGACTGGTCGATGCCGGTCAGGTAGGCGTCGGCGGCCTCGTCGACGCGCCCCAGCCGGGCGAGCGACTCGGCCAGCCTCCCCCAGGCGTTGCCCTCGTCCTCGGCCAGCTCGAGGTAGGCGCGCAGCTCCTCGACGGCCTCCTCGTCCCGGCCGGCCCGGAGCAGCTCGTTGGCGTAGCCGAAGCGGGCCCGCGCGACGCCCGGGTCGTCGGCCACGAGGCGCGCGAAGTAGTCGAGGCGGTCCATCGGCGCCCTGACGGTACATCCCGGAGGTTCCCCCTGGCCGCCCGCACGGCGTAGGGTCCGGAGGCCCGCCGGCCCGGGCGCCACGCCCACGGCCCGTCAAAGGGGGAGTCAATGGCTCACGAGTACACCTGCGACCAGTGCGATGAGACCTTCCGGGAGGACACCGCAGAGGGGGTCATCAAGCGCGCCGCGGCGCACCACCACGACCACCACGGGGGTCCCGCGGAGATCACGCCGGAGATCGAGGCGGCCCTGCGCGCGAGGGTCGTCCAGGCGTGAGCGGCAGGCCGGGCGGCCGCCGGCTCGCGGCGGGCGCCCGGCCGTGGCGTTGCGATCGTCACATTGATGCGCCCCGTAGGGGGCGTTGCTAGCGTCCGTCAGGCCTGTGGAGCTCTCCGACTACCTGCCGATCCTGATCTACTTCGCCGGCGGTCTCGCCGTCGCCGGAGCGATCTTCACCCTCAGCAAGGTCGTCCGCTCCAAGCCCAACCCGGCCAAGGTGCTGCCCTACGAGAGCGGCATCCTTCCCGGGGCGCCCGTGAGGCAGCGCTTCTCGATCGACTTCTACCTCACGGCGATGCTGTTCATCGTCTTCGACATCGAGCTGGCCTTCCTGTACCCGCTCGCGGTGGTGCTCCGCGACGACGGGGTGCTGGCCCTGATCGTGCTCGTCGTCTTCGTCTTCACCGTGGTCGAGGCCCTCGTCTACGTCTGGAAGAAGGGGGCGCTGGAATGGCGCTGATCCCGCCGCCGGGCAGCCCGATCGAGCGGGCCCCGCGCACGGCAGAGGAGATCGACCGCGACCTGCGCGACGCCGAGGAGGCCGAGTTCGCCCGCAGCCTCCTGACGACCACGGTCGACAAGGCCATCGCCTGGGCGCGCTCGAGCTCGATCTGGCCGGCCACCTTCGGGCTCGCCTGCTGCGCGATCGAGATGATGCACACCGTGACCCCGCGCTACGACCTGGCCCGCTTCGGCGCCGAGGTGTTCCGCGCCTCGCCGCGCCAGGCCGACCTCATGATCGTCTCGGGACGCGTCGCGCAGAAGATGGCCCCCGTGCTGCGGCGCATCTACGACCAGATGCTCGAGCCCAAGTGGGTCATCTCGATGGGCGCCTGCGCCTCCACCGGGGGGGTGTTCAACAACTACGCGCTGGTGCAGGGCGTCGACAAGGTGGTGCCGGTCGACGTCTACGTGCCCGGCTGCCCGCCGCGCCCCGAGGGGCTGATCGAGGGCATCCTGGTCCTCCAGAAGAAGATCGGCGCGAAGGGCCTGCCGAGCGCGGCCGACCTGCGCCGGGAGGGCGCGACCGCTTGAGCGAGGTCCGCGCGACCATCGACGCCGGCGTGCCCGGCGCCGTCCAGGATGCCGTGACCGACGCCGGGGACCTCACCCTCGAGATCGTGCCGGGCCGGCTGCTCGAGGTGGCCCGCTTCGCGGCCGGGCCGCCGCTGTCGTTCGCCCTCCTGTCCGACCTGACCTGCTCCGACTGGCCCGAGCGCCCGGGGCGCTTCCGCCTCGCCTACCACCTCTTCTCGCTCGACAGCGGCTCGCGCCTGCGCCTGCGCCTCTGGGCGGGCGAGGAGCCGGAGGTCGACTCCGTGACCGGCGTCTGGGCCACGGCCAACTGGCACGAGCGCGAGGTCTACGACATGTTCGGGGTCCGCTTCCGCGGCCACCCGGACCTGGCGCGCATCCTCATGCCGCTCGACTGGGAGGGCCACCCGCTCCGCCGCGACTACCCCCTCGGCGGCGAGGAGGTGGAGTTCAGCGATGCCGTGTAAGCGCGCCCGCCGATGAGCACCGAGCAGGGAGTCAGCCTGCCGATCGCGGACGAGGCCCGCGAGGCGCTCGAGGTCGCCCGCCGCGAGCACCGCGAGCTCACCGAGACCGAGCGCGCCATCGCCGGCGCCGAGGCCCTCACCCCGCAGGAGGCGCTGTCGAGCGTCGAGGCCGCGGCCGAGGCCGACCCCGGCTCGCGCCAGCCGATGGTCATCAACCTCGGCCCCCAGCACCCCTCGACCCACGGCGTGCTGCGGCTGGTCACCGAGCTCGACGGCGAGGTCATCCGCGACCTCCACCCGGTGATCGGCTACCTGCACACCGGCATCGAGAAGCAGTGCGAGAACAAGACCTACTGGCAGGTGATCACGCTCGTGACGCGGATGGACTACCTGGCCTCGTTCTTCAACATCCACGCCTACACGATGGCCGTGGAGCGCCTGCTCGACCTCGAGGTGCCCGCCCGCGCCCAGTACCTGCGCGTGATCATGTCCGAGCTCAACCGCATCACCAGCCACCTGGTCTGGCTGGGCACCAGCGGCCTGGAGCTCGGCGCCATCACGCTCCTCTTCTACACCTACCGGGAGCGGGAGAAGGCGCTCGACCTCTGCGAGATGATCGCCGGCGACCGCATGAACACGCGGTACTTCCAGGTCGGAGGCTGCGCCGACGACATGCCGCCCGGCTTCGAGCAGCGGCTGCGCGCCTTCATCGACGAGATGCCCGGGCGCATCGACGAGTACGAGGGGCTGCTGTCGAGCAACCCGATCTGGCTCGACCGCACCAAGGGCATCGGCGTGCTCCCCGCCGACCAGCTCGTCAACCTCGGCGTGACCGGGCCCGCCCTGCGCGCGGCCGGGGTCGACCTCGACCTGCGCAAGACGACGCCCTACGCCGGCTACGAGCACTTCGACTTCCAGGTGCCGCTCGGCGTGAACGGCGACGCCTACGACCGCTACGCCCTCCGCGTCCGCGAGATGCGCGAGTCGGTCCGGATCATCGGCCAGGCGCTCGACGGGATGCCCGAGGGGCTCCACATCGCCGACGACCGCAAGGTGGTCCTGCCGCCGCGCGCCGAGCTGGCGACCTCGATGGAGGCGCTCATCCACCACTTCAAGCTGGTGACCGAGGGCTTCACGGTCCCCGAGGGCGAGGCCTACGCCGCGGTCGAGAGCCCGCGCGGGGAGCTCGGCTGCTACGTGGCGGCCGACGGGTCGCCCAAGCCGCGCCGGGTGCACGTGCGCGACCCCAGCTTCGTCAACCTGCAGGCGCTGCGGCCGATGGCGCGCGGGGCCTACCTGGCCGACCTGATCACGATGATCGGCTCGCTCGACAACGTCATGGGCGGCGTGGACCGATGAGCCCCGACGAGATCCGCGCCCACATCGACCCGATGCGGGGCGAGTTCGCGGAGGAGCGCTCCCTGGTGCTGCCCGCGCTCAAGTTCGCCCAGACCGAGAAGGGCCACCTCACGCAGGAGGACCTGGCCGCGGTGGCCGAGGCCGTGCACCTGACGCCGGCCTACGTCGAGAGCGTGGCCTCGTTCTACGACCGCCTCTACCTGCGGCCCGTCGGCACGCGGGTGGTCTCGGTGTGCGTGACCCTCTCGTGCATGCTGCGCGGCTCCGACGAGCTGCTGGAGCACATCTGCGAGCGCGAGGGGCTCCCACACGGCGGCGGCACCAGCGGCGACGGGGCCATCACGGTGCAGGAGGCCCAGTGCCTGGGCTACTGCGACCGGGCGCCGTGCCTGCAGGTGGACGCGGAGGAGACCCAGGGGCCGCTGACCCCGGACGACGCCGACCGCCTCCTCGACGAGCTGCGCGCGTCCCCCCGGCCCGAGCGCCTCTGGAGGTAGGGGTGCCCGAGAGCTACATCATCTACCGCCATCGCGAGGCGGGGCGGCCCCTCACGGAGCTGGCGGACTACCGCCGCGCCGGCGGCTACGAGGCCCTGCGGAAGGCGCTCCACGAGCTCGATCGCGACGAGGCCGTCTACCAGTGCGTGCGCTCCGGCCTGCGCGGCCGCGGCGGCGCGGGCTTCCCGATGGGCCGCAAGGCGAGCTTCATCCCCAAGGACTCGGCGCTGCCGGCCTACGTGGTCTGCAACGCGGACGAGAGCGAGCCCGGCACCTTCAAGGACCGCGAGATCATGGAGGACAACCCCTTCCAGCTGCTGGAGGGGATCACGATCGCGGGCTACGCCATCGGCGCCGTGCGCGGCTACATCTACATCCGCGGCGAGTACGAGCACCAGGCGCGCATCGTCGCGTCGGCCATCGAGCAGGCGCGGGCGGCGGGCATGCTCGGCAACGGCGTGATGGGCTCGCCGTTCGCCTTCGACATCACCCTCTACCGCGGCGCGGGCGCCTACATCTGCGGCGAGGAGACCGCCATGCTGGAGAGCCTGGAGGGCAAGCGCGGCCAGCCGCGGCTGAAGCCGCCCTTCCCGGCGGTGGCGGGCCTCTACGCGTCCCCCACCCTGATCAACAACGTCGAGACCCTCAGCGCGCTGCCGCCGATCATCGAGCGCGGGGCCGACTGGTACGCGGGCGTCGGCACCGAGAAGAGCACCGGCACCAAGGTCTTCTCGATCTCGGGCCACGTGCTGCGCCCGGGCAACTACGAGATCGTCATGGGCGAGACGACCCTGCGCGAGCTGGTCTACGACATGGCCGGCGGCTTCCGCCCCGGCCGGGACTTCGTCGCCGCCTGGGTGGGCGGCTCGAGCGTGAACGTGGTCGGCGCGGAGGCCCTCGACACGCCGCTCGACTACGAGTCGCTCGCGGCGGCCGGCACCTCCCTCGGCTCGGCCGGGTGCATCGTGATGGACGACTCCGGCTCGATCGTGCGCTCGACCCTGCGCCTCGCCCACTTCTACCGCCACGAGTCGTGCGGCAAGTGCACGCCCTGCCGCGAGGGCATGCTGTGGCTCGAGCGCATCCTGCAGCGCATCGTTGACGGCGAGGGGCGCATGGAGGACCTCGAGCTGATCGAGTCGCTCGGGGCGCGCATCAACGGCCGCGTGCTCTGCGCCCTGGCCGACACCGGGATCCTCCCGGTGCTGAGCGCGGTGCGGCGCTTCCGCGACGACTTCGTGCGGGCGATCGAGAACGGCGGCGACCCGCGACCGGACCCGATGATGGAGGTGGCGGTCGGTGGGTGACTACGCCCCCGTCGACCTGTCCGCGCCGGACCAGGTCGCGTTCGAGCTCAACGGCCGCCGCGTGACCGCGCCCGTCGGCACGATGCTGGTTGACGCCGCCTACGCGCACGGCGTCGAGGTGCCGGTCTTCTGCTACGAGCCGCGCCTGGGCGCGGCCATCGGCGCCTGCCGCATGTGCCTGGTCGAGGTCGAGGGGATGCGCGGCCTCCAGACCGCATGCAGCACGCCCGTGCAGGCCGACATGGTGGTGCGCTCGACCTCCGACGCCGCCCGCGACGGCCACGACGGCGTCCTGGAGTTCCTGCTCGAGAACCACCCCCTCGACTGCCCCGTCTGCGACAAGGGCGGCGAGTGCCCGCTGCAGGACCGCACCTTCAGGTTCGGGCCGCCCGACTCGCGCTTCGTCGAGACCAAGCGCCACTTCCCGAAGCCCCTCGACCTCTCGCCCCTGATCACGCTCGACCGCGAGCGCTGCATCTCGTGCTTCCGCTGCGTGCGCTTCAGCCAGGATGTCGCCGAGGACGGCGCGCTGACGATGGAGGACCGCGGCGCCGGGAGCGAGATCGGCACCTTCACCGGCGACGACTACGAGGGCCGCTTCACCGGCAACGTCATCGACCTCTGCCCCGTGGGCGCGCTGACGAGCATCCCCTACCGCTTCGTGGCCCGGCCCTGGGACATCTCGAACACCCCCTCGATCTGCGGCCACGACGCGACCGGCGCCAACGTGGAGCTCACCACCCGCGAGGGCCGCGTCGCCCGCGTCACCGGGCGCCCGGAGCCCAACTACGAGGTGGAGGAGGGCTGGCTCTCCGACCTCTCGCGCTTCGCCTTCGCGGGCAACCACTCCCCCGACCGCCTCACCTCGCCCGTCATCCAGGACGAGGGCCGGACCCGGCGCACGAGCCTCGACGACGCGGTGGACGCCGCGGCCCTGGTGCTGGGCCGCGCCGGCCGGGTGGGGGTGCTCGTCGGGCCGACGGCCACGGTGGAGGAGGGCTTCCTGGCCCAGGAGCTCGCCCGCGCCGCCCTGCCGGGCGCGGTGGTCCAGCGGCTGGGCGTGCCCGGCCACGGCCTCGAGCCGCTCCGCGCCCTGCCGGCGGCCCAGCTCGGGGACATCGACCGCGCCGGCCTGGTGGTGGTGGTCGGCGGCGACCCGGCGAACCAGCAGGCGGTCGTCGAGCTGCGGGTGCGCAAGGCGCGCCGCCTGGGCGCGCGCATCATGACCGTGGGCCCGCGCCCGCACGCGCTCGAGCCGCTGGCGCTCTCCGGCGGCGCGATCCGCTCGGATCCCGGCCGGCTGGCCGCCGCGCTCGCGGCGCTCGACCCGCCGGAGGTCGAGGGGCCGGTGATCGTCCTCTGGGACGAGGTCGACCTGGCCGCCGAGCCCGACGCGGCGGCGACCCTGGCGCGCTTCGCGGCCGACCGCGGCGCGACCCAGATCGAGCTGGGCGCCGACGTCAACGGCGCCGGACTGCGCGCGCTCGGCCTCGACGCCGCCGGCGTGCTCGAGGCCGCCGGGCGCGGCGAGATCGACACCCTGCTGACGATCCACGCCGACCCGCTCGACGGCCCCGGCGGCGCCGAGTGGGGCTGGGCGCTCGGGCGCGTGCGGACCCGCGTCGCGATCGCGAGCCACGCCTCCGCGCTCACGGAGGCCGCCACGGTCGTGCTGCCGGCGGCGACCCACTACGAGCAGGAGGGCGTCTACGTCTCGATGAACGGGCGCGCCCAGCGGCTGCGCCCGGGCGCCGAGCCGCCCCAGGGCGCCGCGCCCGGGTTGGGAGCTGCTGATCGCCCTCGCCCACCGCCTCGGGGCGCCGCCGCCCTACCGCACGGCCGCACGCGCCTTCGCCGCCGCCGCCGCGGCCCGCCCGGCCCTGGCCGGCCTCGACTACGGCGCCCTGGGCGCCCTGGGCGCGCCGCTCCCCGCGCCGGCGCCGGCCGCGGCCGCGAACGGCGCCGCTCCCCGCGAGGCGGCCGGGGCGGGCCTGCCGCTGGTCCCGACGGTACGGCTGTTCGGCAACGCCTCGGCCTACCGCTCGGACGCGCTCGCGCCCCTGCGCACCGGCGCGGAGCTGGTGCTGCACCCCGAGGAGGGCCGGCGCCACGGCCTCGCGGACGGCGGCCGCGCCCGCCTGCGCTCGCCCCACGGCGAGTGCGCCGTGCCGGTGCGCCTCGACCCGTCCCACCCCGAGGGCGCCGCCTTCGTCGCGGCGGGCGTCCCGGGCTCCGGCGTCGACCGCCTCCTGCCCCCCGACCGCGGCCCCGTGCGGGTCGAGATCGCCGCGGCGTGATGGACGAGGCCTTCCTCGTCATCCTCATCAAGGCCGTGGTGGTGGTGTTCGTGCTCATCACCGCGTTCGCGTACACGCTGCTGTGGGAGCGCAAGCTGATCGGCCGCTTCCAGGCGCGCTACGGCCCCAACCGCACCGGCCCGGTCGGCTACCTGCAGCCGCTGGCCGACGTGGTCAAGCTGATCTTCAAGGAGGACTTCGTCCCGCAGGGGGCCAACAAGGTCCTCTTCCAGCTCGCCCCCATGATCTCCGTGGTCGCCGCCGTCGCCGCCGTGGCGGTGATCCCGTTCGGCGGCACGATCGAGCTCTGGGGCCACACCGTCGAGCTCGTGGGCGCCGACCTCAACATCGGGGTGCTGTTCCTGTTCGCCCTCTCGGGCCTCGGCTTCTACGGCCTGATCCTCGGGGGCTGGGCGAGCGGCAACAAGTACAGCCTGCTCGGGGCGGCGCGCACCGCGGCGCAGCTCGTGTCCTACGAGGTCGCCATGGGCCTGTCGGTGGTCGGGGTGGTCCTCATGGCGCAGAGCCTCTCGCTGGTGGACATCGTCAACGCCCAGGCGGACACGGTCTGGTACATCGTCCTGCAGCCGGTGGCCTTCGTGATCTTCGCGATCGCCGCGGTGGCCGAGACCAACCGCGCCCCCTTCGACCTGCCCGAGGCGGAGTCGGAGCTGGTCGGCGGCTACCACACCGAGTACGGCGGCCTGAAGTTCGCGATGTTCTTCCTGGCCGAGTACGTGAACATGATCATCATCTCGGCCTTCGGGGCCACGCTCTTCCTGGGCGGCTTCTCGGGGCCGCTGCTGCCGGGCTGGCTGTGGCTGGCGATCAAGGTCGTGGGCATGCTGTTCGTCTTCATCTGGCTCCGCGCCACGCTGCCGCGCCTGCGCTACGACCGCCTGATGCAGTTCGGCTGGAAGGTGCTGCTGCCGCTGGCGACCCTCAACCTCGTCGTGACGGCCGTCGTCGTCGCGCTCGGATTCGCGGACTAGGGGGCGGGATGGCGCTCGAGGACTCGCTCAAGGGCTTCGCCGTCACCTTCCGGCAGATGCTCAAGCGGCCGGAGACGATCGGCTACCCCGAGCACAAGACGCCGGTGTTCCCCCGCTTCCGCGGCCGCCACCGCCTGTGGCGCCACGACAACGGGCTCGAGAAGTGCGTCGGCTGCTCCCTCTGCGTCGCGGCCTGCCCGGCCGACTGCATCCGCGTGGTCGCCGAGGAGAACACGCCCGAGCACCGCGTCTCCTCGGGGGAGCGCTACGCCCGCATCTACGAGATCAACATGGCGCGCTGCATCTTCTGCGGCTACTGCGAGCTCGCGTGCCCGTTCGACGCCATCACGCTCGAGAACGAGTACGAGATGTCCGAGCGCACGCGCGACGACCTCATCTACGACAAGGAGATGCTGCTCGCGCCCCACCCCAAGCCGGTGCCCGTGCGCGCCGAGGTCCCGTGAGTAGGGTGCCGGTCGGTGGGTGAGCAGATCGTCTTCGGCTTCGCGGCCGCCGCGGCGCTGGTCTCCGCGGTCATGGTGATCACCCTCAAGGGGCCCTTCCGCGCCACGGTCGCGCTGATCGGCACGCTGCTGTCGCTGGCGGTCCTGTTCGTGCTCCTGCTGGCCCCCTTCGTGGCGGCGATCCAGGTGATCGTCTACGCCGGCGCGATCGTCGTGCTCTTCCTGTTCGTCATCGCGTACCTGGGCGAGCGGCCGGTCGCCGAGGTCGGCGACCGCCTCGGGCGCTACGCCGTCTTCGCGTGGCTGGCGGTGATCGCCCTGGCCGTGCAGGGCGTGGTCGTGCTGGCCACGACGGACCTCCCCGGCTTCCGCGACGACCCCGTCCAGGCAGGGGACATCGGGAGCCCGGAGGCGATCGGCCGCTCGTTCCTGGACCGCTACATCGTCCCGTTCGAGGCCACCTCGCTGGCGCTGCTGGTCGCGGCCATCGGGGCGGTGCTCCTGGCCAAGCGGGCAGTCCGCTCGGAGGGCGGACGATGATCGGCGAGGCCGTCGACGGCGTCCCCCTGATCCTCTACATCGGGCTCTCGGGCGCCCTCTTCCTGATCGGGCTGCTCGGCGTGATGATCCGCCGCAACCCGCTGCTGCTGCTGCTCGCGGTGGAGCTGCTGCTGAACTCGGCGAACCTGTCGCTGGTCGCCTTCAGCCGCTACTGGGACGTGACCGACGGCCAGGTCTTCGCCCTCGTCGTGATGGTCGTGGCGGCCACCGAGGTGGTCATCGGCCTCGGCCTCGTCGTGGCCGTCTTCCGCCAGCGCCTCGCGCTGGACGTTGACCAGATGTCGAGCCTGAAGGGCTAGGGCCGGAGCCCTGGCAATCAGCGTCCTCGGCTGGATCGTCCTCGGGCTGCCCCTGGCCGGCTGCCTCGTGCTCTCCCTGTGGCCGGGCGAGCCCGACCGGCGCATCACGCGGGCGATCGGCGTCGGCCTGCCCGCGATCGGGTTCGTCCTGACGCTGGCGATCTTCTTCGCCTACCTCGCCCGCGACGCCGACGACCGCATCGAGGTCAGCTCGCTCTACGAGTGGATCCAGATCGGCGATCTGCGGATCGACCTCGCCGTGCAGATCGACGTCCTGTCGGTCTTCATGATGCTCATCATCACCGGCGTCGGGTCGCTGATCCTCCTCTACTCGACCGAGTACATGGGGCGCGACCGGGACTACCGGCGCTTCTTCGCCGAGATGAGCTTCTTCGTCTTCGCGATGCTGCTCCTGGTCGAGGCGGCCAACTTCTTCTTCCTCATCGTGGGGTGGGCGCTGGTCGGCCTCGCCTCGTACCTGCTCATCGGCTACTACTACGAGCGCCCGTCGGCGGTCGCCGCCGCCAAGAAGGCCTTCGTCGTCAACGTGATCGGCGACGTCGGAATGGTGCTGGCGGCGTTCCTCCTGATCCGCGAGCTGGGCACCCTCGACTACGGCGAGGTCTTCGCGGCCGCGCCGGACGGCCTCGGCCAGGGGACGGGGGTGGCGGAGGCGGTCGCCCTGCTGCTGTTCGTGGGCGCGGCGGCCAAGAGCGCGCAGATCCCGCTGCACACCTGGCTGCCGGACGCCATGGAGGGCCCGACGCCGGTCAGCGCCCTGATCCACGCGGCGACCATGGTCACGGCCGGCGTCTACATGATCGTGCGCTGCAACGTGCTCTACGAGCTCGCGCCCTACGCCGGCGACATCGTCGCGGTGGTCGGGGCGCTGACGCTCTTCGTCGCGGCGACGATCGCCTTCGTCCAGGAGGACATCAAGCGGGTGCTCGCCTGGAGCACCGTCAGCCAGATCGGCTACATGATCATGGCCGCCGGGCTGGGCCTCTACGGCAGCTCGATGTTCCACCTGCTGACGCACGCCTTCTTCAAGGCCCTGCTCTTCCTCGGCGTCGGCGTCGTCATCCACGCGCTGGCCGACCAGCAGAGCCTCAACCGCATGGGCGGGCTGCGCCACGTGCTGCCGCTCGCCAACGCCGGCGTGCTGGTCGGCTGCCTGGCCATCGCCGGGATCCCGCCCTTCTCGGGCTTCTTCAGCAAGGACGAGATCATCGCCGGGGCGCTCGAGACGGGCGACCTGGGCGTCGTGCTCGGCATCGTCGGCATCCTCGGCGCCGGCCTGACGGCCTTCTACATGTTCCGCCTCTACTTCCGCGCCTTCTGGGGCGGGCCGCCCGAGGGCGGCTACGACGTGGCGCACCCCCACCAGCCGGGCTGGGCGATGAGCGTCCCCGTGATCGTCCTCGCCATCGGCGCCACCTTCATCGGCTGGCTCCAGGTCCCCGGCGGCTGGCAGCTCGTGGACGACTGGCTCGAGCCGGCCCTGACCGCCGCGCCCGACATCGAGGTGAGCACGGCCGCCGAGGTGATCGCCTCCGTGGCCAGCGTCGGCCTCTGCCTGGTGGCCATCGCGATCGCCTGGTGGGTCTTCGTCGCCGACCCGCGCCGGCGCGAGCGGCTGGCCGGCGTGGCGCCCGCGAGCCGGGAGCTGCTGGCCGACCAGTACCGCTTCGACGAGGTCTACGAGCAGGCGGTGGTGCAGCCGGGCCGCGACCTGGGCGACGTCATGACGCGCGACGTCGAGCGCTACGGCGTCCAGGGGGCCATGGAGGGGGTGGCCCGCTCGCTGGTCGAACGCCGGCCGGGGGCTGCGCTGGGCCCAGAGCGGGCTGGTGCGCGCCTACGCCTTCGCGATGATCGCCGGCGCGGCGGTCCTCGGGGTCATCTTCACCCTGGCGATGCGGTAGGCGCGCGTGCCCTGGGTCTCCGCCATCGTCCTGCTGCCCCTGATCGGGGCGCTGTCCATGCTCGCGGTGCCGCCGGCCCCGGGCGGCGCGCTGCAGGCGCGCATCCACGCGCTGGTCGCCGGCGGCGGCACCCTGGTGCTCACGGCGATCCTGATCGGCCTCTTCGACCGCGACGCCGGCGGCCTGCAGTACGTGGACAAGGCCGGCTGGGCCGAGGAGGTCGGCCTCTCGTGGGACGTCGGGGTCGACGGCCTCTCGCTGTGGCTGCTCGCCCTGACGGCCGTGGTCTTCCTGCTGGTGATCGTGGCCGTCTGCTGGCGCCCGCCCGAGCGGCCGCGCGCCTTCCTCGCCATGGTCCTGCTCGCCGAGACCGGCCTGCTCGGCCTCTTCGCCGCCGGCCAGCTCGTCCTCTTCTACGTCTTCTGGGAGGCGATGCTGATCCCGTTCTACTTCCTGATCGGGATGTGGGGCGGCGAGGGCCGGGGCCGCGCGACCGGCCGCTTCGTGATCTACACGATGGTCGGCAGCCTGCTGATGCTCGTGGCCATCCTGTCCACCGCGTTCGTGGCGCAGGACATCACCGGCCAGTTCACGTTCGTCATCCAGGACCTCGTCGGGGTCGCCTTCTCCCAGACCGAGAGCGCCTGGCTCTTCGCCGGCTTCGCCCTGGCGTTCGCCATCAAGCTGCCGCTGTGGCCGTTCCACGGCTGGCTGCCCGGGGCGTACCGGGCGGCGCCGATCCTCGTGACGGTCCTGCTGGCCGCGGTGATGAGCAAGGCCGGCGTCTACGGCTTCCTGCGCGTCGGCCTGCCGGTGTTCCCGGAGGGCGCCGACCTCCTCGCCATCCCGATCGGCGTGCTCGCCGTGATCGGGATCATCTACGGGTCGCTCGTGGCGTGGCGCGCGCCGACGATGCGGCTGCTCGTGGCCTACTCCAGCCTGGCCCACCTCGGCTTCATCGCCCTGGGCATCGTCGCCTTCGACCTGCAGGCGTCGCAGGGCGCCGTGCTGCAGATGGTCAACCACGGGATCGTGGTCGCGGCCGCCTTCGCGATCGTCGGGATCATCAACCGCACCGCGACCGACGACCGCATCGACGGCATCGGCGGCCTGGCCGCCTCGGCGCCGCGGCTCGCCTGGGTGTTCCTCATCGTCGCGATGGCGTCGCTGGCGATCCCCGGCTCGAACTCCTTCGTGGGCGAGTTCTTCATCCTGACCGGCGTCTTCCGCCAGCACCTCTGGCTGGCGGTGCTGGCCTGCCTCGCGATCGTCTACGCGGCCGTCTACATGCTGCGCCTCTACCAGTCCTCGATGAACGGCCCGGTGCGCGGCGACAGCCGCGCCGTCGAGTTGCGGGCGGGCGACCTGGCCTTCCTGCTGCCGCTCGTCGCGATCATGTTCCTGATCGCCCTCTGGCCGAAGGGGCTGGTCGGCGCGACCACGGCCACCCTCGAGCGGACCATCGCCCCGGCCCAGATCGCCGCCGACCGGCCCGCCGAGGAGATCCGCGCCGTCGTCGTGCCGAACCCGCCCCCGATCATCGAGCCCCTGCCCGGCGACGAGCCCGCCGCGGAGACGGTCCCGTGAGCCAGAACGTCGTCGCGGCGACGCCGATCATCATCGTCGCCGGCACGGCCACCCTCGCCCTGGGCGCGGGCCTGCTCCCGGGCGCCACCCTTCGCCGTCACGGCCCGGCGCTCGTCGGCATCGGCGGCATCGTCGCCGCCTTCGTGATGACCGCGGTGCTCTGGGGCGACCGCCAGGAGGCCTTCAACGGCGGCCTGCGCGCCGATCGGTTCAGCCTCCTGCTCGGGGGCGTGTTCCTGGCGGCCGCCCTGCTCACGATCATGCTCGGCTGGCGCGAGCCCGCGTCGGTCAACCGGCGCGGCGAGTTCGTCTCGCTCATCCTGGTGTCGACGACGGGGATGATGCTGGTCGCCGCGGCCGGCGACCTCATCTCGATCTTCCTCGGGATCGAGATCCTGTCGGTCGCCCTCTACGTGCTCTGCGCCCTGGAGGTGTGGCGCGAGAAGTCGCTCGAGAGCGGCCTGAAGTACCTGATCATCGGCGCCGTCGGTGCGTCGATCCTGCTCTACGGGCTCACCTTCCTCTTCGGCGCCACGGGGTTAACGAGCCTGACCGAGATCGGCGAGGCCCTCTCGGGCGCCTCGTTCGGCGACGAGCCGCTCGTGGTGGCGGCCATGGCCCTGATCGCGGCCGGGCTGGCCTTCAAGGCGTCGGCGGCGCCCTTCCACATGTGGACGCCGGACGTCTACGAGGGCGCCCCCACCACGGTCACGGCCTTCATGGCCACCGCCACCAAGGCGGCGGCCTTCGCGGCCTTCCTGCGCATCTTCGCCGGAGCGCTGCCGGACCTTCAGCCCGACTGGCAGGCGGCCATCGCCACGCTGGCGGTCGTCAGCATCGTCGTCGGGAACGTCGCCGCGCTGGTGCAGACCAACATGAAGCGGCTCATGGCCTACTCGAGCATCGCGCAGGCCGGCTATCTGCTGATCGGCGTCGCCGTCGGGTCGATCCAGGGCGCCGAGGCCGTGATCTACTACCTGGTCGCCTACACGGCGATGACCATGGCGGCCTTCGCCGTGATCATCGTGCGCGAGCGCGAGGTGGAGGACGGCGACCAGCTCGCCGCGCTCACCGGCTACGGGCGGGCGCGGCCCCTGATCGGCGTCGTGATGACGCTCGCCATGCTCTCGCTGGCCGGGTTCCCGCCCCTCGCCGGGTTCGTCGGCAAGTTCCTGCTGTTCGGCTCGGCGGTGGAGGGCGATCTCACCTGGCTGGCGATCGTCGGCGCCGTGGGGAGCATGGTGAGCCTCGGGTACTACCTGCGCGTCGTCGCGGTGGTGTGGCTGCCGCCCGCCGAGGGCGCGCCGCGGAAGATCCTCCGCATCCCGGGCCCGGTCGTCCTCGCCACCGTCACCTCCGGGGTCGCCATCGTCGCCCTCGCCCTGATGGCGTCGCCCGTCATCGACGCCTGCCGCGGAGCTGCCGAGGCGCTCCTGGCGCCCTAGCCGGCTCCGCGCCTCCGGCCGGCCGGCGGGCGGACGACCACCAGCGCCGCCACGGCCGCGGCCAGCAGCAGGAGCAGCACCGAGGCCAGCACGCCGAGCCCCGGAAGCGACGCGCGCCAGCCCTCGGGCTGGCGGGCCGACTCGGCACCGCCGCCCGCCCCCTCGACGTCCACGACCTCCGTCGCCGCGCCGGCCGACCAGCGCTGGGGGGCGATGGCGGGTGCCCGGCCGGCGGCGCCCTCGGCGGCGCGGGCCGCGCGGCCCTCGCGTCCGGCGGACGAACCCTCGGCGCCTGCCGGCGCGCTCGGGGCGGCCGCGGCGGGCGCATCCGTGGCCGGAGGCTCAGCCGAGGGCCCGGCGGGAGCGGCGGTGTCGCCGGCGTGCTCGTTCGCGGGGCTCCCCCCCGGGCGCGGCGCGGACCCGCCCCCTCCGCTGAGGTCCGCCAGCGCGCCCCCCGGATCCGGGACGCCGCCGACCAGCTGCCCGCCCGCCCCCGCGACCGCCCCGACCACGGGCGCCACGGCGCCGGCGACCGGGCGGACGACCCCCTCGGTCACGGGTTGGATCACGCCGCCGGTCACCGGCTGGACCGCATCGGTCACGGGCGGCACCGCCTCGGCGACCGGGCGCACCGCCTCGGCCACGGGCTCGACCGCGTCCGTCACGGGCCGCGCCGCGTCGGTGACCGGCGTGGCGACATCGAGGGCCGGCGCCAGCGGCGCCGTCACGGGTGCCAGCCCGGCGAGCGGCGGGCCTGCGGCTGCCGGCTCAGCCCCTCCGGGAAGGTCGACGGCCCCCGCCTGGGGGGCGGCCGCAAGAGCAGCCGCGACGGCGCACAGGGCCGCCAGTGTCGGGGGCCGCGCCTGCACCGGCCCCCGGCTCACCAGCTTCGGGGGGACCACGGACGTATCCCTACCACGAACCGCCCGTTTTACACCTTCCCAACTTGCGCTTTTTACGGAATCACACCAAGCGAGATGGCGCCCCTCAGGGGCTGACCTCGCCGGGCGGGGCGGGCGGGGCAGCGGGCGACCCCTCGGGCTCGCCGGCGGCGTCTCCTCCGGGCTGGACTCGCCGCCGGGGGGCGCCGGCGGGGAGGCCGGGCCGGGCTCGGCCGGGGCCGCGGCGCCGCCGGGCGGGGGGACGGGCGCCGGCGAGAGCTCCGGGCCGGGGACGGGTGCAGGAGTGGGCTGATCCTCGGCGCCGAGGGCGGCGGCGGGAACGACTGCCAGGCACAGGCCGACGAGGCCGGCGACGAGGGTGTGGCGTCTCATGTCGTGCATCTCCTCAGGACGAACCGCGGTCGGGATGCGCCTCGGGCCAGGGTCGTGCGCGTCCGACCGTGGTACCAGCCCCTTGTGCTTTCGGTTCTCGCGATGAATGACGGGATGATTGCGAGAACATGACTGCTGCGTAGCTTGATGACCGGCGCACGGTGTCTATCGGCGCGGGCCTCGCGCCACTTAACCCCGTCTCAACGTGGGTTCGCCGGCGCTTCACGGTCGGCCGCGCGGGCCCGCAGGACGAGCTGCGCGGCCGTCGCGACCAGGAGGATCGCGAAGCCGATCCGGAGCGCCCGGTCGGGCGCCGCGTCGGCGATGAACGCGCCGGCGACGGCGGTGCCCACCGACACCAGGCCGATGACGGCCGCGTCGCGCCAGCGCACCTCGCCGGCCCGCGTCTGGCGCCACGATCCGAGGACCGCCACCGGGATGATCGCCAGCAGCGAGGTCGCCTCCGCCTCGAGCTGGGTCAGCCCGAGCACGAGCGTCAGGGTCGGCACGAAGATGATGCCGCCGCCGACGCCGAACAGGCCGGCGACGGCGCCGGCGGCGACGCCCAGCAGCACGACCAGGACGGCGTCGACCATCAGCCGACCGCCAGCCGGATCGCCACGGCCACCAGCAGGACGGCGAAGGCGTAGGTGAGGGTGCGGCTGGACACGCGCGCCTTGATGGCGATCCCCAGGTTGACGCCGACCATGGCGGGGATGCCGATCAGGAGGGCGGTGGTCCAGTCGACGTTGCCGAGGGCGCCGTGGGTGGCGGTCCCGACGGTGGCCGTGAAGATGATCGCGGCGAGCGACGTCGCCGTCGCGATCTTGGCGTCGTAGGCGAGCAGCCAGATCAGGAGCGGCACCATGATGATGCCGCCGCCGACGCCGAAGAGGGCCGAGAAGAGCCCCGCGGCCAGGCCGATCGCGGCCAGCCGCACGAGCCGCCCCGAGGGGGAGAGCGCCTCCCCCGCCGCGGCGACCCCGCTGCTAGGGTCGATCGCCGTGACCGCTCCAGACCGGCGGCTCGCCGACCTCCTGACCCCGCTCCGCGAGCGCCCCCGGGAGGCAGCCGTCCTCTGCGACGTTGACGGCACCCTGGCGCCGATCGTGGCCCGCCCCGAGGACGCCCGCCTGCCGGACGGCGCGCGCGAGGTGCTCGAGGCGCTGCGGGGCCGGCTCGGCCTGCTCGGCTTCGTCAGCGGCCGCGGGCTGGCCGACCTCGAGCGGCTGGTCGGCCTCGACGGCTGCGCCTATGCCGGGAACCACGGGATGGAGCTCCACCTGCCGGGCGAGCGGCCGCGCCTGGCCGACGGGGTCGCGGCCCACGTCCCGGCGATCGCCGCCTTCGCGGCGACCTGGCCGCGCGAGCGGCTCGCCGTCGGGGGGCTCCGCATGGAGGAGAAGGGCGCGACCCTGAGCGTCCACGCGCGCGGCGCGCCCGACCCCGGCGCCGCCGAGCTGCTGCTCCGCGAGGTCGCCCGCGAGGCCGCCGAGCACGGGCTGGTCACCACCAGCGGGCGCGAGGTGCTGGAGGTGCGGCCGCCGGTGCGGGTCGACAAGGGCACCGCGGTCACCGAGCTGCTGGCGGGCTCCGGCGCGCGGACGGCGCTCTACGTCGGCGACGACCGCACCGACGCCGACGGCTGGCGCGCCCTGCGGGCGCTGCGCGACCGCGGCGCCCTGGAGCACGCCGTGGCGCTGGCCGTCGCGAGCGCCGAGGTGCCCGCCGAGGTGCGGGCCGGGGCCGACGCCGAGGTCGACGGCCCCGCGGGGGCGCTCGAGGCCCTGCGCCTGCTGGCTCACTGACCGGCGCCCGCCGCCGCCAGCCGGGCCGCCCGGGCGGCCGCCAGCTCCTCCCAGGGGCGCGCGTTGCCGACGTCCTCGGGGCGCGCGCCGGCGCGCCGCGCCACCAGCAGCCCGAAGCGGATGAAGTCGAAGGCGCTCTCGGAGTGGGCGTCCGAGCCGATCGTGATCAGCGCGCCGCCGGCGAGGGCCCGGCGGGCCATCTCCGCGTCGAGGTCGAGGCGGCGGGGCTGCGCGTTGACCTCGAGGTAGGTGCCCGAGGCGGCCGCGGCCTCCACCAGGCGGGGGAGGTCGACCGGGGCGTGGCCGCGCCGGCCGAGCATCCGGCCCGTGGGGTGGCCGATGACGTTGACGAAGGGGCTGGCCGCGGCGGCCAGGACGCGGGACGTGTAGCGCTCGCCGTCCTGCGCGAAGCCGGAGTGGACGCTGGCCGTCACCCAGTCGAAGCCGGCCAGCAACTCGTCCTCGAAGTCGAGCCGGCCGTCGGCGAGGATGTCCACCTCGGTCGCCTTCAGCACCAGGAGATCGTCCTGACGGGCGTTCTCGGCGTCGATCTCGTCCCACTGGCGCCGCACGCGCTCGGGGTCGAGCCCGCCGGCCATCGCCAGGCTCTGAGAGTGGTCGCTGACGGCCAGGTAGGCGTAGCCGCGCTCGCGGGCCGCCTCCGCCATCTGGCGCACCGTCAGGGTGCCGTCGCTCCAGCGCGTGTGCGAGTGCAGGTCGCCGCGCAGGTCACCGCGCTCGACCAGCCTGGGCAAGGGGCCCTCGCGCGCGGCCTCGATCTCGCCCCGGTCCTCGCGCAGCTCAGGCGGGACGAGGTGGAGCCCCACGGCGGCGTAGACGCCCTCCTCGTCGGCGTGGGTGGCGCGCTCGCCGTCGGGGCCGAGGATCCCGTGCTGGGAGACCGACAGCCCCTGGCGCACGGCCAGCTCGCGCAGGCGGATGTTGTGGGCGGCCGACCCGGTCGCGTGCTGGAGGAGGTTGCCGAAGGCCTCCGGCGAGCCGAGGGCCAGCTCCAGGCGGACGCCGGCGTGCGTCGCGACCGAGCTGCTGGCCTCCCCGCGCGCGAGCTCGCGCTCGACGGCCGGGTGGGCGGCCAGGGCGTCCTGCAGCTCCCCGGGCCGGTCGGTCGCCGCGACCAGGTCGATGTCGTGCACGCTCTCGCGGCCGCGCCGCAGGCTCCCGGCCACCTCGACCCTGGCCCCCGGGACCGCGGTGCGGAGGTCGCGCGCGATCTCCTCCGCGACCGGCAGCGCGCTGCCGATCGGCACGCGCTCGTCGTCGCTCTCGGCCGCGGCCACGCGCGCGAGCTCGGCCGCGAGGCGGGCCTCGGTCGCCGCCCCGAAGCCTGGGACATCGCGCACCCGTCCCTCGGCCAGCGCGGCGGCGAGGTCGTCGAGGCTCGCGACCCCGAGCTCCTTCCAGAGGGCCACCGCGCGCTTGGGGCCGATGCCCTCCAGGCGCGCGACGGCCGCGAGGCCGACCGGCACCCGGTCGCGCAGCTTGGCCAGCGCGGCGATGTCGCCGGTCTCCACCAGCTCGACGATCTTGGCCTGGAGCGTCGCGCCGATGTCTGGCAGCTCGACGGCCCGCCCGGCCATCGCCATCTCGGCGACCGAGGTGGTGGCCGAGGTGATGCGCGCCGCGGCCCTCCGGTAGGCGAGGACGCGGTGCCGCACCGCGCCCTCGAGCTCCAGCAGATCGCCGATCAGTCGCAGCCGGTCCGCGACCTCGCGATTGGTGGGAAGGCGCTCGGCCATCGAAGGAGTCTAGGCCGCGGCCGGTGAACCTTGAGGGGCGAACGCGGGAGGGGTGTCGCCTCCGGCACCGCTGGTATCGTTCCGCGCGCGTTCCCGAGGGAGGTCGCTGGTGCAGGTCCTGGGCTCGCGTCGAGGCGGCATCGTCGTCCTCGTCATCGCCGGCGTCGCGTTCGCGGCGGCGGCGGTCTTCGCCGTGGTGCAGCTCCTGCAGCGGCCGACGGTTGACGCGCCCACGCCGTCGCCCGGCAGCGCCGTCGCTGAGGCCCGCCCGGCGATCTCGTTCTCGGTCGACGAGGGCGAGCGCCTGGGCGACCTGCAGGTGACCCTGGACGGCCGCGACGTGACCTCGCGCGTCCGCGGCGCCGGGGGCGAGCTGACCGTGACCCCCGTGGCGAAGCTGGCCGACGGCGCCCACGACGTGGACGTGAGCTTCGCGAGCGGCAACGTCTTCGCGCGCACGGTGTCGCGGAGCTGGAGCTTCGACGTGGACACGGTCGCGCCGCGGCTCGCCGTGGCCGCGCCCAAGCAGCGCGCGCTGCGGGCGCGCAAGGCGGTCAAGTTCCAGGGGATGACCGAGGCGGGCTCGACCGTCACGGTCGCCTACAAGGGCGGCGAGAAGACGGCCCAGGCCGGCGCCGACGGCGCCTGGTCGGCGGTGGCGCGGCTGCCCGAGGGCGACGTCGCGACCACGGTCACCGCCGCGGACCGCGCGGGCAACACCACCGCCAAGGCGCGCTCGGTCACGGTGGACACGACCGCCCCGCGCCTTGCCGTGAGCGCGCCGGCCAAGGGCGAGCAGCTCACCGAGACGGACGAGCCCCTGGTCTACGGGACCATCACCGCCGACGACCCGAAGCTGCTGACCTTCACGGCCTCGGTCAACGGCGAGGAGGTGGCGACGCGCGCGCGGCCGCGACGCGGCCGCCGCCGCCGACGCCGACGACGTCTACGCCGAGGCCGCCGGGACCGACCCGGCGACGCTCGAGCTCGACGGGCGCCGCTTCGCGATGGCCATCGGCACGCTGCCCCAGGGGCGCAACAGGATTCGCGTGACCCTGAAGGACCGCGCCGGCAACGTGGCCCGCTCGACGCGGGTCGTCAACGTTGACAGCACCGAGGACTTCGGCGCCGCGGAGCTCGGGCCGAAGGCCCGCGGCGAGGACGTGCGGACGCTGCAGCAGCGGCTGCGCGAGGCCGGCGTCTACCCCAAGAAGGGCAAGCTCTCGGGGGTCGTTGACGCCAAGACCGAGAAGGCGATCGCCCGCTACCAGAAGCGCTACAAGCTCCCGAAGTCGGACGTCGTCGGCCAGCGGATGCTCCAGCGGATCGTCGGCCGCATCGTGGTCAACCTGTCGCAGTTCCGCGTGCGGCTGATCCGGAACGGCAAGGTCGTCGCCTCCTACCCGATCGCCAGGGGGCAGCCGGCCTACCCGACCCCGACCGGCGAGTACGAGATCAACGACAAGCAGGTTGACCCGACCTGGACGCCGCCCGACTCGCCCTGGGCCGCCGAGCTGTCGTCAATCCCGCCCGGCCCGGGCAACCCGCTCGGCACGCGCTGGATCGGGACGAGCGCGCCGGCGATCGGCTTCCACGGCACCTACGCCGACTACTCGGTCGGAACCGCCGCCAGCCACGGCTGCATGCGGATGCACATCCCCGACGTCGAGGCGTTCTACGAGATGGTGACGATCGGGATGAAGGTCTCGATCCGTCCGTGACGGCCGAGCCCGTCGCGGTCACCGACGCCGACTGGGAGGCGCGGGTGCTCGCCGGCGACGTGCCGGTGCTCGTGGACTTCTGGGCGCCCTGGTGCGTCCCCTGCCGGAAGGTCGAGCCCGTCGTGCGCGAGCTGGCCGCCCGCTACGCCGGGCGGCTGACCGTGGCCCGGCTGAACGTGGACGAGCAGCCGCGCACGGCCGGACGGTACGACGTGCTCTCCCTCCCGACGCTGATCCTGTTCCGCGCCGGCCAGCCGGTGGAGCGCCTCGCCGGCGCCGTCAAGCCGGCCCGCCTCGAGCGGGCCGTCGCCGCCCACCTCGACGCCCCCGACGACTGAGGAGCACATGCCGCCCATCTACTTCACGCTGGGCCACGTCCAGCCCTTCGCCGACATGGCGACCGAGGCCGTCGAGGAGGGCGTGACGCTCGTCCGCGGCGACGGCAAGGTCGTCGGCCTGCGCCTGGAGGACCCGCGCATGGTCCTCAGGCTGCCCGAGCTCATCGAGCGGCTCGGGCTCGACGAGGAGCGCGTCTGGAACCGGCTGCGCGGCGACGCCGACGTGGTCGCCGGCTCGCGGGCCGCGACCTGGGGCGGCGGCGGGGCCTAGGCGGCGGAGGCGCGCTCCAGCCGCAGGGCCAGGGGCTCGCCGTCGATGACCTGCTCCTCGCGGCGCAGCCCGGCGAAGGGAGCGCCGTGGCCGACCGTGAGCCGGGCCGCGAGCGTCTCGCCGGTTATCGCGTCGCGGTGCTCCTCGATCGCCTCACGCAGCTCGCCCGAGCCGTCGAGGTGGAGGTGGATCCGCTCCTCCACCCGCAGGCCGGCCGCGCGGCGCGCCCCCTGCACCGCGTGGACGACCTCCCGGGCGAGGGCCTCGCGGCGCAGGTCGGGCGTGATCTCGGTGGCGAGCCCGACCGCCAGGGCGGCGTCCTGGCCGACGGCGTAGCCCGCGCTGGGCCGCGCCTCGAGCAGCAGGTCCTCCGGCTCCAGCCGCTCGCGGTCGCCGTTCAGGGCGATCTCGACCCCGACCCCGGCGTCGATCGCGCGCGCCGACTCCGCCGCCGGCAGGGCGGCGACCGCCGCCGCGACCGCCGGCATCCGCTTGCCGAAGCGCGGGCCGAGGCGGCGGTAGTTCGGCTTCAGGGTCACCTCGACCAGCTCGGCCGGGTCGGTGACGAAGCGGACCCGGCGGACGTTGAGCTCCTCGGCCACCAGGTCCACCAGCCCCTCGATCGAGCGGGCCACCGCCGCCGGCGCCGCGACGACGGCCTCGGACAGCGGCTGGCGCACCTTGAGGCGGGCCTCGGCGCGCGCCCCGCGCCCCACCGCCACCGCCTCGCGAGCGGCCGCCATCGCCTCCTCGAGCGCGGGGTCGCGGCGGCCGCGGGGGGCGGGCCAGTCGGCCAGGTGGACGCTCTCGGGCGCGGCGGGGTCGTGGCCCGCCACGAGGGTGCCGTACATCTCCTCGGCCACGAAGGGGCAGAAGGGCGCGACCATCAGGGTCATCGTGGCCAGGCACTCGTGGAGGGTCGCGAAGGCCGCCGCGGCGTCCTCGCGCGCGTCGCCGCCGGCTCCGTTGCCGCCGGCGCGCCCGCCCCAGAAGCGCCGCCGCGAGGTGCGCACGTACCAGTTGGAGAGGTCGTCGAGGAAGCCCTCGAGCGCCCGGCCGGCGCCGGTGGCGTCGTAGCCCTCCAGGCGCTCGGTCACCTCCTCCATCACCCCGTCGAGGCGGGAGAGGATCCAGCGGTCCACCGGGCGCCGCGCGCCCTCGGCCGCGCCGTCGGCGGGCGACCACCCGTCGGGCAGGGCCGCGTAGGTGACCAGGAAGGAGAAGGTGTTCCAGAGCGTCAGGAGGAAGCGCCGCATGGCCTCGTTGACCGCCTCCAGGCTGAAGCGGAAGGAGTCCCAGGGGCTCTGGGCGGTGAGCAGGTACCAGCGGAAGGCGTCAGCGCCCTGGCGGTCCACCACGGTCCAGGGCTCGATCACGTTGCCCTTGCTCTTGCTCATCTTCTGGCCCTCGCCGTCGAGGAGCAGCCCGAGGCAGACGACGTTGCGGTAGGCCGCCTCGTCGAAGAGCAGGGTGCTCTCGGCGAGCAGCGAGTAGAACCAGCCCCGCGTCTGGTCGAGGGCCTCGCAGATGAAGTCGGCCGGGAAGCGCCCCTCCAGGTCCCCGCCCGTGGCGAACGGGTGGTGCTCCTGGGCGAACGGCATCGCGCCGCTGTCGTACCAGACGTCGATGACCTCGCGCTCGCGCGCCATCGTGCCGCCGCAGGCGCAGGTCAGCACGACCTCGTCGACGTAGGGGCGGTGGGGGTCGAGGTGCTCGGGGAGCGCCTGGGCGGCGCGCTCGCGCAGCTCGGCGTAGGAGCCGACGGCGTCCACCCGGTCGCAGTCGGCGCAGCGCCAGAGCGGCAGCGGCGTGCCCCAGTAGCGGTCGCGGGAGATCGCCCAGTTGACGTTGCCCTCCAGCCAGCGGCCGAAGCGCCCGTCGCGCACCCGCTCGGGGTGCCACCCGATGCGCCGGTTGAGCTCCAGCATCCGGTCGACGACCGCGGTCGTGCGGATGTACCAGGAGGGCTTGGCGTAGTAGAGGAGCGGCGTGCCGCAGCGCCAGCAGTGCGGGTACTGGTGGCGGTAGGTCTCGGCCCGCATCAGGAGGCCGCGTTCGCGCAGGTCGGCGATCAGGTCGGGGTCGGCCTCCTTCACCCCCCGCCCGGCCCACGGGCCGACGGCCTCCGTGAAGCGCCCGTCGGGGCCGACCGGGTTCGGGGCGGGGAAGCCGTGCCGGCGGGCAACCTCCATGTCGTCCTCGCCGAAGGCCGGCGCGATGTGGACGATGCCCGTGCCGTCCTCGGTGGTGACGAAGCCCGCCGCGACCACCACGTGCGGGCCGTCGACGTAGGGGAAGGGCGGCAGGTAGCGGCGGCCCACCAGCTCCTCTGCGGGCACCCGCCGGACGACGCGGGCGCCCTCGCCCAGCACCCGCTCGACCAGCGCCTCGGCGAGGATCAGCGTCGCCCCCTCGTGCTCGGCCGCCGCGTAGACGACCTCCGGGTTGACCGCCGCCGCCTGGTTGGCGGGCAGGGTCCAGGGGGTGGTGGTCCAGACCAGCAGCGACGTCCCGGGCTCGTCGGCGAGGGGGAAGCGGACGTAGATCGAGGGGTCGTCGACCTCCTCGTAGCCCTGCGCGACCTCGTGGCTGGAGAGCGCGGTGCCGCAGCGCGGGCAGTAGGGCACCACCTTGTCGCTCTGGTAGAGCAGGTCGCGCCGGTACAGGTCCGCCAGGCTCCACCAGACGCTCTCGATGTAGTCGGCGTCCATCGTGCGGTAGGCCCGCTCGCTGTCGATCCAGAAGCCGATCCGCTCGGTCAGGCGCTCCCACTCGTTGACGTAGGCGAGCACCGACTCTCGGCAGAGGGCGTTGAACTCGGCGATCCCGTAGGCCTCGATCTGGGGCTTGCCCGAGATCCCGAGGCGCTTCTCGACCTCGATCTCGACGGGCAGGCCGTGGCAGTCCCAGCCGCCGCGGCGGTCGGCGAAGCGCCCCCGCATGGTCTGGAAGCGAGGGAAGATGTCCTTGAAGACGCGCGACAGCACGTGGTGGGCCCCTGGGCGCCCGTTCGCCGTCGGCGGGCCCTCGTAGAAGACGAACGGCGGCGCGCCCCGCCGCAGCTCGAGGCTGCGCTGGAAGACGTCGCGCTCGCGCCAGAAGGCGAGGGCGCGCTCCTCCATGGCCACCCAGTCGGACGCCGCGGGGACCTCCCGCCACCCCCCGGAGCTCATGCCGCCAGGGTCGTGCGGGCCTCGAGCGCCGCGCGCACCTCGTGGAAGTCCTCGAACGGGAGGAACGGCACGCCGTCGGCCGTCAGGTCGCGGGCGAGGTGCTCGCGCGCGAAGACCACCTCGGCCATGCGAGCCACGCAACGGTCGGAGACGCCGTCGCCGATCAGCACCAACGCCTCGCCGTCGAGGCGGGCGCGGACGTCGTGGCGCTTGCAGCGCCGCCCGCAGACGGCGCAGCGCTCGCCCCGGTCGGCCCACACCAGCCGGCAGCCCTCCGGCGTGAACTCGGCCTCGTGGCTCGCCACCTCGAGGTGGCCCAGGCCCCACCGCTGGAGCACGGCGTCGATCACGGAGCGGAAGCCGGACGACAGCACCAGCAGGCGGTGGCCGCGGTCGCGCGACCAGGCCACGAGCTCGTGGAAGCCGTCGCGCAGGCCGGCGTCGCGCAGCACCAGCTCGCGCACCTGCTCGGGGGTGGCCCGGACCCCGGCGAACTCCTCCTGCATCGCCTGCTCGAGCGTCATCTCGCCGGCGCGCAGGCGGGGCTCGATCGCGTCCCAGAGCCCCGGCTCGCCGTACCGCGCGACGATCAGGTGGAGCGTGTCGTTGCGGGTGATCGTGCCGTCGAAATCGCAGGCGATGAACAGCTTCTCCACCGGGCCGGAGGGTACCAGAGCGCCCCCGCGGCCCCCGCTAGGATCGGCCGATGCCCCGCGCCATCGCCGTGATCGGCCAGGGCGCGCCCGACGAGGGCGCGGCGGCCGACGCCGCCCGCTCCGTGGGCCGGCTGCTGGCGCAGGCCGGCGCGACGGTGGTCACCGGAGGCCTCGGCGGGGTCATGGCCGCGGCCGGCGGCGGCGCCCGCGCGGCCGGCGGGCGCGTGACGGCCATCCTGCCCGGGACCGACCGCCGCGCCGCGCGCGAGGCCGATACGGTGGTCTGCAGCGGCGTCGGCGAGGCGCGCGACCTGGCCGTCGTCGCGTCCGCCGACGCGGTGATCGCGGTCGGCGGCGGCTGGGGCACGCTGGCCGAGATCGGGCTGGCGCGCAAGCTGGGCCGCCCGGTCGTGCTGCTGGCCTCCTGGAGCATCGCCGAGCCGGGCGCGCCGGCGGGCGCGTCGGCCTGCCCCACCGCCGCGAGCCCCGAGGCGGCCGTGCGGATGGCCCTCGAGGCGGCCCGATAACCGCCCCCCGGCCCATCCTGATCCACGGCACGGGCGGCGACCACCGGGTCTGGGGCCTGCAGACGGCCCGCCTGGGCGGCGCGGTGGCGGTGGACCTCCCCGGCCATCCCCACGGCACGGCGCTCGACCGGATCGAGGCCCTGGCGGGGGCGCTGGCGCCGGCCCTCGAGTCGCTGGACGGCCCGCGGGCGCTCGTCGGCCACTCGCTCGGCGGCGCGGTCGCCCTGGAGCTCGCCCGCGCCCGCCCGGACCTGGTTGACGGCCTCGTCCTGATCGCGTCCGGCGCCCGCCTGCCGGTGCCCGAGGCCCTCCTCGAACGCGTCCGCCGCGACCCGGCCGCCGAGCGGGGCCGGCTGATGGAGGCCTTCGTCGCCGACCCCGAGCTGCCGATCGCGGGCGAGGTGCGCGCCGCCCTGGCGGAGTGCGACGACGCCGTCCTCGCCGCCGACTACGCGGCCTGTGCGGCGGCCGACCTGCGCGGCCGCCTCGCGGCGGTCCGCGCCCCGGCGCTGGTGATCGCCGGCGGGGACGACGGTCTCACGCCGCCCTGGCTCTCCGAGGAGCTCGCGCGCGAGCTGCCGATGGCCCAGCTGGTCCTCGTGCCGGGCGCGCAGCACATGCCGATGGTTGACGCCGACGGCACCGTCAACCTGCTGGCCGCCGCGTTCCTGGCGCGGCTCGAGCTGACGCTGGCGGGCCTGTGAGGCGTATGAGTCGCCTCGGGCCGCTCGCGCTCATCGTGAATCCCGCAGCGACCCGCTCGGACCGGACGACGCGGGCGGAGGTGGTCCGCGCCCTCGCGCCGCTCGGGCTGGAGTGGTCCCTGGTGACGTCCGGGCCCGGCGACGCCGCCCGCCTCGCCCGTGAGGTGGCCGGCGAGGGAGCGGCCGTGGTGGTCTCGCTGGGGGGGACGGCATCGCGGGCGAGGTCGCCGGGGCCCTGGCCGGCGGGCCGGTGGCGATGGCGCCGCTGCCGGGCGGCAACGCGAACGTCTTCTCGCGGGGCCTCGGCTGGCCCAACTCGGCGCGCTCGGCGTTGCCGCTGCTGGCCGCGGGCCTCCGCGACGGGCGGCTGCGGGACGCCGGGCTGGGCCTGCTGCGCATCGGCGGGCCGGAGGGGGGCGAGCGCGTCTTCGCCGTGAACGCCGGCGTGGGCCTCGACGCCGCGACCGTGGAGTGGATCGAAGCCCGTCCGCGGACCAAGCGCCGCCTGCGCCAGGCCGGCTTCGTCCTGGGCGCGGGCATCGCGGCCGCCCGGACCGGCCGCGCGCCGCACCTGCGGGCGGTCGTCGACGGGGGCGAGGTCGTGCTCGCGCGCGCGGTGCTGACCGCGTGCGGGACGCCGTACACCTACCTCGGCCGGCGACCCCTCGCGCTCGTCCCCGGCGCGGGGTTCGACGGCCGGATGGCCTGGGTCGGGATCACCCGCCTGCACCCGGTCGAGCTGGCCGCGCTGGGCCTGCGGGCCGTCCGCGGCCGCGACCTGCCGATCGGGTCGGCCACCCTGGCCGGCGGGCCGATCACCCGCGAGCTGGTGATCGAGAGCGACGTGCCGGCGCCCGTCCAGGCCGACGGCGAGCCGCTCGGCCGGCATCTGGAGCTGCGGGTGTCGCGCGGTCCCGTCCTGCGGGCGATCGAGCCGCGTCCGGGCTAGGGTGAGGTCATGAGCCTCACCGGACGCACATACGCCGTCCTCGTCGCCGAGGGCGTCGAGGACCTCGAGTACTGGGTCACCGTCATGCGGCTGCGCGAGACGGGCGCGACCGTCGTGTCGGTGGGATCCGACACCGAGTCGCACCCGGGCAAGAACGGGCTGAAGGTCGCGGCCGACGTGACGGCCGACGCGGTCGACGCCGACGGCCTCGACGGCCTCGTCATCCCCGGCGGCCACGCCCCCGACAAGATGCGCCGCGACCCGGCCATCCTCGACCTCGTGCGGGCCGTCCACGAGCGCGGGCTGCCGATCGGCATCATCTGCCACGGCGGCAGCGTGGCGATCTCCGCCGGCATCGTCGGCTCGCGCGCCACCGGCTCGCTCGGCATCAAGGACGACCTCGTCCTGGCCGGCGCGGAGTGGGTCGACGAGCCCGCCTTCCGCGACGGGCAGCTGATCTGGGGCCGGGTGGTCGCCGACATCCCGGCCTTCGAGCACGAGCTGGTGGCGGCCTTCGAGGAAGCCGCCGCGGCGGACGAGCCCGCCGCCGCGCGGGCGGGCTAGGCCGAGCCGGGGGTCGGCGCGGCCGGCGACCCGTTGGTCGTGACGTCGAGGCGGCCGGCCGCGATCGCGGCGGGGTCGCCCGCGGGGAACTCGCGGTAGGCCCCGATGCGGCGGTAGCGGTCGCGCCGCTGCCGGCGCCGCTCGCCGGGCGACAGCGCGCGCAGGTCGCGCAGAGCCCGGGTGAGGTAGCCGCCGAGCAGGCGGGCGGCCTCGTCGTGGTCGCGGTGGGCGCCGCCCGGCGGCTCGGGCACCACCGCGTCGGCGATCCCCCAGCGGTAGCAGTTGGCCGCGGTGGGCTGGAAGGCCGTGGCGGCCTCGCGGGCCTTCGCGGCGTCGCGCCACAGGATCGCCGCCCCGCCCTCGGGCGAGATGACGGAGTAGGTCGAGTTCTCGAGCATGATCACTCGGTCGGCGACGCCGAGCGCCAGCGCGCCCCCGGAGGAGCCCTCCCCGATCACCACGGCGATCTCCGGCACCCGCAGGCGCAGCATCGTCTGCATGCTGCGCGCGATCGCGCCGCCCTGGCCGCGCTCCTCGGCGCCGCTCCCGGGGAAGGCGCCGGGCGTGTCGATGAGGGTGATGACCGGCAGGTCGAGCTTGTCGGCCAGCGCCATCACCCGCATCGCCTTGCGGTAGCCCTCGGGGCCGGGCATGCCGAAGTTGCGGTAGGTGCGCTCGGCCGTGTCGCGCCCCTTCTGGTGGCCGATCACCGCGACCGGCCCGCCGGCGCCGCGCCCGATGCCCGCCACGATCGCCGGGTCGTCGCCGTAGAGGCGGTCGCCGTGCAGCTCCTCGAACTCGGGCCAGAGGCGCGCGATGTAGTCGAGCGGGTAGGGGCGGTCCTGGTGGCGGGCGAGCTGGATCGTCTCCCAGATCACCGCGCTGGTCTCGGGCTGTCCGGTGAGCCTGTGGGCGAGGCGGCGCACGAAGCGGCCGCCGCGGCGGGCGGCGACGCTCACGCCTCGTCCTCCTCGTCGCCGGGCAGGCGCGACTTGGCCCGCGCCACGAGCCGGCGCGAGAGGTCGGGCAGGTTCTTGGCCACCTCGGCGGCGCGCTCGGCGCGCATGGTCGCCCACGTGACCGCCGGCGGTGGGTTGACGCCGGTCGGGCGGTCCAGGATGGCCAGCACCTTCGCGATCCGCCCGGTCAGGTCGCGCCGGTCCACGACCGCGTCGATCTGCCCCTTGGAGAGCTGGGTCTCGGCGCGACCGAAGTCGTCCGGCAGCGCCTCGCGGGTGGTCTGCTCGATGACCCGCGGCCCGGAGAAGGCGATCAGCGCCCCCGGCTCGGCGTAGGTGACGTCGCCGAGGGAGGCGAACGAGGCCCAGACGCCGCCGGTGGTCGGGTGGGCGAGCACGACGACCGTGGGCAGCTCCGCGTCCTGCATCCCCTCGAAGGCGACGACCGTCTTGGCCATCTGCATCAGCGCCAGCACGCCCTCCTGCATCCGCGCCCCGCCCGAGGCGGTGACGATGACGAGCGGCAGGCCCTTGTTGACGCAGCGCTCGCATGCGCGCACCAGCTTCTCGCCCACCACCGCCCCCATGCTCCCGCCCAGGAACGAGAAGTCCATCACCGCCGCGACGCAGCGGTGGCCCCGGACCTCGAGCTCGCCGCAGATGATCGCCTCGGCGCTGCCGCCGGTCTCGGCCTTCTCGACCCTGTCGGGGTAGGGCTGCAGGTCGACGAACTGGAGCGGGTCGCTGGCCCGAAGCTCGGGCCAGAGCTCCACCCAGGGGCCGCCCTCGGCCAGCTGGTCGACGCGCTCGCGCGCCGAGACCGCGAAGTGATGCCCGCAGGTCGCGCAGACGCGCAGGTTCCGGCGCATCTCCTCGGCCCGGTAGTGGCTCTGGCAGCGGGGGCACGAGCGCTCGTCGGCGGGCAGGCTGCGGGCCGGCCCGTCGTCCGACGGCCGCTTGCGACGCAGCCTGTTGACCGAGACCGTGATCTGGCGCTTGGTCACCGCTGTCCCCGGACCGCCACCGGCGGATTATAGGGGCCGGTCCAAGGACGCGAGCCAGTCCTCGACGCTGGCGCGGTAGGCGGGCACCAGCCGCGCCGGCGCGCGCGACTCCAGCACGAGGCGGGCGGCCTCGGCGGGATCGTGGCCGCGGAGCCGCAGCACGGCGTACGCGACCATGGCGGATCGCCGGCGCCCCTGCTGGCAGTGGATGAGCACGCCCGCGTCGGGATCCTCGTCGAGGGCGTGGGCCGCGAAGCGGGCGGCGGGCGCCCACAGGCGCGGCGGCTGGCGGCGACCGTTGTCCCACATCGGCGCGGACATGACGCGGTCGTCGCCGAAGACCTCCCGCTCCGCCCAGAGGTCCTGGGAGATCCGCGTCTGGAGCTGGGCGCGGCAGTTGACCACGTGTGTCACGCCGAGCTCGGGGAGGCGATCCACGGCGTCGCCGACCGGGATGCTGCCGATCGCAACCCGCTCCCCATCGATCCAGCTGAAGCCCTCCAGGCCGCGCATCGGCCCGTAGAGGCGGGTGCTGGCGCGGTTGTACGCCGCCCGCCAGCCCGGCAGGCGGCCCCTGGGAGCGGCCGTCACCCCTCCTCCGGCGCGCGGCCCATGGCCCCCATGACGAGGATGGCGTTGTGGCCGCCGAAGCCGAAGGCGCTCGAGATCGCCACCCGCACCTCGGCCTCGCGCGCGGCGTTCGCCACGTGGTTGACCCCCTCGCAGCCGGGATCGAGGTCGTCCAGGTTGATCGTGGGCGGCACCATCCCCTCGCGGATCGCCAGGGCGGTCAGGGCCGCCTCCACGCCGCCGGCGGCGCCCAGGCAGTGGCCGTGCATGGACTTCGTCGAGGACACCATCGTGCGCGCCGCCACCTCGTCCCCCAGGGCCCGGCGGAGCGCCCGCACCTCGCTGGTATCGCCGACCGGCGTCGAGGTGGCGTGGGCGTTGACGTAATCCACGGCTTCCGGCTCGACGCCCGCGTCGGTCAGGGCCATGGTCACCGCCGCCGCCGGCGCTTCACCGGTCGGATCGGGCTCGGTGACGTGGTGCGCGTCGCCGCTGAGCCCGTAGCCCATCACCTCGCAGATCGGCTCGGCGCCGCGGCCGAGAGCATGCTCCAGGCTCTCGAGCACGAGGATGGCGCCGGCCTCACCCATCACGAAGCCGTCGCGGTCCCGGTCGAAGGGCCGGCTCGCGGCGGCGGGAGCGTCGTTGCGCGTCGACAGCGCCCGCATCGCGTTGAAGGCGGCGACGCCGGTCCGAGTGATGGTGGCCTCGGCGCCGCCCGCCAGCATGGCGTCGGCGCGGCCGCTGCGGATGTGCTCGGTCGCCTCCCCGAGGGCGTGGTTGCCCGAGGCGCAGGCCGTCGTGGGGCAGGTGAGGGGGCCCTTGAGGCCGAGCTCCATCGACACGTAGGCCGCGGGCATGTTCGCGATCACGAGCGGGATGAACAGCGGGGAGGCCCGGTCGGGCCCGCGGTGGTTGACCACCAGCGTCTGGGTCACGAAGCTGGCGAGCCCGCCGATCCCGCACCCGACGGCGGCGCCGACCCGCGGCCCCATCTCACCCGAGACGGTCAGCGACGCGTCCTCCAGGGCCAGCCGGCCGGCCGCGACCGCGAGCTGAGCGCAGAGGTCCATGCGCCGCGCCGCCCTGCGCTCGATGAAGTCGGTGGGCTCGAAGCCCTTCACCTCGCAGGCGATGGTGGTGTCCGTGTCGAGCGGCTCGTAGCGTGCGATCGGCGCCGCCCCGCTCCGCCCGGCGATCGCCGCGGCCCAGTTCTCCTCCCGCCCGATGCCGAGGGAGGTGACCAGCCCCACGCCGGTCACGACCACGCGCCGGCGGCCGCCGCCGTTCCGGGCCGGGCTCACGCCATCGCCAGGCCGCCGTTGACCGACAGCACCGCGCCGGTGACGAAGGCCGCCTCCGGGGAGCAGAGGAACGCGACGGCGCCCGCCACGTCCTCGGGCTCGCCGAGCCGCCCCAGCGGCGTGCTCGCCAGGATCGCGGCGCGCTGCTCGTCGGTGAGGACGCCGGTCATGTCCGTGGCGATGTACCCGGGGGCGACGGCGTTGACCCGAACGCCGCGGCCGCCCGCCTCGCGCGCGAGCGCCCGGGTGAGCCCGATCAGCCCCGCCTTGGCGGCCGCGTAGTTGGCCTGCCCGGCGTTGCCGATCAGCCCGACCACGGAGGAGACCGCGACGATGCTGCCCGAGCGCCGCCGCAGCATGCCGCGCAGCGCAGGGCGGGCGGTGTAGAAGGCGCCGGAGAGGTTGGTGTCCAGCACCGCGCCCCAGTCCTCGGCGCTCATGCGCACCGCCAGGCCGTCGCGGGTGATGCCGGCGTTGAGCACGAGCGCGTCGAGGGGGCCGAGCGCCTCCTCGACCGCCTCCACCAGGCCGCCGGCCTGAGCCTCGTCGGAGACGTCGGCGGCGTGGGCGACGGCGTGGCGCCCGGCGGCCTCGACGGACGCGACCGTCGCCGCGGCGCCGTCGGCGTCCGACGCGTAGCCGACCCCCACGTCGAAGCCGTCCGCGGCCAGGGCCCGCGCGCAGGCGGCGCCGATCCCGCGGCTTGCGCCGGTGACGAGCGCGACCGGCATCAGGCGGCCAGCGCCTCCACGTCGGCCGGCTCGCCCACCTGGGCGACGGCCGCGTCGCGGCGCACGCGCCGCACCAGCCCCGACAGCACCCGCCCGTGGCCCACCTCCACGAAGCGGTCCGCGCCCGCGTCCAGGGCCGCCGCGACCGCGTCGCCGAAGCGGACCGGCGCGGTGAGCTGGGCGAGCAGCACCTCGCGCATGCGCTCCGGCGGCTCGCGCTCGCAGGTCGTCGTCGAGAGGAAGGGCGGGTCGGGGGGCTCCGGCTCCCAGGCGGCGAGAGCCGGGCGCAGCCGCTCGGCTGCAGGGGCCATCAGGGGCGAGTGGAAGGCGCCGTCCACCTGCAGGCGGGTCACCCGTGCCCCGCGCTCGGCGGCGAGCGCCACGAGCCGCTCGACGCCCTCGGCCGTCCCCGAGACCACGACCTGGCCCGGGCAGTTGAAGTTCGCCGGCCAGACGTCGCCGGCCTCCTCGGCCAGCGCCCGCGCGTCGTCGTCGGCGAGGCCGAGCAGGGCGGCCATCGCACCCGGCGACGCCCGCCCCGCGGCCCGCATGGCGGCGCCCCGCTCGGCGACGATGCGCAGCGCCTCGGCGTACCCCATCGACCCCGCGGCCACCAGGGCCGAGTACTCGCCCAGGGAGTGGCCCATCACCACCCCCGGGCGCAGGCCGGCCTCCGTCGCCACCCGCCACGCCGCGATCGAGGTCGCCACCAGGGCCGGCTGGCAGACGTCGGTCTGGGTCAGGCGCTCGGCCGGGCCCTCGAAGCACACGCGCGAGAGCGGGTAGCCCAGCGCGTCGTCGGCCTCCTCGAAGGCGCGCCGGGCGGCCTCGAAGCGCTCGCTCAGGGCCTTGCCCATGCCGACGGCCTGGGCCCCCTGGCCCGGGAACATCGCCGCGATCACGCCGGGACCAGCGGCTCGTAGCGGCAGATCGTCGAGCCCCAGGTCAGCCCGCCCCCGAAGCCCACCAGCAGCAGCATGTCCCCCGGGCGCAGCCGGCCGGCGTCGCGCGCCTCGGCGAGCGCCAGCGGGATCGAGGCTGCCGACGTGTTGCCGTAGCGCTCGAGGTTGTTGAAGAGGCGCTCCTCCGGGATCCCGAGGCGCCCGGCGGCGTGGTCGATGATCCGGCTGTTGGCCTGGTGGGCGACGACGAGGTCGATCTCGTCGATCGACATCTCGAGCGCCGCGAGCAGGCGCTCGGCCGACTCCACCAGCACCCGGGTGGCGAAGCGGAAGACCTCCGGCCCGTCCATCTTGATGCAGCCGTCGCTCGGGTCCGGCGAGCTCGTCACGGGCAACCGGCTCCCGCCCGCCGGGATCACGAGCTGGTCGCCCCCCGAGCCGTCGGCGCCGAGGTCGAAGGCGAGGAAGCCGGTGGTCTCCTCGGGCTCGCCGCGCGTGACCAGCGCCCCGCCGGCCCCGTCGGCGAACAGGATGCAGGTCGCCCGGTCGTCGTGGTCGGTGACGCGGGACAGGACCTCTGCTCCCACCACCAGGACCCTGCGGCAGATGCCGGACTCGATCACGCCGGTCGCCTGGGCGAGGCCGTAGATGAACCCCGAGCAGGCGGCCGAGAGGTCGTAGGCGGCGGCGTTGCGCGCCCCGAGGCGGTCGGCCACGAGCGCGGCCGTGGAGGGGAAGAGGTGGTCGGGCGTCGCCGTCGGGACGATGACCATGTCGAGGTCGGCGCCCTCGACCCCTGCCGCCTCCAGGATGCGCTCCGCCGCGATCAGGGCCAGGTCGCTCGCGGCCTGCTCGGGCGCGGCGTAGCGGCGCTCGCGGATGCCGGTGCGGCTGACGATCCACGCGTCGCTGGTGTCCACGCGGCCGGCGATCTCCTCGTTGGTGACCACCCGCTCGGGCGCGTAGCCGCCGAGGGCCGCCAGCCGGGCGCGCCCCGCGTGGCCGTTGCGGGCCGAGATCACGCCGGCGCCCCGGCCGAGGCCGCGTTGACCAGCGCGAACTTCAGGGTCGTCTCGCAGGCGAGCTCGTCGCCGACCCTCGCCGTGGCCTCGCCCTCGCCGAGCGGCCCGCGGCGGCGCGTGAGGCGCGCCTCGAGCACGAGCTCGTCGCCGGGACGCACGACGCGGCGGAACCGCGCCCGCTCGATGCCGGCGAACAGGGCCAGCTTGCCCGCCGAGCCCGGCTCGGCGAGCGCCGCCAGCGCGCCGGTCTGGGCCAGCGCCTCGACGATGATCACGCCGGGCAGGATCGGGTTGCCGGGGAAGTGGCCCGAGAAGAAGGCCGCCCCGGGATCCACGTGCCAGCGCGCCCTCGCCAGCTCGCCCGGCGCGAGCGCGAGGACCTCGTCCACGAACAGGAAGGGCGGCCGGTGGGGGAGGAGGTCCCTCGGGTCCGGGAGCTGATCGGGCACGACCGGCGGGATCGTAGCCCATCGCGCCCGGTGCGGCCGACATCGTTCGCTATCGTCGGGAGGGCGGTGACACCCACCCTGCGCGTCCTGTTGTGCGGCCTCGCGATCGTCCTCGGGGCGGTCGCGCTCCCGGCCGCCCCGGCCCCCGCGCAGGGGTCCGAGCCGCCCGCGGTGCAGGTCATCGACCTGGACGGGTCGATCGACCAGGTCGCGGCCGTGTTCGTTGACCGCCGCATCGGGGCGGCCGAGGACGCGGGGGCGCCCGCGGTCGTGATCCGGCTCGACGCATCCGACGGCCTGGTGTCGTTGACGCGCGACGTCGTGGAGGACATGGAGGCATCGACCGTCCCCGTGACCGTGTGGATCGGGCCCTCCGGCGCCCGGGCGGGGCCGGCGGGCGCCACCCTCGCCGCCGCGTCGGACCAGCTCGGCATGGCCCCGGGGACCACGATCGGCTCCACGACGCCGATCGCCAGCGGCGGCGAGGACCTCGACGCGGCGGCACGCGACGAGGCGGCGGCCCTCGCCGGCGCGCTCGCCGATGAGTCGGGGCGCGACGCCGGGTCGTACCGGGCGATGGTCACCGGAGACCTCACCCTGACGGCCGACCAGGCCGTGGAGCGCGGCGTGGCCGAGACGATCCAACCGAGCGTCGAGGCGTTCGTCGCATGGCTGGACGGCCGCCCCGGCCGGGACGGCCCGATCGAGACGGCCGGCGCGCCGATCGAGACCGACGCCCTGCCCTGGTACCTGTCGGCGCTGCGGGTGCTCACCGACCCCAACGTCGTCTTCCTCCTGCTGCTCGTCGGGCTCGCGGGGGTCGGCTTCGAGCTCTTCAACCCGGGCGCCGTCGTCCCCGGCGTCGTGGGCGCCATCGCCCTGCTGCTCGCCGTCGCCGGCCTGGCGCTGCTCCCGCTGCAATGGGCGGGCGTGGCCCTGCTCGCGCTCGCCGTGGTCCTCTTCCTCGCCGAGACCCAGGCGGGCGGGCCCGGCCTGTTCGCGCTCGGCGGCATCGCGGCCCTCGCGCTCGGCGGGGCCTTCCTGTTCGACTCGGGCGACCCCGCGCTGGAGCCCTCGACCGGCCTCGTGGTGGCGACCGCGGCCGTGGTCGGGGGCGCCTTCGCCGTGGCCGCCCACCTGGTTCTGCGGGCCCGCCGCGGCCCGGCCCTCACCGGCGGCGCCGAGCTCGTGGGCGTGGTGGGGCGGGCACGCGGCACAATCGGTGCGCGGGGGGGCTCGGTGCTCGTGAACGGCGAGATCTGGTCCGCCCGGGCCGCCGGGGGTGTCGAGATCCCGGCCGGGGGGGAGGTCCGCGTCGTTACAGTGCACAGGGACGATCTCACCTTGACCGTCGAACCCAGAGAGGGGTGAGCCTCATGGCCGCCGCCATCGTCGTGATCATCCTGCTCGTCATCGGGCTGATCTTCCTGTTCTCGTCCGTGAAGGTCGCCCGTGAGTACGAGCGGGGAGTCGTCTTCCGGCTCGGGCGCCTGATCGGCATCAAGGGTCCGGGCCTCTTCATCCTGATCCCCTTCGTCGACAAGGCCGTGAAGGTTGACCTGCGGACCGTCACGCTGAACGTCCCGCCGCAGGAGGTCATCACCCGGGACAACGTGACCGTGAAGGTGAACGCGGTCGCCTACTTCCGGGTCGTTGACGCCTCGAAGGCCATCGTCCAGGTCGAGAACTACCTCATCGCGACCTCGCAGATCGCCCAGACGACCCTGCGGAGCGTCCTGGGCCAGGTTGACCTCGACCAGCTCCTGTCCGAGCGCGACCAGATCAACGAGCGGCTGCAGACGATCATCGACGAGCAGACCCACCCCTGGGGCGTGAAGGTCTCGGTCGTCGAGGTGAAGGACGTCGAGCTCCCCTCGACGATGCAGCGCGCCATCGCCCGCCAGGCCGAGGCCGAGCGCGAGCGGCGCGCCAAGATCATCGCGGCCGACGGCGAGTACCAGGCCTCCGAGAAGCTCGGCCAGGCCGCCGCCGTCATCAACGCGGCCCCCGGGGCGCTCCAGCTCCGCTACCTGCAGACCATGAACGAGATCGGCTCGTCCGAGCGGACGACCACCCTCATCCTGCCCTTCCCCGTGGAGATGCTCGAGGCCCTCACGGGGCACACGGCGAGCCGGGTGCCGAGCCGCGACGGGTCGAACGGGGCCGGGTAGGCCCGAGCCCGGCGACGACGGAAGGAGGCCCGCCGTGCGGGCGATCTGGAACGGCTTCATCAGCTTCGGCCTCGTCACCATCCCGGTGTCGGTCGGCCTGGCGCAGCAGCGCAGCGACGTCAGCTTCCGCACCCTGTCGCGGGAGACCCTCCAGCCGGTCAAGCAGAAGCGCTGGGACCCCCAGCGCGACGTCGAGGTCGGCCCTGACGACACCGTCAAGGGCTGGGAGGTCTCGAAGGGCCGCTACCTGCCGGTGGAGGACTCCGAGCTCGAGCGCTTCGCCGCCCGCCAGGAGAAGACGATCCAGATCCTCGGCTTCGTCGAGCTCAGCGAGGTCGACCCGGTCTACTACGAGCGCGCCTACTGGCTGGAGCCCCAGGAGCGGGCCGAGCGGCCCTACGTGCTGCTGCGGACGGCGATGGAGGAGTCCGGCCGCGCCGCGCTGGGGCGCTTCGTCCTCTCCACCAAGGAGCACCTCGTGCTGCTGCGCCCGACCGACGGCGTGCTGGCGCTCGAGACCCTCTACTACCCCGAGGACGTCCGCATCCGCGACCAGCGCGAGATCGGCGAGCGGCTCGAGGGCGTGGAGGTCTCCAAGGAGGAGCTCGCCATGGCCGAGCAGCTCGTCCAGGGGCTCGCGCGGCCGTTCAACCCCGAGGAGTACCCCAACGAGACCCGCGCGGCCCTGGTGGACTTCCTCGAGGCCAAGGCCGGCGGCGAGGAGATCGCCGAGCCCGAGGAGGTCAGCGAGCCGGCGCCGGTCGTCGACCTGATGGCGGCGCTCAAGGCGAGCCTGGCCGCAGCGGGCGGCGACGCCCCGGAGGAGAAGGGCGACGGCGGGAAGGGCGACGAGAAGGGCGACGACCAGCTCTCGATCGAGCAGGGGCGCCTGCGCGGCGTGAAGGGCGGCGGCGAGGGACGCAAGTCGTCGTCGTCGTCGAAGGCGAAGGCGCCGGCCAAGAAGTCCGGCACCCAGCGCCGCCGGAAGGCATCCTGAGAACCCCCTCCGAAATGAGCCTTCGGTGAGGTCTGGGTCTCGGCAGCGCCAACCGGCACCCGATGCCCATCGTCGCTACAGGTGCATCTGATGGGCGCGAGGTGCCGGCGGTTCTCATTTCGGAGGGGGTTCTGACGCCGGTCCGGCGCGACCCGCTCACCGGCGACCCGGTCCTCCTGGCGCCGGCGCGGGCCGCCCGGCCGCACGACGTGGGCCGGCCCTCGACTGGGGCCGGCTGCCCCTTCTGCGAGGGCAACGAGGCCGAGACCCCGCCGGAGACCCAGGCCGTGCGGCCCGGTGACGGGCCGCCGGACACGCCCGGCTGGCTCGTGCGGGCGATCCCGAACAAGTACCCGGCCGTGGGGCCGGACGAGGGCGTCCACGAGGTGGTCGTCAACACCCCGCGCCACGTGGTGCGCCTCCAGGACCTCACCGACGACGAGGCGGACCTCGCCGGGCGCGTCTGGGCCGACCGCATCGCCGCCGTCGAGGCCGACCCGCGCGGCCTCTGGCCCTTCCTCTTCCTCAACGAGGGCGCCGCCGCCGGCGCGTCGCTGCAGCACAGCCACGCCCAGCTGGTGGGGCTCCCCCTCGAGCCGCCCCGCCTGCTGGCGCTGGAGCGGGCCTTCGAGGAGGGGGGCCGCTGCCCGGTGTGCGCCGACATCGAGGGCGCGGCGGCCGACGGGCGGCTCGTCGACGAGGGCGGGGGCCTGGTGGCCTGGTCGCCCGAGGTGCCGCCGCTGACCGGGACGCTCCGGATCGGCCCGTCGCGGCACGCGGCCGACTGGACCGCCCCGCCCGGGCCGGGGGCGGCCGCGCGCTTCCTGCGCCGCCAGGCCGCCGCGGCCGGCGAGCGCCTCGGGGCCGAGGCCCTGAACGCCTGGCTCCACCGGGCCCGCCGCGGCGTGGGGGGCCGCTACCACTGGCACATCGACGTGATCCCGCGCCTGGGCACCCTCGCCGGGCTGGAGCTCGGCACCGGGGTGATCGCCGTGGCGATCTCACCCGCCGAGCTCGCCGACCGCCTCCGGGACCTCCCCGTCGCGGCCGAGCCGGGCGCGTAGCCACCGGGGGATCCCGCCGCCGGAGCCGGCCCCGCGGGCCTGGATCTCGCCGATGCGGCCGGTGAGGCGACCGAGGCCGCCCTCGAGCTCGCGCACCCAGTGGCGCAGCACGAGCAGCCGCACGAGCGCCTCGCGGGTCGCCTCGTCGGCGGGCGGCGACGCTGCGCAGCGCGCGACGAGGGCGTCGTCGTCCGGCGGGGCGGGCGGGGCGGGCGGGGACGTCCCCCGCCGCAGCGCAGCGGCGGCGGTGCGGTAGCCCGCCGCAGCGGCCTCCGTGCGGCCGAGCAGCGCGGCCCTGAGCGGCGTGCAGCCTCCGGGCGGGGCGTCCGCGCCGGGCACCTTCTCGAGCCAGAAGATCGAGTACCAGACCGCGCCGGCGTCGCTGAGGAGGGCCGGCCAGAGCTCGTCGGGCGCGTCCGCCGACGGGCGGCGCTCGCCCAGCGCCACGGCGAGGTCGTCCTCCGCGCGACGGGCCGCCCAGAGCGTCGCGGCCCGCAGAGCTGCCGGGTCACCGCCCCCGCCGCGCCCGAGCTCGTTTCGCGCGGCCCACCCGACCTCGTTGACGGCGCGGTCGATGACGTCGGCGACCGCGGCCGGCAGCTGGCCGCCGGCGCCGCGCGGCCAGGCGATGAGGCCGATCACCACGCCCACCAGCGCCCCGGCGACGACGTCCTGCACCCGCACCAGCGCGAGGGTCCATTCCGATGGGGCCAGCAGGCTGAAGAGCACCACCACCATGACGGTGAAGCCCGCCTGGCCCGCCACCACCCCGCCGGCCCGCGCCGCGTAGACCGCCGCGCAGATCACCAGCCCGAGCAGGATCACGTAGAGGTGGTTGTCGGCCTCGGCCCCCAGGATCACCACGATCGCGAGGACGAAGCCGACCGCGGTGCCGAGCAGCGCCCGCCGGGCCGTGACGCTCGTCGCCGACGCGGTGGTCCGGACGACGGTGAGGGTTGCGAGCACGACCCAGAAGCCGTGCTGCAGGTCGAGCATGTGCGCCAACGCCATGGCCAGGGCCAGGGCGGCCCCGAGCCGCAGCGCGTTGCGAAACTGGACCGAGCGGAGCGTGAGGTTGGCGCGCAGGCGCCGGACCGCCGCCTCGAGCACGGGCTCGTCGAGGAGCTGGATGACGGCCGGCTCGACGCTCGCGGGGCGGCGGCCGGCCACGATCTCCGCGTCCAGCGCCGCCTGGGTCGCCGCCTGGGCCACCTCGCCCGCGATCGCCGTCTCCTCCGCCTCCCGGGCGACCGTCGCCGGCTCGGCCTCGCCGAGCCGCGCCGCGAGCGCCGCTCCGCGCCTGCGGCGCGCACGCGCGGACGCTCCGCTCGAGGTCGACCGGGTCGAGGGGGGGTCGCTCGCCGGCGAGCGACGCGGCCGCCGCTCCGAGCCCGGCCTCGGCCTGGTCCAGGAAGGCCCTGCCGGGGCCCGGCGGGGGCGGCCCGTTGCGCACCAGGCCGGCGATGCGCTCCAGCAGCCGGTCGAGGTCGAAGAGCAGGCGCAGGATGGCGCGGTGGCGGGCGGTCGGCTCTGACGGGCGATGCGCGAGGTCGCCCAGCCGCGCCCGGGCCGCGCGCACCTCGCCGCGGGCGCCCTCCAGCGCGGCCTCGCGGTCGCCCGGCCCCGCCCCGAGGCACGCGGCCAGGGCGGCGGCGGCTTTCCCGAGCGGGCGGCCGGCGTCCCGGACCGGCCGCGCGGGCCACAGCACGACGCTCGCCGCCGTCGCCAGCGCTCCACCCAGGAGCGTCCCGAGCACCCGTGAGTCGAGCGCCCCGTCCGGCGCCGGGATCCCGGCGGCGAGCACCGCGAACAGGATCACCGCGTTCGTGCCGGCCACGAAGTAGCCGCCCAGCACCGCCGCGTAGGCGACCGCGAACCCGACGGCGCCGACGGCCAGCGGACCGCCCCAGCTGCTCTCGGAGACGACCGTCCCGAGCGACACCAGCGCCAGCGCGACGGCCACCGTGACGGCGAAGGCGGCGAGGCGCATGCGGAGCGGGCCGCCGTAGTCGGCGAACGACAGCAGGCCCATCGCCGTGAAGCCGGCGAAGACCGCGAACTGGGGGTCGTCGAGGGCGTAGCGGCCGATCGCGAAGCCGGCCGACACGGCGGCGGCCGCGCGGATGCCCGCCTGGAGCGCCGGCCGGTCCACGGCGGCGAGGCGACCGTGTGCCACCCGTCAGCGCGCGGAGGGGGCCTCGCGGGGGATTCCGGCCACCTCGTAGGCGTCGGCCTCGTCGAGCGTCTCGCGCTCCAACAGCGCCTCGGCGAGCGCGGTCAGCCGCTCGCGGTTCGCGGTCAGCAGCCGCAGGGCGTCGGCGTAGCAGTCCTCGACGATGCGGCGGACCTCCTCGTCCACCAGCTCCTGGGTGCGCGGCGACGGTCCCGACCCGGTCCCCGGGAAGAGCAGCGGCTGGTCGTCGGGCCCCGGGAGCACCGAGACGGGCCCGATCTCCTCCGACATGCCCCAGCGCCCCACCATGCGCCGGGCGATCGCGGTCACCTGCTCCAGGTCCGACTCCGCCCCGGTCGTGACGTCCGCGTAGACCAGCTCCTCGGCCGCCCTGCCGCCGAGGGCGCCGGTGATCCGCCCGCGCAGGTAGTCGGCGCCGTAGCCGTAGCGGTCGCTGTCCGGCGCCTGGAACGTCACCCCGAGCGCGCGCCCGCGCGGGACGATCGAGATCTTGCGCACCGGGTCGGCGCCCGGCAGCAGCATCCCGAGCAGCGCGTGGCCGCTCTCGTGGTAGGCGGTGCGCTCGCGCTCCGCGGGGGAGAGCATGATCCGGCGCTCGGTCCCGAGGACGATCTTCTCGATGGCCTCGGTGAAGTCGTGCTGGTGCGCCTGGTCGTGGCCGTGCCGGGCGGCGATGATCGCCGCCTCGTTGACGAGGTTGGCGAGGTCGGCGCCCACCATCCCGGCCGTCGAGGCGGCGAGCCGGCCGGGGTCGACGTCGTCGGCGATCGGCACGTCCCGGAGGTGCACCCGCAGGATCGCCTCGCGACCGTCCCGGTCGGGCGGGCTCACGACGATCCTCCGGTCGAAGCGTCCCGGCCGCAGCAGCGCGGGATCGAGGATCTCGGGACGGTTCGTCGCGGCGAGCACGATGACGCCCTCCGTCCCGGTGAAGCCGTCCATCTCGGTCAGGATCTGGTTGAGGGTCTGCTCGCGCTCGTCGTTGCCGCCGATCGAGGCCGACCCGCCGCGCGCCCGCCCGATGGCGTCGAGCTCGTCGATGAAGATGATCGCCGGGGCGGTTGCCTTGGCCTGCTGGAAGAGGTCCCGCACGCGGCTCGCCCCCACCCCGACGATGAACTCCACGAACTCCGAGGCCGACAGGGAGTAGAAGGGCGCCTCGGCCTCGCCCGCCACCGCCCGCGCGAGCAGGGTCTTGCCGGTCCCCGGCGGCCCCGACAGCAGGACGCCGCGCGGGATGCGGGCGCCGAGCCGCCGGTAGCGGTCGGGGTTGCGCAGGAAGTTGACGACCTCGACCAGCTCGTCCTCGGCGTCGTCGATGCCGGCGACGTCCTCGAACGTCACCCGCGGCTGGCCGGCCGAGTCGTAGCGCCGCGCGCGCGAGCGTCCGAACCCGGCCAGGGCGCCGGTCGCCCCGCCCCCGGCCCGGCGCGCGAGCCAGACGAAGAGCGCCACCAGGAGGATCACGGGCCCGAACGACAGGAGGATCGTGAACAGCAGCGAGCGCCCCTCGTCGATCGGCTTGGCGTTCACCACGACGTCGTTCGCCAGCAGCAGCTGGAGCAGCCCGTCGTCCGCGAAGGCCGGGCGGATGGTCTCGAAGTCGGTGTCGGTGGAGTCCGACCCCTCCGGGTACGTCACCTCCTTGTCGAACTTGCCCTGGATCGTGTCGCCCTGGGAGGTGACCTCCGCGACGTTGCCCGCCTCGACCTGCTGGCGGAAGAGCGAGTAGGGCACGTCGAGGCGGCTCTCGCGGTCCGGGATGAGGGAGACGATGAACCAGTTGAGGGCCAGGAGGGCGAGGAGGATCCACCAGAAGTTGCGCCCGCCGGGCATTCGGAAGCGGCCGCCCGCAGACTCGTCGGCGCCGCTCGCCGGCGCCCCCTCGACCTTCCACCCGGGGCCGCCGTCCACGGGCGCTCGCTCAGGTGGGCGACGGCGCTCCCGGGCGGGCGGCGAACCGTCGGCCATCGCGCCGGCTACCCGTCGTCGTCCGAGACGACGGCCTCGGCGGGCGGGGTCTCGTCGCCCGCCTCGTCGTTGACCTCGTTGGCCTCCACCACCGAGGCGACCCCCACCACGGCGTCGTCGTCGGCGAGGTTCATCAGCCGCACGCCCTCGGTGGAGCGGCCCGTGCGGCGCACCGTCTCGGCGGCGATGCGGATGACCTGGCCGTTCTGCGAGATCAGGAGCAGCTCCTGGCCCTCGCGCACCGGGCGGGCGGTCACCAGCTCGCCCTTCCTGTCGGTCACCTTGATCGTGCGCACGCCCTTGGTCGGGCGCCCCTTGGCCGGGTAGTCGGAGACCGGCGTGCGCTTGCCGTAGCCGTTGCCCGTCACGACCAGGAGGTCCTCGTCGTCGCGCGCGACCGCCAGGGCGAGCACCCGGTCCTCTGGGTGGAGGGTCATGCCGCGGACGCCGCGCGTGTCGCGGCCCATGGGCCGCACGTGGCGCTCGTGGAAGCGGGCCGCCTGGCCGCGCGCCGACACCACCAGCAGGTCCTCGTCGCCGTCGGTGAGCTGCACCCCGACCAGCTCGTCGTCGCCCATGAGCTGGATCGCGATCAGCCCCGCCTCGCGCAGGATGGTGTCGTAGCTGCGCATCTCGGTCTTCTTGACCATGCCGTCGCGCGTCGCGAGCACCAGGTAGCGGCCCTCGCTGTAGTCGCGGGTGGCGAAGACGGCGCGGACCTCCTCGCCCTCGCGCAGGGCCAGCACGTTGGCGATGTGGCGGCCCCGCGAGTCGCGCGAGCCCTGGGGCAGCTCGTGGACCTTCTGGCGGTAGACCTTGCCGGTGTTCGTGAAGAAGAGCAGGTAGTGGTGGGTCGAGGCGATGAACAGGTGCTCGATGTAGTCCTCGTCCTTGAGGCGCACCCCGCGCAGCCCCTTGCCCCCGCGGCCCTGGGCCCGGTAGGTCGTGACCGGCAGGCGCTTGACGTAGCCGGCGCGGGAGATGGAGATGACCATCTCCTCCTCGGCGATCAGGTCCTCGAGGTCGATGTCGCCCTCGCCGGGGATGATCTCGGTGCGCCGCTCGTCGGCGTAGCGGCGGCGGATCTCCAGCAGCTCCTCGCGGATGAGGCCGTAGATGCGCGCCTCGTCGCCGAGGATCGCGCGCAGCTCGGCGATCCGCTCCTGCAGCTCCGCGTACTCCTCCTGGATCTTGCCGGCCTCCAGCTGGGTGAGCCGCTGCAGCCGCAGGTCGAGGATGGCCCGCGCCTGGACCTCGGTGAGGTCGAAGCGCGCCATCAGCCCGCTGCGCGCCTCGTCCGGGTTGACCGCCGCCCGGATCAGGGCGATGACGTCGTCCAGGTGCTCGAGCGCGCGCAGGAGCCCCTCGAGGATGTGGGCCCGCGCCTCGGCCCGGTCGAGCCGGTAGCGCGAGCGCCGCGTGACCACCTCGCGCTGGTGGTCGAGGTAGTGGCGGATGAGCTCCTTCAGCCCGAGGGTCCGCGGCACCCCGTTGACCAGCGCGATGGCGTTGACGCCGAAGGTCGTCTGGACCGCCGTGTGCTTGTAGAGCTTGTTCAGCACCACCCGGGGCACGGCGTCGCGGCGGAGCTCGATCACCACCCGGACGCCGTCGCGGCCGCTCTCGTCGCGGAGGTCGCGGATCTCGGGGATCGTCTTCTCGTTGGCCAGGTCGGCCATCTTCTTGATGAGCTCGGCCTTGTTCACCTGGTAGGGCAGCTCGGTGAAGACGATCGCGTTCGAGCCGCCCTTGAGCGGCTCGTTGTGGGCCCGCCCGCGCACGAGCACGCGGCCGCGGCCGGTGCGGTAGGCCTCGACGACGCCGACCCGGCCCACGATGATGCCGCCGGTCGGGAAGTCGGGGGCGCGGACGTGGCGCATGAGGCCCTCGACCTCGATGCCGGGGTCGTCGATGCTCGCGACCACCGCGTCGATGACCTCGCCCAGGTTGTGGGGCGGGATGTTCGTCGCCATGCCGACCGCGATGCCGGACGAGCCGTTGACCAGCAGGTTGGGGAAGCGCGACGGCAGGACGAGCGGCTCGGTGCGGCGGTCGTCGTAGGTCGGCGTCTCGTCGACCGTGTCCTCGTCGATGTCGCGCAGCATCTCGGTGGCCAGCCGCGACAGGCGGGCCTCCGTGTAGCGCATGGCCGCGGCGGCGAACTCCGAGGTGCCGAAGTTGCCCTGCCCGTCCACCAGCGGGTAGCGGGAGGCGAAGTCCTGCGCCAGGCGCACCAGGGTGTCGTAGATCGCGTCGTTGCCGTGGGGGTGGTACTCGCCCATCACGGTCCCGACGATGTTCGCGCTCTTCACGTAGGGCCGGTCGGGCTGCAGCCCGTTGTCGTGCATCGCGAAGAGCACCCGGCGGTGGACCGGCTTGAGGCCGTCGCGGACGTCCGGGAGCGCCCGGCCGACGATCACGCTCATCGCGTAGTCGAGGTACGACGAGCTCATCTCCCGCTCGAGCTCGCGCGGCTCGATGCGGCCGTGCCGGTCGATCGCCATCAGCCCCTACCGCCGACTAGACATCGAGGAAGCGGACGCTGCGGGCGTTGTCCTCGATGAAGGCCCGCCGCGGCTCCACCTTGTCGCCCATCAGCTTCGCGAACAGCTCCCCCACCGCCGCCTCGTCCTCCATGGTCACGCGCTGGAGGATCCGCCGCTCGGGGTCCATCGTGGTCTCCCAGAGCTGCTCGCTGTTCATCTCGCCGAGGCCCTTGAAGCGGCTCAGCTGGACCCCCTCGCGGCAGAGGTCGAGGACGGCCGTGCGCAGCGCCTCGTAGGTCGCCGCGGCCCGCGAGCGCGAGCCGCGCGTGATGCGGAACGGCGGCGTCCCGACCAGCTCCCGCAGGCGGGCCCGCGCGCCCCGCAGCCCGGCCAGCTCGCGGCTGCGGAACACCTCCAGCGGGATGTGGACCGTGCGGGCCTCGCCGGTGCGCGCCTGGACCGAGCGGGCCGTGAGCCCGTCGCCGTCGCCGTCGACGCCCTCCACGGTCAGCCCAGCGCGCTCGTCGGAGCCCGCGTCCACCGCCCGGCCGAGGTCCTCGATGTCGGCCGGCTCGGCCTCCACCAGGCCGTGGGCCTGGAGGAACTCGATCGTGGCCGCGCCGTAGGTGGCGCGCAGGTTGCCGGCCCAGGCCTCGTGCTCCTTGAGGGCGCGCTGGAAGCGCTGGTAGCGCGTCTTGGTCAGGCCGTTGGAGGCCCCGGTCGCGTCCTCGAGGGTCAGGTCGCCCAGGTTGCGCTCGAGCAGCCAGTCCTCGAGCTCGGACTCCTTCTCGATGTACTGCTCCTGGTTGCCCTGCTTGACCTTGTAGAGCGGCGGGCAGGCGATGTAGACGAAGCCCTCCTCGATGAGGCCGCGCATGTGGCGGAAGAGGAAGGTGAGGATCAGCGTGCGGATGTGGGCGCCGTCCACGTCGGCGTCGGTCATGATGATCAGCTTGTGGTACCGGGCCTTGGCGAGCTCGAAGTCCTCGTCGATGCCGGTGCCCATCGCGGTGATCATGGCCTGGATCTCGGCGTTGGAGAGGACCTTGTCGATGCGGGCCTTCTCGACGTTGATGATCTTCCCGCGCAGGGGCAGGATCGCCTGGAAGCTCGACTGGCGCGCCATGATCGCCGAGCCGCCGGCCGAGTCGCCCTCGACCAGGAAGAGCTCGGTGCTCTCGGGGTCGCGGTCGGAGCAGTCGGCCAGCTTGCCCGGCAGGTTGGTCGAGTCCATCGCGCCCTTGCGCCGGGCGAGGTCGCGCGCCTTGCGCGCGGCCTGGCGGGCCTGGGCGGCGTTGATGGCCTTCCCGAGGATCTGGCGGGCCTCGGTCGGGTGCTCCTCCAGGTACTCGGCCAGCCCCTGGGTGAGGGCGCCGTTGACGAAGCCGGCGATCTCCGAGTTGCCGAGCTTGGTCTTGGTCTGGCCCTCGAACTGGGGCTCGCGGAGCTTGAGCGAGATGATCGCCGTCAGCCCCTCGCGCGTGTCCGGGCCCTCGAGGTTGTCGTCCTTCTCCTTCAGCAGCCCCTTGGCGCGCGCGTAGTCGTTGAGGGTGCGCGTCAGCGCGGTGCGGAAGCCGGTGAGGTGGGTGCCGCCCTCGTGCGTGTTGATGTTGTTCGCGAAGGTGTAGACGGCCTCGCTGTAGGCCGCCGTCCACTGGAGGGCGACCTCGAGGGCCCCCTCCTCGCCGTCGACCTCCAGCGAGACCACGTCGCGGTGCAGCGGGTCGCGGGTCTCGTTGAGGTGGCTGACGAAGTCGCGGATGCCGCCCTCGTAGTGGTACTCGACCTCCCGCTCCTCGCCGCGGCGGTCGACCAGGCGCACGACCAGGCCCCTGGTGAGGAAGGCCGTCTCGCGGAGGCGCTGGGCGAGGGTCTCGAAGTCGAAGTCCGGCTCCTCGAAGATGTCCGGGTCGGGGAGGAAGCTGATCGTGGTCCCCGTCCCGTCGGCGGGGCCGACCCGCTCCACCGGGCCCTGCGGCTCGCCGATCGCGAAGCGCTGGACGTAGAGGCCGCCGTCGCGGCGCACCTCGGCGACCAGCCACTCCGAGAGCGCGTTGACCACGCTGATGCCGACGCCGTGCAGCCCGCCCGAGACCTTGTAGCCGTCGCCGCCGAACTTGCCGCCGGCGTGGAGGACGGTCATGACGACCTCGAGCGCGCTGCGCCCGCCCTGGTCGGCCATCGGCGCGACAGGGATGCCCCGGCCGTTGTCGCTGACGGCGCACGACCCGTCCGGGTTGAGGGTGACCTCGACGCGGTCGCAGTAGCCCGCGAGCGCCTCGTCGACGCTGTTGTTGACCGCCTCGTACACGAGGTGGTGAAGTCCCCTCGGCCCGGTGGAGCCGATGTACATGCCCGGCCGGCGGCGGACGGCCTCCAGGCCCTCGAGGACCGTGATGTCCCCGGCGTCGTAGTTTGTGGTGGCCGGCGTCACGCCGGGCGCTGGCTGGATCTGGTGTCTCCCTGAGCGATCATCGGAGTTTATCATCCCGCCCCGCCGACGCCCCCCTAATTGTGCCGTATTTGCAGGTAATTCGTCACGTCAGTGCGTTCTCCTGCGCGCCGCCGAGGCCGCGGCGGCGCGGGCCACCAGCGCGCGCAGGGCGGGCTCGCTCACGCCGGCCGCGGCGGCGGCCCCGAGATCGCGCTCGACGGCGCTCGGCTCGGCGGGGGGCGGGGCGGCGCTCGGGGCGGGCGCCGGGGCCGGCACGACGTGGTCGGCGACGGCGAAGCGGAGCGCCGCGGCGCGGGCCTCGGGGGCCCGCTCGGCCAGCCGGGCGGCCAGCTCGGCCCGCCGCGCCGACAGCTCGTGCGCCCAGGCGGCGCTGGAGCAGGCCACCGTGACGACGCCGGCGCGGCTGCGCCGCACGGGGACGCTGTGGTCGGCCGCGGCGCGCCCGACGACGTCGGGCCAGGCCAGGGCGGCGGCGGCCGTCTCGGCGCCCGGGCCGCCCCCGCCGCCGGCGCGGCGGCGGAAGCGCGCCAGCACGTCGGCCGCGGCCGCGGGCTCGCGCCGGCGGCGCCGGCGGCGCCGGGCGCTCACCGCAGGGCCCCGTCCTCGACCGTGACGAGGGCGTCGGGCGGCTCGGACAGGGCGTCGACGGCCGCCGGGTCGGCGCTCGTCACGAGGGTCTGACCCCCGTCGCGGACCGCCTCGAGCAGCAGGCGGCGGCGCCCCGGGTCGAGCTCGCTGAGGACGTCGTCCAGCAGCAGGATCGGCCGCGCGGCGCGCTCGCGCAGGTGGTCGCGCGCGGCCAGCAGCAGCGCCAGTGCGGCCGTGCGCTGCTCGCCCTGGCTCCCCGACCGGCGCAGGTCGGCGGCCCCGGCGCCGATGACGAGGTCGTCGCGGTGGGGCCCCGACAGCGTCTGGGCGGCCTGGATGTCGCGGCCGCGCCGGTCGCGCAGAGCCGTGGCGAGGGCCCCCTCGAGGGCGTCGTCGGGCACCTCGCCCAGGGCCGCGGGGGAGGGCTCGAGACGCAGGATCCCCTCGGGGCCGCCGCCGAGCGCCGCCAGCCAGGCCCGGAACGGCTCCGCGAGGGCGGCCACGCCCGCGCGCCGGGCCGCCGCCACCCGCGCCCCGCGGGCGGCCATCGGGGCCTCCCAGGCGGGGAGGCTCGCCTCCGACGCCGCCCCGGCGCGCACGCGCCGCAGCAGCGCGTTGCGCTGCGCGAGCGCCTCCTGGTAGGCGGCCGCGTCCTCGGCGAAGCCCGGCGCGGCGGCCTCGAGCGTCCGGTCGAGCGCGCGCCGGCGGGCGGCGGGGGGCCCCTTGACCGCGCGCAGCTCGTCGGGGAGGAACACCAGCACCGCCCGCGCCCTCCAGGCTCCGAGGGCCCGAACCGGCTCGCCGTCGAGCCGCAGCCGGCGGCCGCGGCCGGGCGCGAAGCCGATCTCGCGCCGGTGCAGCCCCCGCGGCCCGTCGAGGTCGAGGGTCACGTGCAGGGCCTCGGCGCCCCGCCGGACCACCTCCGCCTCGCGCGCCGTGCGCGGCGAGACGCCGAGGCAGCCGAGCGTCACGGCCTCCACGAGCGAGGTCTTGCCCGCGCCGTTGGGCCCCACGATGAGGACCAGGCCGGCGGGCAGCCCCAGCTCGGCCCGGCGCCAGCAGCGGACGTCGGCGAGCTCGAGCCGCCGCGCCGCCCAGGCGGGAGCCGGCCCCTCAGGCGTTGAGGCGGATGGGCATGAGGAGGTAGCGGTACTCATCCCCGGCTCCCCTCAGCAGCCCCGGGCGGAGCGGGCTGATCAGGCCGAGCCGCACCTCGTCGCCCGTGATGCTCTCCACGCCCGCGCGCAGGAACTCGACGTTGAAGCCCATCTCCAGCGGCTCCCCCGAGAACGCGACCGGCAGCGACTCGTGGCCCTCGCCGACCTGGTCGCTGATGGCCGACACCGTGACGGTGCCCGGCTGGAACGCCAGCCGGATCGGCGTGTTGCGCTGCGCCAGGACCCCGATGCGGGTCAGCACGCCGAGCAGCTCCCCCCGGCCGAAGGCCACGTCGTGCTCGAAGGCGTCCGGGATGAGCTGGCGGTGGTCCGGGAACTGGCCGTCGATGAGGCGGCTGGTGAGGCGCACGTCGCCGACCCGGAAGAGGGCCTGGGTCTCGCTCAGCACGACCTCGACCGACTCGGCCCGAACCGCCGGCACCATGCGGGCGACCTCGGTGAGGGCGCGGGCGGGCACGATGGCCTCGCGGGCGTCGGCTGGGGGGTCGTCGAGCGCGACCTGGCGGACCGCCAGGCGGTAGGAGTCGGTGGCCACCATCGTCAGGCCCTCCGGAGCCAGGCGCAGCAGCACCCCGGTCAGCACCGGCCGCGTCTCGTCCCGCGAGGCGGCGCGGGCCACCCGGTCGATGCTCTCGACCAGCACGTCCGCCGGCACGCCGAGGCCGGCGCCCTCGTCCGCCGGCAGCTCCGGGAAGTCCCCCGCCTGGAGGCAGTTGAGCGCGAACGAGGAGCCGCCGCCGGAGACGCTGACCACGCCCTCGCCCGCCCGGTGCTCCAGCGTGACGGGGCCGTCGGCCATGCTCCGCACGATGTCGCCGGCCAGTCGCGGCAGCACGACCGCCCCGGGCTGCTCCACCGTGGCGGACACCGGGACCCTCAGCGACACCTCCATGTCGGTGGCCGCGAGGCCGCACCAGCCGTCCTCGGCCCGCAGCAGGACGTGGGACAGGATCTGGATCGTGCTCTTGCTCGACGCCGCGCGTCCCGCGGCGGCGAGCTTGGCCGCGAGCTCTTCCTTGGGCGACACGAGGCGCACCGTCCGAGCCTACCGGCTCGCCGCGACGGCGGGGTGGGGCGGGGCCGTCCACCGGTCGGGGCGCGCCCTCCATGACCTCATGAATTGAAAGGACTTGAGAGAGGTTGACGTCGTAGGCCCTGTGGGGGGTGGGGAGAGCGCGCAAAGCCCCCGCTCCCGCCGCACGCCGGCCTGTGCGGGCGCCTGTGCACCGCCCGCCGGCCGGCGCACGATCGCTCCCCAGCCGTCCCCAGGGCGGACGACCGCGTGGCCGTCCGTGGGGGACGGTGGGGACTGCGGGCACGCGCCCTCCCGAGGGTCCTCCACCATCACCGGCGCTGCCGCCGGCCGGTCAGGCGGCCGGTGAGGGCCTGCACCGCCGTGAGGACCTCGCCCTCGCCGGCCATCTGGTCGCCGACCTTCTGCACGGCGTACATGACCGTGGTGTGGTCGCGGCCGCCGTAGGCGCGCCCGATGGCGGGCAGCGAGGCGTCGGTCAGCTCGCGGCTCAGGTACATGGCCACCTGGCGCGGCCCCACGATGCGCCGGGTGCGCTTGTCGCTCGTGAGCTCCTCGAGCGTGACCTGGTAGTAGCGGCAGACCTCGCCCTGGATGAGCTCGATGCTCAGCACGCCCTCCTCGGCGGGGAAGAGGTCCTCGAGGACCTCGGAGGCCAGCTCCACGGTGATGCGCCGCCCGGAGATCGAGCCGTGGGCGACGACGCGGGTCAGCGCGCCCTCGAGCGCCCGCACGTTCGTGGAGACGCGCCCGGCGATGAAGGGCAGCACTTCGGGCTCGTGGATCTGGTAGCGGTCGGCGCGCACGCGCTTCTGCAGGATGGCGATGCGCGTCTCGAGGTCCGGCGGCTGGACGTCGGTGATCAGCCCCATCTCGAAGCGGCTGCGCAGCCGGTCCTCCAGCGTGGCGATCGCCTTCGGCGGGCGGTCCGACGAGATCACGACCTGCTTGCCGCTGTCGTGGAGGGCGTTGAACGTGTGGAAGAACTCCTCCTGCGTCTGCTCGCGCCCCTGGAGCGACTGGATGTCGTCGATGAGCAGGATGTCGGTGCGAGCGGTAGCGGTCCTTGAAGGAGCGGATGCCGCCGTCGCGGAGGGCGTTGATGAACTCGTTGGTGAAGGTCTCGACCGAGACGTAGGTGACCGACAGCTCGGGGTGGTTGGCCGCCGCGAAGTGGCCGATGGCGTGCAGGAGGTGGGTCTTGCCCAGCCCGACCCCGCCGTAGACGAAGAAGGGGTTGTAGGCGCGCGCGGGCGCCTCCGCGACCGCCAGGGCGGCGGCGTGGGCGAAGCGGTTGGAGGGGCCGGTGACGAAGGCCTCGAAGGTGAAGCGGGGCTGGAGGCCGAGCGGCCGGCGCGGGGCCACGGCCGCCGGGCGCGGCTGCTCGGGCTCGTCGCGGGCCGGCTCCTCGGCCGAGGGCACCTCGACGACGACCTCGACCTCGAGGTCGCGGCCGCGCACCTCGAAGAGGGCGTCCCTCAGCAGCGGGAGGTAGCGCTGGCGGATCCATTGGCGCAGCAGCTCGCTGTCAACGGCGAGCACGAGGCGCTCGTCGTCGAGGACCACGGGCCGCGCCCCGGCGAACGCGAACTTGTAGGTCTGGCTGTTGAGGGTGCCGCGCAGCCGATCGCGCACCTCGTTCCAGACGGCGTCGCGCTCGGCGGGCGGGGCGGTGACAGGTGACATGGCGGAGGCTCCGGCGATGAACGGGTGGGCACGGGATGACCTGCCGGGGGATGGGTCGCGCGTGTCGGGTCGGGACGGGACGGGACTAGAAGAGGGTCGCCACGAGGGCGGCGCCGGCGTCCGTGAGGCGCCGGGCGCCGCCCGGCTCTCGGACGACCAGGGCGCGGTGCTGCATCAGCGCGAGCTCGCGGCCGCACTCGGCGCGGGAGCGCCCGAGCTCGCCGGCGAGGCGCTCGGGGGTCGCGGCCCCCACCTCGAGGAGGAGGGCGAGGATCTCGCGCGCTGCCATCGAGCAGGCCGGCTCGCCGGCGGCGGGCGGGGCGGGGGGAGGCGGGGCCGACAGGGTCACGGCGGCTCCGCCGCCCAGGTTCTCGGCGACCTCGAGCTGCCCCCCGGCCGCGGCCATCAGGTCGCGCGCCAGCGGCAGGCCGCAGCCGACCCCGCGCACGACCTCGCGCGCGGCCGGGCCGGCGGCCGAGAAGCCCGGCGCGAGCGCCCGGGCGGGGTCGGGGATCCCGGGCCCGTGGTCGCTGACCCGCACGACGGCACCGCCGTCGAGCACGCTCACCACGGCGTCGCGGAAGCCGGCGTGGACCAGGTTCTCGACGACCTCGCGCACGGCCGGCGCCGGGAGCGCCGAGCGGTCCGCGACGGCGTCGCAGAGACGCTCGATCAGGACCGCCGCGTCGGCCTCGGCGAGCTCCTCGACCGCGGGCGGCTCGCCGGGCGGCCCGTAGACCGCGAGGCGGGCGCGGAGCGCCGGCTCGGGCAGGGCCCGGACGGCTGGCGCGGGGGAGGTGAGGGCGAGGGTCGAGGGCATCGGAGGCGTCGAGGGGCGGGGACTCTAACCCGGCGCCGAGCGAGGCGAAAGCCCCTTTCTACGGCTGTGGAGAACGAAGTCACGACTGAGCGGCGAAAACCCATGGGCGGGTCCGCGCGGCCCACGGTGCCCGCCCCCCGGATCCCCGGCGGGAGGCGGGATCCGGCCCTTCTCCACACCAATCTCCACACCTGTGGACAGGCCCGGGAGCGCCGGGCGGGCGAGGCCCTTTGCTATGCTCGCGCTCCGCGGTGGGGCGAGGCAAGGCCGGCCTCTTCCGGACGCCCCTGCAACGACGCCTGACGAGGAGCGCGGCGCGCGTGAAGCGGACCTACCAGCCCAACCGGCGCAAGCGAAAGAAGACGCACGGCTTCCGGGTGCGCATGCGCACCCGCGCTGGGCGGGCGGTGCTCAAGCGCCGCCGCGCGAAGGGCCGTGCCCGCCTCTCCGCCTGAGCGTTCAGCCACCCCGCGCAGGCGGGCCCGGATCAGCCGCTCGGGCGACTTCGACGCGGTGTACCGCCGCGGGCGGTCCGCGGCCAACCGGCACCTGGTCGTCTACGCCTTCGCGCGCGAGGACGGGCCGCCCGGCGGGCCCCCGCGGCTGGGCCTGTCGGTGTCGCGGAAGGTGGGCGGGGCCGTCGAGCGCAACCGCGTCAAGCGCGCCCTGCGGGAGCGGTTCGCGGAGCTCGCGCCGGGCCTGCCCGAGGGCCTGGACGTGGTCGTGATCGCCCGGCCGGGCGCGGCCGAGTACCTGGCCGAGCGCGGCTCGGCCGCCCTCGGCGCCCGCCTGGCCGAGCTCGCCGAGCGCGCGACCGGCGACCAGTCCGAGGTGACGGCGTGAGGGCGGTCCTGATCGCCCCGATCCGCCTCTACCAGCGCGCCATCTCGCCGATGATGGGGCGGCACTGCAAGTACCACCCGACCTGCTCGGCGTACGCGGTGCAGGCGATCCGCGAGTTCGGCGCCGCTCGCGGGATGGTGCTGGCCGGGTGGCGGCTGCTGCGCTGCAACCCGTGGAGCCACGGGGGCGTTGACTACCCGCGCGACCAGCGGGTCTTCAAGGCGTGAACCCCCTCGAGCTCCTCGAGGATCCGCTTCGCGCGCTCCTCGACTTCCTCCACGAGAACGCCAACCTCACCTACGGGTGGTCGATCGTCGTCCTGACGGTGATCGTGCGCCTCGCGCTGCTGCCGCTGGTCGTCAAGCAGTACAGCTCGATGCGGCGCATGCAGATGTACGCGCCGCAGATGAAGGAGCTGCAGCAGAAGTACAAGGGGAACCGGCAGAAGCTCAACGAGGAGCTGATGCGGTTCTACAAGGAGAACGAGATCAACCCGTTCTCCTCGTGCCTGCCGCTCGTCGCCCAGCTGCCGATCTTCATCGCGCTGTACTACGTGCTGCGCGACTTCGCGAACGACGCGACGGTCTCGGGCGGCGACGTCTCGTTCATGTGGATCATCAGCGACGTCCGCCTGGAGCTGACCGACATCGGCTGGGGCGCCTTCGTCATGGTCGCCATCTACGGGCTCTCGCAACTCCTCTCCACGGAGCTGTCGATGACGCCCAACATGCCCCAGTCGCAGCGCCGGATCATGCGGCTCCTGCCGGTCGTGGTGGTGATCTTCGTGTTCCAGTTCCCGGTGCCCGCGGGCCTGGTGCTCTACTGGATGACCACCAACCTCTGGACCTGCGGCCAGCAGCTGGTGATGCGCCATCGCATCGGCCTGCACCTGGCCGACCCGGCCGAGGTGGAGGCGATCAAGAAGAAGGGCTCGCGGACCCCTGCGGCCGAGCCCGCGACGGCGGTCGCCGCGGTGGCCGACGGGCCGGCCGAGGAGGGGGGCCAGTCGCGCCCGCGGGCGACGCCCCGCAAGCGCCGCCGCCGGGGCGAGCCGGCGGCCAACGGCGCCGGCGGCGATGGGGAGGCGGCCGAGGCGCCCGAGGCGGCGACGGCGCCGGACGCCGCCGAGGCGCCGGAGCCGGAGGAGGCCCCCGAGCCGCCGGCTTCCGACGCGGAGGCCCCCGACGCCGAGCCTTCGGGCGAGGCGGAGGCGGAGCCCGAGGCGGCGGACGGCGAGGCCCCCGAGCCGGCAGAGCCCGAGCCGGCAGAGCCCGAGCCGGCAGAGGGCGACGGCCGCCAGGTGGCCCGCTCGGGCTCCCAGGGCGGCTCGGGCGGCCGCCGGCGCCAGCCGCGCGCCCGGGGCACGGCCAAGGGCTCGCGCCCGGCGCCGTCCCGGTCGAGGAAGCGGAAGCGCTGACGGTGGCCGGGCCGGGCGACGACCCCACGCGGGCGACCGGCGAGGCCGTCGAGGCCGTCGTCCGCGGCATGGGCCTGGCCGCGGACGTGCGGGTGGAGCCCGGCGACGACGAGACCGACCTGCGGGTCAGCGTCGACGGCGAGGGCACCTCGGCGCTGGTCGGCCGGGGCGGCGAGACCATCGACGCGCTCCAGTACCTGCTGGCCCAGATCGCGAGCCGGGCGGCGGGGGGCGAGCGGCGCCGCGTCGCGCTCGACGCCGACGGCTACCGCGCCCGGCGGGCGGCGGCGCTGGAGGAGCTGGCGCACCGGGCCGCGGCGGAGGCCGTCGAGTACGGGGAGGAGATCGAGCTCGACGTCATGACGCCGCACGACCGCCGCATCGTGCACATGGCACTGAAGGACCGGACCGACGTGGTCACCCGCAGCGAGGGGGACGAGGGGCGCCGGCGCATCATCGTCGAGCCCGCGGAGGGCTGAGCGCCCGGTGGGCGGGGCGGTTTCACGTGAAACCGGACCGGCCGAGCGTCTGGCGGCCCGCGCCGCCGGCCTCGGTGCGCCGCTCGAGCCCGCCGCCGCCGCCGCGCTGATCGCGCTGCTCGACCGCATCGCGCTCGAGCCCCAGAACCTCACCGCCATCGAGGGCATCGAGGACGGCATCGACCGGCACCTGCTCGACAGCCTCGCCGCGCTGGCCCATCCGCGCCTGGCCGGCGCGGCGGCGGCCGTCGACGTCGGCAGCGGCGCCGGCTTCCCCGGCCTGGCCCTCGCGGCGGCACGCCCGGAGCTCGCCGTCACGCTCGTCGAGAGCGAGCGCCGCAAGGCCGAATGGTTGCGCCGGGCGTCCGCCGACTTCCCTAATGTCCGGGTCGTGGCCGACCGCTCGGAGCACCTCGCGGCCGACGCGCGCGAGGCGTTCCCGCTGGCTCTGGCGCGCGCCCTCGGGCCGGCGCCGGTCGCCCTCGAGCTGACCGCGCCCCTGGTCGCCGTGGGCGGCGCGGTCCTGCTCTGGCGCGGCGACGCCCCGGACCCGCGCGAGGCGGCCGACGCGGCGCGCGCGGCCGAGCTGCTCGGGCTCGAGCCGGAGCCCCCGCTGCCCGCGCGCCCCTTCCCCGGCGCCCGCCGGAGCCTGCAGTCCTTCGCGAAGGCGCGCCCGACGCCGGCGCGCTACCCGCGCCGGGCCGGCCGGGCGGCCTCCCGGCCCCTCACCGCGGGGAGCCGCCGGTGATCTACGCCGTCGCCAACCAGAAGGGCGGCGTGGGCAAGACGACGACCGCCGTCAACCTCGCCGCCTGCCTGGCCGAGGCGGGCGCGAAGGTGCTGCTGGTCGACGTCGATCCCCAGGCCAACGCCTCGGGCGGCCTCGGCGTCTCGGGCCGCGGCCGGCGGACCACGGCGGACGTCCTGCTCGACGGCGTGCCGCTGGAGGCCGCCGTCGTGGCCACCGCGGTCCCGAACCTCGACCTCGTGCCCTCGTCGGCCGACCTCGCCGGCGCGGCCGTCGAGCTGCCCTCCCGGGACGGGCGGGAGCGGCTCCTCGCCCGGGCGCTCGCCCCGGCGCGCGACCGCTACGCCTACGTCTTCATGGACTGCCCGCCGTCGCTGGACCTCCTGACCGTGAACGCGCTGGCGGCGGCGGACCGGCTGATCGTGCCGGTGCAGTGCGAGTACTATGCGCTCGAGGGCCTCTCCCGCCTCATGGAGACCGTCTCGGCGGTGCAGGAGACGATCAACCCCGGCCTCCGCGTCACGGGGATGCTGATGACCATGCACGATCCCCGGACCCGCGTCAGCGGCGACGTCATCGGCGAGGTCCGTCGCCACTTCCCCGAGCTGGCGTTCCGCACCGTCGTGCCGCGGAACGTCCGTCTGGCGGAGGCGCCCTCCTACGGCGAGCCGGTCATCCGCTACGACCCCCACTGCGCCGGCGCCGACGCCTACTTCGAGGCCGCGAAGGAGGTCGCCGCCCGTGGCTGAGCGCGGCCGCCGCGGCCTCGGCCGCGGGCTCTCGGCCCTCCTCGGCGAGGGGGCCGGCCCGGCCGCGGGGACGGGGCTCCTGGAGCTGTCCGTCGGCGCGATCGACCCGAACCCGAGCCAGCCCCGCGGGCGCATCGACGAGGGGGCGCTCGAGGCCCTGGCGGCGTCGATCCGCGCCAGCGGCGTGCTGCAGCCGATCCTCGTGGCGCCGGCCGGCGACGACGGGCGCCACCGCATCGTGGCCGGGGAGCGCCGCTGGCGCGCGGCCCGGCTCGCCGGCCTCGAGCACGTGCCGGCCGTGGTGCGCGAGGTGGACGACCGCGAGCGCCTCGAGCTCGCCTTGGTGGAGAACCTCGCCCGCGAGGACCTGACGCCGATCGAGGTCGCCCAGGCCTGCGCCTGCCTGATCGAGGACTTCGGCCAGAGCCACGGGGAGCTGGCCGGGCGCCTCGGCCGCAGCCGGCCCGCCGTCTCCAACGTCGTCCGGCTGCTCGAGCTGCCCGAGGAGGTCCAGGACATGATCGCCGCGGGCCTGCTCAGCGAGGGCCACGGCCGCGCGATCCTGATGGCCGACGGGCGGGCGCGCCGGCTGCGGCTCGCCGAGGCCGCGGTGGCCGACGGCCTGACGGTGAGGGCGACCGAGGAGCTGGCGCGGAGCGGGTCGGAGGGGCGGGCCCGCCGCCGCCGCCCGCAGGTCGGCGCCGTCGGCGACGCCGCGCTGGAGGCCTTCGGCACCGCCTTCGACGCGCCCGTCCGCGTCCGCGCGGGGTCGCGCGGTCAGATGGTGGTCGAGCTCCGCTTCGCCGACGAGGCGGCTCTCGAGGCCGCGCTGCGGGTGCTGCCCCCGGCCCCCTGAGGCCCGCGGGGCGCGGCGGCGAGGTCCAGCCGGATCGTCGTGCCCCGCCCCGGCACGGACGAGATGCGCAGCTCGCCCCCCGCGAGCGCCGCCCGCTCGGTCATCGCCGCGAGGCCGAGGTGCCCGCCCTGGATGCGCGGGCGCGCCCGGCTCGGGTCGAAGCCGCGCCCGTCGTCGGCGACCTCGATCACGATGCGGTCGTCCTCATCGCGGGCGGTGATGGCCACGCGCGTGGGCTCGGCGTGGCGGCTCACGTTCGCGATCGCCTCCTGCACGACCCTGAAGGCGACCGTCCGGTCGGTCTCCGAGAGGCCGTCGGCCGCGGCCAGGTCGAGCGACACGCGCGCGCCGCGCCACTCCAGGCGCTGCACGAGCGCGCGGGTGGCCGCCGCGAACCCCAGCTCCTCGAGGGCCATCGGGTGGAGGTCGAAGATGGCGCGCCGCAGGGCCTTCACGGAGTCCCGCGCCGACGCCGCCGCGCGGGCCACGCCCGCCGCGGCCGCGGGCGCGTCGCCGCGCAACTCGGCGCTCAGCGCGTCGAGGGTGAGCCCGAGGCCGACCAGCTCCTGCACCGGCCCGTCGTGGAGGTCCTCGGCGACGCGCCGCCGCTCCTGCTCCTGGGCCAGGACGATCGCCGCCGCCAGCGAGCGGCGCTCGGCATGGGCGCGGTCGACCTCGGCGAGGCGCTCGCGCAGCCGTTCATCGACGTCGCCGTCTGCGCTATGGCTTACGTCCACGACCAGTAACGCAACTCATCTCAGCGGATCAGGGACTGGCGGATCCCGATCGCGACCGCCTGGGTGCGGTGCTCCGCGCCGAGCTTGGCCAGGATGTGCTTCACGTGGGTCTTCACCGTCTCGACGCTCACGACCAGGCGCTCGGAGACCTCGCGGTTCGAGCAGCCGTCGGCGAGCATCTGGAGGATCTCCCGCTCGCGCGCGCTGAGCACGCCCGCGCTGCGCGGCTTGGCGAGCTGGCGGAGGAAGTCCGGGGCGAGGCGCGGGTCGACGTAGGGCTCGCCGTCCATCACCTGCCGGATGGCCGCGACCAGCGCCCCGCTGTCGGAGTCCTTGAGGACGAAGCCCTGGGCGCCGGCGTCCAGCGCCTCCCAGAGCAGGTCCTGCTCGGCGTGGGCGGTGAACATGACCACCCGGACGGCGGGGTGCTCCGCCGCGATCGCGCGCGCGGCGGCGACGCCGCCGATGCCCGGCATGCGGGCGTCCATCAGCACGACCTCCGGCCGGCGGAGGGGCACCAGCTCCAGCGCCGCCTCGCCCGACGGCGCCTCGCCCACGACCACCATGTCGCCGAGCTGCGACAGCACCCGTCGCAGCCCCTCGCGCACGATCGCGTGGTCGTCGACCACGAGACAGCTGATCGGACGGCTCTCGCGCGCGCCCGTCGGTGCCCGCCGCCGTGCTCACTGCCGACCCGACCTCCACGTCACGCGGGCCCGGAGGCCACGGCGAGATGGGCGATCCTGGACTCGAACCAGGGACCTCATCCTTATCAGAGATGCGCTCTAACCGGCTGAGCTAATCGCCCGGTGAACCTGCGGTCGCGGGAGGGTATCAACCGCATCGACGAGGCGACAGGCTCCGCCCGGAGGGGCGGACGGCTGTCCCGACGTACGGGGCGGGGACCCCCCGCCCCCCGCCTATAATGGCCCCTCGGCAGCGCCCGCCGGTCAGAGAGGAGCGAGCCGCCGTGCAGGAGATGGTGATCTACGGGGTCAGCTTCGACATGGTGGGCAAGCAGCCGATCGTGCTGCTGAAGACCGTGAGCGGCAACAAGTTCCTGCCGATCTGGATCGGCCACGCCGAGGCGGCGGCCATCCTGATGAAGCTCCAGGGCGCCGAGACGCCCCGCCCGATGACCCACGACCTGCTGTCGGACGTCGTGTCGGAGCTCAACGCCGAGATCTCGAAGATCACGGTCACCGAGCTGCGCGAGAACACCTTCTACGCGCTCATCACCCTTCGCGCCGCGGCCTCGGAGATCGAGATCGACTCGCGGCCGAGCGACGCCCTCGCCCTCGCGGTGCGGAGCAACGCGCCGATCTTCGCGGCCGACCGCGTGATCGAGGAGAGCGGCATCGAGTTCGAGCACGAGGTCGAGGACACCGACGAGGTCGTCGAGAAGTTCAAGGAGTTCCTCGACCAGGTCAGCCCCGACGACTTCCTCTCGGAGAGCTAGGCCTGACCCTCCCCGGCGCTCGTCTCGCGCTTGGTGAGGTCGAGCAGGTGGCCGTAGATCTCGTGGAGCCCCTCGTCGCTGAGGGGCCCGCCGTTGGCGGCCGCCAGGTAGCGGTGCATCCAGTCCTCGCGCGCCTGGTCGACGAACTCCATGCCCTGCGCGCGCTTGTAGGCGCGCAGCCGCGACACCAGCTCGAGGCGCGCGTTGACCGCCGCGAGCAGCTTGAGGTCGTTGTCCATGATCGCGTCGCGCATCTGGCGCACGACGGCGTCGGCCGTGGCGTCCCTCACGCCGGCCACGCTAGCAAGCGCCGCCCCGCGCCCGGCGCGGCTGGCCCTGCCGTCCGCCGCGGGCTAACCTAGCGGCGAGGGCAGACCCCGGAGGCCGGTCCCCGTGTTCGACATCTCCCCCATCCAGATCATCATCGTCCTGGTGATCGCGCTGCTCGTGTTCGGGCCGAAGCGGCTCCCGGAGATGGGGCGCTCGATCGGCCGCGGGCTCCGCGAGTTCAAGGGCGCCGTCCTCGATCACGACGAGCCGCCGTCGCGGCGCGACGAGCCCGAGCCCGCGCGGCCCGGGACGGCCGCGGAGCCGGCGGCGGCGCGCGACGAGGACGACGAGGTGCTCGAGGGCGTCGTGGTTCCGGGCGACTCCCCTCCGCGCCCGCCCCCGGCCTGACACCGGGAGCATGGCCCGCCGCCTCCGCGGGATGACCGTGCGGCGCGTCGGCCGCGACGAGCGGCTGAGCGTGGTCGAGCACCTCGACGAGCTCCGCAACCGGGTCATCGTCTCGCTCGTCGCGCTGATCGTCGCCTTCGCGGTGGCCTACGGCTTCCACGATCAGCTGCTCGACATCCTCGAGTGGCCGCTGCCGGAGCGCTACGAGGAGACCGGGCTCATCACCCTCTCCCCGACCGAGCCCTTCTTCACGGTGCTCAAGGTCTGCTTCTACACGGCGATCCTCGCCGCGCTGCCGATCTGGCTCTACCAGGTCTACGCCTTCATCATCCCGGCGGTCCAGGACCAGCCCCGCCGGCGCATGCTGCTGGTGGTCGCGGGCGCGTCGGCGCTGTTCCTGGCCGGCGTCGCCTTCGGCTACTTCGTCGTCCTGCCGGTCGCCCTTGACTTCCTGCTCGGCTTCGGCGAGGGCACCTTCCTCACGCAGGTCCGCGCGGGCGAGTACTTCAGCTTCGCCACCACCCTCATGCTCGCCTCGGGCCTGTTGTTCGAGGTGCCGGTGGCGATGCTCGCCCTCGCCCGCATCGGGGTGACGAGCGCCGAGTTCTACATCCGCCACTGGCGGGTGGCGATCGTCGTGATCGCGGCCCTGGCGGCGATCCTTCCCGGCGGCGATCCCTTCAGCATGCTGCTCCTGATGATCCCTCAGATCGTCCTCTACGGCCTCGGCATCTGGCTCGCCAAGCGCTTCGGCAGACCGCCGCTCTGGGCGCGCGAGGCGTGGGCGACGACCGACGACGACGATGACACCGTGACCGGGCGGGCGTAGGGACCGGAGGCGAGGGGTTGACCTTTCCGGCGCCCGCCCCGGCGAAGCCGGTGCGCCGGTCTGCCGAGGGCCGGTAGGGCCCGTAGGCGCGCATGGCCGCCCGATGAGAGGCGGCCATCCGCATCGACCGCCTAGTCGCGCAAGCGGCGCCCGGTCAGGCGCAGGAAGACGTCCTCGAGGCCGGCGGCGCGGGCGGCCTGCAGGCGCACGGGCACCCCCGACTCGCGCGCGTGGGCGTGGAGGGCCTCGGCGTCGTCGGTGAACAGCAGCACCAGGTCGCCGTTGACCTCGTGGCCGCGGGCGCGGCCGTCGAGGTGGGCGAGCAGGCCCGGCGCGTCGCCCGGCGCGACCCGCAGCTCGAGGACCTCGCGGCCGACCTCGCGCGCGACCAGGTCGGCCGGCCGCCCGGTGCGGACGATGCGCCCGCCGTCCATGATCACGAGCCGGTCGCAGAGCTGGGCCGCCTCGTCCATGTAGTGCGTGGTCAGCACGAGGGTGGCGCCGTCGCGCCGCAGCGTCCGCAGCCGCTCCCAGACCGCGTGGCGCGCCTGCGGGTCGAGGCCGGTCGTGGGCTCGTCGAGCAGCACCAGGCGGGGGCGGTTGATGAGCGCGCGCGCGATCTGCAGGCGGCGGCGCATCCCGCCGGAGAGCCGCTCCACCGCGTCGTCGGCGCGGTCGGCGAGCGCCATGAGCCCGAGCAGCTCGTCCGAGCGGCGGGCCGCCTCGGGGTGGGGGATGTCGAAGTAGCGCGCGTAGACGAGGAGGTTCTCGCGGACGGTGAGCTCGAGGTCGAGCGTCGTGTCCTGGGCGACGACGCCGAGGTGCGCGCTTCAGCTCCCGCGGACCGAGGTCGGGGTCGATCCCGAGCACCCACAGCTCGCCCGAGTCGCGGGGCGACAGGCACGAGAGCATGCGCATGGTGGTGGTCTTGCCGGCCCCGTTGGGCCCGAGGAAGCCGAAGCAGTCGCCCGGCTCGATGCGGAAGTCGATGCCGTTGACGGCGGCGATCGCTCCGTAGGACTTGGTCAGGTGCCGGGCGACCACCGCGGCGGAGGGCGGCTCAGGGCGCGAGCGGGACCCCCGCGCCCATCGCGGCCAGCGTCCGGCGCAGCCCCTCCTCGAGCTCGACCGTGGGCGTCCAGTCGAGCAGGTCCTGGGCGAGGGAGATGTCGGGCCGGCGCACGGCGGGGTCGTCCACCGGGCAGCGCCTCGAAGACGATCGGCGAGCGGCTGCCGGTCAGCGCACGACCACCTCGGCCAGCTCGAGGATGGTGAACTCGGACGGGTTGCCCAGGTTGACCGGCTCGTGGTGGTCCGCAGTCGATCAGCCGCAGGAAGCCCTCGACCAGGTCGGTCGACGAAGCAGAACGAGCGCGTCTGGCCGCCGTCGCCGAAGACGGTGAGGGGCTTGTCCGCGAGCGCCTGGCGCATGAAGGTCGGGATCGCGCGGCCGTCGTGCGGCCGCATGCGCGGGCCGTAGGTGTTGAAGATGCGCGCGATGTGGGTGTTGACGCCCTGCTGGCGGTGGTAGGCCATCGTCAGGGCCTCGGCGTAGCGCTTGGCCTCGTCGTAGACGCCGCGCGGGCCGATCGGGTTGACGTTGCCCCAGTAGCCCTCGGACTGCGGGTGCTCCTTGGGGTCGCCGTAGACCTCGCTGGTGGAGGCCAGCAGGAAGCAGGCCCGGTGGGCCTTGGCCAGCCCGAGCGCGTTGTGGGTGCCGTAGGAGCCCACCTTGAGCGTGTGCAGCGGCAGACGCAGGTAGTCGATCGGGCTCGCCGGGCGATGCGAGGTGGAAGACGTAGTCGACCGGCTCGCCGATCTCCAGGTGCTCGATCATGTCGTGCTGCAGCGAAGACGAAGTCTCGGCCGGCGGATGTGCTCGATGTTCTCGAGCGTGCCGGTGTCGAGGTTGTCCACGCAGAGCACGCGGTGGCCCTCGGCGAGGAGCCGGTCGCACAGGTGCGAGCCCAGGAAGCCCGCGCCCCCGGTCACGACGGACGTCGGCACGCGCGGATCCTAGCGCCCGCGGCGCCCGCGGCCCCCGAGGAGGGACCGCACCGCCCCGGCGCCGTCGGCCAGCTCCGGCGCGGCCAGCAGGCGGGCCGCCACCACGGCGACGCTGAGGGCGATCGCCGCCTTCAGCACCAGCAGCGGGGCGAGCTCGAGCGAGGCCAGGTCGTCGGTGGGGATGGCGAGGTCGAGCAGCAGCGCGGCCGCCGCCGCCGCCACGGCGGCGCCCAGCAGGCGCGCCTGGCGCGCGGCCATCGCGCGCAGGCCGACCGCCGGGAAGCGTCGCCGCATGCGGGCGAGCAGCATCGCGGCGTTCGCGAACACCCCCAGGGTGGCGGCCAGCGCCAGGCCGGCCTGCTCCAACGGGCCGAGCAGGGCGATGTCGAGGGCGATGGTCAGGACGACCGTCACCACCGTCGTCCAGAGGATCGCCCGCTGCATGTTGGCCGCCGACAGGGTGCGGTTGAGCAGCAGCGACAGGAAGGCCGGCCAGATGCCGAGCGCGTACCAGACCAGGGGGGGCGCGATCTGGTCGACGCACTCCTCGCCGCAGGCCTGGCGCTGGAAGGCCAGCTGGGCCACCTCGTCGGCCCAGATCGCCAGCAGCAGCGACATCGGGAAGGCGACCAGCCCGAGCAGGCCCGCCACGCGGCGGAAGGCGGCGAGCGCCTCGCTCTCGCGGCGCTCGGACATGAGCCGGGCGATGAGCGGGAAGAGCGGCGTCAGCAGGGGGAGCAGCAGGGCCGCGCGCGGTGCCTGGCCGAGGGCGTTGGCGAAGCTGAGGGCGGCGACCCGGCCGGCCTCCAGGCTCGAGGCGAAGATCTTGTCGGTGAAGTTGTTGACCTGCTGCAGCACGGAGGCGCCGAGCACCGGCAGCGCGAGGAGCCCGACGGCGCCCAGGCGCGGATGGCCGAGCACCGGGCGCGCGCCCGCCTCGCGCAGCAGGCGCCAGAACTGCGGCAGCTGCAGGATCACCTGGAGGGCCGCGCCGAGCGCGACGCCCCAGCCGGCCGCCTCGATGCCGATGCTGTCCTTGCCGATCAGGACGCCGAGGATGATCCCGAAGTTGAAGGCCACCCCGACGGCCGCGGGCCCGGCGAAGCGCCCGTGGATCTGGAGCATCGCGGTGAAGATCGCCGAGAAGCCCTGCAGGGCCAGCGCCGGCGACATGATGCGGATGAGCTCGGCGGTGTCCTCGGCCCGCGCCGGGTCCAGGCCGAAGACGGCCGCCGGGACCTCGGGGAAGATGGCGGCCAGCGAGGCCAGGATCACGAGCGCCAGGCCGGTCCAGATGGCGAGTGCGCAGACGAGCCGCCAGGCGCTGTCGGCGCCGTGCTCGGCGCGCTCGCGCTGGAAGGTCGGGATGATCAGCGTGACGAGCGTGTAGAGCAGGACCGCCGCGACCGTGTTGACGATCAGCAGCGAGTTGACGAAGGCGTCGGTGACGCCCGACGTCCCGTAGGCCGCGGCGAGGACGATCTCGCGGGCGAAGCCCAGCAGCCGGGACAGCAGCCCGAACAGGGCCACGATGGCCGCCGCCCGGGCCAGCCGGCCGACGGTCACCGCGGCACGAGCCCGTACAGCGTCCGCACGCCGGTCAGCACGAGCAGCCCGCGCACCGCCACGGCCGGGCTGTAGCGGCCGTCGGGGAAGGTCCAGAGCCGCCGCCCGGTGCGCAGGTCGAGGGCGACGGTGCGGCCGTCGCGGGGCACGCGGGCGAGCGTGGACGCGTAGACCACGTCGCCGATCACCGAGGGCGATCCCGAGACGCGCTCGCCGGCGCCGAAGGTCCAGCGCGGCCGCCCCGTGACCGCGTCGAGGGCGTGCACCTGCTCGTCGTAGCTGCCCACGACCACGAGGCGCCCCGCCACCGCCGCGCTCGAGTACACGTAGTCGTCGAGCACCCGCACCCAGGCGACCTCGCCGGTGTCCTCGTCGAGGGCGATCACTCGGCCGTTCACGTTCCCGATGTAGACGCGGCCGTAGGCCACCGCGGGGCCGGCGTAGAAGCGCCCCGGCCCGCGCAGGCGGCTGCCGGGGCTCTCGCGCTGCCAGACGACGCGTCCGTCCGAGCTGCCGGAAGGCCGTGACCCGCCCCGAGTAGTCGCCGACGACGACGTTGGGGCCGGAGAGCGCGAGGCTCGCCTTGACGTCGCCCGGGGCCTCCGCGCTCCAGAGGACGCCGCCGGTGCGGACGTCCAGCTTCATGACGCGACCCGCGAGCGTCCCGATGTAGGCCGCGCCCTCGACCACGAGGGGCGACGACTCGACCGCCGATCCGACCCGCCGCCGCCAGACCTCGGCGCCCGTGGCGGCGCGCAGGGCCATCACGTCGCCGCGGATCGTGGTCACCAGGGCGAGCTCGCCCGCCAGGGCCGGCGACGAGGCGACCCGGCCGCGGACCCGGACGGCCCAGAGGCGGCGGCCGCTGTCGAGGTCGAGCGCGATGGCCAGCCCGGCGTTGGTCCCCACCACCGCGCGGCCGTCGCCCAGGACCGGCGGGAACTCGAGCAGCGAGCCGGCGTCGTGGGACCAGGCCCGCCGGAAGGGCGGCCGCAGCGCCAGGGCCGGGTTCGCGCGGGTGCGGCGGGCGTCGTAGCCGTACTCGGGCCAGGAGCCCGCCGCCGCCGCGCCGCGGGGCGCCTCGGCCGCCTCGAAGCCCTCGGTGGTGCCCTCCACGCTGCCCTCGTCGAACCACCCCCGCGCCAGCCCGAAGGCCACGACGCCCCCCGCGATCAGCAGGACGGCGGCGAGCCCGGCCAGGCCGAGCCAGAGGCGCTTACCGCGCGGGCGCAGGGTGGGCATAGACGTGGCGCGTCCCGATCAGGTACAGCGTCCGGCCGGCGCCCACGGCGGGCGAGTAGCGGCCGTCGTCGCCCTCGAAGCGCACCGCGCCGGTGCGCGCGTCCAGCCCGTAGGTGCGGCGCGCCTGCCCGGGCGCGTAGAGGCGGGCGGTGTAGACGACGCCGTTCACCACGGTGGCCGAGCCCGAGATGCGGCCGCCGACGTCGAAGGACCAGCGCACCGCGCCGCTGCCGAGCTCGAGGGCCTGGAAGGCGCCGTTGTAGGAGCCGACGTAGGCGGCGCCGTCGGCGATGGCGGGCGACGAGTAGACGTACGAGCCGCCGGTCGAGTGGCGCCAGCGCTCCCCGCCGGTGCGGGCGTCGAGGGCGATGACCGCGCCGCCCACGTCGCCGATCACGAGCGTGTCCCCGCTCACCGCCGGCCCGCCGTAGAAGCGCGTCCCGCCGGTGTAGGTCCAGCGCTCGGCGCCGGTGGCGGGGTCGAGGGCGTGCAGGTTCCCCGAGTAGTCCCCGACCGCGATCAGCCCGTTCGCCAGGGCCGCGCTGCCCTTGATGTCGTCCGGCGCCTGGTAGCGCCAGCGCTGCTTCCCGGTCGCGGCGTTGACGGCGTACAGGGTCCCCGCCCAGGTGCCCACGTAGACCAGCCCGTTGACGACCAGCGGCGAGCTCTCGATCGGGCTGCCGGTCGAGAAGCTCCACAGCGGCACGCCCGCCCCGGCGCCGTAGGCGATCAGCTCCCCGCCCATCGAGGAGACGTAGACGACGCCGCCGGCGATCGCGGGGGTGGAGGCGATCTCGCCCTTCTGGCGCCGCGCCCAGGCCAGCTCGCCGCCCTCGGCCTCGAGCGCGTAGACGCGCCCCGAGTTGGTCCCGAAGACCACCAGGCCGTCCTTCACGGCCGGCGGGAACTCGATCAGGGTGCGGCTCTCGAAGGTCCAGGAAGGCTCGCCCCGGGGCGGGGGGACCTTCACGGCGGGCACGTAGCGCCGGCGCGAGGAGCCGCCGCCGTACTCGGGGCTCTGCAGGCGCGGGTCGTACAGCTCGACCTCGGCGGCGCGGTCGCGCACCCGCGCCCGCGCCGGGTCGTAGGGGGCCGCCCGGGCGATCACCGCCGCCGTGCCGAGGGGCACCTCGCGCCCGCCCCTCGGCGTCGGTCTCGGCCCGCGCCACGACGACCCCGCCGCGGATCGCCTCCACGGCCGCTCCGCCCACCGGGGCGCCGGTGTCGCCGTCGACCACCCGGACCGGGACGGGCGGCCCCTCGGGCAGCGCCGTCGACGGCGGCGCCGCGGCCGTCGCCGGGGCCGTCGCGGGAGCGCTCGTCCCGGCCTCGTCGCCCCCGCCGCCGCCGCAGCCCGCCGCCACGGCCGCCGCCAGCGCCGCCGCCAGGACGGGCGCCGCCGCCGCCCGTGGGCTACTCCGGAGCCGCACGCCCCGCGGGGCTCCCTCGCCACACGAAGACCACGATCACGCCCACGATGAACCCGATGACGGCGGCGAGCAGCACGGTCCGGGCACGGTTGGGAAGGCTGCTCGACGAGCTCGGGCTCTGCGCCAGCGAGACGATGTCGGGCTGGCCGTACTGGCGCTCCTTGACCAGGTTGAGCTGCTGCTCGGCGAGCTCGGTGGAGGCCACCTGGAGCTGCTGCCCGGCGCTCGCGAGCAGCGACTGCAGCAGGATCGCCTGGTCGCCGCCGGGGTTCTGGGCCAGCTCGCGGCGGTAGCCCTCGAGCTCGGCCTGCAGCCGCCGCACCTGGGTGGTGGAGCGCGCGACCGCCTGCTCGTAGGTCTGGACGATCTCGGCCGAGCTCTCGCGCGACTTGTCGAGCACCGCCTCGGCGTACAGGTTGGCGCCGCGGCGCGCGATGTCGCGGCTCTCGTCGGTGAACCTGATCGTCGCGATGGTCGGCTGGTTGCCGACCGAGCCGCCGGGCGCCCGAGGCGCGGTCAGCTCGACTCCCTGGCGCACCCGGCTGGGCGGCACGCCGAGCTCGCGGGCGACGCTGATGACGATCTCGTCGCCGGTCAGGGCGGTGGGCGCGGTGGCCGGGTTGGTGGACGGCGTGGACACCGGCGTGCCCGAGACCGAGGTCGCCTGGCCGAGGTACACCTCAGACGTGCCGACGTACTCCGTCGTGGTCACGAAGGTCAGGATGAGCCCCACGAGCGCGGCCGCGAGGGTCGCCGCGAGGATGAGCCAACGGCCGCCCCACAGCACGCGGCCGTAGTCCCTGAGGGTGATCTCGCGCTCCACGTCCGGGGGACCCTAGTGGACGCGCGTGAGGGGGGCGAGACCGTGTGGTTCGCGCCTCAGGATGGTCTGGTCGAGGAACCGCGTCATCACGACCCCGGCCTCGTGGGCGCCCACGCGGGCGGGCGGTCGCTCGCCCGCGGCGATGGCCAGGATCGTCTCCGGATAGGCCGCCCCGGCCGCCTGGGGCAGGGGGAAGGCGCCCCCGAAGCGCGTGTTGATGTCGGTGATGCCGAGGATGGCGCCGTCGTCGCGGAAGCACTGCACCGTGCTCGGGCCGGCCAGCCCGAGGGCCGCGACCGCCGCCGCCCCGAGCTCGGTGAGCTGGGGGTCGTCGAGGGTCTCGCCCTTGATCTGCTCGCCGCCCTTGGCCTGGATCATCCTGCGCGGGACGGCGCCGAGGGCGCGGCCGTCGAGGTCGCCGAGGCAGTCGACGCTGAACTCGTCCCCCGGCAGGGCCCGCTGGATCACGCTCTCGGCCGGCGTGTAGCGCAGGAAGAAGGCGAGCTCGTCCGGGCCGGAGCAGCGGTAGATGTGGCGCGCGGCGAACCCGAGCCGCGGCTTGACCAGCACCGGGTAGGGCAGGCTCGCCGGGTCGGCGTCGGCCGGCAGCCAGGTCGGGGGGGAGGGCAGCCCGCGCGCCTCCAGCATGCGGTGGCACTCCCACTTGTCCTGGCAGCCCAGGGCGACCTCGGGGCTCGGCAGGAAGACGCGGCCGCCGGCCGCCTCGATCTCCTCCGCCGCCCGCGCGAGCACCACGGGGTCGAGGTCGGTCAGGGGCAGCACCGCCCGCACGCCCTCCTGGGCGCAGGTCTCGGCGACCGCCGCCCCGTAGCCGGGGTCCGCCACCGGTGGCAGGGGGACGACGGCGTCGGCGGCGAACAGCGACGGCGAGAGCGGGTCGAGGTCGCTGACCAGCACGCGCCCGTCGTGGCCGCCGTTGTCCAGGGCCTCGCGGAAGGCGCGGACGATGTCCACGCGCTGGCCGGCGCAGGTCAGCAGGACGGTGACGTCAGCCATCCCGCCTCCCCGTGCGGGCGAGGTCGAAGCCGCCGCGCTCGCCGGCGTAGGTGCCGCCGCGGGCGAGCACCACCCGCGCCGTGCGGGCGAGGATCGCCATGTCGCGCCGCGGGCTCCAGGCGTCCACGTAGCGGACGTCGATCTCGATCCGCTCCGACCAGGGGATCGCGTTGCGCCCGCTGACCTGCGCCAGCCCCGTCAGGCCCGGGCGGGCCAGCAGGCGGCGGCGCTGGCGGGCGTCGTAGAGCTCCACCTGGGAGGCCACCGTGGGCCGCGGCCCGACCAGGCTCATGTCGCCGCGGATCACGTTCCAGAGCTGGGGCAGCTCGTCGAGCGACAGCCGGCGCAGCAGCCGCCCGGCGCGCGTGATCCGGTCGTCGCCGTCGCGGACGGCGAGACCGGCGCCCATCCCCTCGGCGCCGACCACCATCGTGCGGAACTTCAGGAGGGTGAAGGGCCTCCCGGCGTAGCCGATCCGCCGCTGGCGGTAGAGCGCGGGGCCCGGCGAGTCGCGCCGCACCCAGACCGCGATGGCGGCCATGGCCGGCGCGGTCGCGACCGCGAGCGGCACGGCGAGCGCGAGGTCGGTCGCCCGCTTGGCGCGGCCGCCGACCGGCCCCGGGACGGTGTGAGCGTGCTCAGGCAAGCGACTCCACCGTGGCGACGAACCGCGCGGCCAGCGCCGCCCGGTCGTAGTGGGCCAGGGCGTACCGCCGGCCGGCCTCCCCCATCCGGCGGGCGCCGTCGCGGTCGGCGGCCAGCCGCCGGATCGCCTCGGCCAGGGCGGGGCCGTCCTCCGGCGGGACGGCGACCCCGCAGGCGGCCCGCTCGACCATCCGGGTGAGCTCGCCGGCGGGCGCGGAGGCGACGATCGGCCGGGCGGCGCCCAGGTAGTCGAAGGCCTTGTTCGGGAGGGCGCCGGCGAAGAGGGGGTTGTCCTGGTAGGGCAGGACGCAGGCGTCGGCCCGGGCCAGCCAGGACGCCACCTCGCGCTTGGGCACCGGGTCGACGAAGGCCACGTTGTCCAGCCCGCGCTCGCGGGCCGCCGCCACCAGGGCGGGCTTGCGGTCGCCGTTGCCCACCAGCACCAGCCGCACCTCGGGCGCGTCGCGCAGCCGCGCGGCGGCGTCGAGCACGGTGTCGAGGGAGCTGTAGGTGCCGTGGGCGCCCACGTACATGGCCACGAACGCGTCGTCGGGCACCGGCGCGGGCGCCGGCCGCGTCCCGTTGCCGATCTCCAGGTCCACGCCGTTCGTGATGACGACGACCTTCGAGGCCGGGACCCCGCCGGCGACGATGCCGTCGCGGATGCCCTCGGTCAGCGCCACGATGCGGTCGGCCCGCCGGTAGCAGTAGGCCTCGAGGCGGCGCGCGGCGCTCGTCGCCGGCCCCTCGCCCATCAGGCCCATGGCGACGGCCGACTCCGGCCACAGGTCCGCGCACCTCCAGCAGGAAGCGGGCGCCGCGGGCCCGGGCGAGGCCCGCCGCGGCCGCGGCCGACGGCAGCGAGGGCGACGAGGCGACGACCACGTCCGGCCTCGGCGCGCGCGCGCCGGCGACCGCCGACCACCAGGCGAAGGTCCCGTAGCTGGCAAGGCGCGAGCGCACGTCGCGGCCGTAGCCGGGCGTCGAGTAGGTGCGCCACACGTCGAGGCCGTCCTCGCGCTCGCGCACGATCCGCCGCCCGCGGTAGCGCTCGGGGACCGTCCGCTCCTTGTGCTGCACGTAGGAGGTGACGACCGAGACCTCGTGGCCGGCGCGGGCGAGGGCGCGCGTGTGCTGCCAGTGGCGGACGCCGCCGGGCTGGTCGGCGCTGACGAAGTACTGCGAGACGTAGAGGACCCGGCTCACGGCGCCAGCAGCTCGTCGTAGAGGGAGGTGAGGGCGCGCGCCTGGGCCTCGAAGCCGAGTCCGGCGAGGAACGCCTCGCGGCCGGCGGCGCCCATCCGGGCGGCGTCGCCGTCGTCCGAGAGCAGCCGCCCGAGCGCGGCGGCGTGGGCGCGCGGGTCGGCGGGCGGCACCACCAGGCCGCACCCGGCGTCGCGCACGATCGCGCCCATGCGTCCGAGGTCGCTGGCCACGACCGGGCGTCCGGCGGCCATCGCCTCCACGAGCTTCGTCGGCACGGCGCGATCGTAGTTGCCGTGGCGCTGCAGCGGGACCCAGGCCACCCGCGCGGCGGCCAGCAGCGCCGGGCACGCGCGAGTGGTCCACCGGCCCGAGGCTCTCCGCCCCGGGCGGCAGTGCGCCGGGGTCGCCCGGGCCGGCGAGCACCAGGCGGGCGTCCGGCACGCCGACGAGGGGGAAGGCCGCCCGCATCACCTCGAGGCCCCGCAGCGGGCGCCAGGCCCCCGACGTAGAGCGCCACCGGCGCGTCGGGGAGGGCCGCGGGCTCGGGGAAGGCGTCCGGACCACGGGGAGTTGGCCACGCTCACGGCGCGGGCGCCGGCGGCGGCGAAGCGCGCCGCGAGGTCCTCGTTGGCGGCCACGACGGCCGACAGCCGCCGCGCGGCGGCCCGCTCGGCCCGCTCGGCGGCCCAGGGCGAGCCGGCAGCCGCAGCGCCCGCGGCAGCCACCGCTTGGTCCGGGCCGTCTGGCCGAGGTACTCGTGGGCGTCGTAGACCACCGGCCGCCCGCTGCGCTGCGCCAGCCACAGGGCGGCGGGGAGCAGCTCGGGGTCGTGGACGTGGTAGAGGTCGGCGTCGCGCCGGCGCGCCTCGCGGGCCAGGCGCCACCCGGCCGCGAGCCGCCGGGCGCGCGCGGATCGGCTCGCGCGGGGCGCCGACCCACGCCCGGCGCCCCGGCCTCGGCGGCCGCCCGGGCCTCCTTGTGGAAGATGCGCACGTCGCGTGGGCGGTGGACCGACGTCAGGTGGAGCACCCGCCGCCCGGCGAGCGAGGCCCCCGGCGCCGCCGGCGCCGCCGCCCCGGCGGGGCCGAGCTCGGCGCCCCGCGCGCGCGAGCTCGTCGAGCAGGTCGCCCCAGAGCGCCCCGTAGCCGGGCGCGCGGTCGTCGGCCAGGTAGGTGTTGTGCCACAGCAGCGCGGCCCGGCCCCCGGCCAGGCGCACCCGCTCGAGCACGGCCAGGGCGCGCTCGCGGGCGGCCTCGGCGTCGAGCCCGAGGCGCGAGTGCAGGGCCGTGTCCATCACCGCCAGCGGCAGCAGGCGTGAGGCGCGCCGGCCGCTCCTCGCCCACCAGCCAGGGGCGGAAGGGGCGGGCGATGCCGGCGGCGAACCCGGGCGCCTCGCTGAAGGCCAGGCTGGAGTCGTACGCCACGCCGGCCCGCTCGAGCGCGCGCGGACGTCTCGTGGTAGCGGAAGCGCAGGTAGTGGAAGCGCACGCCCTCCACCGGCCCGGCCTCGGCGCGCAGCGAGGCCAGCTCGGCGGCCAGCGCGGCCGGGTCGTCGGCCGCGGCGAACGAGCCGTGCAGACCCACCTCGCCGCCCGAGGCGCGTACCGCCGCGGCCAGGTCGCGCCGCTCGCGCTCGTAGACGCGGCGCGGGGTGCCGTCGAGGCGGTGGCGGTTGCGGCCGATGAGGAAGACGGTGGAGCGCAGGCCCCGCCGCCAGGTGGTCTCGAGCAGGTCGGGCAGGTTGTCCCACGGGTCGGGCCCGGCCAGGGCGGCGGCGAGGCCGCGGGGGCCGCGGCGGCGGGCGATCCCGGCGAGCCCCCGGGGCGTGCGCCGGCGCAGGCGGTCGATGTCGTGGGTCAGGGCCACGCCCCAGCGGGTCGGCGGCGGGATGCGCAGCGCGGCGCGCAGCGCCTGGAGGTAGCCCTCGACCGGCGGGTCGGCCAGGTCGAGCCCGTCGATCCGCCCGAAGGCGCTCGCGGCGAGGGGGAGCCGCCCGAAGCGGTCGCGGTCGGCCACCCGCAGCTCGTCCCAGCGGGCCAGCAGGTAGAAGGCGCTCGCCACCAGGTCGCCCGGGACCGGCTCGCCCGGGTGCGCGGGCGGGAACAGGAGCGTCAGCCCGGCGGCGCGGTGGACGGCCGGGCCCGGGAAGGGCGCGGGGCCCTCGAAGAAGGCCTGGGCCCCGAGGTCGGCCGGGATCCAGACGCCGTCCCGGGGGCGCCCGGGCGAGTAGACGAGATCGGCCTCGCCGTCGACCCAGGCCGGCGAGCGGCCGAGGCCCTCGGCCAGCGTCTCGAGCACCCAGCGCGCCCGCGGGGCGAACGCCGGGCGGCAGCCCTCGGCGCGCAGGCGCAGCTCAGCCACGGCCGGCCAGCCGGCGCGCGTGGCGCTCGTAGAGGGCGAAGGCGGGGCGCGGGTCGCGCAGGGTCGAGCACGGCGTCCTCGACCGGCGGGCGCAGCGACTCGAGGAAGGGCCGCGCCGACCACTCGCCCCGCCGCAGCTCGCCGGCGCTGCCGACCAGGTGCGTCGTCAGCGACACCCAGCGCCGGCCGTCGAGGTGGCCGTCGGGCCAGGTGCGCGGGCGCCCGATCGCGTCCAGCCAGCAGGCGAGCGGCAGGTTGACGCCGCAGGTCGTCGCCAGGCCGATCCAGAGCCAGGCGCGGGCGTTGACCTCGATGAGGTGGTCGCGCCCGTCGCGCGGGTCGCGCTTGACCTCCACCTGCGAGATCCCGTGGTAGCCGAGCGCGTCGAGCAGGGCGTCGCAGCGGTCGGCGAGGTCGGGGTCCCAGTGGGCCTCGGCCGCGCGCGCCGCGCCGAAGCCGACCGGCCACTGGCGCAGCTTGCGGCCGGTGAAGCGGCGCGAGCGCCCGGCCCGAGGCGTCGCGGTAGCTGCCGTAGGTCCACAGGTGCGAGTCGTCGCCGGGGATGACCTCGCAGACCTGGGGGTGGTAGGGCGCGATCTCCTCCCACATCCGCCGCAGCTCCTCCGGGTCGTCGGCCCGCAGCAGGTGGGCGCGGAAGCGGTGGCGGAACTCGGGGGCGTTGCGAGGCTTGAGCACGAGCGGGAAGCGCAGCTCGCGGATCGCGGCCTCGAGGTCGCCGTCGTCCTCGGGGGTCGACGGTCGCGGGCACCGGGAAGCCGGTCTCGCGGGCGACCCGGTGCTGGTGCTCCTTGTCCATGATCGCGTTGACCTCGGGCCAGGGCGTCCAGGGGCGGCGGAAGAGCTCGTCCACCTCCGCCTGGCGCGGCCCCAGGGCGGCGACGGCCTCGTCGTGGGTCGCGTAGAGCACGCCGCCGCGCCCGGCGCCGCGGCCGAGCGCCAGCAGGTCGTCGGCGAAGCGCTCCGGCTCGGTCAGCGGGTTGGCCGTGATCGCGGCGGTCGAGTAGCGCGAGACCAGGCCGATGGCGGCCGGGTCGTGGTCGCAGGCGATCACGGGGACGCCGGTGCGCCCGAGGCTGCGGATGATCGCCAGGGCGTTCGGCCCCGACGCCTGCAGGACCACCGCCGGAGGCAGGCCGCTCACCGGGCCAGCGACTCGTAGATCGCGCTCATGCGGCGGGCGTTCGCCTCCCAGGTGTACCGCTCGCGCCCGACCCGCAGGGCCTCCTCGCCCATCCGCGCCGCGAGGCCCGGCTCGTCGAGCACGCGCGCCAGCGCGCCGGCCAGGGCGGCGGGGTCGGCGGGGGGCACGAGCAGCCCGGTGCTGCCGTCGCGCACGATCTCGGGCGTCCCGTCGACCGCGGTGGCGACGACCGGCCGCCCCACGTTCATCGCCTCGCAGATCACCGTCGGGAGGCCCTCGCTGAGCGACGGGAGCACGAAGAGGTCGCCGGCCGCCATCCACCAGCCGACCTCGTCGTGGGCGACCTTGCCGACGAAGCGGACGCGGTCGCCGACCCCCAGCTCGGCGGCCCGTCGCTCCAGCGCGGGACGCTCCTCGCCGATGCCCGCGGCCACCAGCAGGGGCGCCCCGGCGGCCCGGCGGCCCAGCAGCCCCATCGCCTCGACCAGCGTGTCGACGCCCTTGCGCGGCACCAGCTTGCCGACGTAGCTCACGATGGGGCCGTCGTCGGGCAGGCCCAGGCGCGCGCGCGCCTCGGCCGGCGTGCGGGGGGCGAAGGCGCGGGCGTCGGCGCCGTTCGGGACGACCTCCACCGGCCGGCGCGGCGTCGCGATGGCCGCCGCCGCCTCGCCGATGACGGCGCTGACGGCGCAGACCTGGTCCAGGGCCGCGACCGCCTCGGCCACGCGGACGCGGCTGCGCGGGCCGCGGGCGGGGACGTCGAGGACGTCGGCCCGGTGGGCCGTGGCGACCGCCGGCACGCCGAGGGCGGCGCCCATGTGGGCCGCGGCCCAGCCGTCCGGGACCAGCATGTGGGCGTGGACGACGTCGAAGGGCCAGCGCAGGTACACGCGGCGCAGCGGGCGCGCGATCGCCCAGAGCATGGCGTCGGCGTTGCGGTGGCCGAGGCGCGCGCCGGGCAGGGTCAGCACCCGGGGGTAGAGCACCGGGACCCCCTCGACGGCGTCGACCCCGGGCACCTCGCGGTAGGCGCGCCAGCGCGGCAGGAGCGGGGGCGCCCAGCCCTTCGGCGAGACGACGCGCACGTCGTGCCCGAGCGCGGCGAGGGCCCGCACCTGCTCGTGCACGAAGATCCCGGCGGTCCGGTTGACGGCGCTCGGGTACATGTGGCTGAGCATCAGGACCCTCACGCCCGCCCGCCCTCGTCCCGGGAGCGCTGCCACAGGATCAGCGCGCCCATGCTCAGCCCGAAGACGATCCACATCGGGGCGAAGTGGATCGCGGTTGACGGCCCGATGCTGCCGAAGATCCAGCCGATCAGCGCCAGCGCCCCGGCCATCGCCAGGTAGCGCACGAAGGGATCCTCGGTACGCCGCGCGGCGCGCACCTGGCGCCGCAGGAGGGTCAGGTAGAAGACCAGGTAGAGGGCGAAGCCGACGATCCCCCCGTTGACCAGCACCTCCAGCCACCAATTGTGGAGGTTGGCGACGCCCGGGAAGTCGGCCAGGCTGCGGACCTGGCCCTCGGCGTTGCCGGCGCCCACGCCCAGCCCGTCGGTCTCGGCGACGAGCCCGAGGCCGTCGCTCAGCAGCGAGGAGCGCACGCCGCCCGAGCCCTCCTGGCTCTCGAGCTGCTCGGTGAGGAGGCCGAAGTCGAACTTGGTCACTGTGCGCTCGTCGAGCTCGATCGGGCCGCTCCCCAGCACCGCGGGCACCACCAGCAGCACCGCCAGCGCGGCGACGGCGCCGGCCACGACCAGGCGGCCGCGCGCCCGGCGGTCGCTGCCGACGAGCACCAGCAGCCCGAGGATCACGAGCCCGGCGGCGATCAGCCCCGACTTGCTGCCCGTCGCCAGGATGAACAGCAGGGCGACGCCGCCGCCGATGAACCCCAGCAGCTTCAGGCGGGCGTCGCGGAACACCACGGGCAGCACCAGCAGGTAGGGGAGGGCGAGGCTGAGGTAGGTCGCGAAGTTGTTCTGGTTGCCGAACAGCGAGCCGACGCCGATCAGGCCCTCCCGGCCCTCGCGGCCCTGGCGGAACGTGGGCAGGTGAAGGCCCGTGACCACCTCGGCGACGGCGATCAGGCACGCCAGGACGAAGACGCCGAAGAGGGTCCAGAGGAGGATGCGGGCGCGACGGGGGCTGCGGCAGACGAGCGCGATGGCGATCGCCAGGCCGCCCAGCATCGCCAGGAAGAGCGTCCAGCGGAGGGCCGCCACCACGTCGTCGGCCCAGCCGATCGACAGCGCGGTCCAGGCGAACCACACCGCCAGCAGGCCGGCGGGGCGCGGCAGGCCGGCCGGCAGCGCCAGGCGGCCGTCCATCAGCAGGTAGCCGACGAGGCCGAGCCCCAGCAGGACGATCAGGATGCGGAAGAGGAACAGCCAGGGGGCGGGCGGGGCCGCCAGGTTCGGCCCGGCGATCGCCGCCGCGGCCGTCAGCACCACCAGGACCGGCGCCAGGCGCCGCACCGGGACGTTCCGCACCAGGGCGCCGATCAGCAGCACCAGGGCGAGGGCGATGCCGGGGACCGGCTGCCAGACGGCGAGCGCGCCCGCGGCGACGGCGCCGATCGCGACCGCGATCACCGCCGGGCTCGGGGACGGGCTCGGTCGCGCAGCCGCCGGCCGGGCGGGGGCGTCCGTCGTCATCGACCGGGCAGCGTAGCGCGCGTCAGCGCGCGGGGCGGCCGGCCGAGGCGGCGTCGCGCAGGATCGCCGCGACCCGCTCCGACTGGCGCTCCAGCGAATGGGGCTGGGCGGCCCGCCGGCAGGCCTCGGGCGCGGGCGGGTCGTCCAGCACCGCCAGGAGGGCGGTCGCGATGGCTCCGGGGTCGGCGGGGTCGACGACGCGGCCCGCCTCCGGGTCGGGGACGACCTCGCGCGCGCCGCCGGCGCGGGTCGCCACCACCGGCCGGCCGGCGGCCAGCGCCTCGAGGGCGGCGATGCCGAGGGGCTCGACCCGGCTGACCAGCGCGAGGACGTCGGCGGCGGTCACCCAGTCCGCGACCTCCGCGTGGGGCACGGCGCCCGGGCGCACCAGCGCCCCGGCGAGGCCCAGGCGCCGGGCGCCGGCGTCGACCGCGCCGGCGAGCGGGCCGTCGCCGACGAGGGCGAGGCGGGCGTCCGGGCGGCGGGCGCGCACGCGGGCGAAGGCCTGGAGCAGCGTGAGCGGGTTCTTGCGATCGGTGAGGCCCCCGACGGCGGCCACCAGCGGCCCGCTCGCGGGGAGCCCGAGGCGCGCCCGCGCGGCCCCGCGGTCGCCCGGTGAGAAGCGGTCCAGGTCGACGCCCATGTTCACCACGTGCAGCGGCGGCAGCGCGATGCCCGCCCCGCGCAGCTCGCCGGCGAGGTAGTCGCTGACCGCCACGACCGCGCTCGCCTCCTTCAGGGCGCCCTCGGTCGCCCGGCGCGGGCCGCGCCGGTCGAGGTTGCGCACGTCCTGGCCGTGGGCGGTCACGACGAAGGGGATCCGCGCCCGGCGCGAGGCCGCGGCGGCGATGGCGCCGGTGGGGAAGAGGAAGTGGGCGTAGACGACGTCGGCGCGGCCCGCCCCGCGCATCGCCTCGCGCGCCAGGGCCGCGTACTTGGCCGGCGTGCGCAGGGGGCCGGAGGCGCGGCGGTCGATGGCCGCGACCGCGACGCTCAGGCCGCGGTCGCGGAGGGCCTCGCACATGTCGGACACGAAGGCCCCGTAGTCGGGGTCGGCCGGCCCGGGCCACATGTTGCTGAGGCACAGGACCCGCACGGGACCGGTCACGTGACGGGCACCGGCTCGGGCCGCATCGGCTGGGTGGCCTCCACGGCGACGGGCCGCGTCCCCGCGAGCGCGACCGCGGCTCCGGCGATGACCCAGGTGAAGGGGTCCTCGAAGAGGGCGGCGTAGAGGAGGCTGTGCACGAGGATGCCGGCGAGCATCGCGCCGAGGGTCCAGCGGGCCCAGCCGACCTCGCCCTCCTCCCTCGAGCCGCGCACCACCGCCCATCCGGCGCAGACGATGAGGACGACGAAGAGGGCGGCCCCGACGACGCCCGTCTCGCTCAGCACCGTGATCGGGGCGTTGTGGGAGATGACCACCCGCACGCGCTGCTGCTCCAGCGGGGTCAGGGTCTCCTCGAAGCGGGTCTCGAAGCCGCCCAGCCCCACGCCGGTCACCGGCTCGTCGCGCCAGATCTCGAGGCCGCCCTCCATCAGGTCGAAGCGGCCCTCGCTGACCCGCTCGAGGCGGTCGCCGCTCGTGACGGCGCGGCGCACGTTGGCGTTGGTCGCGATGGCCGTCCCGCCGAGCACGAGCAGCAGCGCGGCCGTCCCGATGGCGGTCTTGAGCGGCCCGACCGCGCGCACCGCGAGCAGCACCAGCCCCACGAGCAGCATCAGGCTGCTGGAGCGCGAGAAGGTCACGAGCAGGCCGGCGGCCATGATCGCGACGGCCCCGGCGAGCGCCGCGAGCTCGGCCGGGCGGCGGCGCACCCAGGCCAGCGCGAGCGCGGCGAGGATGCCGATGGCCAGGTAGCGGCCGAGGATGTTCGGGTCGAAGAAGATCCCGTTCACGCGGAAGAAGCGGCTGTAGACGTTGGCCTGCTGCAGGGTCTCGTTCCACCAGATCTCCTCGGTGGCGTACTGCCAGAGGCCGACGCAGGCGGCGATGACGCCCCCGGCGATCGTCGTGACGGCCAGCGCCGCCAGCGCCCGCGCCCGCGGCCACCAGGCCAGCACCAGGAGGTAGAGGACCACGAACGGCAGGTAGAAGAAGACGGCCTTCACCGCGGCCTCGTCGGGGTCCGCGCTCCAGAGCGTGGAGACCAGGAAGAACGCGACGAGGACCGCGAGGGGGACGTTCAGGACCGCCGGGCCCTCCGGCGCGGGGGCCGTGATGCGACCGCGGATTCGCCCCCACACGAAGGCCGCCAGGCCGAGCAGGATGAGCCCGTAGAGGGGCACGAGGAGGTTGCCCTCCTGGCTGCCGAAGGTGACGGGGATGCGGATCGGCAGGGCGATCCCGAGGAGGACGAACCAGACCGTCGGCCGCGCCAGGACGATCCGGACGCCAACGATCGCGATCGCGATCGCGACGACGAGGCCCACGGCCGCGACGCCCGCCGCCAGCGGCGAGGCCAGGCGGTCGAGGCCGTCGCGCGCGTCGTCCTCCGGCACGAGCGTGCCCAGCATCACGGCCCACGAGGCCAGCAGCACCGCCATGGCGGCGGCGCGCTGGCCCTCGCTGCGCAGGCGCGGGAGCGGCAGCAGCAGCGCCAGCACGGCGAAGGCGGCCGCGCACGTGGCGACCTCGCGGGCCGCCTCGTTCACCGCGAGCCCTCCAGGGGCACCAGGGCCGCGCCGAGGCCGTCGTCGGTGCGGGCCAGGAGCCACAGCGCGGACGGGTTGATGCCGGGCGGGATCCTCACCTGCACCCGGCTCGCCGGGCCGCGCGCGCCGCCGCCCACCTGCGCGCCGAGCGGGTCGCCGAGGCTCTCGCCCGGCGTGCCGGTGCGGCGGTAGAGGGCGAGCGTGACCACGTCGGTGGTCGCGAGGCGGGCGCCGCCGGTCCGCCGCAGGGCGGCGCCCACGCGGTCGCGCGGCGCCACCTCCGCGGGCAGCGGCCGGCCCGCCAGGTAGCCCACCCAGCAGGTGCGCTCGCGCACGACGCGGTTGCGGGCCGCATCGAAGAGCGAGGCGCGGATGTCGTAGAGGCCCGGCGGCACGATGCCGCCGTCGGCGCGGCGGCCGTCCCAGCGCCAGCGCACCGGATGGTCGGGGCGCACCGGGCGCGGGCCCAGGCGCCGCAGCGGCTCGTCCTCGCCGGCGCGCACCGCCTCGATCACGACCGACCCGGGGTCGTTCGAGGCGAACGTGACCCGGCACTCGCCCTCGCCGGGGGGCCCGAGGGTCGCCGACTCGACGACCATCTCGGCCGGCCTCGGCGGGGCGGTGTCGACCACGATCGTGCGGGTCGTGTTGAACTGCTTGCGGCCGGCGCGCGCCCGCAGCTTGATGGCGTAGGTGCCGTCCGGGACCCGCCGGCCGGCGTCGTCGCGGCCGTCCCAGTCCTCGCGCACCCAGCCCCGCGGCGCGCGGCGCGAGGTGATGAGGCGGCGCACGGTCTCGCCGCCGCGCTGGATCTCGATCGTGACGTCCGCGGCCTCGCTGAGGCGCACGTTGACCTTCGCGTCCTCCCGCCGGCCGTCCCCGTCGGGGCTGAAGAGCAGCGTCGCGTTGAAGCTGGTGACCACCGGCGGCGGCGTCGGGAACGCGAACGGGAGGACGAAGACGCCGAGGGCGAGGACGAAGAGGGCGACGATCGCGACGACCACGCCCGCGCGGCGCGCGCGGCCGTCGCCCTGCGGCCGGTCGCTCAAGTCAGATTCTCCGGAACCCCAGGCAGATGTAGAAGCCGAACCGGCCGGCCGGCGTGCGCGACAGCGCCAGCTCAGCCCGCCTCGGCGCGCCGAAGCGGTAGAGGCGGCCGATCTGCGATCCGACCCGACCCCCCGGCCGGAAGAAGATCCCCCGCCGCGACACGGGCACCAGGCCGGCCGCGGCGCCGTGGCTCTCGAGGTCGACCCAGGTCTGCCAGCGGTCCACCGGGGCGAGGCTCAGCCGGATGCCGGGCACCCCGTGCTCGGCGAGCCAGCGCCGCGCTCCGGGCAGGCTGCGCCGGTTGGGCGTGGAGACCACGACCAGGCCGCCCGGCGCGAGGCGGGACGCGAGCGCCCGCAGGCAGGCGCGCGGGTCCTCCAGGTGCTCGAGCACGTCGGTCAGGCAGATGAGGTCGAAGGGGCCCTCCGGCGGCTCGTAGGCGCTCCCCACGACGGCGGTCAGCCGGTCCGCGGCGCCGATCTCCTCCAGTCGCCGGACGGCGTGCGCCACCGACTCGGGCGAGAGGTCGACCCCGATCCCCGAGTACCCGCGCCCGGCCAGGCGCTCGAGCAGGAAGCCGGTGCCGCAGCCCACGTCGAGCACCCGCCCGCCGGCCCGCCCGTGGCGGTCGATGGTCTCCAGGACGAGCGCCATGCGGCTCTGCAGGTGCCAGTTGCGCCCCTCGACCGCGACGAGCCGCGGGGCGAGCCGGTCGTAGTAGGCCTGGACCTGGCCCAGGCGCCCCGGCTCGCTCACGGAGCCCACCCCGGCGGGGGCGGGTACGCGGCCGCGGCGGCGGCGAAGCGGGGGTAGGCGGGCTTGCGGGTGCCGTCGGCGCGCAGGAGCCCGCCGGTCCAGCGGGGGTTGTCCTGGAAGTTGAACCAGGTGACGAGCTGCACGCGCGGGCTCCGGGACGCCGCGACGAGGGTCTCGTCGACCCACGCCGCCTGCTGGTCCTCGCTCACGAAGTAGCGGTGGAATCGGTTGTACGACGTGTGGTAGCCCGTCTCGGTGACGTGGATCGGCGCGCCGGGCGCAAGCCTATCCACCTGCCGGATGACCTGGGGCAGGGTGCTCCAGGAGGGCACGAAGAAGGCCTGCAGCGGTGAGCCGATGGGGTAGATGTGCATGCTCCAGGCGTCGATCGGCGGGCCCTCGTCCGCAACCAGGCGGGCGAAGTCGAGGCTGCCCACCGCGGCGCGGCCGTCCTTGGGGCAGGCGGTCGGCGAGCTGCCCGCGGGCCCCGCCACCCCGCCCACGACCACCGCCCGCGGGTTGGCCGCCTTGATCTCCCGGTAGGAGGCGGCCAGCAGCGCGGCGTAGGCGCGCGGCGAGGCCAGCAGGGCCTTCCCGCCGCGCCCGCGCCGGCACTGGGGCATCCAGAAGCCCGGCAGGTTGGGCTCGTTCCAGACCTCGAGGCGCCGCACCTCGGGCAGGGGCGCGCCGCCGGGGCCGGCGAAGGCGCCCGAGTAGCGGCGGGCGAGCGCGCCGGCGAAGCGGGCGCCGTCGGCCGCCCGCGGCGCCGCCGCGGCCGCCCCGCTGCGAGAGGCCCACTCCGGCGTGAGGTAGAAGTCGAGCAGGACCGCGATGCCGCGCGCCGTCAGGCCGCGGACGATCTGGTCGTAGCGGCTCCAGTCGTAGGCCGGGTCGGCGGGGTTGCGCGCGTCGGCCGGGCGGGTGCGCGCGACCTCCCGCCAGAGCACGTTGACGCGGGTGGCCCGGGTCCCCGTCGCGGCCAGGGCGTCCATGCGCGCCTCGAGCGCCGGCCCGCTCACGTTGACCAGGTTGTCGTCCTGGAGCGAGACGATCGGCGCGGCCGACGCCCCCGCCGCCGCCGCGAGCAGGACCGCCAGGGCGAGGAGGGCCCTCACCCGCAGCCTCGCCAGCCGCAGCACGCCCACCCGCAGCCCCCGCTTGCGGCCCCGCTCGACCCAGGCCAGGCGGGCGCCGTCGGCGCCGATCGCGTCGACGCGCCTGCGGGCGGTGGTCACCCGCCGCAGGGCGACGCGGCCGGTCCGCGAGGCCAGCACGCGCCGCCCGTCGGCGATCGCCAGCGTGCCCCCGCCGACCGCGACGGCCGGCGCCCGCCCGCCGGTCCAGAGGCGGCGGGCGCGGGGCGCGCCGGCGCCGGCGTCGACGCGGGTGACGGCCATCCCGCCGCCGGCCCGCGACAGCACGGCCACCAGGCCGGGGGCGGCCCAGACCCGCACCGCCGGGCCCGGCAGGGCGACCGCCGCGGGCGCGGCGCCGGCGCCGTCGCGGGTGACGAGGAGCCGGGCGGGCTGGGCCGGGTCGGCCCACGCGCGCAGGTCGCCGCCGGCGACGGCCACGAGGTCCGCGGCTCCCGGCTCGGCCGCCGCGGGGGGCGGGACGGCGCCGCCGGCCGGGTCGCCCACCCGAAGCAGCTGCCGCCCGGCGGCGTCGAGCTGGACGAACCGCACCGCGCTGCCGGTCCAGGCCGCGGCGACGGTGTGGGGCGCGCCGGCGCGGCCGTCGCTGTCGATCACGGCCTCGATCCCCTCGTCGTCGCAGCACCAGATGGTGGGCGGCGGCAGCCGGGTGCGAGGACGGGACCGCGACGAAGCCGCCGTCCCCCGTGGGCGCGAGGGTGCCCGAGCCCATCCGGGCGATGCTCGTGCGCACGGCGACCGGCGTCTCGGCCGGCCCCGCGAAGCGCCGCGAGGCCCGGTCGAGGCGGGCGCGCGAGACGTCGGCGCGGTAGTAGTCGAAGCGCTGGGCCCCGGGGGGCGCCCCGCGGATGCGGCGCGGGTCGACGCGCACCGTGGCGGCCTCGGTCCAGACCAGGGTGCGGCCGCTGAAGGCGAGCGCGCGGTCGTGCCAGCCCTCCAGCGTGAGGGTGCGGGTCGCGCCGGCCCCCGGCGGCGCGGCGGCGAGCGCCGCGCCCGCCGCCAGGGCGAGGGCGACGGCCAGCGGGCGCCGGCTCACCCGCCTGCGGGTGCGCCCGCCCGGAGCGCGACGACGGTGTCGGCGAGCAGCGCCTCGCTGGCGGCCGCCATCGCCGGCGCGGCGAGCGGGGTCATGTTGGTGAGCTGGACGTGACGGGCGCCACGCTCGACGAAGGCGCCGACGGCGCGGGCGACCTCGTCGGGCGTCCCGTAGACGACCGCGTCGCGGACCACCTCGGGCGGCACCGACTCGGCCAGGCGCAGCGCCTCGGCGCGGTTGTACGCCGTCGGCATGAAGGTCGTGAGCCCGAACGCGCCCCGGCCGAGCGGGTGCTCCGCGCCCCGGGCGGCGAAGGCCTCGGCCGGGCGCGTCAGCGCGATGAAGCGCATGAGCAGCGAGCCGTCGATCGCGGCCTCGGCCTCCTCGCGGGTCTCGGCGACCACGATGCGCGCGTAGAGGCCGGGCGTGATGGCCTCGGCGCGGCCGGCGGCCGCCGCCGCCTCCCGCACCTGCGCGAGCATGCCGGCGTACTCGTCCGGGTCGGTGGCCAGGGGGAGCCAGCCGTCGGCCCGCCGCCCGGCGAGGGCGAGCCCGCGCGGCCGGTGGGCGGCGATCCAGAGCGGGGGCGGCCGGTCGCCCACCGGGCGAAGGCCCAGCGAGGCGCTCCGCAGGCTGAAGTGCTCGCCCTGGAAGTCGACCGGGTCCGGGCTCGCCATCAGCAGCCGCATGACCTCCAGGCCCTCCTCCAGGCGCGAGAGCGGCCGCTCGTTGGCGACGCCGAAGGGCTTCAGGTTGAGCGCCTCGCCCGACCCGACGCCGAGGAGGAAGCGCCCCCCGGTGAGGTGGTCGAGGGTGAGCGCGGTCTGGGCGAGCGAGGCGGGGTGGCGGCGCACGACGTCGGTGACGCCGATGCCGAGGCGGATGTCCCTGGTCGCCGCCGCGGCGGCGGCCACCACCGGCACCGGGTCGAACCAGATGTGCGGGCTGCGCTGGGCGGCCGCCTGGGGGACCAGGTCCGGCGTCCAGATCGAGAGGGGGAACCAGTGGAGCAGGTGGTCGGCCCACCAGATGGCGTCGAAGCCCTGCTGCTCGCGCCGCTGGGCCGCCGCCAGCACCGCGTCGGTCGGCGGGCGCACGGCGCCCATCGCGGACAGCTCCAGGCCGGGGTGCACCATGGCGGGCAACCTACTCCGCGGCCGAGGGGCCTCCAACGCCCGCGGGTGGCGGGCCGCCGGCCGGGTGGTCGCCGCCCCGGAGCTGGGCGCTCGCGTGGCCGGCGACCTCCGCCACGACCTCCCAGCCGTCCAGCGCCCCGCCGGGCGAGCCGGGCAGGTTCACGATCAGCGTGGCCCGCCGCACGCCCGCCTCGGCGCGCGAGAGCATCGCGTGCGGGGTGACGGCGAGCGAGCGGGCCCGGATCGTCTCGGCGATGCCGGGGACCATGCGCTCGCAGGAGGCGCGGGTGGCCTCGGGGGTGCAGTCGCGCGGGCCCAGGCCGGTCCCGCCGGTCGTGAGGATGAGGTCGGGCGCGCCCGGCGCGTCGCAGAGGGACTGCAGCAGCGTCGCGAGCCGGTGGCGGTCGTCGGGCACGACCTCGCGCTGGACCACCTCGGCCCCCGAGGCCTCCACGGCCCGCGCCAGCTCCGGCCCCGAGCGGTCCTCGCGCTCGCCCGCGGCGGAGCGGTCCGAGACCGTGACCACGGCGACCCGTAGCGTCACGGCTCGCCCTTCGTCTTCTCGAGGAGGCGGACGCCGTCGATGACGATCCCGGGGTCGATCCCCTTGACGAGGTCGTAGACGTTCAGGGCGGCCACCGCGACGGCGGTGAGCGCCTCCATCTCGACGCCGGTGCGCGCGGTCGTCTCGACCGTCGCGGTGATGCGCACCTCGCCGGCCTCCGCGTTGACCGCCACCTCCACCGCCACCCGGTCGAGCGGCAGCGGGTGGCAGAGCGCCACCAGCTCGGGCGTGCGCTTGGCGGCCAGGATGCCCGCGACCCGGGCCACGGCGGCCGCGTCGCCCTTGGGGAGCGCCCCCTCCGCCATCGCCCGCGCGCTCGCCGGGGCCATCCGCACCAGCGCCTCGGCGACCGCGCGGCGGCCGACCGGCGGCTTGTGGCCCACGCCCACCATCCGCGCCTGGCCGCGCTCGTCGAGGTGGGTGAGCCGGGGCTCGGCCACGCCGCCTACGCCCTGGCGCGCTGGGCCCGGCGCCGGTCGGCCGTGCGCTTCTTGGCGATGTCGGCCTGCTGGGCCGACAGCCACTTGCCGACGTCGTTCTCGCGCACGATGCGCTTGATCTCGCGGATGCGGTCGGCGCGCTCGTCGGCCGGCATCACCAGCGCGCGGTGGAGGGCCTCGGCCTGGGCGTCGACGTCGAACGGGTTGATCGAGATCGCGAACGACCCCAGCTCCTCGTGGGCGCCGGCGTTCTCGGACAGGATGATCACGCCGTCGCGCTCGTTCACGAGCGGCGCCTCCTTGGCGATCAGGTTCATGCCGTCGTAGATCGGGTTCACCACCAGCACGTCGTAGTGCTTGTAGGCCGCCACGGCCCGGTGGATGTTGCTCTCGATGCGCAGGTCGATCGGCATCCAGTCGGTGTTGCCGTGCTTCGTGTTGATGTGGCTGACCACGTCCTCGATCTTGCTCAGGTACTCGACGTACTCGTCGACGTCCTGGCGCGAGGGCTGCAGGAGGGCGAAGAAGGTGATGTCCTCGTGGAACTCGGGGTGCCGGTCGAGGAAGGCGTCGAAGGCCTTGAAGCCGCGCAGGGTGTTCTTCGAGAGGTCGGTGCGGTCGACGCGCACCACCAGGTACTGGCGGCGCCGGCGCAGCATCGGCCCCTCCTCGTCGGCGACCTCCGGGGAGCGGGCCAGCTCCTCGAACATCGGGGCGTTCACCGAGATCGGGTAGTGGCGCACCCAGACGTCGCGGCCCTGCCAGCGCACCTGGAGGCGCTCGTAGTCCACGGCCAGGTCGAGCAGGTCCTCGCAGCAGAGGAGGAAGTTGCGGGCGTAGCGCCGGGTGTGGAAGGCGATGATGTCGTTGGCCAGCAGCCCCCGCAGGATCGCCTCGCGCACCTCCGGCGGCAGGATCCGCCAGTAGTCCGGCTGGCTCCAGGGGATGTGCACGAAGAAGTGCAGGAACGCGTGCGGGTGCTCGGCGCGGATGCCCTCGGGCGCGGTGTAGAGGTGGTAGTCGTGGAGCATCACCACCCGGTCGGGGTCGTCGGCCAGCTCCTCGTTCGACCGCGTCGGCGAAGGCGGCGTTGGCGGCGAGGTAGCCGTTCTCCCAGGCGTCCTTCTCCTCGAGGCGCAGGTCGGGCGCGTTGCTGAGGTCCCAGAGGTAGTGCTGGATGAACCACAGCATCGGGTTGGCGACCACGTTGTAGTAGGCGTGGTAGGTCGCGTGGTCGATCGTCACGAAGCGGCCGCGGGTGTCGGTGCCGAGGCCGGGGAGCTCGAAGCTGCCGCCGCCGGCGCGCCTCGCGACCTCCTCGTCCCCGTCGGAGATCGCCGCCGAGATCCACAGCGCGGGCGAGTGCTCGGTCAGGCCCATCAGGGCCGTCACCAGCCCGCCGCCGCCGCGCTGGCGCTCGAGCTCCCCGTCCTGCCGCTGGGCGAAGGTCACGGGGCCGCGGTTCGAGACCAGGATCAGCGGCGCCGCGCGGCCCATGTCAGGACTCCGACAGCCTCGTGAAGATGCCGAGCCAGTCGCGCAGCAGGCGCGGCGTCAGGAAGTCGTGGCGGACGTGCTGCTTGCCGCGCCGCGCCATCGCGCGCGCCTCCTCGCGGTCCTCGAGCAGCTGGATGGTCCGCTGGGCGGTCTCCTCGGGGGAGTTGACCAGGAAGCCGGTCTCGCCGTCGACGATCTGCAGCGGGATGCCGCCGACGTTGCCGGCCACCGTCGGGCGCGCCTTCCAGAGCGCCTCGGTCACGGTGAGGCCGAAGCCCTCCTTGATCGACTTCTGCACGACGACGTCCGCCTGGGTCTGGAAGGCGTTCACCTCGACCGCGCCGACGTTGTTGAGGTTGGACAGGATGTAGATGTCCTGGTCGTCCCCGGCGTAGTCCATCGTGCTCTGGAAGAACTCCCAGCCCTCGGGGTCGTCGGTGGCCATCGAGCCGACCAGGCGCGAGCTGGAGGTCGGGGAAGCGCTCCTTGACGATGCGGTAGGCGTCGATCACGCCGAGCGGGTCCTTCCAGGGGTCGAAGCGCGAGACCTGGAGCATGAGCGGACGCTCGATGTCGAGCCCGAACTGGTCGACGATGTAGGCGGCGTCCTCCGGCGACAGCGACATGTTCTTCGGCGCGAGCGGATCGATCGCGGGGGGCATCACCACGGGGTCGGGCAGATTGGCCGCCCTGCGGGATGTACCCGGCCATGTGGAAGACCGAGAGGTCGTACTGCTCCAGCATCGGCAGCAGGAAGTCGAGCACCTGCGGGTTCGGCGTCGACAGGTCGATGTGGCATCGCCAGATCCACTTGGCGCCGTTCTCGGCCGCGTGCATCCGGAACGCGGCCGGCTGGGGGTCGTGGATCACGATGAAGTCGTACTCGTCGGACAGGCCCCCGACGTTCATCAGGTTGTACTTCTCGAAGATCGCCTTGTCGGCGTCGCTCAGCTCGCGGGGGTCGCCCTGCAGCGAGTTGTGCATCTGCTTGGTGACGTGGAAGAACTCGTCGCGCCCGTACATGACCTTCCAGTCGGCCTTCAGCCCGGCGTCGTTCATCAGGGGGACCAGGCTGTAGAGGATCTCCGCGACGCCCCCGCCGAAGCTGGTGGCGTTGACGTGGAGGACCCGCTTGCCCTCGAGGGGACCGGCGAGCGACCTGATGTCGGCCATCAGGTCGCGGGACACGATGCTGTGGTAGTCGGCCAGCGACTTGTGGCCGACGTTGACGCTGCGGATCACGCGGGGACCCCCATGCCGTGTGCGAGCCCCGGGCGCGTGGGGCGCGTGTGACACTCTATCCGCCCCCGCCGTGCCCGACGGCGGACCGCCGACCGTGCTGAACGCCCGCCTCTATCGCACCTGCTGGCTGGTCGCGGGCGTCGCCCTCGTGGTCGCGCTGCTGACCCTCGAGACCCCGGACTCAGGTCCCGAGCCGCCGCTGCCCTCCACCATCGACGGCGAGGCGGCGCTCGAGATCAACAGCCAGCTCGCGGCGATCGCGCCTGAGCGGCCGCCCGGGTCGGGGCCCGACCAGGCCGCCTCGCGCTGGATCCAGGGCCAGCTGGCGCAGGTTCCGGGGGCGGCCGGGCGCGTGCAGGTCCAGGACCTCGTCGCCGACGACGGCGGCGAGCAGGTGCGGCTGCACAACCTCTACCTGGTGGTGCCCGGGGCGGCCGTGGGCCGCACCCGGCCCGGCATCCTTGTCGTCGCGCCCCGCGACACGCCGTCGGGGGTCTCGGCGGGCACCAGCTCGACGGCGGTGATGCTGAGCCTGGCCCGCGCGTCGGCGACCTCGCGCCACCAGCGCCCCCACCTGTTCGTCTCGACCGACGGCAGCACGGTGGGCAACGCCGGCCTGCGCTGGTTCCTCGACCGCTTCTCGTCCTTCCCGATCGCGGCGGCGATCGTCCTGGACGCCCCGGGGGAGGTGGCGGGCGACGCCGTCCACCTGTGGTCGGACGGCCGCACCGACCGCCAGGCCCTGCGCCTGGGCCTGCTCGCGGAGCGCTCGGTCGAGCGGGCGGGGGGGCGCAGCGAGGGCGCGCCCTCGCTCGGGGGCCAGCTGCTGCGCATGGCGGTGCCCCAGACCTTCGGCGAGCAGGGCCCGGCGATCGCGGGGGACCTGCCCGCGGTGACCTTCTCGGGCCGCGGCGAGTCGCCCCTGCGGCCGGGGGCGGAGCCGACCGCCGACCGCCTCGCGCTGGTCGCCAGCGCGGCCAACGACCTGCTGGGCACGCTCGACGCGAGCCCCCAGGTCCCGGCGCCCGACGGCGGCCTGGAGCTCGCCGGCAAGCTGCTGCGGCCGACCGTCGTGCGGCTGGCGCTGCTGCTGCTCGCCCTGCCGATCATCGTCTGCGCCATCGACGCGCTGGCGCGCATGCGCCGCGCGAGGGTCTCGCTGGCGGACGGCCTGCGCGCGGTCGGCCTGCGCGCCGCCCCGCCGCTCGCCGCGCTCGCGGCCGGCTACCTGCTGTCGCTGGCCGGCATCCTCCCCCGCCCCGCCGCCGGGGAGCCGCCCCTGCCGGCCGAGGCCTCGTTCGGGGCGGCGGCCGGCCTCGGGCTCGTGCTGACGGTCGCCGCCGGCGCCGCGGCGTGGTGGTGGGCGCGGCGGCGCATCCGCCGGGTGGGGGCGACGCCGCCGGCCGAGGCCGCCGCCGCCCTGGCCGCCCTGGCGCTGCTGCTGGTCGTCCTCTGGCTCATCAGCCCCTACGCGCTGGTGATCGCGCTGCCGGCGGCGCACGCCGCCCTCGTGGCGACCTCGGCCAGGCGCCGCTGGCACGTCGCCGTGCTGGCGGCGATCGCGCTCGCCCCGGTGATCGCCCTCGCCGTGGCGACCGCCGGGCGGCTCGACTCCAACCCCGTGTTCGCCCTCTGGTACCTGCTGGCGACGGCGCTGGACGGGTCCCGCGGCGCTCCGGGCGTGGTCATGGCCTGCCTGATCGGCGGCTGCCTCTGGTCGCTGGCCGCGCTGGTCGCGTTCCGGGCGGGCAAGGGCGCCCTGTCGCCGACCGGGACGCCCCCCGCCGCCGCCGCCCGCCCCGCATCCGGGTGCAGATCGACCGCGGGCCGTCGTCGCGCGGGGAGCCGCCGGACCGCTGGTAGGATCGGCCGGTTGGCCGCCCGCCTCGCCTTCGTCTCCGTGGTCGTCCCGGTCTACAACGAGCGCGAGTCCGTGCGCCCGCTCTGCGACGAGCTGCTGGGCGTGCTGCGTGGCCTGGGCCGCCGGTCAGAGGTCCTCTTCGTCGACGACGGCTCGACCGACGGGACCTCCGAGGCGCTCGCCGACCTGGCCGCCCGCGAGCCGGAGGTCATCGTCGTCCGGCTGCGCCGCAACTTCGGCAAGGCCGCCGCGCTCATGGCCGGCTTCCGCGAGGCCCGCGGCGACGCCATCGTCACCATCGACGGCGACCTCCAGGACGACCCCACCGAGATCCCCCGCCTGCTCGCCGAGCTCGAGGCGGGGGCCGACCTCGTGAGCGGCTGGAAGCGCGACCGCCAGGACCCGGCCGGCAAGCGCGCCGCCTCGCGGGTCTTCAACGGCGTGACCTCGCGCATGTCCGGGCTGGGGCTCCACGACCTCAACTGCGGCTTCAAGGCCTACCGCTCCGAGGTGGTCGAGTCGCTCGCGCTCACCGGCGACCAGTACCGCTACATCCCGGTGCTCGCGGCCGCCGAGGGCTTCCGCGTGAGCGAGATCCCGGTCAACCACCGCCCCCGCGTCCACGGGCGCAGCAAGTACGGCTTCGAGCGCTACCTGCGGGGCTTCCTCGACCTGCTGACCATCCTCTTCATCGGGCGCTTCCGCCAGCGGCCGATGCACCTCTTCGGCGGCGTGGGGATGCTGTTCATCGTCACCGGCGTCGTCATCTGCGCCTACCTCGCGATCCTGCGGCTGGCCGGTGAGGCGATCGGCGGCCGCCCCCTCCTGCTCCTGGGGGTGCTGCTGATCGTGGTGGGCGTCCAGCTGTTCACCATCGGTCTGGTCAGCGAGATGATCCAGCGCTACCACCTCCGCCCCCAGGACGAGGAGGCCCGGTCCCGCGTGGAGCGCGTGATTCGTTAGAAGCGGATGGCCGCCTCTTGCGGGCGGCCATGCGCGCCTCCGGCCCCTGGCCGGGGCCTCCGGCAGACCGGCGCACCGCCTTCGGCGGGGCGGGCGCCGGGAAGGTCAACACCACCGCAACCACGGATCGCTGTCATCGATGAGGCTCATGTGGCTCGGGACATATGAGCGCGACTATCCCCGGGGGCGGGTCCTGATCGAGGGGCTTCGCGAGGACGGGGTCGAGGTGGTGGAATGCCACCGGCCGGTCTGGGAGCGCGAGCGCCACAAGGCGGGCGCGTTCCTGCGGCCGCTCCCGCTCGCCCGCACGCTCGGGCGATTCGCCGGCGCCTGGGGCGCCCTGGCGGTCGAGGGGGCGCGCGAGCCGGGCGTTAACGCGATCGTCGCCGGGTACCCGGCCCAGCCGGACGCCCTGCCGGCCTGGTGCGTCGCGCGGGCCCGGCGGGTGCCGCTGGCCGTCAACATGATGATCTCGCTGGCCGACACGCTGGCCGGCGACCGCGCCCGCGCCGGGCGGCTGGCCGGCGCCGCGCTGGCGGGCGTCGACCGCGCCACCCTGGCGGCCGCGGACCTGGTCGTCGCCGACACGGCGGCCGGGGCCGACTGGCTGGCCGCGCGCTTCGGCGTGCCGTCGGCGCGGCTCGCCGTGGTCCCCGTGGGCGCCGAGCCGGATCGCTTCCCAGCCCTGCCCCAGCCGGACGGCCCCCCGGTCGCGCTCTTCTACGGCAAGCTCGCCCCGCTGCACGGGGTGGCCACGGTGCTCGAGGCGGCGCGGCGGCCCGGGGCGCCGCGCGTGCGCCTGATCGGCGACGGCCAGCTCGGCCCCTGGCTGGAGCGGGAGCTCGCGCGCGACCGGCCGCAGGGCCTCAGCTGGGAGCGCTGGGTGCCCTACGAGGCCCTCGGCGCCGAGGTCGGCCGGGCGGCCATCTGCCTGGGGGTCTTCGGCGAGAGCGCGAAGGCCGCCCGGGTGGTGCCCAACAAGGTCTGGCAGGCGATGGCCGGCGGGGCGCCCGGTGGTGACCGCCGACACGCCGGCCGTCCGCGAGGTGCTGGAGGACGGCCGCAGCGCGCTGCTCGTGCCCGCGGGCGACCCCGGCGCGCTGGCCGTCGCGCTGGCGCGGCTGGCCGGCGACGCGGACCTGCGGGCGCGCCTCGGTGCGGCCGGGCGCGCCGTCTACCTCGAGCGCGGGACGCCGGCGGCGGTGGCCGCGCGCCTGCGGGAGGCCCTCCGCCCCCTCGTGTCTCTCTAACCTGACCGTCGTGAGCACCAGCCCAAGCGCCTCCGAGCCCGGCGCGCACGACTGGGGCGACGCGCCCGAGCTCTTCGGCCCCCGCCACGACTACCGCGAGGCGCTGATCCTGCGCCGCCTGCTCCCGGCCCTGCCGGGGCCGGAGGTGCTGAACGCCGGCGCCGGCGCCGGCACCCTCACGCTGAAGCTCGTGGACGCCGGGCTCCGAGTGACCTCGGTGGACGCGAGCGAGGAGCTCTGCGACTGGGTGCGCTCCGCGCTGCGCGCCCGGGGCGCCGAGGAGGGCAACCCCGTGATCTGCGGCGACGCCGCCCGCCTCGCCCTGCCCGACGACGCCTTCGACGCGGCCGTCTGCGCCGAGGTGCTGGAGCACCTGGACGACGACGCCGCGGCCCTGGCGGAGCTGGCGCGGGCCCTGCGCCCCGGCGGCCTGCTCGTCGTCACCGTTCCGGCGAACCCCTACCGCTACGACTGGACCGACCGCTGGGCGGGGCACCGGCGCCGCTACGACGCGGCGACGCTCGAGGCGCGCATCCGCGCGGCCGGCTTCGCCGACCCCGTCGTCCAGGGCTGGGGCTTCCCGCTCACGGGCCTCTACCACCGCCAGGTCTACCGCCGCGCCCTGCGCCGCCGGCTCGAGGCCGGCGGCGGCCGCGCGACCGGGGGCCCGCCTCCGCGGGCGGCCGCCCGGCTGGTGCGGGCGGCGCTGGAGATCGACTCGGCCTTCGTCGGCCGCCGGCCCGGCTACCACGGCCTGCTGGCCACCGCGCGGCGCCATGGCCCGGCCGGCTGACGGGACCGGGGCGGCGCCGGCGGTGGCGGGGCGCAGCCCCCTGCGCCGCTGGGGGGGCCTGGCCGCCGGCCTGCTGGTGCTGGGCTTCCTGGCCTGGGCGCTGGTCAACGGCTGGTCAACCGTGTCGTCCTACGACTGGGACCTGGAGCCCTGGCTCCTCGTGCTGGGCGTGCTCGTGCTCCTGGCCTTCTACGCCGCCAGCGCCCTGGGCTACGGCGCGATCATCGACCGCCTCCACCACCCCGGCCCGCCGGCGCTGGCGACCCTGTCGATCTGGGCCCGCTCCCTGCTGGGCCGCTACGTCCCGGGGAACGTGCTGATGGTGCTCGGGCGGGTGGTCCTGAGCCACGAGCGGGGCGTCCCGCGGCGCGCGACCCTGGCGGCGACGGTCTACGAGCAGGCGCTCAGCCTGGGCGTCGCCGCGGCCGCGGGGGTGATCTGGCTCGCGGCCTATTCGGGCAGCGGCGACGCGCGCCGCTGGCTGCTGGTGCTGGTGCCGCTCGGCCTGGTGCTCCTGCACCCGCGCCTGTTCGGGCCGGCCTCGGCCTGGGTGCTGCGCAAGGCCGGGCGCGAGCCGCTGCCGCGCCTGCTGGCCACCCGGCCGCTGCTCGGGCTGCTGGGCTGGTACACGGCCATCGCCGCCCTCGGCGGGGTCGGCATCTGGCTGCTGGTGCGCTCGGCCGCCGGCGCCGAGGCGGGGGGCCCGGCCTTCGTGGGCCTCGCCTTCCTGCTCTCGTTCGCGGTCTCGATGATCGCCTTCATCTTCCCGTCGGGGCTCGGAATCCGCGAGGGCGCCTTCGCCCTGGCCCTGGCCCAGAACCTGCCCGGCAGCGTGGCCGTCGCCCTCTCGGTGGGCTCGCGGCTGGTGCTGAGCGTGGTGGAGCTCGCCTTCATCGGCGGCGTGGTGCTCCTCGAGCGGAGGCGCCGGTGACCTCGGCGCCCCCGGTCCCGCGCCAGCTGCCCCGCACCCCGTGGAGGGCGCGGGGCGCCGCCTGGCCCCGCTGGCCGCTGGCCGCCGTCTTGGGCCTCGCGGCGGCCTGGGCCGGCCTCTTCTCCTACCTGTCGCTCCGCCGCCACGACGCCTTCTGGACCGGCCGCTTCGACCTGGGGAACATGGCCCAGGCGGTCTGGAGCACCGCCCAGGGGCGCCCGCTCGAGACCACGGACATCGCCGGGGAGCAGTTCGTGCGCCTCGGGGCGCACGTCGACCCGATCCTCGTGCTGTTCGCGCCGCTGACCTGGACCGGCGCCCTCCCGCAGTCCCTGCTGGTTGCCCAGGCCCTGATCGTGGCCTCCGGTGCCCTGCCCGCCTACTGGCTGGGGCGGCGCTGGCTCGGCGACGAGCGGCTCGCCGTCGCGGCGGCGGCGGTCTACCTGCTCTACCCGCCCCTGCAGTGGGCGACCCTGACCGAGTTCCACCCCGTCACGCTCGCCGCCCCGCTGCTGCTCTTCTGCATCTGGGCCGCCGAGGAGCGGCGCTACGCCCTGCTGACGGTCTTCGCGGTCCTTGCGGCGCTGACCAAGGAGGAGGTCGGCCTCGCGCTCGCGGTGCTGGGCGTCTGGATGGTCGTCCGGGGGCTGGGGCGTCGCTACGGGGCCGCCCTGGCCGCGGCGTCGCTGGCGTGGGTCGCGGTCGCCGTGCTGGTGGTCATCCCCCACTTCAACGAGGGCCACGGCTCGGCCTTCGTCAACCGCTACGGCAGCCTCGGCGACGACGGGGCGGGCGTGACCCGCACCCTCCTCACCAGGCCCTGGGAGGCCGCCGAGCTCGTCGCCTCCTACGATCGCCTCAGCTACCTGGTCGCGCTGCTCGCCCCGCTCGCGTTCCTGTCGCTGCTCGCGCCGCTGCTCGCGGCCGGGGCCCTGCCCGAGGTGCTCATCAACGTGCTGGCGGACTGGTTCCCGCAGTACTCGATCGAGTTCCAGTACGTGGCGGTGATCGTGCCCTTCCTGGTCGCCGCCGCGATCCTGGGGCTCGCCCGGCTGCGCCGGGCCGAGCGGCCGGCGTGGCTCGTCCGGGCCCTCGAGCGCGACGGCGCGGTCGCCGCCGGCTGGGTCGCCGTGGTCCTCGCCGCGGGCGTGTACCTCGGGCCGGTGCCCTGGTGGGGCGCGGTGCCGGCGGTCGGCTCGGACGAGCGCACCGAGCAGTTCCGGACGGGCGCCCACGCCGCCGCGGCCGCGCGCGCCGTCGCGCTGATCCCGGACGGCGTGCCGGTCTCGGCCGACAACCTGATCGGCTCGCACCTGTCCGAGCGCGAGCGCATCTTCACCTTCCCGGTCATCGACGAGGCGAACTGGGTGATCGTCGACACCGAGCGCCCCTACCTCGGCGACCGCCTCCTGCCGGTCGGCCACGCGGTCCAGGTGGCCCGGCTGCGGAACCGCCCGGACATGCGGCTGGTCTTCGACGAGGGCGGCGTCATGGTGTTCCGCAGGGTGCCCGCCGGCCCGGGGGGCGGGGGATGATCGGGCGGGCGGCCGGGGGCGCGCTGATGGCGCTCGGGGCGGCCCTCGGCGCGCTTCCGGCCTTCGCCTGGTACGCCGCGGCGGCGCCGGGGGGGCGCGTGAGCGCCGCCGGCCTGTCGGCGGCCGGCGAGCTGTGGCTGCTGCCGCTGCTCGGCGCCCTGGCCGTGCTGGCCGGAGCGGGGCTGGTCGCGTCCCCCTCGGGCGACCTGGAGGCGGCCGCCCGCTGGGCGGGGCCGCTCGCGCTGGTCGCCGGCGGGCTCGCCCTGGCGTGGGCGCTGCGGGCGGGGCTCTCGCCCCGCGTCTCCCTCCGGGTCAACCAGCCGGGCGGCGCGCGCGAGCTGTCCGCCCCGATCGAGCTCGAGCCGGCGGCCGTGGTCACCCCGATCGTGGCCGGCGCGGTCGCCGCCATCGGCGCCGTCGTGACCTGGGCGGGCTGGCGCAGGGCGGCCCGCCCGTGAGGGCGGCGCTGCCGCTCGCGCTCGCGCGCGCCGGCGCGGGGTGGCGCGTGCCGCTGGTCGCCTGGGGCGTCTCGCGGGCGCTCGTGCTCGTGGTGGCCGTGGCGGCGAGCCTGATCCTCGGGCTGCCCGAGCGCGGCGTCGACCGCGCCGTGCCCGACGCGCTGGCGCTGCTCGGCGGGTGGGACACCACCTGGTACCTCGACGTCGCGCGCCACGGCTACCAGCACGACCTCGGCCAGGTCGGCGAGGTCTTCACCAACCTCGCCTTCTTCCCGCTGCTGCCGGGCCTCATGGCGCTGCTGCTGGCGCTGGGGATCAACCCCTTCCTCGGGGCGCTGGTGGTCTCCAACCTCGCCTTCCTCGGGGCGCTCGCGGCGCTCCACGCGCTGACGGGCGCGCGCTTCGGCGAGGCCGCCGCGACCCGGGCGACCTGGACCCTCGCGTTCCTGCCCCCGGCGCTCTACGCCTCGCTCGCCTACACGGAGGGGATCGCCCTGGCCTGCGCGATCGCGGCGGGGCTCGCCGCCCTGCGCGGCCGCTACGCCCTCGCGGGGCTGGCCGCGGCGGGCGCGGCCCTCACCCGCCCGACGGGGATCCTCGTGGCGCTCCTGCGTCGGGCTGATGGCGGTCCAGGACCGCGCCCCGGGGCGCCTGCGCCGCGCCGCCCTGGGCGTGCTGCCGGCGGTCGTCGCGCTGGCCGCCTTCCTCGCCTGGATGGCGGCGGCGCGCGGCTCGGCCGCCCTGCCGTTCGAGGCCCAGCGCGCCTGGGACCGCGGCCAGCTCGGCATCGGGCTGGTCACGGCCGCGCCGACCGAGATCCAGGCCGGCTGGGAGCTGGTCGCCGACGGCGACTTCACCGCCGCATGGACGGCGACCTTCCGCGACGTCGCCTTCCTGGTCCTCTACGCCTGGCTGCTCGCCCTGCTCTGGCGCCGCGAGGGCGGCCTGCGCTCGCCGTGGGTCGCCTACTCGGCGGCGGTGCTCGTCGTCCCGCTCTCGAGCGGCACGATCACCTCGATGGCCCGCTTCGGCCTGCTCGCCTTCCCCCTGGTCTGGCCGCTCGCCGACTGGGTCGGGCGCGACCAGCGCAGGGCCCTGCGCTGTGGCGCCGCCGCCGTGGCGCTCATGGTCCTGCTGGTGCTCCAGCTGGAGATCCGCTCGCCCTGAGCGACGGCCAGGACGGGGTCGTGGTCCGACAGGCGCAGCCGCCGCGTCCGCCCGGCGAAGGTCACGCCCACCTCGCGCGCCGCGGGCGGCAGCGCGCGCTCGGGCTCCACCAGCTCCAGCCCGCGGGTGAGGATGCGGTCGATGCCGACGCCCGGCGGGGCGGGCGCCCCACCCCAGCCCATGGCCGCGGCGGCGGCGAGGGCCGGGTGCGCCGGCCGCGCGTTGAGGTCGCCGGCCAGCACCGTCGGCGCCCCCCTCGCCGCGGCCTCGAGCGCCTCCGTGGCCCTGGCGAGCTCCCTCGCGATCAGCTCGGGGTGGCGGGCGTTGTGGCAGTGGATCGAGGCGGCCGCCAGCTCGGCGCCGCGAGGCCGTGCGGACGCGGGCCATCACCGCCACCCGCGGCTCGGGGAGGTAGCGCAGGAGCTCGCCCGCCTCGAGCCGGAGCTCGAGCGCCGCGCGCAGGATCTCGCCGAGCGGGTTGAGCCGCACGGCGCGCGCGGTCCCCGGCACGAGGTCGAGCGCCGGGCCGACGAGCAGCAGGTTGGCGTTGCCCTCGTGGGTGCGCCAGAGGTCGGGGTTGCGCGCGGCGAGCGCGTCGCGCAGGCGGCGGGGCCCGATCAGCGGGCCGGTGGTGGCCCCGACGGCGAGCATGCCGGTGCGGGCGACGATCTCCCGCACGGCGGCGGTCGGGACCTCCTGGAGCGCGCAGAGGTCGGGCGCCCAGCTCCGCACCCGGTCGGCCATGAGGCCCGTGAGCTTGCGGTTGAGGTGGACGTGCACGCCGTCGTCCACCGGCCGCCGCAGGAGGGTCGAGCGCGCAGGTCGCGCCGAGCCCCGGGAGCCCGTCGCGGCCGTGGTACAGGTTCCAGGTCAGGATCCGCAGCGTCGCCCCGGCCACCCGCGGAGCCTCGCCCCTTGCGCCCGGGACCTCAAGCGTCGAGATTTCCCGGCGTGCCGCGGCCCACCATCACCCGCGACCGCCTGGCGGTCGCGTACTGGACCGCCGCGCTGCTGGCCTACGCGGTCCTCGGGGCGTTCTTCCCGCCGTTCTTCCTGCTCGGCTTCTGGGAGTCGCTGCCCTTCGTCCTCATCGCCACCTGGCTCGCCTGGCGGCTGCTCGGGCGCAGCGCCCGGGATCCCGGCCCCGGGTGAGCTGGGCCGCCCACGACCTCGAGCCCTACCTCTTTCGCGCCAAGCTCGGGGGCATCGTCAGCCTGCCGCTCTGCCTGGCCGGCTCCTACGCCCCCGACATCTTCACCAAGTGGGCCGTCTACGGCCTGGACTTCACCGGCGACCGCAAGGTCGTCGACGACCCGGTCCAGCTCCACCGCGGCTGGCCCGGGGTCGGCTTCACCCACTCCCTGCTCGTGTGGGTGCTGGTCGCGGGCGGCATCTACCTCCTGAGCAGGAACAAGGTCTGGGCCTTCTCGTTCCTCCTCGGCGCCTGGGCGCACGTGCTGTCGGACACCCTCGACTCGGTCGGGGTGATGGTCTTCTTCCCCTTCAGCACATGGCACCTGCACCTCGACGCCTGGCAGTACGTGGGCCAGGCCGGCCGGCGCGACGACGCGATCGCCTACTACACGTCGCTCGGCGGGGTCTGGGACGTGCTGTGGGCCGTGTGGCTCGCGTTCCACTGGAGGATGTTCACCACCGAGCACTTCCACCGCGAGATCGTGCCCCGGGACACCTTCTGGCTCTGGCTGCGGACCCGGGCGAGCGACACGGTGATGCTGACGATCTACCGCGCGAGCGCCTTCTTCGGGATCGCGTCGATCATCGGCTGGTCCATCTGGGCCCTGTTCATCAACGACTTCCAGAACCACCTGGACTGGACCCTCGGCGGGCCCGAGTGGGCGCCGCGCCAGGGGCCTCCCTAGGCGCCCGTCAGGCGCCTGCGGGCGGGAGCGCCACCGGCGCCGCCGGCGCCGCCGGCGCGCCCGGCGCCGGGCCCTGGACGTCGGCGCAGCCGCCCTGGCTGCCGAGCACCGCCCCCACGAAGGTGCCGAGCTCCACGTCGAACGACATGCGGATGACCCCGGCCCGGCCCACCCTCAGCTCTGTGCCCCAGGGCCGGCGCGGCGCGGCGCAGGCCATCCCCAGCTCCACGCGCCAGTAGGGGGTGTAGCGCAGCCGCAGCCGATAGACGCCCGGCTCGCTCGCGCGCAGGGTCACGCTGCCGGAGGTCAGCGACAGCACCTCGATGCCGTCGGACGGCGTCGCGATGGGGGTGGCGTGGGGCACCTCGTAGAAGCTCCAGCCGCCGATGCGCGACACCTGGCGCAGCCCCGACGCGCCCGAGCGGAGCAGCTCGGCCTCGTTCTTGGCGCTGTAGTCCAGCGGGTCGCGCGGCAGCAGCACGTAGCGCACGCCCATCCGCCGCAGCCAGGCCTGGTAGCGCTGGGGCGTGAGCGGCTCCTCGTAGAGCGCCTCGTTGGCCGGGAAGTCGTCCTGGCGGAACCACCCCCGGGCCAGCGGCACGCCGCGCTTGGCGAGGTAGAAGGCCTCCCAGTTGTCGGCGGTCGCCACGACCTGGACGCGGTGGTCGGGGTCGGCGTGCTCCTCGAGGAAGGCGATGGCCGGGTACCAGAAGTCCTCGTTCTGGGCGCGCGAGTCGGCCGCCGTCTGCCACCCCGCGACCGCGGGCAGGCCCTGCCACATCAGGGCGCCCACGACCACCACCGAGGCGATCGCCCTCGGGCGGAAGCCGCGGGCCGCGAGCGGCAGCAGCAGCAGCGGCGCGCCCATGAGCAGCAGCAGCCGCACCACGTTGCCGCCCAGCGGGGAGGAGAGCGCGAAGGCGACCGCGCCGAGGCCCGCGTAGAGCGCGAACAGGGCCCGCAGGGACCGCTGGTCGGGCAGCCCGTGGGTCAGGAGCAGCCCGGCGGCGCAGAACCCCGCGATGGCCAGCGCGTCCTTGGGGTCGAAGGGGTAGCGGGCGTCGGCCGAGGCGAAGCCGCGCAGCAGCAGCGCCTGGACGCCGGCGACGGCGACGGTGCCGGCGGCGAGGGCCCGGTTGCCGCGCGAGCGCCACCAGCCGGGCGTGGTCAGGGCCGCCGCCAGCAGGCCGGCGATCAGGAAGGCGAGGGCCAGCGGGTGGGCGGCGGCCGTGGCGACGACGCCGGCGAGGGCGAGGAGGCGCCGGCCGGCCGCGAGGGCCAGGAGGGAGCCGAGGGCGAGGGCGAGGCCGAGCAGGAAGGGGTAGGTCCCGGCGGCGACGGCGAGCGGGACGAGCAGCGCGAAGGCGACAGAGGGGCCGGTGGCGATGGCCGGCCAGCGGCGGCGCACGAGGGCGGCGAAGGCGGCGGCCGCGCCGCCGCAGGAGGCGACGACCACGGTGGTCGTGCCCAGCAGGGCCGCGAGCGGGTAGAAGAGCAGGCTGTAGTTCACCTGCGCGTAGCGGCCCGCGTACCAGAAGTTGTCCCAGAGCTGCCAGCCGTGCTCGCGCCACGACTCGGTCAGGTACATGTGGGCCGCCTGGTCCCCGCCCGGCGGCCCGAACAGGGCCAGCGCAAGGGCGAGAACCATGGCCACGATCGCCGCGCCCAGGGGCCGCCCGGCCGCCCTCGCCGCCTCCCGCGCGCCGTGGACGACGCGCCCTCGATCGAGCTGGCCCATCATCCCCGGGGTCCCCCCCTCGAGTCGGGTTGAATCCTAGGGCGTGGGCGGCGGGGGTGCGGGCGCCGGGGCGGGCGCGGGCGCCGGGGCGGGGGCCGGTGCCGGCGCGGGCGCCGGGGCGGGGGCCGGTGCCGGCGCGGGCGCCGGGGCGGGGGCCGGCGTCGGGACGGCGGGGGTCGGCGCCTGCGGCGCCTGGGTCGTGGGCGCGGTCTCGGTCTTCTCCGTGGAGTCCTGCGACCGCGCCGCGGCGGCCGCGGCGGCCTCCTCGCGGCGCTGGGCCTCGCCGGCCGAGCGGATGAAGGCGCTGGTGAACGGCGACCAGGTGACCGGCTCGTCGGGCAGCGGGAACGGGTCGGAGCCGCCGTCGCGGTCAACCAGCACGCGCATGAAGTCGCCCCAGATCGAGGCGGGGAAGGTGCCGCCGGCCACGGTGACGCCGTGGACGCTGTACATGGAGCGCCGCACGCCCTCGCTGTTGGGGTAGCCGACCCAGACCGCGGTCGAGTACCGCGGCGTGTAGCCGACGAACCACGCGTCGACGTAGTCGTCGGTGGTCCCGGTCTTGCCGGCGATCGGCACGCCGATCTGGGCGCCGGTGCCGGTGCCGCTGGTGACGTTGTCCTGCAGGATCCGCGTCACCTCGTAGGCGACGCCGTCGGAGAAGATCTCCTCGCGCTCGGGCGCGAAGGCGTCGACCGTGCCGTCCGGCTTGACGATCTTCCGGATGGCGAGCGGCGCGATGCGGAAGCCCCCGTTCGACAGCGGCGCGTAGGCGGTGGCCATGTCGAGCGGGGTGACGAGCCCCGAGCCGAGGCCGATGGAGGCGACGTCGGGGAGCTCGCGCGCCTTCGGGACCCCCATGTCGTACGCCGACTTGATGACGTTCGTCGGCTTCACGTCGAGCGTGAGCTGCTGGAAGACCGAGTTGTCCGAGCTCAGCGTCGCCTCGGCCACCGGGATCGCCCCCCGGTAGCTGTTGGAGTAGGTCTTGACGTCGATCGGGCCGTAGTCGTCGTCAACGAAGTTCAGCGGCTTGCTCGCGTAGAGGGTGGTGTAGGGGTTGATCCCCTGGCGGATCGCCTCGGTCAGCACGAAGGTCTTGAAGGTCGACCCCGGCTGGCGCCGGGCCTGGGTGGCCAGGTTGAACTGGCTCTCGGCGCTGAAGCGCTGGCTCGAGGCCATCGCCCGGATGAACCCCTTCTGGGAGTCGACCGTGACCACGGCGGCGTCGGGGTCGTCGTCGTAGTAGAGGTTCTCCCGGATCGTGCGCCGGGCCGCCGACTGCAGCGCCGGGTCGATGGTCGTGTAGACCTTGAAGCCGCCGTTCTGGACCTGCTTCTCCCCGTAGCGGTCGATCAGGACCTGGCGGACGTACTCGAAGAAGTACTCCTCGCGCTTGCGCTTGTAGGCCTGGCCGCGCTTGAGGGCCAGGCCCGCCTGCTTGGCCTGGTCGGCGCGCTCGTGGGTGATGAAGCCCTGGTCGGCCATCTCGTCGAGCACGACGTTGCGCCGCGCGCGGGCGGCCTCGGGGTTCTCGAAGGGGTTGTAGGCGGTCGGCGCCTGGGGCAGGCCGGCGAGCAGGGCCGCCTGGGGCAGGCTGATCTCCCAGACGTCCTGGTCGAAGTAGGTCAGCGACGCGGCCTGGACGCCGATCGCGTTCTGCCCGTAGAAGACCCCGTTCAGGTAGCGCGCCAGGATCTGGTTCTTCGTGTACTGCTTCTCGTACTGGTAGGCGAGGTAGACCTCCTCCAGCTTCTTCGAGATCGTGCGGTCGGCGCTCGGGCTGGTGAGGTTCTTCGCCAGCTGCATGGTGATCGTGCTGCCGCCCTGGGTGGCCGCCCCGCTCTCCAGGTCGCGCACCGCGGCGCCGACGAGCCGGTAGTAGTCGACGCCGTCGTGGTCGTAGAAGCGCCTGTCCTCGATGGCCACCGTGGCGTCCCGCATGACCTTCGGGATGCGCCCGCCGGGCACCACGGTGCGGTTGGTGACGCCGGCGATGATCCCGAGCTCGCGGCCGTTCTTGTCGTAGATGCGGCTGTTCTGGCCGAGGCGGATCTCCTTGAGCTCGCCGTCGCGCAGCCGGTCGCTGACCGAGTCGACGGCCAGCGCCGAGACCAGGACGGCGCCGGTCACCAGCGCGACCAGGGCCCCGCAGGCGATCAGCCAGAGGTGGGTGCGGCGCTGCTTGGACTGGCGCGCCTTGCGCAGCCGCCGCCGCCGGAGGTCGCTCACGCGGCGTCCCTCCGGATGTCCCAGGCGACGCGGCCGGAGCGGTAGTCGAGGAGCCCGATCATCTGGCGCACCCCTCGCGGGGTTCGGCCGTCGAAGGTCGTTCCCTGCACCACCCACCCCAGGCGCGAGCCCGGCTCGGCGACCCCGGCGCCGGGCGGGGGCTCGAGGCCGCCCGCGGGAACGGGCACCTCGAAGGGCCCGTCCATGTAGACGAGCTCGACGGACTGGGCCAGCGCGGGCGGCCCGGCCCAGACCTGCCGCGCCTGGTGCAGGGCGAGCTCATCGTCGCCCAGGCGCGCCCCCCGCGACAGCCGCACGGCCTGATAGACGAACTCCCATCCGCGATCGAGCCTCGCCCCACCGATGTCCGCTCCCCCCGGCCCGTCCGCGTAGCGCTCGGCGATGGGCACGGGCACCCACGCCGCCACGGCGACGACGACGACGACCGCCACGAGGATGATGCGCGCGCGCTTTCCGCGCATGACTCCCCCAATGGCCGCACGGCGCGCGGGATTATCGCACACCGCCGGCGCCCCCCCGGCCCGCGGCGGCAGGCCGGGACGCGCCGTGCTCCTCGACGCCTACGGCACGCTGCTGCGGCTGCCGCCCCCGGCTCCGCGCCTGCGCGCCCTGCTCGCCGCCGATGGCCACGACCACCCCGAGGAGCGGGTCGCGGCCGCCGTGGCCGCGGAGGTCCGCTACTACCGCGCTCACCACGACCGCGGGCGCGACGCCTCCTCGCTGGCGGAGCTCAGGCGGGACTGCGCCGCGGTCATCGCGCGGGAGCTCGGCGGCGACGTCCCAGCGGTGGGGCGGCTGGCCGACCTGCTCGTGGCCAGCCTGCGGTTCGAGCTCATGCCCGACGCGCTGCCCGCCCTCGACGCCCTCGACGCCCGCGGCGCCCGCCTGGCGGTCGTCAGCAACTGGGACTACGACCTCCCGCGGGTCCTCGCGGGGCTCGGGGTGGGGGACCGCTTCGCGGCCGTCGAGACGAGCGCGTCCGCCGGCGTGGCCAAGCCCGACCCGGCCATCTTCCTGCGGGCCCTGGCGCGGCTCGGGGCGGCCCCCGCCGACGCGGTGCATTGCGGGGACAGCCTCCGCTTCGACTGCGCCGGCGCGCGCGCCGCCGGCATCGCGGCCGTGCTCATCGACCGTGGCGGAGAGGCCCCGCCGGGGCCCTGCCGGCGAATCGCCACGCTCGTCGAGCTTGCCGCAGTGATTGATCCGTAGGAATGCGTAAGCACCCAAGACGATTGAGGGGTGTTTCCGCGAAGGCTTCGGTGTATGGTCGCCCGGTTCGATCCCCGCTCGGGGGATCGCAGTCCCTGGGTTGGTGCGTGGTAGTGAGCCGTGCATCGGCAGTCCGCGGGTCCCGCCTGACCGGTTGGCACGTCCGGGCGCTCCTCGTCGCGCTGCTCGTCGCGCTCCTCACGCCGGCCCTGGCGAACGCGCAGACCGAGGCCCCCGCGGCCCAGGAGGACGCGCCGGCGCTCGAGGAGCTCGGCATCCTGCTCGGGGAGGAGCCCGCCGCGGAGCCGGCACCCCCCGCCGCCGAGAGCCCGGCGCCGGCCGAGGAGCCGCAGGCGCCCGCCTCGGAGCCGCCCCCGCCCGCCGAGCCGCCGGTCGCCGAGCAGCCGAGCGCGCCGCCGGCCGCCGAGGAGCCGCAGCCGCTCGAGCTGCCCGACCTGATCCCGCCGCCGGCCCCGCCGCCCGAGGCGACTCCCGCCCCGCCGGCCGCCGAGGGACCGGCCGCCGCGCCGGCGCCGCCCGAGGCGACGCCGACGCCCTCCGGCGCCCTGACCCCGGCCCTGCCGGGCGCGCCCGACGCGCCCCGGGCCCGGTCCGACGTGGCCCTCGCCCCGCCGGTGTTCGTCAACGCGTTCGGAGCGCCGCCGAAGGCGCCGCCGCTGGCGACCGTCAAGGGGCTGGGCGGGCCGACGCCGCCGCCCGCGCTGGGCGCTCGCGAGCCTGGGCGGCCCCACCGCTCCGCCGGGCCTCCTCGAGGCCGACGGCGGCCCGGCGCCGCCCGACGCGGCGCACCTGGCGCCGCCCGGCCGGCCGGAGTTCAGCACCGCGCTGCTCGAGCCCTCGAGGCCGAGCGCGGCGCCCACGCGCCGCGACGCCGTCGGCGGCCCGCCCGGGCCCGAGGTGGCGACGCCCGAGGACAACCCGTTCGCGCAGTGGGACGCCGTCGGCGGACCCGCGCCCGCGGGCTCCAGCCTGCTCGCGGTCCTCGCCGCCTACGTCATCCCCGGGGGCGGTGCGCTCCCGACCACCACCCTTCTGCTCTTCGTCCAGCTCGCGGTGATCCTCGCCGCCTGCTATGCGCCGCGCCTCGGACGGGGCGAGCTCGCGCTCGCGTTCGCCAGGCTCGGCCCTCGCTCCGGCTACAGGACGGTACTGGCAAGACCCGGCTGACCGGCCCCATCCGCCCCACCCGAGGTGCGCTTCGGGGCAGGGGCTCGCGTCCTCGCGTCCCACCGCTCCCGCGGCCGGACGCATTCACACCTCGCGAGAAGATGGGGTTACGCAGATGCAGCCAGTACAGGTTCTCGTCCTCGGGCCCGAGGGGGCCGGGCGCTCAGCGCTCGAGTCCACCCTCGCCCGCCTGGGGTGCGCGGTGAGCGTCGCCGACGCCGCCGACGACCGGCCGCAGCCCTCGGGCGCGGATGTCCTGATGCTCGACGTGCGCGGCGACGAGTCGCGCTGGGCCGGCGTGGCGCGCGGCCTGCACGACGACGACCGCCCGGTCATGGTCCTGTCCGAGGGCCCGACGCCGGTGGTGCGCGAGCTCGCCCGCCGTCCGGCCGGGACCGTCCTCCTGACCGGCGGCGAGTCCGACGCCGGCTACCGGGTCGCCCTCTCCGTCCTCCAGGGCCTGCGCGAGCGCGCTCTGAGCCGTGCGCGCGGATCGGTCAACGACACCCTCAGCGGGCTGGCGGCGCTGTGAGCGCCCGCCCAGCCCGCCGGCCGCGGCTCGACGGCCGGCGTCGGGGGCCCCGGCGCCGGCCCGACCGCCGGTCGGCGCCGTCCGGGGCTCGCGCGCCGGTCGCTAGCGCGCGAGCGTCGCGAAGCGGAGGAACGTGGCGATGGCGTCCTCGAACTGCTGGGCGCAGTCGTCTCCGCCATCGGCCACGCACGTCCGCAGCCGCTCCGAGATCAGGTGGAGGCCCACCTGGTCGACCGCCGCCTTGACGGCCGCGAGCTGGGTCAGGACCTGCGGGCAGTCGGCGTCCTCCTCCAGCATGCGCTGGACGCCGCGCAGCTGACCCTCCGCGCGGCGCAGGCGCAGCACGAGCTGCTCGCGGGCCGGGGCCGGGCTGTGCGAGGTCGTCGTCACGGCGACCCTCCTACCCGCAGCCGCAGGAGCCGCCGCAGCAGCCCCCGCCTCCGCCGAAGCCGACAACCGAGGGCGCGTTCGCGGCGTCGCCCCGATTGGGTCTGGCGGTCTGGAAGCCGGTGAAGAGCTGGCGGGCGTCGGCCGCGCCGCAGTCGGGACAGACCCGGTCCTCGTCGCGGAGGAAGCCCTGGCGAAAGGCCTCGAACTGCGTTCCGCAGCCCGCGCACTCGAGGTCGTAGCTGGGCATCGCGCCTCCTCAGTCCAGTCCGAGGGCCCGCTCGAGCTGGGCCTTCGGCATCGCGCCGACGGCGTGGCGGGCGAGCTGGCCGTTCTCGAAGAGCCCCAGGAAGGGGATGCCGTGGACGTTGTAGCGCTGGGCGATGGCGGCGTTCTCGTCGACGTTCAGCTTGCCGACGACCAGCGTCTCGGAGCGCTCCTTGGCGATCTGCTCGACGACCGGCGCGACCATGTGGCAGGGACCGCACCACTCGGCCCAGAAATCGATCAGCACCGGCTTCTCGTTCTCGAGCACGGTCCCCTGGAAGTTGTCCTCGGTGATCTCGAGCAGGCCTTCCGCCATCCTCATCGGTCCTTTCCTGAGGCGAGGGCGCCCGCGGGCTCCTCGCCGGCCTCGCCGCCCTCGGCCGGGTTGGCCTCGAGCCAGCGCTCCGCGTCCATCGCCGCCATGCAGCCGGAGCCGGCGGCGGTGACCGCCTGGCGGTAGATCGTGTCCTGGACGTCGCCGGCGGCGAAGACGCCCTCGACGCTCGTCCGGGTCCCGTCGGTGAGGATGTAGCCGGCCTCGTCGAGGTCGACCTGCCCCTCGAAGAGCCGGGTGGCCGGGTCGTGGCCGATGGCCACGAACATCGCCGCGGCCGGGATGTCCTCGTGCTCGCCGGTGACCGTGTCGCGCACCCGGACGGCCTCGACCTTGTCGCCGCCCAGCACCTCGGCGACCTCCGCGTTCCAGCGGACGGCCACGCGCTCGTTCGCCATGGCGCGGTCGGCCATGATCTTCGAGGCGCGGAACTGGTCGCGCCGGTGCACGATGGTGACCTTCGAGGCCATGCGGGCGAGGAAGAGGGCCTCCTCCATGGCCGAGTCGCCGCCGCCCACCACGACCATCGGCTTGTCCTTGAAGAAGAAGCCGTCGCAGGTGGCGCAGGTCGAGACGCCGAAGCCGCGCAGGCGCGACTCGCTCGGCAGGTCCAGCCAGCGCGCGGTGGCGCCGGTGGCGATGACGAGCGACCGGGCGCGGTGCTCCTCGTCGTCGATCCAGACGCCGAAGGGGCGGGTCGAGAGGTCGACGCGCGTCACGTCCGACTGCACGAGCCGGGCGCCGAAGCGCTCGGCCTGCTCGCGCATCTTGTGCATGAGCTCCGGGCCCTGGACGCCGTCCGGCCAGCCCGGGTAGTTCTCGACGTCGGTGGTCAGCATCAGCTGGCCGCCGGCCCCGAAGCCCTCGACGACCAGGGGGGCGAGGTTCGCGCGCGCCGCGTAGACGGCCGCCGTGTACCCGGCCGGACCGCCGCCGATGATGATGACGTCATGGACGTCTGCCACGGACACCTCCCGTTCGATGCCCCACTGATACCCGGAGGGGTATGTATATTCTCACACCATGGTCAAGCCGTGCAGCGCCTGCGGGGGGCCGGTCGAGCCGACCGTCGTCTCGGGCATCGTGTCGCTCAAGCGCCGCCGCTCGGCGATGGCGTCCGGCCGCGTGAGCGCGATTCGTGCCGAGACCTGCGTGCAGTGCGGCCGCACCGAGCTCTACGCCGAGAAGCCCGAGCGGCTCTTCTCGGACCTGCACCGGGGCGACTGATACGCCCCTCTCCCGGCTCCGCCTGACGGCGGGGCGCGCCGTCCGAGGGGCTCAGGCTCACGCCGGCCGCGCCGCGTCGCGGCCCGCGATCCAGACCAGCTTGCTGCCGACCCCGGTGGGCCGCCGGCAGGCCGCGTAGTAGCGCCGGCCCTCGGCCGCCTCGGCCGCGCGGATGCGCCGCACGTCCTCGAGCGTCGCGGCGCCCCACGCGGCGATGATCCCGACGACCACCCCCTCGGCGGTCCCGCCCTTGCCGAGCACGCCGACGAGGAACACGAGCATTGCCGCGCCCCCGACGAGCAGGATGGCCCCGCTCACGGCGGCCCAGCGGCGCCAGTCGCGCGGGCTGGCCTCGAGCCGCCGCGGGCCGGTGGCGCGGACGGCCTGGGGCAGGCGCACCGACGGCAGCGCGGCCCGTCGCAGCCAGACGCGGAAGAGCGGGAAGAGCACGACGCCGGTGACGCCGGTGACGCCCAGCAGGGTGGCGAACCAGCGCCCCCCGAGGCCCTCGTCGTCGCCGGCCTGGATGGCGATCGACAGCAGCAGCAGCAGCCCGGCCACGACGATCAGGCTCCACGACCACAGGCGCGCCAGGCTCGAGTAGCGCCAGAGCTTCTCGTCGGTCGCGGCCACCGGCGAAGGGTACCGCGGCACGCGTCTACAATTGGCCGGTGAGGGACCGCGCCGCCCAACGCGTCGTGGCGGTCCGGGCGCGCGTGCTCGCCCACCCACGCTGGCGCTGGATGGCGCTCATGGTCGTGGCGAGCGGGATGATGCTCTCGGTCGTCAACGTCAGCATCGTCAACATCGCCCTGCCGGAGATGGCCCACGACCTGGGCGTCGACGTGCCCTCGATCTCGTGGGTGGTCACGGGCTTCCTGGTCACCCAGGCGACGCTGCTGGCGATCGCCGGCAGGGCGGGCGACCTCTACGGGCGGCGTCGCATCTTCGTCATCGGGGTGGTGGTGCTGAGCGTCGCGTCGGTCCTCTGCGCGCTGGCGCCGACCGCGCCGGCCCTGGTGGCCTTCCGGATCCTCCAGGCCGTCGGCGCGTGCGCCATGGCGCCGACCGCCTTCGCCTACGCCGCGGAGCTGTTCGGCCCCGGGGAGCGCGGCACCGCCCTCGGCATCATGGGGGGCGTCCTCGGGCTGGCGCCGGTGCTGGCCCTGAACGTGGCGGGCGGGCTGGTCGACGCCTTCGGCTGGCGCAGCGTCTTCTGGCTCACGCCGGCACTCGGCGCCGCCGTGCTGATCGGCGCGGGCCTGGTCCTCGTCGAGCTGCGCCCCCGCGACGCCGACCGCGACTTCGACGTCGCCGGCGCGGCGCTCGCCGCGGTCGGCCTGTTCTCGCTGCTGGTGGCCGTCTCCCGGGGCGAGGCCTGGGGGTGGTCGTCGGCGGGGGTGGTGGTCTCGGCGGCGGTCGGCGCGGGGGCGCTGGCGCTCTTCGTGGTCCACGAGGGGAGGGCGGCGAGCCCGATGATCGACCTGCGCCTGCTGCGGCGCCGCTCGCTCGCGACCGCGAACCTCGCCGCGATGGCGTCCTCGGCCGCGCTCTTCGGCGTCCTGATCCTGTTGCCGTTCTACCTGACGGCCGTCACCGGCTTCAGCCCGGTCCAGCTGGCGCTCGCCATCACGCCGATCGCCGGCTCGTTCGTGGTGGTCGCCCCGCTCGCGGGCCGGGCGATGATGCGCGTCGGCTCCGAGCGGCTCGCCACGGCCGGCTTCCTGGTCGCGGCCGGGGGGGCGCTCTGGACGGGCCTGGCGGCGCCGGAGCAGTCCTACGCCGCCGTCCTGCCGGGCATCCTCGGCCTCGGCGTCGGGCTGGCGATGTCGACGGCGGCGATCACGGCGACGGCGATCCACGACGTCCCGGCGGGACGCCTGGGCGTCGCCTCGGCCCTCCCCAACATCAGCCGCTACACGGGGGGCGCCCTGGGGGCGGCGATCCTGGGGGCGATCCTCAACGCCCACCTGCCGGCCGGGCTCGAGGAGGCCCTCGGCCGCGTCTCCCCCGAGGGCCGCGAGCTGGTGGCCGACGGCTTCCGCACGGCCCTGGTGGCCGCCGCCGGCTTCCTGCTGCTCGCCGCGCTCGCCGCGTCGCGCATGCCGCGCCTCGACGCGCGCGAGCCGGCCGCCGTCGCCCCGCCCCCGCCCTCGCTCGACGCGCCGGTGCCCCGGTGAGGGTCGGCGTCTTCCTGGCGCCGGTCCGCGACACGCCGGACCACGTGGCCCTGGCCGAGGAGCTCGGCTTCGCGTCGGCCTGGTGCTACGACTCGCCGCTCCTCTACCAGGATCCCTTCGCGGCGCTGGCGCGGGCGGCCGAGCGGACCCGCCGCATCGACCTGGGGGTGGGCGTCCTGGTGCCGGGCCTGCGCGCGCCGGTGGCCACGGTCGCGGCCCTCCGGTCGCTCACCTCGCTCGCGCCCGGCCGCGTGCGGGTCGCCGTCGGTGCCGGGTTCACGGGGCGCTTCACCCTCGGACTCAGCCCGGTCCCCCTCGCGGCGCTCGCGCGCGAGGCCGAGGACCTGCGCGGGCTGCTCGCCGGCGACGAGCGCGCCCACCCCGAGGGCGGCCGGCCGGTGCGCGACATGCCGGTGCCGGGCGCCGAGGGCGACGGCGCCGTGCCGGTCTACGTCTCCTGCCGGGGCGAGCGGGCCCAGGCGCTGGCGAGCCGGGTCGGCGACGGCGCGATGACCGGCGTGTTCTCTCCGGGCGGCCTCGCCCGGGTGCGCGCGGCGATCGGCCCGGGCCCGCCCCTCGTCGTCCACGCCGTGGGCGCCGTCGCCGACGAGGGCGAGCCGCTCGACTCGCCCCGGCTGCGCGCGGCCGTGGGGCCGGTGGTCGCCGTCGCCTTCCACGCCTTCGCCGAGCAGCCCTGGCGCATGGAGGGGCTCGACCCGGAGCTGCGCGGGCAGGCGGCCCGCTACGTGGCGGCGGTGGCGGAGGCCCTGCCGGCCGAGCGCCGCCACCAGGAGCTCCACCGCGGCCACCTGATCGAGCTCGTGCTGCCGCAGGACGAGGCGGTCGTGACCGCCGCCAACGTCGCCCGCTTCTCCTTCACCGGCACGGCCGCCGAGCTCCGCGAGCGGGCCGCGGCGCTCGCGGCGGACGGCGTCACCGAGCTGGCGATCCAGCCGGGCGGCGACGTGCCCGCGGAGCTGCGCCGCCTGGCCGCGGCCCTCCTCGGCTAACGTCGGGCCGTGGACCGCGCCCTCGAGACGCTGCTCGCCGACTGGGGCGAGCCCCCCTACCGGGCCCGCCAGGCGGCCGAGGCGAAGCGCCGCGGCGCCGACGCCTGGGACGAGGTGACGACGCTCCCGCGCGCGCTGCGCGAGCGGCTCGCCGGCGCGCTCCCCCTCTGGGCCCTGTCGCCCGACGCCCGGGCGGAGTCGCGCGACGGCACCGTGAAGTGGGGCCTGCGCGCGGGCGACGGGGCCGTGGTCGAGGCCGTGCTGATCGCCCACGCGGCGGGGCGCCGCACGGTCTGCGTCTCGAGCCAGGCCGGGTGCGCGCTCGCCTGCCGCTTCTGCGCGACCGGGGCGATGGGCGCCGGGCGCGACCTGACGGCCGCCGAGATCGTCGACCAGGCGGTGCTGGCCGCGCGCGAGGCCGACGCCCAGGCGGCGCGGCTGACCAACGTCGTCTTCATGGGCATGGGCGAGCCCCTCCAGAACCTCGACGCCGTCCTGCGCGCCTGCGAGGCCATGGCCGCGCCCGAGGGGCTCGCGCTCTCGCCGCGCCGGATCGCGATCTCGACCGTCGGCTGGGTGCCCGGGATCGCCAGGCTCGCCGAGCACCCGCTGCCGGTGCGGCTGGCCATCTCGCTCCACGCCGCCGACGACCGCACCCGCGGGGCGCTCATGCCGATCAACGCCCGCTATCCGATCGCCAGCCTCCTGGCCGCCGCCCGCCGCTACTGCGACCGCACCGGCCGGCGCGTCTTCATCGAGTACCTGCTGCTCGACGGGGTCAACGACGGCCCGGCCGACGCGCGGCGCCTGGCCAGGCTGCTGCGCGACGGCCGCTTCCACGTGAACGTCATCGAGTACAACCCGACCGACGGGGGCTACCGGGCGAGCCCGCGGCCGCGGCGCGAGGCGTTCCTGCGGGCGCTCGCCGGAGCCGGGCTCGAGGCGTCGGTGCGGCGGTCGCGCGGCGCCGACGTCGCCGCGGCGTGCGGCCAGCTGGCCCGCGCGCGCTGACTCAGAGGTTGCAGACCGCGAGCGCCCGGAAGTACTCCTCCTCGTCCGGGATCTCCGAGGAGACGTCGCTGACCTGGGCGCTCCGCACCACCCCGGCCCTGTCGATGACGAAGCTCGCCCGCCCGGAGTAGCCGCGCTCGTCCAGGTAGACGCCGTAGGCGCGGCTCACCGCCCCCTTGGGCTCGAAGTCGGCCAGCAGGACCGTGTCGCGGAGCCCGAGCTCCTGGCCGAAGCGCCCCTGGACGTAGCGGCTGTCCACCGAGAGGGCGACGACCTGGGCGTCCTCGCCGGCGTAGCGGGCCTCGTGCTCGCCGATCTGGCTCAGCTGCCGCGTGCAGGTGCCGCTGAAGGCGAGCGGGTAGAAGACGAGCACGACGTTCGTGCGCCCGCGGAAGGAGGAGAGGGCGACCTCCTCGTTCGCCGGATCCTTGAGGGTGAAGTCCGGGGCCTCCTGGCCCACCTCGATCGGCATCGGCGCTCCTCCTCGATGTGGCGTCCCGATGCCAGGGTACGGGTGCAGCCGGGGGGAAGGCCCGCTAACGTGGGCGCCGTGAGCCCGACGACCGAGAAGCCGAAGTCACGGCGTCCGGCGCGGCCGCCGGAGACCGGCTGGGAGCTCGGCGCCAGCGGGCTGGGCAAGGCGGCCTGGGCCACGCTCGCCGTCCTGCTCGCGGCCCTGGGCGTGCTCCTGCTGGCGAGCGGCTACATCGGGTACGGCGGGATCATCCTGATCCTCGCCGGCGCCGCGGCGGTCAACCTCTTCTGACCGCGGGCCCGGGGGGCGGCGGCCTGCGGGATCCGGAGACGCTCGGGGCCGCGCTCCGCGAGGCGCTGCCCGACGACGAGCCCTTCGAGGTCGACCCCGACGAGCTGGCGGCGGCGGTTGCCGCCGCCGGGGCCGACCCGGCAGACGACGCGCTTGTGGCTGCGGCCCTAGTGGCGTGGGAATCCCTCCTCTAGGGTCCCCGAATCCGGACTTGGAGGGGCGCTTATGCGGAGATGGATGCTCGTCCTCACGGCCCTGCTGGTCGCCGTCGGGTTGACCATGGGCCTCGCGGCATGCGGTGACGACGACGATGACGGCGGCTCCGCCGACACCGCGGCCTCCACGGCGGCCGCGGCCGACCTCGGGCTCCTCGAGCCCGGCAAGCTCCAGGTCGCGTCCGACATCCCCTACGCGCCCTTCGAGTTCACCGAGCCGGGCTCGACCGAGGCCATCGGCTTCGACGTCGACATGGTGAAGGCCATCGCCGCCACGCCGGGCATCGGGATCACCGACGTCGAGTTCATCCGGCAGCCGTTCGACACCATCATCCTGAGCGTCGCCCAGGGCCGCTTCGACATGTCGGCCTCCTCCTTCTCCATCACGCCGGAGCGGGCCAAGCAGATCGACTTCGGCGACCCCTACTTCGTCGCCACGCAGTCCCTGATGGTCCAGAAGGACTCGTCGGACATCACGAGTCTCGACGACCTCGAGGGCAGGAAGATCGGCGCCCAGCGCGGCACCACCGGCGCCGACCTCGCCGCCACGGTCCAGGGGGCGGAGGTCTCCCGCTACGAGATCATCGACGACGCCTTCAACGCGCTCGCCGCCGGCCGGGTCGACGCGGTGATCAACGACTTCGCCGTCTCGGCGTACGCGGCCGCCAGGCGCGACGACTTCAAGATCGTCTCGCGGAATCCGACCATCGAGAACTACGGCCTGGTGTTCTCGAAGGAGAACCCGGCGCTGCGCGACGCGTTCAACGCGGGCCTCGCCGAGATCATGGAGAACGGCACCTACGACGAGATCTTCCGCAAGTGGTTCGGCGAGGATCCGCCGGCGCCAGGAGAGGACCCGCTCGCCGGGTGATCGTGGGCTGAGGGGCGGGGGGCAGGGGCCGTGGACCAGGTCGTCCAGCAGTACCTCGACTGGGACTCGGCCCGCCCCTACTTCGGCGACCTGGCGCGCGGCTTCTGGGTCACGATCCAGATCGCGCTGCTCGCCGAGGTCATTGCGCTCGCCCTGGGCCTGGTGCTGGCGGTGCTGCGGCGCTCGGGCTGGGTGCGGTTCCTCGCCATCGCCTACATCAACTTCTTCAGCGCCGTCCCGGCGCTGCTGGTCCTGATCATCATGTACGTCAGCTTCCCGTTCCTCCCGATCCCGGTGGTCGAGGACCTGACGGGCTTCCAGATCGGGTTCATCGGGCTGGGGCTCGTGTACGCGGCCTACATCGCCGAGGTCTACCGCGCGGGCATCGAGTCGGTCGAGCGGGGCCAGACCGAGGCGGCCCGCAGCCTCGGCATGTCGCAAGGCCAGACGATGCGGCTCGTGATCGTCCCCCAGGCGGTCCGCAGCGTGCTGCCCCCGCTGATGAACGACTTCATCGCGCTCACGAAGGACGTCGCCCTGGTCAGCGTGATCGCCGTCCAGGACGTCGTCGGCGTCGCCCGCGACGCCCAGGCGGTCACCTTCAACTCGACCACCCTGACGGTCGCGGTCGTCTTCTACCTCGTCTTCACCCTGCCCCTGATCTGGATCCTCGACCGCATCATCGCCCGCGAGCACCGCCGCCTCGGGCGCGGCGAGATCGTCTCGCCGTGAGCAGCATCCGCGCCGTCGGGCTGGTCAAGCGCTACGGCGACCACACGGTGCTGGCGGGCGTGGACCTGCGACATCGCCCAGGGCGAGGTCGTCTGCGTCATCGGGCCCTCGGGGTCGGGCAAGTCGACGCTGCTCCGCTGCCTCAACCTGCTCGAGCGGCCGACCGAGGGGAGGGTCTTCCTGGGCGACGACGAGATCACCGCGCCGGGCGCCCCGGTCGATCGGATGCGCAGCCGGATGGGCATGGTCTTCCAGTCGTTCAACCTCTTCCCGCACCGCACCGTGCTCGACAACCTGACCATGGCGCCGGTGAGCGTCCGGGGCGTGGGAAGGCCGAGGCGCGCGAGCGCGCCCACGCCCTGCTCGCCCGCGTCGGGCTGGCCGACAAGGCGGCCGAGCACCCGGCGCGCCTCTCGGGCGGCCAGCAGCAGCGGGTGGCGATCGCGCGCGCCCTGGCCATGGACCCCGAGGCGATGCTCTTCGACGAGGTCACCAGCGCCCTCGACCCGGAGCTGGTCAAGGACGTACTCGACGTCATGCGCGAGCTCGCCGGGGCCGGCATGACCATGGTCGTCGTCACCCACGAGATGGGCTTCGCGCGCGAGGTGGGCGACCGCCTGATCTTCATGGACGAGGGCGCCTTCGTGGAGGAGGGCCTCCCCTCCGAGGTCCTGGCGGCGCCCAAGGAGGAGCGGACGCGGCGGTTTCTCTCGCGGGTCCTCGCTGCGTAGGACGACGCGGACAATGCGGATGGCCGCCTCTTGCGGGCGGCCATGCGCGCCTCCGGGCCCTGGCCGGGCCCTCCGGCAGACGGCGGCACCGCCTTCGGCGGGGCGGGCCGCCTTGAACTGCCTTCAGGCGGCCAGCGGCAGCACCTCCTCGAGGGACGCGGGCTCCAGGCGCAGGCCCAGTCGCTCCTCCAGCGACGCCGCGAGGTCGGCCTCGACCCGCTCGCGCGACGGGTCGCCCCCCTCGGCGGCGATCGAGGTGGCCTCGACGCCGGGGGCGCCGCAGGCGGTCATGAGCCGGAACCAGTCCAGGTCGGGGTCGCGGTTGAGCGCGAGGCCGTGGGCCGTGACGCCCCCGCTGACCCGGATGCCGACGCTCCCGAGCTTGCGCCCGCCGGCGTAGAGGCCCATTGCGTCCTCGCCCGGGCGGGCGCCGGGCACCGCCGCCGCGTCGGCCATCGCGCCCACCAGCGCCTCGACGAATGCGCGCACGCGGCCGCCGGGCCGCAGGTCGCAGATCGCGTAGCCCACGCTCTGGCCGGGGCCGTGCCAGGTCATCTGGCCCCCGCGGTCGGAGGCGACGAACTCGGCGCCGGCGCCGGCGAGGGCCTGGTCCGAGAGGTGGAGGTCCTCGCGCCGGCCGTGGCGGCCGGTCGTGAAGACCGGGGCGTGCTCCAGCAGCCAGACGACGTCCGGGACCGCGCCGGCGGCGCGCGCGCGCGCGAGCGCCCGCTGGGCGTCCCACGCCTCGCGATAGCCGACGCGCTCGGAGCGCAGCAGCAGGCCGGGGCGCGCCACGGCCGCCGCTAGAGGACCAGCGCGCCGGGCCGCTCGAGCAGCTCGGCCACGCGGGCGAGGAAGACGGCGCCGTCGGCGCCGTAGACGGCGCGGTGGTTGACCGACAGCGTCAGGGTCATCATCTCGCGGACGACGACCTCGCCGTCGCGGGCCACCGGCCGCTCGGCCGCCCGCCCCACCGCGAGGATCGCCGCCTCGGGCGGGTTGATGATCGCCGTGAAGCGGTCGATGCCGAACATCCCGAGGTTGGAGACCGACACCACGCTCCCCTCGAGCTCGGCCGGCGTGATGCTGCCGTCGCGGGTGCGCGCGATCAGGTCGCGGGCCTCCCGGGCGATCTGGCCGACCCCCTTGCGGTCGGCGTCGCGGATCACGGGCACCAGCAGCCCCCGCTCGACCGCGACGGCGATCCCCACGTGGATGCCGTCGGGCCGCACCAGCGCGTCGCCGTCGAAGCGGCTCACGGCGTCGGGCTGCTCGGCGGCCGCCATGGCGACCGCCCGGACGACGAGGTCGTTCAGGCTCGGGCCCTCGCCCTCGGGAGCGGCCTCCACGAGCTGGCGGCGCAGCGCGACGGCCTCGGTGGCGTTGACGTCGCGCTGCAGCGCGAACTGGGGCGCCTCGGCCGACGAGGCGGCCATCCGGGCGGCCACGGTGCGCTGGAGCCTGGTGAGGGGGACGCGCTCGCCGGGGGCGGCGGCGGGCCGCGGCGCCTCGCGTGCCGGCGCCGGCGGCGGCTGCGCCCTGTCGGCCGGGGCCCCGGCCGCCGCGGGCGCGCGCCGCGCGCCCTCGTCGCCGCGGGCGGCCGCCTCGACGTCGGCCCGCACGATGCGCCCGTCCGGCCCCGTGCCGCGCACGGCCGCGATGTTGACCCCGAGCTCCCCGGCCAGGCGGCGGGCGAGCGGGGACGCCTTGAGGCGGTCAGCGCCGTCGCGCGAGGGCGGCTCGGGGGCGGCCTCGGGCTCGGCCTCGGCCTCGGCGGGCGCCTCCTGCGGCTCGGCCTCGTCGGCGGCCCGGGCGCCGGGGTAGGTCTCCTCCGGTCCGAGCTCGGCGCCGATCTCACGGGCGGTGCCGTCGTCGCCGACCGGGATCTCGGTGCGCTCGTCGTCGGCGGCCTCGAACTGGCCGGCGTCGCCCTCCTCGACCGCGACCGCCTCGCCCTCGTTCTCGTCGTCGGGGAGGTTGACCGTCGGCTCCTCGTCGGCCGCGTCTGCCGCCCCGCCGCCCGCCCCGCCCTCGCCGATCTCGGCGATCGGCTCGCCGACCGCCAGGACGTCGCCCTCGGCCGCGAGCAGGTGGAGGGCGCCCGACTCCGGCGCCTCGACGGTCATGTTGGCCTTGTCGGTCTCGATCTCGACGATCGGCTGGCCCTTCTCGACCGCGTCGCCGTCGCCGGCGAGCCACTGGAGGATCGTGCCCTCCTCCATGGTGTCGCTGAGCTTGGGCATCACGAACTGGGCCACCTCAGCCTCCCCTCCGCCCGACCAGCCGCCGCACCTCGTCGGCGACCTGCGCCGGCGACGGCAGCGCGGCCTGCTCGAGGTTCTTGGCGTACGGCATCGGCACGTCGGCGGCCGTCACGCGCGCGATCGGCGCGTCGAGCCAGTCGAAGCAGGCCTCGTAGAGGCGCGCCGCCAGGTTGGCCGCGACCCCCGACTCGGGCCAGCCCTCCTCGACGATCACCGCCCGCCCGGTGCGGCGGACGCTCGCCGCGAGCGATTCGAGGTCGAGGGGGCGCAGCGTGCGCGGGTCGATCACCTCCGCCTCGATGCCCTCGCCGGCCAGCGCTTCGGCCGCCGAGAGCGCGACCCAGACCATGCGCGACAGGGCGACCACGGTGCAGTCGGCGCCCCGCCGGCGCACCGCCGCGCGCCCGAGCGGCACGAGCTCCTCCGGCCCGCCAACGGGGCCCTTCTTCGCGTACAGCCCCTCGCTCTCGAGGAAGATCACCGGGTCGTCGTCGCGGATCGCCGTCTTCAGGAGCCCCTTGGCGTCGAAGGGGGTCGACGGGACCACGACCTTGAGGCCCGGGACGTGCGAGTACCAGGCCTCGAGCGAGTGGCTGTGCTGGGCCGCGAGCTGGTGGCCCGCGCCGCCGGGCATCCGGACGACGATCGGGCACGCCACCTGGCCGCCGAACATGTAGCGGACCTTGGCCGCGTTGTTGACGAGCTGGTCGAGCGCGAGGATCGAGAAGTTCACGGTCATCATCTCGATCACGGGGCGCAGGCCGGCCATGGCGGCCCCGATGCCGATCCCCACGAACCCGGCCTCGGAGATCGGGGTGTCGACCACGCGCCGCTCGCCGAACTCGCGCAGCAGCCCGCGGGTGACCTTGAAGGCGCCCTCGTACTGGCCGACGTCCTCGCCGATCACGAACACCTGCGGGTCGCGCTCCATCTCCTCGCGCATCGCCTGGGTGAGCGCCTCGCGGTAGGAGACGGGCTTGGGGCCCGCGGGGGCCTGCCGGGCGGCCGGCGCCTTGGCGGTGCTCACGAGCCCCCGCCTCCGTCCCGGCCGGGCACGGTCGCGCCGCCGCGCGGGTCGTCGCTCCACGGGTCGGCATAGAGGTGGCGGGCGAGCTCCGCCTCGGGGACCTCGGGGCTCTCCTCGGCGAAGGCCGCCGCCTCCTCGACGGCGCGCTCGGCGGCCGCACGGACGGCGTCGGCGTCCTCGCGCGTGACCACGCCCTCGCCCAGCAGGACGCGCTCGAAGGTGACGAGCGGGTCGCGCGCCTGCCAGCGCTCCTTCTCGGAGCCCTCGCGGGTCGTGTCCGGGTCGCTCATGGAGTGGCCGCGGTAGCGGTAGGCGATCGCCTCGATCATGCTCGGCTGGCGCTCCTCGCGGGCCAGGCGGGCGGCCTCCGAGACGGCCGCGTGGACGGCCATCACGTCCATGCCGTCGACCTGGCGGGCGGGCATGTCGAACGCCTCGGCGCGCTTGAAGAGGTCGGTCTCTGCCGAGGCCCGCTCGACCGCGGTGCCCATCCCGTACTGGTTGTTGAGCACGAAGAAGACCACCGGCAGGCGCCAGAGCTCGGCCATGTTCATGACCTCGGCCAGCACGCCCTGGTTCACGGCCCCGTCGCCGAACATCGCCATCGCGACCGAGTCCTCCTCCCGGTACGCGATCGCGAACGCGAGGCCCACCGCGAGCGGGATCGACCCGCCGACGATGCCGTAGCCGCCGTAGAAGTGGCGCTCCTTGTCCATCAGGTGCATGGAGCCGCCGAGCCCGCCGCAGAGGCCGGTGGCGCGCCCGAAGAGCTCGGCCATGACGGCCTTGGGGTCCGAGCCGCGCGCGAGCGCCTGGCCGTGCTCGCGGTAGGTCGAGGTGATCGGGTCGGTGGGGCGCAGGGCGCTGATCGCCCCGACGACGGCCGCCTCCTCGCCGATCGCGAGGTGCAGGAACCCGCCGATGCGCCCGCGCATGTACTCCTCGGCGGCGCGCTCCTCGAAGCGGCGGATGAGCCACATCGTCTCGAACATCCCTCGCATCAGCTCTGCGTCGGGATGGGCCGCCGCGTCGCGTGCGGACGGGGAACGGGTCTTGGCCATCAGCCTCCGCGTCGGGGATCGGCCCGGGACCGGCCTCAGGATTCTGTCAGGCCCCCGCCGCCCGTGCCCGCGTCGGCCTGGAGATGGCGCTCGACGATGGTCACGTCGCGCCAGCTCCCCTCGCGGCGGCCGTGGGCGAGGTGCGTGCCCACCACGCGGAAGCCCGCGCGGCGCGCGAGCGCCAGGCCGGCCGCGTTCTCGGGCAGGATCATCCCGACGAGCTTCCAGTAGCCGAAGCTGGGGGCCTCCTCGATCAGGGCGGCGAGCATCCGCCCCCCGATGCCCTGGCCGTGGCGGGCGGCTGCGACGTAGACCGTGTACTCGGCGACGCCCGCGTACCAGGGGCGATGCGAAAAAGGGGCCAGGGCCGACCAGCCCACGACCTCGCCGCCGGCCAGGCCGCACCAGACCGGCGCGCGCTCGGGCCGGGCCGCCAGCCAGGCCCGGCGCTCGGGGGCCGGGTGGGGGCCCGTGGCGAATGTGGCAAAACCGCTCGACGCGGCCTCGTCGTAGATCGCGCCGATGGCGCCCGCGTCGTCGGCCGTTGCGGGCCGGATGAGGAGCGGGGCCGTCACGCGCGCCGAAGTCTAGTGCGCCCGCATCCAGGTGACTCCCCCGCACCGCTGTGGTACGAAGCGGACGGACATGTCCAGCTCCTCCTCCCGCGGGGCGTGGCTGGCGTCAGCGTGCGCGCTCGTCGCCGTCCTCGCCCTGATCGTCCCCTCGCGCGCCGATTCCGAGTCCGCGGCCTCCGCCGTCCGGCCGGCCCAGGCGGGCTACCTCGACGCCGGAATCCAGCATACGTGCGCGATCCTGGCCGACCACACGCTCCGCTGCTGGGGCAAGGGCCTGGCGGGCCGCCTCGGCTACGGGTCGGACGCGTCGATCCTGTCCGCCGCCGCCGCGCCGCCGGTCAACCTCGGCGCCGGACGCTACGCCCTGGCGGTCGCCGCGGGCGACTTCCACACCTGCGCGATACTCGACGACCACACGGTCAAATGCTGGGGCTTCGGCGCCAACGGCCGCCTCGGCTACGGCTCGACGGCGAACGTGAACCTCCCCGCGGCGGCGCCCCCGGTCAACCTCGGCCGCGCCGCCGTGGCGATCACGGCGGGGACGTCCCACAGCTGCGCGATCCTCGACGACGGCTCGGTCAGGTGCTGGGGCAATGGCAGCGACGGCCGGCTCGGCTACGGCAACACCCAGTCCGTCGGCGACGACGAGGTCCCGGCCGCGGTCGGCCCCGTGAACCTCGGCGGGCGGACGGCCCGGGCCATCGCCGCGGGCGACTTCCACACCTGCGCCATCCTCGACGACGGCTCGATGCGCTGCTGGGGCTTCGGCGCCAGCGGCCAGCTCGGCAACGGCGGCACCGCCAACATCGGCGACAACGAGCCCGCGGCCGCGGGGGTGGTGGCGCTGCCGCGCGCGGCGCGAGCGGTCGCCGGCGGCGCCGGCCACACCTGCGCCATCCTCGACGACGGCTCGGTGAGCTGCTGGGGCTTCGGCGCCAACGGCCGCCTCGGCTACGGGTCCCAGTCCAACCTGTCCAGCCCCGGCGGCGCGGTGGCCCTCGGCGCCGGCCGCACGGCGATCGCGATCGGCGCCGGCGACGCCCACAGCTGCGCGGTGCTCGACAGCGGCGACATGCGCTGCTGGGGCTTCGGCGGCGGCGGCCGCCTGGGCTACGCGACCTCCGCGACGGTCGGCGACACGCCCGGGTCGCTGCCCGGCGCGGCGGGCCCGGTCAACCTCGGGCCCGGCCGCACGGCCCGGGGCATCACGCTCGGCGGCGCGCCCACGCCGACGACCCCGGCCGCGCCCGACGAGGGCACCGGCTACACCTGCGCGCTGATCGACGACGGCACCCTGCGCTGCTGGGGCTACGGGGTGGACGGGCGCCTGGGCTACGGCGACCAGGCCCAGGTGGCCGGCACCGGCTTCCCCACGCCCGGGGCGAAGGGCCCGGTACCGCTCGGCCCGCTCGCCGGCTCGCTGGCCGACCTCTCGGTGGGGATCGCCGCCAGCGCCGCCCAGGTGCCCCTCAACGGCACCGCGGGCCTGTCGGTGCGGGTCGGCAACGGCGGGCCCGACGCCACCGGGGTCGCGGTGAGCATCCCTCCGGCGGCCGGCCTCACCTACACGGCCGCGGGGCCGAGCCAGGGCAGCTTCAACGGGGCCACGGGCCGCTGGGAGGTCGGCGGGCTCGCGCCGGGCGCCACGGCGACGCTGCAGCTCACGGCGCGCCTGGGGGCGGCCGGGGCCCACGAGATCGCCGCCCAGCTCGCCGCGTCGAGCGTCCCCGACCGGCTGGTGGGCGACGACCGCTCGGCCGTGGTCATCTCGGTGCCCGGCGGCTCCGGCAGCGGGAAGGCGCTGAAGCTGCTGCCGCGCGGGCTCGGGGTGAAGGTGGTCCGCTTCCCGAAGCGCGGCCGCGCGACCCGGCTCACCGTCAGCGGCGTCCTGACCCTCCCGCGGACCCGGCCGGCGCCGCGCTGCAGCGGGAAGGTCCAGGTGCGGGCGCTCGCGGGCAAGCGCGTGGTGGCCTCGACCAAGACCAGCCTGAGCCGGCGCAAGGGCGCCTGCCGCTACACGGCGGTCCTGCGCCCGAAGGCCGCGAAGGTGAAGCGGGCCAAGGTCCTGACCGTGACCGCCCGCTTCATGGGCAACGCCCAGATGCGCCCGCGCGCCTCACGCGCGGCGAAGGTCCGCGTTCGCTAGCCCCTCAGGCGTCGCCCTTCACCAGCACGGCCGCGAGGGACCCGTCGCCCGCCTCGCCGACGGACACCACCCGCCAGCCGTCGGCGGCGCGGTCGTTCAGCCGCGCCGGCATGGCGGCGGCGGCGGCCGTCTCCAGGGCGTACTCCGGCGGCGGGACGTCCTCGTCGCCCTCTCGGGCGAAGCGCTTCTTGAAGCTGTTGTAGGGGCGCACCACCAGGAAGAAGACCACCGCCGCGATGATCAGGAAGGTGATCACGGCGTTGATGAAGAGGCCGTACTGGAAGCGGCTGCCGTTGATCGTGAAGTCGAGGTCGGCGAAGTCCGGCTGGCCGCCGATCGCCGCGATCAGCGGCGTGATGACGTTGGCGACGAAGGCCGCGATCACGGCCCCGAAGGCCGTGGCGATGATGACGGCGACGGCGAGTGCGACGACGTCGCCCTTCAGCACGAACTCCTTGAAGTCCCTGACGGCGTGCTTCATCGGCGCTCCTGGGTCGGGGCACGCGGGCCCCCGGCAGGCTACGCCTAGGGCTCCTGGCCGGCCGTCACGCCGACGTCGTCCGGCCGGTCGGCGAGCGTGACGCGGAGGTCGACGCGGTCGCCGTCTCGGAGCACCGTCAGGGCGAGCGGATCGCCAACGGCCCGCGACGAGACCGCCAGGCTCACGTCGGCCATGTCGCGCACCTCGCGGCCGTTGACCGCGACGATCAGGTCGCCCCCGCGGGGGACGTCGGCGTCGGCGGGGCTCGTGGCCGGCCGGAGGCCCGCGTCACTCGCCGGGCCGCGGTCGTCCACGCTCACGACGGCGACGCCGCGCACGTCCGGCTCGCCGATGGCCTCGGCGATCTCGGGGGTGACCTGGCGGCCGGTGATGCCGAGCCAGGCGTGGCGGGCGTCGCCGGTGGCGATGATCGAGTCGGCGATCGGCCGGATCGTGTCGATGGGGACCGCGAAGCCGACGCCGTCGTTGCCACCGCTCTCGCTGGCGATCTGGGAGTTGATGCCGATCACCCGCCCGCGGCCGTCGAGGAGGGGGCCGCCGGAGTTGCCCTGGTTGATCGCCGCGTCGGTCTGGATGACGTTCTGGATCTCGAAGTCGTTGGGCGCGTTGATGATGCGCTTGAGCGCCGACACGATCCCCGTGGTCGCGGTGCGCTCGAGCCCGAAGGGGTTGCCGATCGCGACCACCGGGTCGCCGACGGCCAGCCCCACGCTCCGCCCGAGCGGCACCGGCCGGACCTCAGGCGGCACGCCCTCCGCGAGCAGCACGACGAGGTCGGTGCTCTCGTCCGCGCCGAGCACCTCGGCCGGGCTCTCGGTGCCGTCGTCGAACGTGATCGTGGCGCGGTCCTCGTCGCCGAGGACGTGGGCGTTGGTGAGGATCCGCCCGCGGCGGTCGACCAGGAAGCCCGACCCGAGGCGCCCGCCGGCGCCCTCCTGGCCGCTGGTCACCTTGACCACCGCCGGCGAGCTGCGGGCCACCACGGCCTGCACGCCGCCTCCGCCCCCCGAGGCGCGCGCAGGCGCCGCCTCGGCGACGGACGCCGAGGCCGCCGGCAGGGGCGAGGTGTCGCGCTCGATCACCGTCGTGGAGTCGCCGCCGAGGTTGCCGGTCAGGGCCACCACGAGCAGCGCCACGGCCGCGCCGACCGCTGCCGGCACCAGGGCCGCCGTCAGCCAGCGCGGCGGCCGGCGCCGTGGCGGCTCGGGCGGGGGATCGAAGGGGTTCGACCGGCGGGGCCCGTACGGAGGCACACGACCAGCGTAGCGGGCGACCTTTAAGGCTCCGCGAAGGCCCGCGGACACCCTGGCGGCCGCCGCTACCATGGGCCGGAGCCGGAGGGATCCCAGTGTCCGACAGCATCCTCGTCGTCGAGGACGAGCGATCGATCCGCACCATCGTGGAGTACGCGCTGCGCGACGCGGGCTTCCGCGTGCTCACGGCCGCGCGCGGCGACGACGCGCTCGAGGTCGTGGCGGCCGAGCCCGTGGACCTGGTCGTGCTCGACATCATGCTGCCGGGCCTCGACGGCCTGGAGGTCTGCAAGCGCATCCGCGCCGAGCGCAACATCCCGATCATCATGCTGTCGGCGCGCGGCGAGGAGCTCGACAAGGTGCTGGGCCTGGAGCTGGGCGCCGACGACTACGTGACCAAGCCGTTCTCCCCGCGAGAGCTGGTCTCGCGGGTCAAGGCGAACCTGCGCCGGGCGCGCCTCGAGCCGGACCGGACGGCGCCGCTGAAGGTGGGCGACCTCGAGATCGACGCGACCGCGCGGACGGTCCGTCGCGGCGGCGAGGAGATCCCGCTCACCTACTCGGAGTTCGAGATCCTGCACAAGCTGGCCGGCTCCCCGCGCCGCGTGTTCACGCGCGAGGAGCTGATGAACCACCTCTGGAAGGGCAGCTTCTACGGCGACCTGCGCAGCGTGGACGTCCACGTTCGCCACCTGCGCCAGAAGGTCGAGGACGAGCCGTCCCAGCCGGTGCTGATCCGCACCGTGCGCGGCGTCGGCTACGCCTTCGGCGGGGAGGACGGGAGGGCGCCGTGAGGGCCAAGCGCGCCCTCGGCCTGCAGGGGTGGCTGGTGGCGGCGCTCCTGGCCGTGGGGCTCGCGGCGAGCCTGGCGGTGCTGCTGGTGGTGCTGCCGACCCTGGAGTCGAGCGTGCGCACCGACCGCGCCAAGCGCGAGGCCCAGGACCTGCGGAGGCAGCTGGTCCAGGTCGGCCAGCGCGGGCTGTCGTTCGGGACGACCCCCGCGCAGGCGAAGGGGGTGGCGGAGGAGGTCGGCGACGCCACCGGCGCCGACGTCAAGATCGACTACGAGGTCCCGGTTGACGTCTTCCAGAACAGCCGGGTCACCGTGTTGACCGTCCAGGGGCCGTCGGACCTCGACCGGATCCCCGTGCCCGCGGGGCCCACGGTGCTCGCCGACGGCCAGGCCGTCGCGGCGTCCGCGCCCATGAGCGTCGAGGGCGGCGACGACGGCTGGATCGTGGCGCTGAAGCCCATCAGCGGCGTGGCGCCGGAGCTCGCCATCGTCCGCCGCCGCGTGATCATCGCGATGATCGTCGTGCTGGGGCTGGCGGCGCTGGCCGGCATCGCGCTCGCCCGCCTGATCGGCGGGCGCATGCGGCGTCTGGCGACGACCGCGGCCGACCTCGCGGGCGGCGACCTCTCGGCCCGCGCGCCCGACGTCGGCGCCGCGCCCGAGGAGCTCCGGGTGCTGCGGCGCAGCATCAACGGCATGGCCGAGCGGCTGCAGTCGCTGGTCGGCGCGATCAGGAGCGAGCGCGACCGCGACCGGGCGATGATCGGCTCGCTGGCCGAGGGCGTGCTCGCGGTCGGCCCGGACGGCACCGTGACCCTCGCCAACGACGCGGCCGGCCGCTTCCTGGGCCTGCCGGAGGAGGAGGGGCCGACCAGGCTCGACGCCCTTCCCCCCGCGATCATCGACGCCGTCCTGGCGGCCCGGGCGGACGACGCGCCCGCCCTCGAGGTCCGCCAGGTGACCCTCGCCGATGGCGTGGAGCTGGAGCTGACCGTCGCCCGCCTGGGCGAGGGGCCGCACGCCGGCGCGGTCGTCACGCTGCGCGACGTCACGGCCCAGCGCCGCCTGGAGCGCGCCCGGCGCGACCTGGTCGCCAACGTCTCGCACGAGCTCAAGACGCCCATCGCCGCCCTCAAGGGCTTCCTCGAGCTGCTGGAGGGCGACGGGGTGAGCGAGCGCCACCGTCGCGAGTTCCTCGCCGCGATGAGCCAGGAGACGGCGCGCCTGGAGCGCCTGGTCGAGGAGCAGCTCCAGCTCGCGCAGCTCGACGCCGGGGCGCTGCCGCTCCGCCCCGAGCGGCTGGACCTCGGGGAGCTGGCGCGCGAGGTGGTGGCGCCGCGCGTCGCCCTGGCCGGCCGCGAGGGCATCACGCTGACCGCGCGCGCCCATCCCGGCGAGGCGGTCGAGGTGGACGCCGACCCGGCCCGGGTCGAGCAGATCCTCCTCATCCTGCTCGACAACGCACTGCGGCACACCCCGCCCGGCGGCCGGGTCGAGGTCGCGGTCGGGCGGGAGGACGGCGAGGCGACGGTCGCCGTCCGCGACACGGGCGAGGGGATCCCGCCCGAGTCGCAGGCCTTCGTCTTCGACCGCTTCTACCGCGGCGATCCCTCGCGCGAGGGGCGCAGCGCCGGCCTGGGCCTCGCGATCGCCCGCGGCCTCGCGGCGGCGCACAGGGGGAGCATCGGCCTCGAGTCCGCGGTCGGCGAGGGCAGCACCTTCACCCTCCGGCTGCCGGCGCGCGCCGCCCGGGCCGCCCGCCGCGGGACCCCCCGCGACGGACCTGAGCCGCGCCGGGCCCGGGTAACGTTCGCCCGATGACGGAGGGCCCACCGACCGCGCTCGTGACCGGCGCGGGGCGCGGCATCGGGCGCGCCTGCGCCCTGGCCTTCCGGGACGAGGGCTGGCGCGCCGTCGCCGGGGTCCGCGACGTCGCGGCCGCCGAGGAGGCCTACGCGGGCACCGGCGTGCACGTCGTGCGCCTCGACGTGGCCGACCCGGCGTCGGTCGCCGAGGGCGTCGCCGCCGCCGAGGACCACGCCGGCGGCGCGCTCGCCTGCCTGGTGAGCAACGCCGCCTACGCCGTCCTCGGGGCGGTGGAGGAGGCCGACCTCGGCGAGGTGCGGACGATGTTCGAGACCAACGTCTTCGGCGCCGCGGCGGTGGTCCAGGCGTCGTCCCCGGCATGCGCGACGCCGGCGGCGGCTCGGTGGTGTTCGTGTCGTCGATCGGCGCGCGCATCGCCAACCCGCTGCTCGGCATGTACCACGCCAGCAAGTACGCCCTCCTGGCGATCGCCGAGGCGCTGGCGGTCGAGGGCCGGCCCTTCGGCATCCGCGTGTCGACGGTCGAGCCGGGGATGGTCGACACCGAGTTCCCGAAGGCCACGCGCCCCACCGGGGCCGCCGCCCGCGGCGAGGGCCCCTACGCGCCCCTGCTCGACGACCTGCGCCGCGGCTTCGCCGCCTGGCGCCGCGACCACCCGACCGGCCCCGCCGCCGTCGCCCTGGCCGTCGTGGCCGCCGCGGGCGACCCCGACCCGCCCTTCCGCATCCCGGTCGGCGACGACACCCTCATGCTCGGCGCCATGCGCGAGCGGGCCGGCGACGACCGCGCCTTCCACGACGGCCTGGTGGACTTCCTCGGCCTCGACTGGCCCCGCCGGCCCCCGGGATGAGCCCTCCGCGCGGGGCGGCGGTGGTCGCGCCGGCCCCCTTCAAGGGCGCGCTGCCGGCCGCCGCCGCCGCGCGCGCGATCGCGGCCGGCCTGCGCCTGTCGGTCCCGGGCGCCGAAACCCGCGCCGTGCCGGTGGCCGACGGTGGCGAGGGGACGCTCGACGCGCTGGTGGCCGCGGCCGGCGGCCGCCGCCGGCCGGTCGTCGCCTCGGATCCCCTCGGCCGCCCCGTCGAGGCGGCCGTCGGCGAGCTGCCGGGCGGGGTCGCCGTCGTCGAGCTCGCCCTGGCCTCCGGCTACGAGCGCCTCGCGCCGGACGAGCGCGATCCCGAGGCGACCTCGACCCGGGGGACCGGCGAGCTCATCCGCGCGGCCCTCGACCTCGGGGCCCGCCGGATCGTGGTGGGCCTCGGGGGCAGCGCCACCACCGACGGCGGCCTGGGGCTGGCCGCGGCGCTCGGGGTCCGGGCGCTCGACGCCGAGGGGCGGGAGCTGGAGGGGCGCGGCGCCGATCTGCGCCGCGTCGCCCGCGTCGACCTCTCCGGCCGCGACCCCCGCCTGGCCGACGTGGCGATCGAGGTCGCCTGCGACGTCCACGCCCCGTTCCACGGCCCCGAGGGGGCGGCCCGCGTCTACGGCCCCCAGAAGGGGGCGAGCCCCGAGGCGGTCGACCGGCTGGACGAGGGCCTCGTGACGCTGGCGGCCGCCATCCGCGAGGCCACCGGGGTGGACCTGGACGGCGTCGCCCGGGCCGGCGCCGCCGGGGGCGCCGCCGGGGGGCTGATGGCCCTGCTGGGAGCCACCCTGGAGCCGGGCGCGCCTCTGGTGCTCGAGGCGGTGCGCCTCGACGAGCGCCTCGAGGGCGCTGCGCTGTGCGTGACCGGCGAGGGCCGCCTGGACGAGACCAGCCTGGCGGGCAAGGCGCCCGCCGCGGTGGCCGAGGCGTGCGGGCGCCGCGGGGTCCCCTGCGTCGCCCTGTGCGGCGAGGTCGCGCCTCGGCCCGGGCGCGCTGCGGCGGGCGGGCTTCGCGACCGCGCTGCCGATCGGCCGCGAGCGCCGCCCGCTGGCCGACGCGCTGGCGGGCACCGAGGAGGACCTGGCGGCGGCCGGCGCGGCCCTCGGCCGGCTCTGGGACCTGCTCAGCCCGTCCGGCTGAGCCAGGCCTCGACGGCCTCGAGCACCCCAGCGCCGTAGGAGCCGGCCGTGACCCAGGTCGCCCGGGCGGCCAGCAGCGGGTCGGCCGCCGCCCCGTTGGCGACGATCGCCACGGTTCCGACGACGTCGCCCACCTCCAGGTCCTGCAGGCTGTTGCCGACCGCCAGGCAGGCCCCCGCGTCGATGCCGCGGGCGGCGATGTCCGCCGCCACGGCGGCGGCCTTCCCGGCCGCCGCCGGCAGGACGTGGTAGACGCGCGTCTCCCCCCTCTCGCCGCCGCCGTTGTCGGCCAGGCGCAGGGCGCCGCCGCTGAGGCTCGCGACGAGCGTCGGGGCCGAGGCGCTGGCGCGGCCGCGCAGCACGTGGCTCCCCTCGCGGCCCCGCACGGCGAGCGGGTGCGGCTCGAGACCGGGCTCGAGCGCCAGCAGCGCCGCCGGGACGCCGCTCTCGGCGATGGCCTGGTGGACGGTCTGGCCGTCGCGGGTCGGGTAGCCGCAGTCGGCCGCGCCGAGCTCGGCGATGACGCCGTCGGCGCCGATCAGGCCGGCCACGGCCTCCAGCCGCGCGCGGCCGCGCCCGCTCACCAGGACGACCGGGACGCCCGCCTCGCCCAGCAGCCCCACGGCCCGCACGGCGGCCGCGCTGAAGCGGCCGAGCTCGTCGTGCAGCAGCGAGCCGGAGGGCCCCAGGAGGGTCCCGTCGAGATCGAGGTAGGCGGCGCTCATGCCGGGGAGGCGGCGAGCGCCTGCGCCATCGGCGGGCGCTCGGCCGGCCGCGTGTCGACCTCGGCCAGCACCAGCCCCCCGTCGCCCGGCACCGGCCGCGCGTAGCGCCCCGCGCCCTCCAGCAACCCCTCGGGCGCCCGCCCCTCGTCGGCCAGGCGCCGCAGGACCGCCTGGGTGATCGTCGAGGCCATCGCGCCGAGCGCGGCGGTGGGCTGGTTCGCGTGGCGGCGGGCGCCGAGGTCGACCTGGGCGAGCGCGCCGAGCCCGGCGCGGCGGCTGAGGTCGATCAGCAGGCCCAGCTCGACCGCGTAGCCGCTGAAGAAGGGGACCGACGACAGCAGCTCGCGCCGGCCGGCGGCCTCGCCCGAGAGCGGCTGGGCGAAGCCGGCGAGCTCGGGGTAGAAGAGGTTGATCAGCGGCCGCGCGCAGATCTCGGTCACCCGCCCGCCGCCCTCGTCCCGGCCGCCGATCGCGCGCCGGTACACCGCCTTGACGTAGCCGACCGCGGGCTCCTCGACCAGCGGGCCGACGAGGCCGGTCACGAACGCCGGGTCGAAGTCCACCACGTCGGCGTCGAGCCACACGACCAGGTCGCCGCGCAGCACGGCCAGGCTCTTCCACATCGCCTCGCCCTTGCCGCGCCCGGGCCCGAGGGCCGGCAGCACCTCGTCGTCCTGCACCACCCGCGCGCCCGCCGCCTCCGCCGCCGCGACGGTGCCGTCGGCGCTGCGGCTGTCGACGACGACGATCTCGTCCACCAGCCCGGCCCGCTCCACGAGCCGCCGGCGCACGGCCTCGACGATCGGGCCCACCGTCGCGGCGACGTTCAGCGCCGGCAGGCAGACCGAGACCGACAGCCCGCGGCGGCGGGCCGCCTCGGCCAGGCGCTCGGGGTCGTAGTCCGCGCCGCGGTAGGTGCGCCGCCTCAGCCACTGGTCGCGGTCCACGCCGCCGATGGTGGCACAGCCCGGCGCCGGCGGGAGCGCCTCCGGGGCGCGGTCGGGACGATGGTACCCTGGCCCGCGTGACGCCCGCGCTGAAGGGTCTGGTCCTCGCCGGGGGCGCGGGGACGCGGCTGCGGCCGATCACGCACACGAGCGCCAAGCAGCTCGTGCCGGTGGCCAACCGCCCGGTCCTCTTCTACGGACTCGACGCCCTGCGCGACGGCGGGCGTCACCGACGTCGGCATCGTGGTCGGCGACACCCAGGCCGAGATCGAGGCCGCGGTCGGCGACGGCTCGGCGCTCGGGCTGCGGGTGACCTACATCCGCCAGGAGGCGCCGCTCGGGCTGGCGCACGCGGTGCTGACCGCCGAGGAGTTCCTGGACGGCTCGCCGCTTCGTGATGTACCTGGGCGACAACCTGCTGCGCGACGGCATCACCGCCCTGGTCGACGCGGTTCCGGGCCGGGACCGGCCGACGCCATGATCCTGCTCCAGCGGGTGCCCGACCCCGAGTCGTACGGCGTGGCCGAGCTCGACGACGGCCGGGTGACGCGGCTGGTGGAGAAGCCGGCGCGAGCCGCGCAGCGACCTCGCCCTGGTCGGCGTCTACATGTTCACGCCGGCGATCATGGAGTCGGCGAAGGCGATCCAGCCCGTCGGCGCGCGGCGAGCTGGAGATCACCGACGCGATCCAGCACATCATCGACCGCGGCCTCACCGTCGAGCCGCACGAGGTCACCGGGTGGTGGAAGGACACCGGCCGCCTCGAGGACATGCTCGAGGCCAACCGGCTCATCCTCGACGTCCTCGAGCCGCGGGTCGAGGGCGAGCTGGCAAGCCAGCACCATCGAGGGGCGGGTGGTGGTCGAGGAGGGCGCGCGCGTCGTGCGCTCGTCGCCTGCGCGGGCCGGCCATCATCGGCGCCGGCGCGCTGATCGAGGACGCCTACATCGGCCCCTACTCCGCCATCTCGCCGGGCGTCGTCGTGCGCCGGGCCGAGGTCGAGCACAGCATCCTGCTGGAGGACAGCCGCGTCGAGGATCTCGACGCGCGCGTCGAGAGCAGCCTCATCGGGCGCGGCGTCACCATCGCGCGCTCGGGCGAGAAGCCGCGCGCCTACCGCTTCATGGTCGGCGACTCCTCGTCGATCGGGCTCATCTAGCGGTGAGGGTGCTGGTGACGGGCGCCGCCGGGATGCTCGGCCGCGACCTGGTCGACCACCTCGCCGGGCGCCACGACGTCACGGCGGTCAACCTCGAGGTGGACGTCACCGACCCGGCCGCCGTCGAGGCGTGCGTCGCCGCCTGCCGCCCGCAGGCCGTCTTCCACCTCGCCGCCTGGACCGACGTCGACGGCGCCGAGGCCCACGAGGCCGAGGCGGCGGCGGTCAACGCCGGGGGGGCCGGCAACGTGGCCGCCGCCGCGGCGGCCGCCGGCGCGGCGCTGGTGCTCCCGTCGACGGACTACGTCTTCGACGGGCGCAAGGGGGCGCCCTACGCCGAGGACGACCCGCCCGCCCCGCTCGGCGCCTACGGGCGCACCAAGCTCGCCGGCGAGCTCGCGGCCCGCGAGCGCCACCCCGGGGGCGTGCGGGTCGCGCGCACGGCCTGGCTCTACGGCGCCGGCGGGCGCAACTTCGTCGACACCATGCGCCGCCTCGGGGCCGAGCGCGACGAGGTCGAGGTCGTCGACGACCAGGCCGGCTCGCCGACCTGGACCCGCGACCTCGCGCCGGCCCTCGAGGCGCTGCTCGACCGGCCCCCCGGCGTCTACCACTGCGCCGGCGCGGGCCGGGTGAGCTGGGCCGGCCTGGCGCGCGCCGTCTTCGAGGAGACCGGGAGCCGGCTGCCGCGTGCGGCCGGTGACCACCGAGGCCCTCGGGCGCCCGGCTCCGCGGCCGCGCTGCTCGGCCCTGGCGAGCACGCGCCCGGGCGCGCCGCGGCTGCGAGACTGGCGCGAGGCGCTCGTGGACTACCTGGAGGAGACGGCGTGAGGCTGCTGGTGACGGGGGGCTGCGGCTTCATCGGCTCGGCCTTCGTGCGCCTGGCGCTGGCGCACGGCGCCGAGGTCGTGAACCTCGACAAGCTCACCTACGCGGGCAACCCCGCCAACGTGGCCGACGTGGCCGACGAGCCGGGCTACTCGTTCGTCCACGCCGACATCGCCGACGCGGTGGCCGTGCGGAGCGCGATCGCGGGCGCCGACGCGGTCGTGAACCTCGCCGCCGAGAGCCACGTCGACCGCAGCATCCTCGAGCCGGCCGACTTCATCCGCACCGACGTCGTGGGGACGGCGGTGCTGCTCGACGCCGCCCGCGAGGCCGGGGTGCGGCGCTTCGTGCAGGTCTCCACCGACGAGGTCTACGGGTCGATCGCCGCGGGCGCCTTCCGCGAGAGCGACCCGATCAGCCCCTCGAGCCCCTACTCGGCCAGCAAGGCGGGCGGCGACCTCCAGGTGCTGGCCTGGCACCGCACCTTCGGCCTCGACGCGCTCGTCACGCGCGGCTCCAACACCTTCGGCCCGCGCCAGTACCCCGAGAAGCTGATCCCCCTCTTCGTCACCAACGCGCTCGACGGCGAGCCCCTGCCGGTCTACGGCGACGGCATGCAGGTGCGCGACTGGATCCACGTCGACGACCACTGCGAGGGGATCTGGACGGCGCTGGAGCGGGGCGAGGCGGGGGCGGTCTACAACGTCGGCGGCGGCAACGAGGAGCCCAACCTCGAGATCACGCGGCGCGTCCTGGCGCTGACCGGCCGCGACGAGTCGCTCATCCGCCACGTCGCCGACCGGCCCGGGCACGACCGCCGCTACGCCCTCGACACCTCGCGCCTGCGCGCGCTGGGGTGGGAGCCGCGGCGCCCGTTCGGCGAGGCCCTGGCGGCCACGGTCGACTGGTACCGCGAGCAGCGCGGCTGGTGGGAGCCGATCAAGAGCGGCGAGTACCTGCGCTACTACGAGCGCCAGTACGGGGTGCGCTGAGCGCCGCGCAGCGCAGAGTCCAGCGTCATCAGCGCGTAGAGGACCCCGGCGAGCGGGAGCGCGAGCGCCCACCGCCACGGCAGGCCGAAGGCCCGGACCGCCGGCGTCGCGACCACCGCCATGAGCGCCCACGCGGCCGCTCCGGCGGCGAGGGGGAGGGCCCAGCCGCCGGCCCCGGCCGCGGCGGCCGCGAGCCCCGCCGCCACGCACGCCGGCGGGACGGCGAACATCAGCAGCATGACCGCCGTGACCGCGCCCAGCAGGGCCCAGGAGCCCCGCAGCTGGGTGAACGCGCTGCGCCGCACCATCCGCCAGACGGCGCCGACGTCGGGGTACGGGCGCAGGCTCGAGACGGCGCCACGGCTGAGCGCCAGGCGGACGGCGCCGCCGGAGCGCTTCACGGCGCGGGCCAGCGCGAGGTCGTCGATCAGCGCCCCCCGGATCGCCTCCAGGCCGCCGGCCCGCGCCAGCGCCTCCGCCCGCACCAGCATGCAGCCGCCCGCCGCGGCCGCCAGGCGACCCCCCGGCCGGTTGGCCCAGCGCATGGGGTAGAGCAGGAAGAAGAAGAGCACGAAGGCCGGGATCAGCAGCCGCTCGGCCGCCGACGCGCAGCGCAGGCGGGCCATGCGGCTCACCAGGTCCAGGCCGCCCGCCTCGGCCTCGGCGACAAGCCGCCGCAGCGACCCGGGCGCGTGGAGGATGTCGGCGTCGGTCAGCAGCAGCAGGGCCGGCTGCGGCGCGCCGGCGGCGGCGGCCCGGCGGCCCTGCTCCAGCGCCCAGACCTTCCCGGCCCAGCCCTCGGGCAGCGGGCCCCCGGGCACGACCGCCAGCCGCGGGTCGCCCGCCCCGGCGCGGCGCGCGGCCGCCCCGGTCCCGTCGCCCGAGCGGTCGTCGACCAGGACGACCCACCAGTCGCCGGGGTAGTCCTGGGCCAGCAGCGCCGGCAGCGTCCGCGGGAGCACGTCGGCCTCGTTGCGCGCCGGCACGAGCACGGCGAGCGCCGGCCACGCCGCCGGGTCGGGAGGCGGTGGGCCCTCCTCGTCGTCCGGGCGCAGGTCCCAGGGGCGCGCCGGGTGCAGCAGCACCCCCAGCCAGGCGGCGAGGGCGGCGATGCCCGCCCAGCCGAGCGCGCTCAGCGCGCCGGCCGCCGGGCCTCCATGTTGAGGCGCACGTACTCGAGCACCACCCGCCCCTCCGGGCCGCGCAGGAGGCCGGTCACCTCCTCGGCGTAGGGCCCGCGCAGGCCGGGCTCGAGCAGCTCGAGGTGGTGGCGCAGCACCACCGTCGCCAGGAAGTCGGCGCCCTCCCGGTCGAACTCCGCCGGGGCGTCGACCAGCTCGGCACGGGCCTCCTCGAAGCCGGCGGCCTCCAGCCGGGCCACGGTCTCCTCGGGCCCGGCGAACAGCCAGCCGTCGGCCATGCCGTCCAGCGCGGCGGCGTAGGGCTCGCGGGCGGCGACCCGGCGGGCCGCGTCGAGGGTCGCGGCGATGTTGCCGCGGCCGCCGCACTGGGCCACCAGCCGCCCGCCGGGCCGCAGCGCGTCGAACAGGCGCCGGAAGAGGGCGTCGTGGTCGAGGATCCAGTGGAAGGTCGCCGTCGAGACGATCAGGTCAACCGGGTCATCCAGCTCCAGCTCGAGCAGGTCGCCCTGGCGCACGGTCACCCGCGGCGCGAGGTCGGCAAGGCGCTCGGTGGCCTCCTCGACCATCGCGCGCGAGCCGTCGATCGCGATCACCCGGCCGCGGGGCAGGCGCTCGGCCAGGAGGCGGGTCACGCGCCCGGTGCCGCATCCGGCGTCGAGCGCCGCCTCGTCGCCGCGCAGGGGGATGCGCTCGATCACGGCCCGCCCCCACGAGACCTGTGGCCCGGAGACGCGCTCGTACGTCGGCGCGTCCCACTCGCTGCTCACGGCGTCTCGCGCAGGTCGGCGGCGAGCGCGGCGAGGGCGTCGCGGATCGGCTCCAGCGGCGTCCGCGCGATGCCGGCCCCGATCTGGCCCCCATCCTCGCGGTGCAGGATGCCGGTGTTGATGAGGGGCGTCGTCCCCAGGTCGAGGCAGGCGCGCGCGTCGACGCCGAGCGGGGTGCCCTGGCCGTCGAGCGTCGGGATGCGGAAGCGCTCGCTCTCGCCGACGCAGATGTCCCCCATCTCGCGCGTGCGCTCGACGGCGTCCGCCATGCCGCCGCCGAGGAAGGCCGCGACCGACGGGCTCGCGGCGCTCGCCGCCGCGCCCAGGCCGCAGCACTCCACCAGGGCCGAGTCGCCGATGTCGGGGGCGGCGTCCTCGTCGGACATGCCCGGCCGGTAGAGCGGGTCGCCCACCATCGGCGAGGGGGCGGTGAACCAGCGATCCGGCAGCCCCGCGATCTGGACCGCCGCGTCGGTGCCGTTGCGGCTGATGAAGAGCACCAGGCTGCTGCCCGGCGTGCCCTGGATCCCCGCCAGGGCCGCCCTCGCGCAGGCGATCGTCAGCGTCAGGGCGAAGTGGCCGTTGGCGGCGAGCATCCGGGCGGTCGGGAGGACGCTGCGGGGGGCCCGCTCGGCCATCGCCGGCAGCGCCTGGCGCAGCAGCAGCATCGTCGTCGCCTGGTGGCGCATGTGGCAGTCGTCGCCCATGGCGATGCCCTGCGCGTCGAGGGCGAAGCCGTCGATCGGGCCCTCGGCGCGCAGGGCGGCGGCGAACCCCGGGGCCACCGCGTCGGCGAGGGTCCGCTGGCGCCGGATCGCCTCGGCCGTCCCGACGCCGAGCCAGAAGGCCTCGCCCGGGCCGTCGTTGAAGGGGCTGTAGCCGACGCCCCCGCCGACCTCGTCGCGGGCCGCCCAGACGGCCATCGAGGGCGAGATCACCCCGGTCATGGCGCCGGCCGCGTCGAGCGAGTGGGCCGGGGCGAGCCGCACCCCGCCGTCGGCGACGAGCGCCGCCGCCTCGTCGAGGGTCGTCGCCCAGCCCTCGAGCACGACCGCCCCGCAGACCGCGTTGCGCTGGGGCGGGCACATCAGCTCCCACTCGACTGGGGGCCCGGCGTGCAGCACCGTGCGGCCCTCGAGCCCGGGGATCAGCTCGCCTGCGGCGCCCGCGCCCACGATCATCGGGCGCGCCTCCTGCAGGCGGGCGAGGGCGCGGGCGTTGGCGGCGTCAACGCGGTCGTCGCCGTAGGTCGCCGCGAGCAGCGCGACCTCCTCCGGGTCGCCCCCCGCGGGCGGTCGCCAGTCGAGCCCCGTCACGTCGGCGCCCTGCTCCCGCAGGGCCTCGGTCAACAGCTCCAGGCCCGCGGTGACGACGCGTAGGCTGCTCACCCCATGAACCTACCGGCTCTCGCACGCGCGGTCCGCGAGCACCCGGGCCTGCGCGCCAAGCGGGAGCTGGCCCTCGTGGCGGCCGTCCTCGGCGGCGACGGCGACGACGCCGCCCTGCTGCCGGACGGCGACGGCCGGCTGGCGCTCGCGGCCGAGGCCATCCACCCGCCCTTCGTGGCCGCCCAGCCCCGCGCCGCCGGGGTGGCCGGCGTGGTGACCGTGCTCAACGACCTCGCCGCGACCGGCGCCCGCCCCCTCGCCCTGCTCGACTGCCTCGTCGCGGGCTCGCGGCGCGCGGCCGAGGAGCTCCTCGAGGGGCTGCGCATCGGCTCGGGCCTCTACCGAGTGCCGGTCCTGGGGGGCACGCAACGGTGGAGGAGGGGGCGCCCGCGGCGCTCTCCACCTTCGCCGTCGGCCGCGCCCGGGCGCCCCTCTCGGCCGCCAACGCCCGCCCGGGCGACGCCGTCGTGCTGGTCGCCTGCCTGGAGGGCGAGGTGATGGTGGGCGCCGGCAGCAGCTTCTTCAGCCACCTTCGCGGGCCCCGGCGCGACCGCGCCGCCGACGACCTCGCGCTGCTGCCCGACGCCGCCGAGGCGGGCGACGCCTGGGCCGCCCGCGACGTCTCGATGCCGGGCGTCGCGGGCTCGCTGCTCCAGCTGTGCGAGAGCGCCGGCGGCCTCGGCTGCGCGCTCGACCTGGAGGCCCTCCCGGTCCCACCGGGCGTGCCGCTCGAGCGCTGGCTGCTCACCTTCCCCTCGTACGCCTTCCTCGTGGTCGGCGACGCCGGGGCGCTGCTCGGCCGCGCGGGCGCCGCCGGGCTCGCCGCCGCCCGGGTGGCCACCCTGGACGCGAGCGGCCGGCTGCGCCTGGCCGGCGCCGGCCGGGAGGAGCCCGTCTGGGACCTGACGGACGAGCCCCTCACCGGCCTCGGGCGCCCCGCGCCGGGCGAGGCGTGACCGCGAGGGACAACCTGCCGGCTGCAACCCTTCGCCCTTCGGCGTCCGCGTCAGCGCCGATGCCCTCGGGCACGGCGTCGGCCGCGTCCATCCGAAATGCTGGGTTTTCGCTCGGCATCTGCACGACCTTGGTTCGTTTACGGTCCTCTAGGCGCGCGTCGCCACGACCTCCAGGTACTCGGCCGGGATCGCGACCGGGCCGTTGCCGCCGTTGCGGTCGAAGCGGCGCGCCAGCGCGGCCAGGTCGGCCGCGAGCGCGTGCCGGTGCCCGTGCTCCAGGCCCCCGAAGGCGACCAGCGTCGGCCCGTAGAAGTCGCGGAACATCGCGACGAACTCCTCCGGCGAGGTGAACCGCCACGTGTACTCGCGCCGGCGCAGGCGCAGGTCGCGGACGGCGTCCCCGAGCAGGTCCCTCACGTGGTCCTCGGCTCCCCAGAGCGGCGGGGGGGTCAGCCCCGGCGGCGGCGGCACGTGCGCGCCGACGGTCCGGAACAGCTGGCCGATGAAGCCCTCGGGCGTCCAGTTGGCCAGGGCGATGGTCCCGCCGCCGCGGCAGACCCGCAGCATCTCGGCCGCCGTGCGGCGCTGATCGGGCGCGAACATGGCGCCGACCACCGAGACGACCGCGTCGAAGGCCCGGTCCGGGAAGGGCAGCGCCTGGGCGTCGGCCTCGACCGTCTCGATCTCCAGGCCCTCGGCACCGGCGCGGGCGCGCGCCCGCTCGAGCAGGGAGGGCACGTAGTCGATCGAGGTGACGCGGGCCCCGCAGCGCGCCGCGGCGAGGGCGGTGTTGCCGCTGCCCCCGGCGACGTCGAGCACGCGGCTGCCGGCCCGGATGTCCGCGGCGTCGCAGAGCAGCTCGGAGATCACCGGGATGCGCGCGGCGACGATCGAGTAGTCGCCGCTGCCCCAGACCTTCTGCTGGCGGGCGGTGATCGCGGCGTAGTCCGGCGCGGTCGTCGACGGTGGTGGTCCCCATGACTGGTCTCCTTGCTCGGCTTCAGCACGACCGTTCGTGCGAATTGACGCGGCGAGACTACGAACGTTCGTGCTAACTTGTCAACATGGCGAGTAAAGCTCCGGACAAGAGCCGTCGTCCGCGGTCCGACGGCGAGCAGCGGCGACGCACGATCCTGCTGACGGCCGCGCGCCTGGCCACCGTCGAGGGGCTCGACGGCCTCACGATCGGGCGCCTCGCGTCGGAGACGGGCATGAGCAAGAGCGGCCTCTTCGCCCACTTCGGCTCGAAGGAGGAGCTGCAGCTGGCGACGATCGATACGGCCGAGGAGATCTTCAGCGAGGACGTGCTCGGGCCGGCCCTGCAGGTCGAGGGGCTCGCCCGCGTGGAGATGCTGGCCGAGCGGTTCCTCTCGCACGTCGGCCGCGACGTGTTCCCCGGGGGGTGCTTCTTCGCCTCCGCCGCGGCCGAGATGGACACGCGGCCCGGTCGGGTGCGGGACCGGATGTTGGAGTTCCAGGAGGGATGGAGCGGGCTCTTCATGGCAGCCCTGCGCACGGCGCAGGAGCGCGGGGAGCTGGACCCCTCGGCCGACCCCGCTCAGCTGACCTTCGAGATCAACGCCCTGCTGGCCGCGGCCAACGGCGTCTACCTGCTCACAGGCGACCGGGGGGCCTTCGACATGGCCCGGCGCGGGATCACCGACCGCCTGGAGCGGGCCGCCGCCTGAGCGTTCAGGCGGCCCCGAGCGCCCAGGCGTAGCCGCCGGGCGCGAACTCGGGCTGGGCGCCTGCGAGCGCGATCGTCATCTCCTGGTGGGTGGCGCCCCGGTAGTCGGTCTCGTCGCCCAGCGCGCTCCAGCCGAGGTGGCGGAAGAAGGGCACGTTGCGCGCCTGGATGAGGGCGATCATGCGCGTGCCGCCCCGCTCGCCCGCCGTCGCCACCGCGAAGCGCACCAGGGGCGCCCCGATCCGCAGCCGCCGGCCCTCGGGCAGCACGGCGAGGCGGTCGCCCTTCCAGAGGCCGGCCTCGTCGAGCGGGTAGAGGCGGACCGCCCCGAGCACCCGGCCGCCCGCGCGGGCGACCACCTTGACGGCGCCCTCGTCCCAGCCGTCGCGGTCGTCGCCCGCGAAGATCCCCTGCTCGCGGACGAACACCTCGTGGCGCACGCGGTGGTGCGCGGCGACGTCCTCGCCGGTCACGGCGACCCGGACGTCGAGCGCCATCACTGCGCTCCGCCCTCCGCCGTCGCGGCCGGCACGCCGTCCCGCCCGCCGCCGAACGCGCGCTCGAAGGTGCTGAGCGCCGAGCAGGCCTGGCAGCGGACGCAGCCGGCGCGGGCGTCCTGGCTCATCATCCCGGCCTCCGCCAGCAGCGGGGCGACGCGCTCGTAGACCTCGCGGACATACTCGGCCGAGGGCGGGACGCCGTCGGCGACGATGCTCCCGGGCGCCGGCCGCAGCGGCACCACGAAGGGGTAGACGCCGCGGTCGATGGCGGCGCGGCATCCCTCCATCACCGACTCGGGGGTCTCCCCGAGGCCGAGGATGAAGTAGGTCGAGACCTGGCCGCGGCCGAAGACGGCGACGGCCGCCTCCCAGGCGGCGAGGTAGTGGTCGCGGCCCTGGGCGTGCTTGCCGGGCGCGACCCGCGCGAGCACGTCCTCGTCCCAGACCTCGAGGTGCAGCCCGAGCGCCTCGACGCCGCTCGCCTTCAGCGCCCCGAACCACGAGAAGTCCGCGGGCGGCTCGATCTGGACCTGCACCGGCAGGCCGCTGGCCTCGCGGATCGCCTCGGCGCAGCGCGCCATGTAGGGGGCGCCGCGGTCGTCGCGGTTGGGGGTGCCGGTCGTGAGCGTCACGTCCTTGGCGCCGTCGAGGCGGGCCGCCGCCTCGGCCACCTCGGCGAGCAGCGCCGGCGTCTTCACCGGCACGGTGCGGCCGTTCTGGAGGCTGGTGCCGATCGCGCAGAAGTGGCACTGCTCGCCCGTGCCCCAGTAGACGCAGCGCTGGAAGACCGTCGAGGCCAGGCTGTCCAGGTGCATCAGGGCGATCTTCCAGTACGGCACGCCGCCGGCGGTCTCGAGGTCGTAGATCCTCGGGCGCGGGTGCATGCGCACGGGCCCGACCTCGACGCCGTCGCGCAGGAGCGTCCCGGCGCGGCCGGAGCGGGCGAGCACCAGCTCGTAGGGCGACGAGGCGACGTAGTCGCCGTGCACCGGCACGGTCAGCGGCGCGCCGTCGAGCCAGATGAAGCCGGCGTCCGACGGCCCCGCGCCGCCGGCCCGGGTGGCGCCGGGGCCGTCGTCGCGGTGCGAGGTGCGCACGCCGAGCGACTGCAGCTCGACGGCGAGCGTGCGCAGGTCGGGGAGCTGGGCGGTGCTCACCAGTGCTTCTCGTGGAGCTTCTCGAAGTTCTCCACCAGCACCATCCGCTTGAGCTCCTCGGAGACCGGTGCGCCCTCGATCTTCCAGTACTCGCTCATGAAGTCCGACCAGGGCTCGTCGGAGCCGAAGAGGACCCGGTCTCCGCCGATGCCCTGCTTCTCGATCTCCACGAGCAGCCATCGGGCGCCGAAGCCGATCGCCCATGAGGTGTCGGTGTAGACCTTGTAGCCGTCCCGCACCCACTGCAGGAACTTCGGCACCAGCTTGATGTGGCCGCTGACGCCGCCGCCGAAGTGGACCAGGTGGATCTTGCAGCGCTTCCCGTAGGCCTCGACCATCGGGATGAAGTTGTTGATGTCGCTGTTGCCGCCGGCGGACGTGTGGAAGTGGAAGACGTAGTCGTGCTTCTCGGCCGCGTCGAAGCACATCTCGGCGAGCTCCTTCGTCTCCTCGTCCCACTCCTCCGGGTTGGGGTTGCCCCCGAGGAGGAAGGTGGTCTTGAGCCCGACGATCCCCGCCTCGCCGCAGTGGTTGAGCGCCTCGACGGTCTGCTCGCGGTCGCGGGGGAGGAACGAGACCCAGAGCAGGCCGCGGATGCGGTCGGTCGAGGTCGCCGCCTCCATCACGACCGGGTTGAGCGAGAAGGGCTGCTCGGGCTTGGGGATGCCGTAGTTCGACATCACCAGGCTGCGCTCGATGCCGTAGCGGTCCATGAACTCGAGGAAGTCCTTCGTGCGCGGGAAGTCGTAGACGATCGGCTTCACGGGGTAGTCGATCCCGTAGAAGGGCCACGCCTCGATCTCGCCGATGTGGCTGTGGCCGTCGATCACGTTGCGCTTCACGCCGTCGGGCAGTGGCACGCGGCCTCCCTCTCAGGTCGTCAGGATGGCGCGCCGCAGCTCCTGCGCCGCAGCCCGCCACTCGTCCGGGTCGGTGAACTCGCGCCGCGGCGCGATCGGGTCGGCGCCGGCCGCCTCGCCGGTCTCGGGGTCGAGCTCCAGCCCCTCCAGCGCGAAGCGCGGCATCATCGTCTCGGGGTCCATCGTCGTGGAGACCGCCACCGCGCGGCCGCTCGCGAGCGACATCTCCACGCGGCGGTAGGGCGGCCACATCTCCTGCCGCCCCTCGCTCCAGATGCTCACGGTGGGCTCGCCGGCCGCCCTGGCGCGCCTGATCGCCGTCTCGGTGCGCTCGGTCGCCGCCCGCTGGCGCAGCTCGCGCGACCGCACCTGGTAGGCGGCGTCGCGCACCAGGTCCCGGTCGACCTCGGGCGGGATCTCGGCCGGCGTCACGCCGGCGTCGGCGAGCTCGGCGTCGCGCCCCGCCGTGCGGTAGGTCACGACGAGGGCGTTGACGTCGGGCACGGACTGCAGGTGGTCAACGAGCGAGCGCACGATGCCGATGACGGCCTCGTAGAGGTCGGGGCGGACCGTGGCGACCGGGTAGAGGCGCTCCTCCCCCAGCCGCCAGCGGCGCTCGACCTCGTCGCGCTCGCTCACCGAGCCGGTGTCGTCGCTGCGGCCCCCTAGACCGTCCAGGTGTTGAGCTGGAAGGCCTTGTTCCGCCACGCCGTCAGCGCCGAGTCGAGCACGTCGAGCGGGTTGAACGGGGTGACGCCCGGGATCAGGTCGTCCTCGCGGAAGCCGTAGAGGGCGCCCATCGCGAAGCGGCAGGCGTAGACCGTGGCGCCCTCGGAGAGGAGCGTCTTGATCTGGTTGTTGATGGCCATGTGGCCGGGGAAGGCCTCCTGGCCGACGGCCGGGTACCCGCGGGTGCCGGACGCCATCAGGACTCCGGGCCCGTAGAGCACCAGGCTCACCTTGAACCCCTTGCGCCCGAGCCGGGTGGCCGTGAGGAGGTTGACGAGCCCCACGGAGCCCTCGTAGGGCACCGTGTGCATGAAGATCCACGCCTCCTCACCGGGCTCGGCCTTGATGTCGGGGAAGACCTTCTCCGCGACGTCGTAGAGCTCCTGGCCGGCCTCCGGCTTCATACCCTCGATCTTCGCCACGCTGGTCCTCCCGGCAATCGGTGTGGGGGCACTCGTGGGGACCGCACGGCGCTCGCCGTGCACCCACGGCGTATGAGGAAGATAGGATCCTGCATCCCGGGTGGGCCCGGCGCAACCTCCGAGCAGCACAAAGCGTCGCCCGGAGCGTCCGAGGGAGGTGGCGCGGGGATGGCCGAGACCGTGGTGCTTGCGATCGGGGGCAACGCCCTGGCGCCGGCGGGGCTGGGCGACTTCGCCGGCCAGGAGGCGCGCGCCCGCGGCGTGGCCGACGCGGCCGTGGCCCTCCTCGACGCCGACCGCCGCCTGCTGATGGTCCACGGCAACGGGCCCCAGGTCGGGGCCCTGGCCATGGCCCAGGAGGCCGTCGCGCGCGAGGTGCCCATGCAGCCGCTGTTCGTGCTGGGCGCGATGACCCAGGGCCAGCTGGGCTACCTGCTCTCCCAGGCCATCGGCGACGCCCTGGCCTCGGCCGGCCGGCCGCGCGCCGTCGCGGCCGTCATGACCCAGGTGGTGGTGCGCCGCGACGACCCGGCCTTCGCGACGCCGACCAAGCCGATCGGCCCCTTCTTCTCCGAGGGCCGCGCCCGCCGGCTGGCGAGCGCGCGCGGGTGGGACGTGGCCGAGGACGCCGGGCGGGGCTGGCGGCGCGTGGTCGCGTCGCCGGAGCCGGTCGAGGTGGTGGAGGCCACGGAGATCCGGCGGCTGCTCGAGGCGGGCGAGATCGTCGTGGCCTGCGGCGGCGGCGGGGTGCCGGTCGCCCGCGTCGGGGGCGAGCTGGTGGGCGTGGACGCGGTCATCGACAAGGACTTCGCCGCCGCCCTGATCGGCGGGCTGGTCGGCGCGGGCTCGCTGCTCCTGCTGACCGGGGTCGACCGCGTCGCGCTCGACTTCGGCACGCCCCGCGAGCGCGGCCTCGACCGGATGACGGTCGCCGAGGCGCGCGCGCACCTGGCCGACGGCCAGTTCCCCGCCGGGAGCATGGGACCCAAGGTGGAGGCGGCCGCCCAGTTCGTCGAGGCCGGCGGCCGCGAGGCGGTCATCACCTCCCTCGAGCGGGTCGCCGACGCCCTCGCCGGCCGCACCGGCACCCGCGTCGTCGCGTGACCCGCCGCTCGGTGCTCACCTGGAGGCCGCCCACCGCGGACGAGGTGCCGCTGGCGTCGGCCCGCGCCCGCGCCCTGCTCGAGGACCCCCAGGGCTTCGGCAACTACATGACCTACCGCGACGCCTACCGCATCCTGGGCTGGGACCCCGCCGACGTCTACCGCGACGGCGCCATCGCGCTCGACCGGCGCGAGTGGGCCGACCTCGGCTGGATGGCGAACCACCTGGGGCCCTCGCCGCGGGCGCTCGAGGCGATGCGGGCGGCGGTCGACGCGGAGCACGTGGGGCCGTATTCGCCGGACCTCGACGCCGGGCTGCGCGACCTGATGGCCGAGCGCCTGCTCGGGCGCGCCCGCGACGACGGCTTCGACGTCATCGGCACCGAGGGCGCCCAGGCCGGCGTGGGCTACGCCGCGCTCGCGTGCCTCGACCCGGGCGACGAGGTGATCGTGACCGACCCGGGCTACTTCCACTTCGTGCCGGCCCTGCGGCTGGCCGGCGCGGAGCCGGCCTGGGTGCGCCTCGGGCCGGCCAATGGATGGCGCCTCGACCCGGACGAGGTCGCGGCCGCCCTCACGCCGCGCACCAAGATGGTGGTCGTCTGCGACCCGGTGAACCCCTTCGGGACGGTCCAGCGCCGCGAGGAGCTCGATGCCCTCTGCCGCCTGTCGGCCGAGCGCGGCATCGTCGTCCTGGCCGACACCACCCACTCGGCCCACCGGGTCAACCCCGCCGCCCGCCACCACCCGATCGCCGCCGTCGCCGCCGGCCACCCGGGCGCCACGGTGCTCGTCGCGAGCGGGCTCGCGCACGGCCACGGGATGGCCGGCGCGCGCATCGGCGCCCTCGGCGGGCCCCCCGCGCTCGTGCGCGCGTGCCTGCAGGTGAAGATCGCCGCCGTCCGGCTCAACACGAACCGGATCGCCCAGGTCGGGGCCGCCGCGGCCCTGCGCGACGAGGGCTGGCTGCGCCGTGGCGAGGACGTGATCCGGCGCAACCTGGGCGCCCTCCGGGAGGTCGCCCGCCCCGTGGTCAACCCGGCCTACGGGTTCTCGTGCGTCGTCAACGTCTCCGGGCTGGGCGCCAGCGCGCAGGAGCTGACGGTGGCGCTCTGCCGGCGCAAGGTGGCTGTCTACCCGGGCGACGGGCTCGGCGAGGTCGGCGCCACGACCACCATCCGCCTCAACCTCAGCGACCCCGACCCCTCGGCCCTGGAGCGCTTCGCCGACGCGCTGCCCGGCGCGGCCGAGGAGGCCGCGAGCGGCGCCTACCGCGAGGCGGTGCGCGACCTCTTCCTGTCCTACGGCACGGAGCGCGGCCGCCGGCTGGCCGCGCTCCTGTGAGCCGTCGGTCCGGCTACCGGACGGTCGCCTGGCGCACCATGCCGAACTCGTTGTGCCCGTGGCCGACCGAGGCCCGGTCGCTGTAGAAGCACGCGAGGACGTAGACGCCGGGCCTCAGGTTCGCCTGGATGACGTTGGTCGTCCCCGGCGACACGACGCCGATGAAGCTCACGAACTCCCCGGGCGGCTCGAAGTCGTCGCCCGCGATGAGGTGCCGCTTCACGACGGCCGGGTTCGCCCCCGGCTCGAGGCGGATGCCGATGATGAAGTGCTCGTTGCGGCCGATGTTCTCGATCCGCAGCAGGCCGTCGCCGTCGATCTTCTTCGGGATGCGGAAGCCGTAGTCGTACATCTGGATGCTCGCGCCGGCCGGCGGCAGGTCGCCGCTGAAGGGCACGCCGCCGACGTCGAAGGTCTTGAAGCCGCCGAGGCCGCGGTTCTGGCCGTCCTCGCCGATGGCGAGGTAGCGCCCCGGGGACAGGTTGATGGTCGTCCGGAGCGTCTCCCCGGGGCCCATGAAGGCGCTCGTGTCGAGCGAGATCAGGTTCACCGGGACGTTGTTCCGCCGGCGCGCGTAGCGCTGCACGTCGGCGACCTCGACGCCCGGGCGGAGGCGGGCGAGGACGACGTTCTGCGGCGCCCGTCCCTTCACGCGCAGCGTCACCTCCGCGGGCCCCGGCCGGAGGCCGTCCGCCCCCGCCAGCGTCGCCGTGTTGTTCGAGCCCGTCACGGTGATGGACTGCGCGTCGGCGCCACCGCCCTGTGCCGCCGCGAGCGCCACGAGCGCGAGGCACAGCGCGAGCGCGGTCGCGAGGCAGGCGCCGACCGCCCGCCGAAGGGTGTGCCGGCGTGTCGGCGTGCTGCTGCTCATGTCGCCCCCTGGCGCTCAGGCGGACCTGGGCGGCCGCCGGATGCCCAGCATATTTTGGCGATTCGCGCGCGGGCAACCCGGTGAGACGCGACCGGGCGCGGCCCCGTAGCATCCGCGGGGTGCTCGAGCTCGGCTGGTACTGCCCATCGGAGGGCGACGGAAGGTGGCTCGGGACCGCGCGCCCGGAGCGGCCGCCGGACATCGCCTACCTGGCCGAGGTGGCCCGCGCCGCCGAGGACGTGGGCGCGACCGAGATCCTGGTCCCCACGGGCACCGTCAACGACTCGTTCGCGCCCGGCGCCCCCTTCTCCGAGAGCTGGACCACGGCGGCGGCGCTCGCGCCGCTGACCCGCTCCATCCGGCTGCTGGTCGCGGTGAACCCGGCCGCCGTGCGGCCGGAGCTGGCCGCCCACCAGGCCGAGACCCTCTGGTCGATGGCTCCCGGGCGGGTGGCGATCAACCTCGTCGCGGGCGGCGGCCCGGACACGGGCTACGGCGCGCCGCCGCTCGACCACGCCGGCCGCTACGCGCGCCTCGGCGAGCTGGCCGACGCCCTGCGCGCCCGCTTCCCCGGGCCCCTCTACCTGGGCGGGGCGAGCGAGGAGGCCCTGGCGCTGGCCTCGCGGGCGGCCGACACCTACCTGATGTGGGGCGAGCCCCCCGCCGCGATCGCCGCCCGGGCCGCGGGGATCCGCGATCGGGCCGGCCGGCGCATCCGCGTGGGGCTGCGCATCCACCTGATCGCCCGCCAGAGCGACGAGGAGGCCCGCGCCGCGGCCGCGGAGCTGCTCTCGCGCGCGGAGGTCGCCGGCGCGCGGGCGGCCGAGTACGCGGCCTTCGACAGCGTGGGGCAGGGGCGGATGAACGCCATCCCGGCGGACGAGGGCGGCTGGGTCGCGCCCGGCCTCTGGGCGGGGATCCGGGCCGTGCGGGGCGGCGCCGGCACCGCCCTGGTGGGGTCCTACGACCGGGTGGCGCGCCTGCTGGGCGACTACCGCGACGCCGGCGTCAACCTGGTCATCGGCTCGGGCTACCCGCACCGCGAGGAGGTCGGCCGGGCCGCCGCCGAGGTCTGGCCGCGCATCCCCGCGGCGGTACCGGCGTGATCCGCCCGGTCGAGCCGCGCCCGCCGGGCAGGGCCGAGGAGCTGGCCGAGCGCTTCGGCACGCCGCTCTACGCCTTCGACGGGGCCCGCCTGGAGTCCGAGGCGCGCGCCTTCCAGGCCGCCGCCGGCCCGGACGCCACGATCGCCTACTCGGTGAAGTCGAACCCGCTCATGGGGCTGGTCGCGCGCCTGCACCGCGCCGGCTGCTGGGCCGAGGTGGCCTCGGGCTTCGAGTACCGCGTCGCCCGCCGGGCCGGCGTCCCGGGGTCGCGGATCGTCTTCAACGGGCCGCTCAAGACCGCGTCGGAGCTGCGGCGCGCCCTCGCTGAGGGCGCCACGGTGATCGCCGACGGGGCCGAGCAGGTGCGCGCGATCGCCCGGGTGGCGGCGGCCGCCGCGCCGGGGGCGCGCGTCGGCCTGCGCCTGGTGCCGCCGGACCGTGAGGGGCGCGACCGCTTCGGGCTGCCCGCCCGGGCCGCGCCGGCCGCGGCCGCGCTGCTCGCGCGCGCGGGCCTGCCGCTGACGGGGCTCCACATCCACCTGGGCGCCTACCAGCTCGGCCCCCTCCCGCCGACCGGCCCGCCGATCCACGGGGTCACGGTGCAGTACCCGGTACCGGCCGAGCGCTTTGCGGTGGCGGCCGCTGGCCTGCGCGAGGTGGCCGATCGCGTCGGGGGCATCGAGTGGCTCGACCTCGGCGGCGGCTGGCCGGCCGCGGCCGGGCTCGCGGGGCACCTGGACGCCGCCCGAAAGGCCCTTGGCGCGGGCCCGCCCCCGCTGATCCTGGAGCCGGGCAGGGCCCTGGTGCGCGACGCCGGGTGGCTGCTCACCCGGGTGGTGGCGCGCCGCGGCCGCGGCGCGGTCGTCGTCAACGCCGGCGTGACCCAGGTGCCGTGCGTGCTGTGGAAGCGCTCGCCGGTCCACCCGGCAGAGCCCCGCGAGGGGGACGAGCGGCCCACCGACCTCTTCGGGCCGCTCTGCCTGCAGCACGACGCCCTCGCCCGCGAGGTGCCGCTGCCGCCGCTGCGGGTGGGCGACCTGGTCTGGATCGGCCAGGCGGGCGCCTACGCGATGGCCCAGGCGTCGCCCTTCATCCACCTGCGCCCCGGCGCGGTCCTGGTGGAGGGCGGCCGCGCGGCCACGCTCCGCGCGGCCGAGACCGACGACGAGGCCCTCGGCGCGCAGGCCGAGCCGCTGCTGGCCGGGCCGGAGGGCCGCGCCCTGTCCGCGTGAGCCAGGAGATCCGCGTACGCACAGGGCGCTGGGCCGACAGCGCCGAGATGATGGCCGCCGCCCGCGCCGCCGAGGCCGTCGAGGGGGTCAACCGGGCCCTCTGCTTCATGGCGACGCCGGCCAACCGCGAGGAGGCGGCCGGGCTCGGAATGGCGGACGCCGCCATCGAGGGGGCCGGGCCCGACGACCTCGTCATCGCCGTCCGGGGGCCGGGCGCCGTCGAGGGCCTGGACGCGGCCGAGGCCGTGCTCGACCGGGCGCCTGAGGGAGCCGGGGCCGCCGCGGCGGGCGCGCGTCCGCCGCGCTCCCTGGCGCGCGCCGAGGGCGACCTCGCCGTGATCTCGGTGCCCGGCGAGTACGCGGCGCTCGAGGCCCACAAGGCGCTCGGGGCCGGGATGGACGTGCTGCTCTTCAGCGACGGCGTCCCCCTGGAGGACGAGGTCGTCCTGAAGCGCCGGGCGCACGCGCTCGGGCGGCTGGTCATGGGCCCCGGCGCCGGCACGGCGATCGTCAACGGCCTCGGCCTCGGCTTCGCCAACGTCGTCGCCCCCGGACGGATCGGGGTCGTGGCCGCCGCGGGCACCGGGGCGCAGGAGGTGACGGTGCTGATCGACCGGGCCGGCTCGGGGGTGAGCCGCTGCTACGGCACCGGCGGGCGCGACCTCAAGGAGGAGGTCGGGGCGATCACCGCCCTCGACGCCATCGCCCGCCTCGCCGCCGACGATGGCACCGACGTGATCCTGTGCGTCTCGAAGCCGCCATCGCCGGAGGTCGCCGAGCGGGTGCTGCGGGCGCTGGCCGGCTGCGGCACGCCGGCCGCCGCCTGCATGGTGGGGGGCGGCGTGGAGGCGGTGGACGGCGTCGCGCTTGCGCCGACGCTCGAGGAGGCGGCGCTCGCGGCCGTGCGCCTGGGCGGGCGCCCCGCCGAGCCGGCCCGCGACCCGCGCGCCGACTGGGTCGCCTCCGGCGTCGTGCGCGGGCTCTTCTCCGGAGGGACGCTCTGCAGCGAGGCGTCGGCGATCCTGGCCGAGCGGCTGCCCGGGGTCGCCTCGAACGCCCCCGCCGGCCGGGCGAGGTGGCTGCGGGGCGATCACGACGGCCACGTCTGCCTCGACCTCGGCGAGGAGGAGTTCACCCGCGGGCGGCCCCACCCGATGATCGACCCCGAGGCCCGGGTCGAGCGGCTGCGGCAGGCCGCGGCCGACCCGCGGGTCGGCGTCCTGCTGCTCGACGTCGTCCTGGGGCACGCGAGCCACCCCGACCCGGCCGGGGCGCTCGTCCCGGCCATCCGGGAGGCGCTCGCCGAGCGCCCCCAGCTCGCCGTCGTCGCCTACGTGCTCGGCACCGAGGGCGACCCCCAGGTGCGCAGCCGCCAGGAGGCCGCGCTGGCCGAGGCCGGGGCCCGCCTGGCGCCCAGCAACGCCGCGGCCGCCCGCCTCGCCGCCGCCCTCGCGGGATGAGGATCCGCCTGGTCACCTACTCGACCAAGCCGCGCGGCGGCGTGGTTCACGCCCTCTCGCTCGCCGAGGCGCTGGGCGACCGGGGCCACGAGGTGGAGCTGTGGGCCCTGTCGGCCGACGGGGCCGGCTTCTTCCGCGCGCCGCGGGTCGCCGCCCGGCTCGTGCCGGTCGAGCGGCGGCCCGGCGAGGAGGTCGAGCCGCGGATCCTGCGCTACGCCGGGGTGCTGGCCGACGGCCTGCGGGGGGCCGGCCCCGCCGACGTCCACCACGCCGAGGACTGCCTGTCGGCGCGCTCGCTGCTGGCGCTGCGCGCCGAGGGGCGCATCCCGGCGGTGGTGCGGACGGTCCACCACGTCAACGACTTCGCGAGCCCGGTGCTGCGCGAGTGCCAGCGGGCCTCGATCGAGGACGTGGACCACCGCATCTGCGTCAGCCGCCACTGGGCCGCGGTCCTCGAGCGCGACCACGGCGCCCGCGCCGACGTCATCCCGAACGGCGTCAACGCCGCCCGCTTCGCCGCCTGCCCCCTCGGCCGGGCGGAGGCCGGCGCGCGCCTGGGGTGGGGTGGGCGGCCGGCGGTCCTGGCGGTCGGCGGCATCGAGCCGCGCAAGGGCAGCCGGACCCTGCTCGAGGCCTTCGACCGCGCCCGCGGCGACCTGGGGCCGGGGGCGCTGCTCGCGATCGCCGGCGGCGAGACGCTGTTCGACTACGCCGACTACCGGGCGGCCTGGGAGGCCGACGCCGAGCGCCTGGGCCTGCGCGTGCACCGGGGCCCGGCCCCGCCCGCAGCCGCCGACGTCGCCGTGCTGGGGCCGGTGGCCGACGCGGACATGCCCGCCCTCTACCGGGCCGCGGACGCCCTGGCCTTCCCCTCCGAGCGCGAGGGCTTCGGGCTCGTGGTCCTCGAGGCCCAGGCGGCCGGCCTGCCGGTGGTGGCGAGCGACCTGCCCGTGCTGCGCGAGTTCCTCACGCCGGGCGAGGACTGCCTGATGGTGCCGGCGGGGGACGCCCCCGCGCTCGCGCGGGCGCTGGTCGCCGCGGCCTCGGGCGGGCCGCGACGCGAGGGCCTCGTCGCCGCCGGCCGGGCGACGGCGCGGCCGCTTCACCTGGGAGGCCGCCGCGGCGGCGCACGAGGCGGTCTACGAGGGGCTCCGTGTCCCTGCGTGACGACCACCAGTACGCGGTCTGGACGGCGGAGTGGAAGGGCGGGCTGGCGACGGACGTCTCGGGGCGCGGCCACGCGATCCGCGTCAACGAGCCGGTCGAGTTCGGCGGCGAGGACACCGGGCCGATGCCGACGGAGCTCGTCGCGGCCGCCCTCGCCTCCTGCTTCTGCGTCGCGGTCGTCTGGGCGGCGCGCAAGAAGCGCATCCAGGTGGGCGACCTCGAGGTGCAGGTGCAGCCCCACCGGGCGCTCGGGGAGCCGCGCCACGGCAGCTACGACCTCTGGGTCCACTCGTCCACGCCGGCGGCCGAGATCGGCCCGGCCGTCGAGCTGGCCAAGCGGTACTGCTGGGTCACCAACACGCTCGCCCACCCCCCCGAGATCCGCTACCACCTCGACGACCCCATGGGGTAGCGTCGCGCTTTCCCCCGAGGATGGGTGAGGCATGAACATCTGCGTCATCGGCGGCGGAGCCGCCGGCATCAGCGCGGCCTCGATGGCCAAGCGGACCAACCCGGACGCGACGGTGGTGTGCTGCACCGAGTACGAGGACGTCGCCTACTCGCCGTGCGGCATCCCCTACGTGCTGGGCCGCGAGATCCCGGACTTCGAGCGCCTCTTCCTGGCCGGGCCGGAGAACTACGCCGAGGCCGGGATCGACCTGCGCACCCAGACGGCGGTCACCGAGGTGGACGCGGGCGCCCGCACCATCACCGCCAACGGCGACGTGCTGCCGTGGGACCGGCTCGTCATCTGCACCGGCTGGAACTACACCCTCCCCGACGTGCCGGGCAACGACCTGCAGGGCCTCACCTTCGTCAAGAACATCCGGCGCGGCATGGAGCTGAACGAGACCCTCGACGACGTCCGCAAGGCGGTCGTGCTCGAGGCCGGGCCGCTGGGCGTCGAGATGGCCACGGCCCTCGCCCACCGCGGCATCGAGACCCACGTCGTCAACGAGAACGCCTGGCTGCTGTCGCAGGTCGCCGACGCCGACATCGCCGAGCCCGTGATGGAGAGCCTGCGGCAGCTCGGCTGCGACCTGCGCTTCGGCACCGGCCTGGTCGGCTTCGAGGGCAGCGGGGGCAAGCTCCGCGCGGTCGCGACCACCGAGGGTGAGATCGAGGCGGACATCTGCGTCGTCTGCACCCACAAGGAGCCCGAGACGACGCTCGCGCGCTCCATGAAGCTCACCATCGGATCGACGGGCGCCCTGGCGGTCGACGAGCGCATGCGCACCTCCATGGAGGGCGTCTACGCCGCGGGCGACGTCGTGGAGGTCCCGCAGCACCTCACCGGCGTCGCCGTGCAGGGCCTCACCGGCTCGCACGCGATGCAGCAGGGACGGGTCGCCGGGGCCAATGCGGCCGGCGGCGACCGGCGCTACGACCCGGTCAGCATCCCCTGGGGCATGGTCGGCGGCCAGGTGCAGATCGGCGGCGCGAGCTTCGGCGAGAGCCTGGCGACCTCGCTGGGAATCCCCTACGTCGTCGGCGCCGCCAACGGCATCAGCCGCGCGCGCTACTTCCCGGGCGTCCAGCAGGTGCGCGTGAAGCTGCTGGCCGAGCCGGGCACCGGCCGCCTGATCGGCGGCCAGTTCGTGGGCGGCGAGGGCATCAAGGAGCGGGCCGACTTCCTCGCCTTCGCGCTCAAGCGGGACGCGACCTTCGAGGACCTGGCCTGGATGGAGAACGTCTACTCGCCGCCGATCGGCGCCCTCTACGAGCCGCTCTCGGTGGCGGCCCAGAACGGGATGGCGCAGCTGTGAGCGAGGACGACCCGCGCATCCCCGAGCGCGTCCGCGAGTACTTCGGGCACGACAAGGTGGCCCACCACGGCAGCGGCGGCATGCCCGCCGCCCCGCCGGCCCCGCCCGGCTCGACCGCCCGCAAGGCGGGCGAGACCGCCCTCGCCGACGCCCTCGGGGTGGCCGGCACGCCCGGCCGCCGCCCGGGCGACCGGCCGGCGGCGCTGCCGCCCAAGCCGCAGCTGGCGCGGCGGATGCGGGCCGGCGGCGAGCGGGCCATGCTCGAGGCCTCCCAGCGCCGCTTCGGCCGGACCTCGGGCCACCCGCCGCCCCACGCCACGGCGGGCCGCTTCTGGCGCACGGTCTTCGCGCCGGCCTACTCGGCGGTCCCCTGGGCGCTGAAGCGCCGCATGGTGGGCTGGGGCTCCGGGGTCAGGGGCTGGCGGCGCTGACCGCGAAGGCGTCGCCCGGCAGGCCGGGACCGAAGAGGCCGGTGTTAACCACGTACTCGCGGCCGTCGGCCTCGTCGCGCAGGTGCACGACGTGGCACGGCAGGCCCACCTCCGAGCGCTGCGAGTAGCCCAGCAGCACGAAGCTGGTCGCGGCCGCGCCCCGGTGGCGCGTCAGCCGGCAGGCGCCCAGCCCCAGGTCCTCGCGGCGCTGGACGACGAAGGGGCCGGACGCGACGGTCTGGCGGACGCGGGCGCCGGGGGCGGGGCGCAGCCAGCCGTCGTCCCCGCCCGCGCCGTCTCGACCGCCGTCCTGGCCCGGCTGGAGGGGCCGCGGCGGCTGCGGGTGCTGGGCGAAGCGCGCGGCGCGCTCCACCTCGACCTCGAGGGCTTCGTCGTGACGATCGCGGCTCATGGCGTCCCAATGATGGCCAACGGCGTCGCCGCCGGCAGGCGCGAGGCCGCCCGCGCGGTCGCCTGGGACCCGGCGGCGCCCCCGGCCTGGGACCCGGTGCCGCGCCCGCCCGCCTGGGACCCGGCCGCCGTCGCCGGGCTCGCCACCTGGTTGGCCGCGCGCGTGGCCGTGCCCGAGGTCCCGCTCGACGCCGCCGCCGAGCGGCTGCTGGGGCGGGGCCCGGGGCTCACCCCCGAGGGCGACGACGTCCTCGCCGGCGCGGCGGCCGGCCTGCGCGCCCTGGGACCGGCCGCGGGCGCGGACCCGGCGCGGGTCAACGCGGCGGTCGCGGCCCTCGTGCCGCCCGAGACCGCCGCCCGCACCGGCGCGCTGTCGGCGACCCTGCTGGCGCTCGCGGCCGCCGGCGGCGCGCCCGAGCCGGCCCACCGGCTGCTTGCGGACGGGCCGCCGCGGGAGCGGGAGCGGGCCCTGGCCGACCTGGCGCGGCTCGGCGCCTCCACGGGTCGCGCGATCGCCGCGGGCATCGCGCTCGCGGCCCGCGAGCTGGCGGCCGGCGGGCTCGCCCGTTGACCCGGGCCCGTGGCCCGGCGCGGACCCGGCCGCTAACGTCCGCCCCCGCCGATGCCGCGTCCCCTCCGCACCGCCGCAGTCGCCGCCCTCGGGCTGTGCGCCGCCGCCCTCGCGGGCGCCTCGGCGGCCGCGGCCCAGGCCGACCGCGAGCCGATGGCGACGGTCTACACCTTCCAGGGGCGCGGCTGGGGCCACGGCGTGGGGATGTCGCAGTACGGCGCACGCGGCCAGGCGCTGGCCGGCCGCGGGGCGGCCGCGATCCTGCGCCACTACTACCGCGGCACGACCCTGGCAACGGCGCCGACCCGCACGGTCAAGGTGCTGCTGTCAGCGGGCGAGCGCGGCATCGCCGTGTCGAGCCCGCGCCCCTGGCGGGCCACGGGAGCGACGGTCGGCGGGCGCCGGACGGTGCCGCTCGCGGCCCGGGCCACGCACACCCTGCGCGTCGGTGAGGGCGGGCGCCTGGTGCTGGTGAGGGGGTCGCGCCGCCTGGCCGTCTTCCGCGGCGGCGTGCGGCTGGCGTCGAGGACCCGCGGTGGCGCGCTCGCGTGGGGGCGGTCGGCCCCCCAGGCCGACCAGCGCTACCGCGGCCAGATCCGGGCGGTGCCCTCCGGCGGCGGAGTTCGACGTCGTCAACGCGGTCAGCCTCGAGGACTACCTCCGGGGGGTCGTGCCTCGCGAGATGCCGGCCGATTGGGGCGACGACGCCCTGGCGGCGCTCCAGGTGCAGGCCGTCGCGGCCCGCAGCTACGCGCTCGCCACCATGAAGCCCGGGGCGGAGTACGACATCTACGACGACGACCGCAGCCAGACCTACGGCGGCGTGGGCGACGAGGACCCGCGCAGCAATCGCGCGGTCGCGAGCACTCGCAACACCGTCGTGACGTACGGTGGCAAGGTGATCACGGCCTACTTCTTCTCGACCTCCGGCGGCCGCACGGAGAACGTCGAGAACGTCTTCAGCGGCAGCCCGCCGCGGCCGTACCTGGTGAGCGTGCCGGACCCCTACGACCGCGGCTCGCCCTACCACGCCTCCTGGCCCGACCCGCCGAGCTTCACCGGCGCCGGGCTGGCCCGGGCGCTCGGGCTGGACGGGCCGGTCGAGCGGATCGAGATCCTGGGGCGCGGCGTGTCCCCGCGCGTGCGCCAGGCCCGCTTCACCTCGCGGTCGGGGCGCACGGCGACCTTCACCGGCATCGAGCTGCGTTCGACGCTCGGCCTGCGTGACTCCTGGTTCCGGGTCATCAGGCGCCAGGCTGCCGCGCAGCGAGGCCGCACGCCTGGTCGGCGCCTCGTGATCCGGGTCCTGCGCCAGGCCGCGCTGCTCGCCGCCCTCGCGGGGGCCGCGCTCGCGGGTGCCGCCGGACAGGCCGCGGCCGCCGACCCCATCCTGCCCCTGTCGCAGGTGGCGCCCGGCATGGTCGGCGAGGCGCGAACCGTCGTGCGCGGGACCGACATCGTCACCTTCCCGGTGCGCGTCCTCGACGTGCAGGTCGCCTCCGACGGGCCGGGCGGCGCCCTGCATCCTCGCGCGCGCCGAGGGGCCGCTCATGGACGAGACCGGCGGGGTGGCCGAGGGCATGAGCGGCAGCCCGGTCTACGTGACCGGCGCCGACGGGGTGCCGCGGGTCATCGGCGCGCTCGCCTTCGGGGCCGGCGACCAGGCGAACGTGGTCGTCGGCATCACGCCGATCGAGCAGATGATCGGCTCCTCCGCGGGGCAGCGGGCCCTCGAGCGGGCTGCCGGCGTCGCCGGTCGTCTGGCGGGCGACGAGGGTGGCGAGCCGGGCCGCGGCGCTGCGCCTCGAGGCGCGCCGCCCCGACCGGGTCGCCCTGTACCCGCTGGCCCGCTGGACCGTCGCGGGGGCCTCGCGCCCCCTGATCGGGCCGCTGTCGCGCGAGCTGGCGCGCTCGGGCATCCAGGTGGCCGCGATCGCGCCGCGCACGGCCCGGCCGCCGGTGCCGCTCGTGCCCGGCGCGACGATGACCGCCCTCCTGGGGGGCGGCGACATCGCGATCGGGGCGGTCGGCACGGTGACCTACGTCGACGGCGCCACGGTGCTCGGCTTCGGCCACCCCTTCCTCAGCGCGGGCCGGGCCCGCTTCCTGCTGGGCGACGGCTACGTGTACCAGACGATCGCCGCCCCGATCGTCGGCGGCTCCTACAAGCTCGCCGAGCCCGGGAACCTGCGCGGCATGGTGACCGGCGACCGCGCCGACGGGGTGAGCGGCACCGTCGGGCCGGTCGAGGGCATCGCGGCCACCGGGACGGCCCGGGACGCCGCACGCGGGACGGTCAGCACGGTGAGCGGCACGATCGCCCCCGACCCGAGGACGGCCCCCATCGTCGGGGGCCTGGTGCAGGACGAGCCGGCGATCCGGGTGCTGGACGGGATCGAGGGCGGCACCCTCACCCTCCGCATCTCCATCTCAAGCCCCGATCTGCGCCGGCCCGTGACCTACCGCAACGTCTACGCGGCCGCGGGCGACGTCGCGACCATGGCCAGCGGCCAGGTGCCGCGGCTGCTGGCGATCCTCATGCAGAACGGCGTCCGCCCGCTCCGGGTCTCCGCCCTGACGGTGGACCAGTCCCTGCGGCCGGGCGTGCGGGCGGCCAGGATCATCGGCGCCCGCGTGACCCCGCGCCGGGTGCGGCCGGGCGCGCGGGCGACCCTGCAGCTCGTCCTGCAGCCCTGGCAGGCCGCGGCGCGGGTCGTGCGCGTGCCGATCCGGATCCCCTCCGGCGTCGGCCCGGGGCCCGTCTCGCTGCGGGTCGTCCCCAACACCGCCGAGGGCTTCGACCCCTTGCCCGCCGACCTCACCCAGGAGCTCGGGGCCGAGGGCGGCCCCGTCGCCCGCCGCGCCGCCGTGGCCGCCGTCGAGCGCGGGGCCGTGCGCCAGCGCGGCACCCGGCTCGAGCGCCTGCTCGACGGCCTGCGGCGAGCCACCGACGACCGCAACGACGCCGTGCGGCTGCTCGCCCCCGGCGAGGCCGCCGACGAGCCGGACGCCGGTCGCGAGCTGGCCGTTCCCTACGTGGTCTACGGCGGCCGGGCGACGGCGGAGATCGTCGTCCCCCGCCGGGGTCGCCGGCGCTAGGAGGCCGGCGAAGAACCAAGGTCGTGCGGATGCCGAGCGAAAAAGAAGAGGAAGCGACTGTTTGCAGCCGCCAGGCGCGCGACCGACTTCTTCGACGGTCTCCTAGAGGGCCTCCGCGCGGGCGAGGGCGGCGCGGGCGGCGGCGAGCGGGGTGTCGCCGAACTCCATGACCCACGCCCCGCCCGGCAGGCCGCCGACGAAGACGTACCAGCCGCCCGCGTCGTGGGCGCGCGGCCCGTCGACGCGGATGCCGGGGCGCCGCGCCAGGGCGGCGAGGCGGGCGTCCTCCTCGGGGGGGAGGGGCGCCGCGGGGGCGCGGCCCAGCGGGGTCGCGAACTCCTCGAGCCGCGCGATCCACCCCTCCTCGTCGCGGCGCCTGCCGCTGACGGCCTCGGCGGCGGCGCCGAGCGTCGGCCAGACGGGGTCGCCGGCGACCGGGTCGTCGGTCATGGCCCAGCCGTCCCGCACCTCGGCCAGCCGCAGCCGCGCCCCGCCGGGGAGCTCCACGTTGACGCGCCGGGAGCCCGGCACGCTGTCGTCGCGGACGACCACCTCGCCGTCCGGCGCGGGCAGCCGGCGCACCGAGCGCCTACCCCTCCTCGGCGTCCACCATCTCCTCGGCCGGGACGTCGCGCCAGACGTGGGCGGGGAGCCCCGCCACGAGCTTGGCCGGGGGCACGTCGCGCGTCACCAGGGCCCCCGCGGCCACGAAGGCCTCGGCGCCGATCTCGATGCCCGGGAGGATCACGACCCCGCCGCCGACCCGGGCGCCGCGGCGGATGATCGCCCCCTTGATCCGCTCGTGGCGCGCCTCGGTGCGGCCCATGAGGTTGTCGTTGGTCGTCGTCACGCAGGGCGCGATGAAGACGTGGTCCTCGAGCTCGGAGTAGGCCGTGATGTACGAGTTCGACTGGATCTTGGTGAAGGCCCCGATCGGCACGTCGTTCTCGACGCAGACGCCGCGGCCGATGACCACCCCCTCGCCGATCGTGCAGCGCTCGCGCACGGAGGCGAGGTCGCCGACGATGACGTTCGGGCCCAGGGTGGTGCCGGCGTAGACGAGCGCGCCGCTGCAGACGGCCGCCCCCTGGCCGATCTCGAGCGGCGGCAGGGGCTCCCGCGCCCCGCTCGTCGAGCGCGAGGAGAGCTTGGGCTGCTTGCCGAGCACGACGTTGTCCTGGACGACGACGCGGTCGCCGATGCGGGTGCCGTCGTGGATGACGACGTTGGCGCCGATCTCGACGTCGTCGCCGATCACGACGCCCTCCCCGAGGACGAGATTCTCGCGGCTCACGCGCGGGCCTCCTCAGCCAGCCGGACGGGCTCTCCCGACGACGCCAGCGAGGCGCTCATCGCCTCCAGCACCTCCACCACCGCCGCGCCGGCGCGGCCGTCGGAGGGGGTCGGCCCGCGGTCGCGGACCGCCTGGACGAAGCGCTCGCACACCACCCGCAGCGGCTCGGTGCCGGGCACCTTGGGGATGTGGATGTCGCCGGACCGCACCTGGATGTACTCGCCGTACGTCTCGGTGCGGGGGATCGGCCCCTTGTCGTAGATCGTCACCTTGCGCTCGGTCTCCATGTCGTCGAACACGACCATCCGCTCCGACCCGATCACGGTCATCTTCCGCATCTTGTGGGGGTCGAGCCAGCTGAGGTGGAGGTGCCCGAGGATGCCCGACGGGAACCTGATGCGGCCGAAGACCACGTCCTCCACGCCCGGCTGGAGGTAGCTCTCGCCGCTGGCCGACACCTCGACCGGCCGCTCGCCCACGAGGTGGAGCATCACCGAGATGTCGTGGGGCCCCAGGCTCCAGAGGGCGTTCTCGTCGGGGCGCACGATGCCGAGGTTCACCCGGTTGCCGTAGAGGTAGAAGACGCGGCCCAGGCGTCCCTCGTCCACGATCCCCTTCACCGCCTGCACGGCCGGGTGGTAGATCAGCAGGTGGTCGACCATCAGCACGCGCTCACTCTCGTCGGCCACGGCGACCAGGTCGTTCGCCTCGCGGGCCGTCAGCGCGAGGGGCTTCTCCACGAAGGCGTCCAGCCCGGCCTCCAGCGCCCGGCGCGCCAGGGGCGCGTGGGTCGGCACCGGGGTCGCGATGATCACCGCGTCGAGGCCGCCGTCCTCCAGCAGGTCCTCGTAGCGGGTCGTGAAGCGGCTCTCGGGGTACGAGGAGCGGTGGCGGTCGAGCACCCCCTCGTCGCGGTCGCACACCCACGCCAGGCGGCAGCCGTCGAGGCGGGCGAAGTTGCGGGCGAGGTTCGGCCCCCAGTAGTTCATCCCGACCACGCCGAGGGAGATCGGCCGGGCGCTCACAGCCGCCAGACCTTCCCGTTGGCGGCGGGGACCACGTTGCGCAGGTCCACGACCAGCGCGGCCTCGCGGCCGATCATCGCCCAGTTGACCGCGGCGTGGGCCGTCACGACCACGACCACGTCGTAGGCGTCCATCGTCTCGGCGTCCAGGGGGACGCTCTCCAGGCCCCGCTGGGGCAGCGCGGTGACGTGGGGGTCGTGGTACTCGACCAGGGCGCCGTCGTTGCGCAGCAGCTCGATCACCTTCAGGGCCGGGCTCTCGCGCGTGTCGTTGACGTTCGCCTTGTAGGCGACGCCGACCACCAGGACGCGGCTGCCGTTGAGCGCCTTGCGGTGGCTGTTGAGCGCGCGGGCGACCTTCGCGACGCAGAACTGGGGCATCTGCGAGTTGACCTTCCCCGCCAGCTCGATGAACTCGGTGTGGAGGTCGAACTCGCGGGCCTTCCAGGTGAGGTAGAAGGGGTCGATCGGGATGCAGTGCCCGCCCAGGCCCGGCCCGGGGCGGAAGGGCATGAAGCCGAAGGGCTTGGTGGCGGCGGCCTCGATCACGTCCCAGACGTCGATCCCCATCCGGTCGCAGAGCATCGCCAGCTCGTTGACGAGGGCGATGTTGACGCTGCGGAAGATGTTCTCCAGCAGCTTGGTCAGCTCCGCCACCTCGGGGCTGCCGACGGGCACCAGGGTCTCGCAGGCCAGGCCGTAGACGTCCATGGCCCGCCGCGTGCAGGCGGGGGTGAGGCCGCCGATCACCTTCGGGGTGGTCGCCGTGGTCCAGTCCTCGCGGCCCGGGTCCACCCGCTCCGGGGAGAAGGCGAGGTGGAAGTCGCGCCCGGCCCGCAGCCCGGAGCGCTCGAGCACCGGGGCGACCTCCTCGCGGGTGGTCCCCGGGTAGGTGGTGCTCTCGAGCACGACGAGCTGGCCCGGTCGCAGGCGCCGCGACAGGCTCTCGGCGGCGCCGAGGACGGCCGACAGGTCCGGCTCGCGGTGCTCCGTGAGCGGGGTCGGCAGGCAGATGAGGACCGCGTCCACGGCCCGCAGGGCGTCCCAGGAGGTGGTCGCGCGGACGGTGCCGGCGCCCACGAGTGGGGCGAGCCGGGCGCTGGGCACGTCCTCGATGTAGGACTCGCCCGCGTTGACCCGGTCGACCTTCGACTGGACGGCGTCCAGCCCCAGCACGGGGACGCCGGCCTCGGCGAAGGTCACCGCGAGCGGCAGGCCAACGTAGCCGAGCCCGACCACCCCGACCCGGGGCGCGTCGCCGCTCAGCGGAGGGGCGATCGGGTCGCCAGGTGGTGGAAGCGGGTCACCAACGGCCGGGTATCCTAGTCGATTGGCGGCAACCCTCGAAAGGAAGGTCCCCTGAGGCCGGAGTCGGCCCTCGCCGGGCTCCCACGCCTGGTGCGCGTCGCTGACGAGGCGCGCTGGCGCGGCCAGTCGGCCGTCGCGACGGCGATCGTGGTCGGCCTCTACTGGGGCGCCACATGGCTCGTCGGCGAGACGATCGAGCTCACCCGCACGGTCCTCGCGTTCGCGGTGGTCGCCGTGCCGACCTTCGCCTTCGCGACCCACGGCAGCGCGCGGCGCGTCCGCGACGCGGTCGGCCGCTCGACGCCGCCGCCCCGGGCGTCGGTGCACGAGACCCCCGCCAGCTCGCGCGAGCGGCGGCTGCGCCTGGCCGGGATCGTGCTCACGGGGATCATCGCCCTGCTCATCTTCGAGCGCTTCACCGACGGCGGCGGCGTGATGGCCGGCCTGATCGCCGGGCTCCTCCTGGCGCTCGGGGCCGCCGACTGGCGCGAGTCCGCCATCTGGGACGCGGCCGAGCGCGAGCGCGAGACCCGCATCTACGTCCTCGTCCGGGCCGACGCGCTCACGCCGCGGGTCGGCATCCGCGAGGTCTACGAGGCGCCCCGGCCCGGCCGCGAGGGCGAGGGCGCCTACGAGCCGAGCCCCTTCGACCTGGAGATCTGATGGAGCTCTTTCCGCCGACGGCCAGCTGGCGCCACCTCGGCGCGCGCGAGGGCTTCGAGGCGCTCTTCCCCGTGCGCGCGGTCGGCGGTTGGAGGCTCGAGGGCTGGACGGCGGCCGTCGAGGAGGGGCGCGCCTGGGGGCTGCGCTACGCCATCGTGCTCGACGACGAGGGCCGCACGCGCGAGGCGCGCGTCGAGTGCCGCCACGAGGGCGGCTCCCACGACGTGGCCCTCGAGGGCGACGGCCGCGGCGGCTGGCTGGTCAACGGCGCGCCGGCGCCTCACATCGACGGCTGCCTGGACGTTGACCTCGAGGCCTCCGCCTTCACGAACGCCTTCCCCGTGCGGCGCCTCGCGCTCGCCGTCGGCGCCCGCGCCGAGGCGCCCGCGGCCTGGGTGCGCGCGCCCGGCCTGGCCGTCGAGCGGCTCGAGCAGACCTACGCCCGCCTCCCCGACCTGAACGGCGGCGCCCGCTACGACTACGAGTCGCCCGGCGTCGGCTTCGCCGCCGTGCTGGCCTTCGACGGCCGCGGCCTGGTGACCGACTACCCGGGCATCGCCGTCAGGGTCGCGTGAGCGCCGAGCGGCGGGCGCCCCAGGCCGCCACGGCGTCGGCGATGCGCTCGGCCGCCGCGCCGTCGCCGTAGTAGGGCGGCCGCTCGGCCGGCATCCGCAGGTCGGCCAGCGCGGCGGCGGCGCGGCCGGGGTCCATGCCGACGAGGCGGTTGAAGCCGCCCGCGACGGTCTCGACCCACTCGGTGGTCTCGCGCAGCGTCAGGCAGGGGACGCCGTGGAAGTAGGCCTCCTTCTGCACCCCGCCGGAGTCGGTCAGGACGGCCCGGGCGCTCACCAGCAGCGCGGTGAAGTCGAGGTAGCCGACGGGGGGGCTCAGGCGCAGGGGCGGGTGGGCCGCCAGCCGCTCCCAGAGGCCGGCGGCGTCGAGGCGGTGGCGGGTGCGCGGGTGCACGGGGAAGGCCATCGGCTCCTCGATCGAGGTCAGCAGGGCGACGAGCGCCGCCAGCGCCTCGGGCGTGTCCGTGGCGGCCGCCCGGTGCACGGTCACGAGCAGGTAGCGGCCCGGCTCCAGGCCGAGGGCCGCCGGGCCGGGGCGGGCGGCGGCCGCCGGGGCGAACAGGCGGCTCGCGTCGAGCATCACGTCGCCCACCTGGGCCACCCCCTCCTCGATCCCCTCGGCCGCCAGGTTCGCGACCGCGGCGTCGGTGGGGCAGAACAGGAGCGCCGACAGGTGGTCGGCCACCACGCGGTTCTGCTCCTCGGGCATCGTGCGGTCGAACGAGCGCAGCCCCGCCTCGACGTGGCCCAGCGGCAGGCCGGCCTTGGCGGCCGCCAGCGCCCCCGCCAGCGTGGTCGTGGTGTCGCCGTAGACCATCACCAGGTCGGGCGCCTCGGAGGCCAGCAGCGGCTCGAGCCGCTGCAGCATCACCGCCAGCTGGGCCGTGGGGCTGCCCGGCCCCACCCCGAGGGCGTGGTCCGGCCGCGGGATCTCCAGCTCGTCGAAGAAGAGGTCGGCGAGCTCGGGGTCGTAGTGCTGGCCGCTGTGCACCAGGACCTCGTCGGCGCGCCGGCGGAGGGCCCGCGACAGCGGCGCGGCCTTCACGAACTGCGGGCGGTTGCCCACGATCGAGACGATCCTCACCGCCCGCCCTCCCGGACTCAGATGCCCTGGAACCCCACCCCCGCCAGACGCTGGGTGATGACCTCGAAGCGCCCGGTCGCGACCAGGACCCCGACCCCGACGACGAGCACCGCAGCCGCCGCGTTGACGACGGTCCAGCGGTCGCGCACCCAGCGGAGCGCGGTCATGGTACGCGTGACGAAGAGCCCGGCGAGGAGGAACGGGATCCCGAGGCCGAGCGAGTAGGTCAGCAGCAGCGAGGCGCCGAGCCCGGGCGAGCCGGTGGGCGCCGCGAAGGTGAGGATGCTGCCGAGGATCGGGCCGATGCAGGGCGTCCAGCCCACCGCGAAGGCCGCGCCGACGAGCCCCGCGCCGAGCAGGGTGGTCGGCCTGCGCATGGTCTGGAGGCGCCGGTCGGCCTGCAGCAGGCCGAGGCGCGGCAGGGCCACCATCGCCAGGCCGAAGGCGATCAGGAGGGTCCCCGCGACCAGGTTCAGCGTGTCCTGGTCCTGGGTGAGCGAGTAGCCCACCAGGCCCGCGCTCGCGCCGAAGGCCGTGAACATCAGCGAGAAGCCGATCACGAACGCGATCGTCGGCGTGAGGACGTCGCGGGTGCGCGAGCCCAGCTCGTCGAAGCTCACGCCGGAGATGAAGCAGAGGTAGCCGGGCACGAGCGCCAGCACGCAGGGCGAGGCGAACGAGACGAACCCCGCGGCGAAGGCCACCGGGTAGCTCAGCGCCGAGATCTCGTCCACGGCAGGATGGTAGCCATGGCGCGCGCGCCCGAGGCCACCGAGCTCGAGACGGTCACCGCCGCCTATGAGGAGGCGGCCGAGGCGCTGCGGCTCGACGAGGACCTCCGAGCGGTGCTGGGCCGCCCCTACCGCGAGATCTCGGCCCAGGTGCCGCTGCGCATGGACGACGGCGGCCTGCGCCTGCTGACGGCCTACCGGGTCCAGCACAACGGCGCCCGGGGGCCCTACAAGGGCGGCCTGCGCTACCACCCGGCGGTCGACCTCGACGGCGTGCGCGCGCTCGCCGCCGGGATGACGTGGAAGACGGCCCTGGCGGGGCTGCCCTTCGGCGGCGCCAAGGGCGGCCTGGACGTCGACCCGAAGGGGCTCTCGCCGGCCGAGCTGCAGCGCGCCACCCGGGCCGTCATGGACCGGCTCGAGAAGGTGCTCGGCCCGATGCGCGACATCATGGCCCCGGACATGGGCACCGGGCCGGCCGAGATGGCCTGGCTGATGGACGAGTACGGGCGCCTCCACGGCCACACGCCGGCCATCGTCACGGGCAAGCCGGTCGAGCTCGGCGGGACCGTGGGCCGGGTCGAGGCGACCGGCGAGGGGGCGGCCATCGTGGCCCGCGAGGCCGCCGCGGCGATCGGGATGCCCCTCGACGGCGCGCGCGTCGCCGTCCAGGGCTTCGGCAACGTGGGCAGCCACGCGGCCGCCGCCCTGGCGCGCCTCGGCTGCCGGATCGTGGCGGTCGGCGACGCCGTCGGCGGCGTCTGGAACCCGGCCGGCCTCGACGTCGCCGAGCTGGTGCGCCGGGCCCGCAGCGGCATCGTCGGCCACGAGGGCATGGAGGCCGAGCGGATCGCGAACGACGAGCTGGTGGCCGTCGACTGCGAGATCCTCGTCCCCGCGGCGGTGGGCGGCGTGCTGCACGCGGGCAACGCGGCCCGGGTGCGCGCCCGGCTGGTGGTGGAGGGCGCGAACGGGCCCACCACCCCGGAGGCCGACCGCATCCTCGCCGAGCGCGGCGTCGTGGTGGCCCCGGACGTCCTCGCCAACGCCGGCGGCGTGATCGTGAGCTACCTGGAGTGGATCCAGAACACCCAGAACGTCAGCTGGGAGCGGCCCCAGGTCGACGCCGAGCTCTCCCGGCGGCTGGTGGCGGCCCACCGCGACGCGCGGGAGCGGGCGGCGGCCGAAGGCTGCACCCTGCGCCAGGCCGCCCACCGGGTGGCTGTCGAGCGCGTGGCCCGGGTCGTGCGCCTGCGCGGCTACGTGTAGCGCCCGGCCGTGAGCGCCCCTCGGTCAAGGTCGGGTCAACGGCGCCGCGGTTGGTCAAGCGCCGGTTAAGCGGTCTTGCATGGTGAGGCCGTGCCCAGCAAGGGTGGGGGCCGTTTGCGCCGCCTCGTCGGCGGCGCCCAAGGAGCGACGAGAAAGGACCTCGCGATGACCACGGATTCCTCGGCCGGCCGGGCCGCCGTTGAACGTCGTGACCCCTGCCGACCCTGGGTGGGATGAGGCACGGCGCGCGTGGAACCTGGCGCTCGACCAGCGCCCGGAGATGGTCGCGCTGCCGGCCAGCGCCGACCAGGTCGCGGCGGCCGTGCGGCACGCCCGCGATGCCGGGCTGCGCGTCGCCGTCCAGGCCACCGGCCACGGAGGCGGGCCCCGCGGCCCGCTCGACGGCACGATGCTGATCAACACCTCGCGGATGCGCGACGTGTCGGTCGACGGTCCCGGCCGCTCGGCCCGCGCGGAGGCGGGCGCGCTCTGGATGGATGTCGTGCCCGCGGCGGCCGAGCACGGGCTCGCCGCCCTCCACGGCTCCGCCCCCGACGTCGGGGTCGTCGGCTACACGCTCGGCGGCGGCGTGAGCTGGCTCGGCCGGCGCCACGGGCTGGCGGCCAACTCGGTCACGGCCCTCGAGCTCGTGACGCCCGCGGGCGAGCTCGTGCGCGCCGACGCGGAGACCGAGCCCGACCTCTTCTGGGCCCTCCGCGGCGGCGGCGGGAGCTTCGGGGTCGTCACCGCGATCGAGTTCGGCCTCTACCCGGTCGAGTCGGTGAACGCCGGCTGGCTCATCTGGCCGTGGGACGAGGCGCGGGAGGTGCTCACCCGGTGGGCCGAGTGGACCGGCACGGCCCCCGACGAGGTCACCTCGGTCGGGCGGCTCCTTCAGGTCCCGCCGCTCCCCGAGCTGCCCGACGCGGTGCGCGGCCGCCAGCTCGTGGTCGTGGAGGCGGCGATCCTCGCCGACGAGGCCGAGGCGGGCCGCCTGCTGGCGCCCCTGCGCGAGCTCGAGCCCGAGATCGACACCTTCGCCCAGATGCCGCCGGAGGGGCTGGAGACCCTCCACATGGACCCGCCCGAGCCGGTGCCGTACGTCGGCAACGGCTCCCTGACCGACGACCTCCCGCCGGAGGCGGTCGACGCCCTCGTCGCCGTGGCCGGCCCGGGCTCGGGGTCGCCGCTGCTGTCGGTGGAGGTCCGGCACGTGGGCGGCGCCCTCGGGCGCGTCCCGGACGGGGCGGGCGCCCTCGGCCGGCTCGACGGCGACTTCCTCCTCTTCGCGATCGGGATGCTGATGCCGCCGGCCACCGCGGAGGCGCTGCACGCCGGCGTCGCCGGCGTCGTGGGCGCCATGGCGCCCTGGGGCCGCGAGCGGTCCTTCCTCAGCTTCACCGAGATCGCGACGGACACGCGGGGGATGTTCGAGCCCGAGGCCCACCGGCGCCTGTGCGAGATCCGCGGCCGCGTCGACCCGGACGGGCTCCTCGTCGCCAACCACCCGATCCCGACCGTCTGAGGGTACGCTTGGCCGCAGCGCGGTCATGACTCGAGGGAGGTCGGCGGTGGCGACGACGACGGGCACGTCCATCGAGCAGCTCCTCGGCGACGACGCCGAGGACCTGCTGACCCATCGGTGCCGGACGATCCCGGCCGACCGCCTCACGCTGCCCTCGCCGCGGTGGGTGGACGAGCAGATCGCCGGGTCCGACCGCCCCACGCCGGTCCTGCGCTCCCTGCAGTCCATGCTCGACCACGGCCAGCTCGCCGGCACCGGCTACATGTCGATCCTGCCCGTCGACCAGGGCATCGAGCACTCGGCCGGCGCCTCCTTCGCGCCCAACCCCGACTACTTCGACCCGCTCCGGATCGTCGAGCTGGCGGTCGAGGGCGGCTGCAACGCCGTGGCGACGACGCTCGGCGCGCTCGGCCTGGCGGCGCGGCGCTGGTCGCACCGCATCCCCTTCCTGCTCAAGCTCAACCACAACGAGTTCCTGTCCTACCCGAACTCGTACGACCAGATCATGTTCGCCTCGGTGCGCCAGGCGCGCGAGCTGGGCGCGGTGGCCGTGGGGGCGACGATCTACTTCGGCTCGGCCGAGTCGAAGCGCCAGATCCAGGAGGTCTCGGCGGCCTTCGAGGCCGCCCACGAGCTCGGGATGGCCACGGTCCTGTGGTGCTACCTGCGGAACTCCGCCTTCGACACGAGCAAGGACGGCGGCCCCGACTACGGCGTCGCCGCCGACCTCACGGGCCAGGCGAACCACCTCGGCGTGACGATCGAGGCCGACATCATCAAGCAGAAGCTGCCGGAGACGGCCGCGCCGGGCTTCGTTAACCTGAAGTTCGGGCGCTCGGACCCCAAGATGTACTCGGAGCTGATGAGCGACCACCCGATCGACATGACCCGCTACCAGGTGGCGAACTGCTACATGGGCCGCATCCCGCTGATCAACTCGGGCGGCGCCTCGGCGGGCGAGAGCGACATCCGCGAGGCCGTCCGCACCGCGGTGATCAACAAGCGCGCCGGCGGCGCCGGGCTGATCTCGGGCCGGAAGGCCTTCCAGCGCCCCTTCGCCGAGGGCGTCGAGCTGCTCAACGCCGTGCAGGGCGTCTACCTCGCCGACGAGGTCGGGGTCGCCTAATGGGGCGGATGCGCCGGGGCTGGGAGCTCACCAAGACGAGCTGGGGCGTGCTGCGCTCCGACCGCTCGCTCGCGGTCTTCCCCGTGCTCGGCGGGCTGACGGCGCTCCTTCTCGCCGCCGCCTTCGGGCTGCCGGCGTGGGCCCTGTTCGACGACGACCAGCACGTCGTGGGGGTCATCCTCGGCGTCGTCGGCATCTACGCGCTGACCTTCGCGGGGGTCTTCTTCAACGTCGCCCTCGCCGCCGCGGCGGCCCAGGTGCTCGACGGTGAGGACGCGACCGTGGCGAGCGGCGTGGCCGTCGCCCGCCGTCGGCTCGGGGCGATCGCAGGCTGGGCGGCGCTGGTCGCGAGCGTGAACATCGTCATCCGGGGCCTGCAGGAGCGCGCCGGCCCGCTCGCGGACGTCCTGCTGGGCGGCCTCGCCGTCGCCTGGAACCTGGTCACCTTCCTCGCCGTCCCGGTCCTCACGCTCGAGGGCACGGGGCCGATCGAGACCCTCAAGCGCTCGGCGCGCATCTTCCGCGAGCGCTGGGGCGAGCAGATCACCGGCCAGGTGTCGATCGGGGGGATCGTGGTCCTGGCCAGCATCATCCCGGTGGTCGTCCTCGGGCTGATCGGCTACGCCGTGGGCGGCGCCGGCGGCGGGGTGCTCATCGGGATCGCGGTGGCGGTGCTGATCGTCGCCGCGATCATCAGCACCGCCCTCTCGCAGATCTTCGCCGTCGCGCTGTACCGCTTCGCGGTCGGCGAGGGCGCGACCGGGGCATTCACCCAGGATGACCTGTCGTCGGCGGTCCGCCCCCGCCGGATCGCGAGGGGCACCATCTGAGGATCTGGGCCGCGCCTGCCGCCGGCCCTCGGCCTCGCGCCGCGCGCCGCCGCTCAGGACCGCCCTCCGGCTGCCGATAGAGGTCCCTGGACACTCGCAGCCGGGAGCTCTCGATGGACGACCACCCCCACGCACTCCGAGAGGCCCCGCCCGAGGCGCGCGCGGCCATGTACCGCGCCGCGCAGCTCGCCGCGCGCGACACCCGCCGCTTCGCCCTGGGCCTCCTCCTGCGCCGCCGGATCTCCTGGCGGGAGTACCGGCGCTGGTGCCGCGACGCGCGCGCCGACGTGATGGCGGCGCGCCGCGAGCTGCGCCGCCGGCGCCGTCAGGCCGCCGCCGCGCCCAGCTCGTCGACGTCGGTGGAGCGCGCGAGCTCCCGCTGAGCCTCGACGCGCGCGAGCCGCGCCGTCAGGGCCTCCCGCACCATCGCGTAGGCGTCGGAGCCGAGCAGCAGGCGCCTCGAGAAGGTCGGGGTCGGCACCCGCGGCGAGCTGGTCGCGCGGCTCTTCTGAGCCTCGGGGAGCTCTTCAGCCCCGGCCGTCGAACGCGCCGCCGATGCTGATGCCGTCGCGGCCGATGGTGAACTCCCGGACCTCGGTCGCGTTCCTCGTCGAGCGGGCCTTGAGGACGGTGACGGAGCGGCGTACCGCCTCCCGCTCGCGGCGGTACTGCAGCAGCAGCACGTTGTCGGACAGGTGGGAGACGCCGTAGTCCGAGAGGCGCGAGACGTCGAACAGCTCGGGCACCTCGGAGGTCATGAAGAGGCTGACCCCGCTACGGGAGCAGCGCTGAGTCAGCGAGTACATGTACTCGCGGAAGCGGACCGGCTCCCCGGCCGCGAACTGGAGGTTGACGAGGCTGTCGATCAGGACGCGCCGGGCGCCCACGCGGTTGACCGCGTCGAGCAGCTCGTACACCCACTCGTCGACCTCGATGTCCACCGGCGACCGGTACATCATCTCGACGTCGCCGTCGAGCTTCCACGAGAACGCGCCGGCCACGCGTTCGAGCTGGGTGGGGTTCTCCTGGAGGCTCGCCACGACCCCCGGCTCGCCCTGCGCCGCGCCGCGCGCGATGAACTGAAGCCCCATGATCGTCTTGCCGACCCCGGAGGGCCCGGCGCACAGGGTTGACGAGCCGGGCCAGTAGCCGTCGCCCAGCATCTCGTCGAGCGCCGCCACCCCGGTCGAGAGGCGCTGCCCCCTGAGGACGTAGGTGGACGTGTCGCGCGGGTCGGCGAGGCGCGGGAAGATGTCGAGGCCGCCGCCGGTCAGCCGGTAGCCGTGCTGGCCGGCCGCGTAGTCGCTGCCGCGCAGCTTGAGCACCTCGAGGACGCGCCCGCTCCGCTCGCCGAAGCGACGTGTCCCGAGGGCGATCACGCTGTCGGCGACCGCGAACTCCGGCGCCGTCGCCACCTCGTCGCGGTCGTACTCGCCGACCCAGAGGCTCGTGCCGGTGACGGCCGACACCGCCCCGGCGAGCTGATGGAGGAAGCTCCGGTAGTCGCGATCGTCCGCCGCGTACGGCGTGAGCGCCTTGAAGCTGTCGATGACCACGAGGCCGGGGCGCCGCTCGCGCACCAGGGTCACGATCCGCTCGAGGACGGCGGGGAGGCCGCCGCCGGCGAGGTCCTGCCCCAGGTCCTCGTAGAGGACGCGGGTGCCGACCGCCGCCACGTCGAAGAAGGACATCGTCTGGCCGAAGCGCACGATCTTGTCGAGGGGCTCGGAGACCGTGGAGAGGTAGAGCGCCGGCCGCTCGGCGGTGCCGTTCGTGAACGCGTAGCGCTGCGCCAGGATCGTCTTGCCGCTCCCGGGGACGCCGATGATCAGGTTGATCGAGTCCACCGCGAGCCCCCCGAGAGGACCGCGTCGAGGCGGGGGATGCCGCTCGCCAGGCGCTCGATCACGCGGGGGGACGCACGCGCGCCCGCGTCAGCGCGCTGGTGCCGAGCAGGTCGCGCACGGTCGACAGGAGCACGACCGGGTCGATCGGCTTCTGGAGGAACGCGTCCGCGCCCAGCGCCGCGGAGATCTCGCCGGCGGCCAGGGGCGAGATCGCGACCACCATGGCATCGGACCGCTTGAGCCGCTCGATGAGGGCGCCGCCGAGCCCGCCGGACAGCAGCAGCTCGACGATCGCCAGCTGCGGCGCGAGGAGGGCGAAGCGTCGCTCGGCCTCGGCGGCGTCCGAGACGATCTCCACCCGGTAGCCCTCCGTGCGGAGGAAGTAGTCCACGTAGCCCGCCGCGTGGGGGTCGCGCTCGGCGAGGAGGATCAGGACGCCGACCGACTCGGCTGACCCGGCGGGCGCCGCCGCCGTCGCAGGGCCGCGGTCGGCGAGCAGCCGGTGGGCGTCGCCCGGCGACATCCCGCCCCTGACCTCCTCGGCGACGAACAGCAGCAGCTCGAGCTGGTCGCGGGTGTACCGGCGCTGGCCGCCGCCACTGCGGCTCGCGATCACGAGGCCGTAGCGGTCCTCCCACGTGCGCAACGTCGCCGCAGGGACGCCCGTCATGCGGGCGATCGCGCCGATGCTGTAGAGGCCCGGCTCGGGCATGGCCCGCAGCATACCGCGCTTCACCGACGTCTGCCGAGGTTTTGCATCGGTATGAGGGCGCGACCTCCTACAAAGCTATTCACTTCCTCGACAGTCGTTGGTAGGGTGCGGCCATGTCAGGTCACCCTCCCTTCGGCGGCCGGCAGCCGTCGGTGAGCACCGAGCGCTTCGCCCCGCGCGGCGTGATCGTGCGGGTGACGGGGGATCTCGACCTGGCCCTCGCGCCCCGCCTGAAGGGGGCGATCGACCGCGAGATCGCGGCGGGGCACCGTCACTTCGCGATCGACCTCGCCGGGACGACCTTCCTCGACTGCGCCAGCTTGGGGACCCTCGTGCGCGCCCTGGCCCCGCTTCGCGACGAGCCCGACGCCAGCGTCGTCCTGGGCGGCGCGACCGGGCCGGTGGCGCGGATCCTGTCGGTGCTGGGCCTCGAGGCCGTCTTCGAGATCGTGGCGGACGTCGGCCAGGTGGCCGGCGACGGCGGCCCTCCCGGCCGCCGCGGCGTCGAGGGCTGGCGGCGGGCGGCCGCGCGGCCGCGGCGCGCGATCCCCCTGAGCCCGCAGGACGGCCGCGTCGCGCGGCCGTCAGCGGGCCCCGAGCACCAGCCAGGGCGCGACGCCGCTCCAGAACGCGAGGCTGGCCACCACGAGGACGAGATGTCCGTCTCCTGAGATCAGACGGTGACGCCGAGCTCGGCGAGCCGGCGGACGGCGAGCGCGGCGGCCATGGCCCCGTCTCCGACCGCGCCGGCGACGCGCTTGGTCGACCCGTGGCGGACATCGCCGGCGGCAAAGAGACCGGCACGGCTGGTCTCCAGCGGGAGCGGGTCGCGCTCGAGCGGCCAGCCGTCGGGCCGCCTGCCGCCGGCGAGAAGGTCCGGTCCGGTGAGGATGAAGCCGGCCGGGTCGGTGAGGACCCGCTCGGCCGGGCACCAGTCGGTGTACGGCCGGCCGCCGATGCAGAGGAAGACGGCATCTGCCGCGTCGGTGCGGGCGTTGCCGATGGCGTCGGTGAGGCTCACGCCTTCGAGCCCGCCGCGGCGCGCGTGCAGCCCCGTCACCTGCGTGCCGAGGCGAACCTCGATCAGCGGGTGCCGCTCGATGCGCTCGACGAGGTACGCCGACATCTTCGCGGCGAGCCGGTCGCCGCGCACGAGCATGGTCACGCGGGCGCCGGCGTGCGCGAAATTGAGCACCGCCTGGCCGGCCGAGTTGCCGGCACCCACCACGACCACGCGCTGCCCTGATGACCGGGCCGCTTCGCTGCGCCCGGCGCCGTAGTACACGCCGTGGCCGAGCAGCTCGTTGACGCCGTCGAGCTCGAGCCGGCGCCAGTCCATGCCCGTCGCCGCCAGCACCGCCGACGCCGTCACCTCCGAGTCGCCGTCGAGGACAAGCGAGACCCGCTCGCCATCCTCGTCGAGGCGGCTGCCCCGGATTCCGCGCAGGAGCATCACCTCCGCCCCGAACCGCTCCGCCTGCCGCTCCGCCAGGCGCGCCAGCTCGGCACCGCCGATCCCATCCGGGAAACCGAAGAAGTTCTCGATGAGCGACGTGTGCGATGCCTGTCCCCCCGGGACGTCACGTTCGAACACGATCGTCGAGAGGCCGTCCGAGGCCGCGAACACGGCGGCCGCCAGACCTGCCGGCCCAGCGCCGATGACGACCAGGTCGTAGTGAGAGCGGATCGGCGGAGCCAAGCGACCCCAGGCCGCAGCGAGCGCCTCGACCGTCGCGCCGGGGTACATCCGGTCGCCGTCGATGACGACCGGGAGCGGCGCGTCGAGGAGGTCGAGGCCTCCGAGCAGGCGCGCGGCCTCGGGCGAGCCCGCCTCGAGCCACTCGTGGGGCTGCGCGACGCGCGTGAGGAAGTCGCGCAGGCGGTGATGCTCGGGCTCCAGCCGCCGGCCGACGACCTGTATTTCCGGGCGGATCGAGCTCATGGCGTCACGCAGGCACGCCGAGGTGGCTCATGCGGTGAGAGACCGCCGGCGCCGGAAGAAGTCATCGAGAGGCGGGCAGCAGCTCGTGGAGGCTCCTGGCCACGGAGCCGATTCGCGTGGGGGCGACCCACCTCCCCCCGACTGTCATTCGCCGCCCAACGGACTAGGCGGTCGCGGTCGCCGGGCTCGGTGTGGGAGTCGCGAGGGCCTTGCCGAGCTGCGCGCGGGAGCTGATCTCGAGCTTGCGATAGGCGCGGCTCAGGTGCACCTCGACCGTCTTCATCGTGATGAAGAGCGCCTGAGCGATCTCCTTGTTCGTCAGCCCGTCGGCCGCCAGCTGCCCCACGCGCCGCTCGCTTGCGGTGAGCGCGTCGAGCCCGGTCCGGAGGACCCTTCGCGGCCTCGCACCGCTGGCGGCGATCTCTTCGTTGGCCCGCTCGGCGAGCCCGAGCGCCCCGACCCGTCGCGCGAGGTTGACGCCCTCGCGGAGCCGCTCGCGTGCCTCGCTGCGCCGGTTCGCGCGGCGGAGCGCCGCGCCGAGGTCGACGAGGGCGCGGGCGTGCTCGAGCCGCGCTTCTGAGCCTGCGAGCACCTCGACCGCCTCCCGGAGCAGCCCGACTCCCGCCGTGCCGCCCTGGACCAGACCGAGCGAGCGCAGGGAGGCGCCGATGGCGTACGGGTCACCCCAGCGTCGCGCGAGCGCGAGCCCCTCCTCGGCGAGCGCGCGCGCGTCGTCGTTCCGGTCGAGGAGGCGAAGCCCTTCGGCGGCCCAGCGCCGCCACGGGACGCCGCTCGGATTGTCGAAGGGGACCAGCCGAGCGGTCTCGCCCACCTCGAGCAGCTCCTCGACCCCCCGCTCGGGGCTTCCGGTCTCGATGCGCAGACGGCCGCGGCTGAGCCGAAACCACATGGGGGGGACCTGGCCGAGCGGGAGCCGCTCCGGGAAGTCACCCTGGTCGATCACGCGCGCCGCCTCGTCCGTCTCCCCCTGCTCCAGCAGCGCCTGCGCCAGGAACGCGAGGTTGTACGGCCAGGCGACGAGCACGCCGTGCGCGACGCAGAGATCGAGCGCCTCCCGCAGGTCCGCGACCGCCGCGCGAAGATCGCCGCGACGGGTCTGGCAATAGCCGCGCCACATCAACATGTGCGCGACGTTGAAGATGTCGCCGCGCCGGCGGGCCTGCGCGACCGCGCGGTCGAAGATGGAAACCGCCTCGTCGAGCAGGCCAGACTGGGGGAGCACCATCGCCGTGTAGTAGAACGCGATCGAGCCGCTCGCGAGGAGGTTCCCGGGCGCGAGCGCGCGCCGGGCGAGATCGATCGCGCGCTCGCGGCGGTGCCCGAGCTGGTACTGGTAGTGCGCCATCGTCCCGAGCAGGATCTCGCTGCCGAGGCCCCCGTGGAGCCCATCCGGGTCGAGCCCGCCGATCGCCGCCTCGGCGATGGGATAGGTCTGTGCGTCCCACCACGCCGAGCTGATGAGCTCCGCCAGCAGCAGCTCGTAGAGGTCCGGATCGCGCCTCCGGTTGACCTCGTCAAGCGCCTGCTGGAAGACCGCAAGGGCATCCCCGATCTGGTCCGTGAACCAGAGGGCGCGGCCCAGCTCGAGCGCAACCCGGCAGCGCCGCGCCGGGTCGGCGAGGAGCTCGAGACCGGCGCGCAGGTGGCCGGCCGCAGCCGGGCCGTGCGTGCGCCGCTCGGCGAGGCCGAGCTCGACCAGCAGCTCGGCCCGCGCCGCCGGATCGACCCGCTCGTCGAGCGCGCGGTTGAGATATCCGACCGCGGCATCGGCCGCGCCCTCGGCGAGCGAGCGCTGGGCCGCCTGGCGCAGCGTCGCGACCACGAACGCGTCGGCTCGTGGGGCGACCCGGAGAAGGTGCCCGGCCGCACTCTCAGGCGGCGCGCCGGCCTGGAGCAGCAGCTCGGCGGCCGCGCGGTGGGCGGTGTCTCGCTCGACCCATTCGAGCGTCTCATAGACGGCGCCGCGGACGACGGGGTGGGAGAACTCGAGCGGATCCTCGCGCCGGAGGAGGTCGAGCCGAACGAGGATCGCGGCGGCCGGGCCAAGCTCGCCCGCCTCCAGGCCGGCGAGCGCGGCCGCGTGGCGCAGCTCGGTCCCGTCGCCGAGGATCGCGGCCGCCCGCAGGAGGGCGAGGGCCGCCGGCGGCAGGCGCGCCAGGCGCAGCCCGACGGCGCGAGCGACGCCCTGAGCGCCGATCTCCAGCAGCCGGGGCACCTGCTCGGCGGTCGGGCTTGTCCCCTCGCGTGCGACCGCGTCGAGCACCGCGCCGATGAAGAGCGGGTTGCCGCCGGTCGCCCGCTGCAGGGCGGCGCAGAAGGCCTCGTCCGGCTCCAGGCCGTGCAGCTCGCGCGCGAGCACGGCGACCGAGGCGGGCCCGAGCGGGACGGGGCGGATCGCGGCGGCCTCCGGATCGGCGATCAGCTCCGCGACGAGCGCGGGATCGCGGCCCTCGCCCTCGGGCGGCCGGGCTGCGGCGGCGACCAGGAGCGGCACGCCCTCGAGCCGTCGCGTCAGGTAGAGCAGCCACCGCAGCGAGGGGGCATCGGCCCAGTGCACGTCGTCGATCGCCAGCAGCGTCGGCTGGTGAAAGGCGACGTTGGCGGCGAGCCAGTAGAGGCCGTGGAGGATCGCGAACGAGCCCTCTGCGGGCGGCGCGTCGCCTGAGGCGGGCGGCGGGGCCCCGAAGAGCGGCTCGATGAGCGCAGCGGGCCCCGAGAGCAGCTCGGCGCGGAGCTCCGGCGGGGCGGACGCCAGCAGCGGCTCGAACAGCTGACGGATGATCCCGTAGGCGAACTCGCCCTCGAGCTCGCCGCCGCGGGCGGCGAGCACGCGCATCCCCGCCGCGCCGGCGATCGTCCGCGCCTCGGCGAGCAGGCGGGTCTTGCCGATGCCGGCGCTGCCCTCGACGACGGCAAAGCGCCCGCCGCCGCCCCGCGCCGCGCCGGCCAGCGCCTCGAGCGCCGCAACCTGGGCTTCGCGCTCCAGGAGCGACGTTCCGCCCGGAGGAAGGACACTCGCCGACGCCATCACGACCGATCCCCGTTGACCCTCAGCGCCAAAGTGTAGGGATGCGCTTGGGGTCGGCCCCGATGCGAGGCGCGCCCGTCCGAGTCCATTCTGTCCGACGGATGATCGCAGCGGCTCTCCATCCTCGGTCCGCGGCGCTCGACGACCGGGAGCCCGGTCGGCCTTTCGCGCCATGACGGGGCGACCGCCGACCCGGCGAGCGAACCGCGGCTCCGGCGTGCGACTCGGCGTTCACCGCGAATGGATCGCTCGAGCGATGAATCCGTGGAACGGCGGCGATCTTCACTCGTCAGCCCGAGAGGAGGCGTGATGCAGGCCCCCGCACCGCAAGCGGCACCCGATCCGCGTCGCTGGTGGGCGCTGGCGCTGCTCTGCGGGGCCTTCTTCATGGTGATCCTCGACGCGGCGATCGTGATCGTCGCACTGCCCTCGATCGAGGCCGATCTCGGCTTCTCCGAGCAGGGCCTGCAGTGGGTGATCAGCGCCTACGCCCTCACCTTCGCCGGCCTGCTCCTGCTCGGGGGACGCGCGGCCGACCTGCTCGGACGGCGGCGCGTGTTCATGGTCGGCCTCCTGTTCTTCACGGCCGCCTCGCTGTTCTGCGGGCTCGCCTGGTCGCCCGGCGCGCTGGTCGCCGCCCGCGCGGTCCAGGGCGTCGGCGCGGCGATCATGACGCCGTCGGCGCTCTCGATCATCTCGACCACGTTCGAGGAGGGAGCCGAGCGCAACAAGGCGCTCGGGATCTGGGGCGTGCTCGGCGGCGTCGGCGCCACCGCGGCGTGGCTGATCGGCGGCCCGCTCGTCGACGGCCCCGGCTGGGAGTGGATCTTCTTCATCAACATCCCCGTCGGCCTCGCGGCGCTCGCGCTCTGCCCCGTGCTTCTGGGCGAGAGCCGCGAGGCGACGGCCAAGCGAAGCTACGACCCCGCCGGCGCCCTCACCATCACCGGCGCCCTCGTCCTGCTCGTCTACGCGCTCGTCGAAGCACCCGACACCGGCTGGGGAGCCCCGCAGACCATCCTCCTGATCGCCGGCTCGGCCGTTCTCCTCGCCGCGTTCGCGCTGATCGAGTCGCGCCATCCGGCGCCGCTCCTGCCGCTGCGCATCCTTCGCTCGCGCATCCTCGTGGGGGCGAACGCGGTGATGCTCCTCTTCAGCACCGCCGCCTTCGGCATGCCCTTCATCCTCACCCTCTACGCCCAGCAGGTGCTCGGCTATTCGGCGCTCAAGTTCGGCGTCAGCTCGGTCGTGATGCCGGTGGGGGCCGCCGCCGGGTCGATCCTCGGGCAGGCGATCGTGCTCAGGGTCGGCTTCAGAGCGGTCGCCGCGACCGGAATGGCGCTGATGTGCGCAGGCTCCCTGCTCCTCACGCAGGTCTCCGTCGGGGGCAGCTACCTCGGCGACATCTTCTTCGGGCTGCTCGTCTTCGGCCCGGGGATCGGCCTCGCGTTCGTCACCGCCTCGATCGCGGCGCTGGCCGGGGTCGCCGAGCGCGAGCAGGGGCTCGCCTCGGGGCTCAGCAACACCGCCTTTCAGATCGGCGCCGCGCTCGGCGTGGCGATCGTCTCGACCGTCGCCCTCACTCGCACGGACGACTACCTGGCCGCCAACAGCGGCGCCGACCCGCTCGTCGCCCTGACCGAGGGCTTCCAGTACGCCTTCATCGCCTGCGCGATCTTGGCGGGGATCGGCATGGCCCTGGCGCTCCTCCTGCTCGGCCGGCCGCGCCGAGCCCCACAGGAGCAGCTCGGCGCCGCTCCCGCGCAGGCCGCCGACTAACCGAGCTCGAGGAGGCACACGATGAAACGAGTCCTGGTTCGGCACCAGACAAGCCCGACGAGGCACAGGAGGGTGTGATGACACTGGCAGACCGGGCGGTCCTGGTGACCGGGGCCAATCGTGGCATCGGGAAGGCGCTGGTCGAGGAAGCCCTGAGGCGGGGCGCCAAGCGGGTGTACGCCGGGACGCGCCAACCCATGACCCCCTCCGATGGGCGGGTCACGCCCCTGACACTGGACGTCACCGACGAGGCGCAGACCCGGGCGGCTGTCGAGAGCGTCGAGTCTCTCGACATCCTCGTGAACAACGCGGGCGTGGCGCGTTACGACGACCTGAGCGATCGTGCCGCGCTCGAACAGCACCTGGCCGTCAATCTCTTTGGCACGTACGGGGTGACCCAGGCGTTCCTGCCGCTGCTGACGCGTTCTCGGGGGGCCATCGTCAACGTGCTGTCGGACACGGCCCTGGCCGCCTTCCCGCTCATCCCGGCCTACTCGATCTCGAAGGCGGCCGCGTTCTCCCTGTCGCAGTCGTTGCGCGCGCTCTTGGCCGGACAGGGCGTGAGGGTGCACGCGGTCATCGCCGGCTTCGTGGACACGGACATGACCCGAGGCGTTGACATACCGAAGGCCTCTCCGGAGTCGGTCGCGCGAAACATCTTCGACGGGGTGGAGCGGGGGGAGGAGGAGATCTTCCCCGACCCCGCGTCAGAGTCCATCGCCGAGAGCTGGCGCGGCGGTGCGGCCAAGGCACTCGAGCGCCGGTATGCGGCGCTCGTAGAAGCAGTCCCCGTCACGTCATAGGAGCAGAAAGGGCGACGAGTCATGGGTGCGATTGGAGACACGATGACTGATCACAACGTCGGAACACGTGAAGAATGGCTCGCTGCACGTGAGCAACTCCTCGCCCGCGAGAAGGAACACACGAGACTCGGCGACGAGCTCGCGCGGCAACGACGCGAGCTGCCCTGGGTGCGCGTGGAGAAGGAGTACCGCTTCGACACGGACGACGGTGAGAAGGCGCTCGGCGAGCTGTTCGGCGGGCGCTCTCAGCTGCTCGTCTACCACTTCATGTTCGGCCCGAGCTATCAGGCCGGCTGCCCGGTCAATTCGTCGATCGCCGACACCGTCAACGGAGTGCTCCCGCACCTGCGCGCTCGTGACGTGTCGTTCGTCTTCGTCTCCCAAGCGCCCCTGGAGAAGCTGCAGGCCTACAAGCACCGCATGGGCTGGAGCTTCCCCTGGGTCTCGACCGCGCGCACCGACTTCAACTTCGACCTCGGCTTTTCGTACACCGAGGAACAGGCCCGCGAGGCCGTGGCGCAGATGAGGCCGACCGGGCTTGCGACGGGGCCCGAGACGGGGACCGGGCTACCGCCGATCGTCGAGCACAACGCCCGCGCGTCGGGCACCGACGTCGTCGGGTACCTGACCGAGAGCCCCGGCTTCAGCACGTTCGTGCGCGACGACGGCGCCGTCTACCAGACGTACTCGACGACGTGGCGCGGATTGGAGTTCCTGATGGGCTACTACCCGATCCTCGACCACGCACCCAAGGGCCGCGACGAGGGCGAGGCGTGGCAGCTCTGGATCCGCCGTCATGACGAGTACGAGGGCGAGTGACGAATGCGATGGGAGGCGACTGGACGCTGTCGTCGTTGGCGCCAGCGGTGGGTCGAGGCGTGGATGAGCAGAGGAAGAGGACGGTCATGAGTGACTTGTCGGACAGGAGCACCCTCGTCGTCGGCGCGAGCCGGGGCCTGGGGCGCGGCATCGCCCGCGCGTTCGCCGAGGCCGGTGCCCCGGTGGTCGCGGTCGCCCGCAGCGGCCCGGCGCTCGCCGAGCTGGCCGCCGACGGCGCCACCATCGCGACCGAGGTCGCCGACGCGGCCGAGGAGACCGCGGCGCCGAGCCTGCTGGACCGGCACGAGCCGGAGGTGCTCATCCTGGTCGCCGGCGCCGAACCCGTGATGCGCCCGCTCCAGGATCAGACTTGGGAGACCTTCTCGGTCAACTGGCAGGCCGACGTCAAGATCGCCTTCACCTGGCTGCGCGAGGCGCTGCTGAAGCCGCTGCCGCCCGGCAGCAGGGTGGTGGTGGTGAGCAGCGGAGCCGCGATCAACGGATCGCCGGCCAGCGGAGGCTACGCCGGCGCCAAGGCCACCCAGCGCTTCCTCGCCGGCTACGCCCAGGACGAGTCGGCCCGCGCCGGGCTGGGGATCACGGTCACGGCGGTGATGCCCAGGATGACCCCCTTCGGGAGCGTGGGCAGGTCCGGGGTGCGGGCCTACGCGGCCCGCGAGGGTCAGACCGAGGAGGCCTACCTGAAGCAGCTCGGGGAGCTGCTGACCCCCGAGGCGGCCGGGTCCGCCCTGGTGGACCTGGTACGGGCAGACCCGGCGACCACTGCCCCCGGGTACCTGCTCACCGGCGCCGGGCTGCAGGCGCTGCCATGACCACGCAGCGCCCGTGCTCGGCCTGCAAGCGGTGACCGGCGGCGCGATGACGACTCTCCGGCTCGGCGCCGCCGAGGCGCGAGCGTCAGTCGCCGAGGACCGCCAGGTCGAGCCGGCCGAGGCGCGCGGGATCGGCCAGCACGTCGATCTCGACGATCTTCCCGCCCGTGACCGTGAAGCCCATGACCGAGAACGGCCGTCGGCCCGCAAACACGACGACGCCGGCGGCTCCGTTGACGAGCGCCGGTTGTATGAACCGGGCACGCCTCGCGAAGGTGAGCGCCTGCTCGGCCACGGCCCGCGCCCCCCGGATCACCCTCGAGGCCCCGGCGGGCACGGCACCGCGGTCGACGCGGAGCACGACGTCTGGGTCGAGCACCGCCAGCAGCGCGTCGAAGTCGCCGCCGCGCGCGGCGGCGAGGAAGGCGTCGACCACCTCTCGCTGACGGGTGAGATCGGCGTCAGGCGGCGGGCTGGCCCCTCGCACCCGGCGCCGCGCCCGGCTCGCGAGCTTCCTCGCCGCCGCCGGGGACCGCCCCACGATGGGGGCGATCTCGTCGAAGGGCACGGCGAACATGTCGTGCAGCACGAACGCGAGCCGCTCGGCGGGCGCCAGCCTCTCGAGCACGACGAGCAGGGCGAGACCGACCGAATCCGCCAGCAGCGCCTCGTGCTCGGGGTCGACCCCGTCCTCGCGGCTCACGATCGGCTCGGGCACGTGAGGGTCCAAGGGCTCCTCGGGCCGCGACTCGCGCGAGCGCAACATGCTCAGGCACACCCGCGCGACGACCGTGGTGAGCCACGCCTGCAGGTTCTCGATGGCGCCGGCGTCGGCGCGGCTGAGCCGAAGCCAGGCTTCCTGCACGGCGTCATCGGCGTCGTCCAGCGAGCCGAGCATCCGGTAGGCCACCGCCCGCAGGTGATTCCGATCGGCCTCGAACCGTTCCGCCAGCCAGTCGCGCTCGTCCACCGGTCACATTCCTTCGCCGCGGTCCGTCTAACAGTTAGACGGACGAAGCGCAGCCGATGTGACCAGGAGGGGTGGGCTTCGGGGCCAGACGTCCGCCTCCTGGGCCGTCGGGGCGACTCAACGAGACGAGGAAGCGATGAGGTACCTGCTGCTGATCCAGAACTTCGGCCGCGAACTGTGGGAGGGCTTTTCGGAGGAGGACCGGTTCGAGCTTGCGGCGCGCATTCCGCAGGTGAGCGGGGGCGGCGCGGTCGAGGTGCGCCCGACCTTGGGGGGCTAGCGATGCTCGAGCACGGACGCGCTGGTGTTGATCCGCGACGCGGCAGGCCGGACGGCGCGGCGCCCTCTGCACGGCTGGCGCCCCTCGCGGAGAGATACGTGCTGAACCCGCCGATGCGGCTGGCGCTCGAGCTCGGCCTGGCTCCGCGCGCGTTCGCACTTCTCGAGACTCGCGGGCGCCGCACCGGCAGCCGCGCCGAACCCCGGTCGGAAACGGGCTGCTCGGCGAGACCTTCTGGCTCGTCTCCGAGCACGGCCACCGCGCCGGCTACGTGCACAACCTCGAGGCGAACCCGCGCGTGCGGGTGAAGCTCGGCCGCGACTGGCGAGCGGGGGCCGCGCAGGTCCTCCCCGACGACGATCCCTTCGCCCGGCTCGACACGATCGCGTCGGCGCTTGGCCGCATGCGCCGCCTCGACGCAGCAATCTTCCGCTCCTTTGTGCGCCGGCTCGGCACACGGCCCGTGACGGTGCGCATCGACCTCGACCACCCTCACCGGATCGAGGAGGCGGACGGATGAGGTCGTTCACTCGCTGGGTCCTGGCCCACCGCAAGACGGTGCTGCTGGGCTGGCTGGTCGTGGTGGTGGTGGCGTTCGCCAGCATCCAGCCCTCGGCCGACGCCCTCTCGGAGGAGTTCGACCTCCCCGGGCGCGAGAGCTCGGAGGCCGCCGACCTGATCTACGCCCGCTACGGCAACGGCGGCCCGCGGGTCAGCGGGCCGATCGTGCCCGTCGTGCGGCTGCCCGCGGGCACGACGGTGGACTCGCCCGGCGTGCGGGGCGAGCTTGCGGCGGCCTTCTCGCGCATCGCCGCCTCGGTGCCCGGCTCGCGTGCGGCCGACTTCGCCACCACCGGCGACCGCACCTTCGTCTCCGAGGACGGGCGCACCACCTTCGGCGTCGTCTGGTATCCGCCCGCCGATACGGCGTTCGACCCTGCCGGGCGTGCGCTCGACCAGGCCCAGGCGGCCGCCGGCGGTCTCGAGGTCGCGGGCGCGCCGGTCCGGATCACCGGCATCGACGCGCTGGCCAGCGGTGAGGACGGTGGCGACGGGCCGAGCGTGCTCGTGGAGGTGTTCCTCGGCGGCCTCGGCGCGCTCGTGGTGCTGTTCGTCGTCTTCGGCTCGCTGATGGCGCTCGTGCCCCTGCTCATGGCCGTCATCGCGATCCCCACCACCTTCCTGGTGCTCTGGCCACTGGCCGAGGCCACCCAGGTATCGGTGGTGGTGCAGTTCCTGGTGGCCCTCATCGGCCTCGGGATCGCCATCGACTACGCCCTCCTGATCGTGATGCGCTGGCGCGAGGAGCACGGCGCGGGCCGGACCAACCGCGAGGCGGTCGTCGAGGCCATGGACCACGCCGGCCGGGCGGTGATCACCAGCGGGGTGGCAGTGGCCATCGGGCTGCTGGCCCTGATGGTGCTGCCGGTGCCGTTCCTGCGCAGCATCGGCTACGCCGGCGTGCTGATCCCGCTCATCAGCGTGCTCACGGCGATCACCGTGCTGCCGGTGATCCTGGACGCCATCGGGCCGCGGCTCGACCGCATCGGGGTCCGCCGGCGCACCGCGAGCACGGGCCAGGGCTGGGTGCCGTGGGGACGCCTGGTCGTGCGCCGCCGCTGGCTGATCGGGGGGCTGGCGGTGGCCATCCTGGCCGTCTTCCTGATCCCGGTGGTCAACTTCTCGACCGGCACCCCGCGCGCCGACGCGCTGGCCTCGGGCGGCCCGGCGCGCCAGGCGCTCGACGACCTGGAGCGCTCGGGCATCGGCGCCGCGGCCCTCAGTCCGTACGACGCGGTGGTCGTCGGGGGCGACCCCGGCGCCACGGCACGCGCCCTGGGAGGCGTCGAAGGCGTGCGCGGGGCCGTGGCGCCCCTGGGCGCGCAGTGGCGGCGCGCCGACACCGCGGTCCTGAACGTCTTCCCCCGGGCCGAGGACAGCACCTCGACCGTCGAGCGGGTGCGCGAGGCAGCCTCTTCGGAGCCGGGCGAGGTGCTCGTGGGCGGGGCGGTGCCGGGCAACGTCGACTTCAACGACGCCGTCTACGGCAACTTCATCTGGGTGGCGCTGGTGATCATCGCCATCACCTTCGTCCTGCTCGCCCGGGCCTTCCGTTCGCTCCTGCTGCCGCTGAAGGCGATCGTCTTCAACGTGCTCTCCATCGGCGCGGTCTGGGGCTTCCTCGTGTACTTCTGGCAGGAGGGCCACGGCTCGGGGGCGATCTTCGACATCGAGCCCACCGGCGCGCTCACCGTCTGGATCCCGCTGATGATCTTCGCCTTCCTCTACGGCCTCTCGATGGACTACGAGGTGTTCATCCTCAGCCGCATGCGGGAGGAGTACGACCGCGACGGCTCAACCGAGCGGGCGGTGGTGGCCGGCATCGCGCGCACCGGCCGCCTGGTGACGGCGGGCTCGCTCATCCTGTTCCTGGCCTTCGTCGCGTTGGCCTCGGGCCCGGAGACCGACGTCAAGGTCTTCGCCACCGGGCTGGCGGTCGGCATCCTGCTCGACGCCACGGTGGTGCGCAGCATGCTCCTGCCGGCGTTCGTCGCCGTGCTCGGGCGCTGGAACTGGTGGATGCCGTCCTGGGCCGCGCGCCTGCTCCGGGTGCCGCCGTACTGGCCGCCTCCCGAGCGCCGCGGCGAGGGGCCCCTGGGCCTGGAGACGGCTCGGCCGGCGCCGGCCCGGCCGGCCGAGGGACGCTGATCGATGACGTGCTGTCACCGCATGGCGTGAAGCGGAGAGCCTACGCCCGGGCCGGTTCGGCGAGCGCGGCTGAGAGCTGGGCGCGCGAGTTGATCCCGAGCTTGCGATAGGCGCGCGACAGGTGCATCTCGACCGTCTTCGGCGTCACGAAGAGGGCCTGCGCGATCTCGCGGTTGGTCGGGCCCCCGGCCGCCATCTCGGCGACGCGCCGCTCGCTGGGTGTGAGCGACTCGACGCCGCTGAGGGCGATGCGTCGCGGCCGCGCGCCCGTGGCGAGAAGCTCGGCCTCGGCACGGGCGGCCAGTGGCGCGGCGCCGCAGATCGTGGCCAGCTCGACGGCGCGCCGAAGCTGGTCGCGCGCGGCCGAGCGGAGGTTGTGGCGGCGAAGCGCCGCCCCAAGCTCGGTGCGCGCCTTCGCGTGCTCGAGCTTCGCGGGCGAGTCGGCCAGGACCTCGACCGCCTCCTCGAGCAGTCTGAGCCCTTCCGCGCCGCCGTCGACGAGTCCCAGAGCGCGCAACGCCGCACCGAGCGCGCGGGGCGCACCCCAGGCCCGCGCGAGCTCGAGCTCCTGCGCCGCCAGCCGGCGGGCCTCGTCCCGCTCGCCGAGCCGCAGCAGAACGAGCGCGGCGTCGGAACGCCAGGGGAGGAGGGCAGGATTGCGGCCGCCGCTGCGCTCGAAGCGAGCACCCACGTCGGACATCGCCTCGAGGCCGCCGGCGAGATCGCCCTGGAGCACGCGCAGGCGCGCGCGGCTGTGGCGCAGGAAGTAGAGGGCCACGTCCTCGGGCATCGACTCGTCCGGTCGGGCCGGCTCAAGCACGGTGGCGGCTTCGGCGAGCGTGCCCTGCTCCATCAAGGCCTCCGCCCGCACGAACCTGAACGCGTCGAGAAGCTGCAGCCCCCAAGCTCTGCAGGCGTCGAGAGCTTCCCTGCTGTCGGCTTCCGCTTCGGCCAGGTCGCCTCGGAACAAGAACGCTTGCGCGCGAAACACCTTCGTGGCGGCGAAGCCGCTGATCGACCCGTGCTGGTGCGCGTCGGCAAGCGCCGCGTCGTACATCGTCAAGGCTTCGTCGAGATCGGCCATCGCGAGCACCATGCACGCACGGGCGAAGGCGCCGCCGCCGGTTTCCGCCGCGTGCAGCGTCCCCCCGGCCAGCGCTCGGCGCGCCAGGGCGACGGACGCGACCGCGGGCGCGCCGGCCCGCGCATCGGAAAACGCGAGCAGCGCCAGCAGCATCTTCTCGCCGAGGGTCGTGTCGCCGCCGCGGCTGCGGACGCGTTCCAAGCGCCCGAGGACTTCGTCTTGCGCCCGCGGCCGGAAGAGGCCGGCACTGATGACCCCGGCCTCCAGGAGGCGCTCGAGCTCGGCATCGCCGCCGCCGAGCTCGTCGAGCGCTTGCTCGAAGACCGCGACCGACTCGTCGAGGCGATGGAGGTAGAAGAGCTGGGTTCCGAGCAGCGCGGCCGCTTCCGCCCTCCGTTCGGGATCGTGGATCAACCCGTGCGCCTCCTGCAGGTGCTCGGCCGCGGCCTCGCCACTCAACAACGTCTCGGCGGAGCCGAGCTCGAGCAGCAGGTCCGCGCGCTCAGAAGCGACGGGCGGCTCGGCCAGGGCCCGGCGGAGGTACGCGACGGCGCTCTCGGGAGCACCGCGAGAGCGGGCGCGCCGCGCGGCTTCCCGAAGCACCGCGACGACGCCCGAGTCGGCAGCCGGGGGAACGAGCAGGAGGTGGGCGGCGGCCTGCTCGGGCCCCGCTCTGGACTCGGTGAGGAGGCGGGCCGCGCGCGCGTGCCCGCTGCCTCGCTCGAGCGGTGTCAGCTCCTCGTAGACCGTCGCGCGGATGAGCGGATGGACGAACCCGAGCGGGAACTGCGGGCGCAGGACATCGGCGCGAGCGAGGCCCCTGATCGCCTCCGACGCCCCCGGTTCGTCCAGCTCCGCGAGCGCGGCGGCTTGGCCGACCTCGGCGTCATCGCCGAGAATGGCAACGGCCTGGGCGAGCCTTGTCGCCTCCGGCGGGAGCCGGGCAAGGCGAAGCGAGAGGGCTCGGGAGCCGGCTCGTGCCTCGAGCTCACGCAGACGGGGCACGTTGGCCGCCGTCGGAGCCAGCCCCTCGGCGGCGATCCGGTTGACGAGCTCGCGCAGGAGCAGCGGATTGCCGCCGGTCTCCTCCTGACAGGCGGAGCAAAAGACATCGTCCGCGTCGGCGGACAGGGTCGCGCGCACCAGCTCCGCCGTGGCGTCGTTGCCGAGGGGAGCCAGCCGAAGCGCCACGGCCACCGGATCGGAGACGACCAGCCCGATGAGGGCGTCCTCGCCCGGCTCGGAGGGCCGGAGGCCGACGACGAGCAAGACGGGAAGCCCCTCGATGCGCGGCAGGAGATAGCCAAGCCAGCGCAGCGAGGCGGCATCGCACCAGTGCAGGTCGTCCACGGCGAGCAAGAGAGGCCGGCGGGCGGCGACATTCGCGGTCAGCCAGAAGAGGCCATGCAGCCTCGCGAAGGCCGCGTCCGTCGGGGGCTCGCCGGCGAGGTCCACAGGATCGAAGAGCGGCGTCGCAAGCGCAGCTGCGCCGGCGAGCAGCTCGGCCCGCTCGTCCTCGATCAGCCGGGCGAGGAACGGTTCGAAGAGCTGCCTGACGACACCGTAGGAGAATGAGCGCTCCAGGTCTGAGCCGCGCCCCGTCAGGACCTGCATCCCGGCCCGCTGGGCCCTGGCCCTCGCCTCCACGATCAGCGAGGTCTTGCCGATCCCAGGCGGCCCCTCGATCACCGCGAGCCGGCCGCCGTGGGCCGTCGCCTCGATCAGGTCATCGATGGCCGCCAGCTCTCCGTCGCGCTCGAGGAGCGCGGGCATCGCCGAGACCGGCTCCTTCGCCATCTGCGCGCCGCCCTGCTTCGGAACGGTCTGCACCAGTCGAACGAGCACGCAGTCTAGTCCGTGTGCTCATCCGCGCCGTCCCCGGGTCCCAGAACGCAGTCGGCGGGCGCCTCAAAAGGGTGGGGAGGGGGTTGGGGTGTTCCCCCGTCGCGGAGGAGCGCTCGCAGGGGGCACGATCGTCGGCGGCATGAGGCGGTCGGCTCAGGACGGCGAAGCGAGGCCCGCTGGTCATGGCCCCAAGACGCGGAGGGCGTCATGCGAAAGATCGTCGCCAACTTCTTCATCTCCCTCGACGGCGTCGTCGAGTCGCCCGACCAGTGGCACTTCCCCTACTTCGACGACCAGATGGGCGCCGCCATCGGCGCCGGCATCGCGAGCAGCGACGCCCTGCTGATGGGTCGGCGGAACTACGAGCAGTGGGCCGCCTACTGGCCGACGAGCACCGACGAGCCGTTCGCCTCGCAGATGAACGGCGTGCGCAAGTACGTCGTCTCGTCCACCCTTACGAGCGTCTCGTGGAGCAACTCGTCGCTGGTCGAGGGCGACGTCGCCGAGTCGCTGCGGCGGTTGAAGACCGAGCCGGGCAGGGACATCGCCATGTCGGGCAGCGGCACCCTGGTCAACTGGCTGATGCGCAACGGCCTGCTCGACGAGCTCAACCTGCTGGTCCACCCGATCGTCGTGGGCTCGGGCCGGCGCCTCTTCGACGAGGGCCGCCCGCCCGCCCGGCTCGAGCTGCTGAGCGCCGAGACCTTCGGCTCGGGCGTGCAGAGCCTGCGCTACCACCCGCTCCCCGGGGAGGCCGAGGAGGGCGTGCTCTTCGGCGGATGACGATGGGAGCGCCCCTGACATTCGCAGACCGAGCGGTTCCGGTGACCGGGCCCCTCTGCGCGTGCGATCGTGGAACGAGCCGGCTAGCTCCGCCGCACCGCGTTGCGGGCGCCGAGCAGATGGCGCGTCAGCCCGACGCGCGAGTCGACGCCGAGCTTGCGATAGATGCGCTTCACGTACTGGCTGACCGTGTGGTGGCTGAGGCACAGGCGCTCGGCGACCTCGCGGTCGGCGAGGCCCTCGACGACGAGGGTCGCGACCTCGCTCTCGCGCGGCGTCAGCACGGCGAGCGCGTCCAGCGCGATCGCCGGCGACTCGCGCTCGAGCTCCAGCACGGCGACGAGCGCCTCGTCCTCGTTCGCGACCCCGCTCAGGTGCGCGCGCAGGATCCCGGCCTCGCCCGTCACCAGTTCAACGGCGATCCGGCGCGTACCGCCGCCCTTGGGCACGGGCCGCGCGAGCAGTCTGTGGAGGCGCTCGTCCCCGTCGATGACGTCCGCGAGCAGACGCCGCGCGGCGTCGTTGACGCGCAGGTGGGTGAGCCGCGGGTCGCTGACCACGAACGGCGTGCCGGCGATCGTGAGCGCAATCTGCGCCTGGTCGCGCTCGCGCTCCACGCGTTCGCGGTCCTCGAGCGCCTCGATCGTGAGGCCGACCACCCCGCTGAGCCCCTCGGCGAGGCGGATGTCGGAGAGGCCGATGTCCCAGTCGCGCGTGGTCGTGGCGAAGTGGACGTTGCCGGCCATCCGCCCCGCGATCTTCACCGGCACCTCGACCACATGCCGCATGTCGTGGACGTGATAGGCGCGGCGATACACCGCCGACTCGAGCCACTCCTCCGGCGACATGATCGCCATGTTGTAGGTGGTTCGGCCGGTCTCGTACGCCTGCGCGAGCACGGGGTCGACGTCCTTCGCGCGCCGCTCGTAACACGCCACGAACGTCGCGCTGACGTTCCCGTTCGCGACGCACGTCGGGGAGTTGGTCCGCGGATCGACGAGCGCGTACCCGTACATCGGCATGCCGAGCAGCCGGCCGAAGCCGGCGAGGAAGCGCCGCTTCAGCTGCTCGAGGTCGGGCGCCGCGGACAGCGACCGCGCGAAGCGGAGCAACTCGATGCCTTCCACCGCGTCGCCGCCGGAAGGCAGCATGACGTCCCCGACTGCCACTCCACCCGCCAAGGTAGCGCAATCCCCAGGATTGGGGATGAGCCGAACAGCACCCGTCTCGGGTCTTGGCCGACGCGGCGGGCGGGCCTAGCGTTCTCGGCGATGGCAAGGCCGACGCTGGTCATCCGCGGGTCGAGCGGGCGGACCCGGCAGCCACAGGCACACGACTTGTCGTGCCGAGCGATGAGTTCCGGGGCGCCCATCGGTCTGCACTGTGAGAGCGACCGACGAACGAAGAGGGTGGCGTGACTCAGAGGCTGGCGCGGGCCTGCGCGGCGCATCCCTGGCGCACGGTGGCGGTCTGGCTCGTGGCGATCGTCCTCGGGGTCGCCGGCGCCGCGGGCGGCCTGGGCGACCTGACCACCGAGGGGGAGGTCACCAACAACCCCGACTCGATCAGGGCCGAGGACCTGATCGACCAGCGCCTGCCCGACCGGCGCACGCCCAGCGAGATGGTGGTGGTCCGCTCGCCCCGCCTCACGGTCGACCAGCCGGCCTTCCGGGCCGAGGTCGGCCGGCTGGCGGCGACCGCCCGCTCCACCGGCGACGTGGCGGCCGCCGTGATCTACTACCGGCGGCCCGATCCGAGCCTGGTGTCCGCCGACCGCCACGCGCTGCTGATCCCGATCGTGCTGCGCGACCAGTCCGAGGGCGGGGTGGAGGACCTGGCCGAGGCCGTCGAGGCCGCCGACGGGCGCAACGGCTTCAGCGTCTCGATGACCGGCGAGTGGACGGTCGCCCGCGACCTCAGCGAGCTCTCCCAGAGCGACCTCGAGGAGGGCGAGCTCAGGATCGGCCTGCCGGCCGCGCTGATCATCCTGGTGCTGGTCTTCGGCGCCCTGGTGGCCGCGGGCCTGCCGCTGCTGCTGGCGATCGTCTCGATCGTCGTCGCGCTCGGGCTCACCGGCGCGGTGGCCCAGGGGTTCACGCTGTCGGTGTTCGTCATCAACATGCTCACCGGCATGGGCCTCGCCCTGGGGATCGACTACTCCCTGTTCGTGGTCTCCCGGGTGCGCGAGGAACGAGCGCGGGGCGCGTCGCGCCTCGAGGCCATCTCGCGCGCCGGCGGCACCGCGAGCCGGGCCGTGCTCTTCAGCGGCAGCGCCTTCGTGCTGGCCATGCTCGGCCTCCTGCTCGTGCCGAGCACGATCATGCGCAGCCTCGCGACCGGCGCGATCCTCGTCGGGATCGTCGCCGTGGTCGCGGCCCTGACCCTGCTCCCAGCCGTCCTGGCGCTGCTCGGCGACCGCATCAACGCCCTCCGGGTGCCGATCGTGGGACGACGGGTGGAGCGCGCCGGCGAGGGCGCCGTCTGGGCCCGCATCGCCCGCGCCGTGACCGCGCGCCCGGCGCTCGCGCTCACCCTGGCCGTGGCGCTGCTGCTCGCGGCCGCCGTCCCGCTGTTCTCGATGAACATCGGCGCGGCCAGCAACGACACGCTGCCCGACCGGATGCAGTCCAAGCAGGGCCTCGTCGCTCTGGAGGCCTCGTTCCCCGCCGCGAGCTCCCAGCCGGCCGAGGTCGTCATCGACGGCCCGCCCGCCAGCCCTCAGATCCAGGCGGCGGTGGGCCGGCTGCGACAGGAGCTCGCCCGGGACGCGCGGTACGGCCGCGTCCAGGTCGCGCGGTACCCGGACAGTGACCTGACCGTGGCCAGCGTCGGGATCGGTGCCGACCCGCTCTCGGACCAGGCCATGGGGGCGGTGCGGGACCTGCGGAGCCAGATCATCCCTGCCGCCTTCGCCGGCGTGGATGCCAACGTCGTCGTCGGCGGCACCACGGCCGAGAACGTTGACTTCATCGACGTGATGGACAGATGGCTGCCGATCGTCTTCGTCTTCGTGCTCGGGCTGAGCTTCGTGCTCCTGACGGTGGCGTTCCGCTCGGTGGTGATCGCCGGCACGGCGATCGTCCTCAACCTCCTTTCGGTGGGCGCCGCCTACGGGCTGATGGTCCTCGTCTTCCAGGAGGGCGTCGGCGCGGACCTCTTCGGCTTCCAGGAGGTGGCGACGATCGAAGCCTGGGTGCCGCTGTTCCTCTTCGCCGTGCTCTTCGGGCTCTCGATGGACTACCAGGTCTTCCTGCTGAGCCGGATCCGCGAGCGCTTCACCGAGACCGGGGACACCACCGAGGCCGTCGTCTCGGCGGTCGGGTCGACCGCGCGCATCATCACGGGCGCGGCCTTGATCATCGTCGCCGTCTTCGTCGGCTTCGCCGCCGGCGAGCTCGTCATGTTCCAGCAGATGGGCTTCGGGGTCGCCGTTGCGCTCCTCATCGACGCCACCATCGTCCGCTCGGTCCTCGTGCCGGCCGCGATGACGCTGCTCGGGAAGTGGAACTGGTACCTGCCCAGGTGGCTCGACTGGCTGCCACGCGTGGAGGTGGAGGGCCGCGCCGCCCGGCCGGGCGCCGCCCCCGTGGCCCCCGCGGCGAAGCCGTAACCACGCCGCCCCGCGCCCCGAAGCCTTCGATCGGAAGGGGAACCCAGCAATGGCGTGCACGACCTGCGAGGGGTGCGTCGGCACCCGCGAGGTGATGTCGTGAGCACCGCGAGCTCACCGTCGCCCTCTGCGATCCCCATGAGCCAGGCACAGCAGGTCGTCCTGGTCACGGGCGCGTCGTCGGGCATCGGGGCGGCGACGTCGGCCCTGCTCGCCGAGCGCGGCTACCAGGTCTTCGGCACGAGCCGCAGGCCGAGGGCCGGCTCGGCTCCCGCGGGCGTGGAGATGCTCGAGCTGGACGTCCGCTCCGACGCGTCGGTGGAGGCGTGCGTCGCCACGCTCCTCGGCCGGGAGGGCCGCATCGACGTCCTCGTCAACAACGCCGGCTTCATGGCCTTCGGAGAATCGGAGGGGACGAGCCCCGAGCAGGCGAGGGAGCAGTTCGAGACCAACCTCTTCGGGCCGATGAGGCTCATCAACGCGGTCCTGCCGGCCATGCGACGCCAGGGGCAGGGCCGGATCGTCAACCTCAGCTCGCTCGTCGGGCTCGTCGGCGTCCCCCTGCTCCCCCTCTACACGGCGAGCAAGTTCGCCCTGGAGGGCTACTCCGAGTCGCTGCGGTACGAGCTCCGCGACTTCGGGATCTGGGTCTCGCTGATCGAGCCCAGCTGGGTCAGGACGGGCCTCGGCGCCGCCGCCGAGGAGGCCTCCGGGCCCATCCCGGCCTACGACCACCTTCGCGAGGCCGCGCTGGCCGCCGTCGGCGACCGCATCGAGGGGGGCCTGCCGCCGCCGCGCGTCGCCGAGGCGGTGCTCCGAGCCGTCCGAGACCGCACGCCGCGCCTCCGCTACCGGGTCGGGCGCGAGGCGACCTGGATCCCCCGGGTGAGGAAGCTCACGCCGGCCGCCCGGTTCGAGGCCACGACGCGCCGGATGTTCGGGCTGGACGCCGCCGCCGGACCCCGGGGCGCTCGGGAGGACACGACATGAGTGTGCGGGCGGGTGCCGGCCGCGAGGCCGAAGGTCCAGGGACCGACCTCTCCGTCGGCGACGAGCCGTCGCCCGCGACGCTGGAGCGCGAGCTCGAGCGCCATCGCCAGGCGCTCACGCGTCACTGCGTCCTCATGCTCGGATCGACCCTGGAGGCCGAGGACGCGGTGCAGGACACGCTGGTGCGCGCATGGCGTGGCTGGAGCGGCCTCGAGCGTCCGGCGGCCCTCCGCGGGTGGCTGTACCGCATCGCGACCAACGTCTGCCTCGACACGCTGAGCAGGCGGACGCGGCGCCAAGAGCTCGTGGAGCTCGCGCCGCTGCCCGGCGACGCTCCGCTCGAGGATCCCGCCGAGGTCGCGGCTCGCCGCGAGGCGGTCCGGCTCGCCCTGGCCGCCGCCCTCCGGCACCTGGCTCCCCGTCAGCGCGCGGCGCTCCTCCTCTGCGAGGTGCTCCGGTTGCGGGCGAGCGAGGCCGCCGAGGTCCTCGGAACGAGTGTCGCGTCGGTCACCAGCGCGCTCCAGCGGGCGCGGGCGACGCTCGCCGCGAGAGGCGTCAGCGCCGCCGACCCCGCCTCGGCGCTGGATGGATCCGCCCGCGAGCTCCTCGGACGCTACCTGGACGCCTTCGGGCGCGACGACGTGCGGGGGCTCGTCTCACTGATCAACGAGGATGTCGGACGTTCGTCCCTGGCCCCGGCGGCCGCCGCATAACACCGCCTGCTGATCGCTGCACTGCGGGCAACCGGCGGGCAAACCGCAGGGGGCCTGGCCCCTGAACGACGAAAAGCCGCACAACACGCGGGTTCTCAGGATGGGCCGTGAAGGATTCGAACCTTCGACCTCGGGAGTAAGAGTCCCGCCCGGGGCTGGGAAGAGGGGGTAAGAGGGGGCACGAGAATCCCACGGTTACGGGGTTCTCGACCGCGCTTGGCGCAGGAAGGAAGGCGATCGACGGGAGCTCGCGACGTCGTCGGCAGGAGGGACGGGCGTCTCACGTACTGAACGCTTGACCAAAAGGGATGGACGCCGGCACACGGGCCACACGAGACTCGCGGGCACGGACTTGCACCCGCCCGCAAACCGCAATAGGGGGCGACGATGCAGCAGGAGCTGGACGGTCCCTCATCCGCGGAGGCGAATGGGGACAGCCGCGAGTGGTACGTGGACTTCGAGAGTCAGGACTGACAGGGAGTTGAGCTCGGGGGCGGTCGTGCGCCATGCGGCTCACAGGTCCTCCTCGGCCCAGGCGCGGAGCGTGTCCCAGGCCGCTCGTACCGCATCCGTCGTCATGCCCGGGAAGGCCGTGGCCACGTCCTCGAGCCGCTCGCGCCGCTGACAGACGCGGTCGTAGACGCGGAAGACGTCGCCCTCCAGCTTGGGGAGGGCGCCCACGTTCAGCCGGCGCCTGATCGCTGCGCAGACCTCCTCGCGGCTGAGCTCTGCCATCGGAACAGGCTTCCCTCGTCCTGGGGCCATGAGCCTAGCGACCCCGGCCCGCCCGCCCGAGCGCCGTCGCGGTGCGCCAGGGTGCCCGGGATGGCGCCGGTCAGGCGGCGAGTCGGCTCCCTCCGGGCGGCCCGGCCATCGTGTCGCCCCACGGAGAGGTCGCGAGCGGCGCCGGTCCGTGGGCGGCTCCGGCGCCGCTTCGCCAAGGAGGGCTCCGGTCGCCCCGCGCTCCTCGGGCTGGGGAGGGCCGGGAACCCCGGCCCTCCCCTGTCAAGAGGGTGTTCGCCGGGATGGCGCGCGAGGCTAGGGTGCTGCCCCCGGATGACGGGATGAAAAGGAGGTCCTGAGTGAGCCTGGCAATCGACACCGATTCAGTCGAGGCGGTCCTGCTGGCCGACGGTTGGCACGAGGTCCACGGCCACAGCTTCGACCTCGACGACTACGAGTTCGTCTCCGAGGGCCGAACGCGCGGCGGAAGCAGCGGGGTTTCCTCGACCGGCTTCGAGTTCGTCGAGGCCGTAGGCGGCCCGGGGTACAAGCTCACCGGACCGCTGTCGGCGATCGTCGCGGTGCGCCACACCTCCCGGCTCGAGTGAGCACCTCGTAGAGCGTCGAGAAGCGCACCACGGGCGGGCGGACGGTCTACCTGGCCCG